>NZ_JAQQEF010000001.1:0-773681 GCF_046027605.1 Paraburkholderia fungorum
TCCACCGCCTTGACCACCGTTGCCCTGGCCTCCACCGCCTTGACCACCGTTGCCCTGGCCTCCACCGCCTTGGCCTCCGTTGCCCTGGCCTCCACCGCCTTGGCCTCCGTTGCCATGCCCGCCGTTGCCTTGGCCTCCGCCGCCCTGACCGCCGTTGCCTTGGCCTCCACCGCCTTGGCCTCCGTTACCCTGGCCTCCGCCGCCTTGACCGCCGTTGCCATGACCTCCACCGCCTTGACCACCGTTGCCCTGGCCTCCGTTACCCTGGCCTCCGCCGCCCTGACCGCCGTTGCCTTGGCCGCCACCACCTTGACCACCGTTGCCTTGGCCTCCACCACCTTGGCCTCCGTTACCCTGGCCTCCGCCTCCTTGGCCGCCGTTGCCCTGGCCGCTACCACCTTGACCACCAGCGCCATGACCGCCGTCACCATGGCCACCATCGCCGTGACCGCCGTCACCATGACCACCATCGCCATGACCGCCATCGCCGTGGCCACCAGCGCCATGACCGCCGTCGCCATGGCCGCCATCGCCATGGCCACCGTCACCATGACCGCTGTCGCCGTGACCACCATCACCATGGCCACCGTCGCCATGGCTGCCATCGCCGTGGCCACCATCGCCATGGCCACCATCGCCATGGCCACCGTCACCATGACCGCTGTCGCCGTGACCACCATCACCATGGCCACCGTCGCCATGGCCACCGTCACCATGACCGCTGTCGCCGTGACCGCTATCTCCATGGCCACCATCGCCGTGACCGCCGTCACCATGACCACCATCGCCATGACCGCCATCGCCGTGGCCACCATCGCCATGACCGCCATCGCCGTGACCGCCGTCACCATGACCACCATCGCCGTGGCCACCATCGCCATGACCGCCGTCGCCATGACCGCCATCGCCGTGGCCACCATCGCCGTGGCCACCATCGCCATGACCACCATCACCATGGCCACCGTCGCCATGGCCACCGTCGCCATGGCCGCCATCGCCGTGGCCACCATCGCCATGACCGCCGTCGCCATGGCCGCCATCGCCGTGGCCACCATCACCGTGGCCACCGTCACCATGGCCACCATCGCCGTGACCACCATCGCCGTGGCCACCGTCACCATGGCCGCCATCGCCATGGCCACCGTCACCATGCCCGCCATCGCCATGGCCACCATGGCCGCCGTGATGCCCACCGCCATCACCATTGCCACCTGTTCCACCGTCGCCATTGCCGCCTGTGCCACCTGTCCCACCGTCGCCATTGCCGCCTGTGCCACCTGTCCCGCCGTCACCACTGCCGCCTGTGCCGCCCGTCCCACCATCACCGCCCCCACCGCTCCCGCTCCCCCCACTCCCGGCACCGACTCCCGCGCCGCCGCCTCCACCACCGTTAGCCCCCGACCCGTTCGACGAAGTCCCGCCGCCATTGTTGCTCTGTGGGCCCGTAGTCGACCCCGGACCCGTAGCCGCCGCTGCCACGCCAATTGCGGTGGACGCCCGCAATCCACCGTGTTCCGGCTTGCAGCCAAGCGTGTCGAAAAGTGGACAATCGACCGGCAATGCTTGCGCGACCATCAGCTTCGTCGAATTCGCCGACGACGCCACAGGTGCTGCAGGACTCGTTTGCGCGCCCGCCATCGCAGCATAAAGACTCACAGCAACCGCCAATACCGCTTTGCTTGTCCCCAACGCCCGCCCGTCCCCGTTGTACTTTTTCATTTCATTCTCCTAATCATGTTTTCTGAAGAACAGATCCTGATAACGAGTGAATCCTTGTTCGCCGTTAAAAAAGTCAAACTTCAAAGCCCGGTCGACATTGCGGCGTGCCACACGAAAACGCGCGACACCCTGCATCTCTCCCGCAGACAACCCCGGTCCGATTTGACGTGATTCGGGAGAGACAACTGGCTGCGCGCGAACAAAGCATTGAAAGGGCACAGCTGGGCCTGATGGACGTTGAAGTTATGCGCAGCACCACCAGGTGACCGTGCGCTAGCCCACGCAATGTGCGATTGACGGCCTGTTTCCGATTAATTGCGTTGCATGACTGTCAAAGATCGTCAATTGCCATTCTTTAAAGCGGCCGGAAATTTTTATCTTTAGATACGCAGTCCAAACTATTATTTTTATTTCTCACATGGACTTATTCATCGCATGAATCGAAGAACCCGTAGACTCATTTTTTATTGAAGTGCGCAGATCCCGCGCAAAAGAGTTGACCGTGACGCGAACAAGCGCTTCGCATAAGTGTCGGTCCGCACACAAAAGAGAATTTGCAAAGACGGGAGTGAGGGCCATCACACCGACAACGCACTCACGCTCTTCCGCAGTTTCCTCGTAACGCACATCGACCAGCGCCTGCGGATCCGCGCCATCGCGATCCATGCGTCGCCGCACTCACCAGGAAAGCGCGCGAAAAAAAAGCGAATCAGGCGACAATAGGAAATCGCAACCTCATCAACAACGGGAACAGAGAGATGCTTTTATCCGAACAATGGGTGCTGGTAACGGGCGGCGCCCGCGGACTCGGCGCGGCAATCACGCGTGCACTGATACGCGAAGGCGCAGGCGTCGTGGTGAATTACCGCAAGAGCGAAACGCTGGCCCACGCGCTAAAAGAAGAGTTCGGCGACCGTGCCCTGCCAATCCAGGCCGACGTGACTGACGCGACCGCCGTCGCGCGTCTGTTCGAAACCGCTCAAGCGCAAACCGGGCAACCCCTCGTGTCAGTGGTCAACAACGCGCTGGCCGACTTTCAGTTCGACGGCGACGCCCGCCCGAAAATCGACTCGATCGACTGGGCGCGCTTCCAGCAGCAGTTGGACGGATCGCTGAAGGGCGCGCTCAATACGATGCAAGCAGCAGCCGCGGGCATGCGCTCGCGCGGCTTCGGCCGCATCGTGAATGTCGGCACGAATCTGTTTCAGAATCCCGTGGTCCCCTATCACGACTACACGGCGGCCAAAGCGGCGCTGTTATCGCTCACGCGCACCGCGGCTCATGATCTCGGCCCAGACGGCATCACGGTGAACATGGTCTCGGGCGGCCTGCTACGCACCACGGACGCGAGCGCGGCTACGCCGGAATTCGTCTTCGACCTGATCGCCAGTTCGACACCGGTGCGGCGCGTGACGACACCTGAAGAGTTCGCCGACGCCGTGCTGTTCTTCCTATCGCCGTGGGCGCGCGCGGTCACCGGTCAGAATCTGATTGTGGACGGCGGCCTCGTGAAGGGTTGATGCGGCAGAAGTGTCGCCACGCGGCCACCACCCCAGCGCCCAACCAACACTTCTTCGCGGCGACTTTTCCCGAAGCGTTTCCACCATCCCGGGCGGCGCACAGGGTCATCCTTCCCACCGCGACGCGCAGACACTTGTGGCATGAGCTTTCGCGCGATATCAACCGTGAGCGCGGGTTTACCTTCGTTTGACTTACCGAGGCAGGCCCGTTTACTGGACGCAAATCAAACCTTTCAGACACTTTCATTTTGCTTTGTTCAGCTGAATAGTGTTTTGAAAGCGTCTCTTCTGTGTCTGGAGGTGTGTCATGGTGAGTGTGTCCAGCAGTGCCGTCGAAGAACTCAAAGCCGCGATCCGAGGCCAACTGCTGCTGCCCGGCGATGCGAGTTTCGACGAGGCCCGCAGCATCTGGAATGCGATGATCGACCGGCATCCGGCAATGATCCTGCGCTGCGCCGGCGCGGCCGATGTGCGCCGCGGCGTAGCATTCGCGCGCGACAACGGTCTGCCGCTGGCGGTGCGCGGCGGCGGCCACAACATCGCCGGTAGCGCGCTGTGCGACGACGGCCTCGTGCTCGACCTGTCGTCGATGAAATCGGTACATATCGATCCGGCAGCGCGGCGCGCGTATGTCGAGCCGGGCGCGACGCTCCGCGATTTCGACCACGAAGCGCAAGCGTTCGGGCTCGCCACCCCGCTCGGCATCAACTCGACCACTGGTGTGGCAGGCTTGACGCTGGGTGGCGGCTTCGGCTGGCTGAGCCGCAAATACGGCCTGACCGTCGACAATCTGATGTCAGCGGACGTCGTCACCGCCGACGGCGAGTTGCTCCACGCGAGCGCCGATTCACACCAAGATCTGTTCTGGGCAATCCGCGGCGGCGGCGGCAATTTCGGCGTCGTCACGCGTTTCGAATTCGCGCTGCATCCGGTTGGGCCACTGGTCTACGGCGGACTCGTGGTATTGCCGATCGAGCAGGCGAAGAATGCCCTGCTCCAGTACCGCACGGCGGCAGAACAGATGCCGGACGATCTGAGCGTGTGGGTCGTTTCGCGGCTTGCCCCGCCGCTGCCGTTCCTGCCGCCCGAAGCTCACGGCAAGCCGGTCATCGTATTCGCGATGTGCTACACCGGTCCGATCGAAAACGGGCCCGCTGCGGTGCAGGCCGTGCGCGGCTTCGGCACACCCGTTGGCGAACATCTTGGCCCGATGCCCTACGCCATGTGGCAACAGGCCTTCGATCCGCTGCTCACGCCAGGCGCGCGCAATTACTGGAAGTCGCACAACATAGGCGCTATCTCGGACGGTCTCATCGATGCCCTGCTCGACGCGATCGGCAAGCTGCCCTCGCCGCAGTGCGAAATCTTCTTCGGGCAAATCGGCGCGCAGACGAGCCGGGTGCCGGTTGAAGCCACCGCCTATTCGAGTCGTGACACGCAATACGCGATGAACGTGCACGGCCGTTGGGACGACGCAAGCGACGACGAGCGCTGCATTGGCTGGGCTCGTGCCTTCTTCGACGCATCCGCGCCGTTCGCGCTCGGCAGCGTGTACGTCAACTTCATGACGGAGGAGGAAAGCGGCCGGGTGGCTGACGCGTATGGACCGAACTACGAGCGTCTCGCCGCCGTGAAAAAGCACTACGACCCGCACAATCTGTTCCGCCACAATCAGAATATCCGCCCGGCGGCGTAGAGACTGAGGGGACGCGGCGTCGAACGTCGTTAGTCCCCGCGCGAACCTCAGCTCGTGGTGGCTGTCTGAGATGGAACCGCGGCGTCAGGCACGTTAAATGCTGAATAGCAATTGACGTACAAGCTTGCCGGCGCCACGGCGTTCACGGCACTTATCGTTCAGACAGAAAACGTAACCTCCATCACGCTCAGGGGAAAATAATCATGCGCAGACGACAATTCATCATGACCACCAGCGCCGCTTTGGCAACCGCGGGCTTTAGTCTCGCCGGCTGCACAACCACGTCGCCGTCCTCGAGCGCGTCGCCTTCGGCGAACGCCGGCAAGCGCGACACGATCAATGCCGGTGTCGATTCCACGCTCTCCCGTCTGTACGCGAACGTCGACGGTTCGCGTGAACTGGTTGGCAAGGCGCGCGGCGTGCTGGTGTTCCCGTCCGTGATTTCCGCGGGCTTCTGGGTCGGCGGCCAATACGGCGAAGGCGCGCTGCGGGTGGGCGGACGCACGTCGGGCTACTACAGCACCGTCGCGGGCTCGTTCGGTTTGCAGATCGGCGCGCAGTCGAAGGCACTGGTGTTTCTGTTCATGACACAAGAGGCGCTCGACAAATTCCTCGGTAGTCAAGGATGGGCAGCAGGTGCTGACGCAACGGTCGCCTTGCTGAAGATCGGCGCGAACGGCGCGGTCGATACCTCGACCGCTACCAGCCCGGTCGAAGCTTTTGTACTGACGAACGGCGGCCTGATGGCCGGTGTGTCGCTCGAAGGCACCAAGGTCTCGCGTCTGATCATCTGAGAGAAGCACGCGGCGAATGTGTTCGAGCCAGCGGGTGATGGTTTTGGTGTATTGCGCATGGCACGCTGATGCAATCGCTAGCACACACAATCAGGCGCAGTCACGCAGTCACGCAGCCGCGCATGCGGCTGCGTGACATCCCGTGTACCCCTTATCACTCGCTCCGCAATCAACGCTTTAACAACCGCGCCGGTCACTTTGACCGCACTGCTGTAAAATTCACCCGTTTTGCAATCCTGCTGGCCGCTGCTCCGCCTTTGCCACGACGTTCATCCTGTCTGGCGCCTCGCGTATCGCCGCGCTGTTTGCCCCCGGTTTCCCACTCCACTGACCGCGCGCATAAGACTTTCGCGTGCGGAAAGCGACGGCATGCCAACTCTTACGTATCGATTGCGCAGCCGCAAAGCCGACGTGGCTCGACCCGAAGTCTCCGTTCCCTTCAGATGAACACTGCTAGTCCCACGCCCAGTTGGCTCACCAATCTTCCCGGTATCAAGAGCAATGTGCTCGCGGGCCTCACCTCGTCGTTCGCGTTGGTGCCGGAATGTATCGCCTTCGCGCTGGTCGCCCACCTCAATCCCTTGATGGGTTTGTATGGCGCGTTCTTCATCTGCACGATCACGGCTTTATTTGGCGGGCGCCCCGGCATGATTTCCGGCGCGGCCGGTTCGATGGCCGTGGTGATCGTGGCGCTGGTCGTGCAACACGGCGTGCAATATCTGCTCGCCACCGTGATACTCAGCGGCATCCTGATGGTGCTGTTCGGCGCGTTGCGGCTGGGCAAGCTGATTCGCATGGTGCCGCATCCGGTGATGCTCGGATTCGTCAACGGCCTCGCGATCATCATCGCGATGGCGCAACTGGCGCACTTCAGGCAAAGCACGCCGCAAGGCGAACAATGGCTGCACGGCAGCGCGTTGCTGTTGATGTGCGGTCTCGTCGCGCTAACCATGCTGATCGTCTATCTGCTGCCGCGGCTCACACGCGCCGCGCCGCCCGCACTGGTCGCGATCGTCGGCGTGGGGCTCTTCAGCCAACTGTCGCATCTGCCTACGCGTACGCTCGGCGACATGGCCCATATCGCCGGTGGCCTGCCGAGCCTGCATGTGCCCAGCGTGCCGCTGAATCTCGACACGCTGCATGTAGTGCTGCCCTACGCGGTTCTGATGGCCGTCGTCGGTCTGCTGGAAACGCTGCTCACGTTCAACCTGACCGACGAGATCACCGAAACCCGCGGCCAGCCGAATCGCGAATGTCTCGCGCTGGGCGCGGCAAATATCGCTTCGGGCCTGTTCGGCGGCATGGGTGGCTGCGCGATGATCGGGCAGACCATGATCAATCTGAATTCCGGCGGGCGTTCGCGGCTGTCGGGCATCGTCAGCGGTGTGATGATCCTGATGTTCATCCTGTTTCTGTCGCCCCTGATCGAACGGATTCCACTGGCGGCGCTGGTCGGCGTGATGTTCGTGGTGGCGCAGCAGACCTTCGCATGGGGTTCGCTGCGGGTATTGGGCAAGGTGCCGCGCAACGACGCGCTGGTCATCGTTGCGGTGACAACCATCACCGTGTTCTCCGATCTGGCGATCGCGGTGTTGTGCGGCATCGTGATCGCCGCGCTCAATTTCGCCTGGCAACACGCCCGCGAAATTCACGCGCATATCGAAGATCGCGGCGGCGACAAAACCTACGTTCCGCGCGGCACACTGTTTTTCGCGTCGACCACCCGCTTTCACGAGCTTTTCGATCCGGCAAAAGATCCCGGCCACATCACGGTCGACTGCAGCCATCTGATGCTCGCGGATCATTCCGCCTTGGCCGCGCTGCAGGGACTGTTCGAACGCTATCGAAAAGCCGGCAAGCAATTACGTGTGAAGAATCTGTCGGAGCGCAACCAGCGCTTGCTGAGCCGCGCCGGCATTGAGATCTCGGGAAGCGGCGCGGGTTGAGCCGCCTCGCAGTCGAGCAAAAACGCTCGTACCGGGCCGCCATGCCCCTGTAATATGAGAAGATTGCTCAGAGGTAAATTGTCCCGAAGCCATGTCTTTTTTACTACATTAGAAGATTCGTGAAGCCTGCCGGAGGGCCCGTGACAAGACGAGTTTCGCTCGAGGATGAATCCGAGTTCGCAATCTGGAGATTCGGTGGCGTGGTGGAAGAGGCACCGTCGCGCCGGGTCATGATAGGGCACCGTGACAAGGCGATTGGCGAATCGCTGTTGCTGCTGCTGTCGCTGAAGGGATTCGACGCGGTCTATGCCGCCGACGTGATCAAACTGGATCGCTTCCTGAAATGGTGGAAGCCGCATGCGATCTTGCTGGACACAAGGCTCGATTCCGCCTCGGACTATCAATTTACGCGCGCTGTGCGCGACGAGCCATCGAATGCCGGAATACTGTTACTGGCGATGAGCAACATCTGGCCACTCGATCCGATTGCCGGGCTCAAACAAGCCGGTTTCGATGGCCATTGCCGGCGACCGTGTTCGCTCTGGCGCGTCGTCGATATCCTCGAAGGTTATTTCGTCCACGCCAAAGCGGGGCCGGGCGGCCTGCACTGAGCGCGGCGGGCTCGATCACTGCTCCTCCGGAAACGCGAACACTGCAATCCCTGCCGACGATTGCGCGGTCTGCTCCGCGCTGTCGACGTTCCCGGCGTTCCGCTTCACAGTTCCGCTTCACGGCCGCGGTGATCTATCCCACGCTGCTCATTCTGCCGGCAGCGTAAGCGAGGCCACTTCGCAGCGCGGCCACTGCTGCAGCACCTCGGGCGCCAACAGCAACTTGGCCGCCCGCACCCCGGCTCCCATCACGATCTGAGCACGTTCCATCACCGCGGCATCGACGAGAATGCGCCAGTCTGCCGGCAAGCCGAAGGCGGTAATACCGCCGAACTCCATCCCGCTATGCTCCACGGCGGCCTCCCGCCTGGCGAACGAAAGGCGCTGCGCGCCGAGCGCAGCCTTCACCGCGCCATTGATGTCGAGGCGCAGCGAACCCAATGAGACCAGCGCCGCGTAATGCTCGGCGCCCTCTTTCTTGTAGCGGACCACGATCGTGTTGGCGCAGTCTTCGAGGCCAAAGCCGTAGCGCGCGCTGAATGCGGCGGTGTCCGAAGCGTCGTCGCTAACGGCGAATACGGTGACGCCCTGGGTCGGCAATTGCTCGACGACGTGCGCAGGCAAATGCGCGCTCAATTGTTCCGTGGGAATGATGTCCAGCTGCTTGACGAGTTCGTGCGAGTGCATGGTGATCAGAGTGTGAAGGTCCGTCGACATTCTAACGGCACGCGAGCTTGCGCCGCATCGCGCGCGCATGCCGATGCCACGCTTGTTATAGTGACAGGCACAAGGTTTGCGAAAGGTATCGATGCGTGGACCGCCCCGACGCCACCTCAACGGCACGCACACGGCGCATCCGGGCGCCAGTATCCCATTGAGAAACACGACCATGGACATCGACACGCTTTCCGCCGAGAACCTCCAGCTGGTGGCCCGCAAGCAGGCCAATTGGGCGATCGGCGCATTCAAACAGTTTGCCGACGACCGCTGCGCAGCCATGGCCGCCAGCATTGCCTTCTACGCGGCATTCTCGCTCGCGCCCACGCTGGTCATGGTGATTGCCGTGGCGGGCTGGTTCTTCGGCGCCGAAGCCGCGCGCGGCGAGCTGTTCAATCACATTCACGGCCTGCTCGGCGACCAGGCCGCCGCCGGCGTGCAGACCATCGTCGAGAACGCCCACCACAGCGGCAGCGCCAGCGGCGTCGCGGCGATCATCTCATTCACGATGCTGGCGATCGGCGCTTCGGCCACCTTCTCCTCGCTCAACACCGCACTCAATATAGTGTGGCCGTATACTGGGCCGCGCTCGTCGAGCGTGATCGCGTTGGTGCGCGTGCGCCTGATTTCGTTCGGTCTCGTGCTCGGGGTCGCGTTCCTGCTGATCGTCTCGCTGGTACTCGACACGGTCATCACATTCATCGGCAAGTGGCTGTGGGGGGACTCGCCCTACGTGGTGATCGGCAACCTGCTGCAACTCGGGGTCGGCTTGCTGGTGCTGGCCTGCGCCTTTGCTGGCCTTCTGAAGTTTCTGCCGGACGACAAGGTGCGGTGGCGCGATGCGTTTGTCGGCGGGATCGTCGCGGCGGTATTGTTCTCGGCGGGCAAGAAACTGTTCGCGCTCTATATCGCGCATGCCGGCATGGCGAGCTCGTTCGGCGCAGCGGGCTCGCTGGCCGTGTTGTTGATGTGGCTGTACTTCTCGGCTGCCGTGCTTCTGCTCGGCGCGGAGTTTTCGGCGGCACGCGGACGCGTGCACGACCCGCGCGGCAGCTGGGGCATGCAGGAAGACTCGCCGCCCGGCAGCCGTGCCAAACTCGCTTCGGTACTCGCGGCCTCGACGGTATCGGCCGATGCGCTGCTTCGCGAGGAAGATCGCGACGCCGGTGCTGCCGCCGGCTTTGCTCCTGCAACCGGAGCGGCAGCCGCCGCAGCGCGTGGCGCGGCCGCTTCCGCGTCGGCCTTGCAGCGGGCGAAAGCGCGCAACCGGGCTTCAGCGCGGGCGACCGCACTCAAGATCGGCCGCACCGTTGTCCTCGCTGAAGCACAAGCGACACGCGTCGCTGCCGTTACGCTGGTGGAAGCCGGCCGCACGGCCGTCGCGGCTGATCGCTATGTCAGACGGAATCCGTGGACCTCGGTGCTGTTTGCGGCGGCGGCTGGCCTTGCTGCCGCCACCCTTGCGCGCCGCAATGGGGACGATAACGGCCGTCGCGGCTGAGAACTGACTGAAGTCTGCGTGCTTCGCGCTCGCACTGACCTGCCCACCCACAACGCATAAATTCTGTCCACAACACCGCGTCAAGCGAAACGTGACCCCACTTTTCCGTGGACGCTGCAGAACGGCGAAGACGGTTAGACGACTAGATTACAAATACCATTCAAACGCGTGTCTAAAACCAAGGTAGCGGAACCTTCACTGTCAACAAAACAACAATAATGTGCCGTCAACGAATCAATATTGCGGAAATGGCAATAATCGTTAACCGTCTTTAAATACAAGGCTTTGCGTCGTTTGTCACTTTTTAGAGACAGTCTTTTTTTTCCTGTTCTTGTCGATTGAAGCAGTGAGCTATTCTCCTTTCCGCAACAACGAAACTAATCATCTGCGTGGAGAAATGGATGAAACGAATCGCACTGTCTACCCTCTCGCTGGCGCTTCTCGGCGTCACGGGCGTGGCACATGCTCAAAGCAGCGTTACCCTGTACGGCTTGATCGACGAATCGGTCCAGTTCGCTCACAACACGGTTGACGCATCCGGCCATAACAGCAACCAGGTTGGCCTGGTCAGCGGCAACCTGCAAGGCGATCGCTGGGGCTTGAAGGGTACGGAAGATCTGGGCGGCGGCCTGAAGGCGATTTTCCAGTTGGAAAACGGTTTTGACGTGAACAACGGCAAGCTGAGTCAAGGCGGCCGGATGTTCGGTCGTCAAGCCTACGTCGGCCTGACGGGCGACCAATGGGGTACGGTCACGCTGGGTCGTCAATATGACCCGCTGGTCGACCTGGTTCAGCCGCTGACGGGTGACAACTACTTCGGTTCCACCTTCGCTACGCCGGGCGACGTCGACAACAACGACAACTCCTCGCGCACGAACAGCGCCATCAAGTACACCTCGCCGGTGTGGGGCGGCTTCCAGTTCGAAGGTATGTACGCTCTGGGCGGCGTGGCTGGCCAGACGGGTTCGGGTCAAACGTGGGCGGGCGCTGCAACGTACGCAACGGGTCCGTTCAGCGTGGCTGCAGGCTACTTCCGCGCCGACAACGGCAACACGCTGGCTAGCCGCACGGCTGGCACGCCGCCGACGCCGGGCTGGAACGGCAGCACGTCGGACGGCACGTTCGACAACCAGATCAACAGCGCTTACGCCGCTGCGAAGTCGATCGGTATCGCTTCGGTCGCTGTGCAATACGTAGCAGGCCCGTTCACGGCTAACCTGCGTTACAGCAACGCACAGTACAAGCCGGACGCGAACTCGGGCTTCGGTTCGACCCAGAAGTACAACGTCGGCGGCGCATACCTGGGTTACCAGGCAACGCCGGCAATGCTGGTTGGCGTGGGCTACGTCTACACGAAGTCTAGCGGCGACGCGGGCGCAACGTATCACCAGGTTTCCCTGGGCGGCGACTACAACCTGTCGAAGCGCACGGACATCTACCTGGTTGGCGCATATCAGCACGCAAGCGGCGAACAACGTGCTTCGAACGGCACACTGGTCAACGCAGGCGCGGCAATCGGTTCGTACAGCTACAACTCGGCTTCCAGCTCGCAAGAACTGGTCAGCCTGGGCATCCGCCACAAGTTCTAATCGAACCTGACGGACTGCTGAAGCAACACGCAGTTGAAGACCAGCCACAGGCGAAAGCCGGTGGCTGGTTTTTTTTCGTTTGGTGGGCTCACGACGACTTCGCTGTGAGGCAACCGGGCCGCAAGAGCGCCCGAATCGCCTAGCGCCGCTGGGCCTTGCCCCTTTCCGATTGCGCCAGCGTCTGTGCCGGCTTCGCATCGAGTTCATGCTCGACACCGTCGGCGCCCACCGGCGCACGATGCAGCACCAGCGTCCGCTCGCGCTGCAGCAGCGGCACATTGGGCGAATCCTGCCAGTCCGGATCGGGAATCTCGCCGAACACCTGACGCAGCCGCTCGCCCCACGTACGGTGAATCATCTCGAAGTAGGCGTTGTCGTGATCGATCGAGACGAAGCGCGTGACGCGCAGCGAATCCTTCTCGTAGACCAGCAGATCGAGCGGCAAACCGACCGACAGATTCGAGCGCAGCGTCGAATCCATCGAGATCAGCGCGCACTTGGCGGCTTCGTCGAGCGGTGTGGAAGGCGTGAGCACGCGGTCAATGATCGGTTTGCCATACTTGGCCTCGCCGATCTGGAAATACGGATTCACGGCCGACGCTTCGATGAAATTCCCCGCCGCATAGATCATGAACAGACGCGGCCGATTGCCCGCGATCTGACCGCCCAGAATGAAGCTGCAATTGAAGTCGACGCCGAATTCCTGCAACGCCTCGGCTTCGCGCTGATGCACGCAGCGTACCGCGCGGCCGATCACGCGGGCCGCGTCGGCCATGGTGGGCGCGCTCCAGAGCGTGGGCAGCGCGGGATCCGTCGGTTCGGAGAGCTCGTGCAGCACGGCTTGCGTGAGCGACAGATTGCCGGCGCCCAGCAGCACGAGCATGCGTTCGCCCGGATGCTCGAACACCGACATTTTGCGCGCGGTGCTGATGTGATCGACGCCCGCATTGGTGCGCGTGTCCGAGAGGAACACGAGCCCTTCGTCCACCGACATCGCGACACAGTAAGTCATAACGAAAGGTACCCGCAAAAAAACGACAGAACGCCGCTATTGTAATGCGGCGCGCAGACGCGTTCACCGCGTATTACGGCCACAGCGCGGGCAAACTGAACAGCTATGCGGGGTGGCGCTCGCTGGGGACGCGTTCCGGCGGTCCTTTCGCGGCCACCGAGCGCAAACGTCAAAAACGCAGCGCTGCCCCTATTGCGGCGACTGCGCACTGACCGTGACAGACACTTTCAACTGCTCGTCCAGCCCGCCGATACGCCGGCCGCGCACCGGTGCGGCGGCTTCGTAATCGCGTGCGACGGCGAGGCGGCAGTAGATCTCGCTGGCAAACGCGGCATGCGTGACGTCGATGGAAATCCAGCCCTTGCCGTCGAGCCATACATCGACCCATGCGTGGCTCGCGCCGTGCTCTTCGCCAAGAGGACTTTTTGCGGGGCCCACATCGCCTGGTTCGATATAGCCGCTCACGTAGCGCGCCGGAATACCGCGTGCGCGGCAGCAGGCCAGCATCAGATGCGCATGGTCCTGGCACACGCCGTTGCCGAGCGCGAGCGCCTGGGCGGCCGTGCTGGTGACTTCGGTGATACCGGAGTTGTACTTCACGCGCTGCACGATCTGTTCGGATAACTCGATGAGATTGCTCGAACTCGCGAGACTCGACACCGATGCGGCCAGCTCGCGAATCGCCGCGTCGGCCTCGGTAAGACGCGTCGAGCAGGTGAAATGCTCGAGCGGAATCGGGCCGACGGCGTCGGGCAATTGACCGTCGATCAGCGGAATCGTGTCCACTTCGCCCGCCACATGCAGACGAATCTCGCCATGTGGCTTGTTGATGACGAGCGTATGCAGCACATTGCCGTAGGCATCGAAGGTCGCGTCGAGCTTGCCGGGCGCATCGATGCTCCAGCGCCGCACCACCTGCGAGGCGCCGCTCGACGGCGTCAGCCGCAGTTGCTGGATCGAATAGTGGACAGTCGCTTCGTAACGATAGGACGTGTCGTGGCGGATCGTCAGGTACATAAAAAACTCCGTCAGGCGACTGGCAGCATCAGATAGGTACGCGCAACCAGATTGCCGAGCTCGAACACGCGAGCAAGGAACTGTGTCAGATAGGCGTGCAGGCCGGCTTCGAAAATCTGCCGGATGTCGGAGTACACCAGCTCGGCGCGCAGCTTGCCGGCAAACCGCTCGCACTGGTTCGAGCCGGACGTGCGCAGCATCGCGAGATTCGCGCACACGCCTTCGAGTGAAGCGAGCAGCGAGCGCGGCATCTGCTGGTTCAGGATCATCAATTCGACCACCCGCGCCGGCGTGACGACATCGCGATACACCTTGCGATAAATTTCCAGCGCCGACACCGAACTGAGAATCGAGGTCCAGTAGTAGAAGTCCTCGAGCTGGCGCGCGGCGTCGCGTGAATTCGGCTCGACGTCGGCAAAGCGCACGTCGAGAATCCGCGCGGTGTTGTCGGCGCGCTCGAGGAAGGTGCCGAGTTGCGTGAAAAAGAACGCGTCGTCCTGCAACGCCGTACCGATCGTCACGCCGCGCGACAGGTGCGAGCGGAACTTCACCCATTCGAACAGCGCACCCGGATTGCTCGACGCCTGGCCGGACGCGGCACGTTCGTTGAACTCGAGCCAGGTGTCGTTGATGGTTTCCCACCATTCGGTCGTCAAGGTGCCGCGCACGGCACGCGCGTTTTCACGCGCGGCCTGCAAGCACGAATGAATACTCGACGGATTGGTCGCATCGGCCACCATGAAATCGAGCACGTTTTCGCGGGTCGGTTCGTCGTAGCGTTGCGCGAAGGCAGACTCGAGTTCGGAGATGCGCAGCACCGAACGTTGCGCGCGCGCCTCCTGTTCGGGCGTTTGCGGCAACAGCAGCGCCTTCAGGTTGATATCGAGCATGCGGGCGGTGTTCTCCGCGCGCTCCATGTAGCGGGCCATCCAGAAGAGGTGATCGGCGGTTCGGCTTAGCATGACGGCGTTCCGTATCTGATGACGCGAGACCTGTGCAAAAGTAAGAGGTCCGCGCGGGTTATCCGTGTGAGCCGGCGGCGGTTTGATTCATCTGCCGGCGCGTTAGGTTGCGCACGCGGTGGCCGGGATGGCTTCATGAGTTGCATCAGTTGCATGGGCGGTGACATGCGCCACCGTGGCAACCGCGTTGGCGATCGCGTTGGCGATCGCGTCAGTCGACCATCCACGTATCTTTAGTCCCGCCTCCCTGCGACGAATTGACGACGAGCGAGCCCTCCTGCAACGCCACGCGCGTGAGCCCGCCGGCGCACATCGTCACGCTCTTGCCGGACAGCACGAAGGGCCGCAAGTCGATATGGCGCGGCGCGATACCCGCCTCGACAAAGGTCGGACACGCGGAGAGCGCCAGCGTGGGCTGCGCGATATAACCCGCGGGCCGTGCGATCAGGCGTTCGCGGAACGATTCGATTTCGGCTTTCGTCGACGCCGGTCCCACCAGCATTCCGTAGCCGCCCGCTCCGTGCACTTCCTTCACCACCAGTTCAGACAGATGCGCAAGCGTGTAGGCGAGATCGTCGGGCTTGCGGCACTGGAACGTGGGGACGTTGTTGAGGATCGGCTTCTCGCCGAGGTAAAACTCGATCATTTCCGGCACGTACGGGTAGATCGATTTGTCGTCGGCGATCCCGGTACCCATGGCGTTCGCAAGCGCGACACGTCCAGCGCGATACGCGGTCAACAGACCCGGCACGCCGAGCGCCGAATCGTTGCGAAAGGCCAGCGGATCGAGAAAATCGTCGTCGACACGGCGGTAGATCACGTCGACGCGCTTGGGCCCCTGGGTGGTGCGCATGAACACATAGTTGTCGTCGACGAACAGATCCTTGCCTTCCACCAGTTCCACGCCCATCTGCTGCGCGAGGAACGTGTGTTCGAAATACGCGGAGTTGTACATGCCCGGCGTGAGCACGACCACGACCGGATCGTCGACACCCTCAGGCGCCACCGAGCGCAGTGTGTCGAGCAGCAGATCGGGATAATGCGCGACCGGCGCGATGCGGTTCTGCACGAACAGCTCGGGGAAAAGCCGCATCATCATCTTGCGGTTTTCGAGCATGTAGGACACGCCCGAGGGCACCCGCAGGTTATCTTCGAGCACGTAGAACTCACCCTCGTCGCCCGCGCGCACCACGTCGACCCCGGCGATATGCGCGTAAACACCGAGCGGTACGTTCACGCCTTGCATCTCGGGACGGTATTGCGCGTTGGTATAAACCTGTTCGGCCGGCACGATCCCGGCGCGCACGATGTTGCGATCGTGATAGACGTCGTGGATAAACAGATTGAGCGCCTGCACCCGCTGGCGCAAACCGGCCTCCAGCGTCTGCCACTCGCTGCGCGGAATGATGCGCGGAATCAGATCGAAGGGAATCAGCCGCTCGGTGCCGGACAGATCGCCGTTCACCGCGAAGGTAATGCCGACCCGGCGGAACAGCAGGTCGGCTTCCGCGCGCTTGCGTGCGATCGCCTCATTGCCCTGCTTTACCAGCCACCGCTCAAAGCGCGCGTAGTGTGGCCGCACGGCATCGTCATGATGACGCATCTCGTCATAGCATCGCATGTCACGCCCCGCTCTTGTTGTCGGATAGAAGGCGAATGCGCTGCGCATTCGGTGTTCGACAATCGATCAAGCAAGCGCTATGCCATTGAGCTTTTGCGTGCAAAACACGGTGCATGCACGCTAACAGCGCATCCCGACTGGCACGGCCTCGCCGTCATCGTACTGCGGCGGCCCATGATGCGCTAGTACGGTGCACAAGGGGCACGGTGGCGGGCGGCGGCTGTCATTGCCAAAACCTGACACGGGGCCTTCTTCGGAGCGGAGTCGAACCCGCGGCAGGACCGCGGCACGCTTGCGCCACCTCGCAAAGCGCCGAGGCCACGCATAAAAAATCCCCGCGGATTCGCATCCACGGGGATCTGGACAACTCGCACTGCGGGTCGGCTCAAACGTTAGCCACGGTTAAAAACAGACGGCTAGAAGCACGCTGCCAGAACCGCACGGTTAAACACCGCGCTAACGCATGAAGCGCGATCAGCCTGCTGCTGCGTCTTTCAGCTTCTTCAGCGGACGTGCCTTGATGCGCACGCTAGCCGGCTTGGCCGGGAACCAACGCTCTTCACCCGAGAACGGGTCTTTGCCGAAGCGCTTCTTCTTCGCCGGCACAGCTTGCACGACGATCTTCAGAAGACCCGACAGCGTGAATTCACCAGCGCCCTTCTTGTGCACGGCGCCGAGGATCGTGTCTTCGAGCGCGGCCAGCACGGCCTTGGCGGTCTTCGGTTCCACAGCGGCGCGTTCAGCGACGTGTGCAGCCAGCGAGGCCTTCGTGAAGGTGTCCTTGATCGGCGACGGAGCGCTGGAAGCCTTCACGGCGACCTTCTTAGCTGCGACGGCTTTCTTCGCAGGGACTTTCTTTGCAGCAACCTTCTTGGTCGGTACCGGGGCAGCAGCCTTCTTGGCCACCTTTTTTGCGGAAGTCGGCATGTTTCTCCTACCTGTAGTGGTCAGTGAATTGCACGAAGCGCACACGGTATGTGCACGCTTCAACGCCGGATTCTACAAGCGCTAATACGATTTGCGCGACTCTTTTGTGTATAACAGCGAAGGTTTGTTGCGCGGCGCTGACTTCGCAACACATTTTGATCCTTGTTTTAGCGGGTAAACGTGCGTCGGCGTGCTTCGAAGCGGTCTGCAACACGAACACGTAACGCGCGTTACAGATCGTTTCGATACCTGAATAGAGGCACTTTCGGCGTAAGGGGATGACCGAAGGACGGCGACTCGATGGTCGAACCAAAGCTCGCCGACGCGCTCGCCATGCCAATTCATGCGGCGGAAAAAACACGCCCCCTGCAGCGAATATCTCTGCAGGGGGCGGCTAAGGTTGTTCTGCGACAGAAAAGCGCAGGGCCTTTTCAATGCTTCAACGCTTCAACGCCTTAACGCGCGATCATGGCCGGCTGACGTGCTTCAGATCGTGCTCGGTCTCTTTCACGTGGGCCCAATACGCATCTTCGTCGCGCGCCATCCCGAGCTCGCCATTGCGATAGGCGATGGCCAACGCCAGATTGGCTTCGGGTAACTCCGCATTGGCCGCGCGCGTCAGCCATTGCCGCGCCAGCGCGTCGTCGCGAGGCAGTCGCCGCCAAGACCGCCAGCTTCAGAGAGAAACGCGCCCTCATTGGTTGAGGTTCACCGAGTAGACCGCGAGACCCTTGCCGATGCCGTCGTCGGCCCGGAGCTGAGTGACGTTGGTAATGCCGTTGCTCTGCGCGAGCGCGACCAGGTTCGGCGCCGCCGTGAAAGTCACCTGGCCGGCCGTCGCCACCTTCGTGAAGCGCTGGTCGCACTGTGTTCGGCCGCAATCGCCTGCGAGATCGCTGGATCGACCGCCACGTAGCTGTTATCCGCGTTCTGGATCGAACGCGCTTGCGCCGTGCTCGAATTGCGGTCCACCGCCCATGTGCCGTTCGTATAGTTCAGCGCGAGCTTGATCACGCCGAGATGCTTGCCCCAGAAATTCGCCATCACGGTCGGCACGCCGTTGACGATGCCCTTCACCTTGTCGACACCCGGCAGGTCGAATTGCGTGACCGTGCTGTTCTTGTCGGGGAATACCTGATGCGAGTGGCCGATCAGCATCGCGTCGATGCCGGGCACCTTCGAAAGATAGTAGCTGCCGTTTTCCATCGAAGGCGAATAGGTCGAATCGTCAAGGCCGCCATGCGACATCGCGACGACAATCTGCGCGCGCTTGGCCTTCATTTCCGGCACGTACTTCGAAGCGCTTTCCACCAGCCCTTGCGTGTACACGTTGCCGTCGAGCCAGCGCTTGTCCCACGCCATGATCGCGGGCGGCGTGAAGCCGATCACGCCGATTTTCACCGGCGCGCTGACGGTCTTGCCGTCGGGCGTCGTGGCCGTCAGCGCGCGCTCGATGAGCGTGTACGGCTTGAAAATCGGCTGCTGCGATTTCGCGCCGAGCACGTTCGAGAGCACCAGCGGAAAATTCGGTCCCGCGCATGCCGGTTGCGACGCCACCGGGCTCATGTTCGGCACGTCGAACACGCTGCCTTTAGAGGCGCGGCAGAATCTCGGCGAGCTTCGTGAGCGCCGCATCGATATGCTCGACGGCGATGTTGCCATAGCCGAACATCAAGCCGGGCTCCGGCTTCGCGCGCCAATAGAACGGCGCGAGTCCATACAAACCGATCGACGCCTCACGCGCGGCGCCCACCAGCGCTTCCTCGGTCAACGGCGCCTTCAGCCGCGTTGCCAGATGGATGCCGGCAGTCGGCACGATCGGTTCGAACCACGGCGCGAGATCGCCCCGCAAGTGCTTCAGCAGCATCGCGCGGCGCGCCGCATAAGTCTTGTGCATGCGCCGCAGATGCTTGGCGAAGTCGCCGTTGAGCATGAAGGTCGCGAGCGCGGTTTGCGTGAGCGTGCAGCCGTGACAGTCGGCGATCTGGCGGGCCTTCAGCAGCGGACCATGGAGCGAGGCCGGGGGCACCACGTAGCCGACCCGCAGCTCCGGGAAAATCGTCTTCGAAAACGTGCCCAGATAAGCGACGAGACCGGCGCGGTCGAGACTTTTCAGCGGCTCCATCGGCCGGCCTTCGAAGCGGTATTCGCAGTCGTAATCGTCTTCGATGATCACGGCGCCGCGTTTCTGCGCCCATTCGAGCAACTCGACCCGCCGCTCCAGACTCATGGGCATGCCGAGTGGGAACTGATGCGAGGGCGTCACATAGACGAGCCGCGCCTTGTCCGGAAGCTTGCTCACGATCAGGCCTTCGCTGTCCACCGGGACCGGCACCACGCGTGCGCCCGTGGCCGTGAAGCAGGCGTGGGCCGGTGGATAGCCGGGATCTTCGAGCGCCGCGATCTCGCCGGGCCGCAACGTGATGCGTGCCATCAGATCGAGCGCGTGCTGCGCGCCTTGCGTGACGATCACGTCGTCCCAGTTGCTCGTGACCGCGCGGTTGAACGCCAGATAGCGCGAAATCGCGAGGCGCAACTCCTGCTCGCCGGCCACGTCGCGATACGTGCCCGGGCCGCGGGCTTGCATCCGCAATGCGTGGTTCACGCAGCGGCGCCAGACGTCGAAGGGGAACAGCGACTTGTCGGTCGCGCCGCCGACAAAGTCGTACGGCGAGGCCACTGTAGGCCGCGGCAGCGGCAAGGTCTCAGGCATCTGCTCCCACAGCGGCTGGGCGCGCGCCGCGGCTTGCTGTTTCGCCGTCACCCGCTCGCGCGCGGAGTCGGCGGCCCGCGCATGCGGCGAGCGCTCCACCGGAAGACGCTCGAGACCATCGGCGACGAAGGTGCCCGAACCGGCGCGGGCGCTCAGATAGCCTTCGGAGAGCAGCCGCTCGAATACGTCGAGCGTGGTCTTGCGCGACACGCCCAGTTGCGTCGCGAGATCGCGCGTGGAAGGCAGGCGTGTGCCGCCGGCGAGACGCCCTGCGAGTATGCCGGCACGCAACTGCCGGTAGATCTGTCCGGACAGATCGTGACGCCCTTCAACCGCAATGTGGATGTCCATCCGAGTGGTTACCTGAAATATACGGGAAATGGCAGAACCGAAAGGCCGGTGCCAGCCGCAAGCTTACCTCGGTCGCCGCCATCGAAGGGACGAACGCGAAAGCATGACCCAGAACGCAAAAATGGCGCGCCCGTGTAACACGCGGCGCGCCATTTCATTCTGCCGCCGACTGGCTTAATCCGCGCTCGCACCACTCAGCGCAGTGGTTTGCCGCGCGCTCTCGCGCGCCTCGTCGCTGCAGCGCTGATGCTCACGCGAAAGCTTGCGCATCAGCGGCAACAGCAGCACGGCAACCAGCGCGCCGACCGCCGCGAGCCAGCCCAGGCCCGTGAACAGCTTCGTGTACAACGGCAACGATTCGAGCGGGTCCAGATCGCCCGCCGGCATCTGCGCGAAGTTTGCGACCACGCTGCCCAGATACTGCGACACGCCGGTTGCAACGAAGTAAGCGCCCATCATGAAGCCGCTCATGCGCGCCGGCACGTAGCGCGCGATCATCGCGAGACCCAGCCCGCTCACCAGCAATTCGCCGAGCGAATACAGGCCGTAGCCGCCCACCATGAACCACGACGACACGCGTCCGTTCACCGCGTAGTTGCCGCTCGCCGCATACACGAAGAAGCCGGCCGCCACCACCGCGAAGCCGAATGCGTACTTGACCGCAACCGGCACGTCCTTGCCGCTCTTTGCGAGCTTCGTATAGAGCAGCGCGAGCACTGGGCTCAGCATCATGATCCAGATCGGATTGAGCGCCTGGAATTGCGCGGCGCTCCACGTGAAGAGCGTCTCGCCGAACAGCATGAAACGCGGATCGACGTTGCGCAGCGCGAACAGCGTGAGCGACGTCGACATCTGCACATAGAACACGAAGAACAGGATCACCTGCGCGGTCAGGATCAGCGCGGCGACCAGACCCGCGCGCTCCGAGCGTTCGCACTTCACCAGCATGTAGCCGAAGATCGCCAGAATCGCGACGCCCGCCGTGTAGACGCAGGCCACCGCAATCGCCTTGTGCTGCAGCACGAACATCGTTGCCGTGCCGAGCACGATACCGCCCAGCGCGACCGCGCCGACGCGCTTCCAACGGATCGGTCCGGCGTCCGGCGCGGAACCGATATGCGCGAGCGTGCGGAACATGATGAAGTAGTTCAGCACCGACAGCAGCATGCCCGCGCAGCAGACCGCGAATGCCGTGTGCCAGCCCCAATGGTCCTTGATCCACGGTGTCGCGAGCATCGACACCGTCGAGCCGATATTGACCGCCATGTAGTAGATCGTGAACGCGCTGTCAATGCGCGCGTCGTCGCCCTCGTAGATGCGACGCACGAGGTTCGCGGCATTCGCCTTGAAAAGCCCGTTGCCCACCACGATCACGCCGAGCGACGCGTACATGTAGCTCAATTGCTCATTGGGCAGCGCCAGCATGAAATAGCCGGCCGCCAGCACCACGGCGCCGAAGATCATCGTGCGGCGCGCGCCGAGAATCTTGTCGCCGATCCAGCCGCCGATCGAGGGCGACGCGTACACCAGCGCCGTGAACGCGCCCCACGTGAGGGTGGCATGGCTGTCGGTGAAGTTCAGCTTGTCGATCATGAACAGGACCAGCAGCGCGGCCATCCCGTAATAACCAAAGCGCTCCCACATCTCGATCAGGAAGACCGTCGAGAACGAACGGGTCTGCGAGACCGGTGCGCCGGGCGGATTGGATGAATTCATCATGGTCCTCTTGCTCTTACGGTTGCGGCGGCACGTGGGCGGCCCACGCGGCGCGGAAAACTGATTCTGGAAAACGGTCCGCGGATCAACATCGGTCAAACGGCGGCCGCGCATTTCGGTTCTGGCAACATAGAATGTTGTCTCGAAAAACGGTCGCTCGCATGACCGGGCGCTGAATGGACCGCGGCCCCGGCCTAAACCGCTATCAAACCATATTTACTCATATCAAACAAATTTTGACGGGCTAATTTCCTCCTGCTATGGTCACGACAATTCAACAGAACAATCCGGCACTCGAACTCGGCAGCAAGATCCGCTCACTGCGGCAACGGCTCAAGCGCACCCTGGACGACACGGCAACCGCGGCAGGTATTTCCAAGCCGTTCTTGTCGCAAGTCGAACGCGGTCTGGCGTCACCGTCCATCACGTCGCTGGCCGGGATTGCGCAGGCACTCGGGGTGACGGTGCAGTATTTCGTCGACACGCCAAGCGAAGAACGCTCGGTGTGCCGTGGCGATCAGTTGAAGTTTTTCGGTTTCGCGGACTCAGCCAATCTGTTTGCGCGGCTGACCAATCTGACGGGCGGCCGTCAGCTCGAAGCGATCCTCGTGAGGATGCCGCCAGGGCAAAAACGCTCCGAAGTGACCACGCATGCCGGCGAAGAATTTGTGTATGTGATCGACGGCGAAGTGTCGTTGACACTGGAAGGCAAGACGTTCGTGTTGCACGCGGGAGACAGCGCGCATTACGAATCGACGGTGCCGCACAGCTGGGTGAACACCGCACGCAAGGAGTCGGTGGTCATCTGGGTGGGCACACCAAGACTGTTCTAAAAAGCAGGCATCTTTTCCGGTCGAGCCGGCCAGGGATCGCCCGCATTACTAAACGTAAGGAATCCTGCGTGCCGAGCAAACAACAAGGACAACAAGGGCCTCCCCGGCCTGGACACCGCGGATAACCGCGCGCCCCTGGCGCCAGCGCGTTCCTCCACTACCGCGGCTCGCTGCTGCGAGTTGTCGCTGTCGCTGCTGTTCGCCGCGCACGATCTCGCGGTCGTCAAGGCGATCAGCCATCGCGTGCTGGTGATGTGACTGGGACGTGTGATGAAGCTTGGCGATAAGCGCGATGTGTATGGCACGTCGTGTCATTCGTGCACGCGCGGGTTAGCGAGATTCCGCAGCCCGTCACGCATGGCGCGAGCGCGACACGCGTCGCGTGCATTCGCGTGAAAGACGGCCAGCAGATGTCCCCTTGACGAGCGCCCCGCAGGAAATGCCCGTGGCGCATCGCTAAAGCCGACAGCCTAACGAGCGAAAACCCTATTCTCCGGCGCGGCAGTCCGTCGCGCCGCTGGATTCGTTCGTCCTGTCATCATCGGGACGAACGATAAGCGTGGGCTGGCTAACCGCCAGCCGAGGACTCACCAAAATAACAGAGACGTTCCACATGAAAGATAGTCGAACTAAAAACCGGTCAAGAAAAACCCGTGCAGCCACCTTCTTTTACTGCGCATTCACGCTGCCCGCACTGAGCGTCGGCGCGAATGCTTACGCCGATGACATCGTATTGGAGCCCACCGCCGATACGGGTAAAACTCAAACACTCGCGCAAACGTTTTCGTCTCCCGCGTCACAGTCGCAAGCCTCGCAAGCGAACCCCTCGGGCAAGCGCAGGGCGGACCAGGGTGGCTCGGTGCGTAACGATCAACCGGACACCACCAACGCCGTTGTCAACGCGGAAGCTAACCAGACCATCACGCCGCCCGCACCGCCGTCGAGTCAGACAGCGAGCAAGGGCTTTATCGGCGATAGCCACCTGAACCTGCAGTTCCGCAACTACGCCGACTACTTTCAGGCCCCGCCGTCGATCTATCGGCACGCGTGGGTTCAGGGCGCTCAAGTCAACTATGAATCAGGGTTCACGCAAGGCCTGGTCGGCTTCGGCGTCGACGCGTCGCTGTTCGCCGCGCTCAAACTCGATGGCGGCAACGGCGCCAGCAATATGGTGCATGTCGGCAAGGACGGCGGCGGCTCGCAACAACTCGCGTGGGCTTACCCGGGCATGTATGACATCAAGGGGCGCATTTCCGAAACGGTCGTGAAGTACGGCCTGCAGACCGTGACCAACCCGTTCCTCGAACCACACGACAACCGCGCGTTGCCGCCCACTTTCCTGGGGGTGTCGATGGTCAGCAACGACCTGGTTCACACGACGCTGGAGGCCGGCAGTTTCACCAAAGTCGACGCACGCGGACACACGAATCTGACCAACCTGACTACCTCGTACGGCGGCACGCGCATCGACCGGCTGACTTACGTGGGCGGCACGTGGCACTACGCGAAGAACGGCGAAATGGCGCTGTATGTCGACCAGGCCGACGACGTCTGGCGTCAGTACTACGGCTCCGTGGCGCAATCGTTCGGCGACCCGACCACCATCAAGTGGAGCGGTCTTGCGAACGTCTACTCGACGCACGATACCGGCGCATCGCGCCAGGGGCATATCAACAGTAACGCGTACAGCCTGTCGGTCTCCGCGCAGCACGGGCCGCACGCGCTGCTGCTCGGCTACCAGCAGGTGCTCGGCGATCAGTTCTTCGACTACGTCAACGAGACCAACGGCATCTACCTGACCAACTCGATGGACGTCGACTACAACGCACCGCATGAGCAGTCGCTGCAATTGCGCTACACGTTCGACGGTAAATACGCGGGCGTGCCGGGGCTCAAGGCGATGTTCTGGGGCGAGTATGGCTGGGGCGCGGACGCGTCGGCCGGTGCCGCGGATAATGCTTCGGCGTCGGCGCCGCTGCACGACCTGTACTGGAAGAATGGTGAACCGGTGCACGGCCATCATCACGAGTTCGGCTTCATTCCGAGCTATACGCTGCAAAGCGGCCGCTTCAAGGATACGAAGGTTACGTTCATCGCGATGTGGCATAACGCCTCGCGCTTTTACTCCGATGGCAACAATATGGAGTACAGGTTGGTGGTGAATGTGCCGGTGAAGGTTTTCTGAGCGGGGCGGGGTTACGGGTCTGTGTATAGGCGGATTAGGACCGCTCTTTATCGCGTGCAGGTGTGACGAGGTATACCTGCACGCGTCTGGAGACGAGTTTCCTTTGTGTCATAAGTCCACTTCGCCAGTGAATTTATGGAGCATCTATCTGCGGGTCGGCATGCAAGGATATTCCGAAGGCATGATGGCGTTCTCCGCGCTCGCTCTTATTGCGCTGGTTTTGCTGGTTGGCTTCGTCCGGTCGGTGGTCATCATTTTTTCGCAGTCAACGGGACGGGGTGCGTGTGCCAGACGTATGGTCGGGTTGTGGACTATGCGAATAGCCAGCGGCGCCGCGCTATGGGTCGCGGTCAATTACTGGATCGGTGCCGATCTGAGGTCCAAGGCACATGACTGCAAAAAGACGCCCTCGGACGGAGGACGTTATATAGCCGAACTGTGTCTGCTACGGTGAAACCCCGGGGGGGATTCTGACTACCTGGCCCGTGTGAGCAACGCGAAGGATGGCGCACTGTTGGCCGAGCGTACGTTCAGCACGCCTGTGCCGGAGTTGTCGTGATGGAAAGAGGAAAGTGTTTCATTCGCGAGAGGCGGCAACGATTCTTCGTGGGTAAGCCTACCGCCCTCGCTGTATGACAGACTGTTAGCCAAATTGCCCTGGCAATGCAGTCATTCGTCTCCCGAACGCCAACGTTACTTCGCGAGGATAATGTGCGTGGCTCGGTCCGTGGGTACATGCTCGACTGTCCGATATCCCAGAGCGCGGAGATCCAGGCCGCTAAAGAGCGATTCCCCCTGACCCAGCGCAACCGGAGCAACGGCGAGGTGAATCTCATCCACGTAGCCGGCCTGAATGTATTGCTTCACAGTCTCGACACCGCCGCCAATCTTGACGTCCTTTCCGGCCGCCGCTTCGCGCGCCTTTTCTAGTGCATCCTCAATGCCGCCAGAAACAAAATGAAATGTCGTTCCGCCTAGCATCTCAATTGACGGTCGTGGATGATGCGTGAGCACGAAGGTTGGCGCATGATACGGTGGATTGTCACCCCACCAGCCTTTCCATTGATCGTCCGGCCATTCCCCACGAACAGGGCCGAACATGTTGCGACCGAGGATGAAGGCGCCGAAACCTTCCATTGCTCGTTGCGCGAATCTGTCATCAAGGCCAATTTCACCACCTTCTTTGCCCAGCATCTGACGGAAAGTCCGCGTCGGGAAAAACCATTGAAAGATTTCCTCGCCTCGAACACCAAGCGGGTGATCCAGGCTTTGAGCGATTCCCGCAGCAAAGCCATCAAGCGAGACACTAAACCCGGCAACTCTTACCTTAGTCATTAACATCTCCGTTCGGCGCTTTAAATGATGTGGCTTCGAAGCCAGATGATAGTTCGGCTCTCATCCACACGACGCGCGATACGACTGCAAATCGACAACGATTCGACTCGGTGAAAACCCGAATGCGGAGTCCGCACCATCGCATTCCCGCCGACCGGCGCAAACGAGACACTCGCGACACCCCGCTTCTTGTCAATCGCAAGGATAGAACCGCGTCGTTGAGCGACGACGGCAAGCGATTTGCTTTGTCGCACCTATTTGCCAGGGGATTTCCGAAGTAACAGCATCGCGGTCGGACAGTGGTTCACGTATTGTCAGCGTCAGTTCGCACTTCACGTAGCGTGCGCTACCCGCTTTCAGATGCTGTGTCTGTCGCCGTTCCTCCCGGATGCGGGATAGCGTCAGGGGTATCACGGCATTCGCCTGTCTCCGATCGCGCGGCCTCTGGTGAAGCCACCCACGAATGCACGTGAAGCGCATGCACAGTGCGACTGCGTATCGATCTGTATGAGACCAAAGGCCAATTGCCTTTCAATGGCGCGGCTACGTATATTGGTTCCAATCAATCAGGGTCGCAGGCCAGATGACGGCTCGCTACCGCGTTGCAATCGCCAAAGGGAGTGCGCATGCCTAAGTCAATCCGCTACGTCGCAGTTCTTTCACTCCTCACCGTCGCCACAGCCTGTTCGACTGGCGGGAGTTCCATGTCCGGGTCCCAGTCGACGGCAGGCACGCCGGTAGCGGAGGACGCCGTTCTCAAGCAGGACAGTCTCGCTGCGCTGCAAACCTTGTACGCGAAGGAACCCAAGGCAAAAGAAATTGGCGATAGATCGAAGGCGATACTCGTCTTTCCAAACCTGGTTAAGGCCGGCTTTATCGCTGGCGTGCAAGGGGGGGACGGCGTGCTGATCGAGAACGGGAAAATCACTGGCGTCTATAACAACACGGCCGTGTCGTATGGGTTGCAGGCCGGTGTCCAGACGTTCGCGGAAGCCATGTTCCTGACGACTGACGCTGCGGTGAATTACCTCCATAGCAGCGACGGATGGTCGCTCGGCATGGGTCCGAGCGTCGTCGTGGTGGATGCAGGAAAGGCGAGATCACTGACCACGACTACGCTCCAGTCCGACGTTTATGCGTTCATTTTCGGGCAGCAAGGGTTGATGGCCGGTCTTGGGCTGCAAGGCCAGAAGATCACGCGTCTCAGAGGTTAGCGCACGGGCTCGGTCGCATCAGCGCTTAGGGCGTCAGGCTATTCGCCCCGGCTCCGCGAAAAAGTCGACCTTCGCGATGGTCGCTACCATCGCGACGCCCCCGCGCGAGCTCGCCTCCCTCAACTTTCCACGCAATCCCGGCCCGCGTAGCCGTACAGCGGGGCAAGTTCTGCGAACAGATCCGGCGGCCGCAAGCGGGTTGCTTATGTCAACCGGACAAACTCTCAAAACCACCTTCGTAAGGAAAGCATCATGAAATATAGCGTTGTTGCTGCACTTGCCATAGGGCTTGGCTTGACGTTGTCCGCCTCGGCTCAAACGGGCAAGGAAATAAGTCCCGCGAAAATGAAATGCGAGGACTTTGTCGCAGTGGATGAGGCGTACCAACCGGCCCTCGTCTACTGGGTGGCGGGCGTCGATCATCTCGGGGTACGCGAGACCGACACGATGGTAGTCGACACCGCAACGCCCGTCGCCTTAATCGTCGGCGAATGCAAAAAGACGCCGAAGGCCTCGTTCAAGGCCAAGGTCCGAGCGCTCTATAAAAGCGGCCAGATCACACTCTTCGACCATCATTGAGAGTGGCACCGGCAGCGCTATGCAAACAGATCGATGAGCGATCCGGCATGTCGCGATGACAATCGACCATCGAGTTGATTGCGTCGAAGTGCGTCACCGGCTGGTGAAGAGGGGGACTCCGGAGTTGCGCGCATCGGCGCCCGAGCATGAGCACCGGTCATTCAGGTGGGCGTGCGGTCGCCGGGACTTATGGGACTTTGAGCCATGCAACGAACTGTTCGGTACTGGATTGGCCTGGCGACGCTCACGCTCAGTTTCGCATTACAGGCGCAGCAGCCCATCATTTATCCCGCTCGTGGCCAGAGCTGGGAGCGCCAGCAAACCGACACGGCGGAATGCCACTCGTGGGCGCAGCAGACTACCGGGGTCGACCCTGTCGCGCTCGCGGAGCGAATGGCGAACAGCCCGCCCCCACAGCAGCAGCAAGGCCAGATGATGCGCGGCGCGGCAGGCGGCGCACTGTTTGGCACACTGATAGGCGGTGCGGCCGGGGGGCACTGGGGCGAGGGAGCAGGAATCGGTGCGCTCGTGGGCACGATGGGAAGCGGCATGCGCATGCGGCGCGAGCAGCAACAAATGGCCGCGCAGCAGCAAGGCATGCAGCAGCAGGCGTCGAGTCAGCTTGCTACCTATAACCGCGCAGTCGCAGCTTGCATGACCGGACGCGGCTATACCGTCCAGTAAACGTCGCACTTCACTCACCGAACCCGTGGCTGTGCTTTCGCTTACTGGTTCGTGCAGAACAGAAGGAGCCATCATGCTGAAGATTGTGTCGGCCACCGCTCTCGCGGTCCTGGTTTGCGCCATGCCTTCAATGGTGCTCAGCGCAGACTTCGACGGTAGCAAGCCGTTGTTGTGCGCGACCATCGACACGCACTTCTGTGACGTGGGTGAGGTTTGCTACCGGACGCTGCCCGCGACGCTCGGAGCACCGCAGTTCATCCGCATCAACTTCGCAAAGAAGACCATTGTTGGGCCGCAGCGCACGACCGAAATCCAGCACATGGAACCCAGCGATGGGCAGTTGCTTCTTCAAGGCACCGAGTTGGGCTATGCCTGGAGCGTTGCGCTCGATACAAAAACGGGCACGATGTCCACGACGCTCGTCAACCGCGAAGATGTGTTCGTGCTCTTTGGGGCCTGCACCCCGTCTTGATTCCAGTGGACCGATGATCGGCCGTTCGGCGCCGCCTCATGATTGGCTCTTCATGGCCGTTCCCGGAAGATCCGGCCGTCACCTGGCTCGGTGGCGCGCTGGGCTCACAGCTTCGCTCAGTTCGCGGTCTTCGGCGTTAGCGGTTCGAGCCCGGTCCCCTCAATCGCGGGGGCCGCGTCCGGCGATGACAGGAAACGGATCAGCGCCTCTGCGCCCGCTGGATTTTTCGCATTGGCGGCGATGCCCCCGGAAAACACCGTGTACCTTTGTACCTCCGCGGGCAAACTGCCGACCACCGTCACCCCGTCCACCGGCAACAGTTCGACGATCTGCTGAAATCCGAGCTCCGCTTCGCCGTTCGCGACGACACTGGCGACCCGCTCGGCCGGGATCATGCGGCTCTTGCTCTCCACTCGCCCCTCGATACCGAGACGCCGGAATAGTTCGCTGCCGATATAGACTCCATTCGCGTCGTCAGGATAGACGATTGACTTCGCGGCGAGCAGCGTGCGCCGCAATGCGTCGACCGAGCCGATATCTGGCTTCGGCGCTCCCTCGCGAGCCGCGATGCCGATTGCCGAGCGTGCGAAATCCACCTTGCTCCCAGACACGACCTTGCCGGCGTTGATCTGATCGTCGAGCGCATAGCCAACCACGATCAGCACGTCTGCCCACTCGCCGCGCGCAAGTCGCACAGGGATGGCATTCGCGGCCGTGCCCACCACGGGCCCCCAGACGGTGACCAGCGTATCGCCAGCCGCCTCCTCGAATTGTGGACCCAGGGCGCGATAGGCTGACGCAAACCCGCCCGAAATCATCACCTTAACTTCATCTGCCGATGCCGCGACGCTGCACAACAATGCGGCCGCGACGCAGAATACGAGTGCGTGAACCCTCAGCTTGCGGCAAATCACGGCCTCTCTCCATGTCGATCGGATGACCCAGCCCAGACATGCATCGAGTCTGGACGCCACTGAGGATGTTAGCCAGCAGCGCGGCAGCGCGCGCTACATCGATGCCGCGCCAATTCGGAGTCCCCTCGCCGCCGTTCGCGCGATGGCCGCCGCGCACAACCATCCCTAAGTCCGAGGGGCTTCGTCGGCGTCGCTTTCGGCGCCTCAAGCGGGTACGACGATCATCTCGAATGGCGGGACACCGGTATTCGTCGTCCCGGGCAATGTAGGTGAAGCCAGAGTTGGTGACCTCCTGAGCAACGATGAGGTGGTGTTTGGCGTCTACTGCCAGCTGCACGTTGTAGCCCACTATTCCCGAGCCTTTGCCGCTCGTCGCCATGGAACGCGCGTCGGGATCAGTCATCGAGAGTGGGCCATCAGGCTGCGTCTTGAGTTGCTCCTTGATCTGATCGAAGTTTCGCATCTGCTCGCGCAAGCGCGCTATCTTGTCCTGCAATCGAGTCGCCTTTGCTTCCAGCTCAGCGGGTTGCGTACGATCGGCAGTTTCCAGCGCGCTCAGATACCGCTGGATGCTCTCCTCGATCTGCTTCTGCCGCTTGTCGACCTTACCCTCAGTGAAGTTGTGATCCTGATCGGATTGTCCTCGGCAACGAAGTCATCAAGGCATTCTGGAAGCAGCGTCACCTGCTTGCGATCTTCACCTTCTATGAATCGCTTCATCCGGTCACCCAAGCTGAATGAGTTAATCCAGTTTAGGCGATCAACGCGTTTTCACACACCCTCGACCCTTTGCAGCCGCTGGATGTACTCGCGCTAAATGGCTGGTGATTATCACTGGCCGGGCGATGCCGGAAATAGTGCGTCTTCGGCAGCGGGATACTCGGCTTGTTTCTTCGCGCGTCCCTTCCCGAGCATCACCTAAGCGACGATTCGACGGCTATCGTGAAGCTGGGGGCCGGCCTGATGGCGACGCTTGCGGCTCTCGTACCTGGTCTCCTGATCGCCTCGGCAAAAATTTCCTTCGACCGGCTTGACGAGGAGTTCACGCAGACCGCGGCAACGGTCGTTATGCTCGATCGCACCCTAGCCGATTGTTCGTCGGCCTGGACCCTGAAACGGTCGACTTCTCGGACCCTGCGCTACCCGTCCATCGTGTTCAATTCGCGACCCGAAGACACTGCGGACGCCGCGGCTCGCTGGTTCAAAAGTGAATAACCGCTGGGCCAATCCCGGTCCGACACAGACCTCCATCGATCGCCGACCGTAGCAGGTATGCGAAAGACACAAGCCGACCCAGACCCAACCCCCACTCACATCACCCCGTAATCCGCTCCGTAGTCATCGCCCGCGACAACCCATGCATCGGCCGGCGCAGCGCGACATCGAACGGATTGGTCTGCGGGCCGATCGCATCGGCCTGGCGCCGCAATAATTCAACCACCATCGGCAGGCGATCGTCACCGAGACGCGCCGCCAGCGTGCCCACACTCAGCGCTGCCACCGCCACCCCGGTGCGGTCCAGAATCGGCACTGCCACGCCCGCCATACCATCGAGCACACCGCTATTGCGCCCCGCATAACCGAGTTGGCGCACGCGCTCGATCTCGGTGCGCAAATACACCTCGTCGAGCACGCCGTAGCCGCGAATCCGCGGCACGTTGAAGCGAATGATCTCCTCACGCTCCGCTTCCGGCAGGAACGCGAGAATCGCCAGACTCCCCTGACCGACACCCAATGCCACACGCCCGCCAATATCGCCGGTAAACGAGCGAATCGGAAACGGCCCCTCGCAAATGTCGAGACACACCGCGTCGAAGCTGCTTTTGACGAGCAGGAAAATGGTATCGCCAAGACTCGCGCACAACCGCAGCAACGCCGGACGGCACAGCGTGCGCATGCCGCTCGGATTGCCGGCCTGCGCGGCAAGCGCGAAGAAATCGACACTCAGCCGATACAGTTTCGAACTCTCATCCTGTTCGACGATGCCTTCAGCGATCAGCGCATGAAGAATGCGGTGCACCGTACCCTGCGTCAGCCCTACCGCTTTCGCGAGCCGCGTGACGCGGCCGCCGTCGGGTTGCGCTTCGGATAACGCGCGGATCACGGCGAAGGCGCGCTCAAGCATCCCGGGCCCGGGCGCACCGCCCGTGTCGGCCAAAGCAGGATCGGCATCTCGTTTGGCGGCAGCATTCATCTCCAGCGCTCCGAATTATTTCATTGACCGGAACACTATAGAGGGTTTTATCCGTGAACGGAATATTCGCCGCACGCCCGTCTCTTTCGGACTTGCATATGATTCACAGGGATTTTCCCAACGCCACGCAGCGGAATAGTCGCAGCCAATTCTGCCCAATATATTCCATTGAATAGAATTTTTTCCAATCTTATACCGTCAAACGGAATTTGAAATTGACGCCCGGCAATTTGGCTAGATAGAGTCGGCTCCATCGAATCAGTCACCGATCGAAGCGGTGTCGATTTATCCAAAGGCCAGCTCATGTCGTTTCTCACACTCACAGACGTAGCGAAATCGTTCGGCGATCTGCAGGCAGTCGCCGACGTGAACCTGTCGGTTGAAAAAGGCGAGTTCGTTTCGCTGCTCGGGCCGTCCGGCTGCGGCAAGACCACTACGCTGCAGATGATCGCGGGCTTCGTCGAAACGACGCGCGGGCGCATCACGCTCGACGGCCGCGACATCACGCACATGAAGCCGAACAGGCGCGGCCTCGGCATCGTGTTCCAGAGCTACGCGCTGTTTCCGCATATGAGCGTCGCGGACAACGTCGGCTTCGGGCTCGAGATGCGCAACATCGACAAGGCCGAGCGCAAGGAGCGCGTGCGCGAAGCGCTGGCGCTGGTGCGGCTCGATACGCTCGCGCACCGCTTTCCGCGCGAATTGTCCGGCGGTCAGCGGCAACGGGTGGCGATTGCCCGCGCAATCGTGATCGCGCCGCCCGTGCTGCTGCTCGATGAACCGATGTCGAACCTCGACGCCAAACTGCGCGAAGACATGCAGTTCGAACTGCGCGCCATTCAACGCAAGATCGGCACGACCACCATCATGGTGACGCACGACCAGTCGGAAGCGTTGTCGATCAGCGACCGCGTGGTGGTGATGGAAGCCGGCCGCATCACACAGATCGACACGCCATACGAAGCGTAGGAGCGCCCCGAAAACCGTTTCGTCTCACAGTTCATCGGCAAGGCGAACATGCTGGCGGGCACCGTGGTGTCGCGCGATGGCGACGCGATCCGCATCGACCTCGGACACGATCTCGCCGAGACCGGCCACACCGCGCAACTGCCGATGCGCGAGCGTGTGATCGGCGTCGGCGACGCGGTGACGTTGTGCATCCGCCCCGAAAAGCTGCGCCTGTGCGCGCCGGACGCGGGGCGTTTGACGGCCACCGTGACGAGCCGTTTCTTCCTCGGCAGCCAATGGCTGTACCGCGTGGATAGCCGGCTCGGCGAAGTGCTGGTGTGCTGCCAGAACGAAGGCACCGAGCCGCTACCCGAGGGCGCGGCGGTGGGTGTCGACTGGAACAGCGAGGCCATCCGCTTCATTCAACGGGATGCGCATCATGGCTAGTACGCTGCCCGCTTCGAACAACAACAGCACGAAGACCGGCAATGCGCGCCGCGCGCCGTGGCAGGCGTTTTTGCCATTGTGGCTGATGTGCGCGCCGGCTTTCCTGCTGTTTGCCACGCTCGTGCTGGTGCCGCTCGTGATGACGCTGGTGCTGACCTTCTACCGCTTCGATCCGTCGAGCGGCCCACTCGCCGCATTCCAGTTCGGCAACTACGCGGAAGTGCTGAAATCGTCGTATTTCCACACGATCTTCCTGCGCACCTTCGGCATCGCTTTTCTGACCACCCTGCTGTGCATCGTGATCGGCACGCCGGAAGCCTACGTGCTGTCGCGCATGCGCGATCCGTATCGCTCGATGTTCCTGCTGATCATTCTCGCGCCGCTGCTGGTTTCGGTGGTGGTACGCGCGTTCGGCTGGAGCATGCTGCTCAACAGCAACGGCCTCGTGAATCAGGCCTTTGGTCTCATTGGGCTTGGGCCGTACAAGCTCGAATACACCACCTTCGCCATTGTCATTGCACTGGTGCACGTGATGCTGCCGTTCATGGTGATTCCGGTGTGGACCGCGTTGCAGAAGCTCGACCCGCAAACGGAAAATGCCGCGCTTTCGCTCATGGCATCGCCCGCCACGACGTTGCGCCGCATCGTGTTGCCACAACTCACGCCGGGCATCCTGTCCGGCAGCCTGATGGTGTTCGGCCTGTCGGCGAGCGCCTTCGCGATTCCCGGCCTGCTCGGCGGACGACGCCTGAAAGTCGCCGCCACCGCCGTCTATGACGAATTCCTCGGCTCGCTGAACTGGCCGCTGGGCGCAACCATCGCGCTCCTGCTGCTGGTCGCGAATCTGGTCGTGATGCTCACGTACTACCGGGTTCTGGAACGCAAGTACACCAGAAGTCTGGGTTAATGCATCGCTCATTCAACACATCACTGGGTGAGAACATCATGAGAAAAAACGGCCCCATTGCGCTGATTTTCCACACGCTCGTCATTGCGTTCGTGCTCGCGCCGCTCGTCATCGTGGTGCTGGTCGCCTTCACGCCCGACGAAACGCTCACGCTGCCGACGCACGGCGTATCGCTGCGCTGGTTCCGCGCAATCCTCAACTATCCCGACTTCATCTCGGCGTTCTTCAACAGTCTGAAGCTGGCGTTTGCGTCGGCGACGTTGTCGTTGATCATCGCGTTGCCTGCCGCATTGGCGATCGGACGCGCACGCTTTCCGGGTCGCGGCTTGCTCAACGGCTTGCTGCTGTCGCCGCTGGTGATCCCCGGGCTCGTGCTCGGTATCGCCCTGCTGCGCTTCTTCGCGCTGATCGGCGCAACGGGTTCGTTCGCGTGGCTCGTGCTCGCGCACATGATCATCATCACGCCGTTCGTGATGCGGCTGGTGCTGGCTTCGGTCAGCGGTCTCGACCGCAGCGTCGAACATGCCGCGCACTCGCTCGGCGCCGATGCGTGGACCACGTTTCGCCGCATCACCTTCCCGATGATTCTGCCGGGCATTACCGGCGGCTGGTTGCTCGCGTTCATCAACAGCTTCGACGAGCTGACGATGTCGATCTTCGTGACTTCGCCGCAAACCGTCACGCTGCCGGTGCGCATGTACATGTACGCGACGGAATCGATCGATCCGATGATGGCCTCCGTCTCCGCGCTAGTGATCTTCATTACCGCCGGCGCGATGCTGCTGCTCGATCGCGTCTATGGGCTCAACCGGATTCTGATCGGCCAGCACTGATGTCTTCTACTGCCCTCTCTCACATGCTGTCGAATTTGCCGTCTTCCGAAACCACCGTGCCGAAACGTGATGCGCAGTTCATTCGCGTCGCGGAGACGCAGCGCGAGCCGCTCAGCTTTTTTATCGACGGTCACGAAGTCACCGCGTTGCAAGGCGACACGCTGCTGACCGCCGTATTGATGCAACAACGTCGTGTGCGCGAAAGCGAATTCAGCGGCGCGCCGCGCGCCGGCTTCTGCCTGATTGGCGCCTGTCAGGATTGCTGGATGCGTACCGAAGAGGGATTGCGTTTGCGCGCGTGCTCGACACCGGTGACGCAGGGCATGCGGGTGGTCACGCGGCGCTATGACGTTGCCTCGGTCGCTGCCGTTGCTTCTGATTCTGATTCTGACTCCACTGTCGTCTCGCCTGCGACTGCAAATGGAGACAGGCAATGAGCAACGAACACCGCGTGATTATCGTCGGCGCGGGACCGGCGGGCGTGCGCGCGGCCGAAACGCTGGTCGCGGCCGGCATCGAGCCGATCGTGCTGGATGAAAACGCTCGCTGGGGTGGACAGATCTATCGTCAACCGCCCGCGAACGGCGCGTTCCAGCGCTCGAAGAAAACGCTCTATGGTTTTGAAGCGCATAAGGCCGACGCGTTGCATACGACCATGGCCACGCTTCTTGCGCACCTCGACTATCGTCCCGACACGCTGGCCTGGGCATGTGAGCCGGGCCGCCTCGACACGCTGCATGCGGGACGCGAAATCAGCGTGCCGTTTTCGCATCTGATCATCGCGAGCGGCGCCACCGATCGCGTGCTACCGGTGCCGGGCTGGACACTGCCCGGCGTCTATACGTTAGGCGGTGCACAAGTCGCCCTGAAGGCACAGGGCTGTGCGATCGGTCAGCGCGTGGTACTCGCGGGTACGGGCCCGCTGCTCTATCTCGTCGCTTACCAGTACGTGAAAGCCGGCGCACAGGTGGTCGCCGTGCTTGACACGAGTCCGCTATCGCAGCAGATCGCGGCCGCGCCGAAACTCGCACGGCAACCCGCTACCTTCGCCAAAGGACTCTATTACGTCGGCTGGCTGACCATGCGCGGCGTGCGGATCGAACGCGATGTGAGCCTGATCGGCATTCGCGGCGAGCACGGCGTCAGTGCCATCGAATGGCGCGCTTCAAGCGGAAACGCGAAGACCGAAACCATCGCGTGCGATGCCGTCGGCATCAGCTTCGGTCTGAAGCCGGAAACCCAACTCGCCGATCTGGCCGGGTGCCGCTTCCGTTTCGACGCGCACAACCGGTGCTGGCTGCCCGAACTCGACCCCGCCGGCCGCAGCTCCGTGCGCGGCATCTACCTGGCGGGCGACGGTGCCGGCATCGCCGGCGCCGACGCTGCCGAACTCGCCGGACGCCGCACCGCGTTGGCGCTACTCGATGATCTCGGCATTGCGCATCCGCGTGGCCTCGGTATGCGCGATGCGGCTTCGCTCGAGCGCAACCTGCAACGCATCGCCGTGTTTCGCGAGGGTATTGAAGCGGCATTCGCGCCGCCCGCCAGATGCGCGGCGCAGTGGCCCGACGACATGACCGTGTGCCGCTGCGAAGAAATCGATGCGGGCACCTTGCGGCACTGCATCCGTAGCGGCGAAGCGAATGAGATCAACCGCCTCAAGGCACTCACTCGCGTCGGCATGGGCCGTTGCCAGGGCCGCATGTGTGGCGAGGCGGCCTTGACCTTGCTCGCGGAAGAAACCGGCAAACCTCTCGAAACCGTAGGCCGTCTGCGCAGCCAGCCGCCTGTCAAACCGATTCCGCTATCGCCCGCAATGTATGCCGACGGCGTCGCGGAGATTCCCGAGGAGGCACGCGATGAGTGACACCCTGCACTACGATGTCGCGATTGCGGGCGGCGGCCTGGTCGGCTCGTCGACGGCATTGGCACTGGCGCGCCGCGGCTTGCGCGTGGGCCTGTTCGAGCGGCGTTATTGCGGCGCGCAGGCAAGCGGCGTGAACTATGGTGGCGTGCGTGTCCAGGGACGGCCGGTCGAACAGATGCCGCTCGCCATGCGCGCACGGCGCGTCTGGGATCGTTTGCCGGAGTTGATCGGTATCGACGGTGAATTCACCGTGTCGGGACATTTGCGACTCGCGCGCAGCGAAGCCGATTTTGCGGCGCTCGAAGCATGGGCGGACATGGCGCGCGGTCACGGTTTGCAAGCGCAGTTGATCAGCGGCGCGGCGTTCCGGCAACGCTATCCATGGCTGGGTCACGCAGCAGTCGGCGGCTCGCTGTGCGCAACCGATGGTCACGCAAACCCGCGTCTGGTCTCACCCGCGTTCGCACGCGCCGCGCGAGCCGCGGGCGCGGATGTGCGCGAACAAACCGAGTTGACCGCAATTCATCACGACGGCACACGCTTTCAGTTACGCGCAGGCGACACCCGCATCAGCGCCGACTGGCTGATCAATTCCGCCGGCGCATGGGCGAATACAGTTGCCGGTTACTTCGGCGAAACCGCGCCGATGCAACCGATCTATCCGAACATGTGGGTCACCGAGCCCCTGCCGCTGTTCATCACGCACAACCTCGGCGTATACGGGGGCGGCATTTACGCGCGGCAAGTGGCGCGCGGCAATTGCGTGATCGGTGGCGGGCGCGGACATGGCGACGGCGAATATGGCCAACCGTCGACGGAAACCACCCGCGCCGTGATGCGCGATGCGTGCGCCCTGCTGCCCGCGCTGCGCGAAGCGTTGCTGATCCGCACATGGAGCGGTGTGGAAGGCGAAACGCCCGACAGCAATCCGATCATCGGTGCGAGCCGCACGGCGCCGCGTCTGTTGCATGCATTCGGCTTTTCGGGTGGCGGGTTTCTGCTGGCGCCAGGCGTCGGCGAAGTACTCGCGGATATTGTGATCGATGGCGCAACGGCCACGCCACTCGATGCTTTCTCGATCAATCGCTTTGCTGCTGTTGCGGCGCCCTCCGTCGCCTAGTGCTTACCCAGGTTATCGCTTAGTTACCGCTTAGTTACCGCTTAGTTACCGCTTAGTTACCGCTTGGTTGCCGCTTGGTTGCCGCTCAGTTGCCGATTACTTATCGCTTACTTATCGCCCAGTCATCGCCTCGTTATCGTTTAGTGAAACTCAGGAGCCCTTCAATGAAACTGTTCAAGACAATCGCGGCACTGGCCGCATTGTGCGCATTCGGTGCGGCCGAGCCGGCATGGTCGCAGAGCAAGACCATCTACATCGGCATGAACGGCGGTCCGATGGAAAAGGCCTATACGAGCCAGGTCCTTCCCGACTTCGAGAAAGCCAACAATGTCAAAGTGGTCGTGGTGCCCGGCACCTCGTCGGACATTCTCGCCAAGCTGCTCGCCAACAAGGCCAACCCGCAAATCCACGTGGTGTTTCTCGACGACGGCGTGATGGCGCGCGCAGTCAGCATGGGCGTGTGCAAGAAGCTTGACGACGCGCCGGTACTCAAGGAGCTCTACCCGTTCGCGCGCATGAAGGACGACATGGGCGCGGGCGTGCAACTCGGCATGACCGGCATCGCGTACAACAAGAAACTGTTCGCTGAAAAAGGCTGGGCGCCGCCGACTTCGTGGATGGACTTTGCCGATCCGAAATACAAGGGCACGGTGGTGTTTCAGTCCGCATCGAGCAGCACCTTCGGCCTGCACGGCTTTCTGGCGATCAACCGTTTGATGGGCGGCAGCGAGCAGAACGTCGAACCCGGCTTTACGAAGTGGGCCAGCACGGTCGGCCCGAACGTCGTGGAGTACGTGGCGAACTCGGCGAAGATCTCCGAAATGATCCAGACCGGTGAGGCGGGTCTGTTCCCGTTGACGCCGACCGCCGTGGGCGATCTGCAGGACAAGGGCATCCCAGTCGGCTATGTGAATCCGAAGGAAGGTCCGGTGTTGCTGCTGGTCGATCTGTGCGTGGTCAACAACAACCCCGATCCGCAATTGGCACAGAAGCTCGCGCAGTTCCTGCTTTCAGCGCCGGCGCAGACAAAAGCTGCCGAGGCCGGCAAGCAGATTCCGACCAATCGTCTCGCGAAGATGACGCCGCCGATGCAGCAGAGCCTCGGCAATGTCGACGATCTGGTGAAGAAGGTGACCGTGGTGGATTGGGACACGATCAATGCGCATCGTGCGCAATGGGATACGCGCTGGAATCGGCAGATCGAGCGTTAAGCTGGCATATGTATCGGTGGGTCGGCGCATAGGATGACCGCGCCGCACTTCCCCGCATCAATGAAAAACGCGCGCCTTGTTCGCTACAAGGCGCGCGTTTTTTATTCGGGTGCGGCGTATCAGAAGATCACCGAAATCGCCACACCCAGCCAGATCGACAGGACGCCGGCGAGAAACATGTGCCGCGCGATCCGGACGCGGCTGTCGTCGCTTTCCGCTTCAACGGGACTCGTCGCCAGCCACGGGACCAGACCGAGACAACCGAAGCCGATCATCGCGAACACGAAGACAAAGACATCGGAAACCTGCCATTTCGTCTGGTCGTACAAGCCCCAATAGCCGAGAAAGACGATGCCGATCGAGAAGATCGTCGCCGAGGCGGAACTGAGCGCGGGTACGGAGCCGCTTGGACTCGGCATATGCTTCACCTCCGATCGTTAAGCTGCTGTGGCCGTTCCCGTCGCCCGCGTTCCGGTCATTCAGGACGTGCGGGTCTGTCTCGCTTCATACGTCTTCAGATGACTATAGGCGATCCGCAGCAGCGACAAGCCGTGTTCGCCCTTTTGCGCATCGCCGCCGCGCGAGATCAGATCGCCGAGAATATGATCCGCCTCGGTATGCGAGTGGTTTTCGACGTCGCGCAGCATCGAAGCCGTCAGCGGCGAAGGCGTGAACAGCGTCTGTGTGGCCCGGGCGTCGAAGTCCTGGCCCATGGTAAAGCCATTGTGCTCGGCCACGCCACGGCACTCGCCGAGCAGGTTTTCGATAATGCGTTTGCCGTCCGGCGCAGCCAGAATATCGCCGACCGAGCCGCGCATCAAGCACGTGCTGGCCGCCAATGTGGCCAGGAACACCCACTTTTCCCACATGCGCAGCAGGATGTTGTCGCTGACCACTGCATCGAAATTCGCGCCGGCCATGGCGTCCGCGATTGCCTCTACCCGCTCGGACGTGCCGCCTTCCAGCTCGCCGAAGGTGATCGCATGCATTTCGTTCAGGTGCATGATGTGCTGCTCGGGGTTGAGCGTCGCGGCAATCACGCATTGACCGCCGAGTACGCGCGACGCACCGAACTTTTCCTTGAGCACGTCGATATGGCGCATGCCGTTGAGCATCGGCAGGATCAGTGTCGATTCGCCGACCAGCGGTGCGAACGAATCGATCGCGTCGTCGAGACTGTAGGCTTTGCAACTGAGCAGTACCAGATCGAACGGCTCCGCGCCGACGCCGGCGAGAATCGTCTTGACGTCGCGCAAGGTCAGATCGCCGCGCGCGCTATTGATGACGAGACCGTCACGTTGAAGTTTTTCCGCACGGCCGGGGCGCACCAGAAAGGTCACGTCCTGGCCCGCTGCTGCGAGACGTCCGCCAAAGTAGCCGCCTACGGCGCCCGCCCCTACTACTAGAATTCGCATCTTTTGCCTCTCGATAGATTTGGGTCACGCGCGCTGAGGCGATAAGCCAACGCCTTAAGGACCGCGCACGCAGCACGTGGGGAGAAATGTAGCAAAGATTGACGATGCGCATCGGCCACAAATGCCGGCCAGTTTGTTGCAACGCACCGCGTCCCCGGTGTTCCGCACGGTTCCGGACTGACGTTACGTCAGATCAATCGCGGCGCCGCCCGCCGTACACACGCCTCGCGCTATACGTTAAAGGGACGCACGGCGAGGAACCGATGCAAGAAAGCTCATCGGGCAAGCGCGGCGACAATGCTGGACGATCATGCCTACAGCATGCCGCAGATGGTGCGCTCGTAAAGCGCGAGCATCCCGGGCACGTCCACATCCACGCACACTTCGCAATCAGGACGGCTGTCCCAATCCGGCGCGGGCACCGGCATCGTGGACGGCTTCTGGATAGTCTGGCCCACCGCGATACCCTCCGTCAGCACGCGCACCGGACCGCTGCGAACCGTGTAAAGATGCGGCGCCAAGACATAGGTCACGGCCGACGAGTCGTGTACGTAGATACCCTTGAGTTGCGCGCTTTGCTGATGAAAGGCCTCGTAGTGCCGCGACACGTCCCACACGAACTGCCCTGCCGCGCCGCCGCGATCGCGCAGCGACGCCAGATAGTCCTGGCTCATGATAGTGCGCTGCGTGACGTCGAGCCCCACGATCACCACCGGCCACGCCGCGCCGAGCACGATATCGGCGGCATCGGGGTCCCCGAGAATGTTCGCTTCCGCGGCGGGCGTCACGTTGCCGAACACGCCGTCGGTGCCGAACGCGCCGCCCATGATCACCACCTGCTTGACGAGTGTCGCGATCCGCGGATCCTCAGCGAGCGCCAATGCCAGGTTCGTCAGCGGTCCCACGGCGATCATCGTGACTTCGCCGGGATGCGCGCGCACTGTGTCGATGATGAAGCGGTGCGCGGGACGATCGTCGAGCGCTGCTTCAAGACTGGTTTCACGCTCGGCCTCGAGCACGATATTGCCCAAGCCATTATCGCCGTGAATCCTGGCGAGCGGCTCGGGCGCCGCGCGTTTGAGCGGCGCAGCGGCGCCTTGTGCAACCGGCACACCCGGCGCGAACCGTCCGGCCAGGAAACGCGCATTGCGCGTGGTGGTTTCGATCGTGGCGTTGCCGAAGACGCTCGTCAGAGCGAGCAATTCGATGTCTGGATGCAGTGCCTGAAAAACGAGCGCCATTGCATCGTCCACACCGGGGTCGGTGTCGTAGATAACCTTGTGCTTGCTCATAGATAGAATGCGTCCGGCAATTGTTCACGCGCGGTGGTATCGCGCGTCGCACCGTGTAGATTGCCGAGGCGGATCGGCAATTCCGGGCCGCCCAGTTCGATGATCACCTGGCGGCATGCGCCGCACGGTGCGATCGGTCCATCCGTATCGCCGATCACGGCAAGCGCGGCGAACTGGTCGCGCTGATAACCCGCGGCAATCGCGCTGAAAAATGCCGTACGTTCAGCGCAGTTGCACAGTCCGTATGCAGCATTCTCAACGTTGCAGCCGTCGAATACGGTGCCGTCTCTGGTCAGCAGCGCGGCGCCGACCTTGAATTTCGAATAAGGCGCATAAGCCTTTTCTCGCGCGACACCCGCCCGTTCCAGCAGTTGTTCCATGTTCATGCAACGATCCTCGCTTCAATTCGGCGTTTGCCAGGCAATGGTATCGGAGTTAATACGCCGCATATCTAAAAGGCAACAAATAGCCACGGCGCGCGTTGGCGTTTCAGGACCCGGCAACGCGCCGCCGCCGATCTCAGATCACTTCCAATGCCAGCGCGATCCCCTGTCCACCGCCGATGCACAACGTGACGATGCCACGTTTCAAGCCGTCACGGCGCATCGAATGCAAGAGGCGCGTCGTCAATACGGCGCCGGTCGCGCCGATAGGATGACCGTGTGCGATTGCACCACCTTGCACGTTGATCAGTTCATCCGCGATGCCGAGCCTGCGCGCCACGGCAATGGGTACGGCAGCGAAGGCTTCATTGATCTCGAAGCGTTCGACGTCGGCCAGTTGCCAACCCGCTCGGGCCAAGGCCATTTGCACGGCCGGCACCGGACCGAGCCCGAACATGCCCGGCTCGACCGCCGCGACGCCATACGCCACCAGCCGCGCGAAGGGCTCGATCCCTCGCGCCTCGGCGAAGCCACGCTCGGCGACCAGCATCGCCGCCGCGCCGCTGTTCAATCCCGGCGCATTGCCCGCGGTAATCGTGCCGTCCGGGCGGAATGCCGGACGCAATCTGGCAAGCGTTTCGACGGTGGTATCCGGGCGCGGCTGTTCGTCGCTCGTAAAATGTTGAGGACCTTTGCGCCCCTGGGTTTCCACGGCGACCAGCTCGGCGTCGAAATCGCCGCGCGCCTGCGCCTCGGTAAAACGCTGTTGCGAACGCGCAGCCCAACGGTCCTGAGTTTCGCGCGTAAGGTCGAACTGTGCGACCAGGTCTTCGGTATGCCAGCCGGAATGCTCGCCGGAAAACGCGTCGTTCAGGCCGTCGCGCAGCAGACTGTCGTGGATTTGCGCGTTGCCCATCCGATAGCCCCAGCGGCTGCCGTCGAGCAGATACGGTGCACGGTCCATGTTTTCCATGCCACCTGCCACGGCGGCGTCGCCGAGGCCGAGCCAGATTTCCTGGGCCGCGGACGCAATCGCCTGCGCACCGGAACCGCATACACGATTGACCGTCAACGCGGGCACGGCGACCGGCACACCGCCGCCAATCGACGCCTGACGCGCCGGATTCATCTTGTTGCCGGCCTGAATCACATTGCCGAGCACCACCGAAGCCAACGCGGCCGGATCGAGCCCGCTGCGACGCAACGTCTCACGCACCGCGACCGCGCCGAGTTCGGTTGCGGGCACATCTTTCAGCGATCCGCCGAACGCACCGATCGGCGTTCTCACCGGATTGCAGATCACCACTTCTCGCGTATTCATCATTCATCTCCAGTTGGACTACTCGATTCATCGCCACGTGCACGCGCATCAATTCGCCGATGCCGCCGCGACCGTGTCAGGAACATCCCAGCCGCCACCCAGTGAGCGGTATAGCGCCACGGCCGCGAGCGCGTGCTCGCGTTTGGCCTGATTCAACGATTCCGAATCGCGCAGATACGCTTCCTGCGCGTCGAGTACATCGAGGAAACTCGACGCGCCGCCTTTGTAAAGCTCCGTCGACAGACGCAGCGCATGGTTCGATGCGTCGAGCGCGCCGCCCAGACGTTGCACTTGCACCGCGCCACTCACCAGATCGCTGCGGTTGTCCTCGATTTCCTTGAGCGCCTGCAGCATGGTCTGCTGCAGACCAAGTTGCGACTCGCGCATCCGGCTCTCACTCGCGTCGATGTTCGCGGTAATGCGCCCGGCGTTGAAGATCGGACTCGTTGCATTCAATGCGGCGCTAAACAGGTTATCGGTCAGTGTCGGCAAGCCGAGGTACGACGAAGCCAGCAAGCCATCGGCGAGATTGAGTTTGAACTGCGGATAGCGCTGCGCCTTCGACACGCCCACTTCCGCCGCGCGCTGTTCCACTGTCGCGTAGGCCGTGCGCACGTCGGGCCGCTGCAACAGCGCGTCGGACGGCAGCGTCTGCGGCACGCTTTGCGCGGGCACCGGAATGTCGCGTGCATTGGCCAGCAGTAAACCGTCGACGCTTTCCGGCGTGCGCCCCGAATACACCGCGATCAGACTCAATTGATGCTGCACCGTCGACTGCATGCGCGGGATCTGCGCCTGCAAATCCTCCAGCTGGTTCTGCGCCCGCGCGACGTCGAGTTGTGTCGATAGTCCGTAATGCAAACGCTGTTGCGTGAGCTTCAAGGCCCGGGCGCGGATCTGTTCGTTGTCGCTGAGAATCTGCAATTGCGATTGCGCCCAACGCAGATCGATATACGCCGCCGCCGTGTTCGCCGCGAGCGCCAGACGCAGTTGGTTCAAGGCCGCCTGACGGCCCGCCACCTGCGCCTGCGCCGCCAGCACGGCAAGACGTTCACCGCCGAAGACGTCCGGCGTCCAGCTCGCCGTCACGCCGATACCGGCCTGGCGCACATAGCCGAGCGGCGGCGGCGTGTTCTGGCGCGAGTCGGATGCGCTCGCGCTGGCGTTCAATTCGGGCAGCAAGGCCGCGCGATTCTGCGTCGCGAGATCCTGTGCCTGCTTGACGCGTTCCACGGCGGCCTGCACGTCGAGATTGCCGGTCAGCACCGACTCGACCAATTGATGCATCACAGGGTCGCCGAATTGCGCCCACCACGTGTTGGCGCTCACACTGTCTTGCGGCGCGTCGACATTCCATGCGCTCGGCGCGAGGGTCTGAACCGTATGCGTCAGGTCCGCGTGCGTCTCGGGCTGCACCGCGCACGCCGCAAGCGTCAACAGCGCCGCGCTCGCCAGTGCTTTGATAACGATTGGTTTCATGCTGGATTCCTCAATGAGCATCGGGCGGCGGAGCAGAAGCGCCGAACGGGCGCGTAAACAGCACGCTCAGCAAACCCACGACAAAACACAGTGACAGCACAAAAAACGTGTCGGAGAACGTGAGCACGAGCGCCTCGCGCATCAGCAGCGCATGCAATTGGCCGAGCCCCGCATTAGCCGCATTCAGCGCATTGCCGCCGACTGCAGCGAAGTGCGCGCTTTGCTGCCGCAAGATCGATTCAACCACCGGACGCCCCGCGTTCAAGTGTTCATCGAGCCGCTCGTAATGGAGATTCAACCGATCGTTGAGCATCGTGCTGCTCACCGCAATGCCGATCGCGCCGCCGAGATTACGCATCAGATTGAACAGCCCGCTTGCCGAGCGCAGCCGCGACGGCGGCAAGGAGCCGAGCGACATCGTGACGATAGGTGCGATGCAGAACTGCTGGCCGATGCCGCGCAACGCCTGCGGCAGCAGCAATTCTTTCCAACCCCACTGACTGGTCAACGGCACATAGAGATAACAGCCGAGTCCAAATAGAATCAGTCCGAACACCATCAGCTTGCGCATATCGACAAACCGGGCCAAGGTCGAGTACGCCACCAGCGAGACCAGCTGAAAGCAGCCGACCGACAGCAAGGCCAAACCGATCTGCAAAGAATCGAAGCCCCGCACGCGCGCCAGAAACACCGGCGTCAAGAACACCGTACAGAAAATCCCGATCCCGGTGATGAACGACAGCAAACTACCGATGCCGAAGTTTCGAATCGCCAGCGCCCGCAGATCGACGATCGGCTCTTTCGCGGTGAACGCATGCACGATGAACAGGAATCCGCAGATCGCCGACACCCAGGTGCACAGCACGATCACGTCGTCGCCGAACCAGTTCTTGCGCGGGCCTTCTTCCAGCACGTATTCGAGGCAGCCGAGAAAGCCGGACATCAGCAGGATGCCGAGGTAATCGCCTTTTTTCAGCAGCGAAAGATCGACCTCGTCGATGTGAACGTATTTCGGCACCAGCAGCGTGACGGCGATGCCTGGCGCCAGGTTCAGATAAAACAGCCAATGCCAGGACCATTGCGCCGTGATCCAGCCACCGATCACCGGACCAATCGTCGGCGCGAGCGTGGCCAGTGCGCCGATCGTAGTGGCCGCAATCAGCCGCTGTCTGCCGGGGAACAGCACGAACGCCGTGGTGAAAACGGTCGGGATCATCGCCGCACCGAGCGCACCCTGCAGGCCGCGAAACAGGATCATCGAGTTGATGTCCCATGCGAGACCGCACAGCATGCTGGTGATCGTGAAGCCGAGCGCGGAGAACGCGAACAGCCAGCGCGTGGAAAACACTCGCGTGAGCCAGCCGGACATCGGAATGACGAGAATTTCTGCGATCAGATAGGACGTCTGTACCCAGGAGAGTTCGTCCTGGCTCGCGGACAAACCACCACCGATGTCTCTGAGCGACGACGCAACGATCTGGATATCGAGCGTCGCCATGAAAAAGCCGAGGCACATCAGCGCGAACGCGAAGAACTTGGTGCGCGTCGGCTGGTCGGCCGGATTGGCGAAAGGGGCGGGGACCTGAGTCATGATCGGTTTATCCACGGGCCGGGGCATTGCCGGCGCCCCGAGGGAAGTCCCCCGCCCCGATGGACGTCTGCTTGGGGGATTGGGGGGCGTCGACATGCACCTTCACGGTTGCCGAAAGGCCGGGGCGCAGCACGCCTTGCATGTCCTTCGGCACGTCCAGACGCACACGCACCGGCACGCGCTGCACGATCTTCGTGAAGTTGCCGGTGGCGTTTTCCGCCGGCAGCACGCTGAAGGTCGCACCGGTCGCGGGGGCGAGACTCTCCACCACGCCGTGAATCCGCTGGCTGGACGCGTCGAGATCGACGTCGACGCCATCGCCGACACGCATCTTCTTGAGCTGGTCTTCCTTGAAATTGGCGTCGATCCACAATCCGCTCGACGGCACCACGGTCAGCAGCGAAACGCCCGTGTTCGCCAGCAGGCCGACGCGTGCGGTGCGATTGCCGATGTAACCGTCGATCGGCGAGCGGATCGTCGTGTATTCCACGTTCAATGCCGCAACCCGCTGCGCCGCCTGGGCGGTGGCGATGCGCGCCTGGGCGTCACCGATCTGCGCATCGAGCACGGCGATCTGGCGTTGCGCCGCAATCAACCCGGCGTTGCTACGCTCTACCGCGGCATGGGCCTTGGTCAGATCGGCGTCCGCGCGTTCGACGACCTGATTCGATACCGCCTCGTCCTTCACCAGTTCGCGATAACGCGTCTGATCGGCGGCGCTGCGGGTCAACTCGGCGCCGGAGGCGCGCACCTCGGCGGCCTGTTCGTTGATGGTGGCGAGCTGCAGCGATTTCTTCGCCTGCAACTCGGTGACGGCGGCCTGCGCGCTCTGCACTTCCGCGGTGGCCTGCGCGAGGCGGGCATCGTAATCGCGCGCATCGAGCCGGATCAGCACCTGATTCGCATGGACGAACTGGTTGTCGCGCACCAGCACGTCCGTGACGAAGCCGCTCACCTTCGGCGACATCACTGTGACATCGCCGCCCACGTATGCATCGTCGGTCGATTCGACAAAGCGGCCGACGAAGAACCAGTACGACACAGCAAGCGCCAGCACGGCAAGCACCGTGATGATGGCGAGCAGCATCCACGGAATGCGCCGGGCCGGTTTGGCGGCGCTTGCCACGCTGGGCGGTGCAATAGTCGAAGGTGTAGTGGACATGATTTTCGAATGTGCGTATGCACTCGTTGAGCTAAAAAAACGGCGCGTTGTGCTGCGCCGGGGCTTGACCCGCTTCATGCGGGCTTGATTCAAACCGGATCGCTTGTGATGGCGAACAACTCGGTGCGCAATGCCGCCGCGCGCTGTTCGCCGAAGCGATCCTCGAATTCGGCTTGCGCCGCATACCAATGCTTGCGCCCTGCTTCAAGACGCTCAACGCCCACGGCCGTCAGTGCAATCGACAGCGCCCGCGCGTCCACCCCGAGTGTCTCGCTCGATACCAGTCCGTTGCGCCGCAGCGGCTGGATCGTGCGAACCAGCGTGGTGCGCTGCATACGCATGGCTTCGGCCAGCTGCTTCATGGTCATCGGACCGGTGCGCTTCAATCGGCCCATCAGCGAAAACTGCGTGATGGTGAGGCCGACATTCTCAAGGTGACGGTCGTAAAGCTGCGATACATAGCGTGCAGCCTGGCGAATTGCAAAGCAGTCGTCGTCGAAGAGCCCGTCCATCGATGCACTTCCTTTTTCTGTGAGTGCGTATGCACACAACTAGGCGTACAAATGCTCGTTGGAACGAGCTCATACGCTTTGGCTACCCGGTAATGCTGAAGAGTTCGGCGCGCAGCACCTTGGCACGCGCGTGGCCGAACTTTTCTTCGAACTCGTTTTGCGCGGCGCGCCATGCGATGGCGGCCTGGTCGAAGGTTGTTTCGCCCTTTTCCGTGAGACTGAACAGAAACGTGCGGCCGTCATGCTCCGCCGATTCGGCAACCACCAGGCCGTCGCGCTGCAGCGGCTTCATGGCGCGAACCAGCGTGGTGCGCTCCATGACCATGGCGTCCGCAAGCTCCGCCATTGGCAAGTTCGGCGTGCGCGCCAGCTTGGCGAGAATCGTGAATTGCGCGGCCGTCAGCCCTACCGCGCCCAGATGGCGCTCGTAGATCTGCGTAACGTGCCGCGCCGCCTGGCGCAGCGCGAAGCAGTTGCATTCGTCGTAAGAGAGAGGACGGTTCATGCTGGGCAGTCTATATGTGCATACGCACAGAGTCAAGTTTACTTGCGTTCGCGGCATACCTCGCAGGAATCACGGCGATCCGGCAACCGGTGGACTCGAGGCCGGCATCCATACATACGTCCGTTTGAAATATCGACGTAAGCCCCAGCACACGGCAGGAAGACCCGGTGCACGAGTTTGGATTGATGCCACTATGTACAAGTCCTCAGCCGCAGCTTAATGTTCAGCCGCAAACATTAAATCAAATAACAGGCCAAGGAGACGTGAATGTCATTAAGAACAACCAAGGCAAGATCCGCAATCCGGATTGCCTATGCCACGCCAATTTTCCACATTAAAGCCGCTTCTACCGCGCCTGATTTACGCTGTTTCACCTAATAAAATGCTCGCCGCCTGACTGAGTGGCCGGCTAGCGCGCGCCGCCATCGAGACTACCGACCGCATCGCTTGTGGCAGTTTGAGGCCGCTTAAAACGGTGGTCTCGCTTTGGCGTTCGATCCCGTACGGTTGCTATCCCGCCTGCCTTGGCTTTCATTTAATGATAAAGCCGCGGGTGCTATACGCACAGACGGCAATTCATGCGGCAAACGGAAAAGATCAACGGCACTGCGTGGATCTAGCGTAATCGCGCCGATTAATAACGAACGACGCTTCACGAGGAGACAAACAATGGCATTTAAACTGTGTGGAGGTTCCTCCACTGCGACACTGATCGGTACGCTCGCGCTGCCGGTGCTGCTCGCCGCGTGCGGCGGCGGCAAAGCCGACGACCCGGCTGCCGTATCCGTGCCGCAATGTTCAGGCAGCACTTGCCCGCCTCAAGGCCAGCCACCCGGCACACCGGTCGTAGCGGCCAGGCTGTGCCCGGACACGCTCGATTATTCGACCACCTACACCGGCGGTTCGGGCAGCGGCGAATACATCAAAATGAAGTTCGATTCGACCAAGAAGCAATACCAGATGACCTTCATCGAATCGGCGGTGCCAACCTCCGCGGGCCAGGTCAACGATACGCGCGCCGGCATGACGATTACCGGCGACTACGACAATCCGAGCGGCGCACTGGCGCTACCGACCGCCGAACAGAACCGTTGCGCGATCATGCTCAAGAACGGCAAGACCGCCGACGGCAGCTATAGCGTCACGATCAATCCGCAGGATCCGCCGATGCTGTTCGTCGGCCAGGGGATCATCGGCGGGGGGATTCCTGGGGCGACGATTCAATATGACGGACTTGAACTTGTGCCGGGACTGTTCGTGGGCACGGTACCTTCACGCACTTTCGATTCCTATCCGTTCCTCGGCTTTAGCCAGACCGTCACCGATTTCACGCAGGTGGCCGGCACCTATAACGAACTGGGTTTCCGGGTCACGCCCGAAGGAACGGTTTCGCAAAGCGCAGATGGCTCGACAATGGCCGGCTGGCAACCCGATGCGATCCAGGCCAGCGAGACATTCAATGCCGATGGCACTTGCACGGCCGATTCGTCGAAGTACTCGTGCATATCGACCGGCATGCCGTGGACGCTGCGCACCAATACCGACGGCACACCGGATAACGTCTTCACCAGCGCGGTACCGGCCACCCTCAACTATCCCGTGGTCGGCGTGAACATCCTGCAACTCGCGATCACGCAGAATCCGGCCCACGGCATCATGATTGTCGGCAATGTAGGCGGCCAGTTGGTGCCGGTGATCATTCGCGTCGGTTATGCGCACACTGACGCGAGCAACCTGCTTGCGAACGTGATCGACGATCAGCTCGGCATCTCGCTGCTTGCACCTGCCACGAAGATCGCGCCAACCGCACTGACGGGTGGCTATATCGGCGCGAATAGTGCGTCGGCGTGCGGCGTAGTCGCCTATCCGGGGCAAAGCTCGTTTGCGAGCCTGGTCAACGGGCAGATCATTTATCCGTCAGCGGGAGCTTGCCTCGATGCCAGCGCATCGATCAACGCCGGGGTGAATTACGGCGCGACACTGTTCCAGAGTCCTGCCGCAGCGCTGTTGAACCCGTTCACGTCGACCGCGGCGACCAACTTCACACTCGACTTTACGCAGACGCAACCCGGTCTCGTCAACGTCACGGCCACCAAGGACTTCTTGTCCGGCACCACGCCGATCTTCAAGGCCGGCGACACCGGTGTGATGGTCAAGGTCGGCCCTGTGTATGGTGTGTTGATGAATGGTGTGAACCAGCAGTTCACCACGTACGATCCGGCGAATAATGCCAGTAAGGTGAATCCGTTTCTGGCGATTGGGGCGTTCGTGCAGTAAGCCCGCGCTATGCTGGAAATGAAGAACGGCTCGCAGGAGTAATCCGGCGAGCCGTTTTGTTTAGTCACTCTGCACTCCCCGCCTCGCCAAACGCGGTGCCGTGCTGCGAGCTAAAGCAACCGATACACCAAACGCGCCGCGGCCCTCGCCGTCCGCTTGTCCTGATCGAGCGACGGGTTGTACTCCGCAATATCCGCCGCGCGCAGTTTGCCCGACGCACGCACGCGCTGCACCATCGCTTCGACCACCGACAAGGGCACGCCCAACGCGGCCGGCGCCGACACGCCCGGTGCCGTGGCAGCCGGCAGCACGTCGAGGTCGATGGTCAGATAAACGTCGTCCGCTGTATCCAGCAACTGTTGCAGATCGGCTAAACGCTGCGGCAATTGCGGTTCCTGCATGTCGATATCGAGCACGTAGCGCACGCCGAGTTCTTCCGCATGTGCGAACAGCGAAGCAGTATTGCCCAGATCGCTGATGCCGAAACAGGCGTAGTTGAACGGGACATCTCGTTCGGCGCAATCGTTCGCGATCTGGTCGAATGGCGTGCCCGAATTAGCTGGCCGTTTCTGGCGCAGATCGAAGTGAGCGTCGAAGTTGATGATGAGCAGCTTGCGGGGTGTTTTCGCCGCAGCGACAGCCGCTGACGAAACCGCATCGCTATCCGCACCTCCGCCGCCGCTTGCGCCTGTGCCCATAGCCACACGCTCCAGATGCATGCGCAAACCGCAATACGTCCCCCACGCAACCTCATGTCCGCCGCCGAACACCAACGGCCGGCCGCCGCTCGCGAGCACTTCGCTCACCACGTTCGCGAGTTCCGCCTGCGCGCCTTCCAGGTCGCCGTCGTCGCACACCACATCGCCCGCATCGGCGAGTGCCGCCATCGACGTTTTCGCCGGCAAACCCGCCAGCACGCGACGCAGCTCCTTCGGCGCATGCGCCGCGCCGATACGCCCTTGATTGCGCCGCACGCCTTCATCGGAACCGAAGCCGACGACCACCGGCGCATCACTTCCAATGCGCGGCGCAACACGCAAACCATCCTCATGCCGCATCATGCGGCCGAACGCAAACGGCACCACCTGATTGAAAACACGCCGCGTGTCGCCGGGTTCGCCGTCGTCGGAACGGCCGCTCCACACCTTGTCATCGAATGGAACTCTCATGCGCGCGACAACACCGCCTGCAGAAAGGCCCGCGTGCGCGGCTGCGAGGGCGCCGAGAAAATCTCGGCCGGCGGTCCGGCCTCGACGATCACGCCGCCGTCCATCACCACCACCACATCGGCGACTTCCTTTGCAAAACCCATTTCGTGCGTGACGACCACCATCGTCATGCCTTCACTCGCGAGCAGCTTCATCACTTGCAACACTTCGCCGACCAGCTCGGGATCGAGCGCGGACGTGGGCTCGTCGAACAGCATGACACGCGGTTGCATCGCCAACGCACGGGCAATCGCAACGCGCTGCTTTTGACCGCCCGACAAACTCGCCGGCATCACATGCGCCTTGTGCGCGAGGCCGACTTTTTCCAGCAACGCGATCGCAGCCGCTTCGGCTTCGGCCTTGCTGGCGCCACGCAACATCCGCGGACCGACCGTGATGTTATGAAGCACCGACAGATGCGGAAACAGATTGAACGACTGAAACACCATGCCCACTTCAGTTCGCAGCGCATTCAGCGAGCGCTCCTTGAGCATCGCGCCCTGATCGACCAGGCGATGCCCGCAGATATCGATCGTGCCGCCTTCAGCCTCTTCAAGCCCATTGCAGCAACGCAGAAAAGTACTCTTGCCCGAGCCGCTCGGTCCGATCACCACCACCACCTGCTGCGGCTGAATGTCGAAGTCGATGCCGTTCAGCACGGTATGCGAGCCGAACGATTTGGTCAGCCCGCGAATGCTGACGATAGGTTCAACTACCTTGGCTACGGTATTCATTGCACCATCCCTCCTGCACGCAAGCGGCGCTCCACACGATGCAGCGCGTAATTGGTCACCTGCGTCAACACCAGATACACCAGCGCGATGGCCAGATACACTTCGAGCGAACGGTACGACACGCTGATGATCTTCTGGCCTTCATGCATCAGATCGTCGATCGTCAGCAGCGACACCAGCGCCGAGTTCTTGATCAACGCGATGAACTCGTTGCCAAGCGGCGGAATCATCCGCACGATTGCCTGCGGCAGAATGATCGCGCGCATCGCCTGTCCCGACGACATGCCGATCGAACGCGCTGCTTCCATCTGCCCGCGATCCACCGACTGAATCGCGCCGCGCACGATCTCCGACACATAAGCCGCCGAATACAGGCCGAGCCCCAGCATCCCGCACACGAAAGCGGGTAACAGAATGCCGAATTGCGGCAACCCGAAAAACAACAGGAATAGTTGCACGAGCAACGGTGTACCGCGGAAGAAGGTGAGGTACGCGGTGCAGAACGCGTACACGACGCGCCGCTTCGGCGTGAGCCGGCCGATACCGATCAACAGGCCCAACACACAGCTCAGTGCGAGCGCGGCGGCGGTCACTTCGACCGTCACCAGTGCACCGTGCATGATGTCCGGCCAACCGGCAATCACCGGCGAAAAATCGAGTTCCATTGTGTCTGCTCAGCCGTTTATTGCGCGGTGGCGCCGAACCACTTGTGGAGAATCGCCGCGTACGTGCCATCCGCCTTGATCTTCGCCAGTGCCGTGTTGAAGGCCGCTTTCAGTTGCGGTTCGTCCTTGCGCACGGCGATGCCGTAGGCTTCGGTCGTCAACTGTTTGTCCAGCACACGGAAGCCGGGGCGCGTCTTTACCAGCTGATAGGCGGCCGGTTTGCCGGTCACAGCGGCGTCAGCACGGCCGATGCCGACCAGGTCGAACATTTCCTGATTCTTCTCCACTTCCACGCGGTTGATCTGCGGGAAATTGTCGCGCAGGAAGTTGACCGATTTCGTGCCCACCTGGACCGACACTTTCTTGCCGTTCAGGTCGGCGACCGACTTGACCGGCGAATCGCTCTTCACCAGCGCGACGAGGCCGCCTGCGTAGTACGAATCGGTGAAGTCGACTACCTTGGCGCGGTCGTCGGTGATGTAGATGCCGGAGATCGCTGCGTCGAAACGATGCGCGATCAAGCCCGGAATCAGGCCTTTGAAGTCGATGTCGGTCCATTGCACGCGTTTGCCCATCGCTTTAGCGAGTGCATTCATCAGGTCGATATCGAATCCTGTGCGGGCGCCGTTTTCGGTGTATTCCATCGGCGGGAAGGTCGCGTCGGTAGCGACGTTCAGCACGTCCGGCGTTTGCGCCGACGCCGCGCCGGAAAAGCCGGCAAACGTCACTGCAACCGTGATGCACGCGAGGGAAAACAGGCGATTCAGTTTCATGGGAGGGCTCCTTGTGGTCTGGTTGGTTTGGTTTGGCTGGTTCAGTTCGTTCAGTTCGTTCGGTATCCAGATCGAATTCGGCCGCGAGCGGCCCTGCCCGATCAATCGGTTTGCATATGCTCGGAAATAGCGCGGGCCGTGCGTAGCGTCCCGTCGATGAATTGGCTTTCGCGGCCGATGGCGCGCGTGGAGGGCGCCATCAGCGTGATCGACGCACTGCTGCCCACGCCGCGTCCGCTGCGATGAAAGATCGGGGCGCTCACGCCCCACACGCCCGGGTCGACTTCGCTGTCGCTGACGGCATAGCCCTGAGCGCGAATCTGTTCGAGTTCGGCTTCGATGGCGACACGGCCGGCGGGGTCGTTGTCGAACACCGTATCGAGGACCTCGGTGCGCGCCTTGTCGGCCATGAAAGCCAGCAGCGATTTCGCCGAAGCGCCGGCTTTCAGCGGCACCGCGCGGCCTTTTTCAAATGAGCAGCGCAACGAGTGCTGGCTGTCGACCATTTCCAGACACATCACCTGATGCTTGACCGCGACTACCAGCCCGATGCTTTCCTGCGAAGCACGCGCGAGTTGCTGCATTTCGCTACGGCTCGCTTCGACGAGCAGCGAATTCACGTCGAAGCCGAGCGCGAGTTGCAGGCTGATCGGGCCGGGCGCGTAATGGCCCGCGTTTTCCGCGACGAAACCCCAGCGCTTGAGCAAGGCGATCTGCCGGTACAGCGTGCTTTGCGCGAGACCGGTAACGGCGAGCAGATCCTTGACCGACATGGCCTTGCCATGACTGGCGAGCGCCGCCAGCACCAGCAGCACCCGTTCAGCCCCTGTCACACCCTGTTCCGCGTTCACGATGAAGCTATCCACGATGAATAACGGAATCAGAATGCCAGAACGTTCTCGGTTTTCAAAAATTGGATTCCCGGGGAGTGGGAATGGAGGGAGAGGGTTTTCCCCGAAAGCGGGATAAAAGGGCGTACCGCGGCTGATGGCGCGGCACGCGGGGTGAACTTGCCCGACCAGAAAGCGGCCTCACTGAGGGACAAAGCGGGAAAACACCGTGCAGTAGTAGCGGATTAAACCGCGAGTCAAAGCGCCAACACCGTCACCCCCACATCCACCCGATGCGCACCACCCCCCAGAATCATCCCGCGCAGCAACGACACGTCGCTGTAATCGCGCCCGATCGCGAGCGTTACATGATCCACATCGGCAAGCACGTCATTGGTAGGATCCAGATCGATCCAGCCGACTTCCGGGCAATGCACGGACACCCACGCATGCGACGCATCGGCACCGATCAAGCGCGGTTGCCCCGGCGGCGGATCGTTGCGCAGATAGCCGCTCACGTAACGCGCCGGCAAACCCAGCGAGCGCAAGCAGCCGATCATCACCTGCGCGAAGTCCTGGCATACCCCGCTCTTCAATTCGAAAGCGCGCTCTGCGGGCGTATCGAACGTCGTCGCCGAAGGTTTGTACGCGAAGTCTTCGTGAATCCGGTGCATCAGATCGATTGCGCCCGCCGCGATCGGCATGCCGGGCGGAAAGCTCGGCAGCGCGTAAGCGCGCAACGACGGCCGCGGCACGATATTCGGCGACGCAAAGCAGAACTCCACCTCGGGCCGGAACTCGCCACCGACCCAGAACCGCAACTCGTCCGCCACCTCTTCCCATTCAGGCGTCGCGTCGGGGTCGAGATCGATCCAGCGCGGCGTGAGCGCCACGGTGGTTTCACTGACGAGTTGCAGCCGTTCGTGCGGGGCGTCCAGCGCGAAATACAGGACGTCGTTGCCGAATGCATCGATACGGCTATTCAGATACGACGGCTCCGGTTCGATCTTTTCGGTGTGTGAGACCACGCGCTGCCACGCACAGGCGATCGGCCGGATCGTCGCGAGATGCTGGGCGGTCTCCACATACGTGGAGTAGCGATAAGTCGTGCGATGCGAGACGGACAACACGGTCGGCGCGTTCTTCATGACCAGACCTGCGAAGCCACCGTACTGGCATGGCTGAAATAGCGCGCGCTGATCTCATGCGCCGCCGCGCCGACAAAGCCGCCGATCTGATTGCACACCGCAATCAGGTCGGCGTATGAACCGTTTTCGTCGACTGTGCATAGCGATTCGAGCGTCGGCAACGAGGCGGCAGGCAACATCAATTCCGCGAACGGACGATGCCGCATGCTGCCCGCGGCCACGGCAATCTCGTCGAGCTTCTTGCGCAGGCGTTCATAGACACCGTAGATGCCGCGCGGATTGGTCGGCTCGATCACCAGCAGGTCGAGCAAAGCCGGCACTTCGAAACGGCCCGGATATAGCGAGCGATACGTCAGCGTGCTGTCGAACAATTGCAGCAGCAGATCGAAGCCGGCCGGCGTCGCGAGTTGGCCTTTATCGGCGACCACGCGCAGGAATGACGTCATTGCCGAGACCCGTTCGATATGCCGCCCGACGAATAGCAGACGCCATGCTTCGTCGCGTGTCATGCGGTCGCCTTGTGCGCCGCTGATCGCCGACAACTGCACCGATAGACGTTCGAGCGCGTTCATCAGCGTCACGCGGTCATAGCGTTCGTAGCGATCGCCGCGGCCAGTACCATTCGCGCCGCGCTGCGACAAACCACTCCCACCATCGCCGCCGTTACCGTTGCCATTGCCGTTGAACCCCGCAGCCGGCATCAACGTCTGCAATGCATCGCGGAAATCGTTGCGCGCCGCGAGAATCGTGCGCCAGTGATCGTTCGACAAACGACCACGCACTTCGCCACTCGACCGCGCCTGGCAATTGAGGTTCTGACCGATGCTCGCCGCGCCGGTGCTCTCGCTCAGATTCGCGACCAGCGCGCGCTCGAATGCCTGCGGCGAATGCGGCGAGAACATATCGCCGGATTGCACGAGACCGCAATGCAGCGCGAGCTCGACCAGCGTGGGGAACATCGCGTCGGCATCATTGCCTTCCAGCGAGCCGAGAATCAGCCGCAACAGCCGCACATTGTTTTCGGCGCGTTCGCCGTAACGTCCAGCCCAGAACAGATTTTCCGCCGCACGGCTCGACACGGTGCGATGCTTGCGCGCGAGGTCGGCCGGTTGCATCGGCGAAGGCAGCAGCGTGAAAGTCGACGTCGGCTGACTGGACAGCACCCACGTATCGACGCTGCTGCCACCGTATTGCATCGACACCGTCGCCTGACGCTCGGCGGCCATCCGCGTGAAGCCGCCTGGCATCACATGCCAGCCGCCGTTCACATCAGCAATCGCGTAGACGCGCAGCACCGACGGACGGCGACCGATCGTGCCATCCTCATAACGCGGCGTGCAGGAAAAACGCTGCGACTGCTGGATCGTATAGGTGTCGGGCAGCGCTTCGATCCGTTCGCGCCACGTCGCGAGGCGCTGCTTGCCCTGTTCGATCCCCGGGGGCGCATCGCGCGCGGCGAGCGGCCACGTCGGCACGATGAACGCTTCGTCAAGGCGCGCAAACGCGTGGTTGCGCGCCGCCTTTTCGCCGCACCACCAGGTCGCCACGCTCGGCAGCACCAGGTCTTCGTCGAGTAGCACTTCGGCGATACCCGGCAAAAAACCATGCAAAGCCGGCGACTCGACAAAGCCCGAACCCGGCACATTCGAGACGATCACGTTGCCCGCGCGCATCACCTGCAACAAACCTGGCACGCCGATGCTCGAATCCGCGCGCAGTTCGACTGGATCGCAGAAAGCATCGTCCAGACGGCGCAGCACGACGTGCACACGTTCGAGACCGGCGAGCGTCTTCAGATACAGCATGTCGTCGCGCACGGTCAGGTCCTTGCCTTCCACCAGCGTGACGCCGAGATAGCGCGCGAGAAACACGTGCTCGAAATAGGTTTCGCTAAACGGCCCCGGCGTGAGCAACGCGATATGCGGCGAAGCATCGGCGCCCGAACTGTCGTGCTGCATCGTGGCTTGTGCGGCCTGCGCGAGCGTCGCGATCAGTTGCGAATAGGTCGGCGCGAGGCGGCTCACATGCAGCGCGCGGAACGGTTCGGCGAACAGCGTCGACACGATCAGCCGGTTTTCCAGTGCATAACCGAGGCCGGACGGCGCCTCGGTGCGATGCGCCATGACAGTCCAGTTACCGGCGGGCGTACGCGCCAGATCGACGGCGACCACCTGCAGATATTGCCCGCCAGGCGGTGTGAAGCCCTTTACGGAACGCAGATAGCCGGGATGCCCGAACACTAGCGCGGGCGGCAACTGGCCACGTTCGAGCAAGGTCTGCGGCCCATAGATATCGGCGACGATCGCATTGAGCAGATGCGCGCGCTGCGTCACGCCACGCTCGATATGCGCCCACTCGGCCTCGCTGATCAGGAACGGCAGCAGGTCGAGCGCCCACGGCCGCGGCTCGCCGTTATCCGCGTAGACGTTGTAGCTGATGTCGTTGTCGCGGATCTGCTGCGCGATCGACGCGTAGTGATCCTCCAATCGCGCGATGCCGTCTTCGCCGAGCCGCTCGAAGAATTGCCGCCACGGTTCGCGCAACGCGCCCGAGGCGTCGCGTAACTCGTCCCAGTGTCCTTCGTAGGGCGGCAACAGCCGCAATAAGGACGAAGCGTTCGCACGCGCCGCGGACGTTTCGAAGGGAAAAGTCGATTGAAAGGCCAAGATCGTGTCGTTCTTAAAAGTGTGTTGCCGCTTTTCAGTCTACCAGGTTACCAGTACCGCAGGTCCACCGTGAACGGAAACTCGAGGCTGCGCTGCGGCCTCCCGACCGTGAGCGGCCCTGGCGTATGACCGGATGCGAAGAAGCGCGCGCGCCGCCGGCTTTCCGCCTCGTAGGCGTTGACCGGGAAGGTCTGATAGTTGCGCCCGCCGGGATGAGCGACATGATACTGGCATCCGCCCACCGAGCGCCCTGTCCACGTGTCGACCAGATCGAAAGTGAGCGGCGCATCCACGCCGATGGTCGGATGCAGCGCCGACGGCTGCGACCACGCGCGAAAACGCACGCCGGCCACATATTCGCTGACGCGGCCGGTCGGTTGCAACGGCACCGGCACGCCGTTGACGCTCAGCACATGACGGTTATCGTTCAAACCGAGCGCGCGCACTTCGAGCCGCTCGACCGACGAATCCACATAGCGCACCGTACCGCCCGGCGAGCCCTCCTCGCCCATCACGTGCCACGGTTCGAGCGCGTTGCGGATGGTCAGCGTGACGCCGTTCACCGTGGTCTCGCCGACCAGCGGAAAACGGAATTCGAAGTGCGGCGCGAACCAGTTGCTCTCGAACGCGAAACCCGCCTGGTTGAGTTCGCCGAGCACGTCGTCGAAATCCATCTTCGCGAAGGTGCCGAGCAGGAAGCGGTCATGCAGTTCCGTGCCCCAGCGCGTGAGCCGCTGCGTGTACGGCGTGTGCCAGAAGCGCGCCACCAGCGCACGCAACAGCAACTGCTGCACGAGACTCATGCGCGCATGCGGCGGCATTTCGAAACCGCGCAATTCGAGCAGGCCTAGGCGGCCGGTCGGACCATCGGGCGAATAGAGTTTGTCGATGCAGAACTCGGCACGGTGCGTGTTGCCTGTCACATCGATCAGGATGTTGCGCAGCGAGCGGTCGATCATCCACGCCGGCAGATTCGCACTATCGCGCCCGCCGAGCAGATCGATCTGCCGCTGCAACTCGCGGAATGCCACTTCGAGTTCATAGACCTGGTCGTTGCGCGCTTCATCGACCCGTGGCGCCTGGCTCGTCGGCCCAATGAACAGTCCGGAAAACAGATACGACAGCGAAGGATGGTTGTGCCAATACGCAATCAGGCTCGCCAGCAGATCGGGACGGCGCAGGAACGGACTATCGGCAGGCGTCGCACCACCGAGCACGAAGTGATTGCCGCCACCGGTCCCGGTATGCCGGCCGTCGGTCATGAACTTCTCGCTGCTCAGATAGCTCTCGGCCGCGGATCGATACAGATACTCGGTGTTGTCGACCAGTTGCGCCCAGCTCGAAGCGGGATGAATGTTCACTTCGATCACACCGGGGTCCGGCGTGACCTGCAGGATTTTCAGGCGTGCATCGCGCGGCGGCGGATAGCCTTCGAGCACCACCTTCATGCGCAATTCGGCCGCCGTCGCTTCGACCGCGGCGAGCAGGTCGAGATAGTCGTCGAGTTCGGTGAGCGGCGGCATGAACACATGCAGCAACGAGCGGCCGCTGCCGAACGCTTCGGTTTCCGCTTTTGGACCGGCGGCTCGTTTCGGATCGCGCGCTTCGACGCAGATCGCCGTGCGCAGTGTTTCCTTCGACGACTGCCCGCGTGCCGGCGCCTGGTCATCGCCCGGCCGCGGCGCAAAAGCCAGCACCCCACTGCCCGCCATGCCGCTCAGCAAATCCGCCGCTGACGACGACAACGCGGCCGCATGCCGCGCATCGGCGGCGCTCAAGGCACGCTGCTGTTCGCCGTCGTACTGCAGGCGCAATTGCGCGGCCGGGCGCAACGGCACGGGCGGTGCGAACGGATCGTGCGCGTGCTGATACGGATAGTCGGTCTTCGACACCCACGGCAGCGAATCGAGCGGCAGGCGATAACCCATCGGCGAATCGCCGGGAATCAGGAACATGCGCTCGTCGCGGAAGAACCAACGGCCGCTGACCCACTTCGGCGCCTCGTTCGGCACGTCGCGTTCGCGCGCGAGCGGCAGGACAAAACCGGTGGCGCCGCCCAGGCCCGCGTCGAACACGCGCCGCAAACGCACGCGCTCCAGTTCGTCGTCCAGACGCGCGTCGAGCGGATCGACATTGACCGGCAGACGGCGCTCGCGCCACAGGTAGTACCAGACGTCTTCGAAACCGGGCTGGATACAATCTTTGTCGAGCGCCAGCTTGGTCGCCAGATGGGCGAGGAAGCGTTGAGCGTCGCCGGCTGTGTAAGTGCCCGGCTCGCGTTCGTCGGCGAAAAGTCCAGGGTCTTGCCAGCATGGCTCGCCGTCGGCGCGCCAGTAGAGCGACATTGCCCAGCGCGGCAGTTGTTCGCCCGGATACCACTTGCCCTGGCCGATATGCAGAAAACCGTTCGCGCCGTAGCGTGAGCGCAGCTTGTCCATCAGCGCGACCGCGTAGCCGCGTTTGGTGGGGCCGAGCGCGTCGGTGTTCCATTCGGCGGCGTCGCGATCGCGTACCGACACGAAGGTTGGTTCGCCGCCCATTGTCAGGCGCACGTCCATCCCGGTCAGGCGCTCGTCGACCTGCTCGCCCATTTTCAGCACGTCGTTCCACACCGCTTCGCTGAACGGCTTGGTGACGCGCGGCGTCTCCAGTACCCGTTCAATCGACATGGTGTGCTCGAACTCGACTTCGGATTCGTCGACCGCGCCGGAGATCGGCGCCGCGCTGCCGGGTTCGGGCGTGCAGGCGACCGGAATGTGCCCTTCCCCGGCGAGCAGGCCGGAAGTCGGATCGAGGCCGATCCAGCCCGCGCCCGGCAGGTAGACCTCGCACCACGCGTGCAGGTCGGTGAAGTCGACTTCGGTGCCGCTCGGGCCGTCGATGGATTTGACGTCGGGCGCGAGTTGCAGCAGATAACCGGAGACAAAACGCGCCGCCAGCCCCAGTTGCCGAAGTGTCTCGACCAGCAGCCAGCCCGAATCGCGACACGAGCCCGCGGCGCTTACCAGCGTTTCCTCCGGCGTCTGCACGCCAGGCTCCATGCGGATCAGATAGCGAATCTCGCGTTGCAGCCGCTGATTCAGTCCGACGAGAAAATCAGCGGTGCCCATCGGCGTACGGTCGATACTCGCGACGAACTCGGCAAAGCGCGGCGTCATCGGCCGCTTGACGAGGTACGGCGCGAGTTCCAGCGCGAGGCCGGGTGCATACTCGAACGGAAACTGTTCCGCCGACGGTTCGAGAAAGAAGTCGAACGGGTTATAAACGGCCATCTCGGCGACCAGATCCACGGTCACCTTGAATTCACGCGTCTTCTCGGGAAATACCAGCCGCGCCTGGTAGTTGGCGAAGGCGTCCTGTTGCCAGTTGATGAAGTGTTCGGCCGGTTCGACCCGCATCGAATAAGACAGAATCGGGGTCCGGCAATGCGGCGCAGACCTGAGACGCACGACCTGGGGCGACAGCGCAACCAACCTGTCGTAACGGTAATGTGTGACATGATTCAACGCAACGCGTATGGACACACCGGACTCCTGGACAAAGGATGGCAGCCCGCCAAAAAGCAAGCTTCATGCCGTTTATAGAACACGCGCGCAAAACCGCGTGAACTGCCTGTACCGTGCGAATTACCGCCTGCCTCTAGCTTTACGGCGTCTGCCAACCGTCGGCCCGATCGATCCGCGCGCCGTCTCGCCGCCTTTTCGGCGGCCACGCACCAAACCGGCGCAGCAGCGATGCACGATCATGCACGTAATGTGCGTTAAACCAGTGACGTCTGGCAATCGCGGCATGAAGATTGCGCGTCGTCTTCGCTCTGGCAGGCGCTTGAGGATGCCCCGAGAGGCCCGGTGACCGGCATTCGGCCGCTGACAATGCACCCGCCTGCCGCTCCATGACTGTTGTTACCCATCACCCGGGCTCGATCGATGAAAACCTTCCACTGCAATCGCTGCTCGCACCTTGTGTTCTACGAAAACGTTCGCTGTGAACGCTGCGAGTCGTTGCTCGGATATGTGCCTGAACTCGCCGAAATCAGCGCCTTCGAGGAAGCCGATGAAGGACGCTGGCGCAGTCTGCACCCGCGTGCCGAGGGTGCGCTGTTCCGGCAATGCCACAACTATGCGGTCGAAAACGTCTGCAACTGGATGATCCCCGCCGAGTCACCCGACACGCTGTGCCGCGCCTGCCAGCTCACGCGCACGATCCCGAATCTGAGCGCACCGGACAACCGGCTCTACTGGTACCGGCTGGAGATGGCCAAGCGGCGGCTGCTGTACACGCTGGCCGCGCTCGGCCTCGACGTGCCGTCGCGCCAGACCGATCCCGAGCATGGCCTCGCTTTCGAGTTCCTCGAAGACGGCGGCGATGGTTCGCGGGTCATGACCGGCCACGACAACGGCCTCATCACGCTGAACATCGCCGAAGCCGACGACGTCTATCGCGAGAAAGTACGCAGCGCGATGGGCGAGCCCTATCGCACGCTGCTCGGTCATTTTCGCCATGAGACGGGCCATTACTACTTCAGTCAGCTGATCGAAAACAATCCGCGCTGGATCGAGCCCTACCGCAAGCTGTTCGGCGACGAGCGCGCCGACTATGGCGACGCGCTGACGGCCTACTACCGCGACGGCGCACCGGAGGACTGGCAGGCCTCCTATATCAGCGCCTACGCGACGATGCATCCCTGGGAAGATTGGGCTGAGACGTGGGCGCACTACATGCTGATTGTCGACGTGCTGGATACCTCGACCTCGTACGGCCTCGCGTTGTTGCCCGACGACCCGAGCGAGCCGACGCTCACCGACCGCACGCCGGTGGAAGATGCGAGCTTCGAAAATCTGATGAAGCGCTGGTTTCCGCTCACGTATGCGTTGAACAGCCTGAATCGCAGTCTCGGCATGCCCGACGGCTATCCGTTCACGCTGGCCTCGCCGGTGGTGGACAAGCTGCGCTTCGTGCATCGGGTGATTGCTGCGGCCGGCGACAAAACGCAGCCGCGCGAAGCCGCGAAGCCGGCGGTTGATGCGGGGGCGGTGCAGACGACGTTGCAGACGGCAGCAGCCGGTGCGTCGCCGACGGCTGAGGCGCCGGCGACCACACAACCTGCCGCGCAGCCGGTGGCGCAAGCCGCAGTGCCACAAGAACCGTCGCAGACGACGGATCAGACGCCGCCACAACCGGCGCAGCCTGGCACCCAGGCGGTCGTGTCACAAGACTCCGCGCTGGCGCCAGCCATGCAAGCGGTCGCGCCGTCAACGCCGGCGTTGCAGTCCGAATCCAGCACCGTGAAAGCAGCACCGCCCAAGCGGGCCGCGCGGCGACGTTAGCGCGATGGGTGTGCCTGCTTGCTTTGCCCGCAAGTGACACGCTTCACGAACCCATAAATAAAGCCCGCTGCCGAGTCACCCTGCAGCGGGCTCTTTCCCTCAAAGCCAAACGTGGCTATCGCTCAATACGCGACGTAAGGCCCCGTGCCACCCGGCGTCGCCTGCTGCTCGACGGCGGCATACACGTTACGCCCGTAGAAGAACGGCAGGCCCCAGTCGAAAATCGACGACGTCACAAAAGCCGGTCCCGCCAGCAGCGGCAGCGCCGAATCGCCGGTGTACGTCTGCGAGATCGTCGTAGCGTTGCCCACCGCGAAATTCACCGTGCTCGTCGTGCCGTTCACCCCCTGAATCATCGCACTCAACGATTCGGTCGACAGCGGACAGTAGTACGCGCTATTGGGACTCGCGCACACCGGCAACGCACTGGTCTGGAAGAACAGACCGGTCGAGCCGCTGTCCAGAATACTGTTCGAATACGTCATACCGTTCTGCACCGTCGTAAACGTGCCATTCGACGGACTCACGCCGACCACCTGCGCGCTGCCGAGACCATTGTTGCCCTGCGTGCCGATGCCGAATACAAGTTGCCCTGTGACCGATTGCGCACCGCCAGATACCATCGGCAGGCTCAGCAGGGAGCCGTTGTTGTCGGTAGCGAAGTATGGAATTGGGTTCGCGACCTGTAGCGCCTCGGCGAGCGGAATCGACGTGCATGCGGCGCCGTTGCAACCGTAGTACGTACCGGCCACGGCCTGCTGCACACAGTTCGCGCCGCAGTCGTGCTTGAACACGCCGATGCCCAGAATGCCATTGGCCTGCAACGTCTCCGGCGTGTTGCGCGATGCGCCGTAGGTCGCGCAATCGGAGGGCAACGAAGCATAGTTCGGATCGATCACCTGGATCGGCAGCGAGGCCGCCGTTTCACCGGCGATCTGCAGATCGGCGAGCTTCACCGAACCCCACGTGTAGCCGTCGAAGAACTGCATGCATTCGGCAACCAGATTGCCCGAGCTGTCCTTCTGTTGCGGCAGCGTCATCGATGCGGGCAATTGCGAGGCGAACACCCGCACGCCCCATGAGCCGGTATCCACCAGGATGTGATCGATGGTCCGGCACTGGCTGGTGCCAGGCGCACAAATCGTGATGCTGACGAACGGCATGTTCGGCACATTGCTCACGCCGGAGTCGACGGTCACGCGCACTGCGTTGGCTGCCAACACTTGAGGCGAAGGCGAGGTATTGCTGACAGTAGGACCGGCCGAAAGCCCCGTCGTGCTCCCCGAATTCGCTGAAGAGCCGGCACCGCTGGAGCCGCCGCCTCCACCACCGCAGCCACTGACGAGCAACGCGAGCAGCATCGCGCACAGCAGGGACACGAACGAAGCGCTATAACGCATGATCCGCTCCATTATTGAATGACGCCGACGTCGACGCCCACGGGCACCGCTTGCGGCAGATACGCATAGCCGGCAAACGCGCGCAGGTGACCGCCGGAATACACGACCAGATCGCGGGTCGACACGGCGAGCGGCGTGCCGCGACGCGTCGCCGTGGCAGCGACGTATTGGTCGAACGACTTGCCCAGCATGGATTTCAGATCCGGCAGCGTTGGGCCTTGCCACGCGACACCGAACACCATGCCGTTGGGCGCGACATACTCGCGCACCAGCGTGCCGGACGGCATGGTCATTAGATGTACCGAATACGCGCTTTGCGTAGTGGCCGTATGAGCCACTGCGTGAAGGCGTGTCTGATCGCTGTCGACCGTGTTGACGTTCTGGCCGAGCGTGGCGTGCGCGGCAAACGACAGCGCGCAGCTTGCCCCGAGCATTGCGCGAGCAATGCTTGTAGAGAGCACCGGTTTCAAGAGATGTCCTTCGAGTTGAAACGCTCGGGCCCGGCGGGCGAGCCAGGCACGAACGGGAATCCAGGGGCGCACTCATAACCGGCGGTGCCGGAGTTGCAGTCACACCGGTTGGGTTGCGTGAATGCGTCTACGGAGTGGCGGCGCGAAACTTTAGGCACGGCGCAGTGCCGTGGCAATCGTTTGCGGGATGATTTAAACCTTGGGCGAATGCCGCGACGTTTTATGCCGTTTGATGTTTGAGGACAGAATCACCAAGGGGCGGCGCTTCGATGCCTGTTTTACCGATCAGACGTGTTTAAAGCGAACACACGCAAAAAGTAACACCCGCGCCCCAGAAATTTATCGATGCATGTCAGCATGCGGCGGGCAGTGTAAGCGTTCGCTGAATAATCCGCGTCTGCCGCGCTGTTTCCTCTGATCATAGCGACGCGCACACGCTGCTTTTGTGTGAAGAGAAAATCGCGATCTTAATGTGATTCGAGGCAATAAAAATGCCGCGAATAACGTGACGTTATTCGCGGCATCGGCTACTTCCTGGCGAGCTTCTCGCTATTTCATCGCGACTTCCGCAACTCGCGCCGAATTCGCACTAGGCGATTCGACACGGCCCGCGGCCGTTACTTTTTCTGTTGCTGTTGCAAGAGCGATTTGAGCTCCTGCACATTTTCTTCTACGCGTTTTGCGATCACCGCATACGACTCGGCCTGCGTCTGATACGCGGCCTGCGCCAACTGCTGCATATCGGCGAGCGACTTGTGGAGACTCTGCTGGATCAACTCCGCGGCTTTCGCCGGAGGTGCTGCACCGCCAGCCGACAGTTGCCCCGTGAGCGACTGCATTTCGGCCAGCGTGGCACGCAACATCTCGGTCTGTTTCTGCGCGAGCGACTGCATGCCCTGGAAGGCCGTCTGATTCGCCTGAACCAGTGCCTCCACGTCCTTGCGTCGCGCTTCCATGATGGCGGGTACGTCGAAGCCAGGGAGCTTGAACTGCTCCAGCATTTTGGTGAAATCGCCAAATGGATTGGCGGCGTCAGGTTGGCTCATGCGAAATCCTCCTTAACGGTTGAATACTCGCCGGCGGTGCATCGCCGCGATGGGCGGCTTCGACATCTGCACCAGTGGCGTCGCGTGCGCCGCGCCTCCCGCGCAGGTTTATGGCATCTGGGGTCGGACGGCACATTGTTTCAATCATGCGCCATCCGGGCATATTGCGCCAGCGGGCACACCCTGACGTCGAGCGTCTCCTTGCGGGAACGTCGATGGATTCGGCCGCCCTTTGCGTGTTGAACAAGCTGGAAGCGCTCCCGCCGAAACGCAGCGCGGCCGTTTGGCCGCGCTGCGTTAGCTTTCGCACATAGCGCCTCACTGCCCACTTTTCATCTTCCGTCAGGTGATTAGGATAAGAGCACCGAAACGCCTGTGCCTGGTGAACAATGCGCTATCCGTTGAACATGGCCGTCGCCGCCGCCCTTCTCGTGTTCGTTCTTTGCTGCATCATCAAGCTTGCCTTGAATTGATGCTTTTGCGGTTCCCTCCAGTCGCGCGTTTTCACGCTTTCACCGACTTCGTATAGCGCAGCCAGAGTGCGTCGTGCTCGACTTTCTCAACGGACTCAAGCTTCAGATAGGCCGGCGCTTGCCATTTGTCCATGGCTACTTCGAATGAAGACGGATGCTCGCTGCGGCCATCCACCAGCGGCAAGATCAACACGCTGACTTCGTCGGCGAGTCCCGCGTTCACAAACGCGCCGCTCACGTGCGAACCACCCTCCACAATGAGCTTCTTCACGCCGAGTTCGCGGCCGAGCGTCTGCACGACCTTGCCGAGATCGATTTCAGATTGTCCGCCGAACACATACGAAACGCCGATCGATTGAAGATAGGCAAGATAATCGTCCGCAACCTGCTCGGTCAGCACTTCGACGATGTGCGACTTGAGCGCGGTGTTGCTCTTCCACGCAACCCGGCCCTGGGGGTCGATCGAAATCGCGTACTGCTCCGCGTTCCGCTCGACGATACGATCAGTGCGCGGCACGGCGCCTTTCGCGAGCCCTTTCGGGTAATCCGTGCCGTGTGAAATCTCCTGCATGGTGACGCGACCACAGATCCAGCCGTCGGCTTTGAACGTCGCCGCGGTGTTTTCGTACAGATCGCTAGCAAAGTCGAGATGCCAGCCGTCTGTCAGACTGCGTCCGTCTAGCGAGGACATCATGTGAACGACGATGAACGGTTTCATGCGATGAGGCTCCGTGTAAGGTGAATACACGGAGCCTTCAGCAAGGTCTGTTCCGCCATTGGCGGATTCGCGGATTGGCGGAGCGCTTAAGCGACGGCGTACCGTTCGAGCCAGTGCGCGTATGGCGCCGGCAGCGTCCACGACGCACGTTCGATACCCAGCTTGCGCGCTGCGTGATACGGCCAGTGCGGATCGGCCAGATGCGCGCGGCCGACCATCACCAGGTCCAATTGCTCGTTCTTGACGGAGCGCTCGGCCAGTTCCGGTGTATCGATGCCCCATGCCGACGAGACGGCGATACCGGCTTCGCGGCGCACCCGCTCGGCGATCGGCGCAAGGAACGCCGGCGCCCACGGAATGGCCGCCTTCGGCGTGGAGAAGCCCACGCTGACGCTCAGCATGTCCAGCCCTTCGCGCTTGAAATTCTTCGCCAGTTCGATCGATTCGGCGAGCGTTTCCTCGTCGCGTCCGTCGTACTCGAGCACGCCGAAACGCGCCGTCAACGGCAGATGCTCAGGCCACACCTTGCGCACCGCGGCCAGGGTTTCCAGCAGGAAGCGGCTGCGATTTTCAAGGCTGCCGCCGTATGCGTCGTCGCGTTGATTGGAGTGCGTCGAGAAGAAGCTTTGACCGAGGTAGCCGTGTGCGAAGTGCAGCTCGAGCCATTCGAAGCCCGCATCACGGGCACGCCGGGCGGCGGCCACGAAATCTTCGCGCACACGGGCGATGTCGTCGAGCGTCATTGCTTTCGGCACTTTCGGCAGCCCGCCACCGAAGGCGATCGCCGACGGCGCAAGGGTCTGCCAGCCGCGCGGATCGTTATCGGCGATGTGGTCGTCGCCTTCCCACGGGCGGTTGGCGCTGGCCTTGCGGCCCGCGTGGCCGATCTGAATGCCCGGCACGGCGCCGGCGGCCTTGATCGACGCGACCACCGGCGCGAAAGCCTGCGCCTGCTCGTCGGTCCAGATACCCGCGCAGCCCGGCGTGATCCGGCCCTCCGGCGACACCGCCGTCGCCTCGACGATCACCAGCCCCGCGCCGCCGCGTGCCAATCCGGCAAGGTGCACGCGGTGCCAGTCGTTGATCAGGCCGTCTTCAGCGGTGTACTGGCACATCGGCGGAATCGCGATGCGGTTGCGTAAGGAAACGTCCTTAAGCTTGTAGGGCTGAAATAATGCTGACATCAGGCTAAACTCCTGTGGATAGGCTTGTACGGTAGTTCGATAAAGATCGAACTACGGAGTATGGCAGAAACCCTTATTACCTGCTCAATGCGCACATATACCCATCCTGCCGCTGAGGACTTCACGCTTGGACGGCTTTTCCATGCGCTTAGCGACCCGGTGCGGCTCGAGATCGTCCGCCGCCTTTCAACGATCGACGAGGCCACCTGCGGCGACCTCGACGGCGGGCGCCCCAAGTCGAGCGTGTCCCATCACTTCCGGATCCTGCGTGAAGCGGGACTGGTGCGCACGCGCGTTGCCGGCACCGTGCATCAGAACTCGCTGCGGCGCGCTGAACTGGATGCCCAGTTTCCGGGCTTGATGGAGGCGATCATCAAGCAGATCGTCAATGAGCCGGTGTTGAACGAACCGGCTTGATGGTCGATTGAAGATCGACCAGGGCGCGATGGCGCGGCGCGACGCAGAGCGCAGCTCGATTCACCGCCCTATTCGCGCCAAAGTTTGCGCATCAGCGCGAGCAATGCAGTCGGCGCCGTACCTTTCTGACAATAGCCGTCGAAATTATGACGCGCCTTGCCGGTTTCTTTTACGTGGTCTTCATCGAGCGAAGTGAACGCGACGATGCCCAGGCTCTGCGTCGGAAGATAGCTGCGAAGCGCGCTCGCGGTTTCGTAACCGTCGCGCTCCGGCATCATGATGTCGAGCACGACGACATCCGGCACCCAATCCTTCACGCAGCGCAGCGCCTCGCTGCAACCGTTGGCAGTACGGGCTTCCACGCCTTCAAACGAGAGATAGGTGGCGAGCGCTTCGGCGGCGTTGGCGTTGTCGTCGACGACCAGTACGCGCGGCACTTCGTGCAATACCCGGACCTCGCGGGCGCTCCACCTTTGGGAAGTAGAGAGTGTTCGGGACATGTGTGGCAGCTTGCTATAAAAACACGAGTTGCCAGCAAGCTGCGTACCACGGTGATCTGAAAGTGCTGTCATGGCGGCGGAGCACAACACGACGCGTTGATTGCAGCGCTGAAAGCGCTCGTCGACCGCGGCCTCGACGTGCGTCTGATCACCAGTCAGTTTCAGAACGACGCAGGGTCGAAAAACTGGTCGGAGCGGGGGTGCCGTCATCCGTGTTGCGCAGGCAAGCGAACGTTCACAACAAGGAGATCGTTGTCGACGGAAAGGTCGTTCTGGTCAGCAGTCAGAATTGGTCGGCGGACGGCACGCTGCGCAATCGCGATGCGGGCCTGATCATTCATAGCGCCGATGCCGCCGCTTATTTCGAGCAGATTTTCCTGCACGACTGGCGCTATCTGGCTTCGCCTGTGGGGAGCTGAAGCGCTGTTGGCGGCGGCGCGACGTAATTTGTCCGTCACCTGCCAGCAATATGGCGGTGTAATGATGTTGCTTCGTACCCGCCCCCGCGGCTCGAGACATTGCAGCCGGATGCGCTGCAAGCCGACACCGCCCGGGCGGGCACGAATCCAGCCAGATTTCGTGCCGGCTGACGATGCCGGGTTCAATCCTTCGCGGGACGTCCCGTCTTCACCGTTTCGAGCGATGACACCGCGGCAAGCAGGCGCTGCGGCGCAGCCGATTCCAGCATCATCAACCCTGCGCGCAATAGCTCACTCTTCTTGACTGACACGCCCGCGTCGAGGCACTTCTGCTTCAGGGACGCAATCCTGTCGTAGTCCGACTTTGGCATCGTGAAGCTGTCGCGCACGACTTTCTCTTTCTTCGGCGGCTTGGCCTTTTTTGCTTCCGCAACGCTAGCCGGCGCGGCGTTGCTAGCTGCCGCACGCTTCGGCCTGGCTTCCTTCTTGACGGCCGGCGCTGCTTGCGCGCTTGCCGGACGCTTGGGTTTCGCCGCCTTCTCGACGGTGGACGGCGTCTTCGCAACTGCCGAGCGCTTCAGCTTGGCTGTCTTTTTAGCGGCAGGCGCCGTTTCCGCAGCGGCCGAGGCCTTCGCCTTGGCCGCCTTTTTAACGGCAGGAGCCGTCTCCGCAGATGCCGGGCGCTTCACTTTGGTCGCCTTTTTAACGACAGATGCCGTTTCTACCAACTGTTCTGGCGCGACCGCCGGCTCTGCGCTTTCCTTCTCCTGCCCGGTCGGGCTCGTCGGGAAATGAAACGCTTTTTTGGTGGGTTGCGGGGTGACGGGTGCCGTCATGTGTTTACCTCCGTGTTGATAACAGTATAAACAGTATATACCGTTTATTTTGTATCGAACCCGTCAGACGACACAATTCGCGATTGCCGTCGCCACGCAATGCTCACTGCCACATCCCCACGAATTTCTCGAACTGGCTTCCGGCGATCTGCAGCCAATGGGCGTTGTTGCTTCGCAGGCTCTTGAAGATGGTGCACAGTTCCACATCGTCGTCTGCAGGCGGCGGTTCTGCCGTTTCCAGCTTCTGCGCGTATCGCTTCAGTTCCCGGATCGCGCCGATATACTCGGCGATCGCTTCATCCAGCTTCTCCCTAAGCGACGGGTCGAATAACATATAGAACGCTTCGACGCCCTGCATACCTGCCCTGACCGACTCTTTATTCACGGCTTTGTATTCGCTCAGCACTTCGTTGCAGATCGCAAGTCTGCGCTCGCGCACCGGCGTCTCGAATTTCACTTCCTGATACCGCGGCTCGAGAATGTCGTAGCGAATCCGGAGCATCAAACGCACGACGCGAATAAACGTCGCCACCTGACCCGGCATTGCTGGCGGCATTATCCAGTCGAGCATCGACCGTAACTTGCCGACATCGGCTTCGACAAAAATCACGGAAATACGATGAAGTCGCGACTGAAGCGTCTCGCTCTTCGTGATGACCGGAATACTGATTCCGTCTTCAATTGCGAACGGAGAGAGGCACGGCGGAAGCGCACCCGCGGCGAACGACGTGATTTCGCGTTCAAGTTCGGTCGGCCACGTGATGGACTCAGGGACCGCATTTCTAACGCTAGCCCAGTTGACTTCCGCGTCGGCTCCCATGCCGATCATCTTCATGCCGTCGGCGTTGCCGTCGACCTGCGAGCGCTCCGGGTTAAACCGGCCTTTGTCGTAGGCCATTGAAATTTGTATACGCCTCGCGTGGAATTGCGGTCTGATGGTCGCTTCGGCGAACTGGTCGGCCAGCTCACGCGCCGCCGTTCTCCCGAGTTCGTAATAGCGGTTCGTGATTTCGCCGATCTCAGCGTTGAGCGGCTCGCCTTCAGTGAATATCCCGCCGACGAAGGTTTCCGTGAAGAACTTGAATATCCCGTCTGCCGTGGCATCGTATGCCTGGTAGGGCTCGAAAACAGCCGGCCATTTTTTCATGCCTGGGTTGCGAATCCAGACAACTCTGTTCTCGCGATCGGCCTCTCGCCCAAAGAAGCGCGCAACTTCGAAATTGGGCCAGCCCATGTCCATGTCTTCATGCGGGTAGAGCATGACGAATGCATGGGCCGCGCGGGTGGTGTCTTCAATCCATTTGCGCCACTCCACTCCGCCTGGCATTTCTTCGTGTATTTTCACGTCGAGCAGCTCATTGGGCTGCAACGCCTGAAGCGACATTCTCAGGCTTCTCGCGAGATGGCCGTACTGTGAAGTGTGACTGACAAACAGTTTGACCGGACTCATTTCCCACCTCCAGCGCCGCGTGTTATCGCGGACGAACCTGGTTAGATAGCGATTGACGCTGAGTCATGGCAACACGATTCTCTTATGGTCGTTTTTGAATCTGCTCTTGTATCGAGTGGTTCGGCATGCCGGTTAAAACGCTCGTGGCAAGCAACTTGCGTCATTGCGGAGTTCTTTTTTGCCGACCGCTTGCGAACTTCTCACCAGGAACCCAGCGCATGCGAACATGTGTTTCGGCCGTATTCTTCAGGAAGAAAGCCTAGGACAACCCTCTTACCTCGTTAAGTGAGATAGCGCACCATGTGCCCTATATACAAGACGATCCGATCGACGAATTTTCAAACGAGACAAGCCAGCGATCCCAGAACACCGTCCGTCCTCGCCTGAACAGCCGCGACGCCGTGTGGAACGCCCCTTCCGTTCCATCACAAAGCCGATAGCTGACGAAACTCCGCGGCCGCGCCGCGAGCGCGTCATGGTCCGCCGCTTTTGAGACCGGATTGCTCCGCCAACCAGTCGGCCACCGCGGCGAGCCGCGCGCGTTGCGCCTCGTCCGCAACCAACCGCGTGCTCACGCGCAGATCTGTCAGCACGCTCTCGATCTTCCAGCGCGGCACGTCTTCCCTGGCGACCTTTTCGGCGAGGTCTTCCGCGAGGTCGGCGTTCCCATCGTCGAAGGCAAGAGCGAGCCAGGTCGGCCGCAACCATTCGTCGGTGATACCGCGCCGGAACGTACGGTCGCAGGCGGCACTCGCGAGCGCCGATGCGACATGCGCGCGCTTCTGGTCGTCGCCGCGATTGCGCTTGCAGTACAGCCGCGCGAGATTCGACGAGCAGTAGTACTGGTTGAGGTCGAGATCCATGCCGCGTTCGTAGCAGTCGATCGCCTGGTCGAGCAATCTCGACTGCTCTCGCGGGTCGACGGCTTTCTGGTACAGCCGCTTGTACCGCCCGCCCAGCAAGCCGAGTCGTTCCGCCGAAGGCCCGGCTATTTCCAGCAAGGCCGTCAACTGGTCGATTGCACCTTGCACGTCACCCGTCTCCGAGACGGCGAACGCGCGCTGGGTCTGCACTTCGGGCTTATCGCGGAATTCCTTTGGCAGCGAGTCGATGAAGGCGAGCAGCTTGCTCCAGTCGGCCCGGTCGTCGATCGAATCCCGCAGCAGCAGCAACAGCGCAAACACGACGCTCGCCATCAGGGGCGGCACTCCGTGCCGCTTTACGAGTTCCTGCGCCGCCGCCATGCGCTGTTTCTCGGGCAGCAGACGAACGTTTCGCACGGCCGACTGAAATACGGCGAGGTCCATCATGCGCTGCTTCATCGTCGATGCGAGGGCGGGATCCGGGTCGCTCGGGAAACCCTTGACCGCCATAAACATCGGCGACTCGCCGTCCGTCAGCGCGCTGATGCCGGACGTGATGCGTTCCCGAATGACCTGCGCGGTGGCTTCGTCGATATCGCCGTTCAGCAGCGGATAGCGGACCGTGCGCATCTGCGCCACGTCGAACAGCGGCTGCGACCAGTCCGCCGCGAGCATCACGCAGCCCGTCTCTTTTGACGCATGCCGGATGCCAACCTCGTAATAGACGTTCCCGTTCGGGATGGTCATGTCGGCGAGCACGAGATCCGCATAGTAGATGCGCTCGAGCATCTGCGTGATGATCATCGAGCCGGTGTCCTGATCCGCGCGCACGGCCTCGTAGCCCAGCGCCTCGATCACGGGCACGTAAGCACGGTCCCACAATGCGTTGAAGTCGATCTCTCCCGGGCCCCGCGCGTGATCGGCCTGCGTCGGCTTGCGGCCGTACGGCATGATGACGAAGCAAAGCGGTTTCGGCATGACTGCCTCACTGTGTCGATCCGAGTGGATGGATAGGCGCCTGCGCCTCGCCGCCAGCCGCCTTGACCGCTTCGTACATATGGCCCACGCCGCCGGGGCCGTCGCCCGCCTGGCCGTCCCATACGCAAAGGAAATGCACTTTCTCGGCCCCGCACGCCAGCGCGCGCTGGAGCATCCACAGGTTATCGCGCTCGTAGGGCGACGCCTGACGCTCTTCGTCGGTCCGCGGCCCCGCAAGGACGAAGGTGGCCGCCCGCTCGTGCGCGCGAACGGCATCGAAGCGCTTGCGCCAGTTCGAGTCCGCGAAGTCGACGGACTCCTTCACGAACACCTCCGGCTCGAACGGCAGATAGAGATCGAGATGCGCACCGTAACCAAGCACTAGTTCCGCGAAAATCAGATCGCCGCCGCACGCGCCGCCGCAGATGGCGAGGTCGCCGGGGCCGGCTTGCCAACTCGTGAGCCGCGCGGCGATGTCCGCCGTCACCGCGGCTTCACGCTCCGGCGGGAAGCGCGGTTGCGCACGGTCGGGACGATCGATCATGTGTCCGCTGAAGAGAAAGACGCGCTTCGGCGCAAAATTTTCAGGCACGTTTCAAATCCTTGTCGATGAGCGTGGAATGGCGTGCGATACGAGCCAGCCTCAATAGTTCCATTCGGGCTCTTCGCCGGCCGGCAACACAGTGAGCATTTGCTTCGCGAGGCATTCCAGTCCTGGCCATTCTTTGCCCACCATCGGGCCGAACCATTCGAGATAGCGAAGGATCTGGCGCCGCGTGGAGTACACGTGAAACGACGATGCGCCCGCCAGTTCGACCAGATTGCGGCAAGCCTGCACCGCCTTGTCTATCGTCGGCGCGCCAGGCTCGTGCGGCGTATCGTGCAGCCAGGGTTCGATCAGGCTCAGTTCCGCGATGTTGCCGTGAGCCCAAGCGCGATCCTGCACGGAACCGTTCTCCGCGTCGTTGCGCGATTGCGCGTCCGCTGTGATCCATAAGGGCCTGACCTTGGACTCCGCCCAGTCCGGGAGCGGCAGCCGGCCCAGCGTCCGCAGAAATAACGTGAGCGACACATATTGCACCAGTTCCCAGGGATGCGACCGGTTCAGCAGATAGGCTTGCCAGTACCAGGCTCGCGAGCGCTCCAGTTTGTCCAGCACCTCCTTGCCGGCTTTCTTGGTCGTGCGGGAACCCATCTTGAGTGAGTGGTAGAGCATCTGCGCCTCGCGCTTCTCGGTGCTCGCGAGCTGCGCCAGGATTCTCGCCCTGTGAGTCGGGTACGCGTCATTCGCCGCTTCGAGCCGCTCCTTGGCGTAGGCGACTTTTTTCTGCACGTGCCCGAGCATCTCCCTGCGCTTTTCGTCGAGCATCTGGGGGCGATCGCTGGAGCCGGATTCCAGATCAGAAAACGCCGCCATCACACGATCGGACACACGCAACGCATTGTTGATGCTGCTCATGGCCTGCTGGATGCACGCGTCGGCCAGTTGATCATCGAAGTTCGGCGGCAGCGATGCGTACGCGACGATGCTCGCCCAGTCGTGCTGATCCTTGAAGCAGGAATGCATCCGCCTGCGCAGGCCGACCAGCAGCTTGCGCGGGTCCTCGCCCCACAGCAGGCCTTGATAAAGATCCTGCACGAGCATCACCGATCCGCCGAAGGTCAGCGGATACTGGCTCGCGATCACGAGCGGAATGCCCGCCTCATGCAGCGCGTGTCCGATGCTCGCACCGACGCCCGTCACGTCGCCGACCGCGCCGCTGCTGCAACTCGCGAGCGTCACGACGGCCGGCCGCACGAACTTGCCCGGCTTATCGCGGCGCGGCGTGCGCAAAATGCTCGCAAGGCGTGCCCCGGAAACGACTTCAAAGCCCTTCGGATCAGTCGTCGACGCAAGCGCGACACCGAAACGCCGGTCGTATCCCGACAGAAGATCGACGCCATGCGCAAGAATGTGCACGTGGGTGTAATCGTTGGACGCGCAGGTGCGTTCCAGGCTTTCGACGGTCGCGTCCGGCAGCACGGACAACCGTTCCTCGACGATCGCGAGCCGCTCGTCGTCATCGAGATCATCCGACAGCGCGAGCCACGGCGTAAGCGCTTCGCGCAGCGCGAGCAGGTGCGCCGCGGCCGGCACTTCCAGCAAGCCGGGCGGCGAAGCATAGGCGAACAGGATGCGCGGCTTGCTCGGCCAGCGCAGATATCCCTCGGGCACGCGCCGCGTCTCGCGCGTGATGCAGATGGGTTGCTGCGTCTGCAGCGAAAGCGGCTGGCCTTCGCCGGGAAAGCCGCTGGGCGCGGTCGCGAGTTCGAACGGCAGGAGCGCGAGTTCGGAAGCGGACAGGATCAGCCGCAGATGCGTGACCTGCTCATCGCCCGCAGCGGCGTCGGTGCCGCGGCGGTTGAGATCGGCGGTGAGGCCGGGAATTTCGCCGAGTAGCTTGCCCAGCACCGCCGCCGTGTCGCCGAGCTGGAATTCCCGCGCCTCCGCTCCGAGCTGATAGCTGAGCGCGCGCAACCGGTAGAGCATCTGGTTGTGCTCGAACGGAACGTGCAGCGTCACCGCGCTATGGTTCTCGCACAATGCGATGTAAGCCGTGAGAGGCGACAGCAGTTGATTGTGCGACGGACCCTGGCGGAGCAGTTCGAGGGTGATTTTGCGCATTGTCACTTTTCCAGCAGGCTGTTAGGAATGGCTTCGAGCTCGAAGGCGTCGCCGTTGACTTGTTTCACGCGCCGCAGTTCGGCTTTGGCGCCGTTGCCGTCGTCGTTCTTCCATATGGCCACGACCGTGCAGGGCTTGATGACGAGATCGCCGAACGCGTCGAGCTTCGTCATGTTGCCCCCATTGAGCGTTTCGAAAACCCTGGCGAATTTCTGCGGGTTGCCGCGCACGTCGGGGTCCAGACGAATCAGGCGCGCCCACGTGCCGCTGTTGAAATACAGGCCCGCGCCCCTCCTGCGTTTCAGCGCACGCGCCAGATGCGTATGGCCGGCGACGGTGATGTCTATCTCCGGCCCGATCTCCTTGTCGAGTTGCACGGCGGTGTCGTCTCGATCCGTGATGTCGAAACTGCGATCCGCGTCGAGCTTCTCGAGCGCCTCGCGCAACACTTCGCTCGTGGGCGCATCGTGCGACCATTTGATCAATGCGCCGGCCATGTCGAGGCGTTTGCCCTGCACTTGCGCCACGAACGCGATCGGGTCGACGCCCTGACGCACCAGCGCATCGGCCATCGCAAGCATGGCGCGGCCGTCGCGCGCCTCACGTGCGCCGGGCCGCTCCGGCGAATCGAGCAGACCGCCGGGCATGGGTGCGGGCTGCACGGGCTCTCCTGCCGCAATGTGCTCCGCGCCAAGCATGCCGCCCGGCTTGTACACCCCGGCCCAGGCGCGCGCGAGACCCACGCTCGCGAGTTTCATGGCGCTGCCGAAGTCGCGCATCGTCTCGGGCCCGCACGCGGCGAGCGTCGGCACGACGCCCTCCACTTCCGGCTTGAGCAGGTCGACGAACGGATACTGCCGCTTGATCGGATTCATCACGTCGATGACCATGCGCGAGCCGGCATTGGGAATCCACGGCTCGACAGGGCGATTGAACTGCCTGTCCCGGCCGATCTGACGAATCTTCTCGAAGTCGGCTGGATTCCAGCGGTCCACTTCGTTGCCGTGCACGCACAGCACGGTCTGGCCGCCGACATTGCAATGCACGCCCGTTCCGTCGAGCACGAGATGCAGGCGCGCATGCGCTCCTCCGGGAGACAAGGTATCGCCCGTCAGGATCTGCACGAGCCGCTCGCGCACCCAGGGCAACGCAAGTTCGAGGTCGTGATTGCCCAGATTCACGATCAGGCGGCGTCCGTCCTGATTGAGAAACACCGTCAAGGCTTCGAACACCGGCTTGAACGTGGGATCCTGCAGGGCGATGCGTTCCAGTTTTCCAACCGCACCGTCCGAATCGAAATACCGGGCCTCGTCTTCCGCCAGAAAATCAATGAAATCGCCGTTGATGACGAGTGCGATCTCCTGTCCGGGATCGCGCCTGGTGAGATCATCGATCAACCACACCAGTTCGGTCGTGGAGCCGAAGATCTGGAATCCCACCGAGCCGCCGAGATGCAGATCGGAGATGATGTAAAGCTGATCGACGCTGTGAACCGGATTCAAATCGACCTCCCGTTGTCGAGGTCCAGCAACGCGAGGCGCGGGATGTGTGCCGCGTTGTAAGCGCGCCGTCGCGCGCCTCTTTGGTAAGAAGAAGATAGACGACGCGAATCAAGCCCTGCAACGCGATGTGCGCTCCAATGTGTGGCGGCGCACATATAAAACCGGCTCCAGTCGAGTACCACACATGCGAGGATGCTTCGTAGGCGCCCTTATCAGCATGAGCATCGTGTCGTCGCACGGTGTGCTGTTCAATGGATCAGCAGATGCATAAATCACCGTCCCGGCGACGGGCGCAACGGTGTGTCACCACGCAGTCGAGCAAGCGTCGAACTTGATATTCCCACGCGGCGCACTATAACCATTGAGCAATCCGAAGAAGGAATCCGGAGCGCGCCGGATACGAAAGGCGCAAGCACTCGAAGCGCTCCCCGGTTGCCGCGCGACAAAGCGCGGATTTCCGCAACGACTCAAGCCGTGGTTTCGCGCCACGCATGCTGGTGCATGACAGACACGCCGCCCGCACACCCATCACTCAACGGAGCAGTACCATGTCAGCAACCGCCGCGAGTGCCAGGGAATATCTTCTCAGCACCGAATTGCCCGAACCGGGCGAGTTGGGTGTCCCGGCGGCAGGTCCGGGATTGCTGGAGGGCGAAGAAAATCCGCTCGACCAGTCACGCACGCAAGCCATCGTTGTCGGCTCGAATGTGCTCGCAACCGAGACCGGCATGCCCGTCGCATCGCGGGAGGTCATCGCCAATTCGCTGTTGCTCGCGCAACTGGTCGTGAAGAAAAAGCAGATCGATGCGAGCGATGCCCAGGCCTATCACAGCGCCTACGGCGAGGTGCTGCGCAGTCTCGGCTGGATTCTGACCGAGGAGGAAAATACCAGGATCGAACGGCAGGGCATACAGTTCGAGGTTCATGAAGCGATCCTCGCAGTCGCGCAGATCGCTCTGGGCGGCGCGCCGGGCGCGCTAAAGATCGTGCAGATGATTCTCTCGCAGCTGGCCGCCACGGAGCCGCATCCGTGGATCACCATCTTCAATCGCGAGACCAAGGCGTCGAAGACGTCGAATTTCCAGCTCTCCTATACGCAGCAGCAAGGCGATCAAATTGCGGCCACGCTGATGTCCTTTTCGCTCGAGGCGAACGCCGCGATCACGCAAGTGCTCGTGTTCCGCGGCGGCGATGAATCGGTGAGCTTCTCCAGCTCGCGCTCGGGCGCCCAGATCAACATGGCCGTCGTGGACTTCATCAAGGACGACTTGCGCACCCGCCTGCAGAAATACGTCCAGAACTACATCAGCACGCTGCCCGATCTCGACTAGACGTGCGCAACGACGACCCGCTACGCGCCGCCGGCACGACCGGCAGCGGCGTCGCACTGCGCCTCCACCACGCATCCTTCACCGTCGAGCTCAGGGCACCATTGGCGCGACCCGCGTGTCGGCATCGCAATGCACGGCGTATAGCAGGCCGAGCGGATTGTTGTGCTCGTTCAGAAACTTGCATCGCAGGTCCAGGAACGTCCTTCCGAGCGCATTGCCCTGGAGGAACCGGGTGAAGAACGCGCCCGCCCACTCCGCCGCAAAAAGCGCCGGCATGCGACATTCGGTGCCAATCACGCCGCGCGCGCCCTTGCTCATAAAATAAGGCGCGAAGCCGTCGTAGAACGCCGGTGACATCTCCGCCGACTCGCAGGCGTTGATGAACACGAGCGGACTGCCCGCAAGCTGCACCTCCGTGCCCGCATCGAGCGTGATGTCGGTCAGTGTGCGCGCCGCGTCCGTCAGTGCGATGCTCGACGCGTAAGGGCCGCCCCGCTCCGCCAGCCCCCTCGACTCGGCGTGGCAATAGAAGTAGATGATGTGCTGCGGCGTTTCGCCGTCGTTCAGCGCCTGCATCAATTCGGTCCAGGTGGAACGGGCGCTCACCTTCACGCGCGCCGGCGGCAGGCCGCTCCAGTATTGGCGCTGCGTTACCACGAACGGCATGCCCATCTGGGCGTCGATGGTGTCGTTGAAGTTCACGCCCACGTTCAGGCAAGGCTGATCGCTGCAGATGGTGTTGTCGACCGTGATCATCGGCTCCTGCAGCGGAATTTGCTCGACGATGTGCCGCATGCCAAGGAAGTTGGACCAGTCCAGCGCGATGCCCTGCGCGACGCTGCCAAGGTACAGCATGCCCCACGGCACCGGCATGCTCTCCGCGACAATCTGCAGCTTGAGCGGCCTGTCCCGATCGCCGCCGAGCTTGCGCAACAAAGCGGCGATGGCTTTGGAATCGGGGCCGGCCGCGGGCCCTTCGAAGAGCTTTTTCAGCAAGCTCGCGCCGGCGCGCGCCATGACGCCGAGCGCGATATCGAGTTGATCCCTGGGAATGTCGACGCCGGACTGAAAGCTATAGCGCCCGTTCGCATCCTGCTGCAGGACGACCGTCATGAGCGCCTCGCGCGCGACCTTGATCGCGTCGTCGATGAACGCTGCGGTGATCGGCAGGCGTGCGCGCATCGCCACCGGCCCGCACACGACGCAGTCATAGCCGCCCGACGAGGGCGAGATCAGGAACATGAGATCGCGCGGCTGCAGTGCGGCGCTGGCCGTGAGCCGTCGCCCGCGCGAGCTGACCGCCGACGCCACACGCGTCTGCCCGACGACGATGGTCAGGTCGATCTGCTGCACGAAATTGCCGTCCTTCGAGATGATCGCGGTGAGGCGGCATGGGCCGTCGTGAAACGGCGATAGATCGAAGCGCGCCTTGGTGCGCGATGGTCCGGTTTTTGTCACGCGCATCACGGCCGTGTTGCCTGACACGTCGAAATCGGTGCTCTCGAGTTGCACCGTCAGCGCGATCTGCTCGACGCCGGCCGGAAACAGCGTTTCAGTGGGCACCGCCAGTTGTGCCGACGCGAGCTCGCCGGACTGCTCCACATCGACGTTGAACGCGAGCGTGTACCAATTGCCTTTGTACAGGGGTTCGGTGGGTCCGAGTTCCTCGAAACTGGCGTTGATATAGCGAGGATCGCTCGCAGGCGCCCGGGCTGCGTCCGACTCGGCGGACGCAGCGGGGGCCGCTCCTCCTGGCGAAGCGGCCCCCGCCGATCTTGGAGGCGGGGCGCTTTGCGGCAAGCCGGCGCCGCCAAGCAAACCAGAGTCAGGCGCCGCGGGCTGGTATGACTGGAACGGGTCGGTCATCACGCCGCCGAGCCCGGGGGCGCCCTTGGGGTCGGCCGGCGGCGTGATCGTGCCGAGGAAGGCGCCGGGCCCGCCGGCGGGCATCACTAGCGTCGCGGCCTCGGCGCTGGCCAGCACGGCTTCCCAGAAAAGATGCGCGACTTCCGGATGAGCGATGTCACTATGCGCGCCGGACGCGCCGTCGCCATTGCAGATGATGCGGCTCGCCTCGATGTTGTGAATCGTTCCGCACTGGAACCGATAGGAATCCGAGACCGCCTGGATCACGGAATCGAGCGCGCCGTCGTCGCCGCGAATGCCGAACGCGCCGATGCCGCCGTATTCGGGATAGGAATCGCCGAGCACGAATTGTCCCTTCAGCCGCGCGCCGAGCGGATAAAGCCTTCCAACGGCGGTGTCGAATCTGGAGCGCGTCGTGACGATCGGCCCGCGCACGAGACCACGCTCCACGATGCGCCGGAAGTACCCAGCCGTGCCTGGCGCATACGGTATGTCGGCGGCATAGGCCCAGAGCGACAACGCACCCTGCACGAGAAAGAGCGTATCGACCGGGCGCCTGAGGACCGGCGCGCCGCCGCCGCCGGAGCCCGCAACCATCGCGGACACCACGATGCTGCCGAAGCTATGCCCCATCAAATGAAAGCGCGCGCGCGGCGCGGCGTCCTGAAGCGATATCAGCATGCTGTGAGCGCCGGACTCGCCGAACGAGCGCGCGCGGTCCTTCATCTTCCAGAAGGACAGCTGACGCAAGGGCGAAAGAACGATGTCGCGCAGCCCGAGCAACCCAGCAACAGGCCCGTCGCCGCTGCTCAGGGTGCCAGCCTGTTGCGCGATCACGCCGGCGTCGAAGTTGTCGTGATCGGCGCCCGGCCGCCCGCCGAGGTTGCCCGAATGTAATCCCGAAGCGCCATAGAGCCGCTCATACGCAGCCTCGATAGCAGACGGCAGCGCATCCTTCGGGGCGCCCTGCGGCATGCTCTTCGCGTAGTCGAGAATGGTCCGCACCGACTGCGTCACCTGCATCGCCCGCTCTGGCGGCAGCCCCTGCGAGAGCTGCCGCACGATGACGCCCTCATCCTCGTTCCTGGTCGGCGCGGCTCCCGGGCCGAGCAGCGCCTGCGCGTCCTGCGCCTTCTCGTCTTCCATGCCCCAAGGCAGACTCGGCCAGTGCAGCCCGATGATGACCGGCGTGAATCCGGCGCGGCGCGCCTTCACCTTCTCGATGTCGCCCCGAACCTCGGCCATCGCGCCGATCCATCGGTCGTACTGCTGGATGGCTCCAGGAATGTCGCCCTTCCAGCCGTGACTGGTGATGAACACGTCGGTCACGGGCCGCGCGGGATCCGCCACACGCTGACGGATGATTTCGCTCATCTGGCTGCCGTCCGTTTCGGCGCGCTCTCTGCCGTCTTCGTCGACCAGCACGAGGTAGTACTGCAGGCCGTTGATGGAACGCACGGGCATATCGGTCTCCTTTGACTTGCTCACCCGCGCGCACGGATGCCGCACGCCGGGCTGTCTCGACGACTCGGTAGAAGGGGAAAATGGCCGCAAACGGCAGGCGGCAAACGGCAGGCGGCGCCCGCGGCGCAGGCACGGCGAGCGGCGCGGCGCTCAGGGCAGACCGCTTTCGAACAGGACCGCTTCGAGTTCGCGCCGGCGCACGAGACCCGCCATGTTGGGCTGATCGGCCCACAGGCGTTTCATGCTGCGCAACTGGACGGGCACATCCGCGAGGTTATTGTTGGCGACGTCCAGCTTGATCGCGCGCATCTCCTGATAGCGGTCGCCGTCGAGCGAAAACGATGCGCCGCGGTTATAGACCAGCGACACCAGCGCGCCCAGGCAGTCGGGCGAAAGTTCGGATGAACCGGGAAGCGCCGCGGCGACCTTCGCGGTGGTGCGGGGCAGCGTGACGTCGCGAAATACCGTATGGGCCGCGGCGAAGCTGACGTCGACGTCGCTCACGCTGGGCAGCGCCTGCTGGGCCTTCGTGCCGGTCAATCCGCATACGCCCTTCATCTTCGCGATGGCGCCCGCATCGAGCAAGGCTTGCCAGTTCGATTCGAATTCCGCGGCGGTGACGTAGCCCGCGTCGAAACCAATGGCGATAGTCGCGCCCGAATTTCCACCCGGCCACACCGGATGGCGATAGCGCTTCTCGTACACGGCCTCGCTCGTCACTTCGAAAGCGATGATCAGATCGACCGCGCGGTCCGAGATCGGCGGCAACGGTCCGAGCAGCATGTTTCCGGTGTCTGGATGTGCTGCGTCGAAATCCCGGCGTTCGTCGTCGAGCGATCCCCCCGCGCGCTCGCCGAGTTCCTCAACCGTTTCGCCCAAAAGGCGCTCGAATGAATCCATGCCCGTCTCCTCATCGGATCATTTGATTCGGCTTCCTGGTTAGAACGTCGAAGTAGAGAACTATCGTGCCGGTATTTTGATGGCCTGGGCCTTCTCTCTCCTGTCGACTTCGACGGCGCATCGCACGACATGCATCTTGATTCCACAGTGACCGGAATAATACGTATCACTGATCATAGGCCAAAAAAGCCCGCTGACAACCTGCCGCGGCAGGGTTGCGCCGGCAGCGCGCGAGTCTGTCTTTTGCTGCATGGTAATTGGCCGATAAGCGCGGCTTTCAAATCGCGCAGGCGCAGCTTGGAACGCGGATACCAACGAGCGCATAAGAGGATGACTTCACGGTCGAAATGACGACCGTTAAACAACCAGTCGCTGTCGGTCAGCTTACTCATTGCAGGCTCGCGCGCTTCAAAACTCAAGCGTAACCGCTAGGCGCATCCGATTTGCACCAGAATTTGTCGTGGCCACGTTCGGAGGCACCTATTCGAATACACGTTTCGACAATTTCGATGGCGGTCGATGTTCGAACGGCTCCCCACCTTTTTCACGCTCTCCTTTAAGTCAGGCTGAACGCTGCGGAGGCATCGTGAAGAAGGCATGCATCGCATGCCAGATACGATGCCGGTTGATGCCCAGCACCGCAATGTGAGCCACTCCCTTGATCTCGCAAAATTGCTTGTCCTTGTTCGGCAACTGCGAAAAGAAATCGAGCAGTTCCGCATCGGTCGCATTGCCGTCGTGCTCGGCTCTCGTCATGCAAACGGGACACTGCAGCTGTTTCGGGTCGACCATCGGCATATGAATTGCCATATCGATGTAGGTGCCGTTCGGCGTCCGGTTGGTGAGCTTGAGTTCATAGTCGCCCAATGCCTTCGGTACTTTTGGATCGACTGTCGACGGGTCGTCGCGGGCGAAGATGGCATCGAAGCTCGCCTGCGAGGTTGGACGGGAGTTGCTGGCCTCCAGGGCCGCGATGTTCGCGCGCCGCCTCATGATTTCCGGTGCGCCCTCGCCCGTATAGGTGATCGCATCCAGGACCATGCGCTCCACGCGGTCCGGCTCTTCCATCGCAAAGACACCCAGCCGGAGGGCGCCGGACGACTGGCCATAGAACATGAACGTTTTTTGGCCAGTCACCCTTTCGACAACCGGCATCGCGGCTTTCAGGTCCTCGACACCGGAGCGGACATCGGAGTTTGAATCCGTCTGCGACGAGCGTCCGTAGTTTTCATGGTCCATGGTCCAGACGTCAAAGCCGTAGCGAGCAAACTCGTCCATGAACGAGTAGTTCTCCGTACCCGGCACTTGCAGGTCGAAGCCTCCACGGCCCGAAAATGACGAACCGTGCACAAGGAATAACACCGGCTTGCGGCCGGAACTTGCGTTGCGGTCGTCCGCGAGTCGCTTGCGATAGAGATACAGTTTCACCGCGCCTTTCTGCGCCCAGTGATCTTCGGCAATGATCTGCGGCGCCGCCGCATTGGCAGAGAGCGGCACTGCCGTGGCCATCAGTGTTAGCGCCGCGCCTTGCAGCAAACGGCGTCGCTGGACCATCTGCGTGTCTTTCGTGTTGCTCATTGTTTTTTTCCGATTATGAGAATTAAGACGTTAACAATCCTTGTGCCCATTCCGCCGAGCCCGGGCAACACTCCCCTTTGTCTCGACTCCATGGCGTGTGCCGTGGTACGGAATGAGTCAATTAGCGGGTGAGACGAGGTCGAATCCGTTCGCCTTCAAAGACGTTTGCACTGCTGGTCCGGTGAGATAGGAAAGCAGTTTTTGCGCTGCGTCCGGATGCTCGCTCTTTGTACCTATGCCCGCTGTGTAGGTCGTTACGAGTTGCAAATCTTCCGGGATCGGCCCGACGAGGCTGACACCCTGCACGGGCTTGATTTCGCTGGTCTGTCCTAAACCGAGCGACACTTCGCCTCGTGCCATCGCTTCCATGGCGGCTTGTCCTTCCGGATAATATTTGACCTTGGGACCCACCGTGCCACCAATCCCGAGACGGTCAATCAACCGGGCCAGATAGATGCCGGAGGTGGCACCGGTGGCGGGGTCGGCCATCCCGATCGAAGGGGCATCGAGCAGGACTTTCGTGAACGCCCGGTCGTCAGCGATCGCGGGCAAGGCGGCACCCGCTTTGACTGCGACTGCGAGCCGCACGCGCGCGACATCGACCTGTGAACCCTTCCTGACAAGATGGCGCTCGGTCAGTTTGGCAAGGGGCTCAGGCGGGACGATGACGAGGTCAAAAGCCTGCCCCGATATTGCCCGGTCACGCACCTGTCCCGCGGTGCCGTAGATGACGCGCACGCGATCGCCTGTTGCAGCCAGATATTGTTCGGGCAGGTTCTCCAGTGCGCCTTTCATCGCAGCCGCTGAGAGAACGACCAGATCCGCCGCGTGAGCGGACTGCATCGTGACCAATACGATCGCAAGCAGAAGTCCTGCTTTCGTCTTCATAAGAAAGTGCTCCGGTGAGCATCGTTGAGTACGGCATTGTCAGGTTGTCGAGCGCCATACGCTCGAACACACACTCTATCGGGATAGCTGATTTTAGGCGGCGAGTCGCCTCAGCATCGGAGTGCCCGATTCTGCTATGCGTCGGTGCGGCAACGGCACTCATGACAATGACCGCCACAATCGTGGCGGCCATGTGTCTTTGAGGCCACGCCCCACGCTACGACGTCAGAACCTGTGGCGCATCCCGACCCGGGCGACGACCTGATGGTTGTTCGACGAATCGCCGAGGGCGCCGATATCCGCCACCGCCGCCGCGCCCGTCGAACTGGTGCCGCTTGCCGTCTGGTAAGTGCCTTCCATGTAGACGTCCGTGCGCTTCGACAGAAGGTAGTCCAACACCAGCGAGAACTGATTGTACTTCTGGTCGCCGATGTCCCCGCGCACTGCGTTGCCCTTCGTGTAGTTGTACTCACCCGCCAGAAGCAGCGCCGGCGTGAACCGATAGGACGCGTTCAATTCGAAGTCGTTGAAGGTCGCCGTCGCGCCGCCGAACGCACCGATATTCTGGTATTTCGTGTTCGAATACACCGCGCCGATCAGCGCCGGTCCGATCTGATAGTTGCCAGCCACAGCGATGATCTGCAACGAATTCGCGGGTTTCGCCCCGAGATAACCGGAATTCAGCGAGTTGAAAGTCGTCGCGTTCACGTTGCCGTTCAAAATGGCGCCCGGTGCAGACGGGTTCTTGAAGTACTCGTACGCCACGCCGAGGCCAAAGCCTTCGTGGTTATAGTTCGCGCCCAATGCATAGCCGCTCGACTGCGAGATTTCACCTGCAATGCCGCCCACCGTGACCATGCCGCCGAACTGCAGGCCACGGAAGTTGGGACTCGCGTATTTGATGGTGTTGTTCGCGCGGACGGAGTGATTGACGTCGTCGATGTCGCCCGGATGCTCGGTGCTCGAACCGCCATACGAGAGCGCAAAGCCGTAGCTGCCGATGTAATCGTTGACACTGTCGTACTGCCGCCCCAACGTGACCGTGCCATAGCTCGCGCTGGAGATGCCCACGAACGCCTGGCGGCCGAAAGCCGTGTTGCCCTGGCCAAACGCGCCGGTGCTGACGTTGATACCGGATTCCAGTGTGAAGATCGCCTTCAGCCCGCCGCCCAGATCCTCGGAACCTCTAAAGCCCCACCGGCTGCCTTGCAAGCCCGAGTTGGAATCTACCTGAAACTGACGGCCGCCAACATTCTTTCCGTTGACTACGTTCTTGGCGTTGGTGTTGATCATCAACCCTTCATCAAGAAGCCCGTACAGCGTGACACTGCTCTGTGCGTTCGCGTGCGTCGCACAAACAGCCAGTATCGGCAATGCCAGTAATGATTTTTTCACTATCGCCTCCATTCTCTTTTGCATGCGGTTGTCAATTTACTTATTGAATATGTTGTACTAATTAATATATTGAGTTAGGTATGGTTCTGAATCTGTCCTCCGCCTCAACTGCCGGTTAAAACGATCTCCGTTGAAGCGGCGCGCCGTAGTGAACGGCGCGCCGCTACCGTGCGCCTGGAACGCTCACGCGCGGCACACTAAACGTCGAAGCCACTAGATGCGCGCAGCGTGCGGGTCTCGCTGCCGGTGAGGAACTGGACGAAGGCGCGTGCCAGTTCCGGGTTCGCGGCCTTGCTGCTGACGGCTGCCGAATAGACCGTCGACAGCTCGAATTCCTTGGGCAACAGCCCGACCAGCGAAACGCCTTGGGTATACAGGATCTCGGTCACTTGAGTACAGCCGATCAGTCCCGGCTCGCCGCTTTGCGCCAGGTTCGCCATGGCCACCGCGCCGCTCGGAAAAGGCCGGAAGAACGGCTCGACGTTGTCGTAGATACCCATCTTCCGCAACACAGCAACGAAATGAATGCCGGCGGTGGCGCGTAACGGGTCCGGAAAATAGACCCCCTTCGAGTGTTTCAAGCTGGCGCTCAATTCCTCACTGTCGGCGATGGCCGGAAGCGGTTCGCCGGTGCGCACTGCGATGCCAGTTTCGACACGTCCCAGCTCGGCGCGCGAAGCGAATTCCACGCGTCGCTCCAGGTCCAGCTCCGCGATCATTTTCCCGGTCAGGATGATGACGTCGCAAGGCTCGTCAGCATCCAGCTTTTCGCGGATCGAGTGGACCGCGCCGAAGGTGCCGTTGAGACTGGCACCCGTGCTCGAGCGGAATTCTTCCGCAAGTGCCTGAACAATACCTTTGGCCGCGCCGGCGCTCAAAATATTCAATTCCATAGTTACAGTGACTCCCGTCTGATTGGATTAATGGTCGAATGCCGCGATGATTCGCTCGGCACTCAAGGGCAGGCTGGTTACTCTTACGCCGAGTGCATCGCGTACCGCGTTACCGATGGCCGCTGCGGTCGGACCCAACGATGCCTCGCCCGCCCCACAAGCAGGTGCGTTCGACGGCACGATATCGACCTCGACCGCGGGAACTTCAGTGAACCGCAAAATCGGATAGGTTTCCCAACTATCGCTGGTGACGCGTTGCCGGTCGAATCGCACTTCTTCTTTCAAGGTCCAGCTCACAGCCTGTAGTGCACCGCCCTCGATCTGGTTGGCGACGCCATCAGGGTTGATGACGGTGCCCACGTCTACGGCAATGTTCAGTCTGGTGACCACGATCTGCACGCCTGCCTCGATGCGTGCCACCACGGCGCAGTACGCGCCGGAATTTTTATACCGCGCCACGGCAATGCCATAGCCGATGCCTTCCTGCTTATCCCTTTCGTGCCAGCCGGCACGCAGCGCCGCGCGCTGCAGCACGGCTCGGGCGCGGGCGTCCGACAAATGCCGCAGGCGCCATTCGAGCGGTTCGCTGGCGCTCGCTTCGGCCAGCTCGTCGACAAACGACTCAAGCGCGAACACGTTGGCAAATGCCCCTAACGAACGCAACGACGAGGTTCGCAGCGGCATGCTCAGCACCCGGTGATTCACGATGTTCCACGCGGGAAAATCGTAGAACGGCACCGCATTACGCTCGGCACCCCCACCCGCGGCCAGCGGGGGATTGACTGCCCCGGGCGCTTCGAACGGCGTCTGGAGATGCCAGGCGCCCAGCAACGCGGGGGTGCTGCCGCGACCCGGCCGCGTGCCATGGCCGTTGCTCCAGACGCTATGACGCCAGCCCACCACGCGGTCGCCCTCATCGAGATCCGCCTCGAGTTCGATCACCATGGCTGGGCCGTACGGCGCCCACGCCAGCTCGTCCGCCCGGCTCCACTGGACTCGGACGGGCTGGCCGCCCGCGGCGCGCGCCAGCCACGCGGCATCGTAGGCAACGTCGTCGGCCGCGTTGTGCCCGTAACAGCCGGCGCCTTCCGCGTGCTGCACCACCACGGCCGATACCGCCAAGCCGAAGCTCAACGCCAGGTCGGCGCGCAGATTGAAGATGCCCTGACTATGACTCCACACTTCCAGGCGTTCGTCGTCGAATCGAGCTAATGCGCACGAGGGGCCGATCGAAGCATGCGCCAGGAACGGCTTGTCGCAGGTCATCTTCAAGGTGCGTGCCACGTCGGGGGCGGCGCTTTGCCGGTTGGCCACCACGGTGGTTTCCACTGGTTGCTGCTGCAACCAGACGCTCAACTTCTGTTGTTCCGGAAGGGGCTCGCTGTGCTGCCAGCGGGCGTGCCGGCGCAGCTTGTCAATGGCTTCGATGGCGGCGCGTTGCGACGTGGCCAGCACGCCCACCAGCGAGCCGTCGCGTATTACCTGCACCACGCCGGACACCGCGCGTGCTGCGTCATCGTCGAGCGCGAGCAGGGTGGTCGCGCGCGAGCCCGGACGCAGCATGCGTCCATGCAACATGCCCGGCAGCTCGATATCCTGGATGAAACGCGGAACCGCCAGGAATTTATCCGCGAGATCGTCGCGCGCCACCGGCGCGCCCACGATGGTGTAGGCGGCGGCCGCTTTCACGGCAATCGTGCAATCGATATCAACGTCGAATTGAACATCGCCGGCGATGTCCCAGTAACTCGCGAGAACGCCGTGAGGCGCCGTGATTTCACCGCGCTTTACCGTTAATTGATGCACCCGTTCCGTCGACATTTGCAGCAAACGCGCAGCACGTTCGAGCAGCAAGGCGCGGGCATGCGCGCAGGCGTGTCGCAACGCGGTGCCGGAGTGTTGTATCGAAAGACTACCGGAGGTGACAGCCTCGTCGGGACTCGCCGCCGTGTTGGCCGGCCGCATGCGAATCTGATCGATGCCGACATCCAGTTCTTCGGCAACGATCTGCGCGAGCGCCGTGACGATGCCCTGGCCGAACTCGACCTTGCCCGAAAACACTTCGACGTATCCCTCGCTGGAGAATCGCAGCCACGCGCCAAGGCAAGGATTGGCGCGCAGACTCTGCGGCCGCTCGCTGATCCGTACGCCTGTCGCTTCGGTGGAGACGGCGGTGAGAGCGTTCACAACGACGACGCGGCACGCAGCACGGCGCGCACGATGCGATTGTGGCTGCCGCACCGGCACAGATTGCGGTCCAGGGCCTCTCGAACCTGGACGTCTGTCGGGTGCGGACAGCGTTCGAGCAGGGCCGCCGCTGCGATCAGCATGCCCGAGCTGCAGTAGCCGCATTGCGCGGCTTGCTCGGCGATGAACGCCCGCTGCAAGCGATGCGGCGCCGCCGGGTTGCCCAAACCTTCGACGGTGGTCACATGCTTGCCCGCCAGCGCCCAAAGCGGTGTGTCGCATGACGCCACCGCAAAACCGTCGACCAGGACGAAACACGCGCCACACTGGTTTTCCCCACAGCCGAAGCGCGTGCCTTTGAGCTTCAGTTCATCGCGAAGCACGTCGAGCAGACGGGTGTCGCCGTCCAGATCGAAGCCATGCCCGGTCCCATTGACCGTAACCGGAATGCGCGTAGTCGCGGCCATGGTCACTGGTCGACCTTCGCACCCGAAACCTTGACTACCTGCGCCCATTTTTTTATGTCGTCATTCATGAATTGCGTGAACTGAGCCGGATTCATCGACATCGTGTCGGCGCCCTGTTTCTGCCAGGACGCCTTGATTTGCGGAGTGGCGACGATCCGGGTCAGCGCGGCATTGAGCTTGTCGACCGCCGCGGGCGGCGTGCCTTTGGGCGCCACCAGGCCGAGCCAGATCACGGCGTTGTACTTAGGCACCCCGGACTGATCGACGGTTGGCAGATTCGGCAGCAGGTCCGAACGCACCGTGCCGGTGGTGGCCAGCGCCTTGGCCTTGCCGCTGCTGATAAAGCCCGCCATGGTGGTGGTGGCATCGAACATCATGTCGACCTGGCCGCCGATTACGTCGGTACGTGCATTCGAGCTGCCCTTGTAAGGCACATGCAGGATCGAGACGCCGGCCATCTGTTTGAACAGCTCGCCGGCCATGTGATAAGGCGTGCCGTAACCGGACGAGGCATACGACAGTTTTCCTGGTTCGCTCCTCGCCAGCTTGATCAGGTCGGCGACGCTATTGACCCCCAGACCCGGCCGTGTCACCAGCACCAGGTCGGAAGAATTGATCGGTGCCACCGGCACGAAATCGCTCATCAACTTGAATGGCTTGTTCGTGTAGAGCGTTTCGTTGACGGTGTGCGTGTTGGAGATCAACAGCAGCGTATAGCCATCGGGCTTCGACTGCGCCACATACTCAGTCCCGATGATGGCACCCGCGCCAGGCCGGTCGTCGACGATGAACGACTGCTTCAATTGAGCGCTGAGTTGTTGCGCGACGATGCGTGCGTATACGTCGGCGGACCCGCCCGCCGCGAATGGCACGATGATGGTGACCGGACGGCTCGGATAGTCGTCGGCCGCAAAGCTCGCGATCGATGTCGACGCCAGTGCGCAAAGCGTCAAGGCCTGGCCCATACGCCGGCGAAAGGAGCGAGTGCTCCAACGATTGTTCATGACGTGCCTCCTGATATTTTTTGTCCGCGTCGCCACTGCGTGCCGCAGTAACGAGACGCCCGCCCGGCGTGGTGCGCGCGAGCGCCGTGATCATTGAAAAAGATGCCGCGCGCTATTTATCCAATGGTATTGACGAGGGAGCCGAGGTGATCGATCTCGAGCTTCATGACATCGCCCTTCCTGAGGAACCTGGGGGGCTTGAAGCCGATGCCGACGCCAGCGGGGGTGCCGGTGGCGATGACATCGCCGGGCAGCAAAGTCATGCCGGCCGAAAGGGTTTCGATGATAGTTGGGATATCGAAGATGAGGTCTTTGGTGTTGGCGTTCTGACGCAGTTCGTCGTTGATCCAGCAACGCACGTTCAGGTTGGCGCTGTCGATGCCCTCGGCGGAAACCAGGTAGGGGCCCATCGGACAGAAGGTATCCAATGACTTGCCGATGAACCATTGACGATGCTTTTGCTGGAGGTCGCGCGCTGTGACGTCGTTGACGATGGTGTAGCCCCACACGTACTGAAGGGCATTGGCCCTGGAAATGCCTATGCCCGGCTTGCCGATGACGACAGCGAGTTCGACCTCATAGTCGAGTTGGGACGTGAGGTGCTCGAAGGCTTTGACGGTGGCGCGATGCGCGACCACGGTAGAAGCGGGCTTGGTGAAGACGACGGGCGCGGGCGGAGCGAACTCGCCTTGCTGGGCGGAGGTGTCAAACCCGGACTGGCTGAACTCCCTCGCATGTTCGTGATAGTTCTTGCCGACGCAGAAGATGTTACGGCGCACCTCGAGCGGGGCGAGCAACTCGTGGGTACCGACGGCTTGCCAGCGATCAGTGCGTTGCACGGCGGCGGCGAACTGCTGGTCCGGCAACGAAACCTGGGCAATGAGATCGATCATGTCACCGTCAAAGCCGGGCAGAAGGTGACGAACCTCGACGAAGCGTTGCAGGTCGTCGGCGATGACGACCGGGGCGTGACGCCGGTCGATAAGCAGGGAGGCAAAGCGCATCAAATCTCCTATTGGTTACGTTTGGGTTGAATATATTCCAAACGCAACCATTCTACAAGCCCCACCTGCTTCGTAAACTGGCCTTCTTCTGCGTTTTTATGAAAAACAAACGACATGAATCAAGAAATATTAAAACCAATTGCAACCAATATATCGCGACTCACGCCGAAGTGTTGTCGGTGACGGTGGCTCGTTTCGTCGCGTGCAATGAGCGGCGTTGGGCAGCGCGTTTCCTTATGCCGCGCACCCAAAAATACAGTTGCACCAGGATGAGCAGAGCACTGCACGCGATGAAAAAGGCGCTGATCGGGTGATCGATGAAGACCGCCAGGTCTCCGCGCGAGAGCAGCATCGCGCGCCGGAAATACTCTTCCACCATAGGTCCGAGCACATAACCGAGCAGGATCGGCGCGACCTGAAAATCAAGCGCGGCAAAGATGGCGCCGACTACGCCGAACACCAGCACTTCGCCAACCTCGAACAGACTGTTGTTGGTGCTGTAAACGCCCACCGCAATGAAAAACAGTGCCGACGGATACAGATAGCGATAAGGCACCCGCAGCAGCTTCACCCAGACACCGATCAGCGGCACGTTCAGAACCACCAGCAGAACATTGCCGATCCAGAAGCTGGCGATGAGCCCCCAGAACAGGTCGGCGTGCTCGGTGATCAGTTGCGGACCTGGCTGGATACCCTGGATCAACAGCGCGCCGAGGATCAGCGCCATCACGGCGTCGCCCGGAATGCCCAGACTCATGGTTGGAATGAAGTCCACCTGAGTCTTGGAATGCGACGCGGCCTCCGGCGCAGCGACGCCCTCGAGAGCGCCGCAGCCGAACCGTTCGGGTGATTTGGAGAGCTTTTTCTCAGCCGCGTAAGCGAGGAACGTGGTGATGGTAGGACCGGTGCCCGGCATCGCGCCGAACAACGTGCCGATGAACGTGCCACGCACCATCGGCAAGAACGCTTGCCTGAGTTCGGCCATGCTGGGTCGCATGTCGCGCAAGCGTACCTTCGTGCCACTGCCCACCGACTCCATGCGATTGACGTTGCGCAAAAATTCCGCCACACCGAACAGGCCGAGCGCCAGCGCCACCAGTTCGACCTTGTCGGAAAGCTGTGGCAGACCGAAGGTCAGGCGCATCACGCCGCTGTTGACATCTGTGCCGGCAATGCCGATCAGCAGCCCTACGGCCGTCATCGCCACTCCCTTGAGCGCCGAGCCCCGGGACATGGTGCCACCGGCCAGCAAGCCCAGTAGCATGATCGAAAACAGTTCGGTCGGCCCAAACTTGAAGGCCACGCTGACCAGTAGCGGCGAGGCGAAAACCATCACGACGATGCCGAACGACGCCGCGAAGAACGAAGCTAGCATGGCGATGCCCAGCGCCGTGCCGCCTTTGTTCTGCCTGGTCATGGGATAACCGTCCAGGCAGGTCACGGCGTGCGGCGGATGACACGGCAGGTTGAGCAGGATCGCACCGATCGCGCCGCCGTATTGAGAACCATAGAAGATGCCCGCCAACATCAGGATTGCGGGAATCGGATGCATCGTGTAGGTCAGCGGCAGCAACATGGAAATGGCCGACAACGCGCCCATGCCCGGCAGTACACCGATCAGGTTGCCGATCAACACGCCGACGAACGACCACATCAGGTTGTGGGGCTGAAGCGCGACGCCGAAACCCTGCATCAAGTCCAACAGAGATTGACCCATCGTGATTCAACCCCAGGACAGCAACGGAAACTGCAGTTTCAACGCCCACCAGAATACGACGGTGCAGATCGCACACATCGCGCCGGCGAGAATGAGCGCGCTCATCCAGGTGTTGTCCCGGTCGCCGAGTGCTGAAATGAACACGATCGCGAAGGTGGCGGGTAACAGGCCGCCGTATCGGCCCAGCACAACGAAGGCGGCGATGCCTATCACGATGCAGCACCAGGCGCGCCATTCGGGCGGGAGCGCTGGTTCCGCAGTGGCATGGGCGTCTGGGGCTTTGGCAGAAAATGCGATCGCGAGGCCGCACAAAACGAGAACGGTCCCCACTGCTACAGGGAAGAATCCCGAGCCCATGTGACTCAGGCTGCCCACGTTATAGCCACGCCCCGCATAGATCGCGCCGAGACCGAGCACGAGCATCAGGGCGCCCGCATAGAGATCTTTGTTATAGCGATGCAGAAAGCCGAATGCATGCGCCGTCTTGGTATTCACGTTACTTGTCTCCTGTAATTTGCCTTCGCGCCGGTTCTTTCCGGAGCGTGCGTACTGATAAAACGCTGTCTTTTTCGGCGTAGCGATTCACCCTCGTTTTTTTAGGGTTGCCACGACCTGGTTTGTCCGGTTGCCCTGCTTAACGGGTTCAATGGCGCTTTCCCGCTGCTTCCCTGACGAGTCAAAAACGTCCTTTGTGCGACGGTATCGACAGGAGACTCGGGCATCCGCTGCCTGGTCATGACATCGCGTGTCTTGAGGAATGACGGGACCTGAGGTGAGGCGGTAGGCGGGGAACCTCGATGGCGCTGTGGAGCGGCGACAGCGACAACGACTTGACGGTGGTCGATGAGCAGGGAAACAACGCGCACGAGATTTCCTATTGGTTCAATTTGGTTTATTATCAACCCAAACGGAGCCATACTAGCAATCGATTGTTTTCCCGTCAATCCAGGCAGTGCTCATGGCGGCGGCCATGCTCACGCTGGCGCTGTTGTCGGCACGTCTTCGTTTGTGCTGACCGCATTCCATTGCGAACGGCGATACTGGGGTGGGGAAAACCGGGGACATCTGGCGACGCGCACGAGTGAAACCAATTTGCACCAACCTCGCAGTCATTGCCTTATGATTCGTGGAACCCGTTACAGCTTTTTATCCAATGCCCGAACATCCCGTTTCAGACCCGGTTTACACGCTCAAGGAAGCCCTGCTGTCCAACCTCCGCGACGGTCGTTGGCATCCGGGCGAACGCTTGCCCACCGAGCGGCAGATGAGCGAGGCCTACGCGGTCGGCCGCTCGACGGTGCGACGCGCGCTGGCGCAGATGAAAGACATGGGCCTGATCACTCAGACCGTGGGCAGCGGCACTTACGTGGCCGAGAATATCGAGCAAAAAATACCCAAGGCAACGGAACCACAAACTGTAGTGAGTCCCGCCGAGCTGATGGACGCACGGCTGATTTTCGAACCGGGCCTGATCGACCTGGTGGTGCGCAATGGCACGCCGGCAGATTTTGCAGCGATGGAAGCTTGTTGCGTAAGCGCAGAGCAGGCAAAGACGCTCGAGGAGTTTGAACGTTGGGACGCCGAGTTTCATCACAAGATCGCGGAGGCCGCACACAACAATTTCATGGTCAGCGTCTTCAATCTGATTCTGAAAGTCCGCGAACATGGCGAATGGGGCTTGTTAAAGAAACGCAGCCTTACGCCTGAGCGACGACTCGCTTATCAGCGCGAGCACCGGCAATTGCTGGCAGCGCTCAAGGAACGCGATGCGGCCAGTGCACGCGATTTCATGGTCACTCACCTGGTGAACGTACGGCGTAATCTTTTCGACTTTGGACACGTGGCGGACAGTCTCGATCCGGCGAGCTTTAGCCGCTGGCGAGTTCAAGTGCCGCGCGACTTTAAAACGAAGTGAGAGCGGTGGATATCGAAAGTTTCAAGGCGCAGCTTCTCACCGCGCAGTGCGCGGAATGAAGATCAGCAGACGGGAGGCTTCTCGCTCGCCTGCGTTATTTTCACCACAATCCAACATGACTCTAATGGATACGCAACACGAGGCGTATTCCAGCTTTATGTAATAGCCGCCCTTCGCCTCGCCACTACGATCAGAAAATTGGCCCTATAAACCGTTCAATTCAGACACTACGGCTTGGTGATTGCGGCGGCGAAGATCTCAGACCGCCCGTACCGGACACCATCTCGCAAACCGTACAGGTACTGTACCGGCAAGCGCCGCTAGAATGCTCCAAAGGTCTTCTCGGCCATTATCGGAGCCTCGCCATGTCTTACCTCAGCCTCAGCGCGCTGCCCGCCGGCATTCTATTCGCGCTCGTCACCAGCATCACGCCCGGGCCGAACAATACGATGCTGCTGGCCTCGGGCGTCAACTTCGGCTTTCGCCGCACGCTGCCGCATGTTTCGGGGATCAGCGCCGGCGTCGTGCTGTTGATGCTGTCGGTTGGGATTGGTCTGGGCGAAGCCTTCGTGCACTTTCCCGTGCTGTACACGGTGCTCGAAGTCGCGAGCGTCGCGTATCTGCTGTATCTCGCGTGGAAAATCGGCACGTCGGGCGAGCTGAAGGTCAGGAATGGCGATCGCCGGCCCATGAAGTTTTATGAAGCCATCGCGTTCCAGTGGGTCAATCCGAAAGCGTGGATGATGGTGCTGACCGCCGCGACCACGATCCACCTGAGCGAGAGCACCGGCATGAACGCGGTCGCGATGGCGGTGATTTTCTATGTGGTCGGGTTGCCGTGCATCTGCCTGTGGGCCGCTTTCGGCACCGCGATGCGGCGCGTGCTGTCGGACCCGAAACGGCTGCGCATTTTCAATGTGGTGATGGCGCTGCTGCTGGTGCTTTCGCTGTATCCGATCGCACTGAAGCTGCTCGGCCACTCCGCTTGAGACGACGCATCCCTAGATCGCACCCTGCCCGACTCGCTCGATGAAGCGCCACAACGCGTCATCGGTCGAGTACGGCGCGTTGAAACGGAACCAGGCGCTTGGGGCATCGTCGGGACGGAAGTAGGAGCCGGGCGCGAGCCAGATGCCGTGCTTGAGCGCGGCGGTCGCCACTTCGCCGGCGCGCTCGGGTTCGATCGGCAGCCGCGCCCACAGAAACAGCCCGGCGCGCGGCCGGTGAAACAGTTCGAGACCGAGCGAGTCGAGCCGCTCTTCGACGCGCGCATGCACGAGCTTGAGCCGCTCGTTCACCGCTTCGACGTGACGCGCGTAGCGCCCTTCGAGCAATACCTTGTCGACGATCCGCTCGATCGCTTCCGACGACGTCAAGCCCACCGCCATCTTCGTACGCGCCAGTTCGCGCAGCACCGCGCGTTCGGCGACCACGTAGCCGCAGCGCAGCCCCGGCGTCACCGTCTTCGAAAAACCGCCTACATAGAGCACGCGCTGCAAGCCTTCCATCGCGGCAAACATGGGCGCGCCGGGCGGCGCCAGTTCGCGGCTGACATCGTCTTCGATCACCCACATGCGCTGCCGCTCGGCGATCTGCAACAGCCGGAACGCCGCCGACATGCCGAAGGTCGCGCCGGTCGGATTCTGCAGCGTGGTATTGACGAAAATCGCCTTCGGCTTGTGTTGCGCGACCAGTGCTTCGAGCACGTCGGTATCGACGCCGGCCGGCGTGCGCGGCACGCCATGCACCACCAGCCCCGCCAGTTTGAGAATCTGCAGCAGATTGCAATAACCGGGATCTTCGACGATCACCGTGTCGCCCGCGCGCAGCAACGTGCGAACGATCAGATCGAGCCCTTGTGTCGCGCCCTGCGTGAGCAGCACGTTGGAGATGTCGACCGGCAAGCCGCGCCGGTCGAGTTGCTCGGCGATCCGCTCACGCAGCGGCGCGAAGCCGTACGGATGCCCGTAGTCGCCGAGCCGCGCCGCCGGCACCCGGCTCATCGCACGCAGCGCATGCTGCAAGCCCGTTTCGTTGATCCACTCGTTCGGCAGCCAGCCGCCGCCCGCCTTGATCGGCACCGAATGGTCGGCGAACACGTCGGACAGCAACCAGGTCGCGGTGAGACTGGGCGGCTGCCAGTCGGTGGGCGCGACCCGCGCGGGCTGCGCACGCGCCGCCACGCGATAACCGGAACCGCGCCGCGCGACCACGAGGCCCATCGAAACAAGACGGTTGTACGCCTCGGTGACCGTGAAGGTGCTCAGTTCGTGGCTTTGCGCCAACTGCCGCACCGACGGCAGCAGCGCGCCGGCGCGCAGGGATTGCGCCTCGATCGCATCCGCGAAACCCTGCACGACCTGCTCGACGAGCGTGGGGGCGGCGCGCCGGTCGCGCTCAAGTTGTAGTTCGATCATTTGATTCGGGCTGAAAGGCCGGTCGCGACGGCCGGCTGAGTGGCCAAATAGATGGAGCAAGCGATGCGGGCGCCCGATAAACGCCGAATTGCGTCGCGGCGCGATCGACACAGTTATCGCCATTCCACCAACACAGTTAGCGCCACACTGCGTCAACTGTTTATGCCGCCATTAAACCGCGGGCGCTACAGTTTCGCTACCACTTCGAGGAGAAAACCATGACTTCGCGCCCTGTCATCGACGACCTGTCGTCTTTCTGGATGCCCTTCACCGCCAACCGCCAGTTCAAGGCCGCGCCGCGCATGCTGGAATCGGCCAAGGGCATGTACTACCGCACCACGGACGGGCGTGAAGTGCTCGACGGCTGCGCGGGTCTCTGGTGTGTGAACGCTGGCCACGGCCGCGACGAAATCGTCGCCGCGATCACCCAGCAACTGTCGACGCTCGATTTCGCGCCGACCTTCCAGATGGGCCATCCGTTGGCATTCGAAGCGGCCACGAAAGTTGCCGAGCTGATGCCGAACGGCCTGGACCGGATCTTCTTCACAAACTCCGGGTCGGAATCGGTCGACACCGCCCTCAAAATCGCGCTGGCGTACCACCGCTCGCGCGGCGAAGGCCAGCGCACGCGTCTGATCGGCCGCGAGCGCGGCTATCACGGCGTGGGCTTCGGCGGCATTTCGGTCGGCGGTATCGCGCCGAACCGCAAGACATTCTCCGGCGCACTGTTGCCGGCGATCGACCATCTGCCGCACACGCACAACCTTGAACACAACGCGTTCACCAAGGGGCAGCCCACGTGGGGCGCACATCTCGCCGACGAACTCGAGCGTATTGTCACGCTGCACGATGCCTCGACGATTGCCGCGGTGATCGTCGAACCGGTGGCCGGCTCAACGGGCGTACTGATTCCGCCGCAAGGTTATCTGCAGAAGCTGCGCGAGATTTGCACCAAACACGGCATCCTGCTGATTTTCGACGAAGTGATCACCGGTTTCGGCCGTATCGGCAAGGCGACGGCGAGTGAGTATTTCGGCGTGACGCCAGACCTGATCACGATGGCCAAGGCCATCAACAACGCCGCGATCCCGATGGGCGCGGTGGCGGCGAGCCGCACGATCCACGACTCGATCGTCAACGCCGGCGCGCAAGGCGCGATCGAACTGTTCCATGGCTACACGTATTCGGCCCACCCGGCCGCAGCCGCGGCCGCGGTGGCGACACTCGACCTGTATCGCCGCGAAGGCCTGTTCGAGCGCGCCGCGACGATGGCGCCGAAATTCGAAGCCGCGGCGCATTCGCTCAAGGGCGCGAAGCATGTGAAGGATGTGCGCAATCTGGGCATGATCGCCGGCGTCGAACTCGAATCGCGTGACGGCGCGCCGGGCGCGCGGGCTTACGAAGCGTTCGTGAAGTGCTTCGAGGCGGGCGTGCTGGTGCGCTTTACCGGCGACATCCTCGCGTTTTCGCCTCCGCTTATCATCGATGAAGAGCAGATCGCGCATCTCTTCAAGACGGTGGGCGACGTGCTGGCGACGGTGCAGTAAGGCAGTCAGCAAGCTTGACGATGCGCGCGCGAAAACGCGTGCGCATCGCTTCTACCGGCTGCATCTTTCCCTCTGCGTCTCTCCCTCTCAGACAACGGCTTCAGTGATGGGTGCGTGAAGCCCGCGTGTGCGCAGCCTTTTTGGCGGCTGCCGAGCGGCCGGCGGCGCCTTTCGTGGCGGCGGCTTTTTTCGCTGCTGCGGAACGGCTGGCCGCGGGACGTTTGGCTGCGGCCGACCTGGTCTGCTTCGACATGGCGGTGTGCGATGCACCGGCGGTGCTTTCACGCTTCAATGCATTGGTGGCAGCACGTGAGCGCGTGGCTGTCGATTCGCTGCTCGCACTTTTCTTCTTCGCCGTGCTCTTGTGCTGGCCTGCTGCATTGTCCTTTTCGGCTTTCTTGCGGGTTGCCTCGCTGGTGGCGCCCCTCTTCGGCGACTTCACGGCGACGCCCGCCCGGCGCGCTTCCGACAGGCCGATTGCGATCGCCTGTTTCGCCGACCTCACGCCATGCTTGCCGGCGCGCACCTTATCGACCTGTTCCTTGACGAATTCCCCGGCCTGGGTGCTCGATGACTTGCCGGCACGCTTGTCGGCCTGGGCGCGCTTGATGGTTTTCTGTTCGGGCATGACGGTCCTCCGGTGGATGTGGGTCCATGACACGCAGCAACGCGTGTGCCGGGGCGGTTCGCCATGATGGCGGATGCGATCGGAAGGGCCGTCTGACGGGAATTTTGTGCTTTTGGCTCAGCGTGAGCGATTGCTGGGGCGCGGTCCACGGCGCTATAAAAGTTCGGAAAACGGCTTGCGACGCAGCGAAAACTTCAGGAAATTGGCGAGCGGGACTCGCGTGCGGCACGTGGACGGCGTATGGTAATAGCAAGGGTTGGCGCCGTGGTCCGGACCCGACGGGAGATGACCTCCATGAAGATACCTACCGTTCGTGCAGGAGCGCATATCGAAGGCGTGCATTGGATCGCCGAATACGCCGAGGATGTTCATGAGATTCGCGTGTTCCGCGAAGGCCAGGAAGTGGACGTGCATAACGCGCCATCCACGTTATTTGGCGATGAGGAGAATGCGGGGTCCAAGAGCACCGCCGATCATCGGGCGGTGGAAGCCGCTGTGCTGGCTTATTTGAAGCGGTTTGTGATTGAGCATGATGCGGAGGAGTAGTGGTTTTTTTTGCTAGCGGCGCTTTCCTTGATCTGGCTCTTTGGCCTTTCCTTGAATTGGTATTGGTCTATTAGCGTCGCCCCTGTGCGGGGCGGCACTTACTTTCTTTGCCGCGGCAAAGAAAGATAAGCAAAGAAAACCGCTCACCCCGCTAATTCTTAAGCGGGTCCCCCGCGCAGTCGCGGTAGTGGTGCATCTGGAATCTGCGTTCTCGCACATTCGACGTGTGTGACAAGGGCGTCATACTTCCGGCGGCGCTGCGCGCGCCGAAGCGTTATTCATGCGCCGTCTTTTTCGTACTTCATTCGCTCGCAGAGTGAATCTTTAGGATAACTGGGTGCTTCGCCGAGGCGAAGCCGACGGCCCGCTCTGCTCCCAAACGAAGCCCCTGGTTTCCCATGCAGACCCATCCGCGACGCACGTAGTGCGGAGTGGGAGCTGATGAGCGCGTTGTCACTAGCGCCGGATGTGCGAGGGCACGGATTCCAGATGCACCACTACCTTGACTGTGCGGGGGCCCCGCTTAAGATTTGGCGGTTTGAGCCGCTTTCTTTTGCCTACTTTTCTTTGCGGCAGGCAAAGAAAAGTAGGTGCCCGCCCCGCACAGGGGCGACGCTAATAAACCAATAACAAAGCAAGGAAAGGCCAACGCCATAGGCACACAACCCAAAAGCGCCCCGCGGGCAACCACTCAAGGAAAGGCCCATGCCGCAGGCAAAAAACCAATCATTCCCCCGCCCGCAACTTCTTAACCTCACCGTCCGACGGCTGCACACTAGCGCCGTCCACATACCGATAAGAAGTCATCACCCCCTTCCCATCCTTGACACCGGTCACACCAACAAAAGCCCCCATCGTCGACTGATTATCCTGCGCCCGATACGTAATCGGCCCGAAGGGCGTCTCCACCCCAAGTCCCTTGAACGCCGCAGCGAGCTTATCCGAATCCGTGGAACCCGCCTTCTTGATCCCAGCCGCAATCGACATCAGCGCCGAATACCCCACCACCGACCCGAGCCGCGGATAATCGTGATACTTCGCCTGATACGCATCCACAAACTTCCTGTTCGCCGCCGTATCGATCGAATACCACGGATACCCCGTCACGATCCAGCCAGTCGGCGCCTCCGCCCCCAACGGATCGAGATAGTCCGGCTCGCCCGTCAGCAACGAGACCACACTGCGGTCCTTGAACAAACCGCGCGTATTGCCCTCACGCACAAACTTGCCGAGATCGGCGCCAAACAGCACGTTGAAAATCGCATCCGGCTTCGCATCGGCTAGCGCCTGGGTAACCGCACCCGCGTCGACATTGCCCAGCGGAGTCGCCTGCTCGGCGACGAACTGCACGTCCGGCTGCGCCGCCGTCATCAGCTTCTTGAACGTCGCCACCGCCGATTGCCCGTACTCGTAGTTCGGATACACCAACGCCCAGCGTTTCTTCTTCAGCTTCACCGCCTCCGGCACCAGCATCGCCACCTGCATATACGTCGAAGGACGCAGACGGTACGTGTATTTGTTGCCATCCGCCCAAACAATCTTGTCGGTCAACGGCTCGGCCGCGAGGAAGAAAATCTTCTTCTGCTTCGCGAAGTCGGTCAGCGCAAGGCCCGTGTTCGACAGGAAACCGCCGAACAGCAATTGCACCTGCTCCCGCGCAATCAATTCCTGCGCGACGCGGATCGTGTCGCCCGGATTGCCGTTGTCGTCGCGCGACACCACTTCGAGCTGTTTGCCAAGCACGCCCCCCGCCGCATTCACCTGCTCCAGCGCGAGATTCCAGCCGTTTTTGTAAGGCCCGAGAAAGGCGGGCTGCGCCTTGTAGCTGTTGATTTCACCGATCTTGATGGTCTGCTGTGCACTCGCGCCGGCGGCGGCAAGCGATAGAACCGTTGAAACCGTGAGGCGAGAGAGCCATCCTGCGCGCGTGGTCATGCGTTTCTCCGTATCAAAAGGATTGCGGGAATGCGGTCGTTTTTATCAAGCGTTCAAGCGTTTCGCGATTCGTCCAGCGAGTTGTGCCGCGAGCCGTGCTTCGAGCCGTGCTTCGAGTTGTGCTGCAAGTTGTGTTGCCAGCCGAGCTACAAACGGCACCGCTCGTGATGCATGCGAACCCTACTGCGATGCATTGAGCGGCTTCACTCCGCCCGCGGCGTCGCGCGAATTCTGGCGACGCTCGCCGCGACGTCCTGCCATGCCGGCTTGCCACCGGCGAATTGCTGACGCAGGTAGGTCACGAGTTCGGCGATCTGGACGTCGTTGAAACTGTCGCGATAAGCCGGCATCGTACCGAGTTCGGGGCGCGCAGGCGAGCCAATACCTTCGAGAATCACGCGAATCAGATTATCAGGCGTCGCGCTGTGCAGATTCGTGTTAAGCGCCAGCGACGGATGCGCACCGAACAATTGCGGCCCGCTGCCGGTGTGATGACAGGCCGCACACGCACCGTCGAACAGACGTGCGCCAAGGCCTGTTGCCGTACTCGTAATCGTGCTGGCCTGCTCGTATTGACGCGCCATCGCCTCGGGATTCGCGTTGGGCTCAAGCGGATTCAAGGACGCCAGATACGTCGCCATCGCGCGAATGTCGCTGTCGGGCAGCGTCGCCAGATCGCTGACGACGGGCGCCATCGGCCCGGCCGCGACGCCGTGCAGCGGCGCATGACCGTGGCGCAAATAGCTGAACAGTTCGTCTTCGCTCCACGGCACGGGCGCGTTGGAAAGCGTCGACAGCGCAGGTGCTTCCCACCCCTCCGCGATGCCGCCGCCCATGAATGCCGCGCCGGATTTCTCGGCGCCAAATGCATTGCGCGGGGTATGGCATGCGCTGCAATGGCCGAGGCCGTTCACCAGATACGCTCCGCGATTCCATTGCGCGCTTTGACTCGCGCTCTCGGTGAACGTGTTGCGTCCGAGAAAAAGCCCATTCCATGCAGCCATTAACGGACGCACGCTGAAGGGATACGCGAGCTTCGTTTCCGGCGGACGGGAACGCACCGGCGTTTGCGCCATCAGGTACGCGTAAAGCGCCGTCAGATCCTCGTCGGACGTGTTCCTGAACGATGTATAGGGAAACACGGGATACAAGCGATGCCCGTCGCGGCTGATACCTTGCCGCATCGCCCGCACGAATGCTTCCAGCGACCATGTGCCGATGCCGGTCTGTCCGTCCGGCGTGAGATTGGTGCTGTAGACGGTGCCGAAGGGTGTATCGAGCGGCTTGCCGCCCGCGTTCGGCACGCCGTTGTGCGCGGTATGGCAAACCGCGCAATTGCCCAGCGACGCAAGCAGTTTGCCGCGCGCCACCAGATCGGGCGCGAACGCGCTCGCAAGCGGCGGCGTAATCGGCGCAACGGCCTGTGGCGACATAGCCAACACCCCCAGCCAACCGGCCGCGCCCGCGGCGATGGTGCCGAGCAAGCCGAACCGCCGACGTTTCTTCTTGCGCGCCGCCGCGTCTTGCGCTTGCGCATCGGCGAGCGCGGCGCGGATCGTCTCAGGTGTGAACGGCGGTCTGCGAAACCGCACACCTGTGGCGTCGTACAGCGCGTTGGCGATCGCCGCGGCGCCAGGCAGCGACGCCGATTCGCCCGTGCCCATCGGCGGCTCGCCGTGGCGCGGCATCATCACCACTTCGATCACCGGCACTTCACGGAACGTCAGAATCGGATAAGCGCCCCACTCCTGGCTCGTCACCGCGTTCTCGCCGAACGTCACGCGCTCTTTCAGCGCGCGGCTGGTGGCCTGGATCACGTTGCCGTGTATCTGATGACGTACGCCGTCCGGATTCACCATCGTGCCGGTGTCCTGGCCAACCACCACGCGCGTCACCGCAAGTTCGCCGCTCTTGCGATTCACTTCGACGTCGGCGACCCACGCGGACCATGCCGCGCCAAAGCCGGGGAATTTGCTGTGCACGTAGCGGGCGTAAGCGAAGCCTCTTCCGTGCAGAATGTCGCCTTCTTGCGGGACATCCTCTTTCGAAGCCATGTTGCGAGGCTGCCAGCCGGCTTTCCCGGCCACCGCCTTGACCAGATCGATCGCGCGCGGATCGGTCAGATGCTTCAAACGAAATTCGACCGGATCGATGCCCGCTTCCGCCGCGAGTTCGTCGATGAAAGACTCATGCGCGAACGTGTTCGGCAACGCGGACACGCCTCTTAACCACGACGCTCGCACGATCGGCGGCGTGTCGTCGCAGACGATGCGCATGGTGCGGTAATCGTACGGCGGCACGGACGTGCGGTCGCCCATTTCGAATATCTGTGGCTGTGCGGAGAGCGTGCCGGTGAGCAGCAGCGCCAACGTGGGCGCGTCGTTCGATGGATAGCGCGTCGCGAAGTCGTATGCCGCGAGTTCGCCTTCGGCACCTAATGCACCACGCACATCCATCAATTGCGCGGCGCCCTTCGGCTCCCATGCGTGCTCGTCTTCGCGCGATAGTTGCACACGCACCGGAGCGCCGCTTGCGCGAGATAACAGCGCGGCGTCGGCGGCGACGTCGTCGGCGCAATTGCGGCCGTAGCAGCCCGCCGCGTCCATGCGCACGATTTCGATGTGCGCTTCGTCGAGCGCCATCAACAAGGCGAGATCCGCGCGTAACGAATGGGGATTCTGCGTGCCCGACCAGACTTTCAGCTTTTCATCGCGGTAATCGGCCACCGCGCACGACGGTCCAATCGACGCATGCATCTGAAACGGCCATACGTAGGTGCGTTCCAGCGTTTGGGCCGGGTCCTGCTCGAGTGCAGCGTCGACATCGCCCTGGATCAGCAGATCGCGTCGTTTGGCGGGGTTTGCTCTGAGCGCGGCTTCCACTTCCTCGCTGGTTTCGAGCGGCGGCAAACCTTCCACAGTTTTCCACTGCACACGCAAGCGCTTCACGGCCTGCTGCGCGACTTCCTCGCGTTCGGCCACGATGCCGACGAAATCGCGAATCACCACCACCTTGACGATGCCCGGCAAATCGCTGATTGAATCCTCGTCGACACGCAGCAGGCTATTGCCCATGAAGTCGCCCTGTGCGACACCGGCATACGGCGGCCGTACAACGCGCCCGTGCAACATACCCGGCACGCGCACGTCATGCACGAAACTCAATTCGCCGGTTGCCTTCGCCGGGATATCGACGCGCGGCATACTCTTACCGACGATCTTGTACGCGTCCGGCGACTTCAACGGCGCGTCGGTGGCGAGTGTCAGTTCGATGCGCCGTCCAGCGATCAGGTCGCCGTAGCCAAGGCCTTTTGCCGTATCGTCGCCGCGATTGAAAACCACACCGTCGCGCACCTCGAGTTGCTCTGTGCTTACGTTCCATCGCGCGGCCGCTTCCGCCAGCAGGAATTGCCGCGCTTGCGCCGCCGCATGCCGTAACGGCACCGCCGATATCTGGATCGTCGCGCTCGCAATCGTCGGCCCTTGATTCGGCGCTTCGCTGGTGTGGCCGAGCACGACCGACACGCGCGTCAACGGCACATCGAGTTCTTCCGCGACGATCTGCGCGAGCGCCGTGCCGATGCCGGTCCCGAGATCCACATGACCATTGAACGCCACCACGCTGCCGTCGTCGCGCACCACCAGAAACATGTCCGCCTCGGTAGGCACGAACGACGAACGCGACCCCGGTTGACCCATCGCAGGCTTCACCGGCGCCTGGGGTGGCCGCGTGATGATAAGCACATTCCGCGCGTCATAGAGCTGCTGCCGCGACAACGGCGCGGAACGTCGATCGACGCTAAAATCCGGCCCCGTCATGCGCGCACTCCTTGATGCAAGGAAGTCTGCGCAGCCAGCAATTCAGCCGCGCGCTGCACCGCGCGTACGATCTCGACATGCGTGCCGCAGCGGCACAGATTGCGCGACAACTCCCGCCGGATCGTCTCGACGCTCGGATGCGGATCGCGATCGAGCAACGCCTTGGCGGTCATGATCATGCCGCTCAGGCAATACCCGCATTGCGCGGCCTGCTCTTCGATAAACGCCTGCTGCACGGGATGCAGTGCGGCACGCGTGCCCAACCCTTCAAGCGTGGTGATCTCGCGGCCCAAGGCGACCTTCGCGGTCGTCACGCAAGCGCGCGTCGGCATGCCGTCGAGCAGCACCGTGCACGCGCCGCATTCGCCGAGGCCGCAGCCGAATTTCGGACCGTTCAACGCGAGATCGTTACGCAGCAGATAAAGCAGTGGCGTGTCGGCGCCGGCGTTGACGCGATGCGTCGCGCCGTTGACGTGCAGCGTAAGAGGCGCCGAACCGTTCATGAAAACACCGGCCACGCCGTGCGGCGCGCGTTCAAAGCACCACCGGCACTTCGGTCGCCGGTGGTGTATTACGGCTGCGCCTGCAGCGAATCAAACCGTCGATCATCACCATGCCGACTCCGGGAATATCGCCGAGCTGCACGCTTTCCAGCAACGTATCGGCCGCCGTGTGCTGCGCGCGATCCATGAACACGAGATCGGCAGGACGGCCCACTTCAATCAAACCCTGGCGCAAGTTGCGTTGCCGCGCAGTGTTGCCGGTCGCGAAGCAGAACGCGATTTCGGCAGGCACGTCCGCGAGACTGGAAATCAGCGCGATCATCCGCAGAATGCCGAGCGGCTGGACACCGGAACCCGCCGGACTATCGGTGCCGAGAATGATTCGATGCGGGCATTTCAATTCAATCGCGTGACGCGCGGTGAGCAGCGCGATCCGCTCATTGCCGTTGTGAACGATTTCCAGCGCGCGGCTCGATTGCTCGCACAGATCGCATACGTGCCGATAGGACAGCGACGTATGGCCGCCGTTGATGTGGCCGATCACGTCCGCGTCGGCGGCCAGCACCACGTCTCTATCGATCAGGCCCGAACCTGGAATCGACGGACCACCCGTGTGGATCGTGCTTTGAATGCCGTATTTGCGGGCCCACGCGACCATCTGCGCCGCTTCCTCGCCGCCCTTCACGCTGCCGAGGCCGACTTCGCCAAGCAGCTTCACGCCGGCTTCCGAGAGCTCCTTGAAGTCTGCTTCGACCATGCCCTTCTCGATCACCGGCGCGCCCGCCATCACTTTGACGCCGCCGCCGACACCCGCGCCACGCATGCCTTCGAACGAACGCTGCGCGGTGATCGCGAGCGCCTTGACGCCGAGCACGTCCTTCGGACGGCCAGGCAGGTGCACTTCGCCGGCGGAGATCATGGTCGTCACGCCGCCGTTCAGATTCGATTCGATCCAGCCCATCTGATTCTGGCGCGGCGTCCAGTCGCCGAACACCGGATGCACGTGCGAATCGATCAGGCCCGGCGCGACCGTGGTGCCTTTGCAGTCGACGGTAGTCCGTGCGCCTTCGAGGTCGCAATCTTTCTCCCGGCCGAGCGCGACGATCACGCCGTCGTCGATCACCAGCGTGTTCGCGTCGAGAATCGGCTGGTCGATGTCGCCGGATAAGAGTAGCCCGATGTTCGTTACCGCGACCTTGCCCGACAAGCCTGTCAACGTCTCTGCTGCCATCTGCCTCTCCTTTCGCAACGACTACCGGGCGCCGTGTCTCGTGCACACGCTGCACGTTTCATGCGCCGATGGAATCACACGCTCAGATAAGCGCGCCTCACTGTTTCGTTCCTTGCAAGTTCGCTGATCGTGCCGCTGAAACGGATCTGTCCTTTTTCGAGGACATACGCGCGGTCGCTCACCAGCTCGGCGAAGTGGAGGTTCTGTTCCGACAACAGAATCGACAGCCCTTCGCGCTTGAGTTCGAGAATCATGTTGGCCAACTGTTCGACGATCACGGGCGCGACGCCCTCGGAGGGTTCGTCGAGCAGCACCAGATATGGATTGCCCATCAGCGTGCGCGAGACGGTGAGCATCTGCTGCTCGCCGCCGCTCATCTGGCCGCCGGGGCGCCTGGGCATTTCGCCGAGGTTGGGGAAGAGCCGGAACAGTTTTTCCGGCGTCCACTCCGGTGCCCCTTCGCGCGGCGCTTGACGGCCTGTATCGAGGTTCTCCATCACGGTCAGATCGGCGAACACGCGGCGATCCTCGGGGACGAAACCCATGCCCATGCGCGCGATACGATACGGCTGCAACGCCGTGATGTTTTGCCCGCGAAAGCGCACCTCTCCCTGACGGCGCGGCAGCAGACCCATCACCGCTTTCATCGTCGTCGACTTGCCGGCGCCGTTGCGGCCCATCAGCGCGACCACTTCGCCCCGGCCGACTTCGAAGCCGACGTCGAACAGAATGTGCGCGCGGCCATAGAACGCATTGAGGCCGGACACTTTCAGCATCGGCTCGCTCATTGCAGCGCTCCCTGTCCTTGATGACCGCCTGCCGCTTCATGCAGCGGCGCGCGTGGCTGGAAGGTCTTGCCGGTGCCGAAATAAACTTCCTGCACGCGCGCGTCGTTGCGGATCGTTTCGGCGTCGCCCTCGGCGATCAGCTTGCCTCGTGCGAGCACGATCATCCGGTCGGCGTAGGCGAATACAACGTCCATGCTGTGCTCGGTAAACAACACGCCGATCTGGTGCTCGGTGACGAGGCGCTTGGTCAGCGCCATTAACTCGTTGCGCTCCTTGGGTGCCATCCCGGCGGTGGGCTCGTCCATCAGCAGCAACTTCGGGCGGTTTGCCAGCGCGATAGCAAGTTCAACGCGTTTGACGTCACCGTAGGCGAGCACGCCGCAGGCGCGGTTCGCGTCGGCACCCATGCCGACCTGTTCGAGCAACGTCATGGCTTCGTCGGCGTAGCGCGAACCCGCGGGTTTCCACAGGCCGAAGGTCTTGCGTTCACGCGAGACGAGCGCCATCTGCACGTTTTCGAGCACGGTCATCGAATTGAAGGTCGCGGCAATCTGGAACGTGCGGCCGACGCCAAGACGCCAGATATCGCGTGGCCGCATGCCGACCAGTTCGTGATCGTTCAGCCGAATCGAACCGGACGACGGCTGCAGTTGCCCGTTGACCATGTTGAAGCAGGTCGACTTGCCCGCGCCATTCGGGCCCAGCAGCGCCAGTAGTTGACCGGCTTCGAGATCGAAAGAGACATTGTCGACAGCCTTCAGGCCGCCGAACGATTTGGAAAGGCCGGATACGCGCAGCAAACTCACAGCCCCTCCTTGATCGCAGCGCCCTGGGTGCGTGAGGTGGGGTCCTTCTCGGCCATATCCGCGTTATCGTCGCCAAACCGCTCACGAATGAAACCGACGATACCCTGCGGAAACGCAATCACGAGCAGCAGGATCGCAAAGCCCAACAACGCCTGCCAATAATCGGTTTGCCGCGCGACGGTGTCCTGCAGCCACGTGAACACGGCCGCGCCGACGATCGGGCCGGTCAGCGTCTGCAAGCCGCCGAGCAGCACCATCACGAGGCCGTCCACGGAGCGGCTCACGCTGATCACTTCCGGTGAAATCGTCCCTTTGGAGAACGCATAAAGCGATCCGGCGAGCCCGCAAAACAGCGACGCGACGACGAACGCCGCCCACTGCACGCGTTTCACGTCGATGCCGATCGCCTCGGCGCGCAGCACCGAATCGCGCGACGCCCGCATCGCGTAGCCAAGCGGCGAGAACAGCATCTTGCGCAGCAGCCACACGCCGATCACGGCGCAGACGAGCGTCAGATAATAAAAAGCGACCGGCGACGACAACCAGTTCGACGGCCACAAGCCGAGAATGCCGTTACTGCCGCCCGTCACGTCGTCCCACTGGAACACGACCGACCAGACGATCTGCGCAAACGCAAGCGTCAGCATGGCGAGATAGACACCTGAGAGTCGCACGCAAAACCAGCCGAACACCAGCGCACCCGCCACGGCAAGTAGAGGGCCGAGCAGCAATGCGGCTTCCATCGGTAGATTGAGAACTTTCAGAAACAATGCGGCGCCGTATGCGCCCAACCCGAAGTACGCGGCGTGGCCGAACGAATGCATGCCGCCGGGGCCCATGATGAAATGCAGACTTGTCGCGAACAGGACGGCGATCAGGATTTCAACCAGCAGCACAGGCATGTAGGGAAACGCATTGGCCGCAAGCGGCGCGAGTACCAACGCCAGCAACGCGATGGCCGCCAACCACTTCAGGCGCTTGCCGGCGGGCCGCAATGGCGCTTCCGGTGCGGCCATGCCCCGCACCGCGGCGCTCGCCTTCCCTAACAAACCCCAAGGCCGCACCACCAGCACGACTGCCATCACGACAAATTCCGCAACGAGCGTGAAGCGGCTCAACGACAGGTCGATGCCGAACACCGATACATGTCCAATGCCGATGCACAGCGCCTTGATCTCCGCGATCAGCAATGCGGCGACGAACGCACCTGGAATCGATCCCATGCCGCCGACCACCACCACCACGAACGCATTGCCGATGGTCTCCAGATCGAGCGACAGATTCGCCGACATCCGCGGTCCTTGCAATGCGCCGCCCAATCCCGCGAGAAAAGCGCCCACGAAAAACACCCCGGTGAACAGCCACGCCTGATTGATGCCAAGCGCGCCGAGCATCTCGCGGTCCTGCGTCGCGGCGCGCACCAGCGTGCCCCAACGCGTGCGCGTCAACGCGTACCACAGCAGCAGCAACACCACCGGCCCGATCACGATCAGCGCGATATCGTAGGTCGGCAGCGGATGGCCGAGAAAATCGACTACGCCGGCCAGATGTGGCGCACGCGGACCGAACAGGTCTTCCGGGCCCCACAGCCACAGCGCGGCGTCGCGGAAAATCAGCACCAGCGCGAATGTCGCCAGCAGGTGAAACAACTCGGGCGCCTGATAGATGCGCCGCAACACGATCATTTCGACCAACGCGCCGAGCACGGCAACCACCAACGCGGCAGCCAGCACCGACAGCCAGAACCCGCCCGCCGTATGGCCGAAGCGGCTCGCCATGCTATACGCGACATAAATGCCGAACATATAGAACGAGCCGTGCGCGAAGTTGACGATGCGCGTCACGCCGAAGATCAACGACAAACCCGCGGCGACGAGAAACAGCGTCGACGCGTCGGCGAGTCCGTTGACCAGCTGTACCAGCAAATTCGAAAGCATCGCGACCCTTAAGAAAACTCAGCGCAAACCGTCTTCGCCCTTGATCTCACTCACCTGCAAGCCGCCGATGCGCGGCAGCGGCCGGCCCGAGGCCGTCACCGCCACCGCCACGACGATTTCATTCGCGCGCGGCGCGTCCGACACTCGCGCTTCGATCGCGTCGAAATGACTGCGCACGAAGGCCGCGTCCTTGTGGCCAAGCGGCACGTCGATCGCGGTGCCGAGCGTCCCCATTTTTTTCGCCGACGGCACCAGCGCCGCGCCTTTTTCGACCGCGACTCGCAACGGGGCGCCGAGCTTGGGATGCAGGATCGCCGCCGCATGTTCCAGTTCGCCCGCTTCGCCGACGATCGCCGCCTTGCCGTAGCTTTGCGCGTCGCCCGGCTTGATGCCTAGCGCTTCGACACACTTGTTGCCGAGCAATGCGCCCAGCTCCTCACCGGCTTCGATCAGCGCATCCAGCCTGGCCTCGTAGCGGCCCGCATAGGGATTGTCGATCACCGCAATCGCGACTGCCCGGCGTGCCGGCGGCTCGATGGCCTGGCCCATTTCAATGCGTGTTTCATCCACCTGCACGACCAGCTTGCGAAGCTTGATTGCCATTTCGATCTCCGTGTTTCAATGCGTGCTTCGATGCGTGCTTCGACGCATATTCGGCGCCTTTCAGCGCAATCCGTCCTTACCCACGATCGCTTCTTTCGCCAACCCACCGACGCGCGCGTGCACGCGCTGGCCCGTGCTCATCACGAGGATATACACCAGTTCGTCCGCGGCGGGCGCACCGGGCACACGCACTTCGATCGCGTCGAAATGGCTGCGCACGTAGCTCGCGTTGACATGCGTCAGCGGCACATCGAGCGCGGTGGAAGGCGCACCGACTTTCTTGGTCGACGGCACGATCGCGTTGGTCGGCACACCGTTTTTCTCCAGCAATTCGCGCATTGCATAGCCGCCGGGGACATGCCACAACGCGCCATGCTCGAGTTCGCCGCGCGAGCCGATGATTGCGCCCTTGCCGTAGCTTTCGATCGTTGCGTGCGGCACGGCCATCGCCGCCAGCAGCCGTTGCGCCATATCGAAGCCGATTGGCTTGAGCGCTTCCATCGCCGGTTCGATGCTGGCTTCGTAGCGTCCGGCGAACGGATTGGTCATCACCGCGGCAATCGCGCCGCGCCTGAGCGGTTGCGCGGGCGCGGGGCCGAACTCGTGGAAAATGTCTTCGACGTGCGTCAGCACGCGGCGTATTTCGAACACGGAGCCTCCGTTGTTATTTCAGCGCGATGCTTGAACAACGCGCCATTGTGATGAATATCAGCCACTCGCGCACGTCCTTGCAGGAACAGTGCGGCGCCCTCGATCAAGCCTTGTGCCTGTAAACGCTGCGCGGCATCGACGCCGCGTGCCAGCGCGAAATCGATCAGCGGTTGAGGCAAGGACGGCACATCCACAGTCACGAGCATGTCGCCGAGATCGCTGTCGTCCTTCAAGGAGGAAGCCGGCCTGCGCACGATGCCCGCATGCTCGAGATTGACGGCGTTGGCGATCACCGTGGCGGCGGCATCGGCGCTGGCGGCGTTGCGGGCCAGCACGGTCACGCTGTCGGCAATTCCGAGGCTAAAGCTGCGGCCACGCCAGCCGCTGGTCGCGACGCCGCGAATCGGCATGGCGGCGTTAAGCGTCAGGTTGGCGTCCAAAGCCTGATCGCCTGACAGCCTGGCGCCAGAGAACTGCGCCAGATCGGCGAACACGCCTACTCGGTATTGCTGCCCTTCGGTCAAATGGAACGCGATGTCGCCGCCGTTGTTGATGAAGGCGCGCGATATGCCGTCGCGTGCGAACGCCGTGATCAATTCGTCCGCGACGCTGCCGGCAACGGCCGCCATGGGCGTGATGTAGCGCGCGCGGTGCGGATGACATGCGCCCCACATCCGGCGGGCTACGGTGCCCCTCAACGCGCAGTCGTCATGCGCCGCACTGCTCGGCACAGGCTGCCGAAGCCACTTCAACTCGCCGACCAGCGCAGGCAACACGTCGACAAAGCGCATCCAGCATGCGTCGTAGGCGGCCTGCACGGCCGAGGGTTCGCCGTCCGCGCTGAGGATCAGATCGATCGGGCCGTGCTGCCAATGCCAGCGGGCCGCGTCGAGTTGGGTGCGGGTTGCGTTCATCGTGTTTGGCGTGTTTGGCGTGTTCGTTGCGTGCGTCGTGTCGGTCACGTTGCCGCTGTCAGCCGAGCATCGGCGGCATGGCGGGCGGCCACGGGTTGTCGGGATGACGCGCGAGGGTCCTGCGCGCGAGCGGCGCCCCTTCCGTATGCTCCGGCCCGTTCGCCAGCACGCTTGCCAGTGAACGCACCGCGTCGAGATGGCCGCCGAGATCGCGATACGCATCATAGGTCATGGTGAATTCGATCGGCGCGACGATCGCGGGCGTCGGCACGGTGCCGAACGATCGATCTGGCATGCGCGAGACATCAACCATCACGGTAATGCCGCCGCCCGGCCACACATAGGCCGGCGCACCGCCGCATGTCACGTTCACCAGCTTCTGTTTGATGGCGCGGGTGAGCAGCACCGGATTCTCCGTTGCCCCGGCTCGCAGACTGCCGCCCGCGCCGCCAAGGAACAGCACTGTCGCGAGCGACGGCTCGCAATTCTCGCCGATTCGTTCGACCGTGCGGCGCACCGCATCCGGCATGGCCGCGATGCGTGGCACGAGGTCCCGATCAAGTTCATACCACTGTGCGTGTTCGCCGGTGGTCGATACCATCAGCAAGCGCAGGCCCGGTTTCGCCACGGCGGGATCGAAGCCTTCGACAATCGCCAACGGGTCCTGAATGTCCGTCCCGCCCCAGCCGGTGCCGGGATTCGCAACCTGAAAATAGCGTCCCGGCGTCGATTTGCGTCCGCGAATTTTCAGACCTGAGCGCGTCATGCCGAGACAGCGGCCGGCCTGGTGTTCGGTGAGCACACCGGTAATGTGATCGTCGACCACCACCACTTCGTCGGCATGCCCGAACCATTGCTTCGCGAAGATGCCGATGGTGGCCGACCCGCAGCCCACGCGCATACGCTGCTCTTCGACGCCGTCGACAATCGGTGCCGCGCCCGCGCGAATTACCAGACTTGCGCCGCCGTCGATGCTCAGCTCGACCGCCTCCTTATTGCCGAGCGCGAGCATCATGTCGCACGTCACGCGGCCTTCCTTCTTGCTGCCGCCGGTCAGATGATGGACACCGCCGAGGCTCAGCATCTGCGAGCCATACTCCGCCGTGGTCACATGGCCGACGATCTCGCCATGGCAACGCACGTTCGATTGCTCCGGCCCAAGAAAGCGGTCGGTATCGATCTTCACCTTGAAGCTGCAATAGCTGAAAATGCCCTCGGTGACGACCGTGATCATGTCGACGTCGTCACGCTTCGAGGCAACGATGAAAGGCGCGGGCTTGTAGTCGGGATAGGTTGACGATGCACCAATGCCGGTGACGAACAACGCCTGTTCCGCCGCGGGATCGTGCACTTCGGACGATGCACCAAATTCGACCGTGGCATCCTCTTTGCCGAGGCTCGCACCGGGCAAGGCAGCAGCGCGCGACAGAAACACCACCGGGTCGACGCGAATCAGCCGACCGTCCGCATTCGCATAACGATCGCACGCACCCGTGCGGCCCTCCGATATCTGGCACAACACCGGGCACGCATTGCATTCGATCTTGTTCGACGCCATCCGCTCGCTGCGCGGCGCCGCTTTCTCGAGCACGGTGGGACCGGGCGTCGAGGCAATTTCGCCGTCAACGCTCTCCGCGCCGAAATCGACCTTCGTATGCTCTGTCATGGCGGGGTTCCCATACGACGACATTACAATCGGTCCTGCCCGGCTGACGAATAGCCCCTGTTTCAAGGGACTTTCGCGTGATCCGCGGTCTTCCATGTTGCGGTCACTCACCGTTCGTGTAGTATCCGCTACACCAAACTTGCTTGAAATCTACTCGATCAAAATAGACTGCGCAACGAGTTTCCCGGCGCACGCCTGAATGCTGCGGCGCGGCATCGGCGCGCGAATGACGCTTCAATCTACGCCGAAGCGCATGATCGTGCAGGGCATTCCGTCGCGCGTGAGATGGGCTGTATGATGAAGGCGCGCCATGCCAAAGCGTAGCTGAGTGGGTCGTAAGCGGCTGCGGCGCATGCCGTTCAACCTGACGCTAACAAAGAGTTCCGAGACCGCCATGAGTTCCACTGCCGCCCGCAAGCCGGGCGCTATCGGCATCCGAGCGAAACAGGCGCAAGATACGCGCGCCAAGATTCTCAAAGCGGCAATCAAAGTCTTTGCAAAACAAGGCTATGCAAGCGGCCGGGTCGAAAGTATTTCGAAGGCCGCGCGTTCGCACGACCGCATGATCTATTACTACTTCGGCAGCAAGGAACAGTTGTTTGTCGAAGTTCTGGAAACGATCTACACGCAGTTCAACGAAGCCGAAAGCAGGCTCGATCTCGATCTGCACGATCCCGTGCATGGCCTCGAGCAGATGGTCGAATTCGTCTGGCAGTACTACCTCGATCATCCGGAATTCGTCACCCTGCTGTCGAGCGAGAATCTGCATCAGGGCAAGCATGCGAAGAAATCGTCAAAGCTGAAGGAGATTTCGGGCTATGCGATTTCGGTCGTGCAAAAGTTACTGGACGCAGGCAAAGCGCAGAACGTTTTTCGTAGCGACGTCAAGGCGCGTGATGTGTACCTGATGATCGCGTCGCTCGGTTATTTCTATAACGCCAATCAGTACACGCTAGGTGCGTTCCTCGGTGAACCGCTGATGGACAAGGCGGCGCTCGCGCATTGGCGCGAAGTCATCAAGGACACGGTGTTGCGCGCGGTGCGTTTGCAATTGCCGGCGGAAACCGCAGTGGTGCATGAAAGCAGGATTGCCTGAAGCGCGTTTCGTTTGACGGTCGCTTCAGGCTCCGGATTTCTGGAACTGCGCCGTTACGGCTTGGGCGCTGCCGCTGCCGCGTCGTCTTCGCGGAACAGTTTATCGGCGAGGTGGTACGCAGAATTAGCCGCCGGCACGCCGCAATAGATTGCGGTTTGCAGCAGTACTTCCTTGATCTGCTCGCGCGTCACGCCGTTGTTCTTCGCTGCGCGCAAATGCAAGGCGAGTTCTTCGCTCCGGTTCAAGGCGACCATCATCGCGATGGTCAACAAGCTGCGCGTGTGGCGCGGCAATCCCTCGCGCGTCCAGATTTCGCCCCATGCATAGCGGGTGATGAAGTTCTGGAATTCCTCCGTCAATTCAGTGCGATTGGCGAGCGACCGGTCAACGTGCGCGCTGCCCAGCACCGCGCGGCGCACCTCGAGTCCGGCTTCGTAGCGGTCTTCGTCGTTCATTTTTTCTCCGTCAGAAAGTCGAGCACAGTCTTCGTGAAGGCGTCGACTTTCTCGATGTTGGAAATATGCGAGGCGTCCAGTTCGACATAACGCGCGCCCGGAATCGCCTGCGCCAGTTCACGGCCTTGTGCCGGCGTCGCGGCCAGATCGTGCGTGCCGCTGATCACGAGCGCCGGAACCTTGATGCCGGGTGCTTCGGGCCGCAGATCGGCGGCGTCGATGGCGTCGCAGTTCGATGCGTAGCCTTCCTTGTCGGTGTGCACGAACACGTCGCGAATCATGGCAAGCACTACCGGTTCACGTTCGATGTAGTCGGCGGTGAACCAGCGCGGCAGCACAGCATCAGCCAGCGCGAGCATGCCCTCCGTACGCGCCCTCGCGGCGCGCGGCACCCATACTTCCGGCGAACCGATACGCGCCGCCGTGTTGGACAGCACCACGCGCTCGAGGCGATTCGCGTGACGCGCGGCCAGTGCGACGCCGGTCAGCCCGCCCATCGACAGGCCGCAGAAATTCGCGCGTGCGATTTTCAGCGTATCCATCAGGCCGAGCACGTCGCCGGTCAGCTGTTCGATCGTGTAGGGACCTTTCGGCGCTTCCGAGTGACCATGACCGCGCGTATCGTAGCGCAGCACACGAAAGTGTTTCGACAGCGCCGCGACTTGCGGCGTCCACATCGACAGATCGCTGCCGAGCGAATTCGACAACACGATCCACGGCGCGTTGCCGTGACGGTCCCCGTCGATTCGATAATGCAGCTCGATACCGTTGACTGCGGCGTAGGGCATGCGGGTTACTCCTTGGAAGTAGCGCGGCTCGCGCGCGCGTGATGAAGTGCCAGCGCGGCGTCCACATAAGCGTGCGCCTGGCCGACGTATTGAGCGGGGTCGAGCAGTTGCTTCAGGTGCTCGGGCGAAAGGTGTGCGGTCACGGCGGGATCCGCCGAGAGCACGTCGAACAGCGTCTGGTTTCCGGCGATTGCCGCTTTCGATGCGCGCTCAACCAGATGATGCGCATCGAGCCGGCCGATGCTGTCGCCGAGCGCGAGCATCACCGCTTCGCCGAGAATCAGGCCGTGCGTGACATCAAGATTGGCGGCAAGGCGCGGCACATTCACGTTGAGACCCGCGGCAATCTGCTCGATGTTCGCGAGCGCGCCGCCTGCCAGGCGCGCGAGGTCTGGCAGCGCGTCCCACTCGGCTTGCCAGCCGCCGAGCGCGCGCTCATGTTCCTGCACCATGCCGGCGAACACCGTGGCCACCAGCCCCGGCGCGCGCGTCGCGGCGGTCAGCACCGCGGCGCAGCCCACCGGATTGCGCTTATGCGGCATCGTCGACGAACCGCCCTTGCCTGCCGCGGCGGGCTCGGCGAGTTCGTCGATTTCGGTTTGCATCTGCAACGAGATATCGCGCGCGATTTTGCCGAGCGTGCCGATCAGCATGCCGAACAGCGCCGCTGTTTCGGCGATGCGATCGCGTTGCGTGTGCCACGGCAAGGTGGGCACAGCAAGCTTGAGTTCTCGCGCCAATGATTGCGTGACTTGGGGCGCTGCGTCACGAAGGCTGGCAAGCGTGCCCGCCGCGCCACCGAATTGCAGCACCAGCGCGCGCGCGCGCAATGCATCGAGCCGCTCGCGATGCCGCAGCAACGCGTCGAGCCATTGCGCGAATTTCAGGCCGAGCGTGATGGGCAGCGCCTGCTGCAACCAGGTGCGGCCGATCATCGGCGTCGCGCGATGGGTGGCCGCGAGTTGTGCCACTGCGTCGCAGGTGGCTTGCAAGCCGCTGTCGAGCAGATCGAAGGTGTCGCGTAGTTGCAGCACCGTCGCGGTATCGATGATGTCCTGGCTCGTCGCGCCCCAATGGACGTACTTCGATGCTTCCGCGTCCGCCGCCTTGACGCGCGCGGTGAGTTGCTTGACGAGGGGAATCGCGAGATTGCCGCCGAGTGCCGCGTCGCGCGCCAGAGCGTCGGCGTCGAGTTGATCGGCCTGGCAGGCCGCCTCGATCGCCGCCACGGCGGACTGCGGAATCACGTTATGGGCAGCCGAGGCGCGCGCGAGCGCTGCTTCGACATCGAGCATCCGTTGCAGCGTGGCACGCGGCGCCCAGATGTCGTTCATCGGCTGTGTGCCGCAAAGAAGGCCGGTCAGACGGGCGCTGGAGTCGAGCATGATGGCGTCGATGAGGGAGTCGAAGGTAAAGGGTTTTTCACCAGGGCGATCTGGACATGTGTGGATGTACACCCAAGCTGCGTCCAGCGTGTACCAGGGCGCTATCTATTGAGAGCGTACCGCAGGCGGCGTCGCAGCGCATTCTGCTTCGAATGCTGATGCGACGGCTTGCCGTAGCGCTGTAGCAGCTAATCACACGCATGGGGCAGGCTTCATGCGCGTTCCGGACGTGGTTGGCGTGCCCGCTTGCGTGGCGTGGTGGCGCGGAAGCGTTGTCGTCGCCTTGCGGGCGTTGTGGTGACCGCGGAAGCGTTGTCGTCGCCTCGCCGGCGTTGCGGTGTCCACGTAAGTGTTGCCGTTGCCTCGCCTGCGTTGTGGTGACCACGTAAGCGTTGCCGTTGCCTCGCCTGCGTTGCGGTGACCCCATCAGCATTGCCATCGCCTCGCCAACGTTGCGATGACCGCGGAAGCGCTGCCGTCGCCTCGCTAACGTTTCGACTTCGCCACACGCCTTTGTGCCAGTGACTGCCGCCCCGATGCTCAGGCCGCGCGCGCCGCTTGCGTGCCGTCGATCAGCGGCACGCCGGTCAGTTTGTGCAGCGCGTCGAAGTCGATGTCCGAGAAGATCTCGCGTACAACCAGGCCCTTGTCGGTGACGTCGATCATTGCCAGGTCCGTGTAGATGCGGTCGACGCAGCCCACGCCCGTCACCGGGTAGGTGCATTCGGCGGCGATCTTGCTTTCGCCCTGCTTGGTCAGATGTTCCATCATCACGTAGACCTGCTTCGCGCCGATGGCCAGATCCATCGCGCCCCCGACCGCCGGAATCGCGTCGGGCGCGCCGGTGTGCCAGTTCGCCAGATCGCCTTTCGCCGACACCTGGAACGCGCCGAGCACGCAGAAATCCAGATGACCGCCGCGCATCATCGCGAACGAATCCGAGTGATGGAAGAACGCGCCGCCGGTCAGCAACGTGACATGCTGCTTGCCGGCGTTGATCAGTTCGTCGTCTTCCTCGCCTTTGGCGGGCGCCGGGCCCATGCCGAGCAAACCGTTTTCGCTGTGCAGGAAGATTTCCTTGTCGGCGGCGAGGTGGTTGGCCACCAGCGTGGGCACACCGATGCCGAGGTTCACATACGCGCCTTCAGGGATATCCTGGGCAACGCGCTTGGCCATTTCATCGCGGGTCAGTTTTTTCATGTCGGGTCTCCTCAGGCGGCGGTCGCGGATGCAAGTTCGGCTTGGTGCGTGGCTTGCGGCACTTCGATCACACGTTGCACGAAAATGCCGGGCGTAACGATATTTTCCGGATCGAGTTCACCGAGCGGCACCACTTTCGACACTTGCACGATGGCCGTTTTTGCCGCGCTCGCCATGATCGGGCCGAAGTTGCGTGCGGTCTTGCGATAGACCAGATTGCCCCAGCGGTCGCCCTTGAACGCCTTGATCAACGCGAAGTCCGCATGCAGCGGCGACTCCAGCACGTAATGCTTGCCGTCGATCAGACGCGTCTCCTTGCCTTCGGCGAGTTTCGTGCCATAAGCGGTGGGCGTAAAGAAGCCGCCGATACCCGCGCCTGCTGCACGGATGCGTTCCGCGAGGTTGCCTTGCGGCACCAGTTCGAGTTCGATTTCGCCGGCGCGATAGAGCGCGTCGAACACATACGAATCGGTTTGGCGCGGGAACGAGCAGATGATCTTGCGCACGCGTTTGGCTTTGAGCAGCGCCGCGAGGCCGATGTCGCCGTTACCGGCGTTGTTGTTGACGATGGTGAGCTCGCGCGCGCCTTGTTCGATGAGCGCGTCGATCAGTTCGGACGGCATGCCGGCCGTGCCGAAGCCGCCGATCATGACGGTCGCGCCGTCGTGGACATCGGCGACTGCCGATTGAAGTGACTCGAAAATCTTGTTGATCATGTCGAATTTCCTTTTGGGGCGCTGCGTGCCGCTGGGCTTCTGCCTTTGCAGGCAAGGGCTTGTGCGGACGGTCTCCGGGCCTGGGCTGGCGGCGGCTCGCCGGGTGGAGGTGCGGGCTGGCGCCTTTGGGTTGTTCGCTTTGTCGATTTGTTCGATATATGAACATGGATTCGATTAGCGAACGGTTAGGGGATTATGGTTGCCCTTCGGGCGGGTTGTCAAGGCAGGGGATTCCCCTTAATCATAGGTTTTTGGCCTGCCCGGCGGGGGTGTCCGCGCGACGCTTTTTGTTTGTTTGCCTACGGGCTTAAGCTGGTGCCTGCGGGGCGCTTGTTTGTCTGTCTGCCTACGGCGTTGGCCTTTCCTTGTTTTCTTATCGGTCTATTAGCGTCGCCCCTGTGCGGGGCAGGCACTTACTTCTCTTTGCCGCCGCAAAGAGAAGTAAGCAAGAGAAAGCGGCTCAAACCGTTAATTCTTAAGCGGGTCCCCCGCACAGTCACGGTAGTGGTCCATCTGGAATCCGTGCCCCCGCACATTCAACGCCTGTGACAAAGCGCTCATCAGCGCCCACTCCGCACTGCGTGCGTCGCGGATCGGTCTGCATGGGAAACCAGCGGCTTCGTTTGCGCGTGGTGGGGAGCCATCGGCTTCGCCCCGGCGATACGCCCAGGCGACAGCGGCAAGCGAGAGGATCAATAGAGGCGAAGAGGCAATACACGGCAACACACGGTGCTAAACGACAAACCCGCCGATCTCCCCGATGTCCCGCTCCGGCGAGCACGCAGTGCGAGGCGGGAAGTATGACTGCCTGGTCACTGACGCCAAATGTGCGAGGGCACAGATTCCAGATGCACCACTACCGCGACTGTGCGGGGGACCCGCTTAAGAACTGGCGGTTTGAGCCGCTTTCTCTTGCTTACTTCTCTTTGCGGCGGCAAAGAGAAGTAAGTGCCCGCCCCGCACAGGGGCGACGCTAATAGACCAATAACAAAGCAAGGAAAGGCCCACGCCGTAGGCAGACAGACAAACAAGCGCCGCACAGGCAAAAAAAACCACTATCCCAAACCAGCATCCCTCCTCTACCCTCTATACAAAAACCAGATACCCCAACCCGAAAGCGGCCGCAGGCAAAAACCCCCATGCCCGACACAAACCTGGATCTAAACCTGATCCCCTACCTCGTAGCAATGGAAGACACCCGCAACGTCAGCCGCGCAGCGGACCAACTCGGCGTCAGCCAACCCCGCGTCAGCACCGCGCTGGGCCGCCTGCGGGAATACTTCAACGACCCGCTCTTCGTCAGAACATCGAAAGGTATGGAACCCACGCCGCGCGCGCTCGCCATCCTCCCCGCCGCCCGCGACGCGCTTCTGCGTATCGAGAAAGGAATGCTCGACGTACAAGACTTCGATCCAGCCACCAGCACCCATACCTTCTCCCTCGCACTTTCCGATGTCGGCGAAATCGTCTTCCTGCCGCGCCTCCTGCAACTGTTCGCCGAACGCGCGCCCCATGCCAATCTGCGCTCGGTGTCGCTCTCGCCCTCGCACGTGGAACGTGGACTCGAATCGGGCGACGTCGATCTCGCCGTAGGCTATTTCCCCGATCTGTCGGGCAACAACTTCTTCCAGCAACGGCTCTTCACCCATCGATTCATCTGCCTGATGCGCACGGGACATCCCCTTTCGAAAGCGCCCCTCACACTGCCTCAGTACGTGGCGTCGGGCCACGCAGTCGTGCGCGCCGAAGGACGCAGCCAGGAAGTCCTCGAACATTACCTGGAGAAAAAACGCATCAAGCGCCGCGCCGTACTCGAAACGCCGCACTTCATGAGTCTGCCGTTCATCCTCGCGCGCACCGATCTGCTCGCCACGGTGCCGCACGCAATCGGCTTCGCGTACGTGTCGGAGCATGCGTCGATCATGCTGGTCGAGCCGCCGCTGCCACTACCGCGCTTCGATCTGCGACAGCACTGGCATCGCAAGTTCCATAACGATCCGCGGGCAAGCTGGCTGCGCGGCGTCGTCGCCGAACTCTTCAACGACGATATGGACGAGTGGCCGAAGTGAGCTCGCACCCCAGTGGCGAAAGGGGCATCGGCACGACACGGCGCAAAACATGGAACAATGGCCGCACTCATTGAACCCGCGCGCTCCGCTTACCGTCGACGCGCGATCCCAGAGGAGCGACGGATGGCCAGCAGCAAAGCAAAGAAAACCAAACCCGCAGCAGAACGCCCCAGCCGCGAGGAAGCTGAAGCAGCCGTACGCGTGCTGCTACGTTGGGCCGGCGACAATCCGGAACGCGAAGGCCTGCTCGATACACCCTCTCGCGTGGTGCGCTCTTACGAGGAGTTCTACGCGGGCTATCAGGTCGACCCACGCGAGATCCTCGCCCGCACCTTCTCGGAGGTGGACGGCTACGACGAAATGATCGTGCTGAAAGATATCCGCTTCGAGAGCTATTGCGAACACCACATGGTGCCGATCATCGGACGGGCGCACGTGGCCTATCTGCCTCAGCATCGGGTGGTCGGCATCTCCAAGCTGGCGCGCCTCGTCGATGCGTTCGCCAAGCGTCTGCAGATCCAGGAAAAGATGACGGTGCAGATCGCCGATACGTTGAACGAAGTGCTGCAACCGGCGGGCGTCGGCGTGATTCTCGAAGCCGCGCATCAATGCATGTCCACGCGCGGCGTCCATAAAGCCGGTGTCACGATGGTCACCTCGCGCATGCTGGGCACGTTCCGTACCGATCCGTCGACGCGGCGCGAGTTTTTGTCGATCGTGGGTAATCCGGGTGTGGTCGCGGTCGCCAATACCTGAATTACCTGACGCCCGAACCGCGATTCGGTCCGGCTCTCGCTTCACGCCGTGCCACGCACTGTGCGCATCTGGCCGAAGGTGGCCAGCAACACCGCCCCCAGCACGCACGCAACGCCGGCAAGTTGCGCCGCGCTCACCGGCTCCCGCAACACAACGGCCGCCAGCGCCACCGCGCTCACCGGCACGAGCGCGGTCATGAGTCCGGCTTCCGCGCCACTAATGCGCGCCGCGCCCGCGTACCAGAGAACAAAGCCCGCCACGGTCGGCACGAGCGCGTAGTACAGCACGCCGTACAGCGCGCTTGCATGGAACGGCACGCTCCAGGGCCCTTCGAAGCACGCCGGCACGATCGCCACCGCGAAACCGATGCCGCACATCAAAGCCGACAGCTGCAGCGGTGCAACCGGCACGCGCAACCTGCGATTGAGCAGGATGAAAAGCGCCTCGCAGACGATCGCCGCGAACACCAGCGCGTTACCTGCCAGCGAACTGGCCACACGGGGCGCGGTGAAATCGTCGAGACGCGCGGTACACACCAGCACGCCCAACGTGGCGAGAACAATCGCACCCATCAACGCGGGCGTGGGGCGCTCACCCAGCACAAGCATGGCGACCCCGGCCGAGACAGCCGGCAAAGTACCGGCAATCACGCCCGCATCGGCGGCCGAGGCGAATTTCATACCGCTGATGAGCAACACCGTATAACCGACGCTGCCCGCCCCCGCCTGCGCAATCACGAGCAACGTATCGTGTCTGTCGAGGCGCGGCCAACGCACGCCACGCCAGCGCATCGCCAGCACAAACAACGGAAACGCGATTGCAAAACGCAATGCAGTCGCGCTGAACGGCGGCAATCCGCCTGCGATCGATTTGCTGACGACAACCGTGCTGCCGACCCCGATCATCGCCAGCGCGCAAAACAGGTAACCGACATACCGTGAGTTCATGCCGCTGTCCTCTTCCTTTGAACGAGCAGCCAGATTAGAGGCGGCGCACGCGCGCGGTCTTGAACGAAATTGCAGAGAAAGCGCCGGCCCACGGAACGTGTTGGCGCGTCCGCTTCACAAAGAGTGGCGCGATTTTCGCTCATGGCCGGATTGGAAGCGAGCGCCGCGGGCAAGGTCCATCGGGTATCCTGATCGAAGAACGACTCCATCCGGAACGCGAACGAACAAAACCGGCAGGCAAGCAGATAAACGCTTCAGGAACACACTTTGCGTCCTCGCAAAACAAGCTCCCGCCGCAACGCGGCCCAACGGCAATAACAGGAGTTCCGCAATTGGTAGCGTTCCCGTCATCGGCGGTATCCACCTGGGGCGGCGCAGTCGTGTTCCTCAACGTCCTGTTGACACGCCTCGGCGTGCCGATCCCCGCGGTGCCCGTGCTCCTCTTCGCAGGCTCGGCGATCGCCGCGGGCACACTGTCGTTCTGGCCGATCCTGTTCTCCGCCGTGCTCGGCGCGCTCATCGGCGACGGCGCCTGGTTCGCCGCCGGCCGCATCTACGGCCGCAAACTGATCGCCATGCTCAAGCGGATATCGCCGGCCGTGGATTCCAGAGTCGCGCGAGCACGCTCGCTATTCGAACGTTTCGGCGTGCCGCTTGTGGCGATCTCGAAGTTCGTCCCGGGCCTCGGACTCATCACTCCGCCGCTAATGGGCACGACGGCCGTGGATACCCGCATCTACGCCGTGTGGGACCTCGCCGGCGCCCTGGCGTGGGCCACCTTCTGGCTGCTTGGCGGCGCCGCGGCGGAACGGCAGTTGCATATGCTGCTCGACCTCGTCAAGGCACGCGGTGGCACGGTGATCGACATTCTGCTGGCCGCGGCGCTGGCCTATCTGGTGTACCGCCTGCAACAACGACGCCGCGAGCGACGCCGTTTCGCGGACGCCGCTTCCGCGGCAGCGTCACAAGCGACAGCGGGCGGATGGCGTCGCATCGTGCCTCCGAAGGTTCTGGATGCCCGCCCACTTGCATCGGCTGGCGAGGCGCAACAGGCGCTGCCCCCTATTCCCGGCGCGCTGGCGCTCGACCCGCACTCGCCTGAACAGATCGACGGCGCGCTACGCGCCTATGACATGGTGATTTACTGCATTTGCCCCGACAGCGCGACAGCAGTCGAGATCACCCAACGGATGCGCCTGAACGGCTACACGCGGATTCGCGCATTGCGAGGCGGCCTCGATGCCTGGCAAAAACGAGGGTTTCCCGTCGAGCCGCTCGTGCTCGCCGAGGAATTGGCCGTCGGCGGACGTACGACGGCGATCTACGGTGCGGCCCGCGAGGCGATCACCTTGCGCGGCCTCGCCCCTCGGCGGGCTCAAAGCTCGTGAGCGGCGGGCCGGCCCACCGACGGTCACCAACGAACCAAACAGTTCCGCCGCGCCGCGCTCACTGCGACGAAACTCGCGCAATCACCAATGTCGCTTTCAAGCCGGGTTACCGAACGAGCAGCACCTCGAAAGCGCATCACAGTTTGCGCAGCAATCCGGCCGCCGAGCGCATCCGGCGTTTGCGCTCCTTTCTGAACCAGTGAAGCACCGCATCGACATCGCCGGACCCGGCCAGTAAAGCCACGTTGTCGCGCAGCAGCATTTCGCTTGCGACAATATCGTTCAGCGCACCGAAACGTTTCTGAATCTGCTTCAAACGCTTCAGGACACGCTTGCGTCCCCCCTTCAGAACGGGTTCGAAAAACTCGAGCAGGTAGCGCAGTTTCTTGCCCGCCTTTCTGACGTCGTGAAACGACGGATAGCTGGAACGTTTCGCCCGGGACGCGCGTTTCATACGCTTCTTCAACGAACGCTCCGAATCACTCACGCGCTTTTTGGCGAATTTCCGCAGCGGTACGCGCTCATGCGCCGTGTTCAATTCCTTGGAGGCACCCGTCAAGGCCTCCCTTAACAGATGTTTGACGTCCGCGTTCGATAGCGTTTCGCGGCTCGTCGCCAACGCTTCGCCGCGAGCCTCCTGGAGTTTTGGCGCCAGCTCGGGCGCAACGCCCTCTTCCTCTGCAATCAGTTCGATCAGAATGTCCCAATCACGCGTCTTGCCGGCCGCCGTTGCCAGAAACTTGTACAACGCACGCTGGCGCGTGTTCTCGCCTTTGTCGAGCAAAGGTTCGAACGCCCACCACAAGGAGCGCAAGCGCCGCAGCGAGACGCGCAGTTTGTGCAACGCTTCCGGCGAGGCGTCTTCGTGCACGGCGTTAGCGTATTCGATCGCGTCGCTGACGAGAGGCGCCGCGTACGACGCGAAAGCCTCTTGCGCCGAGGCTTCGGTGCCGGCCGGCTTGCTGTCCGCAGCCTGACTGTCGATTTTCCGGATCTGCTGGTTCATTGGACGCCTTTCAAAAGTCCATTTATATGAGGCTAGCAAAAAAAGGTCCCGGTGGATATCCGCCAAAACGTCGCCTAAACTGCACGAGCATGCCCGCAGGAACCCGTGCCTTGCATGGGTCGCAATCCGCCACAAATCGTGGTTCGCCCGGATCGCCCGAGTCTGCCTGCGGCGTCGCCGGAGGCTGAACCGGACAATCCATTCACCCCGTAGGTGCGCTTCACGCCTAGTTCTTTTCGGACCGCTTATCATCCTCGGCCGCCGCGCAGGTAGCGGTCTCTCTCGTAGCGTCAATCTCCACGCACCTTTCCGCGAAAAACCGGCCCGCATAAGCGTCACGCCACTGTCATCATTGCGACATACTGGCCCCGCAGGATCGGTAGTTCCGCGACACACTTTGGGGCTCACGTCATGCCGGAACTTTCGTACCCGCAACCAGGCACTGCAAATGGAAAGGGGCGCAATCTCGGCCTCATCGTTTTCCTCGCCGTGATTGCAATCGGCGCCGCGTATTGCGCCATGCATCTGGCGGACGATCTGCAACCCGTCCGCGAAGCTTCGTATTTGCCCTATCTGCTGCTCGGCGTGGCGCTCCTGATCGCGCTCGGCTTTGAATTCGTGAACGGCTTCCACGACACGGCCAACGCGGTCGCCACGGTGATCTACACGCATTCGCTCGCGCCGAACATCGCAGTGGTCTGGTCCGGTGGGTGGAATTTCCTCGGGGTGCTTACTTCATCTGGCGCGGTGGCATTCGGCGTTCTGCAGTTGCTGCCGGTCGAACTGATTCTGCAAGTCGGCAGCAGTGCCGGCTTCGCGATGGTCTTCGCCCTGCTGATCGCGGCGATCATCTGGAATCTGGGGACCTGGTATTTCGGACTGCCGTCGTCGAGCTCGCACACGCTGATTGGCTCGATCATCGGCGTCGGCCTGATGAATCAGCTGATGCACGGCTCAAACGGTACGAGCGGCGTGGACTGGAATCAGGCGCTCGGCGTGGGCAAGTCGCTGCTGTTTTCGCCGCTGGTCGGCTTCCTCGCCGCCGGTTTGCTGCTGCTGATCCTGAAGGCCGTGGTGCGGATTCCCGCGCTGTACGCCGAGCCGAAGGGCAAGGAACCGCCGCCGTTCTGGATTCGCTGCCTGCTGATTCTGACCTGCACGGGCGTGTCATTCGCGCACGGTTCGAACGACGGGCAGAAAGGCATGGGCCTCATCATGCTGATCCTGATCGGCACGGTGCCGACGGCCTACGCGCTGAACAAGGCGGTCACCCCGGCGGAAACGCAGACCTTCGTCGCTGTCGCGCAGCAGGCCTCGGCCACGCTCGCCAAATACACCCAGGGCGCGGCGCCGTCCGCCAATCCGCGCGCCGATGTGGAAGCCTATGTGCGCACCCGCCAGTTGACACCTGCCACGCTGCCCGCCCTGCAGCAATTGACCAACCAGATCAGCGGACAGGTCAGCGCGTCGGGGTCGATGGCGGCCGTGCCGCAAAGCATCGTCGATAACGTGCGCAACAACATGTATGTGGCGTCCGAGGCGATCCGCCTCATGGACAAGAACAAACAGCCGCCCTTCTCACCGGAAGACGCCAAGGTGATCGACAACTTCAAGGCGCAAACCGATCACGCCACCAAGTTCATCCCGACGTGGGTCAAGGTCGCGGTGGCCATCGCCCTGGGTCTCGGCACGATGGTCGGATGGAAACGCATCGTCGTCACGGTCGGCGAGAAAATCGGCAAGCAGCATCTGACCTATGGACAGGGCGCATCGGCCGAACTGGTGGCAATGCTGACGATCGGCGCGGCCGATATGTACGGCTTGCCGGTCTCGACCACGCATGTGCTGTCGTCGGGCGTGGCGGGCACCATGGCGGCCAACGGCTCCGGCTTGCAGTGGGCCACCGTGCGCAGCCTGATCCTCGCGTGGGTGCTGACGCTGCCGGTTTCGATCGCGCTGGCGGCAGGCTTGTACTGGGTGTTCCGGATGGTGTTCTGAAATCGGTGGCGCCGCTGAAGTACTCGGTGGCGCCGCTGAAACCGTGGGTGCCGGTTATCAATCCGACATGAAGGCAAAAAAAAGCGCGGTCTGCACACCGCGCTTTTTTATTTCAATGAGCCGACGTTGAATCAATACACTTCGGGCACGATCATCGAGGCCGGCACCGGCTGGCGGCTGTATTCGTCGTGATAAACCCGTGCTGGCAATTCGATTTGCGAATGCTGGATCTCGTGATACGGCACCTGGCTTAACAGATGCTGAATGCAGTTCAGGCGCGCGCGCTTCTTGTCGACCGCCTGCACCACCCACCACGGCGCCTCGGGAATGTGCGAGCGTTGCAGCATGACTTCTTTCGCCTGCGTATAAGCTTCCCAGCGGCGCCGGCTTTCCAGATCCATCGGACTCAGCTTCCACTGCTTCAGCGGATCGTGGATGCGGTTCTGAAAGCGGATTTCCTGTTCTTCGTCGGTGATCGAAAACCAGTATTTGAGAATCTGCACGCCGCTGCGCGCCAGCATCTTTTCGAATTCCGGCACCGAGCGGAAGAACTCTTCGTACTCGTCGTCGCTACAAAAATTCATCACGCGTTCGACGCCCGCGCGGTTGTACCAGCTGCGATCGAACAGCACCATTTCGCCGCCGGCCGGCAAATGCGACACGTAGCGCTGGAAATACCATTGCGTGCGTTCGCGATTGTTCGGCGCCGGCAACGCCGCTACGCGGCACACGCGCGGATTGAGCCGCTGGGTGATGCGTTTGATCGCGCCGCCCTTGCCGGCCGCGTCGCGTCCTTCAAAAATCACCACCAGCCGATGGCCGGTTTGCACGATCCAGTCCTGCAATTTGACGAGCTCGCCCTGCAACCGGAACAGCTCGCGAAAGTACATCTTGCGCGCCTCGCGATGCTCAGGCGTAAAGCCCTCGGCACCGTCGATGATGCGGTCGTCGACTTCCATTTCGAGTTCCTCGTCGTACGCGTCGATGAGGTCTTCCTCGAAACGGCGTTGCCGTTCTGCCATGACTTCGGCCTCGGGCCTCGGATCCAGCTCTTTCATTGCGACTCTCCTGGCAACGGAAATGGTTAGGCGCGCGGCGCATACGCGTCGCGAATGGGTTCGATTATCGAAGCGCGAAGTGTCAGCCGTGTTACCGGCGCGTCAGCCGCGGCTTGGAGCGAGCGACGCTCGCCGGTGGCCTGCGTGCCTGTTGAACAGCCATGATAGCGAGTTTAGCGCGGCCGCCAGGCGCTACCGCAATGGCCTCGCGAAGCTGATTTCGTGGCCGTCGGGATCGGTAATGTGGAAATAGCGCTCGCCCCATGGCGCATCGGACGGTTCGAGCGACGGCTTCAAACCCGCCGCCAGCGCCTTCCGATAGAGCGCGTCGACATCCGAGACATAGAGGATGACGCGGCCCCACCAGTTGACCGGCGCGCGCGTATCGACGATCAGGTTCAGATACGAACCGCCGAATGCAAACGATGTGAATGCTTCGTGCGAACCGCCGAATTTGATCGGAAAACCGAGCGCGTCGTAAAACAGCACCGCGCGCGGCATATCGCGGGTGGCGAGGGTGATGGCGCTGAGCGATTCGATGCGTGGCTCGGTTGGATCTGTCGAATCCGCGGGGGCGTTTGACGCGCGTGAAGCGCTTGACGCATCCGACGAGTTCGACGAACCAGACGCGCTCGACGAGGCAGAGGATGCGGATGACGAGGGCGAGTTCATAGCGGCTGTCTCCTTGTGGGCATGGCGAACCCTGAAAAGCTTGCATGGCGTGTGCCCGGGTTCTGCTGGTTCTGCTGGTTCTGCTGGTTCTGCTGGCCGTGCCGGCTCCTGCTACGCCCCCGGCGTCGGACGACGCCTCAGCCGGGGTTCCAGCCTGGCGAACGACCCGGCGTTCGCGCCTGCCGGCATCAGAAAGTGTCTCACACCCCGCGCCCCACCCCCGCCCCGCACTTGAAAACCCGCCCGCCGCCCCGCATCTCGATTTCCGTTTATCCGGAGCATCGCCATGGGAAGCCGTCCGCGCTTCATCGATGACCTGTCGCGCGCCGCATCCGACGCCCCCGGGTCCGATCCACTCAACGCCTTATCCGACGACGCCCTGCTCGACGCCTATTCCCGCACCGTAATCGGCGCGCTGGAACGCGTGCAGCAGGCGGTCGCCTTCATTGCCGTCGAACGCCGGCTGCCTGGCGCGCCGTCTGGGCGTGACAGCCGTGGCGCGCGCGGCGGCACCGGCTCGGGCTTTCTGTTCACCCCCGATGGTTATTTGCTCACCAACAGCCACGTCGTGCACGGCGCCACGCACATCACGGTGACGCTCGCCGACGGCGCGAAATTCGACGCCGATCTGGTCGGTGACGACCCCGGCAGCGATCTGGCAGTCCTGCGCATCGGCTCGCCCGAGCCATTGCCACACGTCGAACTCGGCGAATCGTCGAAGCTGCGGGTTGGCCAGATTGCAATCGCGGTAGGCAATCCGCTCGGCCTCGCCCAAACCGTGACAACCGGCGTGGTCTCGGCACTCGGCCGCTCGCTGCGCTCGAATTCGGGTCGCATGATCTACGACGTGATCCAGACGGATGCCGCGCTCAATCCCGGCAATTCGGGCGGCCCGCTGATCAATTCGGCCGGCCAGGTAATCGGCGTGAACACCGCGATCATTCCTGGCGCGCAGGCGATCTGCTTCGCCACCGCGATCGATACGGCCAAGTGGGTCATCATGCAGATCTTCGCGCACGGCCGCGTGCGGCGCGCGTACATCGGCGTGGCCGGCACCACGAGGCCGCTGTCGCGCCGCGTGCAGCGCTATTTCGGTTTGAGCGTGGAGAGTGGCGTGCACGTCATGGAACTCGTCAAAGGCAGTCCCGCCGCGCTCGGCGGTCTGCGTACCGACGACACGATCGTCGCGATCGATACGCTCGCGGTGCAAGACGTCGATAGCCTGCAACGCACGCTCGACGCGTCGCGGATCGACAAGCCGGTCAACGTGACTGTGTTGCGTGGCGCACAACGGCTCGAATTGACCCTGACGCCGGTCGAACAGACAAGCTGATTGGCCCGAGGACTAGCGGCGGGAAAGGCCTCAGGTTCAATCAAGCTTGAGGGTAAAAAAGCCTCACGCTCCAACAACCTCGCGGATAAAAAAGGCCTCGCGCTCAATCGAACGCGAGGCCTTTTTCCTGCGTGCGGCGCATCCGCAAAGATGCGCCGCTCAGATGCACCAGAACGAGTTAGATCAAACGCTCACTGGATCACTCGCGTAACACCACGGCCGCGCGGATCGGCTGCGGCTTCCGGCGTATCGCCATTGACCTTGATCGCCTGAATGTCGCCGCTGAAATCCTGTCCCTTCAGCGTGTAGCCCTTGGCTTCGATCTGCTTGGCGAGTTCGCCGTCGATCGGCTTGTACGGCTCCCAGAAGATCGTGTTCGGCGGCAACAGTTGGTGATGGAAGCGCATCGCGGCCACGGCGTCCGGCAACGGCATGTTGAAGTCGTAGACGTTGTTGATCACCTGGAAGATCGAAGTGAAGATGCGCGAGCCACCCGGCGTGCCGATCACGAGCGAGACCTTGCCGTCCTTGGTCAGAATCGTCGGGCTCATCGACGACAACGGGCGCTTCTTCGGTTCGATCGAATTCGCGTCGCTGCCCACCACGCCGAACATGTTCGCCACGCCCGGCTTCGCGGAGAAGTCGTCCATTTCGTCATTCAGCACGATGCCCGTGCGATCCGCCACCACGCCCGAACCGAAGTAGCCGTTGATGGTGTAGGTGTTCGACACGGCATTACCCCACTTGTCGATCACCGAGAAATGCGTGGTTTCCGCTTTCTCAGGCATCGACGTGCCGAGACCCGGCTGCACGCTCTTGGTGTCCGACGGCGTATCCGGATTCACTTCCGCGGCACGCTTGGCGATGTAGGCGTCGTCGGTCAGTTGGGCGACCGGCACCTTGTAGAAGTCCGGATCGCCGAGATACTGCGCGCGATCGGCAAACACGCGCTTCTCGATTTCCGCGATCAGGTGCACGTACTGTGCCGAGTTGAGCGTGACGTCCTTGAAGTCAGGCGCAATATCGGCCTTCATCTTCAGCAACTGCACGAGACCGATACCGCCCGAACTCGGGGGCGGCGCTGTGATCACGCGATAGCCATTCCAGTCCGCCTGGATCGGCTGACGCCACACCGCCTTGTACTGCTGCAGGTCGGCCTTCGTAATCAGGCCGTGGCCGCGCATGGACGCCGCGATCAGATCGGCCGTCTTGCCCTGGTAGAAATCTTTCGCGCCCTGATCCGAAATGCGCTGCAGCACGGCGGCGAGATCCGGTTGCTTGAAGTTGACGCCCTGCTTCAGGTTGCCGAAGTAGGTGTCGAAGTTGGTCTTGCCGGCAAAATCTTTCGCGGCGTCGTCGCGGCGTTGCTGCAATTGCTCGCTGACTTCGAAGCCGTCGCGTGCGTAGTGGATGGCCGGTGCGAGCACCTGCTTCCACTTCAGCTTGCCGAAGCGGCGCTGTGCCTGCCACATGCCGTCGACGGTGCCCGGCACACCTACCGCGCGATAGCCGAACAGGCTCATGCCCTTGATGACCTCGCCCTTGTCGTCGAGATACATGTTCTTCGTCGCGGCGAGCGGAGCGCGCTCGCGATAGTCGAGGAAGTACGGCTTCCCATCGACATAGAGCGTCATGAAGCCGCCACCGCCGATATTGCCCGCTTCCGGATACGTCACGGCAAGCGTGAAGGCGATCGCAACGGCTGCGTCGACGGCATTGCCGCCTTCCTTGAAGATCTGTTCCGCGGCGTCGGCGCTGTACTTGTCGGCCACCGCGATAGCGAAGGCCGTCAGAAGCGCCGGTTGCGCTTTCGCGGGTGCTTTGGCAAAAGCCGGGGTGGCTTCGAGAAAGCCCGTTGAAACAGTGACGAGTGCGACTAGCGCAAGTCCGCTAGCGGACGATTTGGCATTGTGAAACAACTTCATTGGATGTCCCCCAAGACGACTTCTTCATCTGACAATAACAAAAGCTGCCTTGGGCTTATAACATGCCGCTCCGCCATTTGCGAAGCCTATTGCACGCATATGGTGCATGTTGCGGCACACAAATTCAGACGCTGCCGCGAGCGCCCCGCGCGATTTCATCGCCCGCCCCCTGCGGCAAGCGCGCGGTCACTGGAATCGACAGGAACGAGAACAAACCGACCACCAGAAACGCCGGCCAGAAGTCGGAGAAGACGATCGTCGAATGACCCTGCACGTTGTGCGAAATCTGCAGCACGATGCCGCCGATCGTCACGCCGAGCCCCAGCGAAATCTGCTGGATCACACTGGCGACGCTCGTCGCCCGTCCCACGTCGCGGCTCGGAATGTCCGCGTACGCCAGGCTATTCAACGAGGTGAACTGCAACGACGGGAAGAAGCCGCCGAACAACACCACACACCAGATCAACCAATGTGGCGTGCCGGGAAAGAACAACCCGTAGACAGCGATGGCGAGACCCGCGCAGCCGGCATTGAACATCAGCACCGTGCGAAAACCGAAACGGCCGAGAATACGCGACGCCGCCGCCTTCATGAAGAGCGAACCGAACGCGGACGCGCAGGTGATCGACCCCGACTTGAACGCGGTCATGCCCAAGCCCTCCTGCAATGCAAGCGGCAACAGAAATGGCACCGCGCCGAGGCCGATGCGAAATAGCGAGCCGCCCACCACGCTCGCGTGGAAACTCGGAATGCGCAACAGCCGCAAATCGAGCACCGGCAACTCGACGCGGTTCGCATACAGCGTGTACATCGCCAGCAGCACCACGCCGATCACGCACATGCTGACCGATACCGTGTTGGACACGAGTTCGCCGCCCACCAGCGAGAGTCCCAGCATGAACAATGCAGCCCCGCTCGCCGACAACGCGAAACCGGTCCAGTCGAGCCGCCCGGGATGCGCTTCACGCACGTTGGCGATGTGCTTGTTTGCAAGCCAGATACCCAGCAGGCCGATTGGAATATTGATGAAGAAAATCAGACGCCAGTGCAGATAGGTCGTGATGAAGCCGCCGAGCGGTGGACCCACCACCGGCCCGAGCAGCGCGGGCACCGTCAGATAGTTGACCGCGCGAATGAAGTCCGACTTGGGCACCGAGCGGAAAATGATGATGCGCCCCACCGGCACCATCATCGCGCCGCCGACGCCTTGCACGAAACGCGCAATCACGAAGGTGTCCAGCGAAGTGGACGCCGCGCACATCAGCGAACCGGCCATGAAGATGCCGATTGCCGTGCGAAACACCGTGCGCGAACCGAAGCGGTCGGCAACCCAGCCGCAAATGGGAATGAAGACGCCAAGGCCGATGACATATGCCGTCACGGCGAGCTTGAGGGTGATGGGATCCTGGCCGAGATCGCGTGCCAGAACCGGCAACGACGTCACGATGACCGTGCCGTCCATGTTTTCCATGAACATCGCACATGCGACGATCAGCGGAACGATGAAAGTGCCTAAAGCGAGAGGCATTGGCATGACGACGGGTTGCAGGTCCGCCGGTGTAAAGCGGCGATTATCGCATTGCATCGACAACAGATGTTGCGAGAGCGATGCCTTTTCGCACTCGCACGCTTGTTGCGCTGCTATCCCGCGTCTGATCGTTGCGCGCGCAACGAGGCAGCACGGACTACGAAAAACAGAGTGGGAAAGAAACGAAACAACGCAGCGATGGTGAGCCGGGGTACCAACGGCTCACCATGCAAAACAGCACCCCATTCAGGAATGGAGCGGGATTTAGCGCGATGCGCTGACCAGCGGTTGCAGCTGCGGCAGAATCTCGGTGCTCGCGCGCGCCACGTCGTTCGGGAAGTCGATCTCGATCCACGGCGAGCCGGTCACGTCGGCCGTATCGAACACCTGGCTGCGCTCCAGCAGCAGGTCGCGCACCGCTTCTTCGTGCGGCAGGTTGGCCCGACCGCTCTCCACGTAGCCCGCGACGATCTCCGTGAAACGTTGCGCGGTTTCCTGGCGGAAGCGGAAGAAGCCCACCGATTCGCCGATAGTGTCGTACTCGAGATTGACGGCTAACTGCTTGCGCAGTTCGACCGGCACGCCGTCTTTCAGGCACAGCTTGACGGGTTCGTCGCCGGCTTCGAAATCGCGGTCGATCAACAGCCGGTTGACCGTTTCGCCCGCGACCAGCGCGCTCAGAATCCGCTCGTCGTAAAGCACGTCGGCATCCATCAGCAGCACGTCGCCGCCGCGCGTCAGAGCGTCGGCCACCGTGTGCACCGTCAGCACGCTACCCAGGTCGTAGCGCGGGTTCAGCACGGTTTCCACCTGATGCGGCCAGTTGATCCGCTCCAGTTCCGCCTGCACCGATTCCGGCTGGAAGCCGAGCGCCAGCACGACGTCCGTCACACCGGCGGTTTCAAGCATTTGCAGATGCCGTTCGAGCAGGCTCATGCCGTCGAACTGCAACAGGCACTTCGGGAACTGTGCCTGCGGCGGTTGCTGGAGACGCAGGCCGAGGCCCGCTGCGAGGATGATGGCACGCATGCGCAGTCCTTGAAAAAATGCGGAGTTTAATCGACAACCGGCACGCGCGCCGTGGCGCGCCGCCGTTGCCAGCTTCGTTCGCTAAAGTGCAAAACCAGTAGACCCGGCAAACCCAGCAGGATCTCCCGCGCGCGCTTGGCGAGCGACAACGCCAGCGCCGCATCCGGCGGCAAGCCCACGAGCGGCGCGAGCAGCAGATAACCGCCTTCCTGCACGCCCAGCGAACCGGGGATCATGAACGCTGCGCCGCGAATCGCCTGTCCGAGACTTTCGAGTAGAAGTGCATCGACCCAGTCGACTGGATGGCCGAGAAAGCGCAACGCGAGCCACACCTCGACCGTGCCGACGATCCAGCCCGCCAGACTCAGCGCGAAGCTCGCCGCGACGCGGCCACGCTCGCGGTACATCGCCTGCACGGCGGCGTCGACGGCTTCGGCGCGGGTCATCAACGACGACCAGTCGCGCTTGCCGAACACCTTCGAGAGCACGCCCAGCAAACGGCCAAACAGGCCGCGGCGCTGCGCATAATAGAAGCCCGCGATCATCGCGCCCAGCACGCCGGTGGCGATGAGCGTGGCGGTTCGCAGGTCGTGAAGCGCGCCGTGCGCGGCGTAAGCGCCGAACAGCAGCAGCCCGAGCAGCGCGAAGACGATTTGCGCGAGCGCCTGCGCGGTGGTGCTGACGGTGATGGCGGCGGCCGCGTCGCGCATGCGCATGCCGCGCTGGGACAGTTGCCGCACCATCACCACCGGGCCGCCGATCTGGCCGGCCGGCAACAGGCTATTCACCGATTCGCCGATCCAGCGGGCGAACAATGCGTCGCGCAGCGTGACGTCGTGATGGACACCGTCGCGCTGGCGCTGGAACAGCACCGAAATCGCGCCGGCGTCGAGCACCAGTGGCACGACGTGGAACGCCGCGACAAGTACGAGCCCCCAGCCGGCCGCGGCCAACGCCGAGGCGACCGAACCGAAACCCTGCCACGCGAGCAGGCCGACAAAAAGCGCCGTCCCGATCGACAGCAGAATCAGGGCCGCGCGTGTCATGCGTGGTCCTTGCCGCGCTTCGTCATTTGACGGAAGACCTGGCGGAATCCGAAGTACGCGATCGCGTCCTTCATGTTCGAGATGAAACGGCGCCACGGACGCATGTTCGGGTTGGTCACGTATTCGAAAGTCAGCGACACGCGCAGTTCGTTCGCGCCGGCCGGCGTGATGCGATGACGCAGCTTGTCGCCGTCGAAGAACACCAGGCCGCCCGGCGGAATCTGCAATGAGCCCGGCTGGTCCGGCACGTCCGGATTACGCGTATGCAATTCGTAATCGAGCCGGCACGACGATTCATCGATCACGCCGAGCAGCAGCGTATAGCGGCGGCCGTCGTAGTACGAAGTATCGTAGTGCCAGCCGATGTGGTCGCCGGCACGCGTGTAGTAGTACAGCGCATAGGCGTGCGGATCGTCCGCGGGCGAGACCTGCAGCTTGTCGCCGCTCAGTTGCTCGAGCCAGCCAATCAATTCTTTCGAGCGATACAGCTCGGCGATGAACGGCGCGAGACGGTCGATCGTATGGCGGCTCACGCTGCCGCCCTGCTTGTGCCCCGGCAGATAATTGCGATTCACTTCGTCGAGGAGCCCCCGCGCGCTCTGAACGAGCTGGGTGGTGACTTCGGGTGCGAGGAAATCTTCCAGGTACAGGAACGCGCCCTGATCGGCGAATTCCTGGGAGAAACGCCGTGTGTCGAACGTGCGCGTGCGGCTCGCAACGGCGCGGTCAGCGTTCGGCGCAGGCTCGGCCTGCGCCGACACGGATGAACGTTCAGCGGAAATCGGTGCGATCACGTCGTCTTCGGCGTGCATACTCATTCACTGGCCCACATTTGACTGGTTTCCGACGCCTTCGCGGGGACGACCGCCGAGCGTGCGGCGCGGCGCACGACGCGCCAGTAATCGACCACAACCCAGGCAGCAAAGAGCGGCGCGCCGATCGACGCAACCACCACGAACGGCGTAACGACGCTTGTCAGCGTGACGATGGGCAGCAGATACAGTACATCTTCGGTTTCGAACCCGCCCACCGATGCCTGTTTGGTACCCGCCTTGCCCGCCATGTCTTCGATGCGCATGCGCAGGAAGAAAATCAATGCGATTGCGATGCCCGCCACGGCACCGAGCCATCCGGGAGCAATGTTCAACGAGCCGACAGGCGTCGACCCCATACCCATGCCGACGAATAACATGACCGTCACGAGCGCGTCGCAGGCCAGGTCGTAAAAATGACCGATCCGGCTCGACTTGCCGCCGATGCGGGCGAGTTCGCCATCCGTGTGGTCCACGAAGTTCGACAGCACGATCAGAAAGGCGCCCGAGTTAGCCCAGGCAAAGCCCCCGCGCGCGAGGCAAAACGCGCCGGCGAGCCCGATCAGGAGACGCAGCGTGGTGAGGTGGTTCGGCGTGACCCAGGTGTTGACAAGCGGCGTGACAAGTCGGCGGGCCAGCCTGGCATCCCATGTTCTGGGGGCCGGAACGTTAGTTGGAATTGATGGTCGCGAATTCATAACCCGGAAATATATACGGGATCGCCAAAGCTTGCTTTATTCCTTAACGTTTTCTGAAGGGCCAGTCGTCTCCGACGCGTGCCAGCCATAGGGCAAAATCTGGCGAATCACGTTAAAGTGCGAATCCAGTTGCGCCTGTCACGCCGGATCACTTCGATGCGCAACGTCTTTCGGGCCGCGAGCGATTGCCGCTGCCCGTTGCGAACACACTACGCACTACGTCGAATACGTACGGCTCGCCATTCACGCCTATGAAAAGCTTTTTTTCGTCTGTACTCCTTGCGCTGGCCGCTATCACGCTGCCGCTCGCCAGCTCCGCCGCGGCCCTCGATGCGCCGCTGAACTGCAATGAGAGTGGTCATCAGTTCATCGCCGATCTCGCCCAGCAGCAGATGATCGATCCGAAACCGACGCGGGTCGAAAGCAACTCCATCAATGCGTTTTCGCCCGTGCACGGTGCTGATTTGACTGCGTTTGGGTTTCGCGTTTTTGCGGTGGTCGGCTACGAAAAAGACGACCCGCTGTTTCGCGTCGGCGACGGTGAGCCGGTGGCCCGCTCGGCCTACGGCGTCGTGGTGTTCGGCAGCGAATCCAAGGTGCATAGCGCGCTGGCCGAGGCCGGCAGCACGGCGATCGTGCATCGCGTGGCGCCGCTCGTGACGGCGATTTTCTGCAAGCGGAGTTGAACGGCCAATTCATACGCCAGCTAAGGGGGAAACCGCAAATTATCGTGAGAATCCCCCTCGCTGGCGCCGCGGCCAGATGGCCTATGCGTCGCCGGTCGCCCGGCTCGTCCTTATAGCTTGATCGCCGCCGGATCCGCGGTCAGATACCCTACCGCCGCGCCGAAGCGGTCCTTGTAGTTGGCGCGGATCAGGGGTTCGAGCGTGACTTTCACGTCCTTGTGAATATCGCCCCAGTCGCCGGCGTGCTGGAAGTTGCTCATGATGTACGTCCAGCCGTTCAGATCGTCGACCACATGTAGCCCCGTGGCCTCCGCGCCCGCCGGTGTCGACAGCAGGCGCGTGAGCTGCCCCGTGTCGACGTTATAGGCCCACAGGAAGTTGTTGACGTGCTGACTGCTGTCCTCGCCGATAAAGAGCGTGCGCAGCTTCTCCGAAAACTTGAGGTTGTCCGGATTGGCCACTCGTTCAGGATCGCCGGTATTACCCAGCGCGTCACCGGCGATGTCCTTGCCCACCAGCAGTGCCTTGGTGTGCACGGGCACCCATTCGCTATTGATCGCTGCGCCGCCCAGATCTCGCTGACCGCCTCCGAGCTTGTGCTGCATGACGCCCCCAGCAGCCAGCTTCTTGTCGACCGAAATATTGCTTTCGGCATTCCAGCCACCGGCGTTTTTGCCAGTCGGATCCTTGACCATCGAGCCCTGGATGTTTTGCAGCGCCGAGTAAGCGATCTTGTCCTTGATATTGACCGTGGTCCCTTCCAGCTTCGTGAAGCCCATGCTGCCGCCCGCGAGGAACGCGTAGCGGTGCGTCTCGAGGAAGCGAGCGGCCTTATCGTTCAGGACCTTGACCCATTGCGCCTTGCCGTCGCCGAAAATCTTCGTGTAGCTGCTGTCGGCGGGATCCTCCCACTTCACATCCATGACGTCGGCCGGCTTCAGGGAGCGGGCCATCGCCTCGATTTCGTCGCTGGTGGCATGACCGAGCTTGACCCAGGCCAGATCAGCACCGGCGGCGTTCGGGTCAATCGAAAAGCCCGCGCCGACCTTCGCCACGTACAGCGTGCCGGCGGAGAGATCCTTCTCCTTGTCGGCGACAAACATGAACAGCCCGCTGTTGGTCGCGTCGTCGCCCATCAGCACAGTACGGTTGTCGGGCATCACCTGCACCAGTTCGTGCGAGATGCGGCCGAGGCAATAGTGCTTCTTGATGCTGCCGGTCCCGTCCGGATTCACCGTGACCTCAGGCAGATGACCGTACAGGTAGGGATTGAATTTATTGGCGTCGCCATAAAGGTTCCGGGCGAAAGCGGCGTATTGCTCCTTGTTGCCGCTGCTCGTGGTGTAGGTGTCCGGCTCGTACTCCTCGCTCGACAGGTGCGTGTTCCACGGCGACAGGCTGGCGCCGCACGTGATCCACAGCCCGTTTGCGCCCGAGGTGTCGACATTGTGGTACTTGACCAGCGCCAGCTTGCCGGTGGCCGGGTCCTGATCCAGCGTCAGCACGGCAATCGGCGAGGGCAGGCGGCCGTACATATCGTTCGTGTTCTGGTCGCGCGTGGTGTACTCGAACTGGACCACCGCGAACACCGCGTTGCCCTTCACACCGGCCACTTTCGCGCCGTCGATCTTCAGCAGTGACGTGCCGTCCGGCGAGTCCGAAAAGAACTGGCGCTTGTTCGCCGGCACCGAATCGTCATAGATCGGCTGGTTGTTGATGTCGAAGTAGCCGCCCGCCAATACCTTGCCGCCCTTGCCATCCGGCACCATGTCGCCGGTCACGAAGAACGGTTGGTAGGCGAGCTTAAAGGCTTTCTTCGAGCCGTCGGCGTACGAGACCGTCAGGCCTGAGCCGACCGTGGTGGTCGCCATCGATGCCGGATTGGCGAGCGACGGCGCGTTCATGCCGGTGAAAGAGGCCGAGCTGAAGTTCGCGACCGGCGCGCCGGGCTTGGCCGGCGCAGCGGCCAGATCGTCGCTGCCACCGCATGCGCTCAGCATCGACGCCGTCGCGAGGCCGCCTAGCGGCAGCATCGGCGCACCGACGATGAATTTCAGGGCCTTGCGGCGGGAAAAGTCTAACGGCTCTGCCATGTTGTCGTGATCCAGGGTTTGGGTAGCGTGGGTGTATGCACAGCCGGCACGCACTCAGACCCAAAACCACATGGTTCACGCCCGCGCCGCTATGACGCGAGGATTCTAGGAAACGAATGTGAAAGTATATTGACAGTAGTTAGTAATATTTTATTCAGCTATTCGTTGGCTAACCTTGCGGCCGCCGGTCTAGCCTGGACGGCGGAATTCGTTTTCGACCCACGCAGCAGCGCTCGCCTTGCTCAGTTTGAAGTTCGGCGCGACCTGCACTTGCGCGAGCTGTTCGCCGAAAGTGTCGATTGCGGTCAGCAGCGCGTACGGTTCGTCTTCGTCGGGGACGATATCGAGCGTGATGTCGAGTTCGTCATTGCCGTCGGCGCTGGCCACACGTACTTCTTTATGCAACTGGGCGCGCAGTTGCTGTTCATGGCGGCGCAGCACTTCAGACGCGGTTTTCACCAGCGTGTTGAACGCCGACGTGTCGAGCGGCTTCGGATCTTTCTTGTTGCGGCCCATCGTCCACGGACCGACGAGCGCCGGCTCCGCTTCGCCGTCCTTGATCATTTCGACGGCCCAGCCCTCATCGTCTTCATTCTTGATGACGCGCGCGGTCCAGCCGTCGTCACGCCACAAACGCGGTTCGTGCAGGGTTTCGGGCTGGCTTTCCTGCTGGGCCTCGTTCGGGTCAAGGTGGATTTCGGACGCGCCTTCCGTCGTGGAATCAGCAGCGGTGTCGGACGAAGGAAGGGGTGTATCGATCATTGCAGGGTTACTCACAGTCGCAGGGGCGGAAACACATCTCAAGCCTGCAATTCTACCCGTCCCGCCCGTGCCGAATGTGCCCCTCTGACGAACGGACAAGCCGCGGCATGCTTCCCTTCAATCGAAATAATCTGTTTCACTATTGGCGGGAACTTATAAACCGATCGATAAATAAATCGAAAAAAAACGCGGCCCGAAAGCCGCGTATATAAAGATGAAAAAGTCACCCCTGGTCAGGGGGTGAAGAGAATTGTAGATCTGTAAGTCATCGTGATGGACCATACGACTTGGAAGAGTGAATTGCAGAAAAAATAATGAACCGAATTCAACTCGACTGATACGCTCGAATCCTTACTGGATATGACACAGCCGGGGCGTCGCGAGCGAGCAACATCCATATTTTGACAAAAAATTACAGCGCCAACGCATTCGAAGATTTTTTCTTTTATTTACTCGCACTTACCCCACTCCAAATCCGCTATTACGAATTTGCAAATTAATTGTTGTGTCATACGCGCTTAACGATAGGAATAGCAGGAATACACTTCGCAGCGGATCGTCAGCCAGCCGGCGCAATCGCCGGTTAGCACTGGAATTCGATTCTCTATGCACTGTCTCCCCCGGAGTTATCTGAACATGAAAAAAATCCTCATCGCTGCAGGCCTCATGAGCGCGTTCGCCATCACCGCTCACGCCCAAAGCAGCGTCACGTTGTACGGCACGCTGGACGCCGGTCTCGTCTACTCGAACAACCAGGGCGGCCACAGCAACTGGCAACAAGGTAGCGGTTCGGTGTCGAACACCTACTTCGGCCTGCGTGGCAACGAAGACCTCGGTGGCGGTCTGCACGCGATCTTCACGTTGGAAAACGGCTTCAACCTGAACAATGGCGCGGACACGGAAAACGGCACGATGTTCAATCGTCAGGCTTTCGTCGGTCTTAAGAGCGATCAGTACGGCACGCTGACGCTCGGCCGCCAATACGACTCCGTGGTCGATTACCTCGCGCCGCTGTCCGAAGCCGGCGCCGGCTACGGCAACAACCTGGCCGCTCACCCGTTCGATAACGACAATCTGGACAACTCGTTCTCGGTCAAGAACGCCGTAAAGTACACGAGCGCGAACTACGGCGGCCTCAAATTCGGCGGCCTGTACGGCTTCAGCAATTCGGCCGGCCAGTTCTCGAACAACCGCGCATGGAGCGCCGGCGCTTCGTACGACAACGGTCCGTTGAGCGTAGCCGCGGCTTACCTGCAATTGAACAACTCGGGCAACGCCAACGTGGGCGGCGCGGTCTCGCAAGGCGACGGCACAGCGGCTGTCGCGGCGAACCTGCAACGCACGTTCGGCGCGGGCATCAACTACACCTACGGCCCGGCTACGGCTGGCTTCGTGTACACGCATACGCAACTGGACGGCATCACCGGCGTGGATGTGGGCGGTGTGACGCTGCCCGGCGTGTCGGGCACGAACCTGCACCTGGACAACTTCGAGTTGAACGGCAAGTATGCGTTGACGCCGGCACTGAGCCTCGCGGCTTCGTACACCTTCACCGACGGCAAGATGTCGGGTTCGAACGGCTCGGGCGATCCGAAGTGGCAGACGGTGTCGTTGCAAAGCGACTACTCGCTGAGCAAGCGCACCGATGTGTACGTGGAAGGCGTGTACCAGCATGCATCCGGCGAACTCGGCAACTTCGGCGCGAACGTGGCGTCGATCAACACGCTGGCGCCGTCGTCGACCGGCAATCAGGTTGCTGCGGCTGTCGGCCTGCGTCACCGCTTCTAAGTTTTTCTGGCTGCATGTGCAGAGCGGTGTATCAGTCCGTTCTGCAAGCGAACCCGCGCGAGACACGATTTCCGCGCGGGTTTTTTCATGGGGCTTACGTTCCTACGTTTCGACGTGGCCATAGTGACGGCGCAAGCACGCGGTGGGTATACTGAGGCCGGCTGCCTTCCTTGCCGCAACGTCGCTGCGGCTGAACGGCGGCTTCGTCGCGAAGCATGACGTTGCGTTCAATCGCGTCGCGCTTCGCCCGCGCCCCAAGTTCCCGCGCCCGACCGGGGACGCCGACGATCGGACCATGAAAAGACTTCTCCTGCTTGCCCCTGCTGCTGCCGTCACCGCGTTTCTCGCTGCCTGCGGTTCTTCCAGCGGCCCCGCCCGCGATGCGTCCCTGCCGATGATGTACGTGTCTTCGCAGCGCGCCCCCGCCTATATCGCCGATTGCCTCGAAAGCAGGCTCTCACGCGTGCGTATGTCGCGCGTAGGTGGCGCGACTGAGATCGCAGTCGGTTCGGATTCGAACAACTCGTATTTCGTTACGCTGACGCCGCTCAACGCCGGCTCGGTCATCAAGGTGATGCATCCCGCGAATGCGCCGGACGATCCGCCGGAGCCGGAAATGCGCTTCGATATTGCACGCTGCGCGACCTGAGTTTCTGGTTGCCCCTTGCGTTGTGGAAGGCCACGCCGATGCGCGAATTTTTATCTCGCGGGTCGGCTATTTTTTTATCCGGGCATCTGCGAACATAGCCGCCCTTTGGCTTTTATCCGGCGCGCTGCGTCGTGAGGTTCGATGGCATCCAACAAAGCACATCACGCGACTGGGTTTGCAGCCGGTGTCATCGCCGCGGCGGTTGTCGCCCGGCTCGGCGGCGGCGGTTTGTTTCATATCGGCGTGTTGTTGAGTTTTATCGCCGGGGTGGCGGGGAGTACGGCGCCTGACTGGCTGGAGGTGGCGTGGTGGTCACGTACACGGCGGTTGTGGATTACGCATCGTACGTTGACGCATTGGGGTGTGGGGTGGGGTGTGTTGCTCGCTGTTTCTTATCATTGGATTGGGCGGTCTGGTTATGCTGCGCCGGCGTTTGGGTTTGCTTGCGGCGGAGTGATGCATCTGTTGGCCGATTGGCCGAATCCTTTGGGGGTGCCGTGGATCGCTCGGCGGCATTCTTTGAAACTCTGGAATAGCGGGCATTGTGATTTGATTGTTGTTGCCGGGGCTTGGGTGGTGGCCTGGTTTGTTGGGATGCATGTTTGGGTGCACGGGGTGCAGGGGGTTTCGGTTTTGAGGTATTTGCGGGTGGGGTGAGGGTTGGTTTTTTTTGCCTTTGCGGCGCTTGTTGTCTTGTGGGCCTGTGGGGTTGGCCTTTTCTTGATTTGTTAGTGGTCTATTTGTGTTGCCCCTGTGCGGGGCGGCACCTACTTTTCTTTGCCGGCCGCAAAGAAAAGATAGGCAAAAGAAAGCGGCTCACACCGCGAGTTCTTAAGCGGGTCCCCCGCGCAGTCGCGGTAGTGGTGCATCTGGAATCTGTGCCCTCGCGCATTCGGCGTCAGTGACCAGGCAGTCATACTTCCCGCCTCGCACTGCGTGCTCGCCGGAATGGACACCGGAAGGCCGACGGTTCATTCCGGTCTCGTGCGAGTCATCTGCGTCTGTTCGACAAAGGTGTCATGCTTTCGGTGTGCTGCGCGCGCCGGAAGATTCTTCGGTGCTTCACCGGCGCCGTCGATTGCGTCATGTTTGGTCCCGGTTCAACCCATAACTCATGACATCGTTATGCGCGCGTCGCGGCAGCGTAGTTGGCAGGCGTAACGCCCAACAATCGTACGAACGCTCGGGTCATGTGGCTCTGGTCAGAAAAGCCGGATGCGGCAGCCGCATCGGCTAGCGTAGCGCCGCTCGCTATGAACCGCCGCGCAAGCGCCACTCGGCGCTGCATCCTGTACGCGTGCGGCGGTAATCCCATCTCGTGCGCGAAGCCTCGCAGTAGCTGAAACCGACTCATGCCGGCGTCCGCAGCAAGGTCGGTTAGCGTCAACGGTGATGATGGGTCGTCGTCGATCCTGGCCCTAGCTCGTGCAATCGGGCCCAACGACCGGCCCAATCGCGAACGTGCACGCGTGGTTGCGTGGGTCTGAATCAGGTGCCCAAGCAACTCGAGCATCGCCTCCTCCCGGATCAAAGGGTCCGGCACGGACTGCGCTTCCACCGATACCGCAAACAGGCGCTCGAATAGTACCTTCAACAACTGATCGTGCACCACCGGTTGCGTCAGTTCAATCTCGCGCGCAGCCACACCACCCAGCTCGATGGCGACATCGCCCAACATCGATGGCTCAAAGTACAACATGCGCCACGCACGTCCTCGCTCGTCGAGCGGGCTGCCGTCATGCACTTCCCCCGGATTCACCATGATCGCGTCATTCGCGCGCGCTTCAACCACGCCCCGCCCGCTTGCCGATCGATGCCCCCCAGTCACGATCACACCCACCCCGAAGCGATCGTGCGAATGGCGCGGAAACGAATGCGTCGTTTCCGCCACCGTCGCTTCGACGCCAGCAATCGCACAACGAGGCATGTGAACGCGGTTGCGTGACAATGAGCTCGCCTCTCAGAAGACTAAGTGGAGCGCCAGAGGAAACCCGACGCAGAACCGCAACGCGGTCCGCACACCCAATTGCAAAACGGGTCGTCCGCGGGTCGCCGCTGCAAGCCGCACGCCGTTCCGTGCGGCAAACTACGGAACGACGCGCGAGCCCGCCCCTTCATCCACCTCGTCCCTCGTCCGTACGCTCGCCCTCGCGGATCTTACCTTGCGATACGCTGCTGCCCGGCGGCACGCTATGCGTAAGCCACACATTGCCGCCGATCACCGAGCCGCGCCCAATCGTCACGCGGCCAAGAATCGTCGCGCCTGCATAAATCACGACGTCGTCTTCAACGATCGGATGACGCGCATTGCCCTTGACCAGCGTGCCGTCAAGATCCGCCGCGAAGCTCTTCGCACCGAGTGTCACGGCCTGGTAGACGCGCACGCGCTCGCCGATGATCGCAGTCTCGCCGATCACCACGCCCGTGCCGTGGTCGATAAAGAAGCTCGGGCCAATGGTCGCGCCCGGGTGGATGTCGATGCCGGTCGCGGAGTGCGCGATCTCGTTGATGAAGCGCGCGAGCAAGGGCACGCCAAGACGATGCAGCGCATGCGCAAGACGATGGTGCGTCATCGCCCACACGCCGGGATAACACAGCAGAATTTCCGTGATGTGCTGCGCAGCCGGGTCGCCGGTAAAAGCGGCCTGAATATCGCTGACCAGCAACGCACGAATGCCGGGTAACTGCGTGCCGAATTCGCGTGCGACATTAAAGGCGCGCTCCCGCAAATCCGCATCGGGCGTTTCACCGAACTCTGGCAGGAAACGCAAGGCGCGCCGGATCTGTTCGGCAAGCAATCGCAACGTACTTTCGAGCGTGTGGCCGACGTAGTAGTCGACCGTTTCGTCGGTGAGATCGGGGGCACCATAGTGCGTGGGAAACAACGCCGCGCGCAAGCCGGCGACGATGCCGATTACCGCTTCGCGCGACGGCAGTTCGCGAATGCCGAGCGGATGCCGCGTGCGATGCAATTCTTCGCGCGAAGCACGCAGGTCCGCGACGATCTGTTCGAGACCCCAGTTGTGGGTAGGCACGTTAGGCATAAAGCACGGTTCAGGATGATGGTCCCAAGAGATTACCGCGTTTTGCCGCAGCTCGCGCAGCGTGGCACGATTGCCCGGATGCAGCCCCGCGCGTGTCAGTGTGCTCAGAGGGTCATGCTGCTCACGCAGCGCCACACGAGAACCCGGCATGCAGGCCCACATGCGGGAGGTTGCTTCAGATGGTCACGCTGCTCGCATCGATCCAGCGCACCGCCCAGTCGCGTGCATGCGCGATGGCGGTGGCTTCATCTGGAAAGCGCAAGTCAATGGGGAAAAAACGGTTGGCGACCAGTTCGCCGTCGCTCGAGCGGGAGATGACTACATAAGGTTGCCAAGTACCATCGCACGCGCGCGCCGGCGCGCAATTCAGCAAATAGCCGCGATGTGTGAATGCAGCATCGAAGTGCATGTGTCACCCGCCCTGACGGCCCCGTAAAATGTTTTGAGTAGCGCGCGCCTGTTGGTGCCGGTCATGTAAAAACAACCGAACGCATGCCGCCAACGCATATCTCCAATTGAACCGCGCTTCGCTCGTCGGAGTAAGATCATACTCTGTAGAAAATATGCGTCCATTAAAAAAAACGAAAAGAATTCCGGACGCAATCGCCTGCTGAAATGCCCTATGCGTAACCGCGGCGTAACCATGGCGCGACTCACGCGCACGCAGGCATCGTGCGAGGCGGAACGGGTTTTGCTGCACTTTCAACCATGTCCTCTTCAATGGAGAAAGCATGATGAACAGCGATATCAACAAGCCAGCAGACGCGATCAAACAGCCGGGCGCCACTGGCCCGAGCACGACGGAACTGCACAACGACCGCACGCACGACAGCACCGTCGACACCGACGGCAAAAATCTCGAAGCAGCCCGCATCGCCGGCCACAGCCCGATCTCCCCCGACGAAATCACAACCACCAACGCAACGCTCAGCAACAGCGTGCCTGAGGCACACGACGGCATGGCCGGCTTCGACAGCCGGATTGGCGGCAATCATCTACTGCTGGCGCTCGAACCAGGCTATACGGTCATCGACAAAGGCATGATCGAGCCACAAGGTGCCTATTCAGCAGATCATCAGTTCGATGATCCGCGCCCAGTCGGCAGCCGCAATGAACGCGGCCGCATTCATTACGCCCTGAATCATTTGCGGCCCACTCGCCTGATCGAATTACATCGGGTGAAATAAGCCTTCGCGCGACGCATATTCGTTTGAATTGCGCCGCTCGTACCAGCTACTCAGTCAATTCGAAAACGCGCGCCGTTTGAATCAGGGCGCGCGTTTCATCGTGGATTAGAAACTCGGGGTTGCAGGACCTGCAAGCCGAACCGGCTTTTTCCGCGCGCCGAACCCAGACACAATCGACTGCACATCCAAACCTCAACGGAGCAGCACATGAAAAAGATCGTGGTGATAGGCGCAACCGGCACGCTTGGTCAGGCAGTCAGCGCGGCATTGAAAGCGCGCCATGAAGTCATTGAAGTGGGTGCGACGCGCGGCCAGTATCGCGTCGACAGCACCGACCCGGCCAGCATCGAGGGACTCTTTCGCGAGATCGGCAAGGTGGACGGCGTTGTCACCGCCACCGGAAAAGTGCATTTCGGCCCGCTGCCGGAGATGAGCGTCGAGCAGTTCTGGGTGGGGCTGCGCGACAAGCTGATGGGGCAGATCAACGTGGTGCTGACGGCCCAGCAATACCTGAATGACGGCGGCTCGTTCACGCTGACGAGCGGCATTATCGCCGACGAACCGATTCGCGAAGGCGCGAATGCGACCACCGTCAACCTGGCCCTGGAAGGTTTCGTGCGAGGTGCCGCGATCGAATTGCCGCGCGGCATTCGTATCAATCTGGTGAGCCCGACGGTATTGACCGAAGCACTCGACGCTTATGCACCCTACTTCCGCGGCTTCGAGCCGGTGACGGCCGAGCGTGCCGCGCAGGCTTATCTGCGCAGCGTTGAAGGCGCGCAAACAGGCCGTGTGTATCGCGTGGGGTATTGAGCCCTTAGTCCTTGGCAACTCAGTGAATCTCCGGCTCGCCGGTTGCATCGGTTTGCGCGCCGCCGCGCTGCAGGAAATCGAAATCACAGCCTTTATCCGCTTGCAGCACATGCGCCTGATGCAAGGCCCCGTAGCCGCGCGTAAAACGCGGCTCGGGTCTGACCCACGCGGCCTGGCGACGCGCCAGTTCTTCCTCCGGTACGAGCAGGTTGAGCATGCGCCGCGGCACGTCCAGTTCGATCAGATCGCCGCTTTGCACCAGCGCAAGCGGGCCGCCGACAAACGACTCCGGCGCGACATGCAACACGCACGCGCCATAACTCGTTCCGCTCATCCGCGCGTCGGATATGCGCACCATATCGCGCACCCCCTTTTGCAGCAGCTTCCGCGGGATCGGCAATTGTCCCCATTCGGGCATACCCGGCGCGCCTACGGGCCCCGCATGCTGAAGCACGATCACGCTGTTCTCGTCGATGTCGAGCGCCTCATCGTCGATACGCCCGGCCATGTCGTTATAGTCCTTGAACACCACCGCGCGGCCCGTATGCACGAGCAGATGAGAGTCCGCCGCGCCGGGTTTGATCACGGCGCCGTCGGGCGCGAGATTGCCGCGTAGTACCGCGAGGCCGTTATTGGGCAGGAGCGGCGCGCTGCGGCGGCGGATCACTTCGTCGTTGAAGATCGTCGCGCCTTCGAGGTTCTCGCCAAGCGTGCGGCCATTCACGGTATTCTGCGAGCGGTCGATCAGATCACCCAGTTCGGCGAGCATCGCCGGCAAGCCGCCCGCATAGAAAAAGTCCTCCATCAGATACGCGCCGGTCGGACGAATATTCGCCAGCACCGGCGTGCGCCCGGAGAGCTCGTCATAGCGATCGAGCGTCAGTTCGATACCGGCACGGCGCGCGAGCGCGATCATATGCACGATTGCGTTGGTCGAACCGGAAAGCGCGAGACAGGTGGTCACGGCGTTGTCGATCGAACCCTTGGTGATCAGGTCGGATGGCTTCAGGTCCTCCCACACCATCTCGACGATGCGCATGCCGGTTTTCGCCGCCATCTGCGCATGCCGCGAATCCGCTGCGGGAATGGAGGCGAAACCGGGCAGCGTAAAGCCGAGCGCTTCGGCAGCGCTCGTCATGGTAGACGCGGTGCCCATTGTCATGCAGTGTCCCGGCGAGCGCGCGATACCGCCTTCGACGCCGCGCCAGTCTTCTTCCGTGATGGTCCCCGCGCGCAGTTCAGCCCAGTATTTCCAGCTGTCCGAACCCGAGCCGAGCGTGACCCCGTTCCAGTTGCCGCGCAGCATCGGCCCCGCGGGCAGAAAGATCGCCGGCAGGTCCATCGAGATCGCGCCCATCAGCAAGGCGGGCGTCGTCTTGTCGCAACCGCCCATCAGCACGACGCCGTCAGCGGGATACGAGCGCAGCGTTTCTTCGGCTTCCATCGCGAGGAAGTTGCGATAGAGCATCGTGGTGGGCTTCTGGAACGGCTCTGAAAGCGTCTGCACCGGCAGTTCAACCGGAAAGCCGCCCGCCTGCCAGATGCCGCGCTTCACTTCCTCGACACGTTGCTTGAAATGCGTGTGGCAAGCGTTGATTTCGCTCCACGTGTTGAGGATCGCGATTACTGGCTTACCCGCGTATTCCTCGCGGCTATAGCCCATTTGCGCGGTGCGCGAGCGGTGGCCGAACGAGCGCAGATCGTTCACGCCGTACCAGCGGTGGCTGCGCAGTTCCTCGGGTTTCTTTCTGTTCGTCAACGTCTGCTCCACGATGTCCTGCGTCGCCCCTGCAAAGGGGCTTCATTTTCGGGGCGTGCTTCCGTGCTTCCGCGCCTCAGTGCTTCTGCTCCTTCACGCGCGAGACGATCTGCGTCGGGCTGACGAATTGCAGCGCGATCAGCACCCAGATCAATGTGATCGCCATGTAGATCATCGCCATCGCGTCAATCGATTGCGGAGCACGCACGCCGGTTGAAAATACAGCGTAGTACAGCGCGACCACGAGCGTTTGCGTCGCCGGACCGGCTGTGAAGAACGTCAGTTCGAACATGCCGATGGTGCGCACCAGCACCAGCAGCCCGGCCGCCAGCATGCCGGGCACCAGCAAGGGCAGCAGCACATAGCGGAAATAGCGGAACGTGTTCGCGCCGAAAATGCGCGCGGCCGATTCGAGATTGGGGTCGATCTGCTCGATGAATGGCGTCATCACGAGGATCACGAATGGCAGCGCCGGCACGAGATTCGCCAGAATCACGCCGCTTAGCGTGCCCGCCAGACCGACCTTGTACATCACCGTCGCCATCGGAATGCCGTACGTCACAGGCGGCACCATCAAGGGCAACAGGAAAATCAGCATCGCCATGCGCTTGCCGCGAAATTGCACGCGCGCGAGCGCATACGCCGCGGGCACGCCGAGCACGACCGACAGCACCACCACCGCGCCGACCACTTCGACGGTGACCCACAACACGCTCGCCAACTGGAAGTCGCTCCACGCCTGCGCATACCAATGCAGCGTGAAGCCTTGCGGCAACAAGGTGCCGAACCAGCGCGTCGCCACCGAATTCACCGCGACGGTCGCAATCAGCAACACCACGTTGATGAGGAAGAACACCATTGCGCCCCACACCAGCACATGCCAGATACGGCCCGATACACTGGCGCGCTGCTTGACGCGCTTGCTGGGTTGCTGGTCGCCGTGGTTGTTCTCGTTCGATGAAGATCCGGACCAGGAAGAACGCGCGGCGTGCTGATCGCTAGCCATCAGCCTTTGCCTCCTGTCACCGGGCCGCTATAGAAGAAACGGCGCGCCCCGAGCATACCGGCAACCACCAGCAGTTGCACGAAGCCCATCACCATCGCGATCGCCGAAGCAAGCGAATAGTCGTAGCTTTCGAACGCGGCTTCGGCTGCGGCGATCGACATCACGCGCGTCGGCCCGGCAGGCGCCCCCAGCAGCACCGCTGATGGAAACACCGAGAACGCCTGTACGAACGATAAACACGCGGCCATCGTCAGACCGGGCACCAGCAGCGGCAGATAGATGCGGCGAAACTGTTGCCACGGGCTCGCGCCAAGGGTGGCGGCCGCACTCGCGAGCGTCGGATCGATGCCGGTCACGTAGGACAGCGTCAGTAGAAACGCAAACGGAAAACCCGACACGATCAGCGAGATCAGCACGCCCCAGAAGTTATGCGTCAGACGCACTTCACTGGTGTAGAGGTGCAATCCGTGCAACGCCTGCGGAAACCAGCCGTTTGGTCCGAAGTAGGTGAGCATGCCGTCGGCGATCAGCACAGTGCCAAGCGTGACGGGAATCACCAGCAGCGTCGTGACGAATTTCTGATAAGGCGAATTGCGACGCAGCGCGAACGCCACGGGAACCGACACGCCGACATTGATCAGCGTAGCCGGCACAGCGAGCTTGAGCGTGACGAGAACGGTCGGCCACATCGACGTGTCGGTGAAGAACGTCAGATAGTTGGCCCACAGTCCGCCGCCGTTCATCGGCCGGAACGACAGCACCAAACCATACGCAAACGGATAGATGAACAACGCGACGATGAAGATCAAAGCCGGCGTGACCAGCCACGCCTTGGCGTCGCGGGGCGCAAAGGGTCCGCGTGGCGGCGACAGCGTGGGCGTGTTCATGCGGCCTCTCCGTCATAGACGAGCGTGCGTGACGGCGGTACACGCAAGCTGATGCGTTCACCCTCTTCGAACTCTCCCGCGATGCGCGCCCACAGGTCGCCGAACGCGGTCTTCACCCGCAGCAATGAATCGCGGCCGCCGTATTCCACGGTTGTCACCAGCGCGTCGAAGGCGTTGTCCGCGCCAGGTGCCGCACGCTCCATATCCTCGGGGCGCAACGCGACACTCACACGCTTGCTGTAGAACCCGGCCATCGGCGTGCCGAGCAGACGCACGCCGTTCGCGTTGAGCGCAACGCTCTCGCCCTGCGTGCCTTCGAGCGCAAATTCGGCCACGTTGCGATAGCCCATGAAACGCGCCACATGCAAATTCTGCGGCCGCGTGTAGACCTCTTTCGGCGTGCCGATTTGCTGCACCACGCCCTCTTTCATCACGACGATGCGGTCCGCCATGGAAAGCGCTTCGTCCTGATCGTGCGTGACGTAGAGCGTCGCGCGTTCGAGCTGGCTATGGATGCGGCGAATCTCGGCACGCATTTCAATGCGCAGTTTCGTATCGAGATTCGACAGCGGTTCGTCCATCAGGATCAACGGCGGCTCGATCACAATCGCCCGCGCTATCGCCACGCGTTGCTGCTGACCACCGGAGAGCTGTCCCGGCAGCTTGCGTTCATGGCCGACCAGTTGCACGAGCTGCAACGCTTCCCGCACCCGGCGCACGGCCTCGCTCCTGCCGACCCCGCGCATCTTCAGGCCGAAGCCGACGTTATCGAGCACGCTCATATGCGGAAACAGCGCGTAGTTCTGGAACACCATGCCGAAGCCGCGCTTCTCCGGCGGCAAAACGTCGATGCGTTTCTCGTCGAGCCAGATGCCGCCACCACTCAATGGCTGCAAACCGGCGATGCAATTGAGCGCCGTCGATTTGCCGCAACCGGACGGCCCCAGCAACGCAATGAATTCGCCACGCCGGATATTCAGATCGAGACCTTGCAACGCCGCGACCGCCTGGCCTTCCGCATTCGTGAAACTACGGCTCACCGAATCGAGCCGCAACTGTTCAAAGTGATGCTTCATGGCGGTTTCCTGATACACGTGGCGCACGAATCGCGAAGACCTGATAGACCGGATGCGCGTGATGCTTCCGGCGGCTTCCAGCATGCATGACACGCGAATCCGGGCAGACTCGCCGCGCGAGTAGCCCGGACTCAGTCAGCGGTTACTTGGTCTTCTGCGCGCCGACGTCACTGTCCCACTTCTTGAAAGCCGCGACCATCGCGGTCGCATTCAACGGCAAGACATGCGGACGCTCGGCCAGCAGCTTCGCGTATTCCGGGCGGCCGTATTTTTTCAGCACTTCCTGGCTATGCGCGGGCGCCTGATCGGCGCTCACGCCCTTGATCGCGGGGCCCGGGTAGAAATAACCATCGTCATAAGTCATGGCCTGTTGCGCCGGTTCGAGCATGAAGTTCATCAGCTTGTAGATCACCTCGAGCTTTTCCTTCGGCACGCCCTTCGGAATCACCATGTAGTGAGCGTCGTTCACCCACGTCATGTTGTCGAATGCCTGCACACGGAATTCCGCCGGCACGATGCCCAGCGCGCGCGGATTGATGTCCCAGCCCGTGACCGTCACGGTCATGTCGCGCGTGCCTTCGCCAAGCTCTTTCATCACCGCCGAGGTGCCGCCCGGATAGTAAGGAATGCAATCGTTCAGTTGCTTGAGGAAGGCCCACGTCTTGTCCCAGCCATGAATCGGATCTTGCGGATCCTTGTCGCCGAGTATGTAAGGCAGGCCCATCAGGAACGTGCGGCCCGGACCCGAGTTCGCCGGCCGCGCGTAGATCAGCTTGTCCGGATGGGCCTTGCACCATTGCAGCAGTTGCTCAGGCGTTTTGGGTGGATCGCTGACTTTGGCGGGGTTGTATTCCAGCAGCGGACCCGCCGGCATATAAGCGACTTCGAGACCGTAGCCTTGCGCGAGATCCTGCATCTTGCGTGGACCGGGCGCGTATTTGTCGAGCACGCCGGGGAATGCCGCGGCATTGTCCGGCAATAGCTTCATCCAGAGATTCTGTTCGATGCCGGCCGCCAGCGCGTCGGTGCCGGTCAGGACGAGGTCGATATCGGAGCGGCCGGCGCCCTGCATCGCCTTGATCTTGCCGGGCAACTGCGGGGCGGGTGCATTGGTGAACGTGAGATTGGCGACGAGATTCGGATACTTCGCCTTGAAAGCCTCGAAACCCTTTTGCGTGAGCTGAAGATCGCCGGCCACGTCGACGATATTGAGCGTTACCGGATCCGCGGCGTGCGCCACGGATGCACATGTGGCGCTTGCCACGAAACATACGGTCACCAGTCTGAGCGCCAACCTGCCTGAAACAGTCATTGCGTCTCCTCGCTTCTTGGTATGGAAGTCCGCCGGTCAGATGCGCTGCTGGCGGTGTCTCTCTCTACCAATGGAACATAGCGAAGCGGAACTGTCGATGTCAAGCAAATACTCGCCGCGGGGTCCGGTGCACGAAAGTGGCTATTTTGTTACGTAATCCTTGTGGTTCAACGGTTTGCGCGTTTTATACAAGGGCAAACCCGGAGTCGGTGCGCGCGTGGCGCACCGGGTGGTCAGGCAAGTCACACCTACGCTGCGCGTTCAGGCTGCGCATTCATCCGCCCTGAACGCCCTGCGTATTCACATATAGCGAATACAACCCGTGGCTTGCCGCCATGAACAACCGGTTACGATGGCGCCCGCCGAAGCAGACGTTCGCGCAGCGTTCCGGCAACGCGATATGGCCGATCGGCTCGCCCTGCGGCGTGAAGACACGCACGCCGTCGAGTTCGTCAGTGCCCATGCCCCAGCCGCACCAGAGATTGCCGTGAACGTCGACGCGAAAGCCGTCCGGCGTGCCCGGGCCGGCGTCGATCAGCACACGGTTGTTCGACAGCGCCGTGCTATCACCGCCGACGTCCACGTCGAATGCACGAATCTTGCGCGGCACGCCACGCGATTCGACGATGTACAGCACTGATTCATCCGGTGAAAACGCGAGGCCGTTCGGGCCCAGTACGTCGTCGGCGACGACGGTCACTTCGCCGGATTGGCCGTCGATGCGATACACACACGCGGGCAGCTCCGACTCCTGCCGCTCGCCCTCATAGAAACCGTCGATGCCGAAGGTCGGATCGCTGAACCAGATCGAACCGTCCGACTTCACGACCACATCATTTGGTGAATTGAAACGCTTGCCGCGGTAACGGTCGGCGAGCACGGTAATCGAGCCGTCGTACTCGGTGCGCGTGACGCGGCGCGTCAGGTGCTCGCAGCTGACGAGGCGGCCCTGGCGGTCGCGCGTATGGCCGTTCGCATTGTTCGACGACTGGCGAAACGGGGTCACCGCACCGCTGGTTTCGTCCCAGCGCAGGATGCGGTCGTTGGGAATGTCGCTCCACAGCAGATAACGTCCGTCGCCGAACCAGACCGGCCCTTCCGACCAGCGCGCGCCCTGATACAGACACTCGACAGAAGCGGACGCCAGGATCAGCGACTTGAAGCGCGGATCGAGCACACGGACAGAGGGATCGGGATAGCGGCGGTTGTTGTCGGTCATACGTAGGCTTTGGGTAATGGAAATGGATGGGGAAAGCAGGTGGCAGCGCGTTGCGCCCGGCATGCCAACATGCTGCGGCGCAGGCGCGCGTGATCGATGCTAACGCGACGCCGATGCGGCATCAATGCAACGTGGCTTCGGCGCGAACTGACACTCCCATGCTAGCTGGATCTGCGTCGCACGCCTCAAACACACGGGACTGGACGTTCAAATTAGCATCGGCCTCACAATGTTGTCAAACAACTGGCGTACTAATGCCATCGCGTCTGCTGGGTCGGCGTCAAAGCGAGAAAGCGAAGCCGGCAAGCTCCGGCGCGTCGCTTTTATATGACAATAGCGCTTAGCAAGGGATGTTTATGAATAACGGAGGAGTTAAGCGGAGATTTCCAATTCGGCAATTAACGTAGTTTCGCCCGAAGTTTTCGACGTCCACAGTCATTCAAATTGGTTTGACAATAACACTGCTAATCAGAAAATCATGAAAACCGCTACTACGAGAAAATTACACACTTTATCGACCCGTGAATGTTAATTGGGTCAAAAAATCCGTTATAAGGAGTCGGTTGTTTTCTTTGTCGGCAGCCAACGCTGATGCCGTTTTTAGAAATCGCCCTCGGCTTGAAAAATGATTTTTAGTGATAGATTGTGAAGATAGAAAAACAGCCGGACGGAATGTCGTACCGCAATTAACCGCAACAGGATGTTTGCGAGTCTAAGAGAACTAAATTGTCGCTACACTTTATCGAGGAAATGGCGCCACTACTGAACGCCGCGGATGAAGCGGAATGGTTCAGTGCGATCGCGGGCCTTGCCGACACGTGGGGTTTCGACAGGCTTCTGATCGCCATGCTGCCGCGTCCGACCATTCGCCTTGAAGACGCCTATGTGCGCAGCACCTACGCGCCGACTTGGCGGCGCACTTACGACGAGCAGGGGCTCGTCCACATCGACCCGACTGTTGCGCATTGTGCGACGCGCGCCGCGCCGCTGATCTGGTCGCCGGACATTTTTACGACCGCGCCGCAGCAGTCGATGTACGAGGAAGCCCGTGCGCACGGGCTGCGAGCGGGCGTGACATTGCCGATTCATGGGCCGAACCAGGAAGCCGGCATGATGTGCTTCGTCAACGACAGCAACCCGACCGACGCCTTCTGGCGCCATGTCAACGTTGCATTGCCGAATCTGGTGTTGCTGCGCGATCTGGTGATCGATACCAGTCAGCGCCATTTGAATACGCACGCTCAGACGTTGTTGCCCAAGCTGACGCCGCGCGAACGCGAATGTCTGAAATGGACCGCGCGCGGCAAATCCACGTGGGAAATCTCCCATATCCTGAGCTGTTCGGAAGCCGTGGTGAACTTCCACATGAAGAACATCAGGACCAAGTTCGGCGTGACTTCGCGACGCGCGGCGGCCGTAATCGCCGCGCAGTTGGGGCTTATTGACCCGGGTTGAGCAAGGCGGCTGCGTCGCGGCTGTACAGCACCCGTTCCGCGCGGCCCAGATCGGCGTCGGAAACAGTTTTGGTGAAATAGAGGCCTAACAAGATCGAGACCGGCGCCGGAATCTCGGCGCCCGATTCGAACCGGCTACCCCGTGACTGCGTCACGCCGAAGCGTGCCCAGAAGCGGCGCTGACTCTCTTTTTTCTTCTTGCGGTAGGCAATGATCAGAACGCGATCCACCGCCGAAGAAGGCTCCGCAGGACGGGTGTGGACGGAAGGTTGTGCTTGCCAGTGATTCTCGAGAAGTTCCATTTTTGGGTCCCGTCGGTTGAGGGCTGAGGCTTATCTCGAATTCTGCTTTATCCGATCAGCATGCACACCTATCTAGGTAGGTAGGTGGCAGAACGATTCAAAATGCATAAGTTTCCTTGCGTATTGGGTATTTCCAACACGTTCAGGAGAACGTCATGCAAACAGCGATCCGGATTGGTATGCGGCAAGAATTCAACAACGCGGACATCAACGAGATGTATCGCCTGCGGGCTCGGGTCTTTCACGGGCGGCTCGGGTGGGACATTCCCACCATTGCGGGTATGGAGATCGACGGCTACGACGCGCTCGGGCCGCATTACATGCTGATTCAGGGCGACGACCGCCAGGTGCGGGGCTGTTGGCGCCTGATGCCGACGGAGGGGCCGAACATGCTGAAGGACACCTTCCCGCAACTGCTGCATGGCGCGGATGCGCCGGTCGGGCGGCATATCTGGGAATTGAGCCGGTTCGCGATCGAAACCGGCGGCGAGGAGCAATCGTTCGGCTTCGCCGACCTGACGATGCAGGCAATTCACGAACTCGTGACGTTCGCCGACCGGATGGGCATCACGCGCTACGTCACGGTGACCACGACGCCGATCGAACGGCTGCTGCGCAAGACCGGAATTGACATCAGCCGGCTCGGGTCGCCGCTGCAGATTGGCGTGGAACGGGCGGTGGCACTGGATATCGCGGTCAGTCCGAAGACCCGCACAGCCCTGTTCGGACCGATGGCTGCTGCAGCTTAGCGTTTGGGGGCGAGTCCGCTTCGGAGCGTGTGGCTGCCCGGGGTGCGGCTCGCGTGACCGAAGATACGCGGGGTGTGGGTGCCCGGAGCGCCGTTGCAAGGTTGCGATTGCCTCGGCTGCGGTTTCCGGTTTCCGGGCGCCGGGCGCCGGTTTCCGGGCGCCGGGACGCAATGTCGAGGCTGCCCCGCAGCAGCAAACTAGCCCCTATCCCATAGTGGCGGCCCACGGGACGAGACGCGCGGAATATCAGGAACCGAACATCCGCTCGAGCGCATTCTCGAGGTGCGCGCGCATGGCCCTCCCCGCAGCGGGGCCGTCCTTACGGCGGATCGCCTCGAGCACGGCCAGATGTTCGGCCTGCACGAGCCGCCGCCGCGCCAACGTCTTCACGAGCGAAAGATTGCGCGACAGGTTCATGCTGAACAGAATCTGTTCTTCGATGAATGACATGACCGTGATGAAAAACGGATTTCTGGACGCACGCGCCACCGCCAGGTGAAACATGAAATCGTCCTGCACGCCGATGCCTTGAGTTTCGATGATGCGTTCCAGTTGGTCCCACGCATGCTGGATCGCGGCGATGTCGTCGGCATCGGCCTTGAGCGCTGCCTGCTCCGCCGCGCCCGCTTCGGTCACGATGCGAAATTCATAACAGCGGCGGATGTCCGACAGCGTTTCGAGCGGCGCAAAGCGGCGCACATCCGGGTCCGGCCGCCGGGCAACCGTGGTGCCTGAACCGTGCCGCGTCATGATGATGCCGTCCGCGCGCAAGCGTGCGAGCGCCTCGCGTACGGTCGGCCGTGACGTCGCAAAGCGTTCGGCCAGCGCATGCTCGGTGGGCAGCCGCTCGCCTTCCTTATACTCGCCTTCAAGAATGCGATTGAGTATGTCGCCGTATATCTTGTCGGGCAAACCCGTTGTTTTACGCTCGTTCATCAGCGGTGCGAAAGCAGCTTGTCTGAATAGGTTTTTATTGTAAGGCAAACCTGGCCCTATCTTCGTTCATTATATGCGCCCTCGTCCCACAGGAATGCCGCAGACGCCCGCTACACGGTATTTGCCGCGTAAAGCGCTACCATCTTGAAATTTGACAAGTATTTGATTTACATCCTGACTGGATGCATCTTTTTCAGCGATCATTTAAGCTCGCATCGATAATCAATCAGTCGTCAACGAGCCCGGCCGGCCAAACGGCGCGGCATCCAAATTCCTTCAGACGCGGAGTCGATATGTACACACGCATCCTTGTAGCGGTCGACGGCAGCCACACCTCGCGCCGTGCATTCGAAGCAGCGCTCGCGCTCGCGAAATCCACCGGCGCCGTCATACAGCCGTTCTACGTGGTCGAAAACACGCCGATGTATTTCGAAGCGCCCGGTTACGACCCGTCCGTTCTGCGTAACCGCCTGATCGAGGAGGGCAAGGAACTCGGCGCGGAATTCGCCCAGGCTATGGCGGCGCAAGGTGTCAAGGGTGAACTCGCGGTGGGCGAGGCCTCCTCGCTCGACGATGTTTCGGTGGTCGTGCTAAAAGCGGCTGCCGAGTTCAACGCCGATCTGCTGGTGATGGGCACGCATGGCCGGCGCGGTTTTCAGCGACTGATACTCGGCAGCGTCGCAGAGCGCTGCGTGCGTCAGGCGAGCCTGCCCGTCCTGTTGATTCCGTCCGCGGCAGGTAAGGAAGGCGAAGCCACCTGAACGCGTGGTGACGCACATTGCAAAGCGCGTGCTTGTGCCGCATGGAGCAGCGGCACGCGCAGCTTTTATCTCCAAAATCGGAACGGCGCACGCTCGCGATGATGCATAGCAGTCCATAACCACAAACAGCAACGCAAGGGTGACATCGCTCAAGATGCCTAACTGTCCAAACGCGTCATTTTGTCGCTAAGCGGGGGCCATGAGCGGTGGGACAATGGGTCGTTACCCTGACAATGGCTGCAGACCATGCTTACTCCTAACGCTGTGACTCGCTCCTCTGGCGCTGCCGATCCCAGTCTGATTTCTCCGCCGGCGCGCGGCGGCCGTCGTGCCGCGCCGGTGAGAGCAACAGCACGCACCGCCGCGCGCTGTTCGAGTTGTGCGATGCGGGCGCTCTGCATGCCACAAGGCCTATCGCCCGACGAACTCACCAAACTCGAAGCACTCATTTGCACCGCGCGCTCTGTGCAGCGCGGCGAAGCACTGTATCGCAGCGGCGACCGCTTCGATAGTATTTACGCCGTGCGTTCCGGTTCGATGAAAACCGTCATGGCGCACCGCGACGGCCGCGAACAGGTCACCGGGCTGCGCCTCGCGGGCGAAGCGCTCGGTCTCGACGGCATCAGTGAAGACACGCATGCATGCAGCGCCGTCGCCCTGGAAGACAGCACCGTTTGTATCGTTCCCTACCCTGCCCTCAAGTCCTTGTGCCGGGAAATCAGTTCGATGCAGGACCGCCTGCACAAACTGCTGGGAGAGCAGATCGTCCGCGAAGCTGGGCAGATGATGGTGCTCGGCTCACTTTCCGCGGACGAACGCGTGGCGGCATTTCTGCTGGACGTGTCGGAACGCAACGCGCAACGCGGCTATTCATCGGCGGAATTCAACTTGCGCATGACGCGTGAGGACATGGGCAGCTACCTCGGCATGACGCTCGAAACCGTCAGCCGCACCCTGTCAAGATTTCAAAAGCGCGGCCTGATCGACACACAAGGCAAACACATCCGGATCGTCGATCTGGAAGGCTTGCAGAAGGTATAAGCCTTGCGCGCAGGACTTGGCCCGCGCAGCCAGGTCTCGGTCGAACTGCTTTTTAGCGCGCATTCGTCTTGGCACGGCTCCTGCGAGCGGGTACAGTCTTTAGTCCCTCCCCCGCAAGGAGACTTGGCGAAATGAATCGCGACCCCGCTCCGCATCACCCGCTAGTCCAGCGTCTGATCGACGCGCGTCAAATTACGGACGCCCTGTTTTCCATCGTCAAACCCGAGTTTCTGTACGAACGGCCGATCCGCGAGCGCCACCGGATCGTGTTTTACGTCGGCCATCTGGAAGCTTTCGATCGTAATCTTTTCGATCAGCGCGTGTGCGATCTGCCGGCGTTCGATCCGCACCTCGACCAGCTGTTCGCTTTCGGGATCGATCCTGTCGACGGCGGCTTTCCCACCGACCAACCCAGCGACTGGCCGTCGCTCGACGCCGTGCGTGGCTACGCGCTGCGCGCCCGCGAGCAGATCGACCGCGAGCTCGATGCGCTGAGCGACTCGGCGCGGGTCGGCCGGGAAGGCACACAGGCTCAGGCGTCCGCGCAGCTGCTGAACGTCGCGATCGAGCATCGGCTGATGCACGCTGAAACGCTCGCGTACATGCTGCATCAGTTGCCGCTCGCGCAGAAGGTCTCCGAGTTGCGGGAGCCGGTGCTTACGCGATCTGAACCGCGCGAAGCGCTGTCGTCGATGGTCAGCGTGCCGGCCGGTGCAACGGTGCTCGGCATGTCGCGCGAGAGCGGGCATTTTGGCTGGGACAACGAGTTCGGCGAAATGCGCGTCGAGGTGCCGGCGTTCGAGATCGACCGCCACATGGTGACGAACGGCGCGTTTCGCGAGTTCATCGAGGCAGGCGGCTATCGCGAACCCAGGTGGTGGACGGAAAAGGATTGGGCCTGGAAGGAAGCCGAACATATCGAGCATCCGGCCTGCTGGGCGAAGCAAGCGGGAAGCGATCAGAACAGTGCATGGACACTACGCACGATGTTCGACGAAGTGCCGCTGCCGCTCGACTGGCCCGCCTACGTGAGTCATGCCGAAGCCAGCGCCTACGCGCGCTGGGCCGGCAAGGCACTGCCCAGCGAAGCACAATGGCAACGCGCCGCGCACGGCGCACCGCACGCGATGTCGGGCAATTTCGATTTCCGCAGCTGGGACCCGCAACCGGTCGATGCGCATCCCGACAACGTCAGCGCGTTCGGCGTGGAAGGTCAGTTCGGCAATGGCTGGGAGTGGACCTCGACGGTGTTCGACGCACTGCCGGGATTTGAAGCGTTTCCGTTCTATCCGGGCTACTCCGCCAACTTTTTCGACGGGCAGCATTACGTGATCAAAGGGGGTTCGCCGCGCACCGCGCAATGCATGTTGCGGCCGGCTTTCCGGAACTGGTTTCAGCCGCACTACCAGTATGTGTATGCGGGATTTCGGTGTGTGAAGGCGTTGACCATTTAAGCAATAGTGCAGTGGTCTGATTTTCTCGGACAGGTCGATAGGGGGACAATCCTGAGGCGGATTGGTTCGATCGCACAAGAGCAGCCATTCAAATAGAAAAGCAACCGTATTGGAAGTCAAGCGAGAAGCTGCCATACGTTCTTTCATGATCTCGAGGTACGCGCGTGCCGACTCGAACTCAGAGCCAAGTGAAGACGATTCGCCCTTCATCTGCGAAAGCGTCGCCCGGAGATACCGGATCAGGTGGGTAAGCATGCGCACGGCCGCAGGCGGATCCTTCTGAACCAGATACTGCACGCTGCCCAATGTGTTGAAAAAGAAGTGCGGCTCGATCTGTTTGCGCAACAACTTCAGTTGCGATTGGGCGAGGTCTTTCTCTCTTTCCATCAGCGCGGCGTGCGCTGTCGCCGCGTCGACCTCAGCTTGCAGGCGCCGCGAGCGCTCTTTCTCGATTTCTATTTCGGCCTGTAGGGCACGGGACCTCTGCTCCTCGTACGCGATCCGCATTTCGGCCTGCTCGATCTAGGCCTGGATCGTCCGCGCCTTCTGCTGAATATATCTGCGCCAGCTGCGCGCAGAGACGAGGACGGCAAATCCGATGGCGTCTGTCGTTTTGAGTTCAATTGCGCTTGCGCTGAGGAAACCATGAAGCAGATCTCCACCAAGGGTCGCACGACCCGTCGCGAGATCCTCCCCCTGAAACGTACGGTGCTCTGGGCCCCGACGTCCTTCCGGGGCAAGCTCGGTCGCTACGTCGGCATCGCGTTCGAAGCTGGGAAACTTTCCGTTGCCCTGGCTACAGAGTCTGGCCTGCGCTGGGTGCCGGCACAAGAAGCGCTCACCGATCCCGAGGCCAGTGACTGGGCCTCAGCAGGATTCAGACGTAGTCTGCCTCGCACCTGATTGCCGCCTTGCGTTGCCTGCCACTCGGCAGCCGAATGCGGATCACGCAGTAAGACTAGAACTTATGCCGGATTCCGACGCGAGCGACCGCTTGATGACGATTCGAAGAAGGCGGCAAATCGGCGATGTTCGCGACCGCCGCGTGCCCGGTCGAGTCGTCTCCGCTAACCGTCTGCCATGCGCCTGAAATATAGACATCGGTGCGCTTGGACAGCGTGTGATTCACACCGGCGGAGATCTGATTGTATTTGGCGCCCCCAATGGTTTGAGTCACGGCGTTCCCTTTCAGGAAGTTATAGGCCGCTCCAACCGACCAATCCGGGGCAATCAGGTACTGCAGGCTGACTTCCGCGTCGTTGAAATCCGCACTGCTTCCACTAAGCGCGGTAATGTTCGAATAGCGAATGTTCGAATAGGTCGCGCCGACGACGACGTGTCCGAACCTATAAGAACCGCCGGCCGCCACTACCTGGTACGTTCTTGCCGACGCATAGCCGCTGTAGATCGGGCTCGCGGTCAGCCCATTCGACGTCGCGGTATCGGTTGGATTGCTCCCGAACAAGGACGCCGCCGGATTGTTGACGTGTGAATATGCCACGGACATGCCAAGCGGGCCTCTCACGAAATGGGCTCCGAAAGAGTACGCCTGGTTGGTTGCAAGCGAGCCTGGCACGCCGCCGAAGCTATAGAGACTTTCGAAACTCAAACCGCCGTAGTTGGGACTCTGATACTTGACTGAATTGTTCTGGCGACGTGTGAAGTTGAAATTGTCGAGGTCGCCGGGATGTGCCGCGTGATCCGAGCCAAGATTTGAATCACCGAACTCGTATATTCCGACGTAGTCGATGATGGGATCATATTGCCGCCCGAGCGTCACGGCGCCATACCGGTCGCTCGACAATCCGACAAAGGCCTGACGGCCAAATTCATCGCCGCCTTGCGCGAGATTGCCGGTGTTGAGTTCAAAGCCGCTCTCGAGCGTAAAGATCGCCTTGAGGCCGCCGCCGAGATCTTCGGATCCTTTGAGTCCCCAACGGGACCCATTCAGCCCGTTGTTGGCATCGAGTCGAAACAGTCTGCCGCCGCTTTTGCTGCCGGCAACAGGTGCATTGCTGATTGCTTCGAAGCCCTCGTCAATGATGCCGTATAAGGTAATGCTGCTTTGCGCGTGCGCGGCAGGGACAGACACAACAAAAGCACATGTCACTATGACTTTTTTCATTAGCAAACTCGCAGGATGCCGGCGTCGCCCGCAGCGCGTGGAAAGCACACGCAGGTCCGACGATGCCGAAGCAGAAGAAAGAGGGCAAATCAAAGCCAATGAACGAAACGAACGCCGGCCCAATTTATTCCTCTGACTTTCAGAAAACGAGTCCGCGAGAGTTCTTGCAGCTCGCATAACGTGAGCGACCGCGGCTGAACAAGCGTTAGCCGGGATTAGTTATCGGGAGGATATGGATGGGCGATCTGGCGCGTTTCGCGGCGTATCACTTCGTCGCGCGTACGCGTGTTGCCCGTCACGTTCACGCGACGCACATGCACGCGCCCGCTCGTGTCGACTTGCATCTTGAGGTCGACCGTGTCTAGTGTCGTCGCGATTCCTTCGTCGCTTCGTGTGACTCGCTCTCTGAGCACTGATGGTCGCCATCGAGACAGTATTTTGGCGACCCGGAGTCGCTCTCGGGCGGGAGCAACTTACGTCACGCACCCGGACACGCTTCGAACCCGGTTAAAAAAAGCCCGCAGTGCGGGCTGTACGGGCAGCGCCATATGGCGTCGCCCTGTCACGTTACTGTCCATAACGATGGTGGGTCCTGGTTCATTCCAATACGTTGACCTTTTCCTTCGGTCTTTTACTATCGTCGAAAAGCGCCACTACTGCCCAGCTCCCGCACCGAACGCCTGGACTTTCAGCCGGCTACATCGACGAATCTATCCGTCCATATACACCCGTCGTCGCCGTTGGCCCCGCCGCGAAAAACAGCGTGTTGGAAGGCTGGTTGTCGACGTTGTTGCCGAACGCCAGGCCCCAGAGTCCGGGCTGTGTCACTTTCGAACCATTGGCCTGCGTGAGCGGCCCTTTCGACTCGCCAGTCACAGGATCGAACGCATTGATGGTGCCGTCGCCGAAGTTGCCGATCAGTAGGTCATTGCTGAACGCGCCGAAATTGGCCGGCGCCATGGCGATTCCCCACGGCGAATTGAGCGGCCCGTTTGACGCGATGCGCCTGACCAGGTGGCCGGCAGTATCGAATGCATCCACCACGCCGTTGCCTGCACCGCTTTGATCTCTGTGACCATCGGGCCCGAGCTTCGCATAGGCCACATAAATCGTATTGCCGACGGCCTGGATGCCGAACGGATTAAAACCCGCCGGTACGTTCGGATCGCTGAAGGCGCCGGCAGCCGAGACTTTCGTGAAAGTCTTGTCGAACATATCGACTTTGCCGTTATGGAAATCGGCGGCGTACAGCGTGCTTGCGCCGGCGTTGCTGGCGATCGCCAGGCCTGTGTATTCCGCTGCGCCCGCGCCGTCATCGTGAACTGTGACAGCCTGCATCGCCAGTACCTTAGGCGACCAGGCCGCGATCGTTCCGGCGAGGGTGGCGAAAATGAATGCCGCGTTGCCGGTTGCGCCATTCGCCGTGACGGCGAAGTCCGTCGTACTGTTGAAAACGATGCCAGTCGGACTCGCGGGCTGACCGCTTGCGGCCGGCGGCAGTGTGACGACGAGCGACTGCACCACGCCACTGCCGTCATACAGCGACGACTTCTGTGTATTGTTGTCCGATACCCAGACGGGGGTGGTCGGACCGAACGCGATGCCCCAGCCGTTTTGCAGATTGGGGTCGACGTGCTGCGCGGCGACGCTGCCGTCGGACACGAGAATGGTCGACTTGAATGTACCGGCGATCGCCGCGGGCATGTTGTTGTCTGAATTGCCGCCGCACGCAGCAAGCGCGAGCGTGGCCGCTCCAGCAAGCGAGAGAACAGTTGCAAGTTTATGCATGTCACCTCCTGAACTTTAAATGATTTGCTCATAGTCCCCGCGCGGCACGACCACTGAAAACGCGCGTCGACCCTTTTCTGTTCTGAACGAACGCACCAAGCCGCGGCGGCGTCGATGGCACCCTTGCCCCGCGACCTTCGCGTCGGCAGTGCGTCGTCATTGCGCATTGAACGATCAAGCACGCGTGTTTATTCCGTGCGATCCGTATTTGAGCCACCTGAGGTTCAAACTGTGGGGGGGTGATGCGCGCCCCTGAGCGTGAGCGCACCCTCGCGGGCACACCGGTCTCCCGGTTGTGAAGCATTGTGGGAATGCAGCACTTCAAGCGTCAGCCTGGCTTTCGGGCAATGCCAGCTCTCGCAGATGAGCAACCCATAGCCAATGTCAGGTCGCACGGCAAATGCCCACCGAAGCAGTCGTTCGTTCGAGCATGAAAGACGCTCCCGCGAATGGCCGCTACAGAAAAAGTCGAAAGCATCTTGTCGGGTAGAGATGTGGCGCGGTAGCAGTAGGTTCGGTTTGTCTGTTGCCGCCTCTTTCATCTGGAGCGTACGGCGTGTTCATGCGGGAAGTCGGCACATCTGAACCCAAAACATCCGTTTCGCAGCGACTCGCGATCACGATAATCGCGGCCGGATAACGGCGTTTACCAGCGCCGCCGCACATTTATTCCGACCTCGCTCGAGATTATTCAAGGTGCTCAGATCGAACCGGATCTCTTTCGGAAGCGCGGGAATATCCAGCGACGAAGCAGAGTCTACTCAGTGCACATCGCACCACACTCACCCAACACTCAGGAGTCTAAAGTGATTAAATCTATTGTGATCGCTGTTTCACTGACCACACTCACCCTGTCGAGTGCATTTGCTCAAAACGACACGCATCGCGTCACGCGTGCCGAGGTCAGGCATGAACTCGAGGAACTGGAAGCGGCGGGTTACGACCCGGCCCAAGGCGACGACAGTTCGTACCCTGCCGATCTTCAGGCTGCGGAAGAGAGGGTTGCCGCCAAACATCGAGCGGAAAGAGACGCGGCAATGAGCGCGAGTCAGAACGGGCAGACGCAACCGACGCCTTGAAGCAGTGACCACGCCACAGGACACGCTCGCCCAAGCCATCGCGCCCGCCAAGACGGAGGACGTAAAGGACGTGATGGCAGCGTCCAGGCACACCGCGTGCTTCCCCCTACTCCTGGTACGAAGCTTATTGTTCGACGGACAACCAGGAGCCGAAAATGAAAGCAAAAACACTGATCTGCGCTGCTGCTCTCACCGCGATCTGCGCCTCGCAAGGCGCCATCGCTCAAGTCGCCGGGCTGCAACCGCTCGGCGGCACGGTCGAGCAGACCAACGCGCTATTGAAGGGCTGGAGCGTGCGCCGTGCGCTCGTCGACGAACCGGTTTACAACGATCTCAACGACAAGATCGGCAGCATCTATGACGTGATCATCTCGCCGGACCGTAAAGCGACCTACGCGGTCGTGTCGGTCGGCGGCTTCCTCGGTATGGGCAAGCACTACGTGGCGATTCCGGTCGACCACTTCGAAATCCGCGACGGCAACCTGTTCCTCGCCGGCGCGACGAAGGACGCACTGAAATCCGTGCCGGAGTTCGAATACAACAAACTCGAAAAGGCGACCAAGCCGCATAAGGTCAAGACCGAATAGTGGCGTTAATGGTGCTAACGGTGTTATCGCCGTCCTCTCGTTCGATGGCTCGCGCGTCATAACGCGAGCCTCGTCAGTTCAAGCTCTCATTTCCCATACATATCGAAGCTGAAATACTTCGCTTCGATCTTCCGGTACGTACCATCGCGCAAAATCTCCGCAATCGCGCCATTCAACGCAGCGCGCAAATCGGCATCGCTCTTGCGCACGCCGATTGCATCGCCGTCGCCCATGATCCTCGGGTCGTACACCGTGTCTCCGGCGAACGCGAAACCCGCACCGCCCGGCGTGTCGAGAAAGCCCTGCTTACCCTGCACCGCGTCCATCAGCACGCCGTCCACGCGGCCTGTGCTCAGGTCCGCGTAGGCCTGATCGTAGTTCTGATACGCGACCACCTCAGCACCGGCCGGCGCCCACTTCTCGCGTGCGTAGGTCTCCTGCACCGTGCCTTGTTCGACCGCGATCTTCTTGCCCGCCAGCTTCGCCGCAACAGGTTGCAACGCGGCCTTCTGGCTGCCGATCAGACGCGTCTGGTTGCGATAGAGACGATCCGTGAAGTCGATCTGCTCGCGACGTTTCGCGGTCGCCGCCATCGACGACAGGATCATGTCGAACTTGCGTGCCTGGAGCCCGGGAATCAGACCGTCGAAACTGGTTTGCACCCACACGCATTTGGCCTTCAGCTTCGCGCACAGTGCGTTGCCGAGGTCGACGTCGAAGCCCACCACGGAACCGTCCTTGGCAAGCGATTCGAACGGCGGATAGGTCGCATCGATACCGACGCGTATCGTCGACCAGTCCTTCGCGGACGCCGCGCACGACATCGCCAGCGACGCCGCCATCAATACACAGGAAGCCATTAGTTTGACGCTACGTTTCATCACCGCACTCCAGGCAGGAACACATCAGGAAAGGGAACAGCAAAGGCAAAAGGCAAAAGACAAAAGGCGAAGGGCAAAGAAGGCATACCGTCTCTATCGCGCGCCCCTTCAAAGCGCGCCGCGCGGCCCGCACACCATCAACTCGGAAACTCACCGCGCACGAAATCGTTATCGGATGGCAGCGCAGTGGCGAGTTCATCGATCGTCACTGGTTTGATCGGCGCGCGGATGCGGTAGTAGCCAACCTCCTCGGGCTGACGCCCCTGCACTTCGGCAAGCAGTTCGCTGACCGTCGTGCCGCACCAGCGTCCCTGGCAAGGCCCCATCCCGCAGCGGGAAAACGCCTTCATCTGATTCGGGCCGGCGCAATCGAGCCGTGCGATGCGGCGAATCTCGCCCGCACTGACCTCTTCGCAACGGCACACGATGACGTCATCGGCGGGACGGCGCAGCGACGGCGATGGGGTATAGAGCGCGTCGAGCAACGGACGAATCGCCAGATGGCGATCCAGCGCGGCGCGAGCGCTGTGGCTATCGCGCTCCCGCACCGCCAAAGCAATGCGTTCGAGATCCGCGGCGATGTCGAGCGCCGCCAATTGACCTGCATGTTCGGCGGCTTTCGCGCCGCCAATGCCCGCACCGTCGCCTGCAATCCACACGCGTTTGACACTGCTGCGGCCCCAACTGTCGAGCCGCGGACGCCAGCACGCCTGAGCCTCGTCCCATTGATGCGCGCAACCTGTCGAGCGCGCTGCGTTGCTGCCCGGCACGACGCCTTGATGCAGCAGAATCAGACCCGCGGCGACCTCATGCTGTTGATCGCCGACACGAAACCGCAACCCCCTCGCCTGTGCATCGCCGAGCACTTCGACATTATGGGCCGCGCGATAAATCTCGATCCCGCTGCGCCGCACGGCGCGCATCATGCGCAGCCCTTTGAGCAAGTATTCGCTCGCCCGCAAGGCACGCGGCAGGTGCCGCAACGCGCTCAGCGACGCGCCACGGGGCGTGGTATCGACGATCGCGCGCAACGTGCGGCCGGTCTGCAAGACCTGTGACGCGTACAGCCACAGCAACGGCCCGCTGCCCGCCAGCACGGTGTCCGGGCCCGGCACGAGGCCGCCCGATTTCAGCATGGTCTGCGCCGCGCCGACGCCCATCACGCCCGGCAGCGTCCAGCCACGAACCGGCCACGGGCGCTCCTGCGCACCGGTTGCGAGCAGCAGCGCTTGCGACTGCACGCGCGTCGTGCCGCCCTGCTCGCCACGACGCGTGAGCATCGCGGAAATCGTCGCGCCCGGTTCGATCTGCCAGACCAGCGTTTGCGGAAAGTATTGCGCGCCACTCGCCATGAAGCGCGCGATCAGCGAGCGGCCCGCCGTGTAATCGGCGCCGAGCACGCGCTCGGTGTCAGCGACGCGGGAGTGGGCCGCTTGCCGATAAATCTGCCCGCCCGCATGCGCGCCTTCATCGGCGACGATCACCGACAAGCCACGTCCGCGTGCTTCGATCGCCGCGGCCATGCCCGCCGGACCCGCGCCGACAATCAGCAGATCGCATTGCGGTTCGCTCAAGCTGCTCATGCGAGCCTCGCTTTGCCGCGCATGCTGCGCACGCGCATACCCGGCCGCACGGCGGTCATACAGGCCTGCTGATTGGGCACGCCGTCGATTTCGACCAGGCACTCGAAGCACACACCCATCATGCAAAACGGTCCGCGCGGCTCGCCGCTGACCTGCGACGTGCGGCACGTGGTGTTGCCGCCCGCGAGCAGCGCTTCAGCCACCGTAAAGTGCGCGGGAACCTGACTATCGTTGCCGTCGATATCGACGGACACTGTCTCGGCCGTGGAAAGTGGCAATAACTCAAACATGGCAACTCTCTATCGATGGTTTGAAGCGCGCTGTCACAAACGGTTCGATCACCGCAGGACGCGCGCCGCCTGCAATCCACGGCGCGAGAGTATCCGCATGCGCGGCGGCCAGCGTGACGCCGCTATGGCAAATGGCGATGAAGGCGCCCGGATGAGTGGCCGACTCTTCGTACACCGGCAAGCCGTCAGGCGTCATGATGCGCAGCGCGCCCCACGCGCGCACGATGCGGGCGTGCGCAAGCATCGGAAACGCGGTGCGGGCGCGGCGGGCGATGTCGGCCATCACGTCGCGCGTCGTGCCGTCGTCGAAACCGGCGTTTTCCGCCGAATCGCCGAGCATCACCGAGCCTTCACGGGTTTGCCGCACGACGAGCGTCGGATAGTCGAGGAATGGCGCCAGTTTTTCCGTCACCATGATCTGGCCGCGCAACGGTGAAATCGGCGCATGCAGGCCGACCATCGGCCCGAGCCGCGCGTTGCCGAGTCCCGCGGCGAGCACCACGCGGCCGGTCTCGAACGTGCCGCCGGACGTGACGACATCGAAACGCCCTGAACGGGGGCGCACCTCGGTCACGTCATGACGCGGCAGATACACGCCACCGCCCAACTGAAACGCCTGATGCAAGGCACGCAACGTGAACAGCGGACTAGCGTGGCCGTCGTTGCGCGAATAGAGCGCGCCGGCAAGCGCCGACGAGGCCGCCGGAATCCGCCGGCGCAGCGCCGCGTTATCGAACACCCGATAGCCGAGCCCCGCTTCGCGTTGATGCAGCGATTCGAGCAGTTTCTGGCCCGCTTCCAGTTCAGCCGCCGTCTCGCACAACTCGATCCCGCCCGGTCGATCGAAACCGGGATCGACGCCCGTTTCACGCTGCAACTGCACGGCAAACGAGCCCCAGCGTTCAGAAGAACCGAGCGACCACTGCGCGTAAGGCAGACAGCGAGCGCCCTTCCCCTGCACCCAGACGAGCCCGAAATTCCCGCGTGCCGCGCGAAACGCCGTGTCGTCGCCATCGCAGACCGCGACCCGTGCGCCGCTGCGCACCAGCCCGTACGCGATCGCCATGCCGACGAGTCCGCCGCCGGCAACGACGATGTCGAAGGTTCGCGGCGTACTCAACGGCACGCCCCGACCGATCGGATATTATGGATACGGCTCACGCGACAAATCCCTTTTAAATTAAGCTAATGCGAAGCTTGGCGCGGTCAAAATGACGCGTCCAATGCCGTTTTTTTTGCTCTCCATGCGTCAATGTTATGCCCTCATCGGACCTTAAAATTCGCCAGGTGGAAGCGTTTCGCGCGCTGATGCAACGGCAGACCGTAACGCGCGCCGCCCAGGCGCTGCACGTGTCTCAACCCGCCGTGAGCCGGCTGTTAGCCGACTTCGAGACCGGCGTCGGTTTCATGCTGTTCGAGCGTCAGCAAGGCCGGCTGGTGCCGACCGCCGAAGCCCGCGTGTTGTACGACGAAGTGGAACGCGCGTTCGTCGGGCTGGACCGCATCGCGCTCGCAGCGCAACAAATCCGAGCGATGCGGCGCGGCTCGCTGACTGTCGCGGGCTCGCCCGCCGTGGCGCTCGAATTGTTGCCGCAAGTCGTCGCGGGCTTTATCGGCGAGCATCCCGGCGTGGACGTCACGCTGCTCACGCACAGTGCGCAAACGGTGGTCGAACTGGTGGCGTCGCAGCGGTGTGATGTCGGCTTTGTGGCGGAGGCGATTCCGCATCAGGCCGTGCGGCTGGAACGGCTGACCGACGCCCCGATGCGCTGCATCGTCCCGTTCGGGCATCGGCTGGCAAAGAAGCGCGTGCTGCGGCCGGCCGATCTGCGCGACGAACCGTTCGTGTCCTTTCCCCGCTCGTTCGACGCGCGTAACGCTATAGACCGGGTGTTCGTCGAGCACGAGGTGCCACGGCAATTGATCGTTGAGGCGCAACTGTCGCGCACGGTCGTGTCGCTGGTTGCGAACGGCGCGGGCGTCGCGCTGATCGATGCGGTGACCGCGGCCTACGCGGGCAAAGAGGTGGCCGTGCGGCCGTTCGAGCCGGAACTGCGCGATCCGGTCTATCTCGCGAGTGCGGCAGCGCAATCGCTGTCAGCGGTGGCTTCCGCGTTTGTGGTGCGTGCGCGCAAGGCGCTGGGGGATCTGGTCACTTGAGAAGGGCGATCTTTCAGTCATTCGCGCCAGTCACCAGTTGCAAGGGTGTTTCAATCACCCGCGACAATTCACTCTGCTTTCTCTGTTCAGTCACGGCCTTCAACGCGACATCAACACCGAACACAGCTTGCCGTTCGGCAAACTGGTTCATCGTCGCGAGCACGCGGCCGTCCGCGAGCAGCGGCTTGATCGCGTCGCTGTCGTTATAGCCGGTGACATACACACCGCCGGTTCTGCCAGCGTCGCGAACGGCATCCACCGCCCCCATCGCCATATTGTCGTTGCCGCACATCAACGCACGAAGCTGCGGATAATCCCCGAGCATCTTCGCTGCAACGTCCCGGCCTTTCCCGTAGTCCCAGTTGCCGGCCTGGATGGCGACAAGCTTCACGCCGGCCGCGCTCATTGCATCCTGGCCGCCCGCCGTGCGTTGGCGCGCATTGCGGTCGGCGGAAATCCCTTCGATGATGCCGACCTGATCGCCTGGCTTGAGCCGTCTCGCCAGATAATCGCCCACCTGCCTCGCGCCCTTGCGATTATTCGGGCCGACGAAGGGCACAGAAATGTGGGCGGCATCTTGCGACGCGTCATCGAGCGGGTTATCGATCGTGACCATGATGATGCCGGCCTTGATCCCTCGCGCCACGATAGCGGTCAGCGCCTTCGAGTCGGTCGGCGCGATGACGATCGCGTTCATCCGGGCCTTGATCAACTCGTCCACCATGCGGATCTGCGCGGCCGTGTCGCTCTGCGCTGCCGTTCCGCGCACAGTCAAGTCGAACTGCGACGGAAAGTGCTTCTCGTAATTGCGCGCGGCGTTTGCCATTGCTACCGTGAACGGGTCGGTCATCGACTTCAGCACGAGGGCGATCTTCAGCTTGCCGCTCTGTATGGCATCGACATGAGCCGCACCTGTCAGGCCTGCCGCAGCAAGCGTGCCGGCAACCAGCACGCGGCGGCGCATCTTCTGCGTCATTGATTGTGTCTCCTTAGGCACGGCGGACGAATGGTTGCATTGCGCTCACACAATCATCGGATCAAACGGCCGCCAACGCTGCCGCGTCCCGGTCGCCTGCGCCCGCTAGTTGCCGCAACGCGGCAACGATGTCGTCGAATAGCGGCCGGCTGCCGATATCGTCGTTCAAGCAATTGTCTTTCAACGCCACCAGCTTCGCCGCGATGGACGCTTCCGCATCCGGCCAGTCGCATCGCTCGATCAACTCTTCGAGCAGGCAACCATATGCCCTGACTTCCACGCGCTGCAACGCGGGGTTGAGGTCGCGACGATCCGTGGCATAGAAAGACGCCGCGCCAAAATCGCCCAGCAGCGCGCGACCGTTGCCGCCATGCAGAATATTGTGCGCGTACAGATCGCCATGCATCACGCCTTGCCGATGCAGATGACACGCTGCCGACGCGATACCGGATGCAATACGTAACGCCGAAGCCAACTCGAAGCGCGTGTCAGCGCTATAAATGTCACGCGTGCATGACTCGAGGCTCGGTGGTCCGGCAAGATTTGTGAATTGAGGATCGATCAGCTCCATCACCAGACCATGCGCGCCTGCCGGATGGTCCTTCACTTTACCCACCACCGGAATCAGGTTCGAATGATCGCCGGCGCGAATACAGGCCGCCATCTCGCAGTCCGGCAAGCCGTCGCTGGTGACGGCGCCCTTGAACAATTTGACGGCTACGGGCCGCTTCGTCTCGTCATCACGAGCCAGAAGTGCCGCACGATAAATTACACCGGACGCCCCTTCGCCGAGCTGCTGTTCGAGTTTCAATTCGTCCCATCCAATATGGGCGATCGGCGTATCGATCAATGCCGCCGTTTCCAGTGCTTCGCTCAACGGATTGCCGGCGAATGCCAACCAGGAAAGCCGCGGTAGACGCAGCAGCCATACGGGTAGTTCGCCGAGTTGATTGGCCGCGAGACGCAGCAGTTCGAGCCGCGAGCAGGCGGCCAATTCCTCGGGCAGCGTCCGCAACCGGTTACCGGCGAGCATCAACTTCTGCAACTGGGTGCAGGCGCCGATTTCCGGCGGCAGTGCTTCGATCTCGTTATCGGTGAGGATCAGCCAACGCAGCAGCGGCGGCAGCGATGTGCCCGACACCTTGCGGATGCGGTTTGCCTTGAAACCGACCATGCTCAGCTGCGAGCACTGCCCGAGCACTTCCGGCAATTCGGTGAACGGGTTGTCGGAAGCAAAGAGGATGCGCAACTTGCTGAGACGCGGTAAATCGTCGGGCAGCGACGTGAGCGCATTGCCCGACAAATCGAGAATTTCCAGCGTGTCGGCCAGATCGAAAATCTCGCGGGGAAATTCGCTCAGCCCGCACGCCAGCTTGAGCCGGCGAGTACCCGCCAGTTGTCCGGCCCGCAATTGTTCGAGGGGAGTAGTCACAGTCGTGAAAAAGATGTCCGGTTGCCGGTGAGCGATGTGCCAAGGGTTCAATTCTACTGAGTCGCGAGCCACGCGCGGAATTGGATAGCAAGATCCGGCGTGACCTCGGCGGGGACGGGGGTTAAGCTGTCAGGTATCGGAGCCATTGGAGAGCGAGTTTCGCAGACTCGCATCGAGCGATGTCAGCCTCCAGCCAGCCAGGAATCCAGCAAAATGACCTACGCCTACATGTTGATGAATTCGCCCGTCGGCGAACTGAAGCTCGTTGCAAACGGTAACCGGCTCGCCGCCATTCTGTGGGAAAACGACAAGCCGAACCGGGTGCGTCTGCCGGAGACAGTCGAGGCGGACGAACGCCCGATCCTGATCGAAACCAGGCGGCAGTTGAACGAATATTTCGCGGGGACGAGAGACCGGTTCGATCTTGAACTCGACTTCCAGGGAACGGACTTCCAGAAGAAGGTTTGGGCGGCGCTCCTGACAATCCCGTTCGGCGAGACGCGCAGCTACTCGGACATCGCCACGCAAATCGGCAACCTCAATGCCGTGCGGGCCGTGGGCGCGGCGAACGGCAGAAATCCGATTTCGATCGTGGCGCCGTGTCATCGCGTGATCGGCGCGTCCGGTGATCTGACCGGCTTTGCAGGTGGATTGGCGAACAAGATGTTTCTTCTTTCGCTCGAAGCCGGGCAGACCTCGCTGGAAGCGGCTTCGGATTCGGCTGTATCTGGGCCTGTGGCTGCGGCTTCGGCCGCCGCACCGGAAAGGGTCGACCGGGACGCGCTGGTGAAACCGGCACGCCCGGCGCCCGCTCGCGGGACGCAGGCCTCGTTATTCGGCAACTGAACTGAATCGGGCCGAGTCGAAACGCAGCGGTGGCCTTATGCGGCGCCGCTAAACACGTCGAGTCAAATCGCATCGCCCGCCCGGCTTTATCACGATCGCTTCGCCCATTGTTCCTGGAGAATCGCGGCCGCCGCCGTGGCCGCGACCTGGCAACCGAGGACAATATGCTCCTCGGCCGTATCTTCGATGAAGTCGTGGCTCACGCCGCCAATGCTCGGCACGAACATCATGCAAGCCGGCATGCAACGGGCGATGACCTGGGCGTCGTGCGCGGCCCCGCTCGGCATGCGCAACCATTGGCCCGGCGCCACAGCCTCGGCCACGCGGGCGAGATGCTCCGCGAGCGCCGGGTCCATCGTCACCGGCTTCATGGCTTCGTCGGCGGTTGTCAGTTCCACGCCCACAGGACCTTCTGCGTTGCAGTCCCGCACGAGCTCCGCCAGTCTCGCCTCCATCGCCTGCAGGCGCGCGGCGTTCGCGTCGCGGAATTGCAGATACATATCAGCTTGCCCCGGCACGACGCTGAGCGACCCCGGATCGAGGTCGATGCGTCCCACCGTCCACACGGTGTCGGCGTCCGCGAGTTGCGCGAACGCTTCGTTCATCCGCGCGATAAATGCAACCAGCGCCGCGCCGGCGTCCCGCCGGATCGACATGGGCGTGGTGCCGGCATGATTGCGTTGCCCCGTGAAACGCAACCGCAATTCGCGCAGCCCGACGATCGTGGTGACGACACCAATGGACTTGCCAATGGCTTCCAGACGGCCGCCCTGTTCGATATGCGGCTCGAGATACGCGACATGGCGGCCTTGCTCGAAGCGGGCGCGTGGCAAGCCGGCAAGGCCGGCGGCTTCGAGCACGTCCTGCAGGCGCTGCCCTTCCCGGTTCGTGGCGCTTCGAATCGTCGCATCGACGGGATCGCCCACGAAGCTGCGACTGCCAAGCAAACCTGAAAAGGTGCCCTCTTCATCGATCCAGGACGCCACATCCACGGCAAGGTGGCTCGTCGCTTCGTTCTCGCCCAGCGCGCGAGCGATCTCCAACCCATAGATGACGCCCATCGCGCCGTCGAGCCAACCGCCGGTGGGCTGCGTATCGGTATGAGAGCCGACGACTAGCGCGGGACCGCTTTTGCGCGAGCGGCCGAACACGGTCCCCACGCCGTCGATAACGGCATCGAGTCCCGCCTGCGCCATGCGCCCGGCCAGCCATCGACGCGATGCCAGGTCCACCGGCGAGAGCGCGAGACGCACGACGCCAGGTCCCGTGGCGCCAAAGCTGCGCAGCTGTTTGAGATCGGTCAGTAACCGGTCTGGATCGATCTTCACCACGTTCAGATTTCCTTTGATGTTTGCCAATGTCGCACGACGGGTCTGCCGACATGCTGCATGGAGAAGATTACACGGCCTGGTGCTGGGCGATTCTATCGATCGCTCGCGCGTGCAGCTAGCGTTTGGTCCGCGAAGATCGGCGGCACGCTCGATAGCATCGATACGTCCCCGCGACGCTCAGAATTTAGCGAAGAAAGCCCGCGCGGCGAGCATGCAGAACGACGCGACCAGTTCGCCGTGATAGGCCCGCAGCACGGCTGAAGCGCCGCCGTCGGTTGCGCCGCCTGCCACCGCTCGATTCGCGAGCGTCGCCTTCGCACTGGCGAAGCCCTGCTTGATGGGCGCGTACGGATCATTGGACTCGCCGGCCGCCGAGTCCACATCCAGCACGGATGTCAGCCCTGCCGGCACTTTGGCGTTCTGCCAGTAGGCCTGCTCAATAGGTGCATTGAAGAAAAACACAGTGGGATCCGAGCCGCCGCCGCACAACAGAACCGGCGCTCGCGGCGCCCAGTTGCGCAAGTCATTGCGCTTGAACGCCTGACGCAGCGGATGCGTGGGATTTTCCGCCGGCGTCATGGCAACCGTGCTGTTCGGAAACGCACCGTCGGGATTGGCCGCGGCGTCTTCCAGCAGACTCAGGCGATAGGCGTTGCGCACGAGATTGGCGTTGCCGAATCCGGCGGCAAACAAAGGGATCAGCGCGGACGGAGCGAGCGGTGGCGACGCCGGCGGCGTCATCGATTCGAATTGCGGCGCGGGAGGAACGCTGTTGAAGAGATGCGCCGAGGGTAGTTTCCCCTGCGAGATGAGTGTATCGAGCGGCTGCACGCTGGGCAGAAGCTTCTCGATGTTCGGGGCATAGGCCCCTTCGTAGAAGTCGTCAGGCTTGCGATAGATAGTCTGATAAGCATGCTGGTAGCCCGTCACGATCAAGGTCGTGAACAGCGTCGAACCCAGATTCACTTCGCCTTCGATGAGCGCATCCGCGGTGGCGGCGAGCGCATAGGGACCCGACCCCGGCGCGGATGCGGTGACCTTGACCCCGGCCGCCTGCAAAGCACGATGCGTCGCCAGGGCCACGAAGCCGCCTTGCGAATAGCCGGTGACGAACAGCTTGCCGTTCTCGCGCGTCCCGCTTTGCGGCTTCGCTTCCTTCAGGACGGCGCGGGACGCGCGCAGCGAGTCGATCACATCGGCGGATTGCTGGCCGGCGTTCAGATAAGGGTGATACGTGAGATCGGAGCCGGCGTAGCCGGCATAGTTGGTCGCCACGACGATATAGCCTTGGGCCGCGTACATGGCGGCGACGGCTATGCCTTCCCCCGCGCCGGCGCCGTTGCCCGGATCCGTTCGGGTGATATCGGCGATGTTGTAGTTGCGGTATGCACTGGTGCCATGCGCGTAAAGCATCAGCGGACGCGGTCCGCTGCACGCGGCCGACTGTCCGCCCGGAATCATCAAGGCGCCACTCGCGTTGGTGGGCTCGCCCGCGCCGCCGATGGTCCGGTAGCGGAAGGTCACGATCTCCACACTGCAAGCGGGCACGCCGGCGATCTGCTCGAGTTGCCGGCCGGATGCGGTCGATGCAAGCAAGGTCGACAATGCCGCTGCACTGAGCCGTAACGTGACGCGATGATCGAGGAGCTGGCCGCGAGTGTTGCAACCCTCATCGCAACCGGAACCGGCCTGCACATCAGCACTGGCACCCAACGCCAAACATGTCAGCAGCATGAGGGCCGCAGTTCGCATCGCTAGAGGCATGTGAGGCTCCGTCATGTTGGTATCGATTGCGACGATTGGTTGCGTTTGGCAGGCGTCAGCACTTCGGCGTGGGAAAGCCGCGGTCGGTTCGCAGCCCGGTGAAACGCTGCATGGCGACGGCGGCTCGAAGCTCCAAGCGCGACCATTCAGGCGCATTTTCGGTGTCGTCGGGAGATACATTTGATTAGGCATCCGGATTGACGCGCAGCATCAAAGGCGAACGCTCCACGAAAACGGTGCACCTGTGGTCGCTCAGCCAGCGGCGCGTACGCTCGCCGCTGGCTGAGTACCTTACGACACAGCCTCGCGCTTTCCTGCTACTTCCAAAGTGTGCGGCCGAAGAATGTCAGCGTGCGGTCCCAGGCCTGCTGCGACCACACCGGGTCGAACTGGGTCTTGGCGATACGGCCCGGGCCGACCGCTGTTTCGTTCGCGAACGCATGGTGCGCGAGATAGCGATGAAACTCGATGTCGACATTGGCCGCGGTAAGCTTGGCCTCCAGGGCGTCGACCGTTTCAGCCGCAAAAAACTCGTCTTGCGTCGCCCAGTGACCGAGAACCGGCACTTTGATTTTCGACGCGTCGATGTACTCAAGCGGCGGAAAGCCGTACCAGACCACACCGGCCGACACTTCAGGGATATTGCATAGCGCGAGCAGCGTAAGCGCGCCACCCATGCAATAGCCGGTGACGCCGACGTTCGTCGAATGCTGCTTCAGATACTGGACCGCGCCCCGCACATCCTGAGTGGCGGCGTCGCCGAAGTTGAGTTCGCTCATCAGATGGTGCGCCTCTTCTTCTTCCACCGTCGATTTGCCGCGGTAGAGATCGGGCACCAGCGCCAGATAACCGGCCTGCGCCAACCGGTCGGCCACGCCGCGAATCTGGTCGTTCAAACCCCACCACTCCTGAATCACGACGATGGCAGGCGCGCCCTCCGGTTTTTTCGGCTTGGCCAGATAACCCTGAACATCTTTGCCGTCAGGGCGGTTAAACGTGATCATCGATCCCGTAGTCGGTTTCATCAGTTGCTCCTCGAGGTAGGCGAAGCCGCTAGCATAGCGCCAGTGTGGCAAGTTCCGCTGAGCCGGGCTTCGCCGCCAACCGGCCGATATCCCGTCTGTTGTCGGCAAGTATGCAGGTATTCCATTTCATTCGACCTGGATCCTACGGCTCGTAAGCACCGGGTCGCCTTCATTCCAAATCAGTACTGGGCGAAATTCAATCGGGCAAATTCTTTCAAACTTTGGGATTACCTGACCATGAAGTCCACCACGCCAAGCTGACAATTTTTTTCCACCCTTATGCTGGTGGAGCCTTTTCGTTTATGATCACCCCCCAAACGAAGTTGGCCACTAAAATCACCCTGTTTTAGCGGAATCATGCCGTCAAATTGTTAAATTTTAGTATGTGGCAAAAATGCCCGATCTTCGTAAGCATTACCTGTAAAATTGACTGATCACCGTCTCTCAGGTTCTGGCAATCGTCGGACGCCAGAGTCTTTCAGGCCGACACGATGTGTCGGCCTTTTTTTCGTGCCGCTGAATTACCTGAAAAAAACTTCACTCGCTGATTTTAAAAACCATTAATCCAATAGAGAAATCAGATCTCTCGAAAGCCTTTTTGAGAATAGTTAAAATTTTCTTTCGACCATGTGCCGTTATATAGCATTGCATGGCGAGACTATCAATCCCACAACACACAATGCCTATAGCGCTTATTGCCGCACCCGATAATTCGCGAGAAATTCCGATACCCTGGCGAGTCCTGTTTCAAGCACATGCCGGTTATTCGCATAGCCGATCCGCACGTAGCCTTCCATATCCAGCGCACTGCCCGGCGTAAACATCACACCGGTCTGTCCGATCAGCGCGGTGCAAAATTCCAGTGACGAGATCGGAAGATCGTATTTCAGCAGCGCAGTCGTTCCCGACTTCGGCTTGATATACGAAATAGCCGGCTCGTTCGCCACCCATGCGTCCAGAATCGCCAGATTGGTACGGACGATGTCGTGATTGCGGGCAAGAATCGCCGCCCGGTTTTCAAGTGCGATAGAAGCGAAATGGTCGTCGATCATGCCGACGCTGATCGTGTTGTAGTCGCGATGAATCGCAACGGCGCGAATCAACTCCTTTGGACCGGCAATCCAGCCGAGCCGGAGGCCGGCAAGCGAGTATGTCTTGGACATGCTGCCGGTACTGATGCCTCGCTCATAAATGTCGGCGATCGAAGCCGTATAGCCGTTGCCGACCTGATCCGTACCGCGATAGACCTCGTCGCACAGCACATAGGCGCCGCACGACCGCGCAATCCCGGCGATGTCGGCCAGAAACTGCTCGTCCATCAGCGAGCCGGTTGGGTTATTCGGATTGTTGATCGCGATAAGTCTGGTTTTATCGTTGACGAGACTCCGGAATTTAGCGAGATCCGGAAGAAAGCCGTTTTCTTCACGCAGCGTCAGGATCCGCACGTCCGCGCCGTAGCTCTCGGGAATCGAATAATGCTGCTGATAGGTAGGCAGCACGGAGATCACCGTGTCACCGGGTTCGACCAGGGTCTGATAGACCAACGCGTTGCCGCCGATCGCGCCGTGCGTGACGATCAGGTTGTCGGGCGTCTGGCGTGTGTACATCGACGCAATCGCCTCGCGCAACCGCATCGAGCCTTCGATCGCGCCGTACGTCAGCCTGAGTGGCCTTAGCTCGTCGAGAATGGTGTCCTGCTTGTCCGCTAGCGTGAGCAATTGATCGATCGTCAGCGATTCGATGCAGGTCTCGGCGAGGTTATACGTGCACTGGTTCTCGTAGAGATCCATCCAGCGTTCGACGCCGAAGTCCTTGATCTTCATTTCACTCTCCTTTGTGATTCGATCGGATAGGGATCGGCGCAAGGCTCGGCGCCTGTCATCATTTCCGCGAGCAAACGAACCGTCACGGGACCGAGTATCAATCCGTGGCGATTGTGGCCAAACGCAAACCAGACCGACGCAGGCATGATCAGCCAGCCCGAGGAATTGTTCAAGGACGACTGGCAAGAACGGATCAACCCTTTTCTTCACGCATGGCTTCTGGAGCGCCAGTTGGCGTTGAATTCGCTGACCCGCGACCAACCGTCGTGAATTAGTCGAAGCCCTTTGGGCAGAAGGCGCATTCAAGGGGAAAAGTGCTGCAAACTATGTGGCAAACGTACCAGGGATGGGACGCGCCGCCGTGTATCAGCACATAAGAGATCTGCGGGACAAGGCAGCCTGAAAAGACGCGGATAAGGCTGCAAGCATTCGATGGGGGTGACGACACGCCGCGCTGCCTGATCGTTGCGCGAGCAACAGGCCTTGCGATCGGCTTTTTGTCGGAAAGGTTGATCGACGCGCCGCTTTCACCCACGGCGCGTCGATTCTACCCGGCCTGATTGGCCGGTGTTATTGGCCCGTGTACCCGACCGGCACAGTCGAATTGGCCTTGGCCACCGTCGCGTTGTTCGACACGATGTACTGCGGCACCTCGGTGAGGGTCAGCGTGACTTTACCGTTGGTATAGGCAACCGTGCTGGTATTGCCGTAACCATCGATCTTCGTCACATTGCCAGACGTTCCGGCGCTGTCGACCTGAAGCGAATAGCTCGTCGAGTATGTCTGGCTATAGAGGCCATTGCCGGTGGGCCATTGCGCATTGCTGTGCGCCCACGCAGCAGTCACCACCTTGCCATTGCCGAGTTGCTGGAACGCATACGCAAAGGTTCCGGCGGGCGCACCCGTGACCCGGCCCAACGTATTCGTGCCATCCAGCACACGAGTCATCGTGGCGAATGCCATTGCCTCGGGCTTCGGCGAGAGGTTTGTTGCGCCGTACGCGCCTTGTGCGTCATTCAGATCGAAGAACGAGCCGTATCCCACTTCGCCCGGATAGTCGGGACCGTAGAAGAGCGTCGTCAACTGCGCGCCACCGCCCAGCACGATGATGTGCGAGCGCACGCCAACCGCCGCATGCGCGAACAGCTGGTTCTGCGACGGCACCGTGGGGCCGTAGTTAAGACCCGGATCGTAGCTCGTGCCTGCTTCGGTGAAGAACAGCTTCATGTTCGGCTTGCCTGCTTGCATGACCGAACGCAACTGCGTCATCTGGTTGTCGAGCGCGTTCGCCTGGTTCGCCGGATTCGGATCCGAGTCCTGCAATTCAGGCGGATGAGCCGGATACGTGCCCGCGTTCCAGTAGCCATGCGTCGAGACTGCATCGATGTAGTTCCACAGGCCCAGCGCACCGAACTTCTGCAGATAGCCGGTTGTGCAGGTGTCGCAATTCGAGGGGAACGGATTGCCGGTACCCATCACGACGGCATTCGGATCGGTTGAGTGAATGCCCTGATACGCGGCCTTGTACATGGCGACGAAATTCGCGTCGCTATCCGCCCAACCGAGGCTCGGCTCCCAGGTCACCTGATAGTAATTCTTTTGCTGGTTCGGGTAGTTTGCAGCGCGGATCAGGCTCGTATCGGTACCGACCTTGGCCATGAAGCTCTGGAATTCCGGCATGTTCAACGGCGCGTAATAGCTGTCGTTGAACTGACCCGTCTTCGAGTCCCATGCAGGCAGTCCATCGAGACGCACGATGCGCATCTGATCGGGATTCGCTTTATAGAACGGATCGAGATCGTTCACGCTCGGCGTGTACGTATTGGGTCCATTGGGTTCCATGGCCGATACCTCACGGTCGTCGATGGTCCATGAGATGCCCAGATCGTGCAGCGCGGCGATGTTGCCGTTAAAGCCCTGCATGCCGAAGCGATGCTGATCCTGATGAGCGTACGTGACGGTGCCGAGCACCGGCGTCAGGTTTGGCAGCACGCCGAACGTAGCGATCCCCACCGGACGTGTTCCGGTGTTCGGCAACGTTCCGCCGTTCGAGCGCAGCGTCGCGGTCAACGCGCCATAGCCCGACCACGTCGACGTACACGGAATCGAGTTGGTTTGCACGCCGGCACTCACGGCAAAACTCCCCTGCGTCTTGATCGCGCCAGTCGAATCCGCTACGGACCAGACGACCGTATCCGCGCTGGGTGCGTTCGTTGTAATCGCGAGCTTGAACGGTGCGTTGTTCTGGAAAATGCGCATACCGTCGGTGGTGGGGGTGTCGGCGCTGATCACGCCCTTCGCGGTCCCGCCAGCCGTGTGAGTGGGTGTGCCGCATGAGAGGGTCGAGCTGCCTGGTGTTGGCGATGGCGTTGGCGATGGCGTCGGCGATGGCGTTGGTGCTGGTGTCGGTGTCGGTGTCGGTGTCGGTGCCGGCGTCGGGCTGGCGGCAACCGCTCTCACCCAGCATGATTTGCCGTAACCGTATGCGGGATCTGTCTGTGAAACTGCGCCAACATAACATCCGACGCCGTTGCTAAAGGTACGCGGGGCCGTCAACATGACCGACGGCGTGTTAGGCGGCACTGCGCCGAACACCACTGAGCCTGTTCCGAGGAATTTGCAGCTGCCGTTCTCTTGTGCGCACAACGTGTATTGCTGCCCTGAGACGGTGATGGTGCTTGCCTGAGCCTGCGCATTTTCTGCACCAAACCATGCCAACACGGTTGCTGCCGCAACCCCTAGAAGTTTGAAATTTCTCGTCATTGTCCGTATGTATCGGTGAAAAGCAGGTTATCCCCGAGAATGAGCAGGATCGAACTAAGCCGTCCCGCCGTGGCGTTTTTTTGAGTACAGAGAGAGTTGAAGCGGCGAACGCGATGATTGCGTTCATTGCTGATGAAGCTGGCGCTTCCGATGTGCCGCTATCCGTTAACAGATGCCGTCAGGCATTCGAACGCGCGCTGATCGCTACGACAGCGCTGGACATTTCGACCTGTCACCAGACAACGGGTATTTATTACGCAATACTTACTATCAACTAAAAACTCACTCGACGATGTCCTGTCAGTGATGACGCTTTCTGATCTGCCGCGCCGAGCATTCAGATCGACACACAGCTGCGACCCGTGCTCAACATACCCATTGCGTGACGAATTCTGTCAACGTTCCGCGTAGCTGGCATCACCATCCAGCCGCTTGGCGAAACGGACGAAAACTTGCACGAACGATCGACGGCGCGCCGACGATTTGACCAATAAAAACTGGTCCATTGCGCACTGGAAGTCCAGCGCAGCGTTGAAGCGAAAAACGACTTTTCTTCGCCACACTAAATCTCTAAATTTAGGATGACTGAACGCTCTGTCAGCTCCTTTTCACTCCTGGCGATGCATCCCGGCGTCAACCACGGACACACATTGGCCAAATCAAATCCGCGAGGAAAATCCTCGTGGCAAACACAAAACAAATTGGGTTTCGAGCCTAATTCGGACGAGACAGCACGCGTGAATAACGATGACAAGCCGCGCCCAAGTCGATCGACTCAGTCGCAATCTGAGGACGCTGATCCCAGCGCCACACACAAACCCGCCCACGCAATCTTTACTGAATCGAAAGGGTTTTGGCGCGCGCCCGGTATTACTTACATCAACGTTTGGCAGACGAATTATAAACGTTTCATCCGTGTAACGTTGCCACAGTCGAGGGTGATAAGTAGTACTTCCAAGGAACTTCCACGAAATACTTCCGATGGTTTTCGAAAGAAGGTGAAATGGAAAATTCTGCCTCAGTGGCGCGAGGAAAACGCAAGTATTTAACTCTTGTCGAACGAGGGTTCGCTGTCGAGACCAGTAATATTGCCATTCATTTTATATTAATAATATAAATAGTGGCGAACCTTGTCGACGTCTTCATGCGAGAAGTCAACGATGCGAATTTCGACGAAATCAGGAATCCGCATCGCAGTGTTTTTCGTCTAATGGTTGACCCGGAATCAAGCGATCAAGGTGTCCAGCGATAAACAACAATACTGGAACCGTTGTAGTTGTCTTTCGTGATCACATACTCACCCGCCGCTCTCAGGTATGCCCTCAAACCGTACATGGAATCTACGTCGTTACCCACATCCACCGTGCCCGCGCTCGAGTTGATCAGTGTCGTATCGAGGTGACCGGTAGTGAGGTTGAAGGCGTCGATGTTGGGCACCGTATGCACGTAGCCGACAAAGAGATAATTCCCGGCGGCCGTGATCGACTTGGGATTCGCACTGGTGAGGTTGATCACCGGATCGGGCCTCGTGGTATTGCCCGCGCTCCAACCGTGATACACCTCGATTCTTGATTGCATCGCCGTCCAATCCCAGCTCCCGGCAATGCCTTGCGCGAGAATCATGGTATCGCTCTCCGGCAGGTAGATGATGCGTGTCAATGGCCGGATGCTCTGCGGAATGGAGATGGCGATTCCCGGACCCCATGTCGGTTTGCCGTTACCGTCGAACCCTAGCAGCGGATAGTGATAGATGTGATTCGTCCGGTCCAGACCGGCCCATACATCCCCTCTGCTATCGATACAAAATCCACCCGTGACCGAGCGCGTCGTATCGAACGCGGGACCTGGAATCGACGCATCGGGAATGGCGATGTAACCGCTCGCCGGGTTGAAATGGAAAAAATAGAAGATGCCGGGGTTCTGGCCCGACGCGACGAGGATCCGGTTTCCACCGACGCTGACAAGCTGACCAAAATGCTCGTCGCGCTGCGTGTCGTTCATGTTGAGCCGAGGATCGGAAGGATAGCTAAACGGGTCGACGGTATTCGCAACGAAGGTGCCACCCGCGGTGCCGCTGTAGATATTGGTGCCACTGTAGAAATAGGTGCCATCCGTCACTGGGTCCGGCGCTGCGACTGCCTCGAAGTTGAGGGACTGAAGTTTCCATTGCAGGTTGCCGGCACTGTTGTACGCGTGAAGGTCGGTGCCGCCATTGCGGCCAAGATCCCATCCTCCGCCCCACGGATTATTGAGCACATACAGGTTGCCGCCAGCATCTTTGCCGATGCCGACAATACGCGTGAAGCGCTTGTCGCCAACCTGGCCTTTAATCCCGGTGGTGGTGTCGAGATAACCGCCTTGAATGCCGAACGTACCGGCCAGTGTCGGCGTACCCGAGACGTTGTAGAGCTTGATGTTCATGTCGGGCCCCTGGTCGCCGACCATGAGCCGTCCCGACGACGCATCGAAATACAGCGCGGACGGGCGCGAGGCCGCAGGCATCTGGATGGTGTTCAACGTCGCGCCGGACGGGCTGAATTCGACGATAGCGCCCGCGCTTTGCTGCGCGACCCAGAGATTACCGGCGCCATCCAAAGCAAGTGCACCGGGACTCGATACGTTGATATCCTGCTGCCACACACCGTCGGTGCTGTAGACCCGCACGCGATTGCCAAAAAAATCGCTCGTATAAAGGAGTGAGCCGGCCGTTGCCAGCCCGGTGATCACATCGGCGTGCTGAATGGCGTTCCATGTGCTCACGTGGATGAGAAGATCGCGTTTCTGAGTCGCGCGGTCATACCGTCCTACCACTCCGCTTCCATACGTTTTGTTGAACTGCAGCGCAGCGAAGATCGACGTGGCATTCCCCGTGATGGCCCCTCCCTGAAATTCGCTGTTGATTCCCATGGAACCCATGCTCTTGCCGTTCTGATAGATCGCAACGCCACCCTCGTTTTCATCCCATAGCGAAGCCGTGTAGATCACGCCTTCGGGCGCGACCCACATCGAGCGCGCCGTGTTGCCCACATGTGCGGCAAGCGTGCCGAACGTGTTCGCGAGCCAGTCGGTGGTGTATTGCGCCTGACATGCCGACGCAGCCACCGCGATCAGCGCGCCAAACAGCGCAGCACGAATTCGTTTCTTGACCATGAGTGATGCTCTCCTGACAGCTGTTCCTCGTTAACATAAATCACCGTAAATTACGGGGTGAAATGTGGAAAATGCAGTAGGCATATCTTTGCCGGCTAGTCGCAAGTTCGCGAGTATCGCTCAGGTTATGGCCGCTGCGTGTCGAAACGATTTCACAGCAGCAAACATGCCTATCGCGGAAGACCACGATGCACCTTGCAAAGACCGTTGCGCATGGCCGGCTTGGTCTGAAGCGCTTCGAGCCATGTTCAGGGAGCAGCCCGTCAGACCCTGACAGAGTCCGGTTTCAGCATATCCATGAACGCCCGCACCTTGGCGCTCAGCAAACGGCGCGAACTATAAAGTGCCCAGATTTCTACAGGCGGACCCGCCTCCGCTCCCCAGCAAACGAGCCGCCCCGCCGACACATCCTGCTCGACCAGCAAACGCGGCAGGAGAGCCGCGCCCACACCCTGCAACACGGCCTCGCGCACCATCATTAGCGATGACATTCGCAGAACCGGCACCGGCTTGATAACCCTCACGCCGCCGGCCTCCGTGCGCATGTTCCAGAGCATGCCAGGGGGCGCCGCAATCGACATGACGGCCCGCACCTGCAGTTCGTTTGTTTCGCTTGCAGGCATCGACGGTATCGACATGGTCGGCGCAGCGACCACGAGGCGCTCGTCACCGAGAATGCGCCGCCCGACGAGTCGTTCGTCATTCGGTGGATCGATACGGATCACCAGGTCGTAACCGTCCTCGACCGGATGCGCGACGCGGTCTTCAGCAACGATTTCGAGTTCGACCTGCGGATAGGCCAGCGCAAAACGCGCAGCGGTCTGGCACAGCGCGACGTGCGCGTAAACGACGGGCGCACTGATACGCAAGCGTCCGCGCGGGAGCGGCGCACGCGACGCGACCGCTTCACCCGCCTCCTGTATCTCCGTCATGAGCCCGCGCGTGCGCTCGTGGAGTGCGACACCTTCCTCGGTCAGACGCAGCCTGCGTGCGCCCCGCTCGATCAGCCGCACGCCGAGCTCTTCTTCGAGCTCAGCCACACGCCGCGACAAGGTAGCCTTGGGGCGGTCCAGTGCGCGACTGGCCGGTCCAAAGCCGCCATGCAGCGCGACCGCATTGAAATCCGCCAGTGACGTCAAATCCATGATCGTTCCATCTATGAGACGAGGTGTCTGAATTCTGGCACTTTCGCCCAACCCATGGAACGACTATTGTTTATCTCACGGAGTAACCTAGTCCATTCAACCCCTGGAGAAAGTCATGGCAATTCTCGTAACCGGTAGCACAGGCATCATAGGCAAGCAGGTTCTCGGCCATCTGAACGACGGCGGCTTCGAAGTGCGGGCACTGACCCGCTCGCCTGAGAAGGCCCAATTCCCCGCTGGCGTCAGCGCGATCAAGGGCGACCTGTCCGACGTCGACGCCATGCGGCGCGCAATGAACGGTATCAGCACGTTGTTCCTGCTGGCCCCCAATGCCGCCGACGAACTGACCCAGGCATTGCAGACCCTGAGCATCGCGCGGGAAGCCGGCGTGAAAGGCATTGTTTATCTGTCGGTTTTCAAGGGCGCGGAATATGTCGATGTGCCTCACTTCACCGGCAAACACACAGTCGAGCGCATGATCGAACACAGCGACCTGCCGGCAACGGTACTGCGCCCGGCTTATTTCATCCAGAACGACGTCAAGCAGAAAGACCCGCTGCTGACACACGGCGTCTACGGCATGCCGATTGGCGGCAAAGGTATTTCGATGGTCGATGTGCGTGATATCGGCGAGGCCGCGGCACGCGAACTTCTGCGCCGGGAACGTGCCACCCGTCCGTTGCCGCGTGAAACCTACGAACTCGTCGGTCCTGACGCGCTGACTTCGGACACCATCACGGCGATCTGGGCCGAGGCGCTGGGACGTCCTGTCCGCTATGGCGGCGACGATCTCGACACGCTCGAACAGCGTCTCAAGGCGGTCGCCCCCGGCTGGCTCGCCTACGACATGCGCCTGATGATGCGCCGGTATCAACAGGACGGCGCGGTCGCTTCGAAAGCGGAAGTGGATCGCCTCGCGGGACTGCTCGGGCGGCAGCCGAGATCCTATCGGGACTTTGCAATTGCCACGGCTGCGGAGTGGGCGAAAGGGTGATTGAACAGGAAGAATGAAACGCACGTGCGCTCAACGGAGGTGGCTTCCAAAAAGCCCCAGCAGTCCAATCACGATCAGGTAGATCGCCACGATGTAGTTCAACAGACGCGGCACGACAAGAATCAGAATGCCGGCGATCAATGAGGCCAGCGGACCGGCACTGGTGAGCATATGCATGATTGTCTCCTGATTCGATTGCCTGCCACGACTCGATCCAATGAAGTACGGATATCAATCCCCATTGCAGTAAACAGCTGCGAGAACAAGCGGAATCACTTCGTGAACGACAGCATCGCTGCCCGCCCGGCGTGCACTCGCCGCGACCGACGTGGCCGAGCCGGTCACCACCACGCCATAGGTTGAGTGCTTGACCGGCTGGCCGCTGCCTTGTTTAAAGATGGGATCGTCTTTTTCATACCCGAAGACAGCATAGACATGAAAGCCAAATGCCGTCAGGTTGCTGCCGTGCATGGGTCGAAATGCGTTGACTGAGTTCGCTTCGATGCGCATTGGCTTTGGATCGATCGACTGTTCGTCCAGCAGTGCGGCAATGAAATCATGCGGGCTCGATTGGCAATCCAGTTTTGAATCGAGCGCGTCGGCATTGCACACGGCTGGAGAGAATCCCACGCCTAGCGACGCAAGGGCGATCAGCATGCGGAGAACGGGCGGTTTCATCGTAGTGGCGCGATCGTTCTGCTGGATTGCCCAACACGCTCGAGGACAATCACCAGCAGATCGTTGAGATCCCAGAATCATACGGCTGATCCGGCGAGTCTGTACGGTGGCGCTCAGAATCGCTCGATCAATCCAAGCTGCACGCCCTTGACCGGCGCCCCGGGATAAGCGACCGGCAGCCCGGTCACGTTGACACCGCGCAGCGTAAAGCGCGCATCGTCGTGATTCGCCAGATAGGCCGCGCTGAAATAGAACAGCAGCGTGCGCGAGAAATCATATTCGAAGGCCGCACTGAACTGGTCGGCGCTCGCCCCATCCCCCGTAAAATCACGCACGTGGGCATAGCCGGCCGACGCCCGCGCATACGGCGAAAAGCTGTATTGAGCCGAAAGGGAACCGCCCGCGCCGTGATAGAGCGGCGTACCGCCATCGCCGTTGAAGAAGTTCAGCCATACACGGATTCTCTCAGTCCCGAGCGTCACCCCGCCGAGATTGGCGCGCAGCGCGCCGTCACCATGCGTCTGCTGACGTGCATAGAGAAGCTTGAACGTGCCGATCTGATATTCGGCAGTAACATAATATCCGTCGATACCGTTGCCGTCGTTTTCCGACGGATCGCGCGTGGCGAACATGACCGTGGTGTCGAAGCCGGCGATAACCGGCGAAAGATACGTGATCGCGTTATTCGAGTATGGTGTGATCTTCGACAGGTTGTTGAGTCCTGACGCAATCGTGCCGGCGCCAAACGCATCGAGGCTGCCTTTGAACGGGATGTAGATCGGCGAGTATTGCCGGCCCACTCTGATCTCTCCCCACGTGCTATGCGTTCCAATCCATGCCTGACGATTGAAGAGAACGCCGGGCGTCTGGAGTGAACCGTCGTTGCTGCCAAAGCCGTTTTCCAGCACGAACACCACCGCAGTATCGGCACCGATCGGCTCACTGCCGCGAAGTCCGACCCGCGAGCCGCGATAGGCACCGGAGTCGAGACGCGGAGTCCACCCGGAGCCGGGATTGGTTATCTCGATGCTGGTGTCCACCACGCCATACAGCGTGACGGCACCTTCCTGCTGCGCAGCGGCGACGCGCATGCACGCAAGCAATCCGGCGCTGCCGATGCTCACGCACATCACCACACGATGAATCCACCAGCCACCGCGCCTCACCGGATTGCGCTTGTGTGACGATGATTCAACGCCCAACCGGCCGATGCCGCAAAGATGGGTTCGTCCATAAGTTTTCTGGAAGATGACGTTGCCAGAGTGGGCATCGTCGTAAGGCAAGCTTACTATGATGCGTGGGCCGCTTCACACTCTAATGTGAAGCGGCTCCAGTTCAGCATTGCAGCGCCCTTACGGACCACAAGCCGATGTCAGGAAAGATGATGCACTTCCTGCAGACCATAAACCGGCGTCGCAATCCCCTCCATGCGCGCCTTCAGTTGCAAAGACAAATACTGCGAGTAGTGGCGCGACTGGTGCAGATTACCGCCATGGAACCATAAAGCGGGCTGTTGCGTCGGCTTCCACATATTGCGTTGCTCGCCTTCCCACGGTCCGGGGTCCTTCGTCGTACTCGAACCCAGACCCCACACCTTGCCCACTTTATCCGCCACTTCTCGCGAGATGAGATCGGCGGCCCAGCCGTTCATCGATCCGTAACCGGTGGCATAGACCACGAGATCCGCGTCGAGCTCGGTGCCGTCGCTCAGCAGGACAGCGTGTTCTTTCAGTTCGACTACATCCACGCCGCTCTTCAGTTTGATCTTGCCGTCGGCTACCAGATCGGCGGCGCCGACATCGATGTAATAACCCGAGCCGCGCCGAAGATATTTCATGAAAAGCCCCGAGTCGTCATCCCCGAAATCGAGCATGAAGCCCCGCTTTTCCAGGCGGTCGTAGAACTCCGCGTCGCGCTCTCGAATCGCATCGAATACCGGCTTCTGAAACGTGTGCAGGATCTTGTACGGGATCGACGCAAACGTCAGGTCGGCTTTCGACGTCGTCATGCCCGACGCCACCGCGCGCTCGGAATAAAGATCACCGAGTGCAAACTCCATCAGCGAATCCGACTTCACGATATGCGTGGACGAACGCTGAACCATCGTCACATCGACGCCCGCCTCCCACAACGCCGCGCAAATATCATGCGCCGAATTGTTCGCGCCGATCACCACGACTTTCTTGCCCTTGTACGCGTCGGGTCCCGGATGTTTCGACGAATGATGCTGCTCGCCCTTGAACACGTCCATGCCTTTGAACGAGGGGATATTCGGCTTACCCGACATACCCGTGGCCAGCACAAGCTGCTTGGGCCGCAACGTTAGCGTCTCGCCGTCGTGCTCGACCTCGACCACCCATTCGGCCGCCGCTTCGTCGTATCGCGCGGACTTGCAAACAGTCGATCCCCAATAGTTCAGCTCCATGACTTTGGTGTACATCTCGAGCCAGTCGCCGATCTTGTCCTTGGGCGTAAAAACCGGCCAGTTGTCCGGGAACGGCAAATAAGGCATGTGGTCGTACCAAACCGGATCATGCAGGCACAGCGATTTATAGCGGTTGCGCCAGGCATCGCCGGGACGCGGGTTTTTATCGACGATGATGGTCGGCACACCCAGTTGCCGCAAACGCGCGCCCAAGCCAATCCCGCCTTGGCCTCCACCCACGATCAGACAGTACGGCTGCTCCGCGCGGCCCAGCGCTTGCGCTTCGGCTTCACGACGCTCCTTCCAGCTCGTCCGCTCCATGCGTGCGCCATGTTCCGCGCCCATCGGACGCCGCTGGCCTTTGGGCTCTTCATGGCCTTTCAGTTCACCCATGGTGGTCAGCAAGGTCCAGATCAGGCCGTCCTTCACGCGGATAAAACCGCTGCCGCGGGCAACCTCCGTCTCGAAGGTGATCCACGCCTGAGCTAATCCGTCGGCCTCGGTCGGTGGTTCATTGTCGGCAATCTTCAGCTTGCTGGGCCTGATCGCGTCGACTTGCGCGTCGAGCATCGCGGCGATCTGGTCGCGGCCCTCCATGGTTTTGATATTCCATGTGAACGCCACAAGATCACGCCAGTAGCACTCGGGTTGAAACAATGCGACGGCCGCAGCCGTATCCCCCCGTTTAAGCGCTGATTCCAGAGATTCGAGAACATGGGTGATCGTCTCGGTTGCATTATTTTCAGGCATGGTTGCTCCTCCATTCGATACGGATCAATGAAACGTCGAAGTAATGCGCGGGTTCTGTGCCCGCTGGATAACCGCGGACCGCTAGCGCCGATGAGGCGGGACAATGCCGAACTTCGCGATCCGTCTGTAAAGCGTGGCGCGCGAGATGCCCAGGCTTCTGGCTGTCTCGACCGCATGCCATTTCGCATCGGTCAGGGCGGCGACGATGCGATCGCGCTCAAGCGCGTCGATCTCGTTCAAAGCCGGTTGCGCGTCGGCTGCGGGCGCGCGGGGCTTACGCGGCGCCGGCCGTTGCGCGCGATTGACGGGCGGCCGAACGCGTGCGTATAGCGGCGAGCCGTTGCCCGCAAATTTCATCGAGACCATATCGCGGCCGGGCCTGACATCCAGCAGGCGTTCGGCACGAACGTCGAATAGTTCGGAGACAGGCCGCGGCAACTGACCAAGACCCGGCATGCACTCCCTGGCCCGGCGATTTGCCGCGACTGCATTGCCGCGAGCATCGAAGGCAATCAGAATTTCCGGCTGGGTTTCCACATAGTGGCGGTTCCGGTGCGCCAGCAACACCCAGCAATGCGTGGTCGCGTTGAGAAAGAAACTGTCCTCGATCAACACGGCGCTATGACGCACGATGTGATTGATCAGACGTTGGCTTTCGCGTTCGTCAGGCGAGTGAATCGCCGATGCGTCCAGCACGCCGATCAGTTCCCCGTCCAACCCGAAGATGGGCGACGCGCTGCACGTCAAGGTGGTAAATGCGGCGCGGAAATGATCGGTCTTATGCACGGTGATCGGTTGCGAGTCGAGCAGCACGGCCGCGACGCCGCAGGTTCCTTCTTGCTGTTCGGACCAGCACGAGCCTAAATACAGACCTGCTCGTTTGAAGTCGTGGCGCCGATCCCGATCGACGCGGTAATCGATCGTCACGCCCTCCGCGTCAGTGAGCATCACACAGTAGTCCGCTTCGCGAACCGTCTCGTGCAGACGCGAAAGACATTCACCTGAAGCGCGCAAAACCGACTCTTCGCGGTGTTGTACGTCGCGCAATTCCGGGGCGGTCAGAATGCGCGGCCCCACTGTCAGGCCAGGATCGAGATGATATTGCTCGAGCGAGCGCCAATACGATGAAGCCAGCCGCGTGGCGTCACCGCCGCGATCCGGCATTCGGCCCTCAATCAACCTCCGGATCCGGTCGATGTGTCTCACTTGCGGAACATAGGGCATGCATGTCTCCGTTCGGCTCGGCGCACCTCGCATCAGGGGCGCGCTCAGGATGACTTGTAGCATGCGGGTTCCGGAAGAGCACATTGCAGTGCAGCATCCAACCGGATGAGACTTTTGTCTCAGTCTTTTTTGCGCTCTGATTGCGGAGGACGATTGGCCCAGTCAGCGGCGTGGAATGCTCGATTCCACCCGTTAATGCGGCAGACGTCGGGAGACTTCACGCCACATTAATTTCCGCATTTTTTTCGATTTTTGTCGTTTACCACGGAGTTAAGATCGCCGCAGCCTGAATAGAAGAAGGGGAAAAAAGTGGCGCTCACCTTGAACCTGTCGGCCTCCGCACATCTGAACAAGTCGTTAAAGATCGACGCTATCCGATTCCTCGCGGCTGTCTGGGTTCTGATGTATCACTTTCGTCCGCCCGCATTCAAAGAGCTTCTGCCTCATCGGCTGGCCTTCGTCGGCGGCGCGTTGTGGTCGGGGTCGACTGCGCTGTTTGCGGGTCCCGCGGCCGTCATCGTGTTCTTTGTCATTTCCGGCTATTGCATCCACAACGCGTACCAAAAGGATGTCACGCTCAAGCCCGTCAACTACTACGCGTCCAGATTCATTCGCATCGGATTACCGCTGGTTGTCCTGCTGTGCCTCGTGCAACCTTTGCCGACGGGGCAAAATTATCTGGAGTCCGTGCTGTGGTCGCTTTACTGCGAAATGGTGTACTACGCCATCTATCCGCTCTTGCGGCCCCGCTTTCGCTACCTTGGCGAGATGATCGTTGGCAGCGCGCTAGCGGCCGGTGTGATGGTGGCCGTGGTCCGTCTGTCTGGACATCCGATTTGCCATAGCTGCGTCTACGAGACCTATCGAATTCCGGGCACGGCGTTACTGTATGCAGCCGGATGGATTTTCGGCTGCCTGATAGCGGAAACGCAGCGCAACGCGGACCAGTTTCACGTTCGCGGCGCGTATTCGCCGCTGACCATGACGATCAAACGCGGCCTCGATCGCTCCACTCGCTACCTGGCAAACCATCTCGTCGCGCTGAGAGTGACGGTTGTGGCGGCCGGTGCGGCAGTCATGATCCTGCTATCCGAATCGAATCTCAAACCGGCGATCGTGCCCGTGATTACGCCTGATATCACGCTTCCGCTATTTCAGTTCCTCGCAGCGGTCTGGATCGCGGCTGAAACCGCCACGCCTTCCAAAGCTGGCGTCTGGTCGAAACTGGCCGCGCTCGGGGCGTGGTCTTATAGCCTCTACCTTTGCCACAAGATGTCGCTTGCACTGCTGGAAATGACCGGCTTCGACGAGACATCCCGCTTCGCATGGTTCATTCAGGTGGCGTTGGCCTTCGCGATCAGCTATGCGTTCTACCGGATGATCGAAAGGCCTTCGCATCTGATTTCCCAGCGGCTACGGAAATACACGGCGAATGCGCCGGCGGCACCGGCGGCCTGAGGCCGGGAAAGTACGGCTTATTCATGGCCGCAGAGCCACCGTGGCGGCGAGCTCGGCCCGATTTCGCCTGCGTTCCTTTAATCTATTTTTATAGAACGCTGCGCCGACGCTGTTTGTCGGCGCGTATTGTCGATTGAAGACTACGCGGACAGCTTTTGCATCTCGGCGAAGAGATCCGCTTTTCCTTCGAAGCCGATGCCCGGCAGATCGGGCATCGTGATGAAGCCGTCTTCCACCTTCACGCCGTCGGGGAAGCCGCCATACGGCTGGAACAGATCCGGATAGGATTCGTTGCCCCCCAGGCCAAGCCCGGCCGCGATGTTCAACGACATTTGATGTCCGCCGTGCGGAATGCAGCGGCTGGGTGACCAGCCGTGTTGATGCAGCATGTCGAGCGTACGCAGATATTCGACGAGGCCATAGCTCAGCGCACAGTCGAATTGCAACCAGTCGCGATCAGCGCGCATGCCACCGTAACGGATCAGATTGCGGGCATCCTGCATTGAGAACAGATTTTCGCCGGTCGCCATCGGCTTGTCGTAGTAGTTGCGCAGCGTCGCCTGCAACTCGTAGTCGAGCGGGTCGCCCGGTTCTTCGTACCAGAACAGGTCGTATTGCGAGAGTGCCTTCGCGTACTGGATCGCGGTGTCGAGATCGAAGCGGCCATTGGCGTCGACAGCGAGTTTTTGTCCGTCGCCGAGTACGCTCAGGATCGAGTCGATGCGGCGCAGATCTTCGTCGAGCGAGGCGCCGCCGATCTTCTTCTTCACGACCGTATAGCCGCGGTCGATGTAGCTGCGCATTTCGTCTTTCAGCCTTTCGTGATCCTGACCGGGATAGTAGTAACCGCCCGCCGCATACACGAAGACCTTGCGCTCGGGCTGGCCGTTGCCGTAACGGTCGGCCAGCAACTGGAACAGCGGCTTGCCTTCAATCTTTGCCACCGCGTCCCAGACCGCCATATCGATGGTGCCGATCGCGACCGAGCGCTCGCCGTGGCCGCCCGGTTTTTCGTTCATGAACATGGTCGCCCAGATCTTGTGCGGATCGAGGTTATCGCCAGCCTCGTTGACGAGCGTGGCGGGGTCGGCTTCGACGAGGCGTGGAATGAAGCGCTCGCGCATCAGCTTGCCCTGGCCATAACGGCCGTTGGAATTGAAGCCGTAACCCACAACCGGCTTTCCGTCCCGGATGACATCCGTCACCACGGCGACGAGACTCAGCGTCATTTTGCTGAAGTCAATGTAGGCATTGCGGATGGGCGAGCTGATCGGGACAGTCTTTTCGCGGATTTCAACGATTCTCATGACGGTGTTTCCTGAGTTCTGGGAGCGTGTTCGCATGCGTCGGGCCGCAATGAAAACTAGCTTATCCGCGAAACAGGGCGTTTAAATTCACCTTGATTCATTTCATTCTTTACTCCAGGTGAACAATAGAATGACAACCGGCCCGGCGTCCGATTTCGAAGGCGGGCCTTACTCGCGCCCCTCAGTGCCCGACCTACCCGCCTTCGCATACGTGTTCCCAACCATCAGATGCACGATCTCGTCGCCGTTGGTCGCGGCCACGAGCCGTTCGCCGGCAACCTCGCCGCGCCGCAGGACCACCACGCGATCGGCAATGGCAAAAATATCGTGAAGGTTATGCGAGATCAGAATCACGGACACGCCCTGGGCTTTCAGCGCGGCGATCAACTCCATCACCTTGCGTTGTTCAGGTACGCCGAGCGCGGCGGTGGGCTCGTCCATGATCAACACACGCGCATTCCAGTAGATCGCGCGGCCGATCGCAATCGCCTGCCGCTGGCCGCCGGACAGCATCTTCACCGGACCGCTGAGCTTGCGCTCGGGAATCACGATGTCGAGACGTTCGAGTACTTCGCGCGCGACCTGCGCCATGCGTGGCCGGTCGATGACCTGAAGTCCGAATTGCCGGCGCGTCGGCTCGCGCCCGAGAAAAATGTTACTGCCGACGTCGAGGTTGTCCGCCAGCGCGAGATCCTGATAGATCGTCTCGATCCCTTGGGCGCGAGCGTCCTGCGGGTCGCGCAGTTGCAAGGCTGCGCCGTTGAACAGCAAGCTGCCGGCATCGGCATGGTAGACGCCGGAGAGGATCTTGATGAGGGTCGACTTGCCCGCGCCGTTGTCGCCGGCGAGTGCCAGCACTTCGCCCGCCATGAGTTGCAGCGAAACGCGCCGGAGCGCCTCGACGCCGCCGAAACGGATCGAGATGTCGCGCGCCTCGAGGATCGGCGTGCTCATTGGGCGCCTCCGAGCCGTTCCTTGTACTGGTCGATCAGCACCGACATGATGATCACGATGCCCACCACGATGAACTGCCAGAACGCGTTGACGTCGATGAAGACCAGGCCGAATTCGATCACCGCGATGATCAACGCGCCAATCAGCGTGCCGATCACATTGCCGGTCCCGCCGAACAGACTCGCTCCGCCAATCACCACCGCTGCAATCGAGTCGAGCAGCATCGGCTCGCCGGCATTGGCAGCGCCCGCCGCAAACCGCGCCGTATAGACGACGCCGCCGACAGCGGCAAACGCAGCGGCGATCAGATAGATCACCAGCAGATGACGTTTGACATTGATGCCGGCGCGGACCGCCGACTGCGGATTGCCGCCGATGGCATAGGTGTACTGGCCGAACCGCGTCTTCGACAGCACGACATGCATGACGATCAGCAAGACCGCCGTCAGCGCCACCGGCGTCCAGCCACGGCCAAGCCACGCGAGGCCGGCATTGTCCACTGCCACGGTCATGCCGCTGCCCGCCGCCAGAAAGCCCGCCCCGCGCGCGACGCCATACATGCCGAGCGTGCCGATGAAGGCTGGCACGCCGAGCCGCGCGATCAGCACGCCGTTGACCAAGCCCGGAATCGCGCACACCGCGAGCGTCAGCGGAATGGAAAACAGCAGGATCCACGGCGAGCCGCTGCCCAATAGCGTGAATTGCGCGACACACACTGCCGCCAGTCCCATGACAAATCCGACCGACAGATCGATGCCCGCCGTGATGATCACGAACGTCTGGCCGATCGCGAGCAGTAATGGCGCGCTGGCCGCCAGACCGATCGACTGCAGGTTATACGCGTTGAAGATAAACGAGCGATGATCCGACACCTGTGCCCAGACTTCGAAAAACACCAGTAGCGCGGCAAGAAAGAGCCAAGGCCAGACTCTGCTGATCAGAGCGAGCCGGTCGAGTCGTGAGTTGTCCATGAAGTCGTCCGGGAAATCGGCAACGGCAGCCGCGTGCGCGCAGCGGCGCACGCGGGCATACGTACTCGTTCGACAGCGCTGACCTAGTTCGAATAGATGTACTGCTTCATGTCCGGCTGGTCGATGTTCGTCTTGTCGAGCACCACGAAGCCCGTGCTTTTGAACGGCGGAATCTTCTTACCGTGAATCACATCCGCTGCGAACTTCACGCCGTAGTAGCCGATTTCATCCGGGCGCTGTGCGATCGCGATGTCGACGAGGCCGCTTTTGATCTGCTGGTCGATGCCAGGCACAGCGTCGAACACCACGACCTTGACTACGCCTTGCTTGCCGGCCGCCTTGACGCCTTGAGCGGCACCACTGCCGGAGAAGGTGTTCGCGCCGAACACGCCGGCAAGGTCGGGGTTGCGCGCCAGCACCGCGGCGACGTGCGATGCCGCGCGGTTCGCATCGTCCTCGTTATATTGGGTTTGCAGCACCTTGATATTGGGGTGCTTCTTCAGCTCGTCCATGAAACCTTCGGCACGCGCGTCGGTACTCGAGATGCCCGGCTTGTTGTTTTCGCAGTAGACGGTGCCCTTGTCGCCAATCGCCTTCGCCAGCGATCGCGCCGCCACACGCCCGCCTTCCAGGTTATCCGAAGCAATGTAAGACAACGGAAAATCCGCGTCGCCCTTACCGGTCTGATAGTGGCCGTCGCCGATATACGTGTCGACCGTGATGACCTTGATGCCTGCGTCAGCGGCCTCCTTCAGCGGTCCGATCAACTGTTGCTTGTCGACCGGTGAAACCAGCAGCACATCCGGGTGTTTGGCAATGAACGCCTTGAGGATCGGCACCTGCTCCGTGGTGTTCCACGCCTTGGGCACCTGGAATAATAACTGGACGTGTTCTTCGTTCGCGGCCCGCTCGGCACCGCGGTGCATCGTGAAATAGAAAGGATCGGTGACGCCCGGCAGCAACGCGACGACTGGATGCGCGGCATCCGCGTGCGCCGGTGCCGTGAACGAACCGGTCACGATCGTTGCAAGAGCAACCAGATAGTGGGAAACGATGCGCTTCATTTTTGTCTTCCTCCTGTTGAGTCCGACGAACGGCGCCTGAGCTGATTCGTTCTGACCTTCCTGAAGTGACGGCGTCCGGCAGTTGGCCAGTATACTGACGAGCGTCAGCCGCGACCGTAGTGTTTACCTGCATCGTTTCCGCATAGTCCCGCTTGATGGTGTACGGCGTTGCTACTGCCGACGAGGCAAGTGCACCACGAACACCGTTTCCGTCTCGTCGGAGTGCGCTTCGATGTTTCCCCCGTGGGCCTTGGCGATCTCGCGCGCGATATACAACCCAAGCCCCAGACTGCTGTCGGCATTGATCGCCTGATGGTTCAGGCCACGCTGGAGCGGATCAAAGATACGTTCGAGGGTTGAGCGCTCGATTGCGGGCCCGTTGTTTTTCACCTCCAGGCGGACTTGCGCTTCTTCACCGGTCACGAACACCCGCACCGGCGCATCAGGCGCGCCGTATTTGATCGCATTCAGAACCAGGTTGCCGAGCAACTGCTGCAGACGCTGGCCATCCCAAACTCCTTTACAGTCGCCAACCAGGCTCAGATCGACTTGATGGTCCGGGTGCACCGCTCGTATCAGGTCCAGTTCGTCGGCAAGCTGCTTCGCCAGATCAGTCTCGGCCGGTGCGATATTGATGCCCAGGCCCAGCCTGGTTCGATTGAAATCAAGCATATCGTCCAGCAGCGCCTGCATGCGCGCGCCGCTTCTGATCAACCGTGATGCGGCGCCTGACACCTTATCGCCGGCGTTCAGCGCGGCGAGATACGAAGCGGTCATCTGGATGGTCTGGAGCGGACTGCGCATGTCGTGGCCCAGCATCCCCAGCAACAGATTGCGGGCCTGCTCCACCTGCGCGCTGAAAAAGCCGACCGATTCGGCGATGGCCTGATCGATCGCCTCATTGAAACGGATGATGTCGTCCAGATGAGGGGCGTCGGGCTGACACGCGTCCATCCACAGGCGAAGCACGCTGGCTCGCAAGGCGCGATACTCGGCAGTCAGCTGGTTGATGTCGAACCCGCCGCGCGCGCGCAAAAGGGCATGGGTCTGCGCCGCCGTCTCTGGAGCGTCCGGCCGTTTTGGCGCCTGCCCCGTTGATTTCTCGATCTGGGCCGCCCTGCTCTGGAAGGTCGACAGGTCTTTTGCCACGGCCTCCAGAATTTGCTGCGCATGGTCGCGTAAAGCCAGCGGTCTCAGGTTGGCCGCCGCCGGCACAAGCGTGCCGGCAAACGCCTCCCATTGCGCCAGAATGGCTTCCATATCATGCAGGATGAAGTCAGCCAATCTCATGTCTACCCCGGAAATGACGAAAAAGAGAACCTACGTGGCCATTCTTGCGGAGTTCATTAATGCACGCAAACTGATTGCGTCCTTTCCGCCGGGTCCGTGAGTTGCCACTCGCGGCGGCACACCATGCTTCGGCGGCCGGCGTTTCCCGTTGCTGCCGACGTCGACGTAAGGCGCCCCTGTCCGGCGCAGCAGTCAGCGTGGCGGATGCCTACCTCGCCACCATGTTACTTTGAGCGGGCAAAGTCGGCCTCGAGGTGCCGCGATCGCTCAGGGATTTCATTCGGCGCATGCGTAGCCGTCCGACCGTTTCAACTGGCTTCTGAGCATGAAGGTCCAGTCAACCGAGCGCCTTCGGGGCCCGACACCCCGGTTGGCACGGCGGTTGCGCACTAGCGTATCGGGAGCGAATCCCATCCCATCTTGCTTGTCCCCGCCGTCGAAGGTGATGCCGCAAACAGGTTATCGCTTCCGTCACTGCCCAGGAGCGCGAAGCGATGCAACTTGCAGACGATGCCGACATGAGTCGCGCAGGACGCGTGCGGCGGCGCAGGCGCTCACGCGAGATTTCCCGCTATGCCGGCAAGCCGATCCGGCTGCTATGGCGCTATGTCGGCCGGCGCAAGACGGCGCATGCCGTCGTGCTCGCAAGTGTGCTGATTGCCGTCGGTTGCGCACTGGCGTCGCAGTATGGAATCAAGAATCTCGTCGACGCATTGCCCGCCGGACGAGCCCATCCGGACACGGTGATCCGGGCCTTCGCGATCCTGGTCGTATTGATCCTCGCCGATAACCTGTTCTGGCGAATCGGCGGGTGGATCGCCGCGCGTGCGTTCGTCGCGGTCACGGGCGACGTCAGAAACGAGATGTTCGGCTATCTGACGGCGCACGCTCCCGTGTTTTTCGCGGACAAGCAGCCCGGCGTTCTCTCCAGCCGCGTGTCGGCGATGGCCAACGCCGTGTACACCATCGAAAACACCGTCGCGTGGACCGCGCTGCCACCCTGTCTGACGGTTGCCGGCGCGATTGCCATGATCGGCGTCGTCAGCATACCGATGAGTCTCGCGCTCACGGCCATTTCGGCCGCGCTCGCCTGCGGCCTGTTCGTGCTTGCGAGCAAGGGAACGGCGCGGCACCAGGCGTTCGCCGCGCGTGCCGCCTCGGTAGACGGCGAACTGGTGGACGTGATCGGCAATATGGGCCTGGTGCGCACGTTCTCCGCGACGGACAGCGAGCGACAACGGCTCGACGGACATCTGGAAACTGAGGGCGGCGCACGCACGAAGAGCCTGCTGTACCTCGAAAAACTGCGGCTGCTGCACTCGTTCGCCACAACGGTACTCTCAGCCGGACTGCTTGGCTGGACGCTGTGGCTATGGACTCAGGATCGCGCCACCACCGGCGACGTAGTGTTGGTCGGCTCGCTGGGCTTTGCGATTCTGCATGGCACGCGTGATCTGGCCGTGGCGCTGGTCGATCTGACCCAGCACGTCGCCCGTCTCGGCGAGGCCACGCAAACGCTGCTGATACCGCACGAGATGGCTGAGCGCGGCAACACGGCGCCGCTGCAAATTCAGGAAGCGACCGTGGACTTCGATAACGTCACCTTCGCCTATGCTGGACGGCGGCCAGTTCTCAGCGGCTTCAACCTGCACATTCGCGCGGGCGAGCGGATCGGCCTGATCGGTCCATCCGGTGCCGGCAAGTCGACGATTTTCGCGTTGATCCAGCACTTCTATGAACCGCAGTCAGGCTGCGTGCGCATTTCCGGCCAGGATATCTCACAGGTCACGCTACAAAGCCTGCAAGCCGCGATTTCAATCGTGCCGCAGGACGTCTCGCTGTTTCATCGATCGTTGCTGGATAACATCCGCTATGGCAAGCCCACGGCGACCGACGAGGAAGTACGCCGCGCGTGTGAAGACGCAAACTGCCTCGATTTCCTCGCCGCCATGCCGGGCGGCCTCAAGACGATAGCGGGCGACCGTGGCACGAAGCTGTCGGGCGGTCAGCGGCAGCGCATCGCGATTGCACGCGCCATTCTCAAGGACGCGCCGATCCTGTTGCTCGACGAAGCCACCTCGGCGCTCGACACCGCGTCCGAGCTCGCCATCCAGTCAGCACTCGAACGGCTGATGAAAAATCGCACGGTCATCGCGATTGCGCACCGGCTTTCCACTTTGCAGACCTTCGATCGCATCGTCGTCATCAATCGGGGCCGCGTGGTTCAGGACGGCGCGCCGGCGGAGTTGGCAAGCGTGCCCGGCATCTATCGCGAGACACTCGAGCGGCAGCGCAAACGTGTACCGGCGGGCTGAGGAAGGCATGTGACGCAATAAGCCGTTAGCAAGCGTCCAGTAAGCGGAGAGTACCGTCCCTGCCCGATTCGAATAGTTTTCATTAAGGGAAAACCCGTATAATCGCAAACAAGAGGTCAGACAACTAAGACAATAGCTGTCAAGATAGTCGTCAAGACCCTGGCTCGCGCCCCGTCCGCGCGGCGCCAACCCTGAAAGCCCTTTTCTCCCATTTACGTGAACCCAACCACGACTGCCCTGCCTTTCCGCAACGCCTTGCTCGCCATGCTCGGCATCGGTCTCGTCAACATGCTGGTCGCACTCGACCAGACCGTCGTCAGCACCGCACTGCCTTCGATCGTCGCTGAACTGCATGACTTCGAGTACTACGCGTGGATTGCCAGCGCGTACCTGCTGGCGTCGGTGGTGACCGTCCCCGTGTTCGGCCGTCTCGGCGACTATTTCGGCCGCAAGCGTTTCGTGATCGCCGCGGTCATCACGTTCACGGTCGCGTCAGTGCTGTGCGGCGTCGCGAACAACATGCTGTTCCTCGTGATCGCGCGAGGCTTGCAAGGGGTCGGCGGCGGGATGATGGTGGGCACGGCATTCGCGTCGATACCCGACCTCTTTCCCGATCCGCGCGCACGGGTGCGCTGGCAAGTGGTCATGGCGGCGGCGTACGGCATCGGCACCGCGGCGGGACCTTCGCTGGGTGGCTGGATGAGCGAGCACTGGGGCTGGCGCTCGACCTTCCTGATCAACCTGCCGGTCGGCGCCGCGGCGCTCTATTTCATCTGGGCGCATCTGCCCAACTTTCAGCGTCCGCACGAGGGCGAGGTCAAGATCGACTGGCTCGGCGCCGCGCTGGTTGCAGCCGTGCTGGGCAGCCTGCAGGCTTTCATCGAAGCCGTGCCGAAACACGGTCTGACGGCCGGCAACCTGACGCTGGCGGCCTTCGTGATCGCCGGCACCATCGCGCTGCTGGTGTGCGAGAAACGCGCCACGCATCCGATCATTCCGCTCGACCTGTTCAAGGACGCGCAGCTCGTCACGCTCTTCATTCTCAGCTTCCTGTCCGGCTTCGTGATGTTCTCGCTGATCTTCTTCGCGCCGCTTTTGTTGCAAGGCGGCTTCGGGCTGTCGCCCCAGCAAGCCGGGCTGCTCGCCACGCCGATTGCCGCCTGCATCGCCCTCGGCAGCCTGCTGAATACGCGCATCGTCCTTCATATGAAGAAGCCCACGCGGATTCTGTCGATCGGTTTCGCGCTGCTGCTGTTCGCCTCGATCGCCTTGGCGTTCGCGAATCCAGAGACACCGCACATGGGGATCGAATTGCCGATGGCGGCCGTCGGCATTGGCCTGGGATTCATCCTGAACAATCTGAATGTGTTCGGCCAGGAGATTGCCGGGCGTGAACGCTTCGGCATCACGACGGCGCTGCTGCAATCCACGCGGATGGTGGGCGGCATGCTCGGCACCAGCATTGTGGCAACCGCGGTGCAACACCATTACCGCGCCGTGGTCACCCGCACGATGAGCGTACTCGGCGAACCGGCCGTATCGCAATGGCAGCCGCGCTTCGTCGATCTGCGCATTCTGATCGACGAAGCGTCGCGTCTGAAACTGATCGCGGATATGAAGACGTCGGGGCTCAACACGGTCGCGCTAATCGACACCGCACGCGATGCACTGGTGCAGTCGATTCATATCGGTGTCTGGCTGACGGCGGTGGCGGCGCTTGCCGCCGCGTTGCTCGTGCAGCGCATCTCGCATGTTGTGTTTCGCCGCAGCTGAGCCCCTTTGCGCCGCTTACTGCGCGCCTAGCTTTTTGATCAGCGCGTCGAGCTGCGCCGTCTCTTCCTCGCTCAGATCGGTCAGCGGCGCGCGCACCGGACCCGCGTCGCGGCCCACCAGTTTCGCGCCCGCTTTCACGATACTCACCGCGTAGCCCTGGCGGCGGTTGCGGATCGCCAGATACGGCAGGAAGAATTCGTCGATGAGCTTGCCGGTGGTGGCGTGATCGTCGGCGGCAATCGCGCGGTAAAACGCCATCGCCGTCTTCGGAATGAAATTGAACACCGCCGACGAATACACCGGCACGCCCAGCGCCTTATATGCCGCGGCGTAAATTTCCGCGGTCGGCAAGCCGCCGAGATAGGAGAAGCGGTCGCCGAGACGCCGGCGAATCGTCACCATCGCCTCGATTTCGCCTACGCCGTCCTTGAAGCCGATCAGGTTCGGGCAACGGTCCGCGAGACGTTCGAGCATGTCTGCATTCAGTTTCGAATTGGCGCGGTTGTAGACGATCACACCGATGTTCTTTACCGCCTTGCACACCTGCTCGACGTGCGCGGCAATGCCTTCCTGCGACGCCTCGGTCAGATAGTGCGGCATCAGCAGCACGCCGCTTGCGCCGAGACGCTCGGCTTCCTGCGCATAGTCGATCGCGACGCGCGTCGGGCCGCCCGCGCCGGCGAGAATCGGCACCTTGCCTCTGCAGGTTTCGGTGGCCGTGCGAATCACGTTCGTGTAGTCGGTTTTGGTCAGCGAGAAAAATTCGCCCGTGCCGCCGGCGGCAAACAGCGCGGTGGCGCCGTATGGCGCGAGCCATTCGAGGCGCTCGGCGTACGTGTCGGCGCGAAACTCGCCTTGTGCGTCGAAGTCGGTCACGGGAAACGACAGCAGGCCTTCGGAAACAATCGCCTTGAGTTCTTGAGGTGAGGTCATAGCGTAAGTAGCGTGAAGTGTGTGAATGGTGGCGAAACCGGGCGACCGCATGGACCGCCATCTGTATCGTTAGAGACTTAGCGTACGAGACACGGACGCTTGTTATCGAATTTCCAGTTCGGAATCAGGTACTGCATGGCCACGCCGTCATCGCGCGCACCGAGGCCATGTTGCTGATACAGCGCGTGCGCCTTCTCGATCTCATCCATATCCAGCTCGATGCCGAGCCCCGCGGCCTGCGGCACCTTGACCTTGCCGCCGACGATCTGCAGCGGTTCGCGCGTCAGACGCTGACCGTCCTGCCAGATCCAGTGCGTATCGATCGCCGTGATCTTGCCGGGCGCCGCGGCGGCGACATGGGTGAACATCGCAAGCGAAATGTCGAAGTGATTGTTCGAGTGCGAGCCCCACGTGAGGCCCCACTCATTGCACATCTGCGCGACGCGCACCGAGCCCTGCATGGTCCAGAAGTGTGGATCGGCCAGCGGAATATCCACGGATTGCAATTGAATCGCGTGACCCATCTGACGCCAGTCGGTGGCGATCATGTTGGTCGCCGTCGGCAAGCCGGTCGCGCGGCGGAATTCGGCCATCACCTCGCGGCCCGAATAGCCGTTCTCCGCACCGCACGGGTCTTCCGCATAAGCCAGCACGTCGTGTTTGTCGCGGCACAGGCGAACCGCTTCGGCAAGCGACCACGCGCCGTTCGGATCGAGCGTGACGCGGGCGTTGGGGAAACGTTCGGCGAGCGCCGTCACCGCTTCGATTTCCGCATCGCCCGGTAACACGCCGCCCTTCAGCTTGAAATCGTTGAAGCCGTAGCGCGCTTGCGCGGCCTCGGCGAGTCGCACCACCGCCTCGGGCGTCATCGCTTCTTCCGTGCGCACGCGCTCCCAGTCGTCACGCCCTTCGGCGCCGCTGGCATAGGGCAGATCGGTTTTGTTGCGGTCGCCGATATAGAACAGGTAGCCCAGCATTTCCACTTCGTCGCGCTGCTGGCCTTCGCCGAGCAGTGCCGCGACCGGCACGCCCAGATGCTGGCCGAGCAGATCGAGCAGCGCGGCTTCGAGCGCGGTCACCGCGTGAATCGTGGTGCGCAGATCGAAAGTCTGCAGGCCGCGGCCGCCGGCGTCGCGGTCGGCGAACTGGGTACGCGCCTTGTTCAGGATAGCTTGCAGATTGCCGATCGACTGACCGACAACCAGCGGGCGCGCATCGTCGATCGTCTTGCGGATGCTCTCGCCGCCCGGCACTTCGCCGACGCCCATATGGCCGGCACTGTCGCGCAGAATCACGATGTTGCGCGTGAAGAACGGCCCGTGCGCGCCGCTCAGATTCATCAGCATGCTGTCACGGCCAGCGACGGGTACGACGCGCAGTTCGGTGACGATCGGCGTCGCGTTCGATTGGGATGTGTTGGTGGACATGAGAGTAGGCCCGGTTGAGTTAGTGAGCCAGCAAGTGGGAATCCGCGCGTTGGACAAACTCGCTCGAGCCCCGTGCCGGACAGAAAGTGGGAAACGTGTCATTCATGGTCGACGATTTTCGCCCGTCAGTGGGCTTCGCGATGCAAAGACTCCGGCAGCGCGTCGCGATTCACGCGACGATTGCGCGTCAGGAAGCCGGCCGCGGCTGCGATCAGCGAAGCCACGCCCAAGCCGTATAGTCCGCCGGTAATCGAGCCGGTGTGTTGCTGCAGATAACCGAACGCAGCCGGCGCGAAAAATCCGCCGAGGTTGCCTACCGAATTGATCAGCGCTATCACCCCGGCAGCCACGCGTGCGTCGAGGTAGCCCTGCGGAATCGGCCAGAACAGCGAAGCCGCCGCCTTGAAGCCAATCGCCGAGAAGCAGATCGCGACGAACGACAGCACCGGATTGCCTGACGTCGAAGCGAACAGTCCACACGCCGCGATCACGAGCGCCACCGCCAGCCACGCCTGCTGGAAACGCCATTTCGCCGACAGCATCGCGAAGCAGTACATCGCGAACATGGCGATGAGCCAGGGGATCGCATTGAGCATGCCGACCTCGAAGTCCGAGAGTCCACCCATCTTGCGGATGATCGTCGGCAGCCAGAAGGTGGCCGCGTAAATGGTTAGCTGAATCGCGAAATAGAGGAAGCAGAACAGCAGAATCTGCGGGTCTTTCAGCAGCTTCATGGTCGGCAGATGCGCGCCGCCGTGCGCCTCGCGCTCCGCCTGCTCCGCCGCGATCGACGTTTCGAGGATCGTCCGCTCTTCAGCCGTCAACCACGAGGCATCGCGAATGCGCGACTTCAACAGCATCCAGCTGACCCCGCACAGCACGATCGAAAACGCGCCTTCGATCAGGAACATCCATTGCCAGCCGTGCAGACCGAAGCCGCGAATGGACAGCAGGCTGCCCGTGATCGGACCGGACAACACGGACGCGAGCGCCGAGCCCCCGAGAAACACCGCGACGGCCTTGCCGCGTTCTTTCTGCGGCAGCCATTGGGTGAAGTAAAACACCACGCCCGGGAAGAAGCCGGCCTCGGCGACACCGAGCAGGAAGCGCAATACATAGAACGAGGTGTCGTTCCAGACAAACGCCATGGCGGCCGCGACCAGCCCCCACGTGCCCATGATGCGGGTCAGCCACGCGCGCGCGCCGTACTTCTGCATCAACACATTCGACGGCACTTCGAACAACGCGTAGCCGACGAAGAACAAGCCGCTGCCCAAACCGTAAGCGGCCGCGCCGATGCCGAGGTCCGTCTGCATGTGGGGATTGACGAAACCGATGTTCACGCGATCGATGTAGTTCGCGATGAACATAATCAGAAATAGCGGCAGGATGTGCCGCTTGACCTTCGAAACGGCGGATTCGAGCGGGCCGGTCGCCGTGGCGGGAACAGATGTCAAGGTTGTCTCCAGTTTCGGCCACCCGGGCGACCGGATCGAATGCAACGCGGTGTATTCGAACAGGCGGCTGATCCGCCCCGAAAACGCGTGATACGTTGTCTGACGACAGTCTACATCGAGCGAGTCATTGTCTCCAATGCAGTGTTTACCCTGCCGCCTACGCGCTATACGGCGCGCCCGCGGCGCGAATATACTGCCCCTGACGCCGCACAGCCAGCTCGAACTAAGACGTCCGATGACTTAAACGATACCTTGGAGGAGACCCATGAAGACCCTGGCGACGACACCCGCCAACGAGCCTCAAACGGCGACGGCCGCCATGGCCGAGGAAGACACCCTCTATGCGCTGGTCACGCGCAGGCTCATGCCGATTCTGCTGACCGCGTTCTGCATCGCGTATCTCGACCGCATCAACGTGGGCCTCGCCAAGTTGCAGATGGCTTCCGACCTGGGCTTCAGCGACGCCGTCTACGGTTTCGGCGCGGGCATTTTCTATCTCGCCTATGCCATTTTCGAAGTGCCCAGCAATCTCATCATGCATCGGGTCGGCGCGCGCCGCTGGATCGCGCGCATTGCGGTTTCGTGGGGCCTCGTGTCGATGTGCATGCTGTTCGTGAGCACGCCGGCCTCGTTCTACGCACTGCGACTGCTGCTCGGGATGGCCGAATGCGGCCTCTTTCCAGGCATCATCCTGTATCTGACCTACTGGTACCCGGCGCACCGCCGAGGCCGGATCGTCGCGATGTTCATGGCGGCGCTGCCCATTTCCGGGCTGGTCGGCGGTCCGCTGTCGGGCTGGATCATGCAGCGTTTCACGGGGGTGTCGGGCCTGCACGGCTGGCAATGGCTGTTTTTCCTCGAGGCGCTGCCGGCGGTTGTGATCGGCGTCGTCATCTGGTTTGTGTTGCCGGACCGGGTGGCCGACGCGCGCTGGCTCTCCGATGAACAGAAGAAGGTGATCGCCGCCAATATCGCGCGCGAGGATGCGCAGAAGCCCACCTCCAGCACGCGCGGCGTATTCACGAGCGGCCGCATGTGGCTGATGAGCCTGATGCTGTTCGCGTTCGCCACCGGCAATATGGGCATCAGCTTCTGGCTGCCGACCGTCGTGCAGCGCGCGGGCCACGGCAGCGCGCTCAACGTCGGCCTCCTGACCGCCATTCCGTACGCGTTCGCGGCGGTCGCGATGGTGGCCCTGTCGATGAGTTCGGACAAGCGGCGTGAACGCCGCTGGCACCTCGCCGTGCCCGCGTTTGCCGGCGCCGCGCTGCTGGCTCTGAGTACGCTGTGGAGCAACGACCTCACGATGACGGTCGTAGCGATGACCGCGGCGTCGATGTGCGTGTTCGCCGTGGCGCCGCTCCTGTGGGCTCAACCGACCGCATTGCTGAGCGGTGGAGCGGCTGCCGCCGGCATCGCGATGATCAGTTCGCTCGGCAATCTGGCGGGACTCTTCTCGCCGTCGCTGTTCGGCCTGCTCACGGCGCGCACGCACAGCACCTCGGCCGGGATGTTTCTGCTCGCGGGCTTCATGGTGCTGGGTGGACTTCTCGCGCTGGTGACGCCCGCGCGTTTGGTCAACAGGTGATTTGACGTGCGCACCGGGAGCGCGAGATTCGATTCCGCGGGACAGGTCGTGTCGCCGAATCGAATCTTGCCCTTCGGGTCGCTCGCGATTCTGACTGGCGCTATGATGCCCGTGTCGAGACTTCACATGACGTCACTCGCGCGCAACGTGCGTATTTCCAGCCGATTAGTCAACAAGCCACAGAAATGAGCAGCTTAACTGAGAAGGTGGTGGCCACCCTTTCCGATGAAATCCGCCGCGGCGCCCTGCGGCCGGGCGACCGCATCCCCACCGAGGTCGCGATGATGAAACAGCTCTCGGTGAGCCGCTCTGTGGTTCGCGAAGCCATCTCACGTCTGCAGGCCGCCAAAGTGGTCGAGACGCGTCATGGCATCGGCACGTTCGTTCTCGAGCCGGCCACGGAAAAGTCCATGCAACTGGCCGCCGCCGACCTGTCCAGCATGCTCGACGTGATGGCGATCATCGAATTCCGTATCGACGTCGAGGCAGCTTCGGCGGCGCTCGCGGCCGCGCGACGCACCGAGCAGAATCTCAAGCAGATTCGCGGCGCGCTGGAGCGTTTCGAATCCGAACTCGAGCGGGGCAGCACCGACACGCTGGCGCACGACATCGAGTTTCATCTGCAGATCGCGCGCGCGAGTGGCAACCGCTACTTCTTCGATGTTCTCAGCCAGCTCGGCCGTGCGGTGAGCCCGCGTACACGCCTCGGCTCCGCCGAGATCGCGGAGCTCGACCATATCGAACACCTGCGCAACGTGCTCAGCGAGCACCAGTTGATTTATCGGGCCATCGAACGTCAGGACGCCGACGACGCGCGCGCCGCGATGCGGATGCATTTGAGTAACAGCCGCGAGAGACTGCGACGCGCGCACGAGTTGAGCAAAGCGGGCGGCTGACAGGCGGCGTGTGTTGCGCGCGAGTTGAGCGCGAGTTGAGCGCCAATACGAACTGCGAGCAACTCGCTCCGTTCATCGTATCGTCCATGCAGGGCGCGTTTCTGCTCGCGAAAGCACAGCGCGATCCCGCGCCGGTCGTCCATCTGAAGGAAGTGCTGTTCACCCGGGTTTTGCAACGCGCATAACAAGGAGCACCTCATGACGCCGCCCAACCACGCCGGCCGCGACGCAAAGGCCGATGCCAAAGCCTCGGCGCAATCGTCCGGCGCGGCAACGGGCGAGAGCGGCGGCGCATCCAGCGCGATGGACCGCTTCGGCTCGCTCAACATCTTCGTGCGCGCCGCCGAGACCCGCAGCTTCACCGAAGCGGGACGCCAGTTGGGCATTTCGTCATCCGCGGTCGGCAAGGCGATTGCGCGGCTCGAAGGACGGCTGGGTGCGCGCCTCTTTCATCGCAGCACGCGCAGCATCGCGCTCACGCCCGAGGGCGCGACTTTCCTCAGACGCTGTCAGCGCATCATCTGCGAGATCGAAGCGGCAGAAACGGAGTTGGCTCTCACCACGGCTGAGCCACGCGGACGCCTGCGCGTCAGCATGCCTATGGTCAGCACGCTGATGATGCCGGTGATCGGCGCCTTCATGAGAAAGTACCCCGACATCACGCTCGATATCGATTTCTCGGACCGCGTGGTCGACGTGATCGAAGAAGGTTTCGACGTCGTGACACGCACGGGCGACGCGAGCGACTCACAACTCGTGACCCGTGTAATGGGCACGTTCCGGCAGGTGATCGTCGGCTCGCCCGCGTACTTTGCGCGGCAGGGCGTGCCTAAGGAACCGGAGCAACTGCGCGATCACGTGTGTCTTCAGCATCGTTTTCCGACCACCGGCAAACTGCGCCGCTGGCCCCTGAGCCGCGATGGCGAGACGCTGGATATCGAGCTGCCGACCATTGCGATTGCCACCGCCGTCGAACCGTTGACCTCGCTGGCCGAGCAGGGCATGGGCCTGACCTGCGCGCCGGACTTCACCGTGCGTGCGCAACTCGCGCAAGGGTCGCTGGTGGCGGTATTGCAGCCGTATCTCGACAGCCCCAGCACGTTTCGCGCGCTGTGGCCGTCGGGGCGGCAGATCGCACCCAAGGCACGGGTGTTTGTGGACTTTCTGAGTCAGCATCTTTTTCCGGCTTCGGCACCGGCTTCGAATGTCTGAGGTGGAACTCAAGGCCGCTGCCGCTTACGCGGTGACCGCTTCTTCCGCATGGAACGGATAATCGGTGTAGCCGATTTCCGTGCCGCCGAAGAATGTCGGACGGTCATACGCATTGAGCGGCAGATTGCGGCGCAGCCGTTCCGGCAGATCCGGATTGGCGATGAAATCGCGGCCGAAGGCGACGAGGTCGGCATCGCCGGCCGCGATGATCGCTTCCGCCGAGTCGCGCTTGAAACCACCGGCGGCGATGATCGTCCCGGCGTAGTGACGGCGGATCGTCTGGGTGGCGACCGGGCTTTGGTCGCGGCTTTCGTCCTCGACGTTGCCGACAATACGTGGCTCGATCAGATGCAGCCAGGCGAGATCGAGTGTGGCGAGTTCCGACGCGACATACGTGAAGAGCCCGATCGGATCGCTATCCGACATATCGCCGAACGATCCGCTCGGTCCGAGCCGCACGGCCACCTTGTTGCTGCCCCACACCGAGATCACCGCACGCGTGGCTTCCATCAGGAAGCGCGCGCGATTCTCGAACGAACCGCCGTAGGCATCGGTGCGCTTGTTGCTGCCGTCCTGCAGGAACTGGTCGAACAGATAGCCGTTCGCGCCATGCAGTTCGACGCCGTCGAAACCCGCCTTTACCCCACGTTCAGCCGCGGTGCGGAAGCTCTCGACGATCGCGGCGATCTCGTGCGTTTCAAGCGCGCGGTTCGGCGTGTTGGGAACCCAGCCCGCATCCGTATAAGCGACGCCGCCATGCAGCACTTCGGACGGTCCTACCGGCCGGGCGCCATTGGGTTGCAGTTCGGCATTCGACTGGCGCCCGGCGTGATACAGCTGCAGGAAGATCTTGCCGCCCTTCGCGTGAACCGCGTCCGTCACTTCACGCCAGCCGGCGATCTGGCTGTCGTCGTAGAGGCCGGGGGCACCGAGATAGCCGTTGCCGTTCGCGGCGGCGATGGTTGCCTCGCCGATCAGCAACGCGCCGGGCGACGTACGTTGTGCGTAGTATTCGGCCATCAGGCGGCCGGGCTGCGCGCCCTCTTCCGCGCGCATGCGGGTCAGCGGCGCGAGCACCACACGGTGCGTGAATTCATAGGGTCCAACTTTGACGGTGCTAAAAAGCTTGTTCATGATGTTTTCTCGAATGTGATCCAGTGAATGAGTGCCGGTCGCGCTATGCGTTCTCCGGGGTTGACGTCAATCTATAGGGACGGGTCGCGCGAAAAAACGGGGTGCCCCTCCGAAGATCTCGGACTGGGCAGTCCGCAATGCGCTGAACCCTTGTCGCTGCTGGGCTGCACGGTAGCGAGCGATTGTTGTGATGGCGCGGTAACTGTGTTTCACCGTTCTTCGGCGTGGCCGTCTGCAATCCCTGCTGCAAGCGTTTGCAATGGAGCCACTGCCGATTCGGGCGATCTATCTGACGCGTCGGCATTTGTTTGGCAGCCGGTGGCTTGAACTGGTTGCTGCGCGGCGCTTATTCGGCTGGTTGCCTACGGCGTGGGCCTTTCCTTGAACTGGTTGCTGCGGGGCGCTTGTTTGTCTGTCTGCCTACGGCGTTGGCCTTTCCTTGTTTTCTTATCGGTCTATTAGCGTCGCCCCTGTGCGGGGCAGGCACTTACTTCTCTTTGCCGCCGCAAAGAGAAGTAAGCAAGAGAAAGCGGCTCAAACCGTTAATTCTTAAGCGGGTCCCCCGCACAGTCACGGTAGTGGTCCATCTGGAATCCGTGCCCCCGCACATTCAACGCCTGTGACAAAGCGCTCATCAGCGCCCACTCCGCACTGCGTGCGTCGCGGATCGGTCTGCATGGGAAACCAGCGGCTTCGTTTGCGCGTGGTGGGGAGCCATCGGCTTCGCCCCGGCGATACGCCCAGGCGACAGCGGCAAGCGAGAGGATCAATAGAGGCGAAGAGGCGATACACGGCAACACACGGTGCTAAACGACAAACCCGCCGATCTCCCCGATGTCCCGCTCCGGCGAGCACGCAGTGCGAGGCGGGAAGTATGACTGCCTGGTCACTGACGCCAAATGTGCGAGAACCCAGATTCCAGATGCACCACTACCGCGACTGTGCGGGGGCCCCGCTTAAGAACTGGCGGTTTGAGCCGCTTTCTCTTGCTTACTTCTCTTTGCGGCGGCAAAGAGAAGTAAGTGCCCGCCCCGCACAGGGGCGACGCTAATAGACCAATAAGAAAACAAGGAAAGGCCCACGCCGTAGGCAGACAGACAAACAAGCGCCCGCAGCAACCAGTTCAAGGAAAGGCCAACGCCGTAGGCAAACAGCCAAACAAGCGCCGCACAGGCAAAAAAAAACAGAAACCCGTAATAACCTTGATTTCCCGCCAGCTCCGCTGGCACCCTACGAGATCCTCGCACTGCGAGCCCCCGAACGGGAAGCACCTCATGGAATTCCGCGACGACACCCTCACCCATTTCAGATCCCATGGCGCAGCCCCATTGCCACCCTCAACCGAGCACGGCTACGTCGACCACGAAGGCGCGCGTATCTGGTACGCGTCATACGGCAGCGGCACACCGGTAATCCTGCTGCATGGCGGTCTCGGGCACAGCGGCAACTGGGGCTATCAGCTCCCGGCGCTGGTCGGCACCGGACATCGCGTAGTGGTCGTCGATAGCCGCGGCCATGGCCGAAGCACCCGTGATGCGCGCCCCTACAGCTACGAGTTGATGGCCTCGGATGTGCTGGCCGTCATGGACACGCTGAAGCTCCATCGAGCCGCAATGGTGGGCTGGAGCGACGGCGCCTGCGTCGCGCTGATACTCGCCAGCCAGGCCCCCGAGCGCGTGGCCGGCGTGTTCTTCTTCGGCTGCAACATGGACCCGAGCGGCACAAAAGAATTCGTGCCGACGCCCGTCATCGACTGCTGCTTCAGCCGGCATACCCAGGACTACGCGCTCCTGTCGGCGACGCCTGGCGACTTCGACGCCTTCGTCGGCGCGGTCAGCGAAATGATGAAAACGCAGCCCAACTACTCGGCGCACGATCTCGGCCAGATTCGCGCTCCGGTTGCGATCGTGCAAAGCGAGCACGACGAATTCATCAAGCCGGAACACGCCGACTATCTGGCTCGCAGTATTCCCGGCGCGGAGCTGATTCTTCTGCGGGGCGTGAGCCACTTCGCGCCGCTGCAAAGGCCCCAGCAGTTCAACCGGGTGATGCTCGATTTCCTGAACCGGGTGCTTTCCTGAACAGGACCGCCGCACGCGGAGGCTCGCTTCGCCACATGCCCATCACGCCCCACTATTTGGCGAAACCCTGAAAATTTCACGATGTGACATGCGCCGTTGCTTCGTAAAAAATCGTGGTGCGTGGCACAAATTCGCCATTTCGCAATGGTGCCCCACGTTGCACATCATGAAATTAAGCGACTAACACATTATTTTTAAACGATATTTTTTGATCGAACGAACCATCTAACGAGCCCTTGCACCATGACTTACTGACGTAGACTCTTTTACAAGAGCCGACGCTTCATGTGGTGCAGCGAAATAGACGGGACGAAAACGCAGTTGCAGTATGTCCCCCGCTCCCTGCATGAAGCCGCTGCGGCACAGCGGTTTTTAAATGGTAATTGGGAGACTAAAAATGAAAGGCTTTCGCTTTGGTTCGACCCAGGGAGCGTTCTATATCATGCCGGGCCAGGATGGTTGGGAGGCAACCTACGGCAACGAAACGCTGGGAGAATTTTCCAGCCCGCAACAAGCCGCCGATGAAGTCGCGCGCGGCTTGACCTGCCCGCACCTGTCCGAAGTCGACACGTCGACGCTCGAGATTCCAGAAAAACTCAGCGATTGGGAAATCGTTCACGTGTGATGGCGGCATGACTGCCACTTACGTGCGAGTAGAAACAACGATGGCGCTCCATAAGAGCGCCATCGTCTTGCTTACTGCTTACTTCAGTGCCTGCTTCGGTACCTTGAGCAGCCTGAGGACTTCATTCAGGACCGCGTTCAGCGCCTCGTTCAGCACCGCATCTGGCAAATCACGCGACCGCGTCCACGATCTTGTTCAGCGTGGCGCTCGGGCGCATGGCCTTGCTCGTCAGTTCGACGTTCGGACGGTAGTAACCGCCGATATCCACCGGCTTGCCTTGCGCTGCCGCCAACTCTTCGATGATCTTCGCTTCGTTGTCGGCCATTGCCTTTGCCACGCCGGCGAACTGCGCCTGCAACGCGGCGTCTTCGGTTTGCGCGGCGAGTGCTTCGGCCCAATACATGGCGAGGTAGAAGTGGCTGCCGCGGTTGTCGATACCGCCAATCTTCCGCGCCGGCGACTTGTCGTTGTCGAGGAACTTGCCGGTTGCCTGATCCAGCGTCTTCGCCAGGACCTGTGCCTTCGGGTTGTGGTACGCGCCGCTCAGGTGTTCGAGGGAAGCCGCCAACGCCAGGAATTCACCGAGCGAATCCCAACGCAGGAAACCTTCTTCGACCAGTTGCTGAACGTGCTTCGGTGCCGAACCGCCGGCGCCGGTTTCGAACATGCCGCCACCTGCCATCAGCGGAACGATCGACAGCATCTTCGCGCTGGTGCCCAGTTCCATGATCGGGAACAGGTCGGTCAGGTAGTCGCGCAGCACGTTGCCGGTGACCGAGATCGTGTCCTTGCCGGCGCGGATGCGCTCGATCGAGAACTTCGTCGCTTCAACCGGCGTCATGACACGAATGTCCAGACCGCTGGTGTCGTGGTCCTTCAGGTAGTGCTCGACCTTCTTGATGATCTGGGCGTCGTGCGCGCGAGCCGCATCCAGCCAGAAAATGGCCGGCGTGTTCGTCGCGCGTGCGCGATTCACCGCGAGCTTGACCCAATCCTGGACCGGCGCGTCCTTGGTCTGGCACATGCGCCAGATGTCACCGGCTTCAACCGCCTGCTCGATCAGCACCGTACCGGCTGCGTCGGTCACGCGGACCACGCCGTTCGCCGGGATCTGGAACGTCTTGTCGTGTGAACCGTATTCTTCAGCGGCTTGCGCCATCAGGCCGACGTTCGGCACCGTGCCCATCGTGACCGGGTCGAAGGCGCCGTTCTTCTTGCAGTCTTCGATCACAGCCTGGTAGACGTCGGCGTAGCAACGGTCCGGAATCACCGCCTTGGCGTCGTGCAGTGCGCCGTCCGCGCCCCACATCTTGCCCGACTCGCGAATCATGGCCGGCATGGACGCGTCGACGATCACGTCGCTCGGCACGTGCAGGCTGGTGATGCCCTTGTCCGAGTTGACCATGGCCAGTTGCGGGCGCTGCGCGTACTGCGCCTTGATGTCGGCCTCGATCGCTTCGCGCGTGGCTTGCGGCAGGTCCTTCAGGCGCGCATACAGGTCGCCGATACCGTTGTTCGGGTTGAAGCCGGCTTGCGCCAGCGCGTCAGCGTGCTTGGTCAGCACGTCTTTGTAGAACACCGACACCACGTGACCGAAGATGATCGGATCGGACACCTTCATCATGGTCGCTTTCAGGTGCACCGAGAACAGCACGCCCTTCGCCTTCGCGTCGGCGATTTCCGCTTCGATGAAGCTGCGCAGCGCGTTCTTGTTCAGCACCGAAGCGTCGATGATTTCGCCCGCTTGCACAGCCGTCTTTTCTTTCAGGACCGTCTTCGTGCCGTCAGCGGCCGTCAGCTCGATCTTGACCGCGCCGGCGGCTGCGATCAGCGCCGATTTTTCGCTGCCATAGAAATCGCCGCCGCTCATGTGCGACACGTGCGACTTCGAGTCCGCGCTCCATGCGCCCATTTTGTGCGGGTGCTTGCGTGCGTAGTTCTTGACCGACAGCGGCGCGCGACGATCCGAATTGCCTTCACGCAGCACCGGGTTCACCGCGCTGCCCTTGATCTTGTCGTAGCGAGCCTTGACGTCTTTTTCCGTGTCGGTGTTGGCGACATCCGGATAGGGCGGCAGCTTGTAGCCCTGATCTCGCAGTTCGGTGATCGCGGCCTTCAGTTGCGGCACCGAAGCGCTGATGTTCGGCAGCTTGATGATGTTCGCTTCCGGACGCGTGGTGAGTCCACCCAGTTCCGCCAGATCGTCGGAACCCTTCTGTTCCGCGGTCAGGTAGTCCGGAAATGCAGCAATGATCCGGCCAGCAAGCGAGATATCGCGTGTTTCAACGATCACGTCGGACGAGCGCGTGAACGCCTTGACGATCGGCAGCAGCGAGTAAGTCGCCAGAGCCGGCGCTTCGTCAGTCAGGGTGTAGATGATCTTCGGCGGTGTGGACATGTTTGGTGCTTTGCTAGGTGAGGGGGTAGACAGAGCGTTCGTGGCGCTGAGCCCGCGAGTTGCGACGAGAGTTGCGACAAAGCAACAAAAACGCAGCGGGACCCGCGGCACTACTTTTACGGCCCGACCGTGAGTATATGCGCGTTTTTCTCTACTCGCTGCTAAACAAACATATCTCCACGCTGTCCTCAACGGGGTCAAGCCCCGCCCGACAAGGCTTACAGCCAATTACCCTACGCCTTAAGACAGATGTCTTATAGATGACTTGAGATTTCAAAAAGATTGTTAATGAGAATCAGATGCATTATCATCTGTAAGCTTCGCAGCCTGAACTATCCGTTTAACCACATTCGCTCGACCACCGATGCCATTTCCGCACACTTCTGGTGCGCGGCGGCGCCACGTCTAATTCGAACAATATGCAGAAACTCTATGTAGCAAAGCGGCCAGCGCGCCCTCTTCCTACGCGCGGCCAGCGACGCACGCCGTCGCTTCTCAGCGCCGGGCTCTTCGTTAGCGTAGGTCTATCGTTGTCCACGTTGTCGTCGTCCGGATGGGCACAGGCTGCGGCGAGCGACGCGTCGGCCACCCTGCCGGCCGTCAGCGTGTCGGCCGCAAAAGAGACCACCGTGGCGCAGGCCGACACCGTCAGCGCCGGCGCGCTGGGCACCCGCAAGGCGGTGGACACGCCGTTTTCGGTCCACACCGTGACGAGCGAGGAAGGCAAGGACCTGTTCGCGACAACGTCCAACGACCTGTTCAAGTACGACCCGGCCGTATCGATCAGCAGCGACAACGCGCTCGCCGAAAACTCGATGTTCCAGGTGCGCGGCATGCCGATCGACACGCTGAACAGCATCAAGGTGGACGGCCAGACGTTCCCTTCCTGGGACACCGACCTGCCGCTCGAACCGTTCGAGCAGGTGGAATTGTTGAAGGGCCTGTCCGGCTTCATGTACGGCTTCGGCTCGCCGGGCGGCATTGTCAACTTCGTGCTGAAACGGCCAACCGATGATCCGTACCGCAGCATTTCGGTCGGCTACCGATCGGCTGGCGTGTTCAGCGAGGCGGTCGATCTGGGCGGCCGCTTCGGCAACGACAACCGCTTCGGCTACCGCCTGAACCTCGTCAACGAAGACGGCAACACGGCCGAACAGAACGGCCACATTCGCCGCCAGGTCGCCTCGCTCGCGTTGGACTTCCGCATCACGCCGGACCTGACCTGGACGGTCGACGCCTTCTATCAGAAGCGCAAAACCAACGGCACGCTGTTCGGCATAGGCTTCGGCACCGATGTCGGCATTCCCGACGCGAGCAAGGTCACCCATGCGCTGACGCAGCCGCAAAATTACTATCAGACCGAGATGGCCTCGTTCGGCACGGGCCTCGATTACCGCCTCTCCGAGAACTGGCATGCGAGCGTGAAGTACCGCTTTGCCAAGGAAAACCGCACGAACTCGGACAGCTTCCTTTTCGTTCAGGACAACGCGGGCAACTATGCGAACACGCTCTATGCGGCGATGACGCGTTACTTCTATCAGAACGTCGACGCGATGGTGCAGGGCACGTTCGCCACCGGCAGCATCAAACATGACGTCGTGGTGGGCGCGGCCTACCAGACGCAAACCGCCGAGTACAGCAACAGCACGGGTTGGAACGAAGGCTTTTTCCTCGGCAACGGCAATCTGTACAGCAGCACCTTGCTCACCAATGACGAAGTCAGCATCGGCGAGGATCTCTATCGTCAGCAACGCATCACGCAGGCCGCGTTGTACGCGAGCGATACCGTGCAGTTGACGTCGCGTCTGTCGGCGCTGCTCGGTGTGCGTTACACACAATTCCGCCAGTATCAGTACGCCCCGTCGAGCGCTGAGACGTCGCAATACAGCGCGAATCCGGTCACGCCGACTTTCGCGCTGATGTTCAAGACCGATCCGTATTCGACGGTCTATGCGAGCTATGTCGAGTCGCTCGAACAAGGCGGTTCCGCCGGCAACACCAACCTCAATTACCCGCAGACATACGGCCCGTTGCGCAGCAAGCAGTACGAACTCGGCTTCAAGACGGATCACGCCAAGTGGGGCGCCAACCTCGCACTCTTCCGCGTCGACCGGGGCTACAACTACACGAACACGGCGAACGTGTTCGTGCAGGACGGCACCCAGCGCTTCACCGGCATCGACGCGAGCGGCTGGCTCGCGTTGACGAACGAATGGCGTGTGATGGGCGGCATGATGTGGCTCGATACGAAGGCTGTCGATATCGACGATCCGAGCGTTGAAGGCAAGCGTATTTATGGCGCGCCGCGCTTCACGTTCACGGGCCGTATCGAATACAACCCGTCGTATCTGCGTCCGCTGACGCTGGCGTTCGGCGGCAAGTACGTCGGCAACCAGGCGGTGGACGCGGCCAATTCACAGTTCGTGCCGGCCTACACTACCTTCGACCTGAGCGGCCGCTACGAGACGAAGATCGCCGGCAAGGACGTGACCTTGCGCGCGGGGATCAACAACATGTTCAACCGCCGCTACTGGACCACCGCGTGGGGCTCCTTCGTCTCGCCTTCGCCGACCCGCACGGCTGTGGCTAGCGCGACGATGCAGTTCTAGGCACTATGCGTCGAGCGGGGCGTCCACGGCGGGCGCCCTGAGCCTGGCGGGAATCTCGGCCACCAGCGCATCGATTGCCGCGCGCGTCTTCAAGGCCAGATATCGGCTCTTCGGCCACACCACGTTGATCTCCTGCAACGGTCGAAAACAGTTCTCCATGACCGCGACCAGCTGGCCCGTTTGCACATAACGGGTCAGCAACCAGCACGGCAGCCACGCCAGACCAAAGCCGGCAATCGCGGCGTCCACGATTCCTTGCACGTCGTCAAAGCCGAGTTGCGGCTCGACCTGGGCACGGCGGATTTGCCCGTCCACATCGACCACGTCCCACGGTTGCGGCACGCCTGCCCGCGTGTAAGCAATGATGGTGTGTCCGCGCAATTGATCCACGTTGCAAGGCTTGCCGCGTTGCGCGAGATAGGACGGCGCCGCGCCGATGCTTGCGTATTGCACACCCAGCCGCCGCGCCGCGAGACTCGTACTGTCGGGAAGCGGCCCGATCCGCACGACGAGATCGAAGCCCTCTTCCACCACGTCCACGAAACGATCACTGATCGAAATATCGATCTTCAAATGCGGATGCCTGCTTGCGAGGCCGAGCAGCACCGGCGCCACGCAATGATGGCCGAAGGCTTGCGGCACGCTCACCCGCAAACGCCCTTTGGGCTCGCGCCGGCCTGAGTCCAGATCGGCTTGCGCTGCCTCGAGTTCGGCGAGTGCGCGCACGCAGCGGTCGTAATAGGCTTGCCCGTCTTCGGTGAGACTTTGACTGCGCGTCGTGCGGTTGAGCAGGCGAACCCCCAGACGCTTTTCAAGCCGCACGATCACTTTGCCGACGGCTGAGCGCGTCAGGTTCAAGCGCTCCGCCGCCATAGCGAAACTGCCCGTCTCCACGACGCGCACGAAGGTGGTCACACCATCCAGGATGTCGCTCATTGCTTTGCCTTATTGGTTCCGTAGCGGACTCATTTCCGGTCTCTTTACGCGTCAATCGGGACATGGATTCCCTCTATATTACCCACTTCAGGATGGTTGAGCCCATCGACTATCGAGGTGAATTCCTATGTTCAGGTATCGCAACGCCCGGGCGGCAACGCCGGAGCGCGCCCGCCAGCCCACCGTGGCCGCCGCAACAGAACATCGACCTACTTCGCGCCAAATGCCGGTCGCGCAGCCGGTTTCTGGCGACGCGACTCAAGCGTCCCGTCCGTTCCCGATTCCCGGAAACATGTTGGCGCTGGGTGCCGTGTGCCTGTCTTCGTTGATGTTCGGCCTTGAAATTTCGAGTGTGCCGGTGATCCTGCCGACGCTTGAACGGCTCCTGCATGGCGACTTCAAGGGCATGCAGTGGATCATGAACGCCTACACGCTCGCCGTGACGACTGTGCTGATGGCGACGGGCACGCTGGCGGACCGATATGGGCGCCGGCGGATCTTTGTCATCGGGATTGCGTTGTTCGGCGTGACGTCGTTGATTTGCGGACTTGCGCAGAGCGTGCCGACGCTGGTTGTCGCGCGTCTGTTGCAGGGGGCGAGTGGCGGCGTGATGTTGATCTGCCAGGTGGCCGTACTTTCGCACCAGTTCAGCCAGGGTGCTGAGCGCGCCCGCGCGTTTAGCGCGTGGGGCATTATCTTCGGCATTGGGTTGGGTTTTGGGCCGATCATTGGAGGGATGATCGTGGCGGTATCGGGATGGCAATGGGTTTTTTGGGTGCATGCGCTGCTTGCGATCGTGACGTTGACGCTGGTCTTCAGCGGCGTGCAGGAGTCTCGCGATCCGCACGCGCATACGCTCGACGTTGCCGGCATTGTCACGCTTTCGCTGGCGGTATTCGGACTCGTGTATTTCATCACGCAGGGCTCGGATCTCGGCTTTACGAGTCCGCGTGCGATTTTCATCATCGTGGCGACGCTGATGGCATTCGCGGCCTTTCTTTGGGCGGAGCAGCATAGCGCCCGACCGATGTTCGACTTTTCGGTCTTCAGGATTCCGCAGTTTTCTGGCGCGTTGATGGGTTCCGCGGGCATGAATTTCAGCTTCTGGCCGTTCATGATTTATCTGCCGATCTATTTCCAGATCGGCCTTGGCTACAACAGCGTGAGCGCGGGGATGGCGCTCCTCGCCTACACGCTACCGACGCTATTATTTCCGCCACTCGGCGAGCGTCTCGCATTACGTTACGGATCAGGAATCGCGATACCTGTGGGCTTGTTTACGATCGGCCTTGGCTTCCTGCTGATGCGACACGGAAGCGGCGTGGCGCATCCGGGTGTGCTGAGCATGATGCCGGGCTGCGTACTCGCCGGCGCCGGCTTGGGCTTGACCAACACACCTGTCACCAACACGACAACAGGTGCGGTTCCTTCCGAGCGGGCGGGCATGGCTTCTGGCATTGACATGAGTGCCCGGATGATTACGCTTGCGATCAACATTGCGTTGATGGGTGCGATCCTGGTGGCGGGCACGCTATCCAGCCTGAAGTCAAAACTCCCGGCGACGCTCGACACCGTGATGCTCGGCCGACTGGCGGAGAAGATTGCAGCGGGCGACGCCGACGCCGTCAGAACAGCAATCCCGGCATTGGAGCGAATCGATCCGGCGGGCAGTGCCATTCACGCTGCATTGATGGAAGGCTTCGGCTGGGTGATGCTATACGGCGGCACTGGCGTATGGGTGCTTGCGGCATTGAGTTTCGCGATTTCGGGCAGCGCATCGAGGCGGCTAAGAAAAGCGGAGATTGGGGTTAAGAAATACGCATCGGCGCGCGCAGCGCCGCCGGAAGTATGACGCCCTTGTCACTCACGCCGAATGTGCGAGAGCACGGATTCCAGATGCACCACTACCGCAACTGTGCGGGGGACCCACTTATGAGCTGGCGGGGTGAGCGGCTTTCTTTGCTTATCTTTCTTTGCCGCGGCAAAGAAAGTAAGTGCCGCCCCGCACAGGGGCGACGCTAATACACCAATAACAAATCAAGGAAAGGCCAACACCGCAAGCACAGAGAAAAGCAAGCCTCGAACAAGCAAAAAAATCTCAAACCTCAACCTGGACCCCATGTCCAGCCAACATACCCAACCCTTCCCGCAACGCAGGAAACAGGCTGCGATTAAAATTATTCCACCGCAATTCAAGAATCGTATCGTCCTTATCAATCTGGGTGTTCAGCACATCATGAATCACCTCACCCGAATCGATTCCATTATCAACATAATGAAACGACGCTCCGGTGAGAAAAAGCGGCTCAACGTCGACGGTTTCCATCGTCCTCCAGTCCACCACCTTCTTCCCTCTTGCCCCATACAAAGCATCGAGCGTCGCATACGCACCTCGCCGCTCATAAGGCGATTCCGCGTGAGTCACGCCCGGATGAATATTCACAATCTTGCGATAGAACGGCGCGCCTGGCCGAACCAACTCATCGAGGATGATCAACAACCCGTCCAGCAAGACGACATCGGCCTTAAGCTGAAGAAGCGTCTCAAGCAACTGCTTTTCAAACCGGCTCTTGCCAGCCCCACGCCCAACCGCGCCCAGCGGCTCCCGCCGATACTCAGAAGGAATAGCCAGCAACAGATCATTGACAGGCCTCCCCTGCACTCGCAAACCCGGCGGATAGAACCAACGCTTACCGGGCTCATATGAAAACCCATACTCCTTCAGCTTCTCGCGATCCAAAGCCGAGCCCGCATCATCGTCATAGATCACTTTCTCCAAAGAATAGAGCTCGCCAAGCTCAGTATCGTTGAGCGCCTCGACCAGCGATTCCAGCACGGACTTCATATACCGCGTGCCGCTCTTATAAGCGACATCTTGCCCCGCTTTATCAGCTGCGGCATTTCTAAGCGACCAGATATAAACAAGTTTTTTCTTCGACATAGTTTGGCTCCGAATGAGCATCAGTAGTTGCGATAGATAAGCGCCGCTGGTTGCGTCACGTGCTGCGCCTCTGCATAACCCGCTGCCGCCGCGTAAAACGCCACGCTTGCCGCAGCGGCGATCGCATGCCGACGCGTGCTTGTTGCCCACTCCATCTCTCAGTGCCCCAGGTTGCCTTTCGGCCAGGCGGCCACGTTTTATCAAAGAGCGAAGGCCAAGCGGCCCTTGCTCGTCCCGCTTTGTTCCTGTGTGGTGCGGCTGGCCGACCGGTCTTGTGAGGTGTGCCCCGCGAGCGACGCGGCGATTTCGTCGGAGCGCAACGCGAGAACCGACAGCAGCGTGTCGGACAACCCGTGGCTGTCTTCACAGCAGCCTTGCAGGTAAATGCGTGGTTTGAAACTCGTGGGGGTGGCGAGGCGGTAATCGCGTTCGACGTTGCCCTCCGCGAGCGCATCGCCCAGATGCGGCGCGAGGCCTTCGAGCAAGTCGAAATGCGTGTCGCGGCGATACCCCGTCGCCAGCACGAGCGCATCGAATTGCTCGGCACGTGCATGACCGCTGAGGCGGTCGCGCAGCGTGAGTTCTATCTGAGCGCCGGCCGTGCGCACCGCCGTCTCGATGCCCGTGTTGGCCAGCAGCCGATGGCGCGGCTCTGCCGCAACGTTCTGCATGTAGAGCATTTCGTAGATCTGCTCGATCAGCGGACGGTCGACCACCGCATAGTTGGTATCGCGAAAGCGCTCAATCAGCGAACGGCGGCCGTCTCTCGGCTGCGCGTAGACGACATCGGTAAAAGCCGGGCTGAAGATCTCGTTGACGAACGGGCTGTCGTCGGCGGGCTTGAGCGCGCTCGAACGGATCACGAGACTCGCGTCGACATGCGGATAGCGCCGCGTCAGATCGACGAACACTTCCGCCGCGCTCTGCCCCCCGCCGATCACAGCGACGCGCTTACGCGGGCCGTCGACACGACCCACCACGCGATCGATCGAGGTCAGATACTTCGACGAATGCACGATATTGTGCGAACCGAGTGCGGTGAACGCCTCCGGCACCTGCGCACCGCCGCCGATGCCGACCGACAGCGCGCGCGTCACGCGCTGCCACTCGCGGCCCTCTTCATCGCGCGAAAACACGCGTAGCGCTTCGACCTCGTTTGCGTGACCGGTGGCCTTGACCGCTTCGATGCCGGTCACCGTCTGACCGTAATGCACGCGCTCGTCGAACGCCGCGGCGACCCAGCTCAGGTAATCGTGAAATTCGACGCGCGTCGGATAGAAACTCTTCAAATTCACGAAATCCGCCAGACGTCCCCGCTCGAACAGATAGTTGATGAACGTGAAACGGCTCTTCGGATCGCGTAACGTGACGAGATCCTTGAGAAAGGAAATCTGCATCCGGCAGTCGTCGAGCAGCATGCCGCGATGCCACCCAAACGCCGGCTGGCGCTCGATAAAGCAATGCGTGAGCTCCGCGCAGTCCGCCTTGCCGGCCTCTTCCGCGAGGCGCACGGCAAGTGCCAGATTCGACGGCCCGAAGCCGATGCCGATCAGATCAAATACGGTGTCTCTGTGCATGTCGCAGGTCCTTATCGGTGTGAGCCGGCGCGCCGGATGCGCTGGCCGGAGAAAAATGTTTTTCGAGTTGCGCGGGCTTTATCCGGCATCGCGCAGCTCGGTAACCGCCGATGCCCTCGCAGCGATTCGTGCGCTCAGCCCGGCGAAGCTCGGCGCGGCGAATACATCGGCAATCGAAATGTCATGACCGGCTGCCAGCGCTGCGTCGACAAAGCGCACGATGTCGAACGAGGTCGCGCCGGCTTCGAATAGATCGTCGTGATGCGCAGGCGTGTTGCCTTCGAAGAGATCGCTCCAGATACGTTCGAGCGCCTTTGTGAGCTGGATCGCTTCATCGTGAAGCGCGCCGGGGCGGTTCATGTCAACAACATCGCTGGGCGTTGCAAGTGCGAAGCGCGCCGGCGGCGCGCCGAGTGCTTCATGCGGGGCGTCGACAAATTGCTGCACCACCTCCAGATAGTCGGCGCTCAACGCCTCGACGAACCGGCCGTCGACCAGTTCGTCCGCATACGAGAACGCACCCGTCACGCGCCCATCCGCGTGTTCGACCACGTCGAGTTCCAGTTCGAACACGACGCGATGCCGCACGTCATTGAAATCGTCGAGCGTGAGACCGTCCCAGTCGCGGCCCGCTGTGCCGGCGGGCCGGAGATAGTTGAACATCACCGAGAAGAGCGGATTGCCGGGCTCCGGGCGCGGCGCACGCAATGCCGCCACTACGTCGGCGAAGGGCGTATCTGCGTGCGAATAGGCCGCGAGCGCCGAATCGCGAACTTCAGCGAGCAGCGTGGCGGGCGTGTGCGTTCTGGCGAGCCGGGTGCGCACGACCACCGCATTGATAAAGAGCCCAAGCGCGCGGCGTGCGGACTCGCCGGTCAATTCGCGCGTCGATGCGAGGACGCCGACCGGCTGATCGGTTACACCAGTCGCACGATAGAACGCGACGTTCAGCGCCGCGTGCAGCAACATCGGCAGCGTTGCGTGAACTTCGAGCGCCGTCGCGCGGGCGCCGCGCACCACGTCCGGCGCGAGTTCGAACGCGAGGCGGCCTGCGCTCCAGCATGGCGCCGTGGACCGGCCCGACGACGGCGCAGGTAAAACGTGCGCGGGTGCGCCGGACAGCGCGTCGCGCCAGAACGACAGACGCGCGCGCGACGCGGCGACCGGCAGGACCGGCGCATGCGCCACAGGCGAAGACGGGTTCGAAGCCGCCGGCGACGCACCGCGTGCGATCGCCACATAGATCGTGCGGACCTCGTCGAGCCACAGATCGATCGATTGCCCATCCGACACGATGTGATGCACAACCAGCGACAGCACATGATCGTGCTCGCCGAGACGCAATAGTCGCACGCGCCACAGCGGCGCATCGTCGAGCAGATCGAAGGGGGTCAGCGCATCGTCGTCGGTAAGCGTAACGGCCGCAGCCTCGCGGGCCGCTGCGTCGCTCGCTTCGAATGAGGACATTTCGATCACCGGCAGTTCGAACGGCACTGTCGCCGCGATCCGTTGTCCCGGCAATTGCCCTTCGCGTTTGACGAGCCGCGTGCGCAACGCCGGATGTCGCGCAGCGGCCACAGCAAACGCTTCACGCAATGCATCGACGTCGAGCGGCCCATGCAAACGCAGCGCGACAGGAATGTTGTAGGCCGCGCTGTCTGGCTGTGCGCGCCACAAGAACCACAGGCTCAATTGCGCCGCGGACAAAGGCAACACGCCTTGTGCATCGGCAGACACGCGCGGATTCGCCGCTCCGCTCACGAACCCGGACTGCGACCCCGACTCGACATCCGCTTCGACCACCGCGTCACTCCGCGCCGCCGCCATCACGCGCTGCGCATACTGAGCGAGGATCGGCGCTTCGAAAAGCGAGCGCACCGGCACATCCCGTCCGAGCCGCTCGGCTACGCGCGTCGCCACCCGCACGGCCGCGAGCGAATGTCCACCGAGTTCGAAGAAATGATCGCCACGACCGACCCGCTCCACGCCCAGTACTTCGCGGAAAATCGCGGCAAGCGCCGTTTCGAGGCCGGCCGCGGGCGCCTGATAGGCCCGCGCGACGCGCTGCGGCTCCGGCAAAGCAGCGCGGTCCACCTTGCTGTTCGCGTTGCGCGGCAGCGCATCGAGCACGACGATATGCGCGGGCACCATGTAATCGGGCAACGTATGACGTAAATGCGCGTCGAGCTCGGCGGCGTCCGCGCGCGTGTTGCGCCCGCGCGCTTCGGCACTCAACTCGACATACGCCACCAGGGCCGCTTGCGCTCCCTTGCCGTGCACGATCGCCACGGCCTCGCGCACATCGTGATGCGCGGCGAGCTGCGCCTCGATTTCGCCCAGCTCGATACGCAAGCCGCGCAGCTTCACCTGATGATCGACCCGGCCGATAAAATCGAACACGCCATCGGCGCGCCGCTTGACGAGGTCGCCCGTGCGATAGAGCCGTGCACCTCGTGCACCGAACGGATCCGGCACGAAGCGCTCGGCGGTGAGCGCGGGCCGGTCGAGATAACCGCGTGCGACGCCCACGCCCTCGCCGCCCAGATACAGCTCACCGATCACGCCGACCGGCAGCGGATTCAGGCGAGCGTCGAGCACATGGGCGGAGCGTGCGCCGACCAGCGTACCGATCGGCAGATAGGCGCTGTCGGCAAGTTTCGCGACATCGTCGGCCGGATAGAACATCCACAGCATCGGCGTGATGACCGTCTCGGTCGGCCCATAACCATTGACGATGCGCGCATCGGGAAACGCGCGGCGCAGCAGCGCGAAAGCTTCGCGCGAGGTCGCTTCGCCGCCCACCGTCAGCGAGCGCAAGGTCGGCGGCGCGCCGTGGGCAAGCGACCATTCGGCGAGCTGCGTCGCGCAACCGGGCGGCACGTAGGTCATCGTCACGCCTTCACGCACCATCATCCGGCAGGTTTGCGCGGGCGGCCATAACGTGTCGGCGGTAATGGCCACCGCGGCGCCGGACATGTACTGCGAGAACCAGCCTTCGTGGGCGCCGTCGAAATTGACCGACTGAAACAGCAGGAAGACATCGCTTTCACCCGCGCCGTAACGTTCGGCAATTGCCGCACAGTGCCGCGCGAACGACGCGTGATGGACCACGACGCCCTTCGGTTTGCCGGTCGAGCCCGATGTGTAGATCACATAGGCCGCCTGGTGTGGTGAGACGGTGGGCAAGATCGTCGACGAGGCCGACTCGGGCGGCGAACTCGGCGAACTGGGCGAGGTCAACGCGATTGACGCTGTCGACGCTACCGGCACTGCAGGCAAGGTCGGCAAGGTCGATGGATCATCATCCCGCGACGCCTCGTCGATCAGCCAGAAACGCAAGCGATCCGACGCCGGCAGCGCCGCCAGGCTGGCGCGTTCGGTGATGACATGCGTGATCTGCGCGTCATCGAGAATCTGTGCAAGGCGCTCGCGCGGATGGCTCGGGTCGAGCGGCACGAACGCGCCGCCGGACTTCAGCGCGGCAATCAGCCCGACCAGCAGATCGACCGAGCGGCCCAGCGCCACCCCGACACGCATCTCCGCGCTCACACCGGCTGCGACGAGTCGCTGCGCAAGCCGCGTGGCGCGCGTGTCCACTTCGCCGCGTGTGAGCGAGCTTTCGAGGTCAGCTACGCCACGCGCATCGGGCCGGGCGCGGGCATGCTCGGCCACGCGCTGATGCACCGGCCTGAAGGCTTCCTCAGGACTGGCCGCCGTGCAGTTCCACGCATCCAACTGCACACGCTCGGCTTCGGGCAACCATTGCAGATCGCCAACCGCGGTCCCAGGCGCCGCGGTCGCATTCGACAGCAGTTCGACAAAGCGGCCCGCGAGCCGCTCGAGCGCATCCGCGTCAAAGAGATCGAGCGCGTAGATGAGGTAGGCATCGATAGAACCGTCGTCACGTTCCTCGAAACTCAGCGTCAGATCGAACTTGGCGAACGGCGCGCCCGACGGCAACTCGGTCACCCGCACGTCGGCGAGTGAAGGCAAACGACGACGCGCGCCATAGGCCGCCATCACCTGAAACAGCGGATGGTGGCTTGCGCTGCGCACCACACCCAGCGCTTCAACCACCTGTTCGAACGGTACATCCTGATGCGACTGGGCGTCGATGAGCGTTTGCTGGGTCGCGTCGACCAGTGCGGCAAACGGTTGCGTGACGGGAACCGAGGTCGCGAGCGTCAACGTGTTCACGAAGAAACCGACGAGGCCGGCCACTTCCCCGCGCTCGCGATTCGCAGCGGGCACGCCGATCTGAATCTGCGCGTCACCCGATGAACGCGCGAGCACGGCGTTGAGCGCCGCGAGCAGCACGGCGAACGGCGTTGCGCGCTGCGCATTGGCGAGCGCTTTGACCTGCCGGACAAGCGCGGCGTCCAGCACGAACCGGTGCCGCCCACCACGCGCGCTCCGCTGGGCCGGACGCGGTGCGGCGCCTGGCAACATCAGCACGTCGCGGCTCGCATCCAGCCTGCCACGCCAGAATGCCAACTGCCGCTCACGCTCGCCCGCGTCGAGCCAACGGCGCTGCCACAGCGCGTAATCCGCGTACTGGATCGGCAGCGATGTCAGCGATACGGCTTCGTTCTTCGCATACGCGTGATAGAACGAGGCCAACTCGGTGAGTATCACGTCCGCGGACCAGCCGTCGGACACGATGTGATGCGTCGTCAACGCGAGCCAGTGAGTCGTCGCATCGAGCCGGATCAAATGCGCGCGCATCAGCGGACCGACCGACAGATCGAAGGCCTGCGCTTCATCCGCTTGTGCAATCGCGGCCGAGCGTGCCTCGCGCTGGTGCACGGGCAAGGTGCTCACGTCGCTCGCATGCCACGTGCAACGCGACGGCGCATGCACGGTCTGCAACACGCCATCCGCGCTCTCCGCGAACGTCGTGCGCAACGCTTCATGCCGCGCGATCAGCGCATCGCACGAAAGACGCAACGCATTCGCATCGAGCGCACCGTCCAGGCGCAGACGCTCGGTGATGTGATACGCCGCCGGCTCGTCGATCATGCGGGCATGCAGCCACAGGCGCGTTTGCGCGAACGAAGCCGGCACGCTGGCGGTCCGCTCGGCGCGCGGCGGAATCGGCAACACGCGAAAATCGATGCCGGCTGCGTCGAGCTTCGTGAGAAACGCTTTGCGCTGCGCGTCCGGCAAAAGCGCGAAGCGCGTCGCGAGGGAAAGCAGATCCGGTTTGGCTGTCGTCATGCGAGGTTGTCTCAGTTCTGGTGCTCAGTGCTGGTGGCGTAGTAGCGTGATGGCGTGCTCGCTTATTGCAGTTCGAATTCGCCGAGCAGTGCATCGATCGCGCTCGCGGTGTCGCCTCCGGCACCCGCGTCGCGCGCTGCCAACGCGCGATCGACCGCGGCGGCGCAGCGTTGCAGCGTGCGTTCGTCGAATAGCGTGCGCAGCGGCAGGATCAGCGCCCAATGCAGATTGGCCTGCGCGTTGGCCTGCGTCGCAAGCAGTGAGTGACCGCCCAAGGCGAAGAAGTCGTCATCGCGGCCGATCGCCTCCAGACGCAGCACGCGCTTCCAGATTTCGGCGAGTTCCCGCTCGGTATCGGTTTGCGGCGATGCCACCGCGCTCTTGCCGGAAGAAGGACCACGCACCGGAGCCGGCAGCACATGACGGTCACACTTGCCGTTCGGCGTGACAGGCAGCAGATCCAGCTCGATCAGTTGCGAAGGCACCATGTACACGGGCAATTGGGCACGCAGTGCAACGAGCAGGGCTTCCGTGTCGATCGTGTTGCCCACGCCTCGCGCGACGTAGCCGATCAGTTGCTCGTCACGCACCATCACCACCGCGTCGTGTACACCGCGTTCCGCCCGCAACAAGGCTTCGATTTCACCGGGTTCGATGCGCTGACCGCGCAGCTTCACTTGCGTATCGATACGGCCGAGATAATCGAGCGCACCGTCCGCGCGACGGCGCGCGAGGTCGCCGGTTCGATAAAGACGTGCGCCTTCAACGAAGGGATCGGGAACGAAGCGCTCCGCCGTCAATGCGGCACGGCCGAGATAGCCGCGCGCGAGTCCCACCCCGCCGAGATAGAGTTCGCCGATTGCCCCCGACGGCAGCGGCTGGAGCGCCGCATCGAGTACATGCAGTTGCAGATTCGCGATCGGATGGCCGATCGGCACGGACACTGTGTTGCTATCCCGTGCATCGCAACGCCAGTGCGAGACGTCGATGGCGGCTTCGGTCGGGCCATACAGGTTGTCGAGGCGCGCATGCGGCAAATGCCGCGCGACGCGCGCCACCAGTTCCGGCGCGAGCGCCTCGCCGCTTGCCACGATCCGCTCGATACTCGAGCAGCGGGCCGCGGCGTTGAAATCTTCCAGATGCGCAACGAACGCGGCGAGCATCGACGGCACGAAATGCAGCGTCGTGACGCGATGCGTTTCGATGGCCGCGACCAGACGTGTGGGATCGCGGTGATCGCCCGGCGCCGCAATCGCGAGTTTCGCGCCGACGGCGAGCGGCCAGACAAACTCCCATACCGACACGTCGAAGCCGAACGGCGTCTTGTGCAGCACGACGTCTTCAGCGTTCAGTCGATAGGCGTCCTGCATCCACGCGATCCGGTTCGCGAGCGCGCGATGCGTATTGCCGGCGCCCTTCGGTTTGCCGGTCGAACCCGACGTGTAGATCAGGTAAGCGAGTTGTTCGGGCGCGACCTCCACCGGTGCGGCGAGCGCAGCGTCGGCGCTGAGCAGTTCGTCGACGGTCAGAATCCGGACGTCGATGCTTTCGACCGCCGCCTCGACACGGCCGCGCAGATGCGGTTGCGTGAGTACGACCGCCGGGCTCGCGTCGGCGAGGAGATACGCAATCCGCTCGGCCGGATAGTCGGGATCGATCGGCAGATACGCCGCGCCCGCTTTCAACACGCCGATCAGCGCCACCACCATGTCGAACGAACGCTCGACGCATAACGCCACCGCCGTATCCGGCTGTACGCCTGCTTCGACGAGCGCGGCCGCGACCCGGTTCGCGTTTGCATCGAGCTCGCCGTAGCTCATCTGCTGCATGCGTCCTTGTGGGTCGACGAACTCGAGCGCGATTGCGTCGGGCGATGCGAGAGCAGCCTGCTCGAACTGCCGATGCAGCGACTGCTCTTGCGCCCGCGGCCAGGATTGGGTGGTCGCATTGGCGTTCGCCAGCGTGGCGAGATCGTCGGCGCCGGCGATCGAGATCGTGCCTAGCGATGCGTGCGGATCGGCGATCAAACCCGCCAGGCATGCAGCAAATGCGCGATGCAAGGCAGCCACGCGTGCTTCGTCGACTTGCGCGGTGTCATAGCCATAGTCGATCGTGAGCGTCGCGCCGACTTCGATCACGAGGGTCAGCGCGAAATCGGTCGCTTCGATATTGCGCAGGTCGCGCAGCTTGAGGGCGCGTTCGTCTCGTCCTTGCCAGGCTTCATCGACCGGGTAGTTTTCGAATACGACCAGCGTGTCGAACAGCGCGCCGCCACCTTGCCCCGCCCACTGCTGGATTTCGTAGAGCGGCGTATGCGCATGTTCCGCCGCGGCGGCATTGTCGCGCTGCAATTCCTGCAGCCATGCCGATGCACGGCGTTGCGGCAACGGCGCGGTAATGACCGGCAACGTGTTGATGAAAAGACCCAGCACGGTGTCGACATCGGGCAGCGCGTCAGGGCGGCCTGCCACGGTTGCGCCGAAGGCGACGGCGGTGTGATGCGTCATCCGTTGCAGGGCGAGCGCCCATGCGCCCTGCACCATCGTGTTGAGCGTGATCTTCAGACGGCGCGCGGTTTCGGTGAGACGTGCCGTTGTGTCCACGTCGAAGGATTCGCGGCGCGTCAGATGTTTGGCGATGCACTGGGTCTGGGAGGTGCGCTCATGGTCGCGTTCGCTGTCGTGCTCGTGCTCGTGCTCGTGAACGCGGTCATGTTCGCGCTCACGATCTGCCACCAGCGTCGGCTCGTCGATAAGCGCAAGCCGTTGCAGCCAGAACGCACGTTCGCCTTCCACATCCCGCGCCGCCAGCCACGCGATGAAATCGCGGTAGCGCGCTCTGGCAGGTGCGGCGAACGGTTGCGCACGCCGCGGCTCGATATAGTCGCGCAGCACGTCAGCGAAGAAACGCGCCGTGCTCCAGCCGTCGAGCAACAGATGATGACGGGTCCAGACGAGACGCCACACCTCATCCCCGATGCGGATCAACGCGACGCGCATCAAAGGCGGCGAGCTCAGATCGAAACCGCGCGCGCGGTCGTCCGTGAGCCACGTTTCGAAAGCATCGAGCGCACCCTCGCCTCGATCGCGCCAATCGAGAAGCTCGACCGGCATGCGCGCCTGACGATGCACGATCTGCATCGGCGTGGCTTCATCCGGCGTAAATCCTGTGCGCAGGATGTCGTGGCGTGTCACAGCGCCCTCGAATGCGGCGCGCAAACGCCCGACATCCGGGTCGATCAGCGTCGCGACCAGTTGATTCACATACGTCGATTGCTCGGGGGCGAACAGCGAGTGAAACAGAATGCCGTGCTGCATCGGCGAGAGCGGGTAGATATCGTCGATGGTGCGCAGATCGAGCGGCAAGCGCTCCAATGCCGCCTGCGTGAGACCTCCCGCGCGCGCGAGCGGATAGTCGCCAGGCGTCGCTCCGCCGCCACGTTGCGCGAGACGGGCCGCGCATGCGGCGGTCAACCCGGCGAGCGCGGATTCGAAACGCTGCGCAAGCGCTTCAATCGTCGCGCGCTCGAACTGCGTCGCGCCATACACCCAATGGATTCTCAGCGTGCGTGCGGCATCGCCGTCGACATACGCGTGAATCGCCAGCGCGTTGCCGATCGGCCCAGCGGGATCGCGCTCGCAGCCCACGCCGCCGAAACGCGGTACGAGCGCAGCCTCGCGCGGTGCATCGAACTGGCCGAGGTAGTTGAAAGTCACATGGGGCCGCGGCACGGCGGCGAGCGCCGCACGCGTCGCCGCATCGCCGTAGTGACGCAGCACACCGAAGCCGAGCCCCTTGTTCGGCACGGCGCGCAGCGTGTCCTTGACCCCGCCGAGCGTCGCCGCCGGCGTGCTTTCGACGCTGAACTGCACAGGATAGTGACTCGTCAACCAGCCTGGCGTGCGGCTCACGTCGACGTCGTCGAACAACGCCTCGCGGCCATGGCCTTCGAGCTCGATGCGGCAGCGAGGCATCCCGAGCGACTGCACCAACGCCGCGAGCAGCAATTCGATCATCTGCGTGCGGTAGGCCGCGTTTGCCTCGGTCAATGTGGCGCGCGTCAGATCGGCGTCGATCGTCTGGATGACGGATTGCGCGTCCGCGTTGGTCGCCCTGGCTTGCGGCTGGTCGAGCGGCAGGTCGTCGCAAGGCGCCGCGAGGGCGGTCCAATACGGCACTTCGGCGGCGAATGGGGAGTTCGTTGTGTCGGACGCCGCGCGAGCGAGCCGGGCCGCCCATTCCTGCGCGTTCGTGCCCGTCGATGCAACGCGTATCGTGCGACGCTCGCGCGCCGCACGATAGGCAGCATCGAGATCGTCCAGCAAGACACGCCACGACACGCCGTCGACGATCAAGTGATGAATCGCCAGATAAAGCTTTGTCGTCCCGTCCGGCAACAGCGCGGCGAGCGCGCAGACAAGGGGGCCGTACGTCAGATCAAGTGTGCTTTGCAACGCGTCGAACTGGGCAAGCGCGTCATGCTCGTCGCGCGCGGACGCAACGGCTAGCGGCAATGCATCGAACGCGCGCGCGGCGAACGTGAGCTGCCAATCTCCATGGGGACCGCTCGGGGCGAAACGGTGACGGAATATCTCGTGATGCGTCAACAGTGTTTCGAATGCGGCCGCAAAGGCATCAGCGTCGAACGGCGCCTGGGTCTCGAGTTCGATCGATTGATTCCAGTGACCACGCTGGGGGATATCCAGCGCGAAGAAGCGTAGTTGCGCTGGGGTGAGCATCGTGGCTTGCTCGAACGCTGCCTGCGATACCTGAGCGCTGGATGCGGGCGGCGCGGACTGCGCTTTCGATGCAACCGGTGCGGCCGATACGGCGGCATCTACCGTTGTTGCAACACAGGCGAGGAGTGCCAGCGTCGGCGCGTCGAATAACTGCTTCGGCGTAAAGCGCACACCGCGCTTACGTGAGCGCGCGATCACCTGTAACACCAGAATCGAATCGCCGCCCAACTCGAAGAAGTTATCGTCGCGGCCTACTCGCCCAGCCTTGAGCACTTCCTTCCAGACGGCGGCGAGCGCTTCTTCGGTCGCCCCTTGCGGCGCGTCACCTTCAGCGACAGATGGCATCGGCGTCGCAGCAAGCGCGCGCAATGCCGCTCGATCGACTTTGCCGTTCGCGGTCACCGGTAACGCGGCGACGATCAGCAACACGGCCGGCACCATGTAATCCGGCAAGCGCGAGATCAGCGCCGCGCGTAGTGCCGGTTCGTCGAGGCGTGCGCCGTTAGACGACGCAACGAACGATGCCAGGCGCAAACGTCCTTCATGCTCCACGGCAAGCGTCTCCGCCTGAGCGACGCCTGCGAGCGCGCGCAGCGCCGCACTGACCTCGCCAGGTTCGACACGATAACCGCGAATTTTCACCTGATCATCGAGCCGCCCAAGAAAATCCAGCCGACGATCGGCACGCAGCCGCACGCGATCGCCCGTTCTGTAAAGACGCTCACCCGGTGCGAACGGATGCGGGACGAAGCGCTCGGCGGTGGCAGCAGCGCGTTTCAGATAGCCGCGCGCGAGGCCCGGTCCGCCGAGGTAAAGTTCGCCAATTCCGCCGGGTGGCACGCTCGCGCCGTGGCTGTCGAGCACGCATGCGTATGCGTTCGGCAACGGCAGGCCTAGGGGGACGGTTTGTGCGGTTTGCGTGGATTGCGCGAATGGGGTGACCTGCGCGGACTCCGCAGCTTGCGCGGAATGCCACCCTCGCTCAGCGAGAACATCTGCCAAGCGCAATCCAGCTTGCGCGGGCGCCGATGTATCAAAGGTCAATGCACCAACCGTCGCCTCAGTCGGCCCGTAGTGATTAATGACACGGCACGCCGGTTTAAGCGCCGCGATCCGCGCGACCAGCGACCACGGCAGCGCCTCGCCGCCCGTCACCAACGCGTGCGTGGGCAACACGTCAGCCGGGTGCTGCGCGTCGAGCAGCGCATGCAGATGGCTCGGCACGATCTTCAAGACACCAACCTCGCGCGTGCGCATCTCATGCGCGAAGCGATCGGGATCGAACGCGCATTGGGCCGGCAACAGATGCAGCGTGCGGCCCGAGCAGAGCGCTCCGAATAGCGTCGTATGACCAAGGTCGGCGGCGACGGTGGAGACCATCGCCATCGAAGAGTCGGCAGCAAAGGCGAGTTCATCCAGCATGCCTTCGACGTAGTCAGCCAGCGCGCGATGCGAGATCACGACACCCTTGGGCACGCCGGTCGATCCTGAGGTGAAGATCAAATAGGCAGCCTGGTCGGGCAGCGGTGCCAGACGCGGAGCGTCGGTGGCGTGAACTTCCACGTTCGCCGCCGACTCCGCTTTCGCGTCGACTCCCTCACGCGCACTAGCGTCGGCACTCGTGCTCAAACTCGACGAGCACTGCATGAGCAAGTCGATATCGAGCGTCTTTGCAGCGCCTACCGCCTGGATGGCCTGCTGGCTGCCCGCAGTCAGCATCCAATGCGCGCCGCAGGCATCCACGGCAGCCGCCATGCGCTCGTGCGGCGCGACAGGATCGAGTGGCACCGCGTAAGCGCCGGACTTCATCACGCCGAGCACCGCAATCGCGAATCGCACCGAACGCTCGATACACACCACAACCGCTTGCTCCGCGCCAACTTTGCGTTGCTGCAACGCGAGCGCTATGCGCTCCGACGCATCGTCGAGTTCGGCGAAGGTGATCTGCGTGTCAGCGTCCGCAAGCGCGATGCGATGCGGCGTTTCACTCGCGCGACGCGCGAAAAGCGCGAGCACGGTGTCCGCCTCATGCTGAAGCACGCGCCCGTATCGCGCCGCGTCATACCCAACCCCATCCGCGCAATCGAGTTCAGCAATCGCTCTCTGCGGATCGCGCACCGCGTCGGCAACGAGCGCGCCATAACTATTGAGCCACGCCTGCGCGGTTGTTTCATCGAGACCGTCGAGCGCATACGCGGCCACCAGTTCGATCCCGCGCGAATCATCGGTGAAATCAAGCGCGAGATCGAAGCGCGCGGCGAGATCGAGCCCCGCAGACAGCCGCACCGACGCACCCGGCAATTCAGCCGTCAATGCCAGATCGAACTGCTGCGCGAACTTGACCTTCAGCCATTCTTCACCGCGCCGCACCGGCGGCTTGACGGCGTCGAGCACCTGATCGAACGGCACATCCTGATGCGCGAAAGCATCGAACGCCGAGCGGCGTACGTCGTCAAGCAATGCAGCGAACGATTGGTCTGGCGCCACGCGCGCGCGCAATGCCAGCGTGTTGAGAAACAGACCGACCAGGGGCGCGGTTTCCGCACGCTGCCGATGCGCAATCGGCGCGGCTACCACGATGTCGGTGGCGCCGCTCAACCGATAGAGCCACGCGTCGAAAGCGGCCAACAGCACGGTAAAGGGTGAGGCCTGCGCGCGCCGCGCGGTTTCGCGCACCGCGGCGGAGACGGCCTGCGGCAACCGCAATGCGAGCCGGCCGCCGCGATAGTCGCGTTGCGGCGAACGCGGCCGGTCGAGCGGCAATGGCAGCGGTTGCGGCGCGGCGCGCAACGCTTCGCGCCAATACGCGAGCTGTCGTTCGCCTTCGCCTGCGGCGAGCCAGTCGCGCTGCCATTGCGCATAGTCGGCGTATTGGACCGGCAGCGCGGGAAATTGCGGCGCACGTCCTGTCGCGAATGCCGTGTAGGCTGCCTGTAGTTCGTCGAAGGCGCAGCGCGAACTCCAGCCGTCGCTGATCGCATGATGGGTCGTCAACAGGAAGCGTTGCGCGTTGTTGGTCAGCGTGATCAGCGTGGCGCGCACCAGCGGACCATTCGACAGATCGAACGCCGCGCCGACGTGTTGCTCCGTCAACGCCGCGAGCCGCGACGCGCGCTCGGCCTCACTGCTGGTATGCAGTTCGATTTCGGCAATTCGCACGGGCAATTCAGCATAAATGCGCTGCATGACGATGCCATCGTCGTTTTCGACGAGCGTCGTGCGCCAGGCCTGTTGACGCTCGATCAGACAATCGAGCGCGCGTTGCAAGGTGGCGGGATCGAGCGCGCCCTGCACGTCCCATTGCACGGCAACGTGATACGCGGAGCCGGCGTCCTGTGTTTGCGCAAGGATCCAGAAGCGCTGCTGCGCGAATGAGGCAGCCCGGTCGACGAACGCGGCGGTTACCGGCCGCAATACCGTGATCTGCTGATGTCGCTCTACCGCGGTTTCCGTTTCGCTGTTGTCGATCAGCGCCGCGAGCATCTCGAGCGCTTGATCTTCGAACAAGGTATCAAGCCGCAGATTCACGCGCCATTCGATCCGGATCGCCGACTGCAACTGCATCGCCGCGAGCGAATCGCCGCCGCGCGAAAAGAATCGATCCGTGCGGCCGATCGGCGCGGGGTCGTTCAGGAGTGTTTGCCAGAGAGCGGCCAGGCGTTGCTCCGTGACGGTTTGCGGCGCGACATAGTCGGCCGCGGCCGCAACCGGCAGTGCTGCCACCGCATCGCGCAAAGCAGCGCGATCGAGCTTGCCGTTCAGCGTATAAGGCAGACGGGCAAAGCGCGCGAAGCGATGCGGCAGCCACGCCTGCGGCAAATGCGCGGCGAGGTGCGCCTGCAATGCGTTGTCGCTGGATGCTGTTTCGTCGCGGGACTCTTCACCGCATACGGCGCCGCCGCGTGTTGCATCGCCGCGCGCCACGTCGCCACGTAGCTGTCCGGCCACGCCCTCTTTCAGCACCACACAAGCAATCAGTTGCGTTCTGCCGCCCGTTGTCTCGGCCAGCACGCCGGCATCGGCGATTGCCGGATGCGTCAGCAAACATGCCGCGATCTCACCCGGTTCCACCCGCACGCCGCGCACCTGCACCTGATCGTCAATGCGGCCGAGATAGTCAAACGAGCCATCCCGGCGTTCACGCGCGAGATCGCCGGTGCGGTAGATCCGCTCACCCGGCGCGCCGTTTGCGTCCGGCAAAAAACGTTCGGCGGTCAGCGCCGCGCGGCCGTGATAACCCCGCGCGAGACACACGCCACCGAGCAGCAGTTCGCCCGGCTCACCGCGCCGCGCCGCGCCCTCAATTCGCGCCACCCGGCGCCCGATCGGCCAGCCGATCGGCAGCGACGCATAGCCGTTGCCCGCCTCCAGCGCCGCCGTCATGCCCGGATCGACCGGCCACAGCATCGGCGAAATCACTGCCTCGGTCGGCCCATAGCCATTGACGAGGCGGATCGACGGAAACACGCGGCGAATGTCGTCGAAGCTGTCCTGCGACATCGCTTCGCCGCCGAACAGCAGCACGCGCAGCGAAGGCGGTACGCCGAGCCGTTCGCAAACGTTGGCGAATTCGCGCAGATAAGCCGGCGGCAGCGTGGTATTGGTCACGCCCTCGCGCAGCATGAAGGCATGCGTGGCCTCCGGCGCAAACGGCGGCGGATCGCTGATCACCACACTGCCGCCCACCGCGAGCGGCACCAGCCATGCTTCGATCGACACATCGAAATTCACCGAGGCGAAATGCAACACGCGATCGCTGCCGTCGATCGGCAAGGATTCGGCGAGCGCGTCGCCATGCGCGGCGAGCGGTCCGTGTTCGACGGCCACTGCCTTCGGCGTGCCCGTCGAGCCGGACGTGTAGATCAGGTAAGCGGCCGCGCGCGGATGCACGGGCTCGTCGTCGCCATCGAAACGCGCTGCGTCTGCGTCTGCGTCTGCGTCTGCGTCTGTCAAAGCGACGCTTGCGACGTCGAAACATTGCGCGAAACGCGTGCGCATGGCCGCATCGGCGGACGCGTCGACAATGCCGTGCGCAAGTTCGGCATCCTGCGCAACCCAGTCGAGACGCGCCGCCGGATGACGCGGATCGAGCGCGACGAACACACCGCCCGCCTTCAGCACCGCCAGCAACGCGACGAACAGATCGCACGAACGCGCGACGCACACCCCCACGCGCACCTCCGTCGTGACGCCTGCTGCCCGCAGTTGTGCGGCAAGCCGCACGGCGCGGCTGTCCAACTCGCCGCGCGTCAGCCGCACGGTATGCGGCGTGAACGATGCAAGCGCGGGCGCATCGGGTTCGATGCGCGCCAAAGCGCGGATTCGATGGTGCAAGGCAATCGGGAAACTCGTCATGGGCGTGAAATCCGTTAGAACTGGCCGCGTCGGCCAAGTCGCAGGCCGCAACGGGCCGCTTCATTGGTGTGACGATCCGCAATCGCAAATCTTTACCGCCGTCGTCGATTTATTCGGACTGCATCTTTTTAGTCGCGGACGGTCGTAAGCAAAGCCAATCGGCACCAGACGGTAAATGTTTGCAACGCCCGTTCGTCAATCAGGCGAGGGGCGCGTCTTTGCGTCCCGCTGATTTGCCGCCCGCATGCGCTGCATTTCACCGATCCATTGCGACCCACTGCGACCCATTGCCGATGACCGCTGCCAACGAGCGCTACGACGCGCCACCCTCGCCCTCTCCCTCAACCACTGCTCATGCTGCCGCTCATGCGCCCGGGAAGCCCGCGATGCGCCTGATCGTGGCGCTGCTCAAGCGCTCGCGCGGCGCCTTCGCGATCGCGCTCACCGCCTGTGTGCTGAACGGGATCGCGAGCGTGCTGCTTGTCGCGACCTTGAGCCGCGCGCTGTCGCAACCAGGCGCCGCCGACATGTCGCTCGCAATGCGCTTTGCGCTATGCGCGGTGCTTGCGCTCGTCACCCGCGTGATTACCGGCGTGCTGTTCGCGCGTCTCTCGCAGGACACGATGGCGCAGTTGCGCGAGCATGTCGCGCGGCGCGTCGCCGAGGCCGAACTGCGCGATGTCGAACGGATCGGCGCGACGCCCGTGCAGTCGGTCCTGACCGACGATGCGACCAACGTCTCGATGTTGTTCTTCGCGCTGCCCAATCTGGTGATGCACGGCTCGATCGTGTTCGGCTGCCTCGGCTATCTGGCGTGGTTGTCGTGGCCGGTCTGCCTGCTCGCCCTCGCCGCGATTCTGGTCGGCTCGCTCGGCTATCACGCGGGCGACAAGCGGGCAATCGCCTCGCTCGAAGCCGCCGGCCGCTCGCAGGACAAACTGTTCGGCTATCTCGGCGCGCTGTTTACGGGCGCAAAGGAACTGAAGCTGCATCAGGCGCGCTCGCGTCAATTCGTCGACGGCCAACTCGGTTCCGCGATCGGCGAGGTGCGCGACCATCGGCGCCGCGCGTTCAGCGCGTATGCGGTCGGGGTCGGCTGGATCGTGTTCCTGTTCTATGTGTTTCTGGGCGTCGCGGCGTTCTGGCCCGCGCTGGGTGTCCATGCCGATGCACCGTCGGCATCGGGCTACGTGGTGGTGTTCCTGTTCATGCTGCTGCCGCTGGACGGCCTGCTCAACAACGTGCCCACGCTGAATGCGGCGCGCGTGTCGCTCGACCGGATCGAAAAGGTGATGAGCGAGTTCGGCGCGCTGCGCACCGCCCCGCCGCCGGATGAAAAAACCTCGCACGCGCCGTACCGGACGCTCACGCTAAGCAACGTCACGCACTCGTACTTCCATGAACGCGATGAGCGGATGTTCCGCGTCGGGCCCGTCAATCTGACGTTCCGGCCGGGAGAACTGGTGTTCATCGTCGGCGGCAACGGCAGCGGCAAGACGACGCTCGCGAAGGTGCTCACGGGCCTGTACGAACCGGAAGACGGCACGATCGAACTGGACGGCAAGCCGGTCGGCTTCGCCGAACGCGCCGCGTACCGGCAGCGCTTCACTGCCGTGTTCAACGACTTCCATCTATTCGACGCGCTGCTCGGGATCGTCGATCCAAACGATGCATCGCGTGCGCAGGCCGACGCGCGCGCCAACGCGTTGGTGGCGAAGCTCGCGCTGGACCACAAGGTGCAGGTGGTGAACGGCGCATTCTCGACACGCGCGCTCTCCACCGGGCAGAGGAAGCGTCTCGCGTTAGTGGTCGCGTATCTGGAAGACCGGCCGTTCTACCTGTTCGACGAATGGGCCGCGGATCAGGACCCGCAGTTCAAGGCCGTGTTCTATGAGCAACTGCTGCCGGAATTGCGCTCGCGCGGCAAGACCGTGCTGGTGATCAGCCATGACGATCGCTATTTCCATCTCGCGGATCGCGTGTTGAAGCTGGATAACGGCAGTATCGTCAGCGAGACTTATGGCGTGGCGCAGGCCTTGCAGAATAATGGTGCCGTTGCTAACGGTACGGTGGGCTGAGTCGAGTTATATGAAATCGACGCCGGGTGTGTTTGGTCAAGCGCCCGGCGTGCGGTAATACACATACCGCATGCCGCTTACTTGCTCGCGGCCGGAGCCGGCAGCGACAGCAGTGTTTCCGTCATCGTATCGGCCATCCGCAGCGCGGACATCGGCCCACCAAACCCCCAGATATTCCGTTCGACGAGACCCACACGCCCCGCGCTGCGGGCCGGCACGAAACGCCAGATCGGCGAATCGAGTTTGGCCGCGAGCGGCACGCCGGGTTCGGTCGCGCTGACGAACAACACCGTGAGGTTCGGCTTCTTCAACAGATCCTCCGACGTCACATACGACGTGCCTTCTCGCGTCGGCTCCGCGGGCCACGACTCGAGTCCAAGCGCATGCGCGACGCCGGCTGCCGTGCTGTTGCCGGTGAAGGCCCAGTATCGATCGGGCAAGCCCAACTCCTGGAGCCACGCAATCTGCTCACCTCGACGGCCGGCTTGCGCGAGGCGTTGCGCATCGCGGGCAAAGCCTGCCTCCACCTTGGCCTCGACAGCGCGCGCCGCGTCCTCGCGGCCCGTCAGGCAGCCGATCGTGCGCAGAATCGTGCGGCCCCAATCGAGTTGCGTCACGCGGGCGCCGTCTTTGGCGAAGTTCGGGCCGTATTTGAACAGCACGGTGGGAGCGATCCGTTCGAGCGCCGCAAAGATTGGCGCATGACGCAGGCCTACACCGAGGATCAGGTCCGGTTTGGCCGCCGCGATCGCTTCGAGACTCGGCTCCTGACGCGTGCCGATGTCCGGCACCGATGCGAGGCGTGCTTCGTCGTAACCGATCCACACCGGGTAGTACTCGGGATCCGCCATGCCGACCGGGGTAATGCCCAGCGCGGCAAGATCTTCGGCGAACATGAATTCGAGCACGACGATGCGCTTCGGTCGTGCGGGCAACGAGGGGCTTGCTTGCGAGACACTTGGGTTATCGGCGAGCGATGCGCAGGTTTGTTGCGTGCCTCCTGCATTGACGGTGCGCGCCACGAGATTTGCATTGATCACCTCTGCTCCGTCGGCAACGCGGCTTGCGCTCGCGGCGGCCTTTGCATCATCTGCACCACCCTGCGCGAATGCATACGAATGAGCGAGCAGCGCGACTGCCATCGCCGTGGCTGCGCACACTCGTCTGAACTGTTGCGTTGGCCTCGTGCGGCCCGTCAATGCGAAGCGTCCTGCAAGGCGATTTCCGCATCGCTCATGGTCAATAGCAAGGGGCAGCGTCCACACAGTTGCGTCTCTCCAGGAATTTCATAACGTACGCAGCACACGCGCCGTGCGCTAAACGGGTTCGGCAAGCTCGCGGCGCGGGGCGTGGCAAGACGCACGGGCATACGCAGAGGATTCGCCTCGCCACCGGCGGCGAGCGGGCCAAACAGCCACGCGGCGTCGCCGCTTAAATCGAATGACGACGCGCATTGTTCGAAGAGGTAATCGAGCAGATTGCCCGCGTTGCTCCACAACACGCGCGGCGCGATTTTCGTCATCGCAGCCAGGGTTCCGATCACCGCGTTCAGATGGTCGACGAGCGGCGTGTAGCGACTCGCAGGCGCGGTTGCGGGTGCTTGCAATGCGTCTCGAGCGAAATAAAGCGCGACAGGCAGGCCGTCTCGCAGCACGACGTGAGTCTTTTCCGCGGACATGTCGAGCGGACGGCCCAGCATCGCTGAAGCAACAAAGCCGGCGGTCGCAGCGAAGCCGAAGTAGTACTTGCTCCATTGCGACAACAACGCACGTGCGTGCGTTTCGCGCTCACCGCCGTAGAGCTTGACCATCGCATCGAGCAGGACGGCGCGATGGTTCGCTAGTTCCGTCACGGCGACGACGACCGGCTTGCCTGTTTCGTCTTCCGCGAGCGCGGGTTCGTCGCTCACCTCAGGCATGCCGAGCCACACGTGTTCCAGATAATGCGCGACCGATTCCGGCGCGAACGCGGCGAAGCACCGCGCGTGCGGGCCGCACCTGTTTGCGACCGTTGATAGCACGGCTAGTGATCCCATCACCGTTTTCCTCGCTTCTCGCGCCGAGCCTCCACGATCAGCAACGCAAGCAGGTAAGGCGCGCCGATCAACGCTGTCAGCACGCCCGCAGGAATCTCGCGCGGCGCGAGCAGCGTGCGCGCCGCGATATCCGCGACCACCAGCACCAGCGCGCCGCACGCGGCAGCAAGCCATAAACGCGTACGATGGGCGCGCGCCCCAAGCATCGATGCCAGATGCGGCGCCATCAAACCGATAAAGCCTACCGGCCCGACCGCGGCGACCGCGGCACATGCGGCCAGCGTCGCCACCGTCAGCACCAACGGACGCAAAACGCCGATGGGCAATCCGAGCGCCGCGGCCTGGTCGTCGCCTAGCGCGAGCAGGTCGAGCGGCCGTGCCAGCAGCGCGAACACCGGCACCGCCAGCACGCACCACGGCAGCAGCGTCGTCACTTCGCCCCAGCTGCGCCCGTACGTACCGCCGACCAGCCACACCACGAAACGCGCGGGCTGCACACTTTGCTGCGTGATGAGCCATTGGGATAGCGTGGTCCACAGCGTGCCGATCACAATGCCGGTCAGCGCCACCGCGAGCGGCGCGTAGCGATGCCGTCGATTGAGCAAGAGCGTGAGCGCCAGCGTCACCCCGCCGCCCGCGAGCGAGGCAACCGCCAGCGTCGAATGTCCAGCGAGCGGCCACGCGACGAGCGCCGCGAGCGTGGCAAGGCCCGCGCCCTGCGTGACGCCGAGCACTTCCGGCCCGGCAAGCGGATTGCGCACGATGCTCTGCATCAACACCCCGCTTGCGGCGAGCAAGGCGCCCGCCAGCAACGCACAGATGAGGCGCGGCAGACGCAAATCGAGCAGCATCCGCGCGAGTTCGTCGCGCTGATCCAATACGGCTAACCAGCGATGCACGCCGATCGTCGTCGGCCCGAAGGAGGCGCCGGCGCCGACGATCAGGATGCCGAATAACAGCAATACTGTCGCTGCCAGCGGCCAGGGCCACGCATCGAGCATCCGCACCCAGCGCGTCCCGGCACGCACCGCCGGACGATCCTGCCCGGCATGCAAGGCGCCCGACCACGCCGCGCCGCTGCGAATCATCGCCAGCATCAACGGCGTGCCGACGAACGCGATCGCCACGCCGGTCGAGAGGGTTGCGTCGAGATCGAGTGCCTGCACCGCGCTATCGGTGACGAGCACGAGCGCGCCGCCCACCAGCGCGGACAACGGCACGAGCGCGGTTAGTCGCGAGGCCTTTGCGCCGCGTGCCTGCCGCAACAGATTCGGTGCAATCAGCCCGACATACGACAGCGGTCCCGCCACACTCACCGCGACGCTCGCGAAACCGACTGCCACCACCATCGCCGCCAGCCGCGTCGCATCGACGCGCACACCCGCCGCCGCGGCAGCGTCGTCGCCGAGTGCGAGCGGGTCGAGCGGGCGGATCACGAATGGCAATGCGATGAGCGGCAACACGAGCCAGCCAGCCGCGATCGTCAGACCTGCCGCGCCCGGTTGATAGAGACTGCCGCTCGCCCACAGCGACACGCCGACGATGCTTTGCTCGAAGAATGCCAGAATCAGCGTGGTGAGCGCCGAGAACAGCAGCATGCAAACGCTGCCGGCGAGCACGAGGCGCAACGGCGTCGCGCGCCAGCCGCCTGCTGCGGCGCCCACGCAGGCGGCGGCAGCGAGGCCGCAGACGAACAGCAGCGGCACCGACGGCACACCCGCGAGCGAGGGCACCAGCATCGCGGCAAGCAAGCCGAGTTGGGCGCCACCGGTGATGCCGAGCAGGTCGGGCGAAGCGAGCGGATTGCGCGTCAATGACTGGAACAACGTCCCCGCGATAGCGAGGCAGCCGCCTGCAACCAGCGCCGCCAGGATGCGCGGTACGCTCAGGTCGAACAGCAGAATGCCGGCGAGCTGCGCGGCGTCGCTGCCCGCGGGCGCGGCGAGCCACGCGCGAAATCCCGGCGCGAGACGCAATGCCGCCACCACCACGATCAACGCGACGAGCGCGCCGCCGATCAGCCCCGTGCGGTTTTTCACGGGCGCGCGCCAGCTATCGATTGCCGGCTCGCGACGGCGCAGGCGTTTGCGCGCTGCAAGCGTCGTCATGCGGCGAGGCCCTTGCTCGTGGACGCGGAACCGCACAATGCGTCGTGCTGAAATTCGACGCCGGCGAGATCCGCGGCGTCGCCCTCGTAGGCCGGCACGCACATCGGCGCACCTGTCTGCGGATGCGCGATCTTGAGCATCGGCACGCTGAAGGTGTCGTTCAGATGACGCGGGTCGAGCATCGCGTCGGGTGAGCCATGGGCGATGACGCGGCCCGCGCGCATCAGCACGATTTCGTCGCTGTAGGCCGCGGCCTGGTTCAGGTCGTGCAACACCCAGACGATCGTCAGGCCGCGTTCACGGTTCAGGCGGCGCAATTCTCGCAGGATGTCCAGTTGATGGTGGATGTCGAGGTAGGTGGTCGGTTCGTCGAGCAACACGATCGGCGCCTGCTGCGCGAGCGCCATCGCGATCCATGCTCGCTGGCGTTCACCGCCCGACAGCGCGGCGACGTCGCGCGCGGCGTCGTCGGCCAGACCGCTGGTGACGAGCGCTTCGTCGATGGCCGCGTGGTCCGCGCGCGACAGTCCGCGCATCCAGCCGCCGTATGCGTAGCGGCCGTAAGCGACCAACTCGCGTACGGTCAATCCAGAAGGAATCTGGTTGAATTGCGCGAGCATCGTCAGCGTGCGTGCCAATGCGCGTCGACGGTATGAGGCGAGTGGCTTGCCATCCACTTCGACGCTGCCGGAAAGCGCCGGCTGCAAACCGGCAAGCGTGCGCAGCAGCGTGCTTTTTCCACAGCCATTCGGGCCGCACAATGCGGTGACGCGGCCAGACGCGATCGTCAGGTTCAGACCGTGGAGCACCACATGATCGCGGTAGCCAACCGTCAGCGAATGCGCCGCGAGTGCCGCGCCCTGCTTTTTCGTCATTGCGCGGCCGTCCACTGGCCGCCTTCGCTTCTATCCGCGACCGCGCCTTTAGCTTCGATGTTGTCCGTGCCCACGCCTTTGCCGCGACCTTCGCTATAGCTCTGCGCCATCGCGACGACCACCTTGCGCGGCCCTTCGAACGGATCGCGCGCGTGCGCCGTCAGCATGTTGTCGAGCATCAGCACATCGCCCGTCAACCAGGGAAACACAATGCGCTGCTGATCGAGCACGCCGCGGATTTCCGCGAGCGCCTGCGCTTCGAGCGGTTCGCCGTCGCCGTAATAGACGTTGCGCGGCACGTTTTCAAGTCCGACCGAATCGATCAACGCTTCCTGCATGTCTTCATCGAGCGACGAAAGGTGGAACAGATTCGCCTGATTGAACCAGACCATCTCGCCGGTGCGCGGATGGCGCGCGACCGCCTGACAGCGTTCGCGCGTACGCAACAGCAGTTCGCCGTCTTCACTGTCGCGCCATTCGCAATCGATGCCACGTGTGCGGCAAATCCGCTCGACCACGCTCGGGTCCTCCGAACCGAACGCCTGTTCCCACGGCAGATCGAGCCCTTGCCCGAAGTTGCGTCTGTACAGCAGCTCGCGCTTCGCAAAGCGTGCGACGAGCGCCGGGTCGAGTGCCCGATAGATCGCACGGCTGTCGGCAATCGGCGTCGCGCCGCCCGCGCGCGCGGCGAGCGCGCAGTGAAACCAGATGCGCAGTGGCCACTCGCGCGTGTACGACTGCTCGTTGTGCAAGGGAATCGAGCGATGCGGCGGATATTCCGTCGATGTGTACACCGCGCCTTCCACCTGACTGCGCGGTGTGGACGCGAATTCGTAGCCGATCAACGGATGCCCGAACGAACCGGCAAAGCGTTGGAAGACATCGATCGAGGCCACGCGAAAGCCGGTGAACAACACGCCGCCGGCCCGCTCGAGCGTGTCGTCGGCGATCGCATGCAGCAGCGTCACGGCCTCTTCCAGTGAAATCTCCACGCCTGAACGCGGCGAGACGACAGTCGGCAAACCCGGTTCGATCAACAGGTCGGCAAGCGTGGGGAGCGGCATCGAAAGCATGGTCATGCGAAATCCTCTTGCAGAAGCGACGTGGCCCGGCGCGGGTCCGGACGTGTCCGATTTACGCTGCGCTCGCCTTCGAGGCGGCCTCGTCCATGTGACGGCGCAAGCTGGCCGGACGCATATCGGTCCATACCGTGTCGATATGCGCGAGGCAGGCGGCCTTCGGTCCGCTCACGCCCACTTCGCGCCAGCCCGCCGGCACCGCGCGGAACGTCGGCCAGATCGAGTACTGTTCTTCGTCATTGATAACGACCGTATAGACGGGATCGTCCGCCTCGCCTGCTGCGGTGGAAGGGGTTTGCTGTGCTTGCGTCATGATGAATGGCCCAGTCGATGAATGGTCAGGATGCCTCAGCAGATTGCCGATGCGCTACTCCGGAACAGCGGCGGCAGCATCTCGCTCGCCTGCCGCCTCTACTCAATTGACGTTTGATGCGCGCGCTTTTTTACCGCCGCCGGGCGCGGCCGCTGCAGAAGACGGGACCCGCCACGCCGCGATTGCTGGCGTCGAGGCAGTCGGCACAATGCTTCTCGGCATCGCGCACCATGAAATGCACGAGCGTTTGCGAAACGTCGAGCGCGCGCGCCGTGCTCTGCAACGTTTCCTCACGCAAGCGCACCATCTCGAACGCCGCGCGGCTGCGCGGCGGCAGTTGCTCGAGCGCGTTGTAGACATGGCGCAGCGTGTCCCGCACCAGCAGCGCCGCTTCAGGCGAAGGCTCCGGCGATGGCACGTGCAGGCCGTCGTCTTCGTCGGCGTGATACGTGTTTTCGAGGCTTTGGCGGCGGAATGCATCGATCGACGCATTGCGCACCATGCGGGTGACATAGGCCAGGGGTTGCCGCACAGCATCCTGGTCCGGGAAGTCCACCAGTTTGATGAAGACGTCGTGCACCACGTCTTCCGCGAGACTCGCGCAGCCCACAAAGCCGCGCGCCAGATTGACAAGCATGGGCCGGTTGGCGATCAGCACGCCAAGCAGCGTGTCGTGTTCCAGATCGACAGTGCGGGAGTGGCTGCGCGCCCGCCGCTGCCCTGTAGGACAGGCGTCGCCGGCGTTGAAAACAGACATCGGTATCGCTGTGGAAGGCTCCCGCCGGATGAGCACCTCAGCCATGGATTCGCTCCGAATTTCTGAAGGAAGGCCGTCAATCTAACGTAAACGCGAATCATTCTCAATCAAGATTTAGAATAACCTTACATTTTTGATAGCTTCATCTGATGAAATTGCGATCCTGCTGGTCGGGCTGTGGGAGCGTGCGACCCCATCCGAATCTGGTACAACTGAGGTCTGCGTCGATGCGCTCGCATCGGGCCGCGCGGGACCGCAAGGATTTGTCGGCGATCGTCATCTCGGGTTCGTCTGCAATCAGGGCGACGCGGCCGATGCGTTGACGCGCGGCGCCCTCGCGGTTTCGCCAACGACAGCGAATTGTGGAATCCGGACCCTGAACGTTGAAGGTCCCATCTTGTTGGAGTAATTGATTGATGGCCCATGCTTATCTGCAGGTGATCGCGCATTATTTCGCCAAGCCTGGCAACGGCGACGCGATTGTGAAGCCCCTTACGGAACTCGCGGCGGCAACCCGCGGGGAGCCGAAAAATCTCTACTACGAATTCTTCCGTTCGCCGGTCGATCCCGATCACTTCGTGATTCTCGAACAGTACAGTGACGCCGACGGCCTGGCCGTGCATCGCGATACGCCGCACTTCCAGAGGCTCGGCGTCGGCACCATCATTCCGCTGCTCGACCGGCGCGAAGTCACGAGCCACATGGTGCCTGGAGACGCCGCATGATGAGCGCATTCCGCTTTCAAACCGTCCCGACGATGGTCGTCGAGTTCGGCGCGGCGCGCCGCCTCGGCGCCTTGTTGCGCGCGCAATTTCCGTCGCTCACACGCTTGTGCGTGGTGACGGATGGTTTCCTTCACAAGAGCGGGTTGCTGAATCCGGCGCTCGCCGATCTCGCCGCGCATGGCTGGAACGCGACCGTGATCGAGGACGTGATCGCCGATCCGCCCGAGCACATCGTGCTCGAGGCAACCTCGCGCGCGCGTCAGGCCGGCGCGGAGATCGTGCTCGGACTGGGCGGCGGTTCGTCGATGGATGTGGCGAAGCTGATCGCCGTGCTGGCTCCGCAACAGCAGCAGGCGCTCAGCGAGATGTACGGTGTCAACAAGGTCACGGTGTCGCGCTTGCCGCTCGTGCAGATGCCCACCACCGCGGGCACCGGCTCCGAAGTCACTGCCGTGTCGATCGTGACCGTGGGCGAAGCGAAGAAGATGGGTGTGGTCGCGCCGCAGCTGGTCGCCGATCTGGCGATTCTCGACGCGGAACTCACGCTCGGGCTGCCCGTTGCGGCAACCGCGGCAACCGGCGTCGACGCGATGGTTCACGCGATCGAGGCGTACACGTCCGCGCATTTGAAGAACCCGATTTCCGACCTGCTGGCGGTGAAGGCGCTTGAGCTCCTGTCGCGCAATCTGCTGCCCGCGTGCGAAAACGGCCAGAGCCGCGAAGCGCGCGAAGCGATGTTGCTCGGCGCGGCGTTCGCGGGCCAGGCGTTCGCCAATTCGCCGGTGGCCGCGGTGCACGCGCTCGCGTATCCGATCGGCGGCATTTATCACGTCCCGCACGGTCTTTCGAATGCGCTTGTGTTGCCGCATGTGTTGCGCTTCAACGCCGACGCGGCGGCTCATCTCTATGCTGAACTCGCCGATGTGGTCGTGCCGGGCCTGACGGGTAGCGCCGAAAGCAGGACGCTGGCGTTGATCGAACGGCTCGAACAGATGATTGCCGCGACCGCGATTCCGGCGCGCTTGCGCGATGTCGGCATCGAACGTAGCGGACTCGAGCGGATGGCGAGCGATGCGATGTTGCAAACACGGCTTCTGGTGAATAACCCTCGCGCTGTTACCGAGGCCGACGCGTTGGCTATCTATACCGCTGCGTTTTAATCAGCGTGTGGAGCAGGTGGGGGGCGGAGTCGCTGCGGTGTTTGGCGGCGGCTCCGCGCGCCGTTACGGACAGCGGACACGTTACGTAGCACGCGCGCGGAACACAGCTCGGTCCGTTTGGGAAAAACCGTGTTTTTGGCGCTATAAGTTCTTTGTTTTTTTATTTATTCAGATTTATATGCAACCAATTGTCAATATGAAACTATAAATCGCAATTGGCGCACAACTTGCAGCGTTGGCCCCACCAATAGTCATTCTACGGGGCCATCATGCAAAAAATCATCGGCCGGACAGCTATCGCTGTTGCGGCGTCTACGTTACTCGCGCTGTATGGTTGCGGTTCCAGTCTTAATACCCCCGGTAGCGGGCTTGGTGGGGGTGGGCTCGGTGGAACTTCGGGCGGAGCCATTGGGACTTCGGGTGGGGGGACTTCGGGGGGGACTTCGGGGGGGACTTCGGGAGGTACGTCGGGAGGTACGTCGGGAGGTACTTCTGGTGGTACGTCAGGTACGACCTCGGGAACCACGTCGGGTACGACTTCGGGCACCACGTCAGGTACGACCTCGGGTACCACGTCCGGCACGACTTCGGGTACCACCTCAGGCACGACCTCGGGTACCACGTCCGGTACGACTTCGGGCACCACGTCAGGTACGACTTCCGGTACGACCTCGGGCACCACGTCAGGTACGACTTCCGGTACGACCTCGGGCACCACGTCAGGTACGACTTCCGGTACGACGTCGGGCACCACCTCGGGGACTACCTCCGGTACGACGTCGGGCACCACTTCAGGCACCACCTCAGGCACTTCCTCCACCCCGATCGGCAATGTCATCACCCAGGGCGGCAATCTCATCACCGCAGTCGGCACGACGGTCGCCGATACGGGCAGCAAGATCAGCGGCACGTCGGTGCCCGGCGTCAACAGCGCAACCACCACCAATCTAGGCAACGCTGTCACCGACCTCGGCAACGGCGTCAAAGGCCTGGGCAACGGCGTAGCCGCCGGTCTGGGCACCTTGGGCAGCTCGGCCAATCCGCTCGGACCGACACTGACCTCCACGTCGGGTGTCGTCTCCGATGCCGGCGCCGCCGTCAAATCGGTCGGCGGCGTGGTGTCGAGCCTCGGCAGCGGGCCGCTCGCGCCACTCTCTCCGGTGACGTCGACTTTGGGCAGCGTCGTCGGTGGCGTAGGCAGCGGCGTGGTTGCCGTGGGCTCGGGATTGAACAAGGCCCTCACCAGCGCACCGGTCCAGCAAATCGAGACGCAACTCAGCACGGCGATCAACCCGATCACCACCGCGATCTCGAACACGACACAAACAATCGGCAACGCCACGGGTCTGGGCGCGCAGCTCAACACCCTGCTCGGCACACTCGGCAACGGACTCGACTCGGCCGGCGTGAAAGTGTCGGGCGCGACCGGCGATCAGACAGGCAAGGATGTCGGCGGCATCGTGAGTCAGTTGGGCAAGACCGTCACGAATACCGGCGGACTGTTCACCGGCGCGACCACCAATCCGCTCGGCCCGATCGCGGGTCTGCTCGGACCGCTTGGCGGCCTCGGCGGCACGGGCAGCGGCGGCATCAGCATCCCGCCGTTGACCGGCCTGATCGGCAACCTCGGATCGTTGGGCGGCAAGGACGGCAGCGGCAACCCGCTTGCACCGCTCACCGGACTTCTCGGCAATCTGGGTTCGCTCGGTGGCTCGGGCAGCGGCGGCAATCCGCTCGCTCCGGTCACTGGACTTCTCGGCAGTCTGGGTTCGCTCGGTGGCTCGAGCGGCAGCGGCAATCCGCTCGCGCCGGTCACTGGACTGCTCGGCAGTCTGGGTTCGCTCGGTGGCTCGAGCGGAGCAGGCAGCGCAGGCGGTCCGCTTGCGCCCGTCACGGGTCTCGTCACTACGCTGACTTCGACGCTGGGCGGCGCCGGCGGGCAAGGGTCACCGCTTGCACCGGTGACCGGTCTCGTCTCCACGCTCACGTCGACGGTCAGCGGCGCAGCCGGCAAGAACTCGCCGCTCGCGCCGGTCACCGGCATCGTGACGGGTCTGACCGGCGGTGCCGGCAGCGGCGGTTCGAGCAGCACGAATCCGCTGGCGCCGGTGACGAATCTTGTCGGCGGTTTGCTCGGCGGGGTTGCCGCTAGCAAATAAGGCTGGCAAATCGGCAGTGACGCTGCGAGAGCCATGCGCGGCGCCATTCGCATCAGGAATTCTGCGGCAGCAATTCGAGGGAGTAATGCCGCCGCAGCAATTCGCAAGGGTAGTTCTACAGCAGCGTTCGCAGCAGCAATTCGCGGCAGTAGCTCTACAGCAGCATTCGCAGCAGAACTTCGCTGCACGGCTTCGCTGCACGGCTTCGCAACAGTACTTCGCAACAACGACTTCGGCGCGGCGGCCGGGCCTTAAAAAATAAAAAGTCCGGCCGCCTTCTATGTCATGAATACGAGGATGACATGCACTCCACCTTCGACACCGTAGCGCACATACAAGACTCACGTCCGCGCTCGGCAACACCGTTTTCGGTCGGCCTCATCGGGATCGTCGCCGGCCTTGTCACGCTCTGGCTGCTGCGCGACAGCACCGCACTGGACGGCGCGGCGCGCAGCACCGTCGCCTGTCTCGCGATCATCGTTCCGATCGCCGCCTACGAGCTATTCGTCGCGCGCGTCTATCTGCGGCCGAGCGCCGGTCTTGCCGCCAACGCGGTGCGGCCCCTGAGCCTCGCGCGAATCGGTTTGCGCCTTGCCGCGCTGGCGTCCGTCTATGCAGGCATCGGTCTGCTCTACTGGCTGTTGCCGGAATATCACGGGGCGTTCTACGACCCCTTCTGGTCGTTGCTCAGCACGCTCGCGCCGTATGTGATCATCGCGGCGCCGTTCTACTTTGCATGGATGGACCGGCATCAGCGCGAAGCCGACGACGCGTATCTCCTGTGGGCGCGTCTGCTGTTTCGCGGCGAACGTCCCGCGAATTGGCGGCCCGTGCGCGAAATGCTGGCCGGCTGGATGGTGAAGGCGTTCTTCCTGCCGCTGATGATCGTCTATCTCGCCGGCAATGCGGATCATCTCAATGCGTTGCTGACCGACGCGCTGAACGCGCCGTTTTCGCTCGCGACGTTCAGGTTCATGTACGACCTGTCGTTCGCGATGGACCTGATGGTCGGCACGGTAGGCTATCTGTGCACGCTACGCATACTCGACAGTCACGTGCGCAGCGCGGAGCCGACCACGCTCGGCTGGCTCGCGGCACTGATCTGCTATCAGCCGTTCTGGTCGCTGATTGCAAACCAGTACATTCACTATGAAGGCTCAGTGCTATGGGACAGCTGGCTCGCTTCGCTGCCGCTTGTCCGGGTGATCTGGGGCACGGTTATCATCGCCTTGCTGTTGTGCTATGCGCTCGCCACGATCTCGTTCGGCTTGCGATTTTCGAACCTCACCAATCGCGGCATCATCACCTCGGGTCCATACCGCTTCACCAAGCATCCTGCCTATCTCACGAAGAATCTGTCTTACTGGATGGTCACGGTGCCATTCATCGAACCGTTGGGCTGGCGCCCGGCGCTCACGCACTGCGCCGCACTCGTGGCCGTGAACCTGCTGTACTTCCTGCGCGCCAAAACCGAAGAACGGCATCTGATGAACGATCCCGACTATCGTGCCTACGCGGAATGGATCGCGAGGAATGGATTGTTCGCGAGGATTGGACGTGTGTTCGAATAAGACAGACGCTCACGTCAGCCGCATGAAAGGCGAGAGCACGCGCGATGTTCAGCGAGCAGCGGATGCTCGATTCAACGGTATTGCACACAAGACATTACGGAGGTCCTGTGCCGTGGTCACGGTTCGCAATCCGGTGCGAGCACGCTGGCCAAGCCAGCTTGTGGACGCGAGAACAGGAACCCTTGCGCCAAGGCTTTTGGCCACGAACTCAGCCATTGCAACTGCGTCCGGGTTTCGACGCCGTTCACCACGACCTGCACGTCAAGGACGTCGAGCAAATCCAGTACCGCCGATATCACCACGCAGGCACGAGGATCACACGGCACTGCGGCCATCAGTTCAGGCGCGAGCGTGATGGTGTCCACGTCGAGTGCGCCGAGCAGCGCCAGCGAAGACGCTCCACTGCCCCACTTGCCCAGCGCGATGCCGGCTCCCGTCGAGCGAAGGCCTGCCGTCAAGGTACGCAACGACAGCAGACGTGCAGCATCCGCGCTATCGGGCACTTCGATCTCAAGCCGATTAGCCGGCACACCATACGAGCGCGCGATGTCTGCGAGCTCGCCGGCAAACGTTTCGAGTACGGCCACTTGAGCCGGCACCGTGATCGCGACCGGCGGCAGCGCCATCTTCGACGAGAGGCAGCCGCGCAACTCACGGCATACGCTGTCGATGACGAACAAGGTCATCTCCCGTTCAACCTGCGGGTGAGCGAGCGGCATCATGAAAATGCCTGGCAGCAGCACGCCGTAGTCGGGGTGCGTCCATCGGACCTGCGCTTCGAGGCGCGCCAGCGTTCCGCTCGCCGTGCGGTAAACACCCTGAAACACAAGATGAAACTCGCCGGCGCGCAGACCTTCACGGACCCGGCGTTCAAGTTCGCTCAGCGCCATGGAATCATCGCTCGAGTCGTCCCAAGCGGTTTGTTCAACGCAAGGGGTCCGTGCACTGAACGGAGTGACGAGCGACACAGGCTTTTCATAGTTGAGCGAGAGCATGGTGGAAACGCAAATTCTTAACCCCGCAAACGTATGCACATGTCGTGCCAAGAAATGCGTTCACTTTGCAACTAAACGGCGACACGCGTCAATAAACCTTATTAGACAATGCTTTGCAGCGATACGATCAAACCTGTCTAAACGTAATGTCTATTGGCAAACGTTTGTACGAATGCGAACGTTACGTGGCGTTCTGCGTCGACGTTACGGTTGCCTTGCGTAGCGAGCTGAAAACCGTTATCACAGATCCATCTTTTCACGCGCTCCAACACGGTATGAAGCATCCCGAACAAGATAGCCATACAACAAGCGTTGACTTAAGATATCGCGCTGCACCAATATAATTTGACCGGAAAAAAAAGATTTACTAGTATCGGCAACAACGCAGCATGCAATAACTGCGACCCCACACAGTCACACAAGGCAGCAGATGCTCCAGATTCCTCTCACCGACGCCGATTGGGCGCGTGTCCAGAGTCTTTTTCCAGTGGCTCCGTCCGGACGCGGGCGACCCCGTCGCAGCGATCGTGAAATTCTCGACGCAATACTCTGGGTTCTGCAAACAAAAGAAAAATGGCACAGATTGCCAGCAACCTTTCCGCCGCAACAGACTTGCTATCTTCGATATATGACCTGGAAGCGATCAGGCTTGCTAGATCAGGTGAATGAGCGCCTGCCCCTGTGCGGCTCGGCGCTTGCGACCTGCTGAATTATTGGCAAGTATTGCTTCGCATCCCATATCGATTCACCGGCGAACCATTGGTTCGCCGGTGGTCTTCGGCCGGCCTTTATTCTTTATTGCGCGCACTTCGCAACCGCCGAGGTTCGCCAGGCTTTAAAGCGGAAGCGATCGATTTAAAACGGCCGATTTATTCGGCCCGAAGTCCTTCCGCCGCCGCACGCGGAAACGAGACGCTTACATGCACGCCTTTACCGCCGTCGCCCGGCTTGAGCACAATCTCACCGTGATGCGCGTCCGCGATTTCGCGCACGATCGCGAGACCCAGCCCGGTTCCGTCGGTATCCGCCGACGCCCGGAAAAATGGTTCGAACACGCGGCTGCGCGACTCGGCCGGAATGCCGGGGCCGTCGTCCAGCACCGACACGGTGACGGTGTCGGCCTGCCCACTGACCGCCACGGTGACATGGCCACCGCTGCCGGTATAGCGGATTGCGTTCTCCACGAGGTTGGCGATCAGCGCCTGAAGCAGGCCGCGATGCCCGGCCAACTGCGCGGGGCCATTCAGCTCCGCGCCCAGATCGATGTCGCGGGCCTGCGCGAGCAGCGCAAGATCTTCCACCACTTCCATCGCGAGCGACACCAGATCGACAGCCTCCACCGCGAGTTGCGTGTTGTCGGCGGCTTCGGCCTGCGCGAGCAACAGCAGCTTGTTGGTGAGTCCGACCATCGAACGGTTACTGCGGTGCATGGCGGCGAGCGCTTCGTCGAGCGCGGGATTCAGGCCGTCCTGCTGACGCGCGAACTGCAACTGCGTACCGAGCAACGTGAGCGGCGTACGCAACTGGTGCGCGGCGTCGGCGATAAAACGCCGTTGTGCGGCCACCTGAACGCCGAGCCGCGCGATGCATTGATTGATCGCTTCGACGATAGGCCGCAACTCGGTATGCAGGCGCTCGACGCGAATCGGCTCGAGTTGCATCGGATCACGGTCGACCACGTCCTCCTTCACCTTCATCAGCGGCCGCAGTTCGAAGGTGAGGCCGATGCAGACCAGCGCGACCGCGAGCACGATCATTTCGATCTGCCGCACGAGTTGCGGCTGCCACAACTGCTGCGCCATCGCATCGCCCGAGCGTACGGTCTTGCCGACTGTGACTCGCACGCGGCGCGTCGCGCCGTTGTCGTACATCAGGCGCACGAGGCCGACCGCGCGCACCGGCTGACCGTTAAGTTCGGCGTCGTAGTGATCGGCCGTGTCGGGCGAGAGCGGCGCGCGCTGCGGAAAATCCGGTATGCCCGCCAGCAGCCGGCCATCGTCGACACTCACGCTGTAGAACACCTGATCGTGATACGGCGACACGAACACTTCCAGCGCGGCGGGCGGCACGTCCACACGCAGAAAACCGTCTACCCATTCCACTTCGCCCGCGATCATCCGTGCCGACGAAATGAGCTGATTGTCCTGGACGAGATCGGCCGTACGCCGCGCGTTGTCGTACTCCGCCTTGCCGGTGACGAACACGTATAACGCGAGCGGCAGCAGCAGCCACCACAGCAGACGCATGCGCAGGCTATTGGTCATCTTCTTTCTTGCGCAGCAGATAACCCAGCCCACGCAACGTGACGATCGCTGCCGAACTGCCGTCGAGCTTCTTGCGCAGCCGCGAAATGTAGATTTCGAGCGCGTCCTCGCTCGGCTCGTCGGCGAGCGTGAAGATCGCGTCGACGAGTGCCGGCTTCGTCACCGTCTTGCCCAACCGCAGGATCAGCGTTTCGAGCACCGAGCGCTCGCGCGGCGTGACGTTCAGCGGTGCGCCCTTCAGCGTGAACTGACGCGTGTCGATGTCGAACGCGAGATCGCCGCACACGACCTCGCTCGATTTCGACGGTGACTGACGCCGGATCGCCACCTTGATCCGCGCAATCAGCTCGCGCACCTCGAAAGGCTTGACGAGGTAATCGTCCGCGCCGGCGCCGAGCAGCTCCACTTTTTCATCGATCGAGCCGCTCGCCGTCAGGATCAGCACCGGCGTGGCGTCACCGCGCTGGCGCAAACGGCGCAGCACATTCTTGCCTGACAGCTTCGGCAGATTCAGGTCGAGCAGGATCACATCGTAGTGATTGGTGCGCAGCAAGCGGTCGGCGGCGTCACCGTCCTGCACGGCGTCGAGCGCGAACGCCTCCTGCTCCAGCATCTTCGCGAGCCAGTGCGCCAGCGTGGGGTTGTCTTCGATGAGCAGCAGCTTCATGGCGGGAACGGCGAATAGGAGGGCAAATGAGCGGCAAAAGAGCGGCAAAAGTCAGGACGCCGATTGTGCCGTAAAACAAGGGCTTTGCGCGCGGCGTGGGGTTTGCGTCACACGTCATGGGGTTTTCCACGGGGACACCACGAGGTTGTGGTGAATTCTCGGGTTAACACCCATGATTTGCCCACTGCCCCGAAAGCTGCCAGAAGGTTTCCAATTTTTATAATCCCCGTCATTCATCAGAAAGCGCCGCATTTCCGCATCCCGCGGCGAACAAACCTAAGGAGACTGCTTCATGCGTACCTTGCGCCAGATTGCCGCTGTATCAGGTGTTGCGTTCACCCTTGCCGCCGCATCAGCCGCGGCCCATGCCGAGAAGCTGACGATCATGGTCGGCGGCGCTACCAAGATCATCTATTTGCCGGCCAAGCTCACGGAACAGCTCGGCTACTTCAAGGACGAAGGCCTCGACGTCGAAGTCCTCTCGCAACCGGCCGGCGTGGATGCGGAAAACGAATTGCTCGCGGGCGCGGTGCAAGGCGTGGTGGGCTTCTACGATCACACCATCGACCTGCAGAGCAAGGGCAAGGAAATCCAGGCGCTGGTGATTTTCGGCCAGGTGCCGGGTGAAGTGGAAATGGTCTCCACCAAGGCAGCGGACACGTTCAAGAGCATGGCCGACTCGAAGGGCAAGACGCTCGGCGTGACCGGTCTCGGCTCGTCAACCAGTTTCCTCACGCAATACCTCGCGCAACGCGCGGGCGTGCCGTCGACGCAATACACGCTGCTGCCGGTGGGCGCGGACAACAGCTTCATCGCCGCCATCAAGCAGAACCGGATCGAGGCCGGCATGACCACCGAGCCGACCGTCTCGCAGTTGCTGAAGACCGGCGACGCCAAGGTGCTGGTCGACATGCGCACGCTGGAAGGCACGCGCGCCGCGCTCGGCGGCACCTATCCGGCTTCGAGCTTCTACGTGCAGCGCGCCTGGGCCGAGTCGCACAAGGACGACGCGGCGAAGCTCTCGCATGCCTTCGCGAAGACGCTGAACTTCATCGCCACGCACAGCGCGGAAGAGATCGCCGCGAAGATGCCGAAGGACTACTACGGCAACAACAAGGATCTGTACGTGGGCGCGCTGAAGGCCTCTCTGCCGATGTTCACGAAGGACGGCAAGATGCCCGCGGACGGCCCGGATACCGTCCTGAAGGTGCTATCGGCATTCAATCCTTCAGTGAAGGGTAAGCATATCGACCTCGCCAAGACCTACACCAACGACTACGTGTCGGCGGCGGTCAAGACCGCGGCGAAATAACGCCCTGGAAGCAACGCCCTATCAACATCAAGCAAACCGCGAGGCCCCAGCCGATGAATCAACCTATGTCACGCGATACGCCCGCCATCGAGCTGCGCAACGTATCGTGCCGTTTCATTTCTCCGGATGGCAAGGCGACGATCGCGTTGCGCGACTTCAGCATGTCGGTGGCGCGCGGCGAGTTTGTCGCGGTTGTCGGGCCGACGGGTTGCGGCAAATCGACCACGCTCAGCATGATCACCGGCTTGCTGAAGCCGACCACCGGCGAAGTGCGCGTGATGGGCGCGCCGGTGGACGGCATCGATCCGCGTATCGGCTTCGTGTTTCAGGCGGACGCGGTGTTTCCGTGGCGTTCGGTGATCGACAACGTGGCGGCCGGCCCGCTCTATCGCGGCCGCTCGAAATCCGCCGCCTACGACGAAGCAAACGAATGGTTGCGCCGTGTCGGTCTCGACAAGTTCGGCAAGCACTATCCGCATCAACTGTCGGGCGGCATGAGAAAGCGCGTGGCGCTGGCGCAAACCTTCATCAACAAGCCGGAAATCCTGCTGATGGACGAGCCCTTCTCGGCGCTCGACATGCAAACCCGCACGCTGATGCAGGATGAATTGCTGCAACTGTGGGGCGGCGCGGGCTCGGTGGTATTCGTCACGCACGATCTCGAAGAAGCAATTGCGCTCGCGGATCGTGTGTTCGTGCTGACCGCGCGCCCGGCGACGCTGAAGAAAGTGTACGAAATCGACCTGCCGCGTCCGCGCGTCACGTCGGAGGTTCGCTACGACCCGCGTTTTATCGAAATCTCGCGCGACATCTGGCATGACCTGCGCGAAGAAGTGCAGATCGGTTAATCAAGGAACGGCAAACATGTCTACGACCCCTCAACACATGATGCCTTCGGGTATTGATGCAAGCTCGCTCGCACAAGTCGAACGCATCGCGCAAAAACGCATCCGGCAACGCCATGCGCTCGTGATCACGCTGCGGATTGTCGTGCTGGTGGTGGTGCTCGGCGGGTGGGAGCTGTCCGCGCGCCTGAAGTGGATCGACCCATTCTTCTTCTCGATGCCGACGGCGATCTTCGATCAGATCGTCGACTGGTTCGTGAACGGCACGTCGCAAGGACCGCTCCTGACACAGGTCTGGGTGACGCTCGAGGAAACCGGCCTCGGCTTCATTATCGGTTCGGTGGCGGGCGTGTTCTGCGGCATCGTGCTCGGCCGCAACAAGCTGCTCTCCGACGTGTTCAGCCTCTACATCAAGATCGCCAACTCGATTCCGCGCGTGGTGCTCGGCTCGGTGTTCGTGATTGCGCTCGGTCTTGGCATGGCTTCGAAGGTGGCGCTGGCGGTGGTGATGGTGTTTTTCGTGGTGTTCGCCAATGCGTTTCAGGGCGTGCGCGAAGCGGACCGCTACATGATCGCGAATGCGCAGATTCTGGGTGCGTCGCGCCGTCAGGTGACGACCTCGGTGGTGATTCCGTCGGCGTTGAGTTGGATTCTTGCCAGCTTGCACGTGAGCTTCGGCTTTGCGCTGGTCGGTGCGGTGGTGGGCGAGTTCCTCGGCTCGAAGCAAGGGATCGGTCTGCTGATCTCCACCGCGCAAGGCGCGTTCAATGCAAGCGGGGTGTTCGCGGCGATGATCGTGCTGGCGGTGGTCGCGCTGGCTGCGGACTATCTGTTGACCGCGGTTGAACACAGATTGTTGAAGTGGCGGCCGGCGGCGGTTTGAGTCGACTGGCAGATCGTGTAGAGAGAAAGGGCGCCGGCGGCGCCCTTTTTTCATTTCGCGCTTTCCGATTCAGAATGCGTGGTCGATACTTGAATGGCTCCTCGGCAAGATACTTCCCCTCTCTCGAGCCTCGTCTTTTGTATCAAATTTAGCAACAAACCTTGCCTGAATTAGTGATTACTCCCGCCAGATCGCAAAACTACAATGTAATCACTGAGTGCGAACAAGATCGCTCGTAGCACCAAAAAGACCGAACTGGAGGTAATTCATCATGAAATCGCTCATTCAAGCAGTTGTTGTCGCCGCTGTGCTGGCCGCTCCCGTTGTCTCGTTTGCGCAGTCCAATCAGCCCGTGACCCGCGCCCAGGTGCGCGCAGAACTGATTCAACTCGAAAAGGCCGGCTACCGGCCGAACTTCTCCGACCCGTACTACCCGAATGACATCCAGGCTGCGCAAGCGCGTGTCGCCGCGCAAAACGCCACCGCACAAGGGGCGCAAGCCAGCTACGGCGGTGGGGTAAGCGGCGCGTCGCAGTCGGGCCACTAAGCCACCAGGCGCCAGCGCGCCATCCAAAGTCGATTTACTTCGGCAATTAAGCGCGCAAATAGCCGCGCGCCCTGATTCAAATGAACTGGCCCGCGATCGAATGTTCCCAATCGCGGGCCAGTTCTGTATCCGATACCTCTGTCATCGAGCTCCCGACGACTGCGCCTGAACCCTCACGGGCTGGGCACTTTTTCTCTCTATGCGCTACGCCTCGACGGAGCCTCAGTGACCCCGCGCTGTTTGCATCATTCGCGGGCGATCAGGTCGCCTACCTGGCCACGCCCCGTGACGAGACAGCTCGACAGGAAATTTTCTCCCTGACTGCTGGCGCCGACGTCACCGAAACCTTTTTTCAACGCATTCGACTTAACCAGTTCCGCGCCCTGATGGCACGTTATTGTTCCCATTTCTCCCGCTTGGGCGCGCATCAGCGCCCTATCCGCCATCAGATAGCCAAGCAACAACACCACTGCAATATTGAACGCTTGTCTCATGGATTGTCTCCTCTTTTGAAGAGACTAACGCGAACCATCGATGCAGGATGCTAGGGGTTTCCCGATTGATGGCCATTCCGTGATGCAGATTAAATCGCGTGGCAATGCTACACAGATCAGCTATGCGGCGTGGCTGGATCAGGCTTGGCCCGCAGAAAACGGAACTGCCGAATACCACGTTGCACCCGTTTCGTGTTCTGTTCGAACAGCAGGTACACCGCGAACGCGTACCCATAGCAGACAAGCAGCATGGTCACGAACACCAGCGCGCCGCGGCCGTCGAACTGGATGCGCTGCCCGAACACGACCGCAGCCACAAACAGAATGAATGAGAAGTGCGTCAGATACAGCGAATAGGAGAAGCCGGAAAAGATAATCGCGACTCGCGATAGGGACGCGGGACCCAGGCGAACGTTTTCCCAGAGTATGCAACGCAGGAATACGAAACACGGCACACCGACGATCCAGTCGTTACTCAACAGGAGTACGCGCGCCAACACCAGTGCCGCAAGAAAAACGGCCCCGCTGGCAAGCGTGAACCACGGCAAACCCGTGCGCGCGCTGCGCGCCGGAAAGCGCTTTTCAAGCAACACGAGTACGACGCCAAGCATCCACAATCCGAATCCGCTCAGGAGCGACGGAAACGCGATCATCGTGCCCAGCGCGAGCACCCCTGCAACGATCGCACTGAAGCCACGGCGCTGGCGCAACAGTACATAGCAGGCGGGAAACCACATGTAGTACCAGAACTCGTTGGCAAGGCTCCATAGCGGTCCGTTCGAGCCGTAGGTGCCGCACGTGAGCGTCTGCAAGAACACGAGATTGCACAGCAGTGTCGATTGGCCGAGATGCGAGGCGACGTTGATCTGCTGGTCGAAGGTGCCTTCGGTGCCGAGATAAAAAGGCCCGCCTGCGAGCGCGATGCCCATGCGGTCCCAGAACAACGTCAGCAGCAAGGCCGGAATCAGCACGATCCATAGCCGCGACATGCGCTCGGTCAGATAGCGCTGCCAGCTCCATGTTCGCGCTTCGACCTGCCGCAGCACCGAGCCACCGACGAAATAGCCGCTCAGCAGAAAGAAAACAATCACCGCGGTGTGACCGTAGTTGCTGATGAAATAGAAGGCCTTGCCCGCGAGTCCGATACCCGTGCTAGCGCGGTAGTCGACAAACATCAGATTGCGCAAATGACTGACGCACACCACGCCTGCCGCCAGCGCGCGGATCAGGTCCAACGTGTCGCAATGTTGTTGTTTGCCGGTAGGTGCCATGGAAGTCTGGAATCGGACAAGGAGGTTTTGTCCGCCAAACTACGGCCCGTGGGGGTTTTATTCAGTACGCTCGCCCACACTGCACGTACGAGGCACGTACGAGGCACGTACGAGGCACATACGAGGTACATGCGCCGCACGCAAACGCGATATCCATTGGGGTACTGTTGGCCGATCAGGTTCGCGCGCGACGTAGCGAACTACTTCGTATCGCGAAACAGAGGCTCAGAGCCGGGCCTCGATCTGCTCGATCCGCGCTTCAACCGATTTGCGTACCAGGCCATTCGAGGGCACCAGCAGCAGCGACGACGCGATGATCCGATACACCTGATTGCGCCGCACTTTAGAGACCTTGGCCGGGTCGAGCCAGGCATCGTTATCCACCAGCAACAGCAGCGTATCGAGGCCAATCAGAATCGGCCACAAACAGGCAAGGCGCAAACGCACCGACAACGCGGGAATCGCCAGGGTGTAGTCCAGGGCCTCGCGGAAATGATCCAGCGTCTTGCGCACGAGTTCGATCATCAGAGGCCGGGCGCGAAGAGAATTCGCCGGCTCGAGCAGATCTTGCGCACTGAGGCCATAAGGGTCGAGCATCGTCTGCGGGAGATAACAGCGGCCGATTCGCAAATCCTTGCCGCAATCGCGCAGCACGTTGGTCATCTGCAGCGCCTTGCCGAAACGTACGCCGCGGCGCGCCATCGTGTCGGGCCGCTCTTTCAGCGTGCCGGGCAGGTGCGCGTAGGTCATGGTGGTCCAGAATTCGCCGACGCAGCCCGCGACGAGATACGTATAGCGGTCGAGTTCGTCGTATTCGCGCAGCGCGGCAATCTGGCCGGAACGTTCGTCGGGGAATGTGCGAAGGTCGAATTCCATGCCCTCGGTCAGCGTCGACACGATCTCACGTACCGCCTTGCGATCCGACTCGCTCAGTTGCGCAAGCACCTTGAGCGCGGGACCGAGCGATTCCAGCAAGACCTTTTCATCCGACTGGACCTGCTGGCCCGCTACTTCAGCAGCCATGCGCTGGAACAGCGCGCCGTCGTCCGACGTGCCGTTGACCTGGTCGCGCAGCGACAACAGCAATGCAAGGCGCTGTTCGGGCGAGATCAGCGAGGTGTCCGCGATCGTGTCGGCCGCGCGCGCCAGCAGATACGCGAGGCCGATCGGATCGCGCATCCCGACGGGCAGCACGCGCAGGGTGAGATAGAAGGAGCGTGAAACGCCTTTCAGGAGCGGGCCGAGAAGAAAGGCCCGGGTCGGATTCGGCATGGATTTGGATCAGGTCAGTATTGGGCGGAAATCAGGCGCAGCCGAATTGTATACGGCGAAGCGCGATTGCCGTGCGGCAGCGGTCCTGTCGTGGCGCCGCGGCAATCGCCGTCGCCTGCAGATTTGCATCGTTTTGAAAAAACCGCTTCCGCACTGCGCCAATACCTGCCTGTCGCCCGCACCCTTCGCGCACGCATTGCGATGCGCGCCGATACCTCGTCGGCCATGTGGGCGCGGGCCAAGGCGGGGTCCCCTGCACCCGCGGCCGACACGCACCATGCGGCCCCCGCGCTGGAACGCAGCTTGCTGACACGGTTAGTTTGAGCGATGCGCAGTCTCGTTGCACGCTATCGCACCTCCGCATTTTGAACGACATACCGACAATGACTATCCGCGACTCTCAGACATCCTCCCGGTCCAACGTGGAAACAGGTGTCCCCGGTCTTGACGAAATTCTGGGTGGAGGCTTGGTCAGCGGCGGCGTGTATCTGCTGGAAGGCATGGCCGGCGCGGGCAAAACGATTCTCTCCAGCCAGATCGGTTTTCATCGTGTGAGCCGGGGCGAAAAGGTGCTGTACATGACCTTGATCGCCGAGTCGCACGACAAATTGCTGGCGCATCTCCGAGGCCTGAGTTTCTTCGACGAAACCGCGGTCGCCCAGCAAATGCTGTTCGTCTCCGGCTATCACGAACTGATGCAGGGCGGTCTCGATGGCTTCCTCAAGCTGATTGCGTCGAGCATTTACGACTACCGGCCGAGCCTCATGATCATCGACGGCTTTCGCAGTGCACGCGAATTCAGCGAAACCGAGTTGTCGCTGTCGAAGTTCATCCACGAACTGAATGCGCTGGTCGCGGCCATGAATTGCACCACGCTGTTGCTCGCGCCGCTGTCCGGCAACGAACCGCATCCCGAGCACACGCTGGTCGACGGCCTGATCGAACTGAACCGCTATAACGACGGCATGCGCCGCGCACGCGAAATCGAAGTGCACAAGATGCGGGCGCGCAACCATCTGATGGGCAAGCATTTCTTTCGCATCGCCGAAAGCGGACTGTTGATGTTTCCGCGTCTGGAGTCGAAGGGCGCGGTGCAATCGGGTCCGGTCGATCTGAAAACGCGGCTCGGCTTCGGCCTCCCGCATCTCGACAACCTGCTTGGCGGCGGTTTCGCCCAAGGCTCCACGACCACGCTGATCGGGCAATCAGGTGTCGGCAAAACCTTGCTCTGTCTGCAGTTTCTCGCAGCCGGCGTGGCGCGCGGCGAACCCTGCCTGTATCTGGGGTTCTATGAAGGCCCGCAGCGGCTGATCGGCAAAGCCGAGGCTGTCTCGATCGCTCTCGCCGACGCCTACCACGACGGCCGCCTCATGATTCAATGGCAGCCGGCCATCGAACTGGCAGTCGACGAAGTCGCGGCGAACGCGCTGGCCATGGTCAGGCAGACCGGAGCGAAGCGGCTCGTGATCGACGGCGTGGAAGGCTTTCGCGACTCGGCCCTGCGGACCGAACGCTTCGGCCTGTTACTGAACGCGCTGCTTCATCAACTGCGTGAAGCCTGCGTCACCACGATCCTGACGGAAGAATTGCCGCTTTATGCCGGCCCCGGCCACGCGAAGAGCGTGCGGGTCTCCGCGTTGACCGAGAACCTCGTGCTCTTGCGCTACGCCGAAACGGAAACGGGTTTGCGACGCATGATCTCCGTGGTCAAGCAGCGCGAAAGCGCGCACGACACGTCGCTGCGCGAACTCGTGATTTCGTCGCAGGGCCTCGACGTAATCGGCGACCCGGGCGGCACGCCCGGCGTGTTTCCCCCGCAAGGCCTCGCTGCCGTGCTGACACCGCGACGAGATACGTAGCCGCTCATGAAAACCATCCTGGTCGTGGACGACGAGTTCGACATCCTTACGGTCTGGCGACTGTTGCTGGAGCGGCACGGCTATACCGTGCTGACGGCGTCCAATGGGGCCGCCGCACTGGAACTGATCCGCAAGACCCGGCCCGACATCATCGTGTCGGACTGCATGATGCCGATCATGTCGGGGCTGCAACTGTGCGCCATATTGAACAACGACCCCGATCTGCGCGCCATTCCGATCATCCTGTGCAGCGCCGCCGCGGATATCCCCGTGCAGCCGAATCCGACCATCGAGTACGCGCGCAAGCCGCTTTCATTCGACACCCTTCTCGCGATGCTGGAGCGGATGGCCGTTTGACTGACTAGGTAAAACCCCGAATTCCTGGCAAGCGTCACACAGACTAACCTCGGCGCATTCATTTAATAGAACATCGTTCTGTCACACAGAACGATGGATGCGAGAGACTTTTGAAGGAGCATTCCATGGCAAGCCTGCCGATCGACGCACCTGGCGCGTCGCCCGATTCAAGCGCCGGTGCGCAGGGACTCACGACCGGCATCAACGCGCGCATCGACCGTCTGCCCGCGACGCGCACGGTATGGATGCTGGTGTTCCTGCTGTCCATCGGCGGCTGGTTCGAGTTCTACGACCTCTTCTTTACGGCGTATGTCGGCCCCGGCCTCGTCAAAAGCGGGCTCTATGCGACGACGACCGCGTCGTTCTTCGGCGTGTCCGGACTCGGCGCCTTTGTAGCGGCGTCGTTCGCCGGGCTCTTCATCGGTACGTTCTTTTTTGCGGGCATGGCGGATCGCTATGGCCGCAAGACTGTGTTTACCGTTTCGCTGCTGTGGTACTCCGCGGCGACGCTGATCATGGCGTTGCAAACCACCGCGCCGGCCATCAACCTGTGGCGCCTGATCGCGGGCATTGGCGTGGGCGTCGAACTGGTGACGATCGACACTTACGTCAGCGAACTCGTGCCGAAACATCTACGCGGCCGTGCGTTCGCTTTCGTTCATCTGGTGCAATACACCGCCGTGCCATCGGTCGCCTTTCTGGCGTGGTGGCTGGTGCCGCAAACGCCGTTCGGCGTCGATGGCTGGCGCTGGGTCGTGATCATTGGCGCGCTCGGCGCGGTCGTGGTGTGGGCCATCCGGCGACGCGTGCCGGAAAGTCCGCGTTGGCTCGCGCAGCAAGGCCGCGCCGCCGAAGCGGAAAAAGTCCTGCAAGCACTCGAAGCGAAAATCGCCAGCCAATACGGCAAGCCGCTGCCCGCAGCGGTACCGACTGTCGAGCCGGCCACCACCAAGGCCGCCTTCCGCGAAATCTGGCAGCCGCCGTATCGCAAACGCGCGATCACGATGCTCGTGTTCAACCTGTTCCAGGCAATCGGCTTCTACGGTTTCGCGTCATGGGTGCCGACGCTGCTGGTCTCCAAAGGCGTGACGATCACGCACAGCTTGCTGTACTCGTTCGTAATCGCGATTTCGAATCCGTTTGGACCGCTGATCGGCATGGCGATCGCCGATCGCATTGAACGCAAGACGCTAATCGTGCTGTCGGCGCTCGGCATCGCCGTATTCGGCAGCCTGTTCGCGACGCAAACCTCGCCCGCGATGCTGATGACGCTCGGTGTGCTGATCACACTCTGCGGCACGCTGCTCTCGGTCGGCTATCACGCGTACCAGACCGAACTGTTCCCCACGCGCTTGCGGGCACGCGCCGTGGGTTTCGTGTACTCGATGTCGCGTTTATCCGCGATGTTTTCCGGCTTCATGATCGCCTTTGCGTTGCGCCACTTCCAGGTGCCAGGCGTGTTCGCGTTGATCACCGTGTCGATGGTGATGGTGATGGGGGCGATCGGCATCTTCGGGCCGCGTACCAACAACCGCAATCTCGACGAAATTTCGCATTGAACAAGAGGCTTCAAAGATGACGCTGCCGCTGGCTGGAGTGCGGGTACTGGATTTATCGAATGTGTTGGCGGGACCGTTTTGCGCGTATCAACTCGCGCTGCTCGGCGCGGAGGTGATCAAGGTCGAGCATCCCGAAGGCGGCGATCTTGCAAGACGATTAGGCGCCGACAAGGACGCCTCGATGCGCAATATGGGGGCTTCGTTCGTTGCGGTGAATGCGGGCAAGCAGTCCATCACGCTCAATCTGAAAGACCCGCGCGGCAAGGCCATTTTGCGCGACCTCGTCAAAACCGCGGACGTGCTGGTCGAAAATTTCCGGCCCGGTGTGATGACGCGGCTGGGCCTCGATTTCGACGCGTTGCGCGAGGTGAATCCGAAACTCGTCTATTGCGCGATTTCGGGCTTCGGCATGGACGGCGAGTTTTCGAAACGCCCCGCCTACGACCAGATCATCCAGGGCATCTCGGGTGTGATGAGCGTGACCGGCGATGCCGATAGCGCGCCGTTACGCGTCGGCTATCCGGTGTCGGACACGGTGGGCGGTCTTACGGCCGCGTTCGGCATCTGCGCCGCGCTGGTCGATGCCCGCGCGAGCGGACACGGCCGCATGCTCGACGTTTCGATGCTGGAGGCCACGCTGGCGACGATGGGCTGGGTGGTATCGAACTATCTGAACGCTGGCGTCACGCCGGAGCCAATGGGCAACGAGAACTTCACCGCCGCGCCTTCGGGCACTTTCAAAACGGGCGACGGGCCGCTCAATATCGCCGCCAACGAGAACAAGCAGTTCGCGAGTCTCTGCCATCTGATCGGCCGCGCCGATCTGCTCGACGACGCGCGTTTTTCCGAGCGCAACGCACGCAAGATCAATCGCGCGGCATTGAAGGCAGAGATCGAAGCAGCGCTGGCAAGTGACAGCGCAACGAACTGGGAAGCCAAATTCTTCGAAGCAGGCGTGCCCGCCGGGCGCGTGATGTCGGTGCCGGAGATCCTCGCGCATCCGCATCTGGAATCGCGTGAGTTCATCCGCGAATTCGCCGCCGACGGCAGCGCTGAGCGGCAACGCGTGACGCGTGCGGGCTTTCGTCTCTCCGACGGTGACACGGCGCCGACCACACCCGCACCTGCTTTATCGGCTCACACGCGTGAGTATCTCGCCTCGCTCGGTTACGACGACGCGCAAATCGACCACCTACGCTCCGAAGGAGTGATCTGAACATGACGCAAGCATTCGACGCCGCCAAGCTCGCCGCCGAGTACTGGAGCACCTCGATCATCGATATTCATCCCGGCTCGATCAAGGTGCGCGGTTTCCCGATTCAGGAGTTGATCGGCAACGTCAGCTTCCCGCAGATGATCTGGCTCATGCTGCGCGGTGAATTGCCTGACGCCGCGCAAGCGCGTTTGTTCGAGGCGGCGCTGGTGGCGTCGGTGGATCATGGTCCGCATGCGCCGTCGATTGCGATCTCGCGGATGGCGACCAGTTGTGGTTTGCCGTTGAACGGCGCGATGGCCTCGGCGATCAACGCGCTGGATGACGTGCATGGCGGTGCGGGTCAGCAGGCGGTCGAACTGTACGACTCGATTGCTGAACGCATGGAAGCAGGCGCCGCATTGGAGGAAGCCGTCGAGCAAGGTGTCGATGCTTTTACCGCCGAACATGGCAAGTATTTGCCCGGCTTCGGGCATCGTTTTCATCCGGTCGATCCGCGGGCAATCCGGCTTCTTTCGCTCGTGGACGACGGCGTCGAGCAGAAAAGTATCAGCGGACGATACGCCGCTATCGCGCGCGGCATTGAAGCCTTGCTCAAGCAGCGCAAGAACAAACCTGTGCCGATGAATATCGACGGTGCAACCGCCGTGATCTACGCTGAACTCGGTTTCGCGCCGGAACTGGCACGCGGCGTGTTCTGCCTGTCACGCGCGGTCGGCATTCTGTCGCATGCATGGGAGCAACGCGGACGCAACGAGCGCAACAAAGGCCCGATGCCGCGCCAGATGAGCTACACCTATACCGGGAAGCCCGAGCGTCACCTGTCCTGAACTTCGGCCGCGCGCCGCTGCGCATTGCGCATGGCGCGCGAGTCGCCGCCTAACGCATCCGTTGCGCGCGCGGCGCAATCGAACAGCGCGGCGAGATTGCGCTCGAAGAAAGCCTGATCGATGCGCGAGCTTGGGCCCGCGAGCGTCAGCACGCCACGCAAACTCTGACGCACACCGAATACCGGCATCGAGATCCCAGCCGTCTCCCGATCGCGCTCGCCGATCGATACACAATAGAAGTCCTCGCGAATCTTCTCGTACGGCTCGCCCGGCATGCCGCCGAACGCCAGCAATGCAAGGCCGCCGGAGCCGCTTTCCAGCGGCAGTACATCTCCTTCGCGCACATGAAAACGCACTGCATGCGTTGAGTCCACACGATGCAGACACACACGCACCGCCTCGTCGCGCACGTAAAAGGACACGCTTTCGCCGCTCGTTTCCGCAAGTTCGCGCATCAGCGGCACCAGAATATCGCCGACGTTCAGGCTGCGCTGATACAACGCGCCGAGCATGAAGGTTGCGGAGCCGAGTTGATAGCGGCCGTCGTCGAGACGCAGCAGCAGGCGGTGCTGGATCAGCGAGCCCGCGAGCCGTAACAGCGTGCTCTTGTAAAGCCCCGTGCGTGCCGCGAGTTCGGCGAGTGTGAGCGCGGCGTCGTCCGGCCGGAACGCGAACAGAATCGCGCAAGCACGATCGATGACGGCAACGCCCTCGCTTTCCTTTGAGTTTGATTTGTCCGCAGGCGTTGGCATGAGTTGGCTTGGTAAGCGTTGCTTCATATCGAAGCGGAAATTTTACGCTATGACGGGGGGCTGTCATACCTGCCGTGCCTCAAAAGCTCACTGCAATCAACGCAACGCCATCACAATCAACCCAGCACCAACGATCGCCACCGCGTCTTCGATCAGCGCGGCCGGCAAGTCCCGGCCAAACGCGCGTGCCAATGCACCTCTTGCCTTCGCGCCGCCCAAGGTGCCGATCACCGCACCCACCACCCCGGCAATCAGGCCACCGAGCAGGCCGCCATGCGCCGCTCCAATCGCCGCGCCGCACAATCCACCCAGCACAATACGGGTGCCGAATTGCATCGGCACGGTACGGCTAGGGGTTTTGGGCAATTGATCGGTAATCAGTTCGACGATTGCGAGCACCGTGAAGATGTACGGTGTGGCAGTAAAGCCGAGAAATGCCAGCGGCGTGTCCTGCAGCGGTATCCATCCGAGATGCGCCGCCCAACTGACGGCCGCGGGCGCGGTCATCGCACGAAGGCCGGCTATCACGCCGATTAGCAATGCAAGGACATAGACAGACATAGGGGACTCCGAACCAAGGCCAATACTGCGTGGTTGGACAAGCCGACGGCTTAACAGGACGAACGTCGGCGGAAGGTGTCAAGCATTCACATGCACAGTCAACTTCTCACCGCGTAAGTCGAGGCCGATCCGCAGTTGCCGGCTCGGTCTGAGCCCGCAATTGCCTGCTCAATTGCCTGGTTCATCGCTCCCTTTCGGTGTGGCCCTAGTGTCGCACGATTCGACTTTCAACCGTAAGCAAAGGACATGGGCCACTTTTGCGCAATTGGCAGCGGATTGGCGCGACGAACCGGTTCATGCGCGCAACCCATGATCCATCAGTTCATGCCGGGCTTTCGCATCATGCCGTACTCACTGTCAGACCGACGCCGCCACTGCCAAGCGCAACCCCAGCTATTGAAACACCTAGCATCGCGCCCGCGAACTTCCGTCTTGCGATCATCGCCGCTCCTTATGTGAAGCCGCAACTATCGGTTTTCCGGCGCTGACTGACAAACGATGATAAGTTAGTCGGCTCCCAAGAAAATCTTATGCCTTCGCCATGAGACCGTATCTCCCGTTGAATGCGCTGCGCGCCTTCGAATCGTCCGCGCGACATCTGAGCTTTACGCGCGCCGCGCTCGAATTGAACGTCACCCAGGCGGCCGTGAGCCAGCAGGTCAGAGCGTTGGAGGAACGGCTGGGCACCGCGCTCTTCAAGCGTCTGCCCCGCGGACTGGCCATGACGGACGAAGGCCTGGCGCTCCGCCCGGTTCTCACCGATGCGTTCGACCGCATCGAAGCCGTGCTCAAGCAGTTCGACGGCGGCCATTTTCACGAGGTGTTGACGGTCGGCGTGGTGGGCACCTTCGCGGTGGGCTGGTTGATGCCGCGGCTCAAATCGTTTCGCGACGCGCATCCGTTTGTCGAGTTGCGGCTGCTGACGAACAACAATCTGGTCGATCTCGCCACCGAAGGCCTCGACTTCGCGATCCGTTTCGGCGACGGCACCTGGCCGGGTTCGCTCGCCACGCGGCTGCTCGATGCGCCGCTCGCGATTCTGTGCGCGCCGGAGATCGCCGAACGTCTGTCCGAACCCACGGATCTCGCCAATGAAACCTTGCTGCGCTCCTATCGCGTCGACGACTGGATGGCGTGGTTCACGGCCGCCGGCATCCCGCCCCGGCCGATTCGCGGACCGGTGTTCGATTCATCGCGGCTGATGGTGGAAGCGGCCATGCAAGGTGCGGGTATCGCGCTGGCGCCGGCTTTGATGTTCGATCATGAGATCAATACGGGCCGGCTGGTGCGCCCGTTCGAGGTGGAAGTGCATGCCGGCAGTTACTGGCTGACGTGGCTGAAGGGCAAAGCGATGACGCCGGCAATGCTGCTGTTCAGTCAGTGGATCATGAAGGAAGCGGCCTCGCACATACCAGGCTAGCAAACCGACGCGAGACGATGGCCGTTCATCGCGGGCCGCTCGGCTTGCGGCGGAAACACGTTCCATGAGCCGTCGTTGTGACGGAAGAAGAAGATCGACAGCAAGCCGCCTGGCCGCAGTGCTTCCACGCAGACGTAGCGTTGATGTTGCGATGCGCTGTGGCAGAACCGCACGACGCGCGCGGGCATCGACGGGGTGGGTGCGAGCCATTTATCGACGGCCCAGTGCAAGGTCTTTTCCGCGGCAACCATGATGTGCTCCCTGATCCTTGAATTAATGAATTCGTGAACGCCTGAACTCGTTACCGCTCGCTCACGCGAGTTGGGCGGCAACGTGGCCATCCTTCGCAACGCTTTCGACAAACGCCTTCACCAGACACACCAGCGCGTGCATGCCGGTGCGGGGATGCCGCAAACAGCAATGCACCTGTTCGCTGTGGCTCTCGCCAAACAGGCACCATGCGCAGAAGTGCTCGCAGTTGTTCGTCAGCAGGCGGTAGCGGTTTTCGCCGAGGCGGGAGCGCGCACGGCGCACGGCTTCGTCGCCGACGTAGCGGGCGCTCGACGTCGAGCGGATCGTCATTGAATGGCCGGCGGCGAAGCGGGTCAAGTCCACTTCCTCCACCGGGCCGCGATGCGCCGAACTCGCGAAGCCCGAGTAATGGACCACGCGGCCATTGCCGACGTAAATGCCGTGGTGTTCGTAGCCCCGCCGTTGCGTGATGAGATGCGCGCCGATCGGCAGGTCGATGGTCGACACGTCGTCAGGGCAAGCGTCGCGGCATTCGTCGTGATCTTCGCTGCTCGCCGGAAGTGGGTTCGTGTTCATGGCTGGTCTCGCTTCAATATCCAACACTGTTGCGAGAGCTTTTGCATCATCCGGGCCATGTACCGAAAAGCCTTTATTTAAAGGACTGACCGGAATGACGAGGTGTTTTCAGCGCGCCAGGTGTGCGTTGTGAGCCGACAGAAAACACATCGATGTGTTGGCCTTGGTCGATCATTTGGAGCGCTGGCTGAGCGGCCACGAGCGGGTCGATCAAGGTCTGTGATCCCGGGCCGATGTGTTGGGTCCTGCACCCACGCACACGCACGGATGTTGGTTGCATTCCGACCTCCGCGCGGCCACATGAACCCATGCGGCATCCGCCAGCACCCGGAATCGCCGCGCTATCAACGCGTTGCGATAAAGTGCGCGGGCGAGCCGCAAATTGGCATGGCACTTGCACCATCACGTTCATTCCTTTTCAACCGCGCGCCAGACGCACGTGGCAAACCGGAGAACGACATGGCTTCCATCACAGTGAATGACCTTTCCCTAAACCTCGCGCTCGACCGTAAAGCGATGGCGGCGATCCGCGGCGGCGGCGGTGCGCCGTGGGTGTACGGCTGGATTCAGCCCTATGTGCGGGAAACGCCGAGCATCGGTCCGGTTGTGAACCTGTACGACATCTCGAACAACTTCTATGCTAACCAGATGATCAACACGTTCCAGTCGGTGGATGTGCGCAACACCGGCGCGAACTCGAATATCAACGTTTCCCCGGATGCGCGCAGCAGAAACGATATGGTGTAGCCCTTGTGACCTGTCCGAGCCAATTTCGATGGATGTCGTCCGCGCGTTCCGACGCCGGACGTATCCGAGAAATCAACGAAGATGCCTGCCTCGCCCAGCCCGAACCCGGCCGCTGGGCCGTCGCCGACGGCATGGGTGGGCACGCGGTCGGCGATCTGGCGAGCCGCCTCGTGATCGATACACTGAGCCGGCTCGCGCCGCCGCTCGCCATGAAAACCGGTATCGCCGACGCGCGGGCCCGGCTGCAAGCGGTCAATCGCCAACTGCGCAATGAAGCCGCGCGCCGCCAGGTGCAGCGGATCGGCAGCACGGTCATCGTGCTGCTCGCCTGCGACCGCTTCTGCGGCTATCTATGGGCCGGCGACAGTCGCCTTTATCTGTATCGCGCGGGGCAATTGCGGCAACTCACGCGCGATCATAGCCAGGTGGAACAACTCAAGTCGCTCGGCGTGATTACCGACGAAGAAGCGCGCCATCATCCGGCGCAGCACATGATCACTCGCGCGGTCGGCGCCACGGATGTACTCGAACTCGATGACGATGCAATCGAAGTCGCGGACGGTGACGTCTTTCTGCTATGCAGCGATGGTTTGAGCAACGAGATCAGCGATGCGGAAATATTGGAGGTGCTGACCTCGGTGGCGTGTGAACGCGCGTCCGATGAACTGGTCGAGTTGGCCATCGCGCGCGGTGGACGTGACAATGTCACCGCGGTGGTGGTGCGAGCGGAAGATCCGTATGCATCCGATAAAACCCTGCTGAATCCGGCGCCCTGAAAGCGCGGCTCAGCTATCGCTATCCTCGTCATCATGTTCGTCAGCCCCGTTCTTGCTCGGGGATGGCGCATTGCGGTTGCGAAAATCCTTCGAATGCAGGCCGTGCTTCTTCAGGAGCATTTGCAGATGCGAGCGGTTCATATCGATCCGCCGGGCCAGTTCCGCGACCGTGCCGCTCACTTCTCGAAGGCCGCGTTCCAGGAAGGCTTTTTCCGCGTCGTCACTCGCGGCGCGCTTCGCGTCGCTTAGCGACATTAGATTCGCTACGCTGATTGGCTCCTGCCCCGTCGCCGTGGCCGCATTGGACAAAGCCGCCGCCGACCCGGGCGCGGCCGGCCGCATGTCCACCGGCAGATGATCGATATCCGCCATCTCTCCTGCCAGACACGACACGCGATACATCACGTTGCGCAATTCGCGGATATTGCCCGGATACGCATAGTTCAGCAGAAAGTCCCGCAAACGCGGCGTCAATCTGACAGGCCTGCGTTTCAGCGTACCGGCGGCCTCGTCGCCGAACCACGCAATCAGCAGCGGTATTTCATCGCGCCGCTCGCGCAGCGGCGGCAACGTGACGTGAATCACGCTCAGCCGGTAGAACAGATCCTCGCGGAATTTGCCTTCTTCGCTGAGCTGTCGCAGATTGCGATTGGTCGCCGCGACAATCCGCGTATCGACGGCGATCGTTTCATCGGAACCCACGCGCTGAATCTCGTGCGCTTCCAGCACGCGCAGCAGCTTCACCTGACCGGCCAGCGGCAACTCACCGATTTCATCGAGAAAGATCGTGCCCGTATGCGCGCTTTCGAATTTTCCCTTGCGGTCATTCGAGGCGCCCGTAAACGCGCCCTTGCGATGCCCGAACAATTCCGACTCCAGCAGATTGTCTGGAATCGCGCCGCAATTCACGGAGATAAACGGCTTGTCCGGGCGCGAGCCATTCGCGTGAATCACCTTCGCCATCAGTTCCTTGCCCGTGCCGCTTTCGCCGTCGATCAACACCGGCAAATCGGTCGGCGCGGCTTTCTCGGCGATTTCGAGCGATTCGAGCAAACGCGGATTGTCGCCGAAGGTCCCCTCGAAAATGAAACTGCGCTCGATCAGCGCCTTTCTACGCGCGCCACGCGATTGATCGGCAGGTGCCGTGGGTTCGGCGGCCGTTGCGGCCTGCACGAAGCGCTCCTTGTGCGACAGTTGCATGACCTCGTCGCGCAATGAGGTGGCTTGGCGGAGCAGCTTGTCGATGTCGGCGCGCTCGAGCCGGGACGACCAGCGCAGCGTCGAGCGCAAAATCTCGATGCGCTCGATCAGCCCCGCGTATGAAATCGCCGGGCTGGCTTCCTCTACCTGGTCGAGTATCTTCATCACGCGCTCAACTGTTTCTGGACCAGCTGGTAGTACATGCCGCCGCGCTGGATCAGTTCATCGTGACGGCCCTGTTCGACAATCGCCCCTTCGTACAGCACCAGAATCTTGTCCGCACGCATGATGGTGCTGAGCCGATGTGCGATGATCACCGCCGTGCGGCCCTTCAGAATGTCGTGCATATTGCCGAGGATATTGCTCTCCGATTGCGAGTCCAGCGCCGAGGTCGCCTCATCGAATACCAGCAGACGCGGATCGTGATACAGCGCCCGCGCGATGCACAACCGCTGGATCTGGCCACCAGATAGCCCAATGCCGCGTTCGCCGACAATCTGTTCGTAGCCGAGCGGCATCTTGCTGATGAACGCGTGCGCGTCGGCCATTTTCGCGACTTCCTCGATGCGGCGCCGTTCGGGCGCGTCGTCGCCGCTTGCAATGTTCTCGGCAATCGTGCCGGAAAACAGCAGATTGCTCTGCATCACATAGCCGATCTGTGCGCGGAAATAGGCTTTATCGACCACGCCGAGGTCGTAACCGTCGATCGTCATCTTGCCTTCGGTCGGCACGTAAAAGCCGACCAGCAGTTTGGCAAGCGTCGTCTTGCCGGATCCGCTGCGGCCGACGATCGCCACCAGTTCGCCGGGCTTGATGTCGAAGCTGATGTTTTCCAGTACATAGGCCGAATCGTTCTCGCCGTAGCGGAAGTACACCCCGTTGAGGCTGATCTCGCCTTGCAGTTCCGGCAGCATCACGCGCGAAGGCAGATCCTGCGGCTTTTGCTCGGGCTCAATATCGAGCACGTCGCCGAGGCGTTCCATCGCCACGCCCGCGTCGTTCAGCATGCTCCATAAGCCGACCAATCCCATCAGTGGACCCAGCACACTGCCCATGAACGCATTGAACGCGATCAACTGACCGATGGTCATTTCGCGTGCCAGCACCAGATTCGCGCCGACCCAGAGGATCGCGATCGTGGTCGCCGCATTCAGCAACTGGCTGCCGAGGCCGACGAGAATGCTGAAGGCATGCGCCCGGTATTGCACTTCGAGCGCCTTCGCGTATTTCTTCTCCCAGCGCAATCGCACCGGCCGTTCGATGCCCATGCCTTTGATGGTCTCGACACCGGCAAGCGCTTCCATCAGAAATGACTTCGAGTCAGTTGACGCCGTGAACACCTCACGCGCGTAATTCTTGATTTTCGGTGTGGCGAGTGCGGTCAATGCCATGATCGGAATCACGAACGCGATCAGCACCAGTGTCATCTTCACGTTGTAGACAAACATGATCGTGAAGTAGATGAACACCATCAGCAGATTCAGCGCGGTGGTCACCGTGGATTCGGTGAGGAAGGCGCGGATGGTCTGGTTCTCCTGGAAGCGCGCGAAGATGTCGCCGGTTTTTCGTTTGGCGAAAAACGAAAACGGCAACGACATGGTGTGCTTGAAGAACTGCGACATCATCGCGAAGTCCATGTTGCGCACCATGAAGTTGGCGAGATACGCGCGGATCGACGACATCAATTGCGAGAACACATTGGCGATGATCAGCCCGCCAATCAGCAGATGCAGCAAGCTGACGTTCTGATGCACGATCACGCCGTCGAGAATATTCTGGATGATCAGCGGTGGAATCACGCCGAGTACCTGAATCACGAACGTGGCAAGGAACAGGTGGCCGAGAATCTTCTTGTACGGCCGGAGGTAGCCGACAAAACGTATCCATGGCGAACGCGCGGCCGACATCTGCAAAAGATTCGGGCCACCTGTAAAGAGCAGGCATGTGCCGCTCCAGCCGCGTTCGAAATCCTCAACCGTCATTTTCCTGAAGCCGATTGCCGGGTCGGCGACCCACACATATTCCTTCGAAAGCCCGTACACCACCACATAGTGGTATCCCTCCCAATGCACGATAAAGGGCAGATCGAAACCGCGCAATGAATCGAAGGTGCATTGCACGCCACGCGCGGTGAAGCCGAGCGATTCGCCGGCGCGCGCCAGACTGTCGAGCGTCGCGCCTTGCGTCGTGACGTTGGCGAGTTCGCGCAGTTTGCCGAGCGTCATTGGAATGTTGTAGTGGCGGCATACCATCGCGAGACACGCGGCGCCGCAATCCATTTCTTCAGCCTGCTCGACCAGCGCAAAGCGCTTGATGACCTTTTCTCCGAACTCGGGTTTGGTCTGTAGATCGAGCATCAACGGCAACTTGCGCCGCTGTTCCAGGCGCTTTTGCCGTTGCAACTCACGGTCGCCGTAACGAATCCGCTCGTCCAGCACTTCGCGCAGCTTGGGATTGCGCTCCAGAATGAAATGGACCGTGCGTTCAGGGATCACCAGCAGCCGCGTTTCGGTCGTTGCCACCACCGACGCCATTTGCTCCTGACGCATCAAACAGGCTTTTTCGCCGAAGATTTCGCCTTCGCCCAGCGTCGCCAGCGTGTAGTCGTGACCTTCCTCATGACGGACGATACGCACTCCGCCTTGCCGCACCACGTAGAGCCGCCGGTCGTCGCGCCCGTCCTGCTTGAGAATTTCCTTGCCCGCGGCCACCCGTTTCACGCCGACGCTGCGCACATATTCTTCGAGTTCCGCCTTGTTGAGCTTGCCGCGCAGATCGAACAACTGTGCCACGAAGCCACCGGCCGAACTGATCGCCACGTAGCTCGCGATAAAGGCCAACGCCGCCTGGTTGCCGGCAATCACCGGCTCGATCGCGGCACGGGGAATGAACAGCAACTCGGTCTTCGCGGACGCCCGTACCGAAGCCTCGTGCACATACGAGCGCAACATCGCAATGTCGGCGAAGATCTCGCCGGCCTTGCGCACGCCCATGCTGGTTTCCTTACCGTGTTCCTCGGTGAAGATACGGACCGAACCCGAGCGAACCACATAAAGACCGTCAGCCGTCTCGCCCACCGAGCAGACCGTTTCGCCGAACGAATAGAAACGTGCCTGCGCATACTCGGCAAGACGCTCGATCTCGTCGCGCGAAAACGGCGAGAGGATTTCCACCGAGGTCAGAAACTCGGCAGCGGAAGGCGCGGTCTGGGGTGCATCCATGGGCTTGCGGACCTCGGTTCGGCTTTGCGTTGCTTGGTGTTGCCTGGTATTTCGATGTTGCGGCGCGCTGCGATGCGAACTACGCGGCTAGCGCGCTTCGATCACATGCTCCTGTGCGCGCGCAATCAGCCAGCCCTCACGCAACAGACGCCTGACTTCGGCGGCCACATCGGCATCGAGCGTCGCCGGATATTTCGCGGTCACGGCGAAAATCTCGAAGCACGAGCGATCCGCCGACGCAAACGGCCCGAGCAGATCGCCCACCGCGGCATTGAAAATCTTCGCCTCGATGTCCGCCTTCAACGATCCCCGCAACACCTTGCCGATCACGCCGCCCGCTTCGCGCGTATCCGCGATCGAATGCTCGCGCGCCATGTCGGCAAAGCTGTCGGGATCGTCATGCAGGTACGAAATCATTTCCTTCGCCTTGCCTTCGCTGTCGAGCACGATATGGCTCACTTCGATCGCGTCGAACTTCGGCGAATTCAGCGCGAAGTAATCCTTGATCGCGGCCTCGTTGCCGACCGCGTCGAGCATCTTCTCCTGATACAGCCCGTCGGTAATGAAAGCCTCGAATTCGTCGAGACTCACGTGGAGCGCATCGAGGTATTGATTCATATCCGTCGCGCGATGCAAGCCGCGCACGCGGCGAAACTGATCGGCGCGTTCCTGAATTTCGTCCGCCGTGACGGCAATGCCCTGTTTCTTCGCCGCATGCACCGTGAGCTTGTCGCGCACGATCTGCTCGATCAGGCTCTCGAACTGGCCAGTCAATTTCAGAAGACGAATGAACTCGGAAACGTCCACCACTTCGTCATCGATTCGTACTATCGCGGTCATGTCATCCGCTCCTTTAATTGACGTGTAGTCGGCACGCTCAACCCGCCACCTGCCTGAACGGATCGAGACCCAGATCGATCAGGCGCCGTTCGCGCACCACGATTTCCGCGCTCGCCGTCATGCCATAGCGCAGCGGATAGCGGGTGTCGGCAATCTGGTAGTAGTTCTTGTCGAGCGTGACGCGGCCTTCGTACACCGGTTGTTTGTCCTGCAAGGACGGTTTGGTGGCCGGCGAAATATAGGCCAGCGTGCCGCTGATCAGCCCATAGCGCTGATACGGGAACGCGTTGAATTTCAGCTTCACGGACTGGCCTTCGTGCAGAAAAGCACGGTCGTGTTCAGCGATTTCGATCTTCAGCACGGGCTTCGCATCTTTCGGCGCAATGCCGCCGAGCGGCGCGTTCGCCTGGATCTTGTCGCCCCGTTGCGTAGAGGTCACGTCGGTAATGACGCCGGAGACCGGCGCGAGGATCAGCAGGAAATTGTCTTTGTCGATGTTCTCGAAGCGGATTCGCGCGGCGGCTTCAGCCACGAGGCGTGCGGTCTGCAGTTGCAGGCGCACCTTGTCTTCCGCGTCGGTGATGTCGCGGACGGCCGAGTCGTATTGGAGTTGCAGGTCGGTGGTCTGCTGGCCGCTGGTTTCGAGTTGCGCATTGGCCTGCGCGTATTCGTGGCTCAAGCGGAAATCCAGTTCAGCGAGTTTCGATTGGGCGACACGGTAAGCGTTATCCGCTTCCATCGCGGCGGTGCGTTTCTGCTCCACCTGCAATTCGGCGATGCCACCGCCGCCTGGTTGCGCGAAAAGCCGAGAATAGCGGTCCAGTTCCTGACGCGCCGCTTCACGCGTGCGGCGCGCATTGTCGAGCACGCTGCGCGCTTCGTCGAGTTCGGCCTTCTGGCCTTCGGCAAGCTTGCTGGTGCCTTCCGAGACGCGATTCTCGTGTAGATGGGCTTCCACTTCCATCTGCGCCTTCAGCGCGGCTGCCTTGCGCTCCATCAGCACCTTCTTCTCCGGGAACTGTTTCCAGTCCCGCTCGGCGTCTTCGAGTTTGAGTTGCGCCTGCAGCGCGTTGCTCGCTGCCTCGATCGCACCGCGCGCATTCAGCCGCGCCAGCACATCGCCCTTTTGCACCGGCTGCCCCTCGGCGATGTACAGATCGGCGAGTTCGCCGTCGATCGGCGCGTAGATGCGGCGCACCTCCGATTCCGGCGAGAGCGTGCCCTGCGCGCTGACGATCACATCGGCGCGACCCACGAACGACCACAACAAACCGGCCACCACCAGCGCGACCATCGCCCAGATCAGCGCACGCGCGAGCCGTACCGGCTCCGCGGTCAGAATTGCGATGCCCTCGACGCTGTGGTCCTCCAGCGCCTCCGACAACGATCTAGGGTGACTGTCGCGCTTCACTCTGCTCGCCTCCGATCAACGCCAGCTTCGCCTTCAGCAGCCCGGGGTCCAGCACCATGCGCAACTCGGTCAGCGAGCGGCGCTGCAAATCCGCTTCGGCTTCGATATCCGCGAGCAGGCGGTCGAAGTCGGCGGGATGATCGGCGTTCAGCTGGGTATAGATGCGCATGCCTTGTTGCGCGGCGGACCGCGCATCGGATAGCAGACGCGCCTCGCTGCGAAAACCGGGCGAAATCCCCGCTTCCAGCCGTTGCGTGCCGCCGATTGGACCGCTCGCCCGATACTGTTTCCAGAGGCTCTGCGCGCGCAGCAGCAGGTCTTGCGCGCGCGCCAGCGCTTTGTCGTGCAACGCGGCGACGTCTTTCTGGGTCGATTGCACGAACCAGGCGTCCGCCGTCGGATCGAGACTGGCGTAGAACGACAGCACGCGTTGGTCGTAGTCCTTGCTTCCGCGCGTTTTCTGCAGATCTGCGAATTGGTCGAGCAGCGCTTTCTTGTGCGCCAGTTCCGCTGCAATCACATCGGACCAAGGCCCGGCAGGCATGGCCTGCAAATCGCCCAGCGCCTGCTGCGCGTCGCCGCGTTGCCATGCCGCGCTCGCCGCGTCATGGCGCTGAATGACGTCCGGCGACGGCAGACGGCTCGCGGCCAGTTGCTGAAACTGCGCCTGAAATGGCGGGGTGCTGAAGCGCACTGTCTTGATCAAGGCGAGCAACGGCGTCAGTTGCCGGCTCAGCGCTGCATTCAGCACGTCGGTGTATTGCCGCAGATCTGCCCGTACACGGTCGAGGCCGGCGAGACGCGGATAGCGCTGCGCGTAATCGTCGAGTACGGCAGGCAGCGCTTCAGGCTTGTCGCGCGCCAGTTCGGTGCGAATCGTGCCGTTCAGGCGATCGATGGCAGCGAGGTACACGGAGTCGTCACTTTCCAGTTTGCGCAGATGGCTCAGCGCCTGCGCATACGGCTCCGCAAAAACAGGCACGTATGACGCGATGCGGTCCAGAGCGCGCTGGTGGCTGCGCGTGTCGTCCTCCCAGCGTTGCAGCAGGCCGCTGATGGTGGCCTCGTCGGCGTACATACGGATCGGCGCGTCGACGCCGCCGCGCCCCGCCACGAACCGCTCCAGGTCGCCCACCCATTGCAATTCGCCGACCAGCGCGGAAGCGTCCGCGTTACTCGCACTCAACGACCTCATCTCCTTGAGCAGTGCGTCGGCCTGGTCGAACTGCGCCTTTTGCAGCGCGTTCAGCCAGCCGGGAATTTTTGCTTTCAGCAGCGCTTCGGTCGCTAATGCGCTGACTTTCGTATCGGCGGGATGAGTCGTCAGATAGCCGTTTGCCGCCGTCACGGCGCCGCTGTAATCGCCGCTCGCTAGCAGGTTTCTCAACTCGCGCTCCGATGAGCCACGCATGTAGAGCGTCAGCGCGATCGCAACCAGAATGGCGACGCCCGCGCCACCCCACCATACGGCGCGACGCGCCATTGTGTGATCGCTGCCCGCAAAGGCGTTGCTGAGTTCGCCGGCGACCAGACGCCAGCGCTGCGGGCGGCCCTTCGCTGCCTTGGTGCCTTGTCTTGCATGCGTGCTGCTGGTGCCCTGCGCGCCGTTTGTTCCGTTCTTGCCTTTCGTGCCGTTCTTGCCGTTTTCACCGCCCGTCAGCGTGTCGCGCTTCGCCTGCGCGGAGGCGGCCTGCGCCGCCTCGTTGACTTCGTCTTCACGTTGCAGCGCCGGGTCGACGCAGAAGATATCGAGGAACGAATGCGCGGCGCCGACGAACGTGGTCTTGTCGGGATCGGCGGCGTCGTCGATAGCGGGGTTGACGAATAGCTGGGTCACGGTCGGCTCGACTTCAGGGGGTTTTTGCAGCGTCACCCTGTAGACGAAGTGGTCGCCGCCAAATGCAAGGAGGTCTCCCTCTACCAGCGCCACAGCGGTTTCGTCGAGCCGCTTTCCGCCGACGAATGTGCCATTGGTGCTGCCGAGATCCTCAAGGTAGAGCTCGCCGCCCTTCAGAAAGATGTGCGCATGACGGCGCGAGATGTAGTTGACCTGATGCGGATAGCGGTCCCTGTAGCGCGAAAAGACTTCGTCGGCCTTGCTGATGAGAAACGGAAATGCCTGCACTTCGATGGGTTGGAGGCCGAGGTCGTCGCGCTGCGGCTCCAGCAGCAGGCCTGGCACGGGCGGCGCACTCGCGGCGGCGACGATCCGCGCGCGCGGTTCGATACCCACGCGATAGCAGAGCTCGCCGCCGAAGCACAATTCGTCGCCGCCACGCACCCGCGCCGGGGCTTGCCGCACCGCGACGCCGTTGAGCGTCGTGCCGTTCTTGCTGCCGAGATCGGCCACATAGACGGCGCCGTGTTCCGTGAAAATCCGCGCATGGCGGCGTGACAGACGGGTAATCCGCTCGGCGGGGTAGTCGGTAAACGGCACCTCGCTGCGGCCGATCGCGAACAGACTGTCGACGATCCGGATCGCGCCGAGCGGGGGACGCTGCGCGGACGCAACCGGGGACAGTACCACGTCGAACGTGGCGTCCTGGGTCGCGCGCATCTCAGCAATCGAAGCTTCGCCAGCAGTCATTTTATCTGGATCACTAATCGTTTACCCGCTGCGGAGAAAGCGCAACGGAAACGGAAAGAAGAACTACGGCGAATGACGGATCATTTGGCGAGCCGCGCAGAATCCGGCTTCTTACAAATATTAAGTCACACATGGCAAGTGTCAATTTTCAGATCGTCGGTTGTAGGGGCCATTCATGCGTCGTATGCAGCCGAAATACGCCGCGGGCGCCGTGCCCCGGATTAGCTCAGTGCTCCTTTACTTCCGTTTGCACGTCCACGCTCGGCCAGCCGCCACCCAGCGCCTTGTACAGCAACACCGTGTCGGACAGAATCAGTTGGTGGTTGGCGAGCAATTCCTGTTGCGCCTCAAGCAAGGTCCGCTCGGTTTCGAAAACCTCCAGCTGCGACACCACGCCCAGACGCAATTGCGACTGGATCTGATCCGCGACGATTTGCAGCCGCGATACCTCCTGCTGCAATTCCAATCGCTGGGCCTTGTGCGAGCTCAGATTGACCAGTGCGTTTTCCACTTCCTCGAATGCGCCCATGACGGCCACGCGGTATTGCTGTTCGGCGACCGTCGATTGCGCTTGCGTGACCTTCACATGCGCCCGCACACCGGGATCGAGCAGTGGAATGTTGATGCTGGGCATGAATCCGTACGTGAACGACTTCAGCAGATCGGTCAGCGCGAAACTCGCTGTGCCGCCGTGGCCGGTGAGGTTGATGGTAGGCAATTGCGCGAGCTTGGCCTGACCCACCAGGTCGTAGGCTTCCAGTACCCGGAATTCCGCAGCCACCACATCGGGACGCCGCGCGAGGAGTTGCGCGGGCAGGCCGTCCGGCACGGCCGGCAGTTGTACGCGTTGCTGCAAATGCCCTTGAGGCAACTGAAATTCGCCCGCCGGCACGCCAAGCAGTGTGCACAACGCGTTGTTCGCGATAGCGCGCGAACGGCGCAGTTCGAGCAACTGATTCGTCAGGCGGTTGATTTCGGCCTGCTGGCGCAACACCTGCGTTTGCGGCACGAGGCCGTTGCGGCGTTGGCCGTCGTAGATCGTGAGAATCTGGCGGTTGGTGATGAGCGTTTGTTGCTGCTGCTCGATCTGGTCGTCGAATTGGAGAATCTGGAAATAGGTGCTCGAGACGTTCGCCACGAGTTCCAGATAGCCGGCGCGCCAGTCCGCCTCGCTGGCGTGGAATTCGGCCTTTTGCGCCTGCACGCCCTTCTCCACTTTGCCCCAGATATCGATGTCCCAGCTCACCTGCGTCCCGACGTTGTACTGTTTCGCAAACGTCTGACCCGTGGTCTTTTCGAAATCGGCACCAGCGCCGAGATCCATGGTCGGCAACGCGCCTGCTTTGGCCTCGCCGATTTGCGTGCCTGCCACGTCAATCCGCGCGGCCAGCACCTTGATATCGAAGTTGTTCGCGATCGCTTTCGCGATCAGTGTGTCCAGGTAGGGATCGTGGAAGCCTTTCCACCATTCTGGATCGATGGTTGCGGCCGCCGATACCGGCGCGCCTTTCTGATCCGACCACGACGCCTTGGCGGGTGTGTCGGGCCGCTTGTAGTCGGGCATGCTGACATCGATACACGCGCACAGCGAAAGCGCGCAGAGCGTTGCGGCACAGAGTCCACGCAGCGCCGCGGCCGCACTGTTCGGACGCGCCGATCGACGCTCCGGACAGTCAGGCGACGAAGCATTGAAAAGGCGCTGACCGCCGATTGAATCAAGCAACGCTGACACGATTTTCTCCGATGACGCCGCTACGTTGCACGAGGAGAACGCGCTATTTAAGTAAAGCATGTCCTGCCCGGCTTCACCATCGAAGCGGTACGGGAAGGTCGGCGCGGGGATCGGGCGGTGACGCTGGGGTCGTGTGGAAAGAACGATTGGATGCGAAATCTTTTTGACGCGCGAGGCTTGCGCGTCCCGCGGAGGCATGAGCGCCTCCGCGGCGGCCTACGCCGTTCAGTGCACGTTGATGTTGTTGCTCGAGCTCACGTGCGGGTCGATCGTCGTGGTGATGCCGGCGACGAACGCCGCGTTGTTGCCGTTGGCGTTCTGGATGTTCAATTCGTTGCTGATCAGTTGGGTGGCGTTGACGGTCTTGCTGTTGTTCGGCGCATACACCGGCGTGAAGTTGAAGTACGACGAGGTCGGATAGCCGAAGCCGCCGCGCACGGCGCTCATCGCCTTGCTGTCGAGTTGTTCGGTGATGGACAGGTCTTTGATCATCAGCGTGTTCATGGTAAATCTCCTGGAAGGGAAACAGCACAGTCTTGCGGTTGGGTTCGAGCATCTTGTCTGCTCGAGTGTCACTAATGCATGGGCTGTGCCAGTTTTGCTTTCCGATCCTAAGAAATGTTCAGAACGGCTGTAAATAAAGGGTTTCGCGGATGGCAGATCGTCGCGTGGGGTGCGACGGCTACGGCGCGACAGGTTGGCACTGGTGGATCGTAGCCAACAATGGGCGCCACGGTGTTGGCTTCGACGTGACACTGAAGTGGAACTGCGTGGCGCCGCTATCGCATCAACGTGCAATGACCGTGATCTTCTTCGAGTACACCGGCGGATTGTGCGGTATATGCATGTCATCGCCCATCAGCAGTTGCAGCGTGTGCTTGCCGGGCGGCAGTTGAATCATCGTTTCCGTTTCACCCGCGCCAAAGTGCAGATGGTTGCGGTCCGAGGGAATTTCCTGGTCCATCGGCGGCAGATCAGTATCGATCAGCAAATGATGGTGCCCCGTGTTCGGATACTTGACGCCTTTCGGCGCGACGCCCATATAGCGCAAGCCGAACCACACCCGAAACGGTTTATTGGCCGGCACGACCTGCCCATCGTTCGGATAACCAATATAGGCATGCGCGCCAGCAGGCGCCGGTGTCGTGCCGGCCGTGGCGGGATTCGGCGCGGCCAGTGACGCCAATGCCAGAAACGCCGCGAGCGCGATGATCTTGTACATGTTGGTCTCTCCGTCCTGACGGACCCGCTTTGAATGAACGGGCCAGCTAGTCTTTTAGTACGGTGATCGTGATCTTCTTCGAATACACCGGCGGCACGTGGGGCACATGATTGTGATCGCCGAGAATGAGTTGCAACGTGTGCTTGCCCGGTGGCAACTCGATTCGCGCGTCGGTCTCACCCGCACCGAAATGCAGGTGGTTGCGGTCCGACGGAATTTCCTGGTCGAGCGGCGGCAAGTCGGTGTCGATCAACAGATGATGATGACCGGTGTTCGGAACCGCGACACCCTTCGGGCACACGCCCATGTTGCGCAAGCCCATGCGGACCCACAGTTTGCCGCCGTGAATCACGGTGCCATCCGATGGCCAGATGATGTATTCCTCGGCGCCGGGCGGCGAAGGGGTTTGCTCGGCAAGCGCGGCTTCGCACAGTGACATGCCGCATAACAGGATGACGAGCGCGACGCGCCAGGCCGGGCGAAGCGCTGCAGGCCATACATTCGCTCCATAACGAATGTCGAGCACGCCAGGTGTGAGGAGTCTTCGCATTGCGCACTCTCCCGAAGATGGATCGAGGCCGCCTCGGCCGCGTAAAGCGCAGGCCGGACGATCCGACTGGATGTCGCGGGCGCTCGCGTGGTTCACGTGGATGCGCGTGGATTCACGTGGCGGATTGACGTAGATGAGCGTCCACATTGATTAAAACGGCCGTAGTGCCCTACTTTGTGAATCAGCTTAGGCCGTAACTTGCCAAAAAGATACGCCACACTCGTTAACCGTATAACGCATTGACGATGTGCGGACAGTTGTGGCGCGCAAACCGCGTGCTATCGTTATTCATAGGTTGTCGATGGAGAGTCGCGCGCGGCATCGATGCTGTGTGCGATCCGCTTCAACGGCTGACGCGGGCGTCGCGGTCGTCGAAACCCTATGTTCTGTCCGGAACAAACAGGATACGAATATGTGGCGAACATTCCTGCTGGTGTGCATGGCCGGGGCAATTCAGGCGCAGGCGGGCAATGTCCATGCCGCGACGCAGCGTGACGCCGCGGAGCATGGGGCGGCGGCTCCACGCACGACGGATGCGTCCATCGCGCCGCCCGCACTGCACACGAAGGATACGCAGCCTGCACGCATTGCACTGGTGATCGGCAACGGCGCGTATGGCGATCACGCCGATCACGTGAATTACGCGGACCCGCTTCGCGACAATGCACCGCGCGACGCTGAGGCCATGCGCGACACGCTGCGCGCTCGGGGCTTCGACGTCATCATGCGCACCGATGCGACGCCACAGCAGATGCGGGAAGCCATCAGCGAATTCCGCCAACGTCTGCGGGACGGCGGCATCGGACTCTTCTATTTCGCTGGACACGGCCTGCAAATCGGCCGGCAAACGCTGCTCGTGCCCGCAGGCCTCGACGCACGTGCGCCTGCACGGCTGATTAGCGAGGGCGTCGATCTGGATAGCGTATTAGAGGCAATGCGCGCGCCGCGTGCCGGACAGATGAATGTCTTGATTCTCGATGCTTGCCTGAACAATCCTTTCTCAGCCGACGTCACCTTCAATGCGGCCGCTTTGCCCGCCAACACCGTGGTCGCGTACGCGACAGCACCGGGCGGATTTGCGGCTGACGGCATGCGTCACGGCGTCTATACCAATGCATTGCTGGGCGCGCTCAACGACGCTTCTTCATCACAGAACCTTGCGGGAATGTTTCAACGCGTAGCGACGACCGTTAGCGCGGTCACCAGCGCTAAGCAAATACCCTGGATCGCGTCATCGCTTGCCAGGACCGCGAGCTTGAGCGAGCCTGCCGCAGCTCGTGGAGCTAGCACGGCGCTCATCTCCGCCAACAGCGATGAACCCATTGCCGTCTTGCACAGCAGAGGCATTCTGCCGAAGGACAGCAGCGAGCAATACGAAATTACCTTCTGGAATTCCATCAAGGACAGCAACTACGCGAGCGATTACGAGGCCTATTTGAAGGCCTATCCCAATGGCCGCTTCGCCGCGCTCGCTCACGCACGTATCGACCGGCTGCGCGCCGCCGCTTCGGCGAGTGCGCCGTCCGCTTCGCCAGGGGCCGCACCTTCTGCGGCACCATCGGTCGCGCCGGCACCGCAAGCCACGCGCTCAACCACGCCCGCCAGCGCCGCACCGCAAGACCATCCGCGCGCCGCAGCGCCGACGCCGACGCCCGCAGCACCCGCTGCCCCTCCCGCGCCGGCAGTCGCGCAAAAGCCCGCGGCGCATCCACCGAGCGCCGGCGAGAGCCGCGATTGCGCCACGTGCCCGATCATGATCACCGTGCCTGCGGGTGCATTCTCAATGGGCAGCAGCACCGACGACCCTTCCGAAAAGCCCGTCCATCATGTGACCATTAGCGCGCCGTTCGCGATCGGCAAGTACGAGGTGACTGTCGAGCAATGGAATGCGTGCGTCGCGGCGAATGCCTGTCAAAAGCTGACGCCCGAAAGCAATACGAACAGAGTCGCGCCGGCACGCGACCTCAGTTGGGAAGACGCGCAGCAGTACCTGAAGTGGCTGAGCAAAACGACCGGCAAACCGTACCGCTTGCCCACCGAAGCCGAATGGGAATACGCGGACCGTGGCGGTACCACGACGGCCTACTGGTGGGGCGATCAGATGCGCAAGGGCAACGCCAATTGCAAGGACTGCGGCGATCCCTGGCACAAGGACGGCCCGGAAACAGCCGGCTCGTTCGCACCGAATCCGCTCGGCCTGTACGACATGAACGGCAGCGTCTGGGAGTGGGTCGCCGATTGCTGGCACAACTCCTATCAGGGCGCGCCCGCCGACGGCCACGCGTGGGACAGCCCCAGTTGCGACATGCGCGTGATTCGCGGCGGCTCATGGCGCGAAGGCGGGAGCTACATGCTGAGTGCGACACGCTTCAAGTACAGCGCGAGCGTGCGGCAGTCGCAGGACGGTTTCAGGGTGGTGAAAGACCTTAAGTAATGCGGGTGCTGCGTTCGCTAAGGCGTGCGCGGCTTCGTCGTGATCGGCGCGAAATCGGCGACGATATGATCCTGACCGAATTTGCCGGCCATCTGCGTGAGGCGCGTCTCCAGCGCACGCAGATAATCGGCGCGTGATTCGCTTTCGGGCCGCAGCTTGTCGAATAGCGGCGCCGGCGTAATCAACAGCACCACCATCTCCGATCCAAACGGCTTCGAAATGATCCAGTCACCCGCACTGCCGATCGTGGCCGCATAGTGCGGGGGCGCCTGATTGTCCTTCGCACGCGGGCTCGGCACCATGTGCACGACGCTGCCGTCGAGCTGATAGTAGTCGAGGTTCACGTACGAGTCGTAAGGGGGCGTGGTCACGTCGACGACCAGCGGATCGCCTTCGCTCAACTGCCCGCTAGGCGGACGCACATGCAGCGAGGCAACATGACCTGCTTGCCAGTTGCGGGTCCAATAAGGGGCGAGCGCCTTGATCGTTGCGCATTTGTCGTCGGCAAGCGGTTCCACCTGGAGTGATAGCGCATCGACGCCCGGCAATGCCGTCAGCGTGTCCTTCAGGTGCGCTGCACCGTAGCGTTGCGAGACGTAGCCGCGCACCGCCAACGTGTGGTCCTGGGTTGAAGCAGATAGCGCCGAGCACGGTACTTGTGCCAGTACCGGTGCAACCGCGGCCAGGGTAAGGGCGGGTTTGGACGCGGGTGGAGTGGGCGCCTGCGCTATCGGCGGTGTTGTGGGCGTGGTGGGCGATATAGGCGCCGTGGGCGCTGCTGTCGGCCCGGCGGAGGCCGGCTGCTCAGGCGAGCTCGCCACCGCCGCGGTGGCCACCGGAGACGACGCGGTGACCGCCTGATCCGCCGACGCCCCGGACGTCGCGGCAGCCGGCTGCGTCCCACTTTGTCGATTCGGTGCCGAGCGCAAGGCAAACAGGCCGACAGCCGCGGCACACACCACAGCAAAACCTGCGAACCCTACCTTGACCAGGGTACCCGACTTCTCCGCGCGCGCTTCGTTGTCGAACTCCGCGATGAAGCGCACGACGCCCGGCATGCGCGTGTCGCGATCGAACGAAAGCGCGGTGCGCAACGCGCGCCACTGTTTGGCGTCGAGATTGGGTGGACGTTGAAGTTTGAAGTCGGCATTGCGGGCTTGCGTCGCCGATAGCCGGTCGAACGGATGGTGGCCCGTCAACAACTCGTAGGTAATGCAGCCGAGCGCGTAGATATCGTCGCGCGGGTCCGGCTCACGATGTTCGATCATCTCCGGGCTCGCGTAGGCAGGCGTCAACGCGCCGAGACTGCCGGGGTCGAAAACAGTCGCGTCGCTCTCCTCCTCCGGCCGCTGGAACACACGGGCGATGCCGAAGTCGATCACCTTCACTTCGGCATTCGTCGTGAGAAAGACGTTGGCGGGCTTGAAATCGCAATGCACGAAGCCGTGTTCGTGCGCGTAGGCGAGCGCATTGCACATGCCGCGCACAATCGGCAGCGCGGCGCGAACCGGCATACCCTTATAGCCGGGCGTGCGCAATAGCTGGCTGAGCGGCTTGCCGGTGAGGTACTCCATCGTCAGGTAGACGATCGGTCCGTCACGGTCGAAGTCGTACACCGCGATGATGTTGCGGTGCGCGAGCACCTGCGCCTTACGCGCCTCGCGCTGCAGCGCGACGAGTGAATTCGGGTTGCCGCGGAACTGGACGTTGAGCACCTTGATCGCGACATACGGTTTGCGATCCGACGCTTCGAGCTTGCGCATATCGAGCGCCTTGTACACGGTGCCCATTCCACCGACGCCCAGACACTCCTCGAGGACGAAGCGGTTATTCAGCGTGTCGCCGGTGCCTTTGATCTGATCCTGCCCTGCTGCGCCGGCAGCGCTCGCTGCACCTGCCGAGCTTGCCGCGCCTGCCGAGCTTGCCGAACGTACAGACGGTATCTCGACGGTGGTCTGCATGCCGGTTTCCTCGCCGCCGGCCGCCACGTTCGAGACGCGCAACTGTTCGATGCGGCGCCGCACTTCGGCGTAGAGATCGTCGGGCAGAGGGGCTTTGTGATGCGCTACGCCGAGCATTTCCAGCAGCCGCGTTGGACCGAGTCCTTCGGTCGTCAACGTGCTGTCGAGTTGAGCGACGAACTCGTCACGTGACAGCTCGCCGCTCTGATAGTCGCGAATCACATGCGCAAGGCTAGCCATTTGTGCGAAGCGCCCCCGCTGCCGTTGAGCCGCATCGCATGCAACCGGCAACCCTCGGGCTGATAGAAAACCTGTCGTAATCAGTTACATGTGCCGCTTCGATACTAGCTCCCGACCCGCGCTTTCGCAAACCAGGATTGGCCCGCTGCGTGCATGCCCCGCGCGTGTCTTGCGACATCCAACAGAATCCGGTGCGTTGTTGGCTCCGTCCCGTCAGGCGTTGATCGTCTGCTGCTGCCCATATTGCGGCTCCAACACTGCGGCGCCACGCGAAAGCCTTGCGCATCAAGCGTTCAGCAACTTTCTTAGGAGCCACGAATAAACCTGGCATAGCCCATGCATTAGTGACACTCGAGCAGACAAGATGCTCGACCCCAACCGAAACACTGTGATGTTCCCTTCCAGGAGATTTACCATGAACACGCTGATGATCAAAGACCTGTCCATCACCGAACAACTCGACAGCAAGGCCATGAGCGCCGTGCGCGGCGGCTTCGGCTACCCGTCCTCGTCGTACTTCAACTTCAGCCCGGTGGTCGCGCCGAACAACAGCAAGCATGTCAGCGCCACACAGTTGATCAGCAACGCAGTGAATGTGCAGAACGCCAACGGCAACAACGTCGCGTTCGCAGCCGGCATCGATACCTCGATCGTTCCCTGCATCACGTCGAGCAACAACATCAATGTTTAAAGCCCGATAAGCCTGATTCGGCGAAGCGGAGGGCCGCCCGGCCATCTCCGCTTCGCTTCGATCACGCCCGTCTTCCGCGCACCTTTGGAGAATCACCATGTCATCCCTCATGATTCGCGATCTGTCCCGCACCCGCGAGCTCGACCGCCGCGCAATGTCGGCGGTGGCCGGCGGCACCGGCAGCAGCGTGCCCGGCTTGCCGTCGATGGGCGGCCCTGGCGGCCTTGGCGGCCTTGGCGGCGTTGCCAATGTCAACGTCTCGGTCGTCCAGAACCTCAGTCAGATACAAACCGTCAACGTCGCCGCGCTCAACAACATCGGCGTGATCGGCGCGGGCCTCGTACCGTTGAAGCTGAATGTCAGCCCGTCGCTGTGGGGCGCCAATTACGCCAACGTTTAAGGGCATGCAGTAGTGTGGAGCCGGGGGCTTCCCTATTGCCGCCTGTTCACTTCCGACAGGCGAGCTGCAAACAGATTTCCTATACTGATAGTGCGACGAGACCTCAACACATTTAACGACACACCCGGGCGGCGACTGGAGAATCGCACCAGCCGCCGGCTCGGTCTCTTCCCCGGAGCCGTCATGGCAAAGCTTGTCATCAAGGATCTTACTGACAGCGTCGAACTCGACCGCCAGGCGATGGCCGCTATTGTTGGCGGCGCACGGATCGGTGCGCATGCTGTGAGCGTCGCCGTACAGGTCGCGCCGGGTTCCACGCGCGTCGTCGAATATCCACCGGGTTTTCCCGCAGCGCGTCAGGCGATTGCCGGTGCACCCGTTATTGCAGTGCCGCGCAATTTGCCGCGCAGCTAGAGCCCGGTTCGGACGCTCGCAACAGCAGCAGCAACAGCAGCTACAACGGCACGCGTTTGCCACGCGTGCCGTTTGCGTTTGCTTTATTTGACGCGTTTTCGCCGGTTCCGTTTTCCATCCGCACGTGTGCCGGTCGTGCCGGCGCATTGCGCGGTGCGCTTTAAGACCGATCGACATCCAGATTCTCGACAGCCGCATAAAAAGCTCCTTCTTATAGGACGCGCGAGATGGCCGCAATTGGAAACAGACGCGCCCGTCACGCTTTCCCGGCAATGCGCATTGTTCAATTGGCCTGGTGAATGTCCGCATGGGGCGACGTTGATGAGCGTGCGCTCACCTATGCTGTTTAAGACGCCACGTGGTTTTATACCGTCCGCGGATAGCGCACGTGCTAACCGGATAGCATCCTGGCGCAAAAGTGTTCAAGGCGCGAGGCAAGCAAATGCGTCTCACAGCACTGAGGACGATTGCAGCGCGCCACGAGCCGGCATCGCCAAACCAAATTGGAGACATGCAATGAAATTCATCGTGCAATGGAATGGCCTGCCGACTGCGGAAAACTCTGTCATCGAGCGTTTTATGAAAACCGGCGGACGGGCGCCTGAAGGTGTCAAATTGCTGGGGCGCTGGCACGCGATCGGCGGACTGCATGGCTTTGCGATCGTCGAGGCGGACGATACGCGAGGACTGTCGGCGCTGGCGCTCGAATGGGGTGACTTGCTGACGATGAGCATCTTCCCGGCGGCCACCGACGAGGATCTCGGCGCGGCATTGGGCGCGCATCAGGCGGCCGGCAAGTAAGTGGATGCATGCGCGCCCAAAAAAGACTGTCATGACTCCAGATCTCGACGCGCCTCTACCCGGCGGACAATTGCTGCCGTTTCGCGAGTCGTTGCTGGCGATGCTCGGTGTCGCCTTCGTCTCGATGCTGGTGGCGCTCGATCAAACTATTGTGGGTACCGCGCTGCCGCGCATCGTCGCCGATCTAAAGGGCTTCGATCTGTACGCATGGGTCGCGACCGCGTACATGCTGGCTTCGGTGATCACGATTCCGATCTTCGGACGACTGGGTGATCTGTTCGGGCGCAAGCCGTTTCTGATCGCCGCGATTCTGTTGTTTACCGGCGCGTCGGTATTGTGCGGCCTCGCCACCAGCATGCTGCTACTGGTGATTTCGCGCGGCCTGCAGGGGATCGGCGGCGGCATTCTGATCGGCACGGTGTTCGCCACCGTCGCCGATCTGTTCCCCAATCCGAAGCTGCGGTTGCGCTGGCTCGTGTTCGTGACGTCCGCATTCGGCGTCGCCAATATGGTCGGGCCGACGCTCGGGGGCATGCTCACGCAATACGGCGGCTGGCGGCTGGTGTTTTTTGTCAATGTGCCGGTTGGCCTCGCGTCGCTGCTGTTCGTGCAGCGTTTTCTGCCGCCGCTGCATCATTTGCGGCGTAAAGGCCCGATACGACTCGATTGGCTCGGCGCGTTCGTGATTGCGGTCACGTTCGGCTCACTCCAGTTATTGATCGAGTTGTTTCCGAAGTACGGCGTCGACACGATAACAATCGTGCTGGCCGTCGTGGCGGCGAGTTTTGCAATGACGCTGTGGTTGTGGGAGCGGAGAATCGCTTATCCGATCATTCCAGTGGATATGCTGTTGAACCGCAAGCTCTCCGCGCTCTTTGCGATGTCAGTGCTCGGCGGTTTTGCGCTGTTTTCGCTGGTGTTTTATGTGCCGCTGCTGTTTCAGGGCGGCTACGCGATGTCCGCGCACGATTCGGGCATGCTGATTACGCCGCTGCTGCTCGGCACGACGGTTGGCAGTGTGCTGAACAATCGTATCGTCACACGGATTCGCCGCGCGAACGGCATCATGTATGTTGGCTTTGCGCTGTCCGCATTGGCGTGTTTGAGTGTGGTCGTACTCAGAGGGACCGAGCCGCACCTGGTGTGGATGTCGTGCATGGGTCTCAGTGGGCTCGGACTCGGTCTGGTGGCGACCAGCTTGACGGTCTGTTCGCAACAGATCGTGCCGCGCGATCAGCTTGGTGCGGCAACGGCTTTGCTGCAATCGCTGCGGACGTTTGGTGGGATGCTGGGCACGGTGATGACGGGTGCACTGCTAGGGCATCTCTACACGCAGGGTGTGCATCGCTCTCTCGCGTCGTATCAGGCGACGCAGTGGTTCAAGTCGTTCGCGAGTCCCGAACTGCTAGTAGACCGCGCCGAGCAGGCAGCGTTGATCAATCGTCTGGTGAGCGCCGGGCACGCGGGCGATGCGATGATGAATTCCGCGCGAGATTCGCTGGTGGAGTCGATTCATATCGGCATTCTGGTGGCGGGCGCGGCTGCGTTGGTTGGGTTGTGTCTTGCGTGGTTTGTGCCGCCGGTGCGGATTGGTTATCCGGAAGTGGAGGTGGTGAGCGGTGGACAGGCGCAAGAGGATTAGCCGCCGTCGCGGGGGAAGGCGCTTTGAACTATGTCTGACTTTGTTGCTCGGGTTAGCTGCGTCTCGGGGTTTGGAGGCACTCACTTGCGCCGTTTGACGCGTGTCGGGCCGGCGCAATGTCGCGAGTAGATGACGGCTATTGAAGACCCGGAGAACGACCCATTGAAATCCCGGCGTGATCGAAATAGCCCTGAAATCAAGGCAAATTCTAAGCGCCGTCCATGCGAAAATTCGGTCGGAAACCTTGACCCAGCGATTCTGATTTCTTACTATAAGCGTCGACGTTTGCGCAGCCACTATGAACTCGTTGTCACTCAAAGCGCACACAGAAAAAACAAAACTAAACATCGAGGTTTTTCGGGGCTCTCGCATGACAATGGATGAAGACATCGCGCACGTCGCGCGTGTGATGGCGCCGTCGCTGCGCGCCTTTCGTGGTGAACCTGTGTTGCCACCGGCTTATTGGCGAAAGCGGTTACAACGCATACAGGATGAGTTTCCGCTAACCGCGATGCAGACGTTTCAGATCAAACATTTGCTGGGGGAGTTGGATCGGTTTGAGGCGGAGCGATGTGGCGGGCGATAGAGGGCGGAAAGGCGGTTCGCCGGTGACTGCACTATGGGTATCTGCGGTTGGCAAAGAGACACACGGCGTCGCAAGCACTGTACGTCCGGCGACAACGCAGACTCTTCCCCCAGGTCACAGACCGCGGATACGAAATATCCCCCAGAATGTTGTCTGCGTTCCGATAGTAGGTTCATGCGGATCTCGGGTTGCGCAATAATTCGACGACCAGCTACCTGACGCTTCCCAAAAGAAACTCAATATCGCTGGGGGTACACGTATTAGCAATCTGAACATCATTCCTTCCCCCCAATACATTGTCGAGGTGCAAGGCAATGTGTTGGGATCGCGGATGTTCAAGGAAATGGATGGGGCGGCGAAAGATCTGGCGAATCTCAAATCCATTCCTTATCGCCGTCGCATAGAGCCAAACGTCATCGGCACGCGGTGCGCAAGACGCAAATCCTCGGCCGGCCAATTTTAGACATAACAAATAGCGCTTCGGATAAATTACCCCAGAAACCCCTGTAGCGAAATTCAGATAGCTAGCTTCAGAAGTATTGCACGGTTGCCAAAATTGGTACGGCGCGATGCCGACTTCACTTACGTCTACACGATGTGCGCGATAACAAACTATCATGTCTGGCGTCCGACGATTTTCATCCGCGAGCCGCTTTAACCATTTTTTTGGATAGAAAATATCGTCGTCAGCAGTAACCAATAATTCAGGCAATGAGCCAGATTCCACGACCGGGAAATACTTTGTATGCGGGCCGAAATTCTCGCAAAGCGCTATCGTTAGCCCTCTTCGCTGGAGGCGTTTGAGAGTTTCGGGCAAATTTTCAAAAATTATTGGTTCGTCTACCCACAAGATCAATCGCCCAGGCTTACAAGTCCCCCGTCCAATTGATTCTAGCGTGCAGAATACAGTCTCTATACGCGAGCCATGTGAGGTTAGCGAGACTGTAATACTCCCTTCAGCGGTCACAATCGACTTCTGCGACCAACGATTGATGCAGGAGTATATATATGAAAAGATAAACGAGACAAAATGAGAAAAATCACGCCGCAATCTACGCTTAACCCTAAACCAGAAAGTTACTGTCTTCATACTATACCCCCACACTTCTTTTTTGAATGTTACGAAATCGATCAAACCAATCATTAATAACCTGACAAATAGTCCAGTCCAGCAAAATCGTTCAATAGCGAGATTTCAAAGAAAATAACGAAGAAAATAAATTGAACAGATTTATGTTTGCTTTTAAAATCCAAAGAGCAACAAACATTTTTAAATTTACCTCCTTAATTTTCCTCTGCACTTCGCCATTTAACGAATTTCTGAGTTCGAGTTTAATTTCGCTCTTTTCCTGACTATAGAGCTTTCCACCATCCTTCAAATGCCTATAAAGCTGACGTAGAAAGTATAAGTTAGCTTCATCATAAACCTCCCTTCCCAACGTCTCCTCGCGCACACCCGCGCAGGCCAACCTCGTAGCCGCCAATCGCGAATTTATAGCAGCGCCGGTAGGCCGATTAGATAAACTGTCTTCTCTAATTCGGTAAAAATAGACAACATCTTCAATGAAAACTATTGACTCTGCGCGTAGGGTCAACTGTGTCATGAGAACCGTGTCCTCTCCATATGTAATACCGTCGTATACGGGCAGCTCCGGACAAAACAAGGTCCTCCGGATCAATTTCCCCCACACATAGAAATAGTTTTCCGAAAACATCATGTGCAGCAATTCCGCGCGAGTCAAACCCCCTTCGCGCCGTACAACTAACTCGCTACCTCGATTCTCAAAGTATCGCTGATGACTTCCCCCTACAATGTCCGCATTACTTTTATCTGCTCTACACCGTAAAATCTCAAGTGTTGTTGGCGGAATAAAATCATCACCGTCCAGATTGAAAATATATTCACCACAACCCAGCCTAAATCCGTCCTGCCTTGCACGGGCCAAGCCTTCGTTTTTCTTGCTGAAAATCTTAAATCGACTATCAAGCCTGCAAAATTCCTCCAATATTTCAAGGGATCTGTCGGTACTACCGTCGTTCACCAGTATGACTTCAAATTCTGCAAAGGTCTGTGACTTTATACTTTCCAGGCAACGTCTCAGATATGCGTCGATGTTGAAAACCGGGACGATTATTGAAATTGGTATTTTCTTACAAGACATAAGTCTATCCTCGCCTCAAGAAAACGTGCTGCCGAACTCGCCGACTCAGTATTCGCATATCATTGAATAATACAAAAAATAGGCTAAATGAAATACACCCAAACACAGCACACCGCTGAATCGATACAATCAGGAAATCTAATATTCCCGGCGACTCAAATCGAAAGACCCCTACCCTGTTCGTGACAAACGTGGAAAGCAGCAGTATCAGCAGAAATCCACCAGTCTTCATGAAATAGATTTGGACATTCCCACCTAACGCCTCTTTATGCAAAAATATAGGCTTCCACAAGCCGACAATAACCAAGAGACTACAGACCGACCCCATCGCAATGCCAAAGACACCGTACGATTTTCCCAATATTATTGTTGTCGAAATATTTATCACAGCTTCAAACAAGGGAGCCGCCGTATCATGATAAAGGCCAGATGCCGAGATAAATTCATCTGTTGTCTTTCTCACTACTGTGATAAAAAAACCAATGGCCAATACCGCAACTACCGGTTTCTGCAAGACATATGACTCACCGACCCATGCTCTTATAAACAAATCAACAGTGCTGAACAAAGTGTATGCTGCAACACCTGCTAGCCAAAAGCGCGAGGCCTGAAGCTCCCAATAAACGCCCAATGTCCGCTTTAAATTCCGTGCTGCAACCAGATTCCCGACCCCAGCGTTGGTACTATCGAACAGCGCGGCAATTATGGAGGTCAATGCTGTTATTATTATGGTGTAATTAGTGTATTTTGTAACGAGGTGGAGATCGAGGAATACAAATACAAATATTGGGCTCGTTTGCTGAAGCACGACAGCGGCAAGTTTATGCACAAAAGCCTGCTTTGATTTTTTATATATAATCACGTAGTCGCGCGAATGCTTTTTTCCAGATTGAACATTCACGTTCAACCACGGATAAACCCGTGATATTTTTATATTAAGAAGATTTGCGTAAGCCGCCAACGAAATAAATTCCAGCGCCAGCCACCACAAAATCTTTTGATCAAAATATGAAACAGCAGCTACCTGCGCGCCAAGCTTCAGTAGCTTCAAACTATTAAAGATTCCAACTTTGACGTAATTTTTCTGATCAGCAACTAATAGAATTTCACGATAATTAAAGAAAAATCCAAGTAGGGTGGTTGACAAGTAAATAAAATAAGTAAAGAGAATCGTTTCCTCAGAAAAACCGGACGATCGGAAGAAATGCGGAATGAAAACGCCAACAGCAATTCCAACAATCATTACCACGAGACCGACTCGCCGGTAAATATAGGCAAATACAGTTACAATCGCGGATATCTCCGCTCGATTTTTGTCGTGTATTGGACCGTAGAGAGCGAATGCAACGACTGATGCAAAACCCATTTCAGCAAGGTTCAGAAATCCGACGATGTTCACAATCGTAGTTGTTAGTCCAATAAAATCGGCTCCGATCTTATGGATGAAAACAGCCCTCGATACGAATGTAGCAGCCAGAACTAAAATTAAAAAAAATAGGCTCACCTGGGCGTTTTTTGCCATCTTTCTAAAACGAGAATCACCCTCGGTTCGATCTGGCTGCATATTCATTACGCGATGTGTGTTGAATGGAATTTAAATTAACTGTCGTTTTTTTACACGATCTACTGCGTTATCCGGGCACTTTTTCTGCGTAAATTTCATCCCAATATTGAAGGAAGTTCACCGTCGAAGCGTTCGAAGCGCCTTTATTCGACGTGCCATATCCAAACACGTGGCAAGGGCAGTCGCAAATCTCCCGCCATACATAACTGCGCTGATTTCGGATACCCCTCTGATACCCAGACATCACCTTTCTTCGCTCGCAGGATTAGAGTCAGCGCCCTAGTTTCTTTAACCGGTGCTAAAGAAATTTTCAAGTACTCAAAATTATTTCGACCTTTTACAATCCCTTTTGTTAGACAATGATCCGTGAACCGTCAAAACGTGGCTTATCCAAAGGCTCTGGACTACGATGTCATCAAAATTCAAATCTAAAACAATCGCCGCCGTAATGATCTTGACGGTATCCTGCTTCGCATCTGGTCAGGCGCTCGACCAGGGATCGCCTTACACAACGGACGGATCGGCAAACGACCTTTCACAGTCATATTCCGCTCTACTCAGACGCTCGATTGACCCGCAGTCCCGCCACAACGTAAAGCCGCAGGCGGACCAAAGCACGACGTCAGGCCTACATCAGCAGATTGTCCGCGACGAGCAACTGCTCGGAGGACCATCTGACGATCTGCTCTCGACTAGCAGACTGGATACGCGCTATCCAATGACACCTCTCGAACTGGCGGCAAGCATTAACCCGCTTTTGGACTCTGGGAGTAACGATCCTGCAGACGTCACCGATGTCGATAAGATCGGCAATGCGTTTCATTTGTTGGCCTCCAAAAGAAAGTTGCGAGACTCTCAAGTTCGAACACATGTCCGATCCGATCAAGGTATCAGAAGCCCTTGGTAGTCGAACAACTAAATCGCACCATTTCTCTATGCACACTGCTCTATCTGCGCACGAGTCCCTCGACGCCCGGCCGCCGGCCCCAAGGCAAACGATATTTGCTTCGAAAGAGTAAAAGGCTTTTAAGATGCTTACGTCCTGCCCAGCTGAAAACTCCAGCTGCGGATTCTCTCTGGTGCTCATGAGTCAGATTTGCGCCGGGGACACAGACGACTCTGTACCCGGCTTGCCAAGTTCGAGCACAGAAATCGACGTCCTCCATGTACAGGAAATACCTCTCATCCATGCCGCCGAGGTCTTCAAAAATTTCTCGCCGGACAATGAATCCTGTTCCCATCACCCACTCGGCGTCGAAAGGCGAACCCTGCCGCCAGGAGTCGTACATCAGGTGAATTTCAGCGCGCTCCCTAAAACCGTTTAATTTTCCCAAGGGTGACCGGCGAGCCAAGATATCAAGAACCGAATAGAACCGCCGCGCAGAGTATTGGCGCCGGCCATTCGGGTATATCAGGTCTAAACCCACAAGCCCGATGTCGGACTCACTGTTCATTACGTTTATTGCACGCTCGATACTTCTGTCGGTGAAGTATGTATCGGGATTCAGCACGACTACCAGGTCATGTCTGCATGCAACCATGCCAAAATTAACGCCGGATCCAAAACCTCGATTCATCGAAGCTCGCACCAAACGAACGCCCTTTGGAAGTGATTTTTTAAGCCGCTCAAAAGAATTATCAGGCGATGAATTGTCCACCACTACCACGTCTTCCGGCGTGGCAATCTTCATCGCGATTACTGATTCGACGCATTTTCTTGTCAAATCAGCCGTCTTATAATTCACTATGATCGCGTTTATTCCTTCGAATACACTCATATTCCCCCCGGTCCAACCTCGCATCGGCCATTTCTTTTATTTTTCAAACTTGCCCACGATTTCCCAAAGTCGGAAAGCGGACTTATCCCAACTGAACTTCCTGACGTGTAACGCTGACTTATCAATCAAATCCGACCGTCTTTCTTCGTCTGTCGCGACCTTATCAATCGCATCCCTTATAGACTCAATCGAATACGGATCAACCAGTTCTGCCGCGCCCGCTCCAATCTCAGCCATTGCGGACACATTCGACGTGATCACAGGAACACCTGATGCCATCCCCTCAACAATCGGCAGTCCAAAGCCCTCATACAAAGAAACGAAAACCACCATCAATGCACCACGATAAAGACGTGGCATATCCCGGTCATTTACCCACCCGGAGTAAACGACGCTGTTTTCGATGCCCAACCTCCTTGCTTGCAACGTCAGTTCTGCAGAAGCGTCGCCGGTAAGCATCAATTTGATATTTTGCTTTGGCAACATCGAAGCGGCGTAGGCCCTTAAAAGACGGTCCAGATTCTTATATTTTCGACGGTTCCCCGGATATAAGATATATTCGAACTGATAAGGCAACGGCTCATGGACGTCAAAAAAGCTTTCGTGCACCCCATTTAAAACAACATGGACTTTATCCGGATCCATATTTGACCATTCCAGAAATTCTTTTCTAGTATGTTCTGAAACACACACAATAGCGGCACACTCCAACAGCAACCTCTTGAACACGATTTCATAGTAGGCCTTGTGCCATCTCGAATAAAAGTGAAGATGAGTTAGGTCGTGAATTGTGACCACGCTCGGACACGGTGAGTGCAAAGGCGGCACAAATCCTGGGCTCCAAAACACGCCCGCATCTCGCGTTTTTCTGAGTCCATAGCCAATCGCTACCGGAGACAACGGACTTCCAATCTTCGTCACGAGGTCCAGTTGCTTCAATTGCATGGAAGCCGGACGTCGACTAAGGTACGCCGACATCACGTTTCCGATGCCCGTGTGGGGCGGCCAACGCAAATCCGCATAGATCATTTTCGAAATATTTAAATTAGTTTAAAAATCACGTAAATTTGCAAAACTTGCGCGACGATAAAATCCATTAAAAATGGTTGTATTTCAGAAATCCATCCATTGATATGTTTTTCTGCGGTGCCTCGGGTGCGATTTTTTTTGAAAATGACGAATCAATTATTGTGTTGCTTGACCATTGAACAGCGGCGTCACTTCGCGAATCCAACAAGACTGTTTCATTATCAAGCCCGCTAAAATCGTTATTAAAGAATTTAATTCCCGCTCCTCTGGAGCTTACCGGACTTCCACTTCCCGCAGCCACCTTCAGAATCGTGGAATAATTTCTCCCAAACCGGAATTGGGTGATTGAATTAGAGAAAATCTGCACTCGGAAGGCGGAGTCCAGATCGAACAATGGAAAGCGCTCGGCGGCGTGCCAAGTCTGACCAGACCATTCGAATTTGCAATTGGACAACACAAAGATGTCCATATTCGCCTTAGGATCAGATTTAATATATGTCCCGAAATTACTTTCGAATCGGGATGCATATATTCGAAGATTATTGACGTTTGCAGCCAGATTTTTGAGCGCGATTGGCCCCACAAAAAAAACCGCATCGCTATGGCTCGCATCTATGGAATTGAAGAACACGTTTTCAAATTTACCCTCGAACCAATGCTGAAGTCGGACACCATTTCCAATAGCGTGGCCAATCTCGAGGTTCCGGATCGTTACTTCGGAGAATCCTAGCCCCACGAATACACCTTCACTTAGCTGGTGTCCGCCGCCTTCAAGTGCAAGATTCGATACCTCACCACCAAGCGCTACGCCCGGAACCGTCTCCGACTCGTGGGTAAATGCCAAGACGAACGACTGATCCCCCTTAGCTATTAATTCTGCTCCATGCGAATCCCATTTTGAAACGCCCTCACCAAGAAGTTTTATTGGACGGCTGACCCGAATTCCCGAAACCACATATGTGCCAAGCGGAAACACCAATTGCCCACCGTCGGGAGTATCGTCAACGGCGGCCTGAATGGCCGCGGTATCATCGGTCTTACCGTCGCCTGTCGCGCCGAAGTAAGTAACATATCTCGCACCGGAATATAAGCGGTTCCAACGCGCACCCTCGATGCCGCGAACAGACAGCACTGTCCCGCCATTCGACTTTCGAGCATCAGACGGATTGAAGAAGAATTGTCCGCCTCCGCCATCTCCCGGATGCTTGTAGCCAAGCGCAAACGCGATCCCCACGCCTTTCGGATGTAACGCGGCGTCGTTTTCCAACGCAATCACAGACGAGTACACAACAGTGACTGGTTGCAGTGTCTGGGTCATATCGGCGTGTGCCAATTTGACCGAACTATGGAGAATGGCTAGCGCCAGGAAAAATTGGACGCAGCGGTAAAGACAGAGTTGGCTTTCACGCATTTTGACGACTCAGCTTTTGCAATGTTTTGAATCGTAGAGCGCGTTTTTGCGAGTGCACTTTACTTTGCGCGATCGTCAAACCGAGAAAGAACATGCACATCGGCGATTCTGGAATATCCGTCACTATTCCAATGGCGAATATTGCGATCGCGACGGCGATCAAACCGCGTGACGCCTTCACGTCACCGTCATATAAACGTCTAAAAACTGAAAAGAGCGACGCGTAAATTACCACTCCCAAGGCTCCAAAGGAGCCCCAGAGTGCCAACGCAGTGTTATCCGAAACTGCTAAGTCCCCTCCGCCTCGCCCCAAAAGCGCTGGCACCGCGAATATCCGCAATGATGATCCAACTGCCCCAAAGCCCACACCCACAACCGGGTTTGCGAACTGATTTGCCACGTCGATAAAAGCGGGCCATGTGTTATTTAGTCGATCATCAAAGGACGCGAAGAGCAAAAGATCAACATCATCATGCATGTCTATCACGTAGTTTTCGAAACTGGTCGAAAATGGCAGCCAAATTGCTGCTCCGAGCAATGTTGCACAGACGATCAAAGCGAACGCCTTCTTTCTGTACGTCTTCAATACCAGCCCACCCAAAACCAAAGCCGCAATCGACGCCTTATGGGTGGTCAAATAAATTGGAATTAGAGACATAACTAAAATCCCATTTCGCACCACGAAATTCCTTATATTCGGCGCCGCGTACAATATAGGCAGTACGATCCCAATTGCGGCTGCAACTGAAATACGCGCGAAACCCGCCAACCTGGAGACGTCAAATGTTGTCCAATCCCGACTACCTTCCAATTGAGTGTCGCCTATTTTGTACATATAACCCTGCCAAGGGAGATCCCGAAAATTGTTTGCAAGGACCCCAACGCTAGAGGCGATCGCACAAAACAACAATATCAATATGAACAACTTTTTCTGATGGACGTATTTATGTGCCACGATACCGAGAAGGATCGGCGACCAGGTGTAATACGAAAACAAGATATTTTCTAACGGAACACCACGGAAAAGTGCGACGCAGGAATACCCTGCGACGATGAGGATCGGGAACAATAGGAAATGCGTGCTTTTTCGCGTACCCAGTTCGAATAAAATAAATACTATTGCTAACACCTTCGGTACTGAGAGTGCGGCCCCGAGACCAAATTGGTCGAAATAGAAGCGAAGTGCACCAGAAAATGTTTCCGCCAGGAGTAAAAGCGAAACAATAGAAAGCGCAACGAGTCCTCGATTTGACAGCGAGGCCCGGGGCCTTATCTTCTGGTCGTGCACGAAAGCGGTCATTTCATGGCCCTTCCGTGCGCCAGATGAATGTGGCGTAGCAGGTCTTCATATTTCTCAAGCATTTGATCGGGATCGATGAAACTTTGGACCGATACCCGGGAATTCTCCGCTAATGAAATATAGACGGCTGGATCAGTTGCTATTTTCTCGATCGCACGGCGTAACGAATTTTTGTCCTCTGTATCACACAAAAGACCATTGACGCCGTCTTTTATAATTTCCGGGAGTCCTCCTTGGCGTGTCGTAATTACTGGAATGCCATATGCGCAGGCTTCCGCCGCAACCATTCCGAGCGGCTCGGGCCAGAGCGACGGAACAATACAGACTTCCACCGTCTTAAAGAACTTCCGGGGTTCAACATAACCAACGAATACCACTCTTGAAGAGGCAAACTTACTTTTTAAATACGCCTCATACTGGTGATCTCCTTTGCCGGCAAGATAAAGCGTCCCTTCAACCTTCGATGCTTGAAACTCCTCGAGCATCCACTCGACGCCTTTTGCCTCGGAGAGGGTTCCGATGTAGCCGAACTTGACCGGAACGCCATGAGTGGGTGCGCTGACATCGGTAAGTGGAATACTTCTCGCGTTGTAGATTGTTTTACCTACTACGCCTGCAAAATACCCGCTGTCGCGCATGACGTTCAGAATGTACTGACTAACGCCTACCACGGCTGATGCCGCCATCGACGCGCGAGCGTGACGCTTTCGTAAAAATCGACACTCGTTGCACGTTTTTTGGCAGACGCTCCCTCCCCGAAACCTGTTGCTTCGCACACAAACAAGATAAAGATCGTGCAGAACTTGGATGAATGGCACCTTGGCAGCTTTGATTTCATCCCATGCCGAAATGGACCAGCCGGTCAAGTTGTGGCAACTAACCACATCGGGCCGCTCTTTTTCGATTACAGACCCTACGTAACTGCGCATTGACGCGTTATAGGAATCCCGTAGATGCCAGAACACCCGCGCAAGTAAATTTCTTCGCCTAAGAGGGTGATGCCAGAATGTGTTTTTCAAACCGGCCCGATAAATTGTCACCTCATCAACGATGTCTACGACGAGTCCCGCCGATGGGCCCGTTGTTAGCACTGCAACGTCATGGCCTCGTGCGCGCATGCCTTTGACCAGGTTTCGAAGCGAGATCTCCGCCCCCCCCCCGATATGCGGATCATAAAGACTGCATATATAGAGTATTTTCATCGCCGGTCGCTCCGTCTCGCACGAGTATTCAAGTGGCGTGTGCCGCGCTGCATGGACAATTGCATTAGTGCTTGCTCTCGTATGCGTAATAGCCGGAGTTGTACGCTCCGTAGCCAATTTTTCGAGAAGGTACATCGGTGAAAAGAATCCCTTTTAGCGAGACCCCACCAGTCCGAAGTCGCTTCGCACTCGCCGCTATTTCGTGCATGGGATGTCGACCATGACGTACTGCAAGAAGAGTCGTCGCTGCGCATTTCCCAACTATCGTTGCGTCTGTCACCGCAAGAACAGGTGGCGTATCAACGATAACGACGTCGTATTGGGACGCTAACGATTTCAGCGCCAAATCCAAGCGCCCATTCGCCAAGAGTTCTGCCGGGTTCTGCGGCAGAGCTCCCTTGACAATGACATCCAGGCCCGGCAACACGTCTCGATTCAGGAGACTCGCTGCCTCGTGCCCTGAAAGCAACTCGGACAACCCGGGAAGCTTTGAGATGCCCAAATAGGTGTGGATGTCGCCGCGGCGCATATCAGCATCGATAAGAAGAACGCGTTCGCCGGCAGTAGCCAACACCGCGGCTAGATTGACTGACAGAAACGACTTTCCGACTTCAGGTCGTGGCCCGGTGACCATCACGATATTGTTTCTTGCACCCACAGTATTGAACTTGAGCGCCGTACGCAGGCTACGAACACCTTCTACTGCGACATCCTCGGGTGCAGACACTACCAATACGTGCTGTCCCGCTCGACCGCGCTCGAGCGCGCGCGCCAACTTCAACTGAGCCTCGCTACGAGGGATGACCGCATAAACGGGAATTCCAATGGATTCCTCAATTGCCTCGGCATTTTCGACTCCGCCGTACAAGGACTTGCGAACAAATGCTGCTACTAGCCCGAATATCAGTCCGGCGACTCCGAAAACTGGGATTAGAAGGATCTTTTTTGGTTTGACAGGACTTTCTGGCACCACTGCGAAATCAACAACGCGCACGTTTCCTACCTCGCCAGCTTTTACGATCCGTAACTGCTGGGCGCTGTCGAGCAGATTGGTATATAGCTCTGTGTCAACCCGAACGTCACGAAGAAGCCTCAGCGCCGACTGCTCTGTGTTCGGAAGGTTTGCTACACGTGCGTTGAAGTCAGACTGTTGCGATTCGAGTGCTGAAATTTGCGCATCAATGCCCGTGATTGCCGGATGGGTCTCGGTAAATCTCTGAGCCATTTCCAACCGCTGCTGCTTGAGTTCAGTCAGCTTCGCCTTGCTATCAACGACTTGTTCCAAGAGAAGCTTGCTCTCCATGGTTAAGTCGACAGTTCCATGCTTGTTACGGAAAGCGTTGTAGCGCTCCTCCGCGTCATCCAATTGCTTCCGCAGTTCAGGAAGTTGTTGGTCCAAAAACGTCAAGGTGCTCTGGGCTTCGGTAGATTTTCGGTCGATATTCTGCTGTACGTAGGCTGTTGCAATTGCGTTGATGACATCTGCCGCGGCTTGTGCATCGTATCCGTCAAGTGACACACCGATTACGCCAGATAGTTTGGTCTTCTCCGAGATGAGCAGCGAGTCCTGAAGCTTGGCAACGGTATCTAGCGTCGAAAATCTCTGGATCAAAAATTGCGTGCCAGGACGAGCGACGAGCTTGTCCACGACAATGCGGACTTCACCACGATCAAATTTTCTGATCTGCTGTTTGAGCGTCACGCCACGCAAAATGGCATCGCCGTCTGGATCGCGGAGAGTAAAAGCGCCTCCTTCCCCGGCGATCAAGATGAACTTATCCCCGTAGAAATCCGAAGGGACGTCAAACTGGGACACGCTAATGCTCTCGCCGCCCCACGCAAACTGACTCATTCCCAATTTGGCAGGAGCTGGGCCCGTGGTATCTGAGTGTCGTGCGATCACACCTCCGACGATGGGGAAATACCGTGGTTGTGCCGAAACATCCAGATGGAGTCGCTGTACGGTTTGAGCCGTAACCAAGCGTGAACGTATGATTTCAATCTCGGCGGCGGCCGTCTGCTTGTTATCAAACATGGACGCAATATCACCCAAAGCGTCCTTCGTTGCATTTGCGCTATCTTCGACTTGAATCATTGCGTCTGCACGATAGACGGGACGAGCCAGGAAAACATAGGCAACACCCACGAAGAGAACCGTCATTGCAACTGCAACAATCAATCGCCAGCTCTCCATTACGACGGAGATATGCTCTGCCCAATGTACCTCATCGCCGTTTAATGATTCAGTGGCACGGTTTTCAGATAGAAAGTTCATACGGTAACCGCCAGGCTATTCATTAGTCGGATCCAAACTTGCAGGCCGCGCTCAATTTGAGCTAGAGACGCCTCGAAGGCTTGACGTCCCCTTCGATACGGATCTGCGATGTCAAAACCTTCATGCTCACCTAGCCTGTAAACCTTTCCCCGGGAGAACGGATATATATCTTCGATCCATTGCCGCTGCGAGGTACTCATTGTCAACACGAGTTGTGCTGACTTGACATGATTTACATTGAGCGCCGTTGCAATGTGGCTTTCGATGCTTATGCCGCGCTGATTCATCAGCTCGACAGCCCATGGCTCGGGACTGTGACCAAGCAGCGCATTAATGCCGACGGAAGAAACCGATGCGTGCGGCATTTCATTCGCCAGCAGGCCCGCCGCCATTGGACTTCTGCAGACGTTCCCTTCACAAACCATCAGTATATTTTCAATCATTTCGTTACGATCGCCGTGGTTAAACCTGCGTTGATAGCTGGCAAAAGAAGGCTTAACACGCGGCTAAATCTAACTAATCCATTCCCGTCTACATACACCACATCTTTGGGCTGCAGCTGGAATTGATTTGCCAATATCATTGCCACAGGCGAATGTGCGTCCAGATGAAAGACTTCAGGCGTTGTACCCAATGTCCCTCTAATCACATAGACTTGGGCGGCGTCGGCGCTATTCGTGTTCAAGCTGCCGGCCTGGGAAATAGCATCACTCAACGTGAGCCTCCCATTCTGTAACGGTATAGCGGTTGCCGGCTTGTTTACTTCTCCCATTACAAAAACACCGTTTTCGTCACGAGAGACTATTCGCAGTAAATCGCCACTTTTGAGTAAAATTTTTGAAGGATTCTCGCCACGATCAAGCATCGTCGAGAGATCGAGCGGATAAGAGACCCCGTCGCGGACGAGTACCATTCGACTCTGATCGGCGGCCGGGCTAAATCCCCCTGCGCGGTTGATTGCTTCATACAGCGTCATTGGTATGTCGTTTATGGGAACTGAACCTGGCGTATGTACTTCCCCATCGACATAGACTTGACGTGCGCGAAACGAGTTGACTCTTAACGTCACTTGCGGCTTGACAAACGCTTTTGCAAGTTCTTGAGATAATTTGTTCTGCGCCTCATCGGAACGCAATCCCGCCACGTGAATGGCTCCGACGTATGGAAATTGGACATTACCGTTGCTGTCGACGATGAAGCCGGGAACCGGGTCAAATGGGCGGCTATTTGTCTGCGTCTGAGTGCCTAAGGCCGCAGCTAATTCAGGGTGGTCCCAAACGGTAATTTGCAGCACGTCCCCCGCGCCAATGAGATAAGCGCCCGGGGTTCCCTGCAGGGTCGCCAATTGCGAGTTGCCCACCTTGGCGGCGTCATCGCGCGTTTGCTTAATAAGCGCGACGTTGATATCGACGATCGGAACCTGGAGTTCCACCGGCGGTGTCTCGCGGTCGCCATTCGTGACTGGTAACGAAGCGGGGCCGGTCATTCGCATTCCAGGCGCAACTGTGCATCCTGCGAAAGTAGTCACAAGAGCGAGCAGAGCGAATCGGCGCGCAACCAATGATATTGAGTGCGCTACGCCGACCGCTCGTTTTTTCCAAAGCAATCTCATCACATTCACCTCGATTTTCCTTCTTGTTCCTCGTCTTCGAAGGAAGGTCGCCGTCACTGATAGCGACCAAACTGTTCGCGCGAAGTATTATTGGTGGTCACGAAACACTAAGTACTACTTCGTCGAAACCCCCGTCCCCCCACTCCCCCCCGTCCCACCCGTCGCGCCATTGCCACCACCCGAAATCGGCGCCGCAGCCCCAGCCGCTTGCGCAGCCGCAGCCAACGAAGCCGCCGGTTGCCCATTACTCGTAATCGCTCCAGCCGCCAGCAACGTTTCGAGATCCGCATCCGCACCCGCAGCGCCCGGCGTAAACGAAACAGTCAGGAACGACGAAGAAGAAAGCGTGATCCCGTACGTGTCCTTGATCAGCTTCACAATCGCTGCCTGCGCATTCGCAATCACCGTGCTACTCGACAGCGCGCTCTGGAACGACGGGTTGGAATTGATCCCCGCGAGCAATCCGCTCACACTCGTACCCAATTGCCCCGCGATGTAGTCCAGCAGCAACTCCGTCAACGGAGTCACGTTGAACGTACCCGCACCAGCTGCAAACGAATGAATCGTGATCGCGCCACCGTTCGCCGTAATCGTGCAAGGGCCGTCAAACGCAAACGTCGCGGAATACGCACCGTTGGAATCAGCCGTCGCGCTACCTGAGCCGTTCTTGCAGGTCAGCGTGATGCTCGCGTTGGCCAGCGCCGCGCCGACAGCGGCAGTACCGCTCACCTTGCCAACCGGCGCGCCGCCGCTATTGGTCCCACCACCACATGCAACCAGCGCGCTGGTTGCCAGAGCTATCGATCCGAACTGCAGCGTGCGCAGCGTGGCGCCATTTAAAAGCTTCATCGCCTATCTCCAGAGAAAGTCATTCACAATTGACCGGCACCAGCGCCCGTCCGTCGCCTACATCCTGCAAACCGCTTCCGCAGACGCCATGTGAAAGCGCAACGCCCGTCGATACAACAGGCACACTCACCTGCGGCTTCGGCTTCGTTGCGTCGCTACCAGGCCGCCCGTAACGCAGATACGCATCGCGCATCCGATAAAGCTGAGTCGAGAAGTACTCGCCGCTAAAGCGGCCCTGGTTCAACAGGTACTGCTGCGTGCTATACGGAAAGGCCATGTTCTCCGCCGCATTGGCCGACAGGTAATTCGTCGATCCAACCCGCGTGCGGAAATCGAGTCCGAACTGTTCAGAGCCATACACCTGACTGATCCCGGGCTTCATGCCCTGCCGTAACGTCAGCGGGAAGCTGATCGCCGCGCCCACAAACGTGCCCTGCCCGCTATGCTCGCCATGCACGCTCACCGATACGTCGTCGAACCAGCGCGTGAGCGTTGCAACCGGCCCCTTGTCTCCGCCGACAAAGCGCGCCACGCCCGCTTCGATCCACAGCTTCCAGGACGGTTGAACCCAGCGGTAAGTCAGCTCAGCATTCTTCTCACTCGGCAATTCGTCGTGGCCCGGCTCATGGTGCAAATAGGCAAGCCGCAATCGGATCAGATCCGGGCGACCCGGCACGAACACGGTCGTTTCGTTCTGCACGCCGACATACGAGTAATCGAACTTGCCGACCGATGCCACGTTGAACACCTGCGGCATGATCCAGAAGCTTTGAGCCAATGCGACTGCATTGAGACCGCCGCGCAGCCGGAAATCGCTGAACACGCGGCCTTCGTCCATGTTCTTCGTGTTGTAGATCGGCGCGATATAGCTCGCGTACAACTCGGCACCACGCCACAGTGGTACGAACCCTTCAATGTTGGCGCCGAGCGAAATGTCGAAGTTGCCGTACTCGGTGCCGTACAGATAACTGACGATCGGCTCGATCTGAATCCGCGTCAGACCATGCGTGTGCTCGTTGCCATGCCATGCGATCGAATCCGCGTCGTAGGTCGGACGCGTGCGCATCGTCAGTGAGGCACCTGCGGCCGTCGGCGCACCGCCTTCAACGAATTGCGCAAATGCATCACGATCGACAATGACTTCGCCCAACGGCTCGTTGGCCTTCTTGATGACCACGTGAATCTTGTCGGTGCCATGCGGTGCATTCACACTCGCCACGCCAAGCACAATGCCCAACGCGTCGGCTTCGTTCTGGTTGTAGCGATGGTTCTCGTACTCGACCACCAGGTCGCGACCACTCATCCCAACGCGCACCCGCTCGAGGCCCGCAGCAAAGAGCTGCGCGGCGATTTCGTCGAGCGCGGAGGTGTCCAGCGCTTCCGGAATGGCGGGCGACGGCGCTTCGGACGACTTGCCCGCCGTCACGTCACTCAGCATCACGGACGCATACGACTGCAGCGGCGGCACATACGTAATCGGCGCGGTCGCGAGCGCACCGTCGTTACCAGCGGCAGCGCCCATATCCACCGGTTGCAGACTGGCAAGTCGGATCGGGCCGTCATCGTCGGCATCCGCTGTCCCGGCGGCGGACACCTGCGGGCCTTCGCACAGTCCATCGGCACAACGCGTACTGCTAAAACGTTTGCCCAGCGGGATCTGAATGCCCACCGAGAACGACGTACGCGGCGACACGCCATCGGTCGAGCGGATCGCGCGCATGAACGTGCCGATCACGTTCGCATCGGCCAGCCAGCTAATCCGAGGAGACTGATAACGCACACCGGCGTAAGGCGTCTTCGAATCGTCTTCCGCGAGCAACGACAAACCCGTGTTCCACAGCGAGACTTGTGCGCCACCGAACAAGCCGTCGAGTCGATCACCCTGTCCGTAACCGGCAGTCAACGTCACCGGTCCAAATGCCTGCGACACCACACCATATTTCGAGCGGAAGAAATGTGTCTGGCCGCCAATGTCGCTAATGCCGAACGCAATGTTCGGCTGATACTTAAAGAACTTCGGCACTTCGAGTTTGACGTCACCCATCAGGTGACGAAACAGGAAGTGGTCCGCGTTGCTGAAGGGCGCGTGGACATCAGCCGGGTAATTGGCGAGTCCACCGGACACCTCGACATAGGGCAGCAAACCCACTGCGCCCCAATACATTTGCGAACCCGTCGCCTTCTTTCCGTAGCGCGGATCAATATAGTTGTTGTACTGCGTTTCAATAGTCCCTTCCGGGAGTACAAACGCGTACGGAATCACCAAACCACCCGACTGCCCCAGCGCATTGAGCGCCGGCTCGGCCGCTTGCGCCGAGGCGCAAAACGCTAGCGCCGCAGCAAGCGCCAATGCTCTCGGCGCCGATTCGGGTTGTTGTCCGCGTAATGTCAAGGCCATGTGTTTTTTATTATTTGCAGATGTCAGTACGCGTTGCTATGAACCAGACCCTTCGCTATCGTCGCCATGACAATTCGCATGTCGAGTCCGAACGACCAATTGCGCAAGTAGTACAGATCGTGTTCGACGCGTCCTTGCATCTTCTCGATCTGGTCTGTCTCTCCTCTGAATCCGTTGATCTGTGCCCATCCCGTGATCCCCGGCTTGATCCGGTACCGATGGATGTAACCGTTCACCACGTTCTGATAAAGCTCATCGTGTTCAATCGCGTGAGGCCGTGGCCCAACGACCGACATATCGCCCCACAGCACATTGAAGAACTGCGGCAACTCGTCCAGGCTGGTGCGCCTGAGAAATGCACCCACTCGCGTAATACGTGGATCGCCTCGCGTCGCCTGTTTCACCACGCCCGCTTCCACGGCGTGAGGACGCATCGAGCGAAACTTATAGATCTTGAAGATGCGTCCATCCGCACCCTTGCGCTTCTGCGTGAAAAACACGGGTCCACGCGAAGACAGCTTCACGGCAATCGCAATCGCGAACAGCAGCGGGGCCAGCGCAATCAGCGCGCAAGCAGCGAACACGCGATCGAAGATCTCTTTCTTCACCAGCGCGCGAGCCGGCACCGGCGACGCAACCAGGTTGATCGCCGGCATTCCGATCAGATCGATCATGCCGCTGTCGAACAGCGCAACGCTGCGCATATCCGGCACAAAACGCACATTCACGAGGTCGTCGCGGAACTCGGCGACAAAGCGCGAGATCGTGCGTTCTTCTGAAAGTGGCAACGCGAGCCACAACTCCTGCACATCGTGCGACCTGATGTACGCAGCAAACTTGCTGATGTCGTCGTACACCGGCACACCCGAGCCTATCGTTCCCATTACCGGCCGAACGTCAAAGGCTGCCGCCGCGCGAAAGCCACTCGCCGTCGAGCCTTCGATATTGCGTACTACCTGGTGGCAATGCGGCCCGCATCCCACCACGGCAACCCGGCGCAGATTCATCCCCGCGTGCCGGACGCGTGCAAGCACCGCATGCACCACCAGACGCGACACAATCAGCGCGCCGCCCGTGATTGCCATCCAATAGGCAAACCAGAGACGCGAAATGAAATCCGTGCGATGCAGCGAGAACATCAACACGAGCCCGCAGCCCTGCACCACGAACCAGGCCAGCGATACCTGGCCGGTCATCCGCAGCATCGCCCGTCCACGCCATGAGCCGTAGACGCCGAATACGGGGAACAGAACCAGCGTAAAAGCCGCGGCCAACGCAACAAATGCGGTATCGATACGGCTTTGCGCGAGATCTTCAAATCGCACTTGCGAAGCGGCCAGCGCCCCGAGAACGACGAGCACCACATCGAGCAAGCGCGCGATCAGGCTTTGCAACCCCGGTATCGTTCTTCTTTGCTGCGCAAAATTCGCCGTATCCATTCCTATCCCCGCGCTGGTCTCTCGCGCCAAACGTTCTTGTCGAGCTGTTCAACCTGTGTTCGCTTCAACAGCTCATGCGTCTCGTCCTTCAACCACCACGCTCTTCGCGACAACAACACCGCCCCGGCACGCGAAGAAGCGCGCAATGCAATCAATCTGGATTTCACTCATCCGGCGCGAAACCAAGCGACTGGACGTTCCTGAACAACAATGAGGGATGATCTGCAAGCCGCTCGCACCCGTTCAAGCTTGGCACTCAGGAAAAACGCCGCCACGTCGAGATCAGAACGCCGATCACATCGCTTGTGCGTTGAGGAGACCGGCCTGATAACCCCCGATCAGGCCGGTCGTTGACTCGAACTTCACCAGCACTTACTGCCTCTCTTGTCTGTGTTGTGCACCGCGCAACCTTTAAAGCAGCAAGCATGCCAATCTTCAGATTCTTTTCACAATTAGCCTCAGAGACTCGGGCAAACCCTTGTCGGATATATGGTTTGCCGCGGGCACTCTGCTTCAGCAAGCCGGAAAAATTGCGCGAAATCGCGTGGGGTAACGCGCTCGTTACGTAACACCGCCCGTAACGGCCGACGTTGGGCACACGCCTTGCTCACTCCCAGAACATCGATACTGCCTTTTCGCAAGCGCGCCCCGGCGCGCACTGCATGGCTGTCGTGACAGGCAGGTCCTATCAACTCAAGCGGAGGTATTTATATGTTGGGAACTATTCTTCTGATTGTGCTGATCCTTCTCCTCATCGGTGCGTTTCCGACGTGGCCGCATAGCCGTTCGTGGGGCTATGCGCCGACTGGCGGTATCGGCATCGTGGTGATCGTCGTGATTGTGCTGGTCGTCGCAGGCGTGATATAGACGGACTGAAGTGCTCGCCTCAGCAGGTCGAACCGAGCCGGCCGCCGGATATCGATGCAGTTCTCTGCATGGATATCCGGCGGCCTCGTTATGTCAGTAGTGGCTGGGGGTCGGTCGGCAGTCGATCGGAAATCACGTCGTTACACCGGAGAACGCAATGGAAAAGTTACTCGACCATCAGGTCGCTTTGATCACAGGCGCCAGTTCGGGCATCGGATCCGGCGTGGCGCAAGCGCTGGCGAATGCGGGCGCGGCCGTGGTGCTGAATTACCATTCGCATGGCGAAGCGGCAGAAGCGCTCGCCGATAAGATTGGCAAGGCGGGCGGCAGGGCGATCGCCGTTCAAGCGGACGTGGCCGATCCCGCTCAGGTCGAAAAGATGTTCGACGCGTGCCGCAAACACTTCGAGAGCGTCGATATCGTCATCGCCAATTCCGGTGTTCAGAAAGACAATGCGTTCACCGATATGACGCTCGATGATTGGAAAGCCGTTCTGGCAACCAATCTCACCGGCCAGTTCCTGACGACCCAGGCAGCCGTGAAGGAATTTCGGCGACGCGGGCCGCGGCCCGTTTCCAAAGCGCTTGGAAAGATCATCTGCATGAGCTCAGTGCACGAGTTGATCCCATGGGGCGGTCACGTCAATTACGCGGCGTCCAAAGGCGGCATTCAGATGTTTATGAAGTCACTGGCACAGGAGGTCGCGCCCGAGCGCATTCGCGTGAATTCCATTGCACCGGGCGCGATCCGTACACCGATCAACAAGGATGCGTGGGATACGGAAGCCGCGCTCGAGAAATTATTGAAGCTGATTCCCTATGGGCGCATGGGCGAAACCGAGGATATCGGCAAAGCCGCTGTCTGGCTCGCGTCGGATGAAAGCGACTACGTGGTGGGCACGACACTATTCGTCGACGGCGGCATGACGCTATACCCCGGCTTTGCCGACAATGGTTAGTGCCTGTCTGCCTCATCGCCGGCATTACCATTCAGCAGTTGCTCGAAAAGGTCGGCATCGCCCATCTGGCCGCCCTTGAGCACGATTTCCATGCCGTCGAGTTCGCTCCGGTCGGCGTGCAGGCGGCACACCGTGACGCCCGCCGATAAGGGCGCGAGATACGACAGCCCCCAGGCGTCGAGTGCGCGGACGGCGAAGCTCGATGTGTCGCCCCCTGCAATCCCGATGCGTTGCAATCTCACCTTGCCGAGTACCTCTCGCAGCAACGAGGCGCATGTATGGGCGAGTTGCGGCAGCGCGCGGCGTGCTTCGCCTTCGGCTTTGACCGCGACGGTTGCATCATCGGCTGCATGCACTGCACGACGCGTCGTGAATGCGAGCACATTGCGTCCATCACGCAACGGCCCGACGATTGCGGCAACACGCGTGGCCAGATAATCCGCGGCACCTTCGCCCGTCATTTGCAGCGGGTCAAGTTCCACGCGTAAATAAGACTGCGCCGCGGCGATCTGCACTTCGGTCAAGGGCGAAAGACTGCCGGCCAGCACGAACACCGGTCCGCGCGCGCGCGCCAGCGACAGGGGCGCAACGTTGACTTCTCCCCGTTCACCCGCCTCGTTGAGCGCACTCGCATAAGCCTGCGCCACACTGCTCGCCCCAATCGCGAGCAACGGCGCTTGTGCCTTGGCATGACCAGCGATCAACCGTCCGATCGCGCGCAAATGCGAGTCGTCGAGCACATCAAATAGCACGGCATCCGGTTTCGATTCGAGCCGGCAATCCAACGCCGTTTGCAGCGTCGCGTCATCGCCTGCATAGCAACGCCAGTCGATCGATTGCACGTTCTCCAGCCCTTGACGCTGCAAATGAACGCGCAAGTCCGCCTCATTCATCGGCGTGACAGGATGACGGCTCATGGTCGGATGACGGTCGATCCTGTAAATCGACTGTCGATGATCGTCCGCGCCCGCCGCCGCGAACAGTTCGCCGAACACGCAATAGCGACGCAGATTCGGTTGACCGCCAACCACCGCGACCAACGGATTCGCGCAGTATTCGCGCAACGTGCGAATCGCCACGCCGATGCTGCCGGTCTGCGGTGCGCTATCGAAAGTCGAGCACACCTTGTAGTGCATCACGCGTACGCCTAGCGCGGCGAACGCGGCCCCCACGCGCGCCAGCTCCTGCTGCTGCAACTGCGGCGGCATGGTCCGCGCGGCGCCCGCGATACCCACCGCGTCGAGCCGGCCCAGCATCGAAAGCCGTGCGGCATCCGGTGGCGCGAAGAGCAGCATGGTGCGCAAACCGGCGCGGGCGAGATGAGCGAGCGTGTCGGTCGCGCCGGTAAAGTCGTCGCCGTAGAAGCCATAGGCAGGGTTATCGCCGCTGATATCCCGCATGCCACTCGCCTCCTGTATATCGCTCACGTGCGGCCACCGAAAAATTCCAACGCTCGCCGCAATTCCGGATTGTGCTCGGCGTAGACCTCCAGCGGCGTGCCGGCCTGCACGGCTTCCCAGGCTTGTCGAACACTCGTGACGCCTGCCGCGGGACCGTCCGGATGCGCGAGAATGCCGCCGCCCGACATGAACAGCAAGTCGGTGGAGCGCACGGCGTCGAATGTCGCTTGCACGGTGCCGGCCCATTGTCCTGACGAAAACGCGGGCAGCACGATATCGTCGCCACCCGGTGCGAGCGGCGTGGCGCAATCGCGCGCGGACTCGATCACCTCGGTGTCGCTCTGCGCGAACTTTCCGGCGAGGCCGTGCACGTGCATATGATCGACACCCGTCAAACGCCAAAGTGTCTGATACGCCTGGAACGACATGCCGAGCGCGGGATCGCGCGACATCATGCCGTAGCCGTTGCGATGCGCGTGCAGGACGAGCGGTGTCGCGCGACGCAGTGTCTGGAGCGCGGAAAAGCCGCACCAGTTGATGCTGGCCATCACGCAACTACCGCCTTCCCGCTCGACGAGTTCCGCGTGACGGCGCATGGCGTCGAGATCGTCGGTGATATTGAAGGCGACCATGACCGGACGGCCGCTACGCTCGCGGTAGTTGCGCACTTCCCTCATCACCGCACGCACGCGTTCCGCGAGCGGGGCGTGCGTGGGATTCGCGCACACTTCATCGTCCTTGATGAAATCGACGCCCGCCTCGCATAACTCGCGCACAAGTGCCGCTGTTTCTTCCGCGCTCAGGCCAACGTTCGGCTTGATGATGGTGCCGATCATCGGTCGGTCCGCGACTTGCGTCAGCGCCCGCGTGCCGGCTACACCATGACGCGGCAACTCGAAGCGAGCCCGGTAAGACGCCGGCAAGCGCAACGACAACAGCCGCATGCCCGTGACTTCGCCGAGGTCATACAGATTGCCGGCGACGGTCGCGGCCAGCGTCGGCAGATTCGCATCAATGTTGGCAAGCGGGAACGACAGCGTGACGCGCGCGCGCCGCCACGGTCCCGGCGTGCCCTGACGGGTGAGCCATGCGTTCGGCAAGCTGGGCTGTGCGGCCGGCTCGAGTTCCTCGATGCACACCACGCTCGCGCGGCTGCGCGCGCGCAGCGCGTCGGACTCGTTGGCGACCCGCACAAACGTGCCGCTCGACTGCTCGCCTGCCATCACGTCGGCGACGCGGGCCGGATCGAGCGGCGTCTCGATCAGATAGTCGGCTTCGAGGCAATCGTCATTGATAGCCTGCCGTTGCAGCGTCGCGTTCATAGCGCGCTCAGATCAGGAAACCGGCGCACCGGATCACGGCCATCCCAATCGAGCGAGGCCGCATGGATCATGTCGAATAGTTTGCCTTTGGGCCCGGCGATTTCCGACAACTCAATCACCGTGCCTGGATGATTTTCCGTGTCGAAGTAGACGAAGCGGCCGTTGCGCCCTACTTCACCGCTCATCGCGACCTTGAAGCCTTGCTCCTGCAAACGGGCAAGGTCCGCGTCGAATGAAGTGGTCCAATACGCGTTGTGCTGCAAACCGGTGTTACCCGCGGCGAGAAAGTCGCGATACATGGACGGCGCATTGTTGCGTGTCTGAATCAGTTCGACCTGCAACGGTCCCGAGTTCGCCAGCGCCACCGAGTTATGCACGTCATACGATTGCCCGCGATACGTGTAATTCTCGATCGGCACGCGTTCGTTGTAGAACCACGGACCCACGCCGAGCACGCGGCTCCAATAGTCCATCGCGGCCTCGATATCACGCACGACATATCCGGCCTGGCGGATCTCGCCAAAGAAACGACTCATGAAACTCTCCCGATGCTGCCAGTTTTAAAAGACGAGCGACGCCCCGGCGCAGCGGGACGCAGCGCCCGAATATCGAACCCGTGAAGAGACTTAAAAGAAACCTTAGAGAAAACCGATAGAAATCCAGGGAATCGCCGCGACCAGAATCAGGCCGACAATCAAAGCGCCCATATAACCGACAATCGGACGAATGCCCGCATCGGGATTGACCTTACTGATCGCACACGCCGAGTAGTAGCCAACGCCGAACGGCGGCGAGAACAGACCCACGCCCATCGAGAGAATCACGACGATCGCGTAGTGCACTTCATTGACGCCGGCGAGTCGCGCGATCGGAAACAGCAGCGGCCCGAACAGCACGATGGCGGGGATGCCTTCGAGCACACTGCCGAGCATCACGAACACGACGATCGAGACCGCCAGAAAACCATACGCGCCGCCGGGCATCGAGCCCATCAATTGCGCGAGGTCCTGCGAGAAGCCGGATTGCGTCAGTGCCCACGCCATAGCCGTCGCGCATCCGATGATGAACAGGATCGCGCCCGACAAGGTCGCCGCATCCACCAGCATGCGGCCGAGGCGCTTCCATTCGAAGCGCCGGTACACCAGGAGCCCGATCACCATCGCATACGCAATACCAATGGTCGACACTTCGGTCGCGGTGGCCACGCCTTCGACCACCGCCATTCTGATCACGAACGGCAACGCCAGCGCCGGCAGCGACACGAGGAACAGACGCCCGATCTGCCGCTTGCTGAAGCGCTGCGCACCGCTCAGGTCCTCCTTGCGATAGCGCCACCACACCACCACGCACAGAATCAACGCGAGCACCGCGCCCGGCAACATCCCGGCGGTGAAGAGCGCGGAGATCGACAGGCCGGTCACCGAGCCGATCGTAATCAGCACGATGCTCGGTGGGATCGTTTCGCTTTGCGCGCCGGTGGTGGCAAGCAATGCGACCAGATCGCCTTCCGAGGCGCCGCGTTTTTTCATTTCGGGGAACAGCACCGGCGCGATGGCCGCCATGTCCGCGACTTTCGAACCGGAGATGCCCGACACCAGATACATCGCGCCGATCAGCACGAACGACAAACCGCCGTGCACGTGACCGACGAGACTCGCGAGAAACTCGATCATCGCGCGCGCCATGCCGGTCATTTCGATCAGCAAGCCGAGAAACACGAACAGCGGCACCGCCAGCAACACCAGATGCGACATCCCCTCGTCCATGCGGCCGACCACCACTTCGAGCGGCGTGAAGGTCGAGAGGCCGAGATAGCCGAACGTGGCGAGCGCGAAAGAAAAGCCGATGGGTACGCCCGAAAAAATACCGATCGCGACCACGCCCACGAAGAAGATCACCAGATTGACTTTACCGAGTGTCTGGAGCCACGGGGCGCCGAACACCGCCACCACGCCTAGCAGGGCGGCAATCCCGAGCACGATCAGCACATCGCGCATTCGACTCACCTGCGCGAGACGGATCAGGCCGACGATCAGCATGAGTGCGGCACCGATCGGCAACGCGAGCGCGCGCCACGCGTTGCTGATCTCCAGCGCGGGTGTGACGATCGCCGCCTCACCGGACGCGTAGTCGTAGGCGGGGCCGATCAACAGCGCGAGCAATGCAATCGACGCAGCGATCGCCAGGGTATCGACGAACGCGCGGCGCTCCGGCGAAAGACGGCTGACGAAAGCCGTCATCCGCATATGCTCGCCGCGCCGCAACGCGAGTACGGCGCCGAGCATGGCGAGCCACAGGAACAGAATCCCCGCGAGTTCGTCCGACCACACCAGCGGCTGGTGCAGCACGTAGCGGCAGATCACGCCCGCCAGCATCACGACGATCTCCACCGCCAGCAAAGCTGCCGCGCAGACCTCGACGAGCGCGATCAAGCCGCGATCAAAGACTCTCAGCCAGCGGCGCGGCACGCTCGCCGCGTCTAACGCGACGGCCGCCTCGGCAGGATTCAATACGTGATTCGACATGCTGGTGCCTCCTCGCGGCCGCTCGCCGCGCTTCGTCTCATGCTCACCGCTGTGCCGCACAGCCGGGCTCCGTATTTATAGTTACAGCGCGGCTCACAGCGCACGGTTCACAGCGGGTTCCAGGCTCACGCTCAAGCCAGCTTGCCAACCGATTGTTCGAGCAGGTCCCACGCCTGCGTGCCGAACTTGCTCTTCCATTCGGCGTAGAAGCCTGCTTGACGCAGCGCCGCGCGAAACGTGTCCGGTGCCGGGCGATTGACCGCGAGGCCCTTGCTTTGCAGGTCCGCGACAGCAGCCTCGTTGAGCTTGCGAACGTCATCGCGTTGTTTCAGCGCGCTTTGATTGAACGCGTCGCTTGCAATGCCTTGCAGATCCTTCGGCAAGCGTTGCCACGCGCGCGGGTTCAGGACGAACCAGTAGCCGTCCCACATGTGGTTGGTCAACGAACAATACTTCTGGACTTCGTAGAGTTTCGCGACCTGCACGATCGGCAGCGGATTCTCCTGAGCATCGACGATATGCGTTTGCAGCGATGAATAGACTTCGCTGAATTGCAGACTCGTCGGTGAAGCACCGAGGCCTTTGAACATGTCGATGCTGAGCGGACTCACCGGCACGCGGATCTTCAGACCATGCATGTTCTGCGCGCTCGTGATCGGGCCGTTGCTGGTGGTGGTCTGACGAAAACCGTTGTCCCACATCTTTTCAAACGACTCGAGCCCGGCCTTCTGCATCGCCGCGCGCACATAGGCGCCGAGCTTGCCGTCCATCGCGCTCCACACCTGGTTGTAATCGCTGAAAGCAAAGCCGACCGCATTGATCGCCACCGACGGCGCGAGCGTGGACACCACCAGCGCCGACGGCGTGAACATCTCGATGCCGCCGCTACGCACTTGCGCGAGCATGTCGGTATCGCCGCCAAGCTGGTTGTTAGGGAATATCCGGATCTCCATGCGCCCCTTCGACGCCTCTTTGATCTGGTTCGCCGCTTCCTGCGAGCGCACGTTCAACGGATGCGTGAGCGGCAGGTTATTGCCGTACTTGAACACGAACTCCGGGCCGGACGCCGCGCGCACGATCGCCGGAAAGCCCAGCGCGCCGGCTACCGGCATGGCGGCAGCGGCACGCAGCAACGTGCGTCTCGCGAGGTTGGTCATTTGGGTGTCTCCTTGCTTATAATTGATGTGACTGTCGAATCCATCAAAAACCATCATCACCTGCTGACACTGCGTTGATTTCCGGTCACTGCGTATCAGTCGTCGTGCGATAGCTGCAAGACTAGGCGTGCGCGGCAACTGCGTCAAACCGCGAACTTGATGGTTTTTGATGGACTTCACTCTGCGAAGGGACTGTTATGTCCGAACCGGTTTCCCTCAACGCCGCAGCACGGGCGCGCATTCCCGACATTGCGCGCGTCGCCGGGGTCTCGACCGCCACGGTGGATCGCGTGCTCAATGGCCGCGAAGGAGTACGCGCCGTCACCGCGCAACGGGTCCTGCAAGCAGCCGCGCAACTCGGCTATCTGCTGACACCGGAGGCGCCCGCCACGCCCGCTTCAAAACCGATGCGCATCGCGTTCCTGCTGCCTGCCGGCACCAATCGCTATCTGCACATGCTCGGCGACTATATCGACTTCGCGCACGACCAGTGGAACGCGTTGGACATGAAGTGCCGCGTTCATTACGTCGAGAGTTTCAACCCGAGAGAACTTGCCGACCGTCTGCTGCATTACGGCCAGCGCGCGGATGGCGTGGTGTTCATGGCGCTCGAACATCCCGTCGTGCGCGATGCGGTCAATACGCTGGCCGATCAGGGTGTGCCGGCAATTACATTGATTTCCGATCTGTCGAATGCGCGGCGCCTCGCGTACGTCGGCATCGACAATCGCGCAGCGGGGCGCACGGCGGCATTGCTGCTGGGGCGCTTCATGGGGCCGCGGCCGAGCGGGAAGATCGCGATGCTGGCAGGCAGCCTCAACTATCGCGGGCATGAGGAACGTGAGATCGGCTTTTTGCATCTGATCGAATCGACGTTCCCTTCGGTCAGAGTAATTGGTCTGCGTGAAGGACACGACGACAGCGAGCGCAATTATGCGCAGACCCGCAAGCTGCTGGAACAGCACCCCGATCTCGCCGGGATTTACAACAGTGGCGGCGGATCAGACGGCGTCGCTCGCGCAATTGCCGAAGCGCGTTCCGAGCAGAAAATTCTGTTTGTCGGACACGGCTTGACGCCTGACACGAGGGCGTTGCTGATCGACGGAACCATGGATGCATTGATCACGCAAACACCGCAGGCCATGGTGGGGAATTGTTTGCGGATTTTCCGCAACGTACGGGAAAAACGTGATGCGATGAGTGATGTGAAGCCGGTGCAGTTCAGCATTGTGCTGAGGGAGAATCTGCCTTGATGTGCGGGGGTTTCGGCCTTTTTAGCAGGCGCGTGGATGTGAGCGACTACCGTCAGGCACGCCGGATGCTGAATCACCATCGTATTCAAACTTCGATACGAAAGGAGATCACATCATGCCTTATCTTCTCGGCTGGCTTCTTGGCGTCCCGCTGATCGTACTGGTCATCCTGTACCTCATTTTCCACTGATCCTTTGCAACATAAGCAGTTCACCTGAAGGTCATTGCGCGCGGCGCCGCCAGTTCCGGCGACCGCGCGTCTCAATGACACCCACCTCATGGGTGTCTTCTTGCGCCCGCTTCCTTCGTGCGTCGGCGCACCTGCCCTTGCCGGCGTTACTGCGCTCATTCGATCGTTCGAGGACAGCGTACGGACGGTAGGTGCCAACAAGCATTCGGCTAGGAAAAATGCTCCATGCCCGGCGAGCGCGTCTCCCGGCGTGGGTAACGCCGGAATTCGCCCGCGTGCCACCTTCCTGTGAAGGCAGCGAGACACCGGATGGCAGCTTGTGGCCGCGTCAGACCGCAGGCCCGAGGCCGGCGGCCCAGACGGTTGTCCCGGGCACGAATGCACCCTGAAAATATACCCGGGCGCAGGCTGGATATGCTTCTTAAAGCAATCTACCGGTTCATCGATTTCAGAACGATCTTCATCTAGAATGGCATTTATCCGAATATTCTTCCGAGAATGCCATGACCACCCGAAATCGCCCACTCGACAACCAGGACCGGAAGATCATGCGCGAATTGCAGAAGAACGCGCGCCTGAGCAACGCCGAGCTCGCCGAACTGGTCGGCATGTCGACCACCGCGTGCTGGAATCGCACACGTCAACTGGAAACCGAGGGGTACATTCGCGGCTACGTCGCGTTGCTCGATCAGCAGAAGCTCGGCTTCGCCGACGTGGTGCTGCTCGAGGTGACGCTCGACCGCCACGACGACGACGCCCTGGCCCGCTTCGGTGCCGAACTGGCAACGTTGACTGAAGTGCTGGAAGCGTATCTGGTGTCGGGCGAGTACGACTACCTGGTCAAAGTGGCCGTCGACGGTACGGCCGGCTACGAGCGGTTTCTACGCGAGAAGCTCTACAAGATCGCCGGCATCCGTCACAGCCGCTCGATGTTTGCGCTGCGATGCATGAAGAGCATTCCGTCGGTGCAGATTTAGCGCCGTGAAGCGTTCGCCATCGCCGCGGGCGGACCCTGGAACAAGCTAGTTCGAGATCTACGAGCGCCTCGCAGGTAGCGTAGAAGCGACTTGCCTTGGTAACCAGAATCCGCCGCCAGGCGTCTGCCTTCAACGCCTCTCAGGCAGCAGGATCCGCTCGTCCACTTGACGAATATCAGTGTGGCCGCAAAAGGCCATGGTGATGTCCAGTTCCTTCTGGATGATCTGCAGGCACTGCGTGACACCGGCCTCCCCCATTGCACCCAGCCCATAGAGGAAGCTGCGGCCGATCAGCGTGCCTTTCGCGCCGAGCGCAACGGCTTTCAGCACGTCCTGACCGCTGCGGATGCCGCCATCCATCCACACTTCGATGCGCGAGCCGACCTCGCGTGCGATCTCGGGCAACGCCGAGATCGACGAGGGTGCACCGTCGAGTTGACGGCCGCCGTGGTTGGAGACGATCAACGCGTCGGCGCCGCTGTCGGCGGCAAGGCGCGCGTCTTCGACATCCATGATGCCTTTCAGAATGAGTTTGCCGCCCCACAGTTTCTTGACCCATTCGACGTCGGCCCAGCTCAGCCCCGGATCGAACTGCTCGGCGGTCCACGAGCTCAGCGACGACAGATCGCCCACGCCCTTCGCATGACCGACGATGTTGCCGAAGGTGCGCCGCCGGGTGCCGAGCATGCCGAGGCACCAGCGCGGCTTGGTCGCGAGGTTGATGAGGTTCGCCGGGGTCAATTTGGGGGGCGCCGACAGGCCGTTCTTGATGTCCTTGTGGCGTTGGCCGAGGATCTGCAAGTCCAGCGTAAGCATCAAGGCGCTGCACCGCGCCGCGCGAGCGCGCTCGATCAAACGCACAATGAAATCACGGTCGCGCATCATATAAAGCTGGAACCAGAATGGCTTGCTGGTCTGGGCGGCCACGTCCTCAATCGAGCAGATGCTCATCGTGGACAAGGTGAACGGCACGCCGAACTTCTCCGCCGCGCGCGCCGCGAGGATTTCGCCGTCGGCATGTTGCATGCCGGTCAACCCCGTCGGCGCGAGCGCCACGGGCATGGCAGCCTCCTGACCGATCATTTCCGTGCGCGTACTGCGGCCGGCCATGTTGACCGCCACGCGTTGGCGTAGCTGCAAGCGATGGAAGTCGCTTTCATTGGCGCGGTAGGTACTTTCGGTCCACGAGCCGCTGTCGGCGTAGTCGTAGAACATGCGCGGCACGCGTTGTTGGGCAAGTACGCGTAAATCTTCGATGCAGGTGATGGCAGGCACGGCTTCTCTCAGCGTGGGGAACAAGCCGTGAGTGTACGTTCTTAAACCCGTTGTCCGGTATTCCGGGAATTCCTGGGGACAATTCAAAACGGCTTCGCGGGGGCCTCGCTGAGCCGGCTCAGACTCCGCGCAAGGGCTTCTGGCAAGCGGCCAGCACCGCGCCAGCCGCAAGCAGCAATGCCGAATAGACCAGCCCACGTGCAAGACCGGCGCCATCCGAGACCCAGCCGATCACCATCGGCCCGACGATCTGGCCGAACGCAAACACGATCGTGAAGGCGCTGATGCCCTTGGCCCAGTGACTCACCGGCAAATTGTGGCGCACAAAAGCCGTGGTCGACGCGACGGCCGAGAGAAACGTCGCGCCGAACAGCACGCCGGAGACAAACGCTACCCATGGTTGCGTGAACCAGGCGGGCAGCAGCGTCGCCACCGCGAGCAACGCGTTGAGGATCGCGAGCGCGTGGCCGCCGCGCATCCGGTCGAGCAAACCGCACCACAGCCGTGCCGATACAACGGTCGCTACGCCAAGCAACAGATAGAAGCCCGTTACCACCACCGCGCTCATCCCCGCGTTGCGCAGCAGCGCGACGATGAACGTCATGTAGCCGATATAGCCGACACCGAACAGTGCATAGCCTGCCAGCGCGGGACTGAAACGTGGCCAACGCGGCGCGTCGGTTGCGTCGTTTGCCTGTGCGGTCGAAGCCCCAATCGCGTGCACGCTTTCGATTTTCCTCGCTGCGCCGATCGCGACGGCGGCGAACGCGGCGCATGCGGCCGCCAGGGCGAACCACGCAAACTGCCAGCCGTGCGCGCCGTTGACAATCGTCAGCGGCACCAGCACAGATGAAGCGACGATGCCCCAACCGGTCCCGCCGTAATACAGGCCGAGCACGAGCCCCGCGTCGGATGGTCTGGCTGACGCGAGCCGCGCCGCCAGCACGCCACCGCTGATGAAAACCGCCGCGCTGCTCGCGCCGGTAATCACGCGTAACACGAGTAGCGAATGGGTATCGGCAAGCAGACCGCTGACGGCCATCAAACCCGCAGTGGCGACGCAACCGGCGCCGAACAACGCAGCGGCCGACCAGCGGCGCGCGAGCCGCGGAAAAGCCAGCGCGCCCAGCAAATAGCCCAGTGCATTGGCGGTATTCATCGCGCCGGCCTGAGCGAAGCTCCAGCCGAGATCGAGTTTCATCGACGGCAACAGCAGCGCGTACGCGAAGCGCGCAAGACCCAGCGCGATCGCGCTGCCTAACGACAGGCCGGCGGCCAGCAGCAAAGTGGGAAGGCGCTGCGCCGCTGCGGCGGAGGTTGAGGTGGACGTGACGGTCGATGCGGCGTCGAAAGATTTCGTGGACATTGGCTAGCTTGGATAAACAAGGATGCGGCAGCCTTGCTGCGGCATTTCGCCATCATATCTGTGGATGCCTCGAGGAGTTGACCGTTAGTTGCGGGTTGAATACCGTGCCGTTTGACCTCGTAAATGCGAATGATTTGCATTTACGAGGAAATTAACGCATGATGAAGCCCGTGCCATCCCACCAGACACCGATTTCATGATCCCGCTAGCACGCCTTGACGCAAGCCTTGCGTCAGGGCCTTCGCGTCGCAAGCGACAAGCACTGGCCCGCGACGCGGCACTCCGCCGATCCGCCCAGCGCGATTCATTGGACCGTGTCCATTCAGGAGCAACCATGGATTTCCGCTCTCAGTACAGCAGCCGTCCCGAACTGGTCGACGATCACGTCACGGACACCCCCGACGCGCCCGACCGCACGGTCCTGAGCGCCGTACGCACGTGGCTGCGGCCGGCATGTGAAACGGCGCGCGGCGGCGTGAACTGGCGCGACATCCTGAGCGGCGTGGGCTTGCGGCAAGACGGCATTGAACATTTCGACCTGCTGATGCGTTCGCTGATGCACGTGTCGTACCGTCCGCTCGACATGCGATGCCGCTGCGCCAGCGATCTCGGCAAGGACGAAGCCGTGATTCTGCAAACCATCGCGCTGCTCCAAAAAACGCACAGCGGCGCTGCGTTGCGCATGCTGAACGAATGGTTGCCGGCGCCGGCCGTCAGCGGCGTATTGAAGCTGATCCGCTGGTTCGCCATCGATCTGCTCGACGCCGGTGTCGAACTCGACGTGCAAGCGCGCCGCGTCACGTATATGCATTGAGGACCCGAGCGTATGACGTTGGAACTCGCTTATGTCTCGCTGTCGCGTGTGCGTGACAGCGTCGACTCGCAGGCAACGAATCACGCGGACGGCTTGCAAGCCGATCAACCTGCTCGACACGCACACGCTATCGTCGGCGTGGCCGCGCCGCAATTCGTCTCGCATTCGCTGACTCGCCACTATCCGCGCAGCGTCGCTGTGCCGCGCGCGGGTGAGTTGCACCTGTGGCGATTCCGTTGCGAATGGCTGCCGGTGGCGGTACAGGAAGGCGACATGTGGCTGTCGAAGGCAGAGCGCGAGCGGGCACGGCTTCATCCGAATTCGGCGTTACGCAAACGCTTTATCAGCGCCCGCGTGGTGACGCGCTGGATCGTCGCGAATCTGTTCGACTGCGACCCGCGCGCCGTGGATTTGCAGGGCGACGGCAATGAGAAGTTGCGCGCGCGTCATCCGCATGACGGGCGGGGCATCACCATCGATATCGCGTACGGCGGGATCTGGATCGTCGTCGGCGTTGCCTCCGCGACGCTCGGTCTGAGTGTCGTCGCCCCGTCACCGGGCGCCGCGCTCGACGACACACCGCAAGACTCACGCCGACGCGCGCGTTACGGCAGCTTATGCAACGCGTTACGCTACGCGCCCGTCGATATCGATCCGGGTCTGCTGTCGAGCGACGCCACAGCCAGCGCGTTCGACCTTGCCGACCATGGCCAGTGGCATGTGCTCGATCTGCCGATGTCGGGCAAGATTCGCGCGGCGGTTGCACTCGCGCAGCCGGTCACGCACGTGCATGCTTTTGGATGGCCGAAGGCGTTGGTGTTTGGCAAGCCCGCTGCATAGTGTGGCGTGCCGGTGGCGCAAATCGGACGCATCGACGAGCTGCGCGGCGATGCGGTTGGCCACCTGGTAGGCGGATCGAGCGAGGCGGTCCGCGTTCAACCCTGGATCTCTTGAGGGAACGTGGTCATTGACCATGCCACGCATGCGGCATAAGCCTGCGGTGCCACCACCCACTGCGCTGCAATCTCACGCATGTCATCCGGAATCCGATTGCGCAGCCTCACCTCGGCGCGATCACGCGGCAGCACCGTCAGATGCTGCAAACCGCGCGTGATACCCACACCGGTGGTTTTGACGAGCGCCTCCTTCGCGACCCATGCGTCGTAAAACGCGGCGATCTGCTGCGTGACGCCTAGCTGCTCGATCCACGCTGCCTCGCTGGCATCGAGCGTCAACGACGCAATCGAACGCCAATCGAATTTATCGCTGTACTGCTCGATATCGACGCCGACGCGCCGGCACGGCGACATCGCGATCAATCCATGCGCGCCCGCGTGGGAGACGTTGAAATCGTATGCGCTGGAATTGGCGAGATGAGGACGGCGGTTCGTATCGAGATTGAACCGAACGGCATATGCGGCGATGCCGAGACGCCGCGCGAGTTGTTCGCGCAGTGCCGCGCGCACCGTTGCAAAACGCAACGCGTCTTCGTGGCGGCGAAAGCTTTGGGCTCTCGCGCGTTCTTCGTCGCTGAGCGGCGCGAAGGCTGCATTGTCCAAAGGCGTGTCGAAGGCGAAATCGACCCGCCACAACGAAATGTCGGACGGGCCGTCGTGCGGCAATGGAATAGGTTCGATCGAATACATCGCGAAGGTTCGGATGTTGAACGTGCAGTCGCAAGGGAATATGCGCGACTGTACCCGAAATGACGTCCGATCCGAGTCGATCTTCAGATGCGCTTCGCGTCCTTCGGCATGCCGTCAATCACGCCCTCACGTGCGTGCCGCATCGCTTCGAGCAGCGTCGCGTGATCGCCGATATGGTTGGCGAGCAACAGGATCAGCTGCGCATTGGCCGATTGACTCTGTGCATCGTCCAGATCGCGATGCATGTCGATCAACGCCTCGTAGAAATCGTCGGGGCGCGTGAGATTGGGTTGCGTGTTCAATGCCATGACTGTCTCCTGCTATTTTTTTGTACCGATGTGCTGCATGTGCCGGTACGCTCAGGCCGTCTCTTCCACGCACAACGCCCGCTTCAACGCATCCATCACAAAGCTCGCATCGAGTTGCCGCCGACGCGCGCAGACATGCTGGTCCGGGCGGATCAAATAGAACGTGCCGGGTTTGGCGTCATAACGCGCGGTTGCGAGACCATCGACGTCGTGCACCACATTTGCATCCGAAGCCGCAGCGGCCTGTGCATCGCCACTCGTCACCACGACCAGCTTCAGTGGAATCGGACCGCTAAGCAAGGCATCCAACGCAGCTAGCGTCGCCTGATCGATGGCTTGCGAGCCGCAGAACAACACGCCCGTGAATTGCTGGCCGAGCTGCTGAAGCAGCCATGCCGGTTGCCCGCCCACATGAACCGGCGCATCGACGCACGATGCACCCGGCACCATCAACCCTTCGAAGCTGTCGCCGTCCGATGTATTCAGCGGGGAATCACGCAGCACCGCCGGCACCGACAGGCGGCCACTATTCGTCAACTGCCGCGCAAACGGGTGGTGCCGCGAGAGCTTCAGTACAGCGTCGCGAAACACGCGGCTAACCGGACTCTTCGGCGTGATGAAATCGGTTGAACGCGTGGAATTGCGGATGTTTTCGTCCGCGGCGAATTCACGCTCGCTTGCATACGTGTCGAGCAACGCATCGGACGCTCGACCTTCGAGCACCATCGCCAGTTTCCATGCGAGGTTTTCCGCGTCCTGCACGCCGCTATTTGCGCCGCGTGCGCCAAACGGCGACACGCCATGCGCCGAATCGCCCGCGAACAACACATTGCCGTGCCGGAACCGCTCCATGCGCAAACACGAAAATGTATAGACGCTGACCCATTCCAGCTCAAACTTCGCGTCGGGCCCAAGCAATGCACGCACGCGCGGGATCACACGTTCCGGCGTTTTTTCCAGCATGGGATCGGCGTCCCAGCCTAACTGGAAATCGATCCGCCACACGTTATCCGGCTGACGATGCAGGAGCACCGATTGATTCGGATGGAACGGCGGATCGAACCAGAACCACCGCTCGGTCGGGAACTCCGCTTCCATCTTCACGTCTGCGATCAGGAAGCGGTCTTTGAACGTGACGCCCTTGCTGTCGAGTCCCATCAGCGTGCGCATCGGGCTGCGCGAACCGTCGGCGGCCACCACATAGCGGCCGCGCAACGGATACTGACCGTCAGGCGTATCGACAGTCAGCGTCACACTGGCTTGGGGAGTGCCCGGCGTGCCGTTCTGCTGCACGCCGACCACTTTGCTCTTCCAGCGGAGCTCGAGATTCGGCATCTCCCGCGCCCGTTCGAGCAGAAAGCCTTCGACGTAGTACTGCTGCAGGTTGATGAACGCGGGCCGGTTGTGGCCCGCTTCCGGCTGCAGATTGAACGTGTACACCAGTTCATCTTTCAGGAACACCTTGCCGACATTCCAGCTGATGCCCTTGTCCACCATGCGCTGCCCACAACCCAGTCGGTCGAAGATATCGAGCGAACGTTTCGAGAAGCAGATCGCCCGCGAACCGGTTGACAACGAACAATCGTCGTCGACCAGCACGACCGGCACGCCCTGCTGCGCGATATCGATCGCGGTGGCGAGCCCCACCGGCCCCGCGCCGACCACGATCACGGGATAAGGCGCTTCATCCGCACGGCGTTGTTCGCTTTGTTCGCGGCACGGCTGATACTCGAACGACAGCGTCTGGTAGTTGATGCTCATCTTGTGTCTCCGTCCTTCTCTGCTCTGCTTGATGCCTTCCGGCCTTTCGAGGCCGTTATCAGGCTTGCAGCGCGTCCCACATTTCCTTGTCGCGCTGCGCGGTCCAGATGCGCGGATGCGTGATGCCGCTCGCTTCGTCGAACGCACGTGAAACGTCGAACGGCAGGCAGTGTTCGTAGATGAACACGTGGCCGAATTTCGGGTCCATCGCCTTGCGCGTGTGCGCCATTGCGGCCTTCAGATCGAGCTTTTGTTCGACGGCTTCGCGGCCTTGCTGCAGCAGCGTGGTGACGAAATCTTTCGTGTAGTCGAGGCCCTTGTTGACATCTTCCGGCGTGGTCAATGCGGGACCGCGGCCCGGCACCAGCTTGTCGGCCTTCAACGCGCGCAGCGCTTCGAGCGTGGCCGGCCATTGTTCGAGTTGCGCATCGCCGCAATAGCAGGCCGCGTCGTATTCGACGAGGTCGCCGGAGAACAACACCTTTTGCGACGGCAGCCACACGATCGTGTCGCCCTTCGTGTGACCCGCGCCCAGATGCGCGATGCGCACTTCAAGCTTGCCGAGGAACAACGTCATTTCTTTTTCGAACACGAGCGTCGGCCACGTCAGGCCCGGCACCGTTTCGACGCCGGCAAACAGACGCGGGAAGCGTTCGATCTCCGACTTCATATCCGCTTCGCCGCGCTCGACGATCATCTCGTACGTGCCGCGGCTCGCGATGACCTGCTGCGCGCCTTCCTCGAAATACGCCGACGCGCCGAGCACGCGCACCGCGTGGTAATGCGACAGCACGACGTATTTGATCGGCTTGTCGGTGACGCTGCGAATTTTCGCGATGAGGTCTTGCGCCATGGCCGGCGTGGCAGTGGTATCGACGATCAGCACGCCGTCGTCACCGATGATCACGCCCGAGTTCGGATCGCCTTCCGCGGTGTACGCATAGGCGTTCTCCGACAACTTGGTCCATGTGACTTTCTTGACTTCCAGATCGGCCTGGGATGCGAATGCCTTTGCCATGCTTGTCTCCCTCAAAAGTTGGACGTGAGGCGAGACGGCCGGCAGCGCATTCAGACGCGCGGACTGACTGTATTGGAGGATTGTCTCGCCCCGTTTTGACTCTGTGACTGCACCGGTACGTCGGGGTGAATGCATCTTATGGCCGCGCCCGTTTATTTGTCAATAGCGAAATGTATCGCTATACACAAATTTATAAACGCCTAAGATGAGGATAGGAGGGCGCGGATTTTGGCGCGGGGCTTCGGCTAACATGGACCCTTTTTTACGGATGAGCACGGTGTGAGCAAAGCAGCGAAACCGGTCGCCGGCAAAGGCGCGGGCGGCAGCGAGACAACGGATGGCGGCAAGACGCAGCGCGGAATTCAGAGCGTTGAAGTGGGCGGCCGCGTGTTGCTGGCGCTCGCGCAGGCGCGCACGCCGCTGGCTTTATCCGATCTCGCCGCCGCCGCGCAGATTGCACCGGGGCAGGCCCATGCTTATCTGGTGAGCTTGAGCCGCTTGGGTCTGATCAAACGCGACGAGCTGTCGGGCCGTTATGAACCGGGGCCGCTGTCGTTGCGGCTTGGATTGATGCATCTGGAGAACCAGCCGGCGTTTCGCGCCGCCGTGCCGCGCGTCGCGGCTTTGGCCGAGACGATCGGCTTCAGCGTCGCGATCTGTATTGCCGGGCCGCAGGGGCCGACCATCGTCCGCTATGAGCATGCGGGCTTTCCTCTGCATGTGAATCTGCATGTGGGTACGGTGATGTCGCTGCCGGCTACGTCGACGGGTCGCGTGTTTTGCGCTTATCTGCCAGGCGAGGCGCTCGAAGCGATGTGGGCGAATCAGTCCGGTACTGCGAGTAGCGCGATGACGCCGCCCGATGAATGCACCGCTTTCGAGGCGGTTCTGGATGCCATCCGCGCACGCGGGTTGGAATGCAGCGTCGATGCGCCGAGCCCTGGCATCAGCAGTTTGAGCGTGCCGGTGCTCGATGCGGACGGCCGCTTGTGCCTCGCGCTGACGGCGATCGGCTCGACGGGCGCGATCGATGTCGCCGCCGATGGTCCGACGGCTCGCGCGCTGCTTGCTGCGGCTCACAATATCAGCGCCGAGCTTGCGGCAGTACCCTCCTTGTTCGCTTCTTCTGCATCGTGACCGATTCTCTCTCTCGTTCTGACACGGCCTCCGGGGCTTCTTCTACTTCGGCTACTTCTACTGCATCCGCTGCGTCCGTCGATGCGAAACCGCAGCGTGGCATCCAGTCACTCGATAGCACCGGCGAGTTGCTTGGTGCGCTCGTTGCGGCGGCTCGGCCATTGAGCTTGCGCGATCTGGCGGCGGCTGCCGGCATGCCGCCCGCCAAGGCGTTTCCGCATCTGGTGAGTCTGCTCAAGATCGGTTTGCTGAACCGCGATGCGGCCGGCTGCTTCGAAGCCGGGCCTTTAGCGCTTGAACTGGGGCTGATCGGCTTGCAACGGTTGTCGCCGACGCGGGAAGCCGAGCCGGAAGTGGTCGAACTGGCGACGTCGACGGGGATGAGTGTCGCGATGGCGGTGCTCGGGCCGCTCGGGCCGACCGTCGTGCGCCTGGAAGAATCGGCCCGGCCGCTGCATGTGAGCTTGCGGGTCGGCACGGTGATGTCGCTGGTGAATACGGCGATTGGGCGTGTCTTCGCGGCTTATGTCGCGGACGATGTGCGTAATGGTCTGCTGGCGCAGGATCATTTGCGGCTGGCGGGGGCTGAGGAGAGGGAGATTTTTGCATCGTCATCGCCATCGCAGCCGCAGCCGCAGCCGCAGCCGCAGCTAACAAAAGCCTACGCGCAACGGCTCGCGCAAATTCGCGCGGACGGTATCGACACGGCATTGAGCCGCCCAGTGCCGGGCATCAATACCTTGGCCGCGCCGGTGCTGGACCATACCGGCAGCATCTGCCTCGTGCTCGCTCTGATGGGACCGAGCGGCAGCTTCGACAGCGACCTCGCGGGCGGCCCGGCGCAGACGCTGCGCGCGGCGACCCTGAGATTGTCGCGGCGGTTTGGGTGGATGGTCGGGGCGGCCGAACCTGAAAACGCGGCCTCTGCAGGCGACAAATAATCGTTTTTTCAGAAAACTGGCATTTTCTAATCGTTTTGCGAGCCGAGTAATAGAAACGGAGCGAAACGGAGCGAGACAACGTGTCCTTGTGCGCGTTTTAGCCAACGGATCGAAATATGCCGCAGATCGGTTATCAATGGCTATCCAACAGGTACGGCATCGTACCGGTCCAGCCGTTCGCCGTTCAGAGCGAAATCGGCCGGACTCGCTCAACGTCCACCGACGGCAACATCCGCCGCGAGATTTACCCCGAGCCTTATCGGCCCACCGCCAGCGTGACCGATAACCTGACTTTCGCCTTCCGGCACGAGGGCATTCATCTGGAATTCCTCGCGCGGCTCTATGCGCGCCATCCGTGCGCCAGGAACTGGAGGCATGGATCGCCCGCGAACCCACCGGCGCCTATGCGCGGCGCGCCTGCTTTTTCTATGAATGGCTCATGCCGGAGCCGTTGGACGCGCCCGGCGTGTCCCGGGGAAACTATGTCGACGCAGTGAATCCCGAGGAATTCGTCGTAGGCACGCCAGTCAACAACACGCGTTGGCGCGTGCGCGACAATCTGCCGGGCAATCGGGATTTTTGCCCGGTGATTCGACGTGTCGAAGTGGTTCAGCGCGCCGAAACGTACAACTTTGCCGCACCGCTCGCCGAACTGGAAGCGACTTACGGCATCGATCTGATTTTGCGCAGCGCCGTCTGGCTGACCGTCAAGGAGAGCCGCGCGAGTTTTCTGATCGAGCATGAGCAGGAAAAGGAGGATCGAATCCGCCGCTTTGCCGCCGTCATGGAAAGCGAATGCGGGCACCATGCCAATCCGTTCGACGCCGAAACGCTCGACGTTCTTCAACGCGGCATCCTCGGGCAGTCGGCCCTGCGTTACGGCATCCGCCGTTCGCCCGTGTACATGGGAAATATTGCGCGCTATCAGCCGGTGGTCGACTACATCGCGCCGCATTGGCAGCATATCGATGCGATGCTCGCCGGGTTGAGCCGCTCGCACTGCGCCGCACCAGCTGCCCCGCGCGGTCGTACTCATAGAGCGTATGCCCCGCATGCCGGTCGTGGATCCCGCTCAGCTCGTCATCACTCCCGTAGGTATAGCGCCGCCACAGCTCGCTCTCCGCTTCTCCCGGAATGCCTGGCCGCGCCGGATCCGTCACACTCGCGCGCTGCCACGCGACCTGCCCAAGCTGCGTATAGCCGGTATGCGTGGCCAGCCTCCCCTGCGTGCGCACGATTTCCCGGTGCAGGTCGTCGCGCTCGAAGTCCGCGATAACGGCATCGTTGAAACGCATCTGGTGCACGTGGCCCGATCCGTAATACAGGGTTCCGATACGCTGGCCCTGCGGCAGGCTCAGTGTGAGCGGGTTGCCCAGCGCGTCACGTTCATACGTCAGCGTGCCATGCACGCCATGCTCAGCCAGCAACTGGCCCACTGCGTCGTAGTCGAACTGCACCGTGTCGCATTCGATGCCCAGCGCCACGCCGGCTTCTGTCGGGGTGCGGCAGGCTTCTGTCAGCTGGCCCAGCGCGTCATACCGGTACGCCGTGCGGCTGTGTTCGCCGACGCGCCCGGTCAGGCGGCCGAGCGCCTCCCGGAGATGCACCTCTTCCTTGTGTGCGCCTTTTGCCACGTGGGTCGCGCCCTGCAGGAAGCCCGTCTCGCGTTAATAAAGCGCTCGCACGCTGCACAGAGTGATCCGTTGCGCAGCGTATGGCTCGCTCAAATCACTGAACGCTGAAACAAAGGGTCGTGTCAGCAGCCCTTTGCATCGAGATTATTAATCTGACGACCAAACACTTTTCTCTACTCGAAGCACAGTTGCAACTTTCTTCGGCCCTTCGTATATATCGAAAGAACCACAGGTCAACAGCCTTTCTTTAGGTGCCGCATCCACCAAGAAGCTAACTCTCCCTTTGCTGATGAAATTACCATCTTTCAACACTGGTTCGCTCAAATCAAAAACAACGCTCCACGCATTGTTTTGCCAAAGAACATCTTCAGCAAATCGGGCAACCGCAAAATACCGTCCCGCTGAAGGAGGGGTTTTTCTACCACCATCTTCCGCACGGAACCATCTCAACTCTACATCACCCATACCGTCTCCCTTAGCACTTTGACGCAGAAACTTCCTTGCTCCACGTTACCTTTGTTTTTGGATTGTTCAAATCTTCCAATTGCGCATATCGTGCGGGGCCTATTCCATCTAAATGAGGATCCGCGTGCATGTTGGCTGCAATGTTATCTGGTACATCAACTTGTACGACTCTAAAGGCATCGCCTCCATGCCCCATTTTATTTCCCCATGTGACGGCATCCTTATAGGTCTCGGCAAACCATTTTCCTTCCATGGTGCCTTGTCCTGCTTTCCATATACCATCGGTCATTAAGTCTCCGTACTCTGAAAGACTCATGCCACGGTAGAGAACCATCAATCCAAGCGGATCAATCCACCGCAGAGGATTGGGCGCATATTGATAAAGATTAACCCCTCCCGCCAACCCAATCGGATCCTGACTAACAAACCGTCCCGTTCCCGGATCATAGTACCGGAAGGTGTTGTAATGCAGTCCCGTTTCCTCGTCCGCATACTGCCCCGCGAACCTTAGCGGTTCATCGAACAGCCTGTCGCCGCGCCGCTCGGCCCCTCTGAATTCTCCAAAACCAGAGAATCGCGGTTCCCACACCACATCGCCAGTCGTATCAGTAACGTCGTACACCTGACCATTATCGTGCGCATGATGATGCCAAACCACCCGTCGCCCACCCGCGCGACGCTGCCCGTCAACACTAACGACAGTCTGGTCCACCCGCGCCATCGGCTGATAGGCCGACTCCGGCGAATAGACATAGGTGCGCACCGTCTCATCGCGCAGCACCTGCACCATGCGCATGCCCTTGCTCGCCGACATATTTCCACTGGAAACTGAACGGATCCACGCCGACGTCGCCCGGCAGATTGGGCATCGAACTACCTTCCTTGACGAAGACTTCGTGATAACCACCGAGTGCTTCGATGCTCTTTCCGGCGGCTTGCCAGTAACCGGTTCGTGGTGAAAAATCGCCGGGGCGTGCATATGGAAATACCGGTACTTGGGTCCGGGCGTCGACCTCGCCAAGAAACCCGATCTTTTGGCCTTTGGCCGCCTCCTCGTCGGTCGGCTTATAGATCTTGAAATAAAGACGGTTCGATGGTGCGTTGTCGGTGATTGGGTAGCGCATCCGACCTTTGCCCTGTGCATCGGTACGGTCAAGCACTTCGCGTACGTCGATCCAGTCGAGCTGGCTTTGCCAATAGACAATCTCATAGACGTGCGTGCCCGTAAGTAATTGGCTGTTCATAATTACGAATTCATCGGCCACGTCGCTTTTCCAAAGTTCTTTTGCCTTCATCACATAAGCATATCGTTTGATCTCTTCGTCTCTCGGAGCGGCACGATATGGCAAGATCCCACTATCGCGCGTTGGAGACGGCTGTATCTCTTTTCCCTCTGAATAAAGCCGCACCTTTGGCCCGTCAGGTGTTGGCATACCTGTGGTTTTGGCATCGCGCCCGCTGGGGTTGGTAACGGAAATCCAATACCGTATCTCGACGGCGTCGCTTAGCAACGACGAACCGGCAAATCTGATCTGAGTAATCAATGGATTCTTGATCCAGTTGACTCTGTTATCTGGAACGACATCCGTCTGGTTCGCACCAGTGCCGGAACTTCGAACGTCTGTCATGGCACTATCCTTTTTTTCGGACGATGAGGCGTCAGCCTGCATGGACGATGACGTCGAGCATGCGAGCAACGCGGTCGCAGCAAATATTGAAATTGTGAATCTGGTGCAAGTCAGTAGCGATCGATTACGGCTCATCCTTGGCGCTCTCAATAAAAAATGCAATGTTCTCCGCGTTGGCCAACGCGCGATTCGGACTGAACTCGGCAAGTACCCGGGCCCTCGCTGCACCATATGCAGCTTTTCCATCATCGAAGTGATTAGCATCTGATGTGACGGCCGACAATTTGATCTTGTGGTCGTTCGCATGAGCGGTCTTTCTCAAGTGCGCCACTTCGTGGAGTTGTATCTGCATGCGATTCTGGTCTACCGGATCTTCTTTCTTGAACGAACGGTAGAACAGGCCGTACTGGCAACCAATATTGATGTATTCCATCTGAAAACCCGACTGGGCAGGCGCCAGCGTCTCATTAGGAAACTTCTCAGGATATACCCATGCGCCTGCTTCAAATCCGAGCGCCCCTTTCATAACGCGCCGCATTGAAATGTGCTTAAAAAATACCTTCATGCCCACCAGGTAGGTATAAACATGATGTCCGGCGGGCGCGCTGGCAAGCGGCCCATGTAGCGTCTCAGGCCCCGTTGGGGTATTTGGCGTAACACCAAACCAGTATTCGAAATTCGACCACAAATCCGTATATTTAAGGTTGTGAATCGTATGCAGCGTCGCGTACTCCCGAACGATGGCCGGTAATGGCGAAGGGGCCGTCGGTAATACTGCGTGAGAGTCGGCCCACGGCTTGAGTTGTTCCAGTCGTTTATCAATCAGCTTCAGACCAATGTTCCAGCTCCCTCGAATTTCCTGCTCGAAGTACTCCTCGGAAAGTTTCACGTCAGTCGCTAGGCACTCGCGCATCTGCGCCAGGAATCCGATGGGATGAAAATGCCAGTTTTCCGCATCCATCGGTGTTGACAAGGGTGTCAGATTGACACCGTTCACCCCGTCGTTGCTGACTCGCGCCTCAGACCAGAATTGTTGTTTCTCCGCGTCCTGTATGAAAGCGCTGAACTGTGTACTGGTCAGTTGGGGAAGAGGCGGGTTAGCACCGGTCCTCAGTTTCTGATAGCGTGCTTCGTTGTGGTCCTTGTCCCATTCGGTATGAAAGCGGACCGCAGTGTTGCGTAATATTGCATCCACGCCCTCGGCGTGCAGATCATTAAGGTTTAGGTTTACGGAAGATTTATGAGCTGCGCTCAGTATCTTCTGCATCATCGCATCGTCGTCTTCGACGAAAGCGTCCGCCTCGGCGTTCAGTTCCTTGTCCTCGTATGATTGCCAACCCCGAGCGGACCAGTCACTGTCGGTCGTTAGCGTAACCCACGAATCGTGGACGAAATTGCGACTATCAGCCGTTGCTCGCGTCTGATCGGTAAATGCGTAATAACCGTTGCCGCTAAGGTCGTAAAGCCTGACGCACACGTATTTATCGATCTCATCCGGTTGTGAGCCGTCCATTGCGCAAGGAATTGCTGAGACAAAGCAAGAACCCGCAGGGAAGAACTTCATGTCGGACGCAGACAAACGGCCAGCGCTCGAAAAATTCCCTGTTGCAAGATGCGCATTCCTTGTCAACCAAACCTTCCCCATACCATCACTTCTACTTCCATCCACATAGTCCTGATGCGACGAACTGGGATCCCTGACATCCAACGGCCGCAACGACTTCATCGGCTTCACAAGCAAGTTCTCCGCCGTGAATATCTCGAAGTGAAAACTATCCGGAAGAACGCCGAGTTGCGTATCCGTCTTCCCCGCATAGCCGATCACTTCCCCGACACGCACCGGATACTCAATCCGTTTGACACAGTCGAGCGCGCGCCACTTTTTCTCCGACGGATGATTGGCGAACAACCAAGAAATCGGATATCCAAGCCTGACTTTCGCCGCAACAGCAAGCGGCACGGCAGGATCAATATCCAGATACATCTGCTCGATCCAGCCTTCGACGGTATTCAGGTTGTTGATATCCGTCACGCGGACTTTCGTCATTCTGTGACCGTCGCCGTTCACCGCCAGCACCGTGACCTCATCGCCGCGCAGCGCGCTGACGGACATCAGACTTTCGCCAGTCGTCACGAACGGCGGCAGCACACGCTTCTCGTTCATCTCTCTGGCGGGCATCACGTTCGCGTACAACGAATAGAAATGCGCACCTGTATAGCGATTGATCGACGTCGCGCCATTGTTCTTCTCGCACTCATGCCGTATCAGCACAAAACTGCCGCTAAACTGCCGCGGCGCAGCCGGTTTCGAATTCCTGGGTTCTGCCGCTGCGACAAGGGCCGCGAGCGCACTATCCCTGTAGTCGGTCTCCAGTCGATACGCGACGATCGTGCCGTCGGCAACCGCTCGTATGGGCCTCGTGCCGCTCAGATGCACGCCGCCATGCCAGAAACGGTTCATGCCGACCGGAAACACGCCGCCCGCGACGTGTTTCGCGAGATCAATGTATTTCCGCACCAAGGCGGGAGTAGTCAGCGCTGCACCTTGTGACTGCGTATAGGACGGCGGTTGCGCCGCGCTGTAGTAAGGATCATCCTCAAACGGAAACGTAATAATCATGAGCTTGCTTGCTGGTTGTTTCTGACGGCCAAAGCGGCGCAGGAAATTGCGGAGCTAGCCGGAGAACGGAAAAAACGCCAGATCGAAAGGCACGCCGTTCCGCACTTCCGAACGGACATCCAGCGCGTTTTTTACCCATCCTGTACTCGACTGAATCGGACCTTTAAAAGTGATCCTCACGGCTTCCAGCGTGATCCCATTTCCGTCGAGCGTGATCGCCCCTGCGGGGCCGATGAACTTTGCCGATTGACCGGCCTGCAACTGGAAGACGCTGGTCTTGAGCCCGATTGCCTGGCCCGCCTCTAGCCGAAAATGCCCCTGTACCGTGTGCTCGGAATGTCCGCCAATTTCGACAATATGGTTCGCCGCGATAGTGTCCTTGCGGTGATTGCCGATCTGTTCAACGCGGTCTTTACCGACGCGTAGCGTATGGGTTTGGCCGACATCGAGAAACGCATCTTGACCGACGTTGTGACGCCGGTTGCGAGTGACATCGACGTGCTCATCGTTGCCGACGCTTTCCGTGCGGTTGTGACCGACCGTCGTGCTCTCGTCGTTCTCGACCGTCTTCATGCGGTTGTGTCTGACCACATGCGACTCGTCGTTCTCCACTTCGGTACGCATGTTTTTTTCGGCTTGTATCCAGACTTCCTCGGAACCCTCTCTATCCTCGAAGCGAATGGCATTAGCCGTGCCGTAATGCCCCTTCATCGAACGCGTCAGAATCCCGCTCTGCGTCGCATTCCCCGGCAAGTCCCACGGCGGCATCGACAACGCGTTGAATACGCGCCCTGTCACAATCGGCCGATCCGGATCCCCGTTCTCGAAGTCCACAATGACCTCCGTTCCCACGCGCGGAATGTTGACCCCACCGAAGTTGCTCCCCGCCCACGGATACGACACCCGCACCCAGCACGACGAGCCCTGATCCATCACCGCCGAGCGGTCCCAGTGGAATTTCAGCTTCACCCGCCCGTACTGGTCCGTCCAGATTTCCTGTCCCTTCGGCCCGGTCACCATCGCCGTCTGCGGGCCGCTCGTGCGTGGTTTGTTGACCGTGCGCGGCGGCCGGTACATCGTCGTAGCGGGCTGCACCACAAACCGGCTCACGACGCTATATGCCGCCTCGCCACTCGCCTGCCCCGTCTCGCTCGCCGTGAGCCGCGCACTGATCACCAGATACTCCCGGTTCGCGGCCTCCTGCGGATAGCCCGCGAGCCGGAACGTGGTACCGCACACCACCGCCCGCAGGTTGCCCTCACCGTTGGCCCGTTCACCCGATGCAAACGCCTCCTCCATGCGCACCCGCGCAATCTGCCGGCCGTGGTCCGGGTCCGTGAAGTCACCCGGCCATTCGTAGCGTTCGAGCTGGTTGTGGGCCGTCTGGCGCGCCAGCGTGTTAACCATTGCAAGCCTCGCCTGCGGCCGCTCGAAGTCGAAGTCGTCTGTCACCCAGCGGCCATGCCGGATAAGCTCCACCGTGTCGAACGCGTGCACGTACTCCGCATCGACCTTGTGTCCCGGCGGGAAATACGACAGGCGCCGGTACGCTTCGCTCTCCACCGGCCGGTGCGCGCCCACGTGATCGACCAGCACCAGCCGGTGCACGCCCCTCGAATGCTCGAAGAACCAGTAGATGCCGTGTTCCTGCATCAGACGCTGGATAAATGCGAAGTCCGTCTCGCCGTACTGCACCTGGTAGTCCAGCACCGGATAGCTGTCGCCCAGGCGCTTGTCGTAGGCGTACACATAGTCCTTCAGCACCTCGTCAATGATCTGCACCACGCTGCGCTGCTGGAAGATGCGGTAGTCGCTGCTCTGGTCGGCCAGGTAGAGCCACGGCCGCAGGGTCAACCGGTACTCGCTCTGACGGTTCAGCTGCCCCACAAACGCTGCTTCGGCCACGATGCCGCTGATCTCGCGGGTACCACAGCCGAGGTTCGCTGCACCGCTGAGGCCGACGCCGCCTGGTACCAGCGTGCCCATGCCGTCGAGCTGGATCGACACGGTCAGCTCCTTGCCGATCATCGCCTTCAGATCGAGGTTGGCGGCGGCACGGTCTGGAAACAGCGGCTCGGCGGGTGTGATCAGGTTCAGTGTGTAGGTATAGATTTCGGATAGCGCTTCTTCGCCATCGATAGAACGTAGTTCGAGGGCTGGACCGCCCAGGGGTGAAGCTGGTAATGCCGCGCCACTGACTGACAGCGTCCGGAGGGAGGGAATGCCGCGCATTAGCGTGTCCTCCGGGCGGTGCCTGAGTCGATACGCCATTGGCGGAAACCAGCGGCGCACACCGCACCCCGGCATCGACTCGCCATCCGTGTCTCTCTCATCATGTATCTCCTATGAAGAGCGGCCATTCCCAGCGACCACTCCCAATCGCGATTGCGCTGTCCTTCCTCGAACGTCCCGCTTCGCTCCATTGCAATCACTCCGCCCGGGCAAACGGCAAGCCCGCTGGCAACGCCATCGGCAACCCCGTCGGCGGCCCGCTGTCGTTCAAGCCGAACGTGGGCATGGAGCTCGGACAATGAAACGAACTCAGCACGTCGCTCGTCAGCGGATTGGCGACACTACCGGCCCCTGCTATATCGAGCACCGCCTTGCGTCCATCGAAATCGAATTCGACGCGCGTGCGCCCCGGCGTCGCGGTATCGATCAGCGTGCCTTTCTTCAGCAGACGCATCAGCGCCCATGGCCCGTCAACGGAAAGTGTCGATGTGTCGGGACGGATACGCGGATTCGCCGTGATCTCCGCATGCGCACCACCCTGCGGACCTGGCCACGTCACGGGAAACGCGCGCACGGGACCGTGCTGGTACTGCATGCCCTGGCCGTCGATATCGAGCGCGAGACCCGTGATGACCGGATCGAGTTCAGCAATCCTGATGTCCGCCTTCCAGCTGAGCTTTTTCTGTCCGGACTCGGTAAAGAACACATCACGAATCGCCTTGGCCCGCTCGAACGACTGCAACGCCGGCCCCTGCACCGGTTCTGTCGCGCCGGGCAGTGTCCGGTAGCGCCACGGCTTTGCGGATGTGTCCACGAACGGGGCGAGTGTTTTAGCAAAGAAGTCGTCGATAACGCCGCCCTGCGCGAACACGCGGTTGAAATCGTCGATGCTCACGTCCTGTTTGCCATCGGGCGAAAACGGAAAATTGCCCTCCACCGTGAGCCGGCACGCATCGCCGAGCGTGGCAACCATCTGCCGGGACAGCAGTTGCCCGATACCCTGATTGACCTCGAGCGATCCCTGCACGGCCAGATCACGCAGCACTTCACGCAGCGGCGCCGGCAAGGTATCGGCGGTCAGCTTGAGCCTGAGCGCGGCGTCGCTCGCCGGCGGCATGCTGTTATTGGTCAGCGCGTTGTCTGCGACCGTGAGTACCGTGTAGTAGTTGTTCAACTGGCTCGCGAGACTGTCGAGCTGCAACGCGCCGCCTTGAGCGGCGGATTGCCCGCCCGCTTGCGTCGCTGACGGCGTGTCGCCCGCACCGGTCACCACTTCACGCAAGGCCGCAAAATGACCGTCGACCAGTTCGCGCTCGAGTCGCTCCTCCGCACGAATGCCGAGAACCGGCTCGCCTTTCTGTGTCAAACGACCTGCGGCCTTTTGCAGGAACGACGGGTCCTCGTCCGTGTCCGGAGCGGTCAAGGTGGTCTCTTTCACCGCCGCGCGCGCAAGCCTCGCAAGCGGCGAATCGGGCGCGGCGAAGCGACGGAGCACCTGCAGATCGAACGCGAGGCTCGTCCCCGTGACCGGCCTGATATCGCCGAGAAACGCATCCCACTGCTGCGCGTATTCGCGCAGATATTGCCGGCGGATTTCACCGGTCAGCGGATCATCGCCAGGCTCGACCCGGTTCACGATTTCAGCGGTTTTTTTTTGAGCATCATATTGAGCATCGCCGAGCAGGCTGCGTCCCATCACCCACGCGTCATCGTCGCGGGCCTTGCGGGCAAACTCCGGTAGCCGCTTGTCGAACAGATTGCGGTAGCCGTCGTACGTGAAAAGGCCTGGCACACCGCGCGTAAGCGGTTCACCGCTCACGCGCGTGAAGACCGTCCCGGCCTGGGGGCCCACGGCGCGCAACAGCGTGAACTCTTGCGGCGCTTCTTTGCGCATGGCGGCTTTTGCGCGGTCATAGAGTCGCTGAGTCGCGTTGTTACTATCGAGAAACGCGCGTGCCTGCCCGACGAGCGCTTCGTTCCTGACGAACGGCGACTGCACGACACGCTCGCCCGAAAACAGTTGCTGGACGTGTTCGATCATGCTGGCTCGCCCGCCAAACGCCGCCGCGCTGTCGGTGCGAGACCAGTCGTTGAGAACCCATGCCTTGACCTCGTCGGCGTTGTAGCGGGCTCTGTCCTGCAGCATCAGGTACGCGCGCAACGTGTCGTAGGCGGTCTGGGCGTTCTTGCCGGCAATCGCGTCAGACAGTACCGATTCCATGCGTCGCACGATTTGCGGCAGCAGCAGGTTGTCTTCGAGCGCGTTGTAGGTGTGGCGGCTTTCGATGGCCACATCCCGCGCCATATAAAGACCATAACGATAAGCACTGTCAGGGGCGGACAGATCAAGACCCGGATAGGTGGCCAGATACTGCGCATCGGTGAGCGTATCGGGCACCGCTTCAGGTTTCGGGCTTGCGTAGAGTTGCGTGACCCTGGCGGCCAGCGCCTGGGTCTTGTGCCCAATACTGTCGAGATAGGCGCGGTTGTGACCGAGGCTGGTCCACACCCCCGTCGCCAGCCACGCAAACAGCACGAGCAACAGCGCGTGTGCGAGCGTCCTCAGCAGCCTGAACCGGAACTCCCAGTGAAGATTCGGCCGCACGAGATGGGCCTCCGGAAACACCACGCGGGTCAGTACATCCTGCAGGAAATAGCTCTGGTGACTGGCGGTGTCATCTGTCTTGACGCGGGGCACACGCTTCAGTTCCGTCCAGAGTTGCTGTATGACCGTGTGACGATCAGCAGCGATCGTATGGTTGTCCTGCCGCGCGCTGGTGAAATAGACACCGCGCAAGGTCGCGTCGCGCTGGGTCGAGTCATATCGGGAATCGAGGAATACGCGCTCGATCAACGCGCCCAACGGCTGAAGCAGCAGTGCGAACTCCTCGTGCAATGCCACCAGCTTGCGACGCCTGGCCTCGTCGTATTCGTCCTGCAAGCGGGTGTTGACACCGTCCGCGAGCCGGGCCGCCAACAGATCAAGTTCCGTTTGGCAACGCTCGCGCAGACCGACTTTCGCCATCGCCCGGATATCATGCGGCAACGTCATACCCCATGCCTGCGAGCGGCCCTCTGCTGTCAGCGAATCGAAGTATTCGGCAAAGCCTGTCAGAGCGTCCATCCTGGTGACGATCAGATAGACCGGAAAGCGGATCCCGAGATCGCGGCGCAACTCGGCCAGTCGCGCGGACAATGCCGCAGCGGCCGCGGCACGCGTCGGCGCGTCCGGACCGATGATCTCCGCGACGTCGACTGTCAGCAGCGCGCCATTGATCGGCGCACGCGGACGGTGTTTGCGCAGCAACGCAAGAAACCCATGCCATTCCGCAACATCAACCGCTTGGACATCCGCGTCGCTATCCACGCGTTTCGACGTGGCGTCCTCCTTCCGTGCCGCATGCGTCGACGTGATTGAAACGGGCGAATTCGCTGTCTTGCCGGCATCCACGACAGCGTCCGTAGCACGCCCGTATGTCAGCCCGGGACGCGTATAACGCCCGGTGGTGTCGATCAGCACCGCCTCGTTCGTAAGCCACCAATCGACATGCGCCGTGCCGTCACCCCTGGCGCGCCGCGTCAGCGCCTGTTGAATCTGCTCGGCGCCCGGAAAGGCGAGTCCGGCATTCAGCATCGCCGTTGTCTTGCCGACGCCTTTCGACCCCAACGTGATGTACCACGGCAACTCGTACAGATAGCGCTTGCCCTGAAACAAACGGCCCACGCCACTTGCACCCGTGCGCATCGAGCGCAAGCGATCGAGCGCCGCGTCGGTCATCCTGCCGACCTCGACGAGCGCGCCCGACGCAGGGGACGGTTCTTGCCTGTCACCGAACGTCATTATTCGCGACAGGAACGTCGCGTCGCTCTGCATCAGGCGCACCATGCGGTACAGCCCGTAGATCGCAAACAGCGCAAGCACGACTGCAATGGCTATCGTCCGCGCAGCGGCCGATTCAAGCGGCTGCGCGTTTCCGAAGGAGAGCAGCGGCGCCGCATACCAGATCAGCAAACACAGCACCGCCACGAACACGATGCTGGTCGGCTTGCGTGCAAGCCACAGCAACAGCCCGCTCAACAACAACGCGATCACGAGCACCCGCATCCCTGCGCCCGCCAGCGGCCTGAGTGCGCCGAACGCAATCAGCGGCCCGACGAACCAGACGACCAGACCCACGACGATCGACGTCATCAGTGCCAGGAACAGGCGCGACGCCAGAAACGACAAAACCTTCTTCATTCAATAGTCCCGAAATCCAGCGACGCCGCTGCCAGCGCTCACTCTGCGACGTTGATCTCAACGCGACGGTTCTGCGCGCGCCCCGGAAGTGTCCTGTTATCGGCAATCGGGCTCGTGTCGCCCTTGCCCACCGCCTCAAGCCGGCTCGCGGGCACGCCGGCGTCCTGCAACATCTGCATCACCTGGGCGGCGCGCTCTTCCGAGAGCGCCTGATTCGATGCAAATACGCGACCGCGAACCGGCATGTTGTCGGTATGGCCGATCACGGTGACCTTGCCTGGAACCTTGATGATCTCGGCGGCGATTCTCGCGACGAGCGGTTGCATCGACGCATTGACCATAGCGTTGCCGGGCACGAACATGTCGTCGCCATGAAACGTGACCGCACTGTGGCGCGCGTCCTCGTCGACGCTGACCTTGCCCGCTGCGATCTCCGCGCTGAGCAATTCGCGCAGGTGCAACGCGGATGGCGCCGGCGGCGTCATGCGGCCAATGTCGGCAATCTCCTTCTGAACGGCCGCGCCCTGCGTCAGCAAGTCGTACTTTGCGTAGCAGAACATCGCGAGCAGGATCAGCCCGAGGACCGTTGCGGTGACCCAGACAGGCACGTCGAGAAACGAGTGGCGCCTGCCGCCCGCCGAGCCAGTCCAGTGCGGCGACAGCGCCGCCGGAACCGGGCCGCGCTGAGCGACGATTTCTGTGTACAGACGCTGACGCACCTCGTCGTGCTGACGGTGCCCGCTGGGGGCCGCCCGGTACATGCCCTCGAAGCCGAGGCTCAATACGCGGTAGATCACTTCGAGCAGATTCAGATGCTCCCGGGGCTCGGTCATCAAGCGCCCAATCAGCAAATACACCTTCTGCCCGCCCTGGTTGTCCTCGTGGAAAATGGACGCAAGCGGCGCGTTCGCCCAGGCGCTCACGTTCTTGGCATCGAGCGCCAGCATCACCACCTCGTCGAGTGCCGTACACAAGCTGTAGCGCGCACCCAGCATGTGATCGCGACGCAGGTTGGCCTGCTCGCAAAGCTTCTGGAACAGACGAACTTCCTGCTGGAGCAGACGCCGAAGCGGGTCGATTGCATCGATGTCGAGTTGTTGCGGCATATCCGCCAGCGCGCGCAGCAGCGGTCGCCCTGCTTCCAGGAGCGGATTGCGCGCGGCGTTGACCGCTTGTAATCGCGCGCCGAAATTCGTGTCCGCACTGCTCGTGTTGCTGAGGCGCGGCTCGCGCGAGTTGCCCGATTCCGTCCAGGGTAAGGTCGTCGCGCTCATGGGCTGCCATTCAGGTGGTTGGAGGTTCGCGCGCATCGGGCCATCGCGACGGCGCAGGTCTTCGGAATGTCAGCCACGGACACCCCACAACTCCAGTTTCAACGAAGGAAACTCACCCGCGATATGCAAGGCCAAACCGCCGTGACGCGCGACCTCATCCCACAACGGTCCAGCGCGCGTGAACTCGTAATAGACGTAACCGGCATTGAATGGAATCTGCCGCGGGGGCACCGGGAGTGCCTGTAGCGCAATGCCGGGCAAGTGCGAGCGCACGAGGTCCGGCAACCGTTCGGATGGCCCGGCCTTCGCCTGGGCGGCAAATTGCTGCTGTAGAACATCTGGCGGCATCTGCGCATGCACGGCCAGCACCACGGCCGTGAAGCGTTGCATGTCCGATGGATCGACCACGGCATTGCGCATGCCATGCGCCTGTTCCTGGAGCGGGATGCTCTGTGCGCTGCGCACGAGTACCGCGTTGAGCAGGCGGTGCGTATCGTCGACTAGAGGCTTCAGACAAAGATGCGGCGCACTATGCTGATAAGGAGGATGCGAATCCAGCGGGCGGCGCGTTTCAGTGCGCAAGTAGGTGGACAGTTCGCCCGCCATGCTGAGCAGCAACGCGTATAGATCAGCGGGCGAGGTTGGCGGTACACGCCTCAGGTGCTGCAATAACGGCTCATAACGGTTGAGCGTCTGTAGCAACAGATAGTCGGAGACCTCCGCGGCCACGCCCGCCTGGCCATCACCTCCGGTCAGGCGTTGCGCCAGCGCGTTGGCGCGCAAGTGCGTCAAGTCATGAATCTTCTCGAGCCAGCTCGTCAGCAGCGCACTGGCGCCATAGGCGCTGACCGGCGGCACAATAGTGTCGTCCAGTTCGATACTGCCATCGGCACCGATCGTTTTCACCCGAGTAAGCGCGAGGCCGATCCACGCATCAGTCAGTTCCTTTTCCGGTAACAGACGCAGCCGCAGGTTGGATAACTGGACGGTCTTCGGCCCTTGCGCGACCGAGTTCGTGTCGCGCAAATCGATATCAAACGCGGCATAGCGCGCCAACGAATCGGCTTTGTCGTCGAAGATCGTTTCCTCCGCGTTGGGCACGCGGATCGGCACCGCCAGATAGACCAGCTGCTCGAGATGTTCGGGGCGGATCGTCAAAGGAGCGGGCGGCGGCGTACTCGCGGGCGTATCGAACGGCGTGCCGTCAGCAAACACGCCCGCCGCCGATTTGACGATCACTTTGCCCAGCGCCAGCGCTTCGCTGTCGATGCTGTAGTGGCTGAAACCAAAAAAGAACGGCGACAGCGACGCCGCACGCTTGTGCGCGTAGTTTTCCAGATACCGTTCCTGCTGTTGAAACAATTGCGGGCGCAGAAACAGCCCTTCGCTCCAGACAACCTTGTTATGCCAGCTCATGAGGATATGTTTCCGCTACTTGCTTTCGGTAACCTTGAGCGCGTTGGCGTCGAGGTCGATATTCAGTTTCACTTTGCCCGCGCGGCGATACCACGCCGCGTCCGGTGCCGGTGGCAACGGGTAGGTCTCGCGCCACACGGCATTGGGCAAATCACGATAGGCGGCCAGAATGCCAATCGCCAACGTGGAAGGATTCGATTTGCGACGCACGGACTTCGTGTCACCGGGCCGAAGCAGGAATTCCTCACGCGCGTTGACATCGTCCGCGAGGAGGGTCTTGTCCCTGTCCTGTAGCGAAAAAAAGTCGGCAGCCGCGAACGCGGCGTCGTTCTTCAATTCGTACACCCGCACGACGATGGGCGCGGCGCGGCCCTTATCGTCCGGGTTGACATCTTTCGCGGCCTTGATCGACAGATCGAGCCGGATCGGCTCTTTCGCCGCCTGCGTGTTGGGGTTGCTGCTCACGCACGCCCCCAACACGACGACCAATGCACCTGCGAGCGACGCGGTGACAGGATTGAACAAACGCATAAAGCCCTGCAACAAAGAGAATGGCGGTGGGCACAACGGCGTTGCGCCCAACTCGGGTACTGCCCTCGGGATTGCCTTTCCCGCCCTACGCTTCCTTGTTGCCCTTGATGTCGTAGCTGGCCGTCACCGCGCCGCCGCTGCCGCCCTGGGCATTCTGTACAACGTACTCCTGCTTGACCTTCGCAAATGACAGGTGAACCTGCTCGCGCATGCGCTCGTCTTCGCTGCTGCCCGATGGTTGAACCACGGTGACGATCACATCGCTCATCGTGATCTTCAGATACTCGAGCGGATTGCCGCCGGCCTTCCGGGCGACCAGCGTGGCCTCGTTGATATGTTTGCCGCCGAGGCAATATTTCATCAGATTGGGACTCGCCCGATCGATGTAGTGTTCGAATGCCAGATCATGTACCGTCGCCTTTCCGGCGCCGCCACCCGAACCCGCGTGCATGTTCGACGCCTGCGAGATTCTCCAGCCCCAGTTCGCAATTTCGATCTCGTTTTTGTGGGTCGAATCTTGCGATTCACCATCGATGCCACTGATCTTCAAAAAAATGTCTTGTGCCATTTAGCGCTCCTTTGTGGTTAATTCAGGTACAAACGGTAGTCATATGTGTAGAGGGACGAATTCATCCCTATGCACAGTCAGATCTGACGACGTCAATTCCGCGAAGTCGAGCTTGCTTGCGCACGAGTCAATGCCGCGAGGCAAGCGCCACGCTGGGAAAATTGAGCCGATCCCGGAACGCGTTTCACGGCCGGAATGGTTTTGTTCAGATACGCCGCCACCTCGTGAGGTGTTGGCTCGATGAACGGGACACCGCACACGACCCCGGCGCCCGTGACTGGACCGTCCTTCAGAACCTGCAACACCGCTCGCGGATTCTTCGGCAACGCCTGGGCCAACGCAACGCTTAGACCGGTGGAATCACCCGCGTCGGTTCCGTTGGCAATCGCCGGCGCGACGCGAATCCATGCGGCTTTTCCCGAGGCGATCCCGCTGAGCACCGTATCGAAGTGCCCCGCGCGATCAAGCTCCTCAACAACAGTCCTGGCTCCACGCGAATGGATATCGCGCGTGAGCTGTGCCGGACTCAACGGCTGTGCATGACACGCGCCAGCTAGCGCGATCAGCACGAAGGCGGAGAAGTGGACGCGCTTCATTGCACCACCAACTCTCGGTCCGTACTGCGATTGATCTGTTCCCGAGTCAGGCGAGGGAGAATGATGCAACCATGCGACGCCGTATGCGAAAGGTTGTCGCCGTGAATCAGAAATGCACTGCGTCCGAAAGTTTGAGTACTTGCAATCGGCGCCAAATCCATGGAGACCGCGCCGGTCCGATGCGATTGCCGGGCGTTTCCGATCCGGTAAGTGCCACGCGGAATGGGGCCGACATTGGGCTCCCTTTCCATCAGCGAATTGTTTCGTCCGGCACCTGCCCCTGAGTATCCGGTGGCCGCGGTATTTCCTTGTGGGTCCTGAAAGACGCCAGTAGATTGAATGTATGTCCAGGGCATGTCTATTTCTTAGGTGTAGGGGTCGCCGACGTCGCTTGATACGACTGCCGGCTGAATGAACAGAGCAGATCAGGCCGCCTCAGAAGGCCATCGACCTCACACGGCCGTGACGCATGTTCAAGGTATTCACGCCGCCTCCTTGATGGACGGAAGCTTCGCGACAAGACGCAGCGACACTGTCAGACCTTCAAGCTGGAAGTGCGGACGCAAGAAGAACTTGGCCTGGTAATAGCCAGGATTTCCCTCGATGTCTTCAACGATCACTTCCGCTGCTGCCAATGGACGGCGAGCCTTGGTTTCCTGGGACGAATTCGCGGGATCGGCATCGACATAGTTCATGATCCATTCGTTCAGCCAGCGCTGCATGTCCTCGCGCTCCTTGAACGCACCCACCTTGTCGCGCACGATGCACTTGAGGTAGTGCGCGAAGCGCGAGCAGGCGAACAGGTAAGGAAGCCGCGCCGACAGGTTCGCATTGGCCGTGGCGTCGGGATCCTGATACTCCGCCGGCTTCTGCATCGATTGCGCGCCGATGAAGGTCGCGTGATCCGTGTTTTTGCGGTGGATCAACGGAATGAAGCCGTTACGGGCGAGTTCTGCCTCGCGACGGTCCGAGATTGCAATCTCGGTCGGGCACTTCATGTCGATGCCGCCGTCGTCGGTGGGGAACGTATGGCATGGCAGGTTTTCCACCGTGCCACCCGACTCGACGCCGCGAATCAGCGTGCACCAGCCATACAACCTGAACGAGCGGTTAATGTTCACGCCCATCGCATAGGCCGCATTGGCCCACGCATAGCGCCGGTGATCGGAGCCGCCGGTGTCTTCCTCGAAATCGAATTCATCTACCGGGTTTGTCTTCGCGCCGTATGGCAAACGCGACAGGAAACGTGGCATGGCGAGACCGACATAGCGCGCATCTTCAGTGTTACGCAGCGAGTTCCACGGCGCATACTCGAGGTTCTGCGTGAATATCTTGGTCAGATCGCGTGGATTGGCCAACTCCTGCCACGAGTCCATTTGCAATACTGAAGGTGAAGCACCGGAAATGAACGGCGTATGCGATGCCGCCGACACCTTCGCGAGCGAACCCAGCAGATCGACGTCCGGTGGCGTATGGTCGAAATAGTAGTCGGCGACCAGACAACCGTATGGCTCACCGCCGAGCTGGCCATATTCCTCCTCGTAGATCTGCTTGAAGAGCGGGCTCTGGTCCCAGGCCGCGCCCTTGTAGCGCTTCATCGTGCGACGCAACTCTTCCTTCGACACATCCATGAAGCGAATCTTGAGCTTCTCATCTGTCTCGGTGTTCGACACGAGATGATGCAGACCGCGCCATGCCGATTCCAGTTTCTGGAAATCGCCGTGATGCAGAATCATGTTGATCTGCTCGGACAGCTTGTGATCGATCTCGGCAATGATCGCCTCGATGCTCTTGTAGGCATCGTCACTGATGGTGACCGATTGCTGCAGCGCCTGCTCCGCGAGCGTCTTCACCGCGAACTCGACCGCCTCCCGAGCCTGTTCCGTCTTCGGCTTGAACTCCTGGGTCAGAAGATGGGTGAAATCATCGTAGGTCTGCGTGCCGGTGGCCGCTAGCCGCGTGTCCTGCTTTGCCATGCTGAATTCCTCCTTGCGCGTTGATTCAGTCGAGTCGATCAGGGGGTTGTGGTCACGCCTTGCGCTTCAGCCGCGGTCTGCGGTTTCGGCGCGGCGGCTAGCGCCTTGAGCAAGCCGGGATCCTGCAGCAGCTTGTTCACGAGGCCTTCCGCACCCGACTTGCCGTCCATGTAGGTCTGCAGATTCGCGAGTTGCGTGCGCGCCTCAAGTAGCTGGGCGAGCGAATCGACTTTGCGCGCGACCGCGGCAGGCGAAAAGTCTTCAATGCTCTCGAACGCCATGTCGACCATCAGATGGCCGTCGCCGGCCAGCGTGTTCGGCACGGAGAACGCCACACGCGGCTGAATCGCTTTCATGCGTTCGTCGAAATTGTCGATGTCGATTTCCAGGAACGTTCGGTCCGCGACCGGCGGCAACACCTCGACCGGTTTGCCGGACAGGTCGGCAAGCACACCCATCACGAACGGCAGTTCGATCTTCTTCTCCGACCCATAAACCTCGACGTCATATTCAATCTGCACGCGAGGCGCTCGGTTGCGCGCGATGAACTTCTGCGAACTGTTGGAAACGGACATTGCATGGCTCCTTTGGCATGGCAAATTGGGGGGGGCAAAAATAATCTGGTCGGTCGCAGGACAACGAACGATGGGGTGCCTATCCGGGAACAGAATCTCGCCGTCTTTCGGCGCGAAACGTGAGGCCCTCACGCGCGTCAGGGGCATCCTGATCGTGATTGGCCACATCGATTTCAATCGACACAAGCGTGGCTTTGCCTGAAAGCGCGTCCAGCCACAGGGCGGAGAGCCGAGGCAGCACGTGCTGCTCGATAAAGCCGATCAGGGCGCGCGCGCCGGTTTCCTGAACGAGGCAGCGCCCGACGATGTGGTCGACAACGGGCTCGCTGAACCGGAGCGTGATGGCGTGTTGGACCGCCATCCGTTCGACGACACGCCCCAAGTGCAGCCTCACGATATCGGCAAGCGTCTCGCGGGCAAGCGGCAGATACGGCACGACAGACAGACGGCCGATGAACGCGGCGGGAAACGCATCGAGCAGTGCCGGCATCAACGCGCGGCGCAATCCGGCTGCGTCAGGCGTGAGCATGGGGTCCGCGCACAAGCCAGCTGTCAGTTCCGCGCCGAGGTTGCTGGTCAGCAGAATCGTGGTGTTGCGGAAATCGATGTATCGGCCGTCGCCGTCTTCCATGTAGCCCTTGTCGAACACCTGGAAGAACATTTCATGAATATCCGGGTGCGCCTTCTCGATTTCGTCGAGCAGCACCACGGAATAGGGACGGCGACGCACCGCTTCGGTCAGCACGCCCCCTTCGCCGTAGCCGACATAACCCGGCGGCGCGCCTTTGAGTCCGGACACCGTATGGGCCTCCTGGTACTCACTCATATTCAGCGTAATCAGGTTCTGTTCGCCGCCATAGAGCGCTTCCGCCAGGGCGAGCGCGGTTTCCGTCTTGCCGACACCGGAAGGCCCGGCTAACAGAAATACGCCAATCGGTTTGTGCGGATCGGTGAGACCCGCGCGAGCGGTCTGAATACGCTCGCAGATCTGACACAACGCGGCTTGCTGGCCGATCACACGCTGCGACAACGTGGCGGGGAGCGCCAGCACGGCGGTGACCTCGTCAGTCAGCATCCTGCCCGCGGGAATGCCCGTCCAATCCGAAACGATTGCAGCGACGATTGCCTCGCTTACCTCAGTGAAGACGAGTGGAACATCCTGTTGGCGCGCAGCGAGGGCGTGCTCGAGTCCACGCAGGGAATCTGCGGGAGCGGCCTCGGCGAGAGCGGTTTCATCGACGCGGCCGATAGCGGATCCGCGTGCATGCAGCAGTGCCTGCGCGGCCTCCATCTGCCCTTGCCACCGCGTTTCAACTTCGCGCGCCTCGACGGTGAGTGCGTCGATCCGCGCCTTCACCTTGCTGAGCGCCGTGCCCGCGTCCAGACCGATGCGCGCCTCACGATGCAGGAGCGCCTGCTCCACCTCCGCCACCTGTAGCCGGTGCAACACATCCTGAAGCTCGCCGGGTGGCGCATGCTGCGATAGCGCAACACGCGCGCAAGCGGTGTCGAGCAGACTGATCGCCTTATCCGGCAACTGGCGGGACGGAATGTAGCGATGCGACAGCGTGACCGCTGCGCGAATCGCTTCGTCTCGAATCTCGACGCCATGATGGGCTGCAAATGTGCCCGCTACGCCACGCACCATGTCGATCGCCGCGGCCTCTTCCGGCTCCATGACCTGCAGCACCTGAAACCGGCGTACGAGCGCGGGATCCTTCTCGATATGACGCTTGTATTCGCTCCAGGTCGTCGCGCCGATCATGCGCACCGTGCCACGCGCAAGCGCCGGCTTGAGCAGGTTGGCGGCGTCGCCCGTACCTGCCTGGCCGCCGGCGCCGACTAGCGTATGAACCTCATCGACGAACAGGATGACTGGCGCCGGCGAATTGACCGCCGCTTCGAGGACGCCCTTCAGACGCGCCTCGAATTCACCCTTCATCCTCGCGCCGGCAAGCAATGCGCCGACGTCGACGGTCAGTAGCCGGACCTCCGCCAGTTTCGGCGGCACCATCCCGTTCGCGATCGCCAGCGCGAGGCCCTCGACGACGGCGGTCTTGCCGACGCCTGCCTCGCCCGTCAGCAACGGGTTGTTCTGCCGACGCCGCAGCAGAACATCGATCATGGTGCGAATGTCGAGTTCGCGCCCGACGACCGGATCAATGCCGCCGTCACGCGCGCGTGCTGTCAGGTCAGTGCAGAACTGTTCCAGCGGCTTGCCTTTCGCCGGCGAAGGCAACGCATTCGCTGCCTCGCCCGGCATGGCAGGTGACAAGTCAGTGCCATCGTAGGGCGCGTCGGCAGCCTCTGGAGAACGCTCGATCCATGTCGGCAAAACATCGCTCAGCCCCTCGACGGGAATCTTCTGGAAGGCCGCCGAGATGCTCAACAGCACACGCCGCAACTCGGGCGTGCTGACCAAGGCGGCCAGTAGCCACGCACCCCGCACGCGATGATCATTGAAGCTGAGCGTTGCGATGACCCAGGCGCGCTCGATCGCCGTTTCGATATGGTGAGAGAAATCGCTGATCGAACTTGCGCCGGCAGGTAGGGCAGCCAGCGCGCGGGCCATATCGCGTTCGAGCCCGGCAAGATCGATGTCGCAGTGCCGCAGGATGCGATGCAGGTCACTGTCGGACAGTTGGATGAGTTGATGCAGCCAATGCACCAGTTCGACATAGGGATTGCCGCGCAGTTTGCAGAATGCCGTGGCCGACTCCACGCTCCGGAAGAGTGTGCCGTCCAGTTTGCCGAATAGTGCGTGCCGCGAAATTCCCATGACTCGTTTCAATCCCGGGTTGATGTTCTTATCGAGAGATTCACAATTTCGGCGAGAAATTTACACTCGGCTTGCTACGTTTGTGAATAGTAAATTCCATCTAAATTCACAAAAATCACAAATGTAAATTTAATACGTCATCACGAGAGAATTGATCCTACATTGGAGCCAAGAAGAACCTACACAGATGTAGCCACTAGCCCTACAAACAGGCCACTCTATTGAAATTCATGGGCTTTCTGCAGATAATCTTCTGACGCACAAAACATCAGACACAGATATCCTAATTTCCGGATAAACAAAAATGAACGCTGCGAAAGGAAAGACAATCGTTAATGATAAAAAATCAGAGGCAATAGATCTTATTAACGAGATAAAAATTAAGAATAAAGATAATTATTCTTATTCAATCCTATATCCCGCGATTGCCAATGAGACACGGGCCAATTCATGGCCAGACACGAACCATGACGACACGATTTTTTCCTTGATCGGAACAGGCAGGATGGCTGGAACAACCCAGCCGGCGCAGTTGCGTAACGGCGATCTGATGGCGTCGCTGTATGACCGCTATTGCCGGGCGCTCGACGATCCTCAAAGCTCCCTCGAAGGTGACTGGACCACACCGTCCGCGCGCCCAACTGCGTCGCATGAAGTTCCGGACCTCACCTCGCAGCAGCAGGCCGCTTCCGTGGACGCACTCTTGTCCGGAGCGCAGCGCGTCGAGCAGGCGTTTGGGAAACTGGAAGGCGACCCGTCCGCCACCGTGACAATGGAACCGGCGCCCGACATCCTGCGGCTTTTTGCACCACCCGAATTCAGGGCACAGCCATCGCGGCTGCCGCCAGCGCTAGTACGCCGTGAACATCACGCTACCAGCATCGACAGTCCGCTTATGGTGCCGAACGTTCTAGCCGATCCGGCGCGATCCCATGACTGAGTCGAACCGACGGACGCCGCAGGTGTTGCACGAACCCGCTCGCGCGGCGCGACGCTCGCGTGCAAACATCGAGCGGCCAGCCATGCCGCGCCGTGCCAACACGCATCTGCTGCCGACGCTGCTCGATCGCCTGCGTGACGACGCGCCGCAACAGCTCACCGAAGGGCCCGAGGACCACGCACCCACGCGCTCGCAGATGCGCGATATCGTCCAGCGGGATCTCGTGTTCCTGCTCAATACGATCAGCATGGAAAGCGACCTGGACAGGGACCGCTATCCGTACGCCGCCAGCTCAACCATCAACTACGGCATACCACCTTTGGCCGGCGCCTATCTGGTTTCGCGCAAATGGTCGGACGTCGAAGAGATGATCCGGCGCGCGGTCCGCGAGTTCGAGCCGCGCCTGATTCCGGATTCGTTGGCCGTGAAGCCGCTCGCCGGTGAAGACGCAGCGAACCACTACAACGTGCTCATGTTCGAAATCCGCGGAATGATCCACATGGATCCCTATCCGCTCGAATTTCTGGTGCAGAGTTCGATCGACCTGGAAACCAGCCGCATGAACATTGCAAACGTACGCGTGAGCTGAGCCTTGCATCCCGCCCAATAACAGACATAGCAAACCATCGGAAGGCCCTGCATGGACCCGCGACTGCTCGACTACTACAACCAGGAACTGATCTATCTGCGCGAGATGGCAGGTGAATTCGCGCAAGCGCATCCCAAGATCGCCCGGCGCCTGGGGATGCAGGCCGGTGAAGTCGCCGATCCCTATGTCGAACGTGTGATCGAATCGTTCTGTTTCATGGCTGCGCGGATGCAGATCAAGCTCGACGCCGAATTCCCCCGCTTCACCGAACGGCTGCTCGAAGTCGTCTATCCCAACTATGTTGCGCCGACACCGTCGATGGCTGTCGCCCGTCTCTTCCCGAGCGTCAAAGAGGGCAATCTGGTCGAAGGCTTTCATCTTCCGCGTGGCGCGGCGTTCGTTGCACACGTGCCTGACGGCGAACAAACCGCCTGTCAGTTTCGCAGCGGCCAGGACGTGACGCTGTATCCGCTGGAAATTGTCGATGCGCAACTCACCGGCATTCCGCCGGACATTCCGTCGCTTGACCGTTACGTGCCGGCTCACACGCAGGTACGTGGTGCGCTGCGTCTGCGGCTGCGCATGAGCGGCGACGCTCACATCAGCGATCTGCGAGGTCTCGACCGCTTGCCGGTCTATCTCGCCGGCGACGAACAGGTCGCGTCGCATCTTTTCGAGCTTCTGCACGCCGCGAGCATTGCGTCGCTAACGGGAACGCCTGGTGCGCTCGGCAGCACGTTGCATGCGGTGACATCCAATGCGGTCGACCACGAAGGATTGGCGCCGGATCAAGGTCTATTGCCGCTGATCTGGTCGAGCTTCCATGGGCACAACCTGTTGCACGAGTATTTCGCGTGCCCGAACCGCTTTTACTTCTTTTCGCTCACCGGACTCGAGCCCGGGTTGCGACGCATCACAGCAAAAGAAGCGGAAATTGTGATCCTGCTGGATCGCGTACCCGGCGCGCTTGCCAATCTGGTTGACGCGTCGCGTTTTGCGCTGTTCTGTACGCCGGTCGTGAATCTGTTCCGCCAGCGCACCGACCGTATCGAGCTGCCACAAGGCGACACGGAATTTCACCTGGTCCCGGACCGTTTGCTTCCGCTCGACTATGAGGTGTTCGCGGTCGAGGCAATGACCGGCCGCGTGGAAGCGACCTCGGAACCGCTGGCGTTCCGGCCGCTCTATCAAACGCTCAATAACGACGAAGGCAACTACGGGCGCTATTTCTCGATCCGTCGCGAGCGGCGACTGCTGTCCGATTCCGTGCGCCGCTACGGGACGCGCACGCCTTACATCAGCACGGAGACCTTCATCTCGCTGGTCGATCAGAACGAAGCGCCGTATGCCGAATCGATTCGTTACTTATGGGCCGACGCGTGGCTGACCAATCGCGATCTTCCCAGCCTCGTGCCGCGCAACGGCATAAGCGACCTGCGCGTGACCGGCTCGGTGCCGGTCGAGAGCACTGGGTTGATCCGCCCACCGAGCGCGCCCAAGGCACCCTATGCAGAGCGTGATACGGCGTGGCGCCTGATCCGGCAGTTGAACTTCAACTACCTGCCGCTCGCAGAGCTCGATCATCGTGCAGGCGGGCAGGGTCTGCGCGATCTGTTGCGTCTGTTCCTGACCGATCAGGATGAAGCACAGGGACGGCAGGTCGAAAGCCTGGTGGGGGTGAAGACTCGCCCGGTCACACGGCGTCTGCCCGGCGGCGGCCCACTGGTATTTGGGCGCGGGATTGAATGTTCATTGACGGTCGACGAAAGCGGATTTTCCGGCACCAGTCCGTACCTCTTCGGATTGATCCTCGAACACTACCTGGCACGTCACGTCTCCATCAACGTTTTCACGCAGACGGAACTGCATTCGATGCAGCGCGGACGCGTGGCCCGCTGGCCGGTGCGCATGGGCACGCGAGGCGCCGCCTGATGAACCGCGCGCCCTTGCCTGCCGCGCTACGCGACAGCGCGCTCTCGACCCAACTGCTTGAAAAGCTGCACGCCGAACCATGGCGCTTCGGCTTCCTGAGTCTGCTGCGGCGCCTCGGCGCCGATTCGCGTATCCCGCCGATCGGTTGCGCCCGTCGTCCGCAGGCGGAACCGTATCGTCTTGGCCAGCAACCGAGCCTGACCTTCGCGCCGCGCGAGATCGCCGAGGTCTGCGAAGTCGATGGACGTCTCAAGGTGCGGCTATTCGGTCTCGGCATGCTCGGCCCGAATGGGCCGCTACCGATCCACGTCACGGAAATTGCGCGGGACCGCAAGGAGAACCGGCGCGACAGCACGCTTACCGATTTTTTCGACATCTTCCATCATCGCTACCTGACGCTGTTCTACCGCGCATGGTCGTCCGCGCAAGCTGCCGCAGGACTGGATCGGCCGGACAACGAGCGGTTCTCGTTTTACGTCGCCAGTCTGTTCGGGCAAAGCACGGACGAGATCGCGCGCGAGCGCTTGCCGGCCCACGCGCGCATGGCGGCGTCCGCTCATCTGGTGCGGGAAGCACGCAATCCCGACGGTCTTCGCGCCACGCTCGCCCAGTTCTTCGGCGTGCCCGTCGCGATTGATGAATATGTCTGGAACTGGATCGAAGTCGATCCCGCTGAATACAGCATGCTTGGCCAACCTGGCGCGCCGTCCGTGATGTCGGAAGGCGCGATGTTGGGCGAACAGGTCCCGGACCGTCAGCACAAGTTCCGTATCGTCATCGGTCCGCTCGATATCGACGCCTATCTGCGTTTCACCCCGCAAGGCGCTGACCTGCCGCTGCTGGTGCAGTGGGTTCGCGCCTTCGTCGGGCTCGAGTATGCGTGGGAAGTCGAGTTGCGGATTCGGGCTCAGAGTGCGCCGCCTGCCGTGATTGGTGGATCCGAACGGCTCGGGTGGTCGGGATGGCTTGGCCGTTCGGTCACCGGTGAGCCGATTACGGGCATGCGCTTCGAACCCGAGCACTACGTGCTGACCCACACTAGCCCATTGAAGAATCCATGAATGCCAAGAAACAGGGTGCCGGAAAATCGCGGCATCAGGACACCTCGAGTCACGACTGGCTGACGCCAATCACGGAAGACGCGCCGTGCGGCGCTGATCTCGAATACGACCCGGAGTACGTCGTCCTGTCAGCGAAAACGATCGTGCAGCCGGATGCGCAATACGGCAATTTCGTCGGCTCGTCTGAGCCCGTCAACTGGAGCGATATCGATCGTGATTGCCGCAGGTTGATGTTACGCAGCAAGGATATCCGGCTTGCGGTTTTGTTCGCGCGTTGCCGCACGCGGCTTGCAGGGGCCGCCGGTTTAGGCGAAGGGCTGGCATTGCTCGCGAGCTGGCTTGATCTTTATCCGGAAGCGATTCATCCGCAACTCGCCGTCGACTCGGATCGTGACGCGGCACTTGAGATTCGCGCAAATGCGATTCAAGAGCTGACTGATAGCGACGGTTTGCTAGCCGACTTGCGAGAGATTGCGCTGACCCGATCGTCGGCGGCGCGCCTGCAGGTACGCGATGTCGAGCGCGCGTTCGCGCGGCCGCGTCCGGCTGATGCGCTTGCGCCCGAATCCGTGACAAGACAACTGGACGATCTACAGATCCAGAATCCGGCGGTGCTGTCCGGGTTCGGACAGGCATTGGCCAGCCTGGAAGCCGTTGAGAAGTGGAACGCTACGCATCTGGAGGCGTTCGCGCCTGATCTTTCCGCGCTGGACAGATTGCTGCGGCGGCTGGTTCGATCGACAGAACCCCAAACGGGGGCAAACGCTGAATCGGATGAAACTATTGTCGGTGACGCCTGCGCATCTGACGCGGATGAGACACCTGAGGCATCCGCTCCGGCGCACTCTGGCGTCTCCACGCTCCTCGCTGATCAGGAACCGGCCGGCCGAAGCACGCCTGCGCCCTTAGCCGACCGGCACACTGCGCTGGAGCAAATCCGTCAGGCGCGGTTGTGGTTCGAAACCCATGAGCCAAGCAGTCCGATTCCCGTACTGCTCCGGCGCGCGGAGCATTGTGTTGGCAAGCGCTATGCGGAAATCGTGCAGACCATTCCGGCGGATCTGCTGGCGCAGTGGGATGTAGATCGATAACCAGTGCCGCCGGCGAGCGTCAGCAGCTGCGACGCGGCGCACACGGCGCGCGCAGCGCTGCGCGGCTGAACCGCCGTCATTCATAGTGCAATGCTTTCGGCACGCGATACGCTGTGCCGTCATATTCGAGCGTCGTGGAGGAGCGCTTTGCCGGACCATCGGTCGATACGCAGTCTTTGCTGGTCTGCTTGCTGACCGTTTCCTTCGAGGTTTCGCCGACGCGCAACGTCGCATAGCCGGTGGCGCTGACGGGACCCACGGCAAGCGTGCGCGTGATGGCCGAGGACGTGCCGGCGCAATTGCCGTCCCAGTCGCCGGAATTGTTCTGGACGGCCAGATCGTCGACCACGCGACGCAGCGTATGGCCGTCCAGCACGTACAAGCTCAGCGCCTGACCTTCGTACGGATTGACGCGTGACGAACCCTCGTAGGTCACGCGAACGCCGAATGCGCGCAATTGCGGGGTGAGTTGATAGCGAGCGGTATCCAGATCGATTTGACTGAACCGGATCGCGTCGGAGCTGATAGCGGCCGGCTCATATTCATGCGCGATGATCGCACCCGACTTGCTGTCGGCGACCAGCACTTCGACGTCGTACTGGCCTCCGTCGTCTGTATTGCCGGCTTTCGGCAGCGCCTGCACGGCCAGCGTCAGCGAAGGATCGGCGGGCCAGATCTTGCACGCGGCATGTTCAGTGTCGAGTTGCCGGCCGGGATGCAATGTTTTCATCCAGGTGGCGAGGTGGGACTGGCAGTCGGCGGTCGCGTCAGTTGCGGCGTGGGCGAACAGGGGCAGACAGAGCATGGCTGAAGCTATTAATTTTTTCATTTTCCCTTCGGTTTTTTTTCGAACAATGCGCGGTGGTTTGATGGATTCCGCCAACCTCGCGGATTCTAGCGGTGCGCGCTGTTCGTTGTAAAACAATGACACGCAAGCGATGCCCCACTACCGATATCCTGTTGACTCGGCCCCAAGGGCCAACTCCATGATGTGCGTGGTCAGCATACGAAGAGGTGACTCATGGCTTGCTCCACTCCGTTTTTGAATGCTTCCGAAGCAGCGCGGCAACTCGGCGTCTCAACCAAGGCTCTACGGCTCTATGAGCAGCGAGGCTTGCTGACACCGGAACGCACCCCTGCCGGATACCGAACCTATGGCCCCGACATGATGGCTCGGGCTGCGGCGATCGTGGCGCTGCGCGCGCTTGGCCTCAGCGTTGCCCAAGTGTCACGTGTGTTGGAAGGCGACCCGCAAAGCCTGGAGCCGGCCCTGGCTGCGCACGAGGCGACGCTCGAAACTGAAATCCGCCGCCTCGTGAATACGATCGACAAGGTCCAAAGGCTGCGCGCCGATCTTGCCCGTGGGCATGCACCGGCCGATGGAGAATTGGCGCGTCTGCTAAAGCCGTCTGCCGGATTCAGCGCGTCCTTCGAGCTGCCTTGGCCTTGGGGTGGTGAACGTTTTGAAACCGGCGAGATCCGGCCGCTGAACTACATCATCGGGCCGTTGGGAAGTGGCAAGACACGGCTGGCTATGGGGCTCGCTGAGAAACTACCGAACGCGGCATTCCTCGGTCTTGAACGGATAAAAGATGGCAATGCCGCAGCACTCCTCGGAGCCGATGCCGCGCTCAAATCGCGAGTGGATCGGACGCTGGCGTGGCTTATTGATGAGGGTGCCGCGGAATCGGCAGCACTAACTGCGCTGCTCGTCGGATTGGAAGCTGAAGGGCCAGACGTGCTGGTCGTCGATTTGGTTGAGCAAGGGCTGGATCAAGCAACACAGGAAGCATTGATCGTCCACCTCCGCCAACGCGCCAGGCTTGGCGCACGTCCTTTGTTTCTGATGACACGCTCTTCAGCGATTCTGGATCTGGCGGCAATCGGCCCCGACGAATCTATTATCCTTTGCCCAGCCAATCACAGCCCGCCCACTCGCGTGGCGCCTTATCCGGGATCGCCGGGATACGAGGCCGTCGCGACGTGTTTAGCCTCACCGGAAGTTCGAGCGCGGACGGCCGGCATGATCGCCTGGCGTCCTCAAGCGGCGTGACTGTTTATGTGCTCGTGTCGTTCGTTCGTCGCTGGATTTCTTGACGCGGACTCTCCTGGTCAATCCCCCGTCGCCTCCGGCTCATGCGACGACAACCGCGCTTTGGCGTGCCGCATCTTTTCAAGCGTCTTAGGCCCCGCCTTCAACGCGACGCCGATCGCCAGCGCATCCATGATGCACAAATGCACGAGCCGCGACACGCCGGGCGTATTCGGATCGATCGGACTCGGCACACGCAGCAGCAGCGGAATATCCACCAACCACGCCAGGCGCGAGCCGACATTAGTCAGCGCAATCGTCGTCGCGCCACGTTCCTTGGCGATCTGAATACTTTCATTCACTTCGACGCTGCGGCCCGAATGCGAAATCGCAAACGCCACATCGCCCGGTTCCATGAGGCCTGCGTATAGACGCTGCAAATGACCGTCAGTAAACGCAGTGGCCGCGATATCCAGCCGCAAAAACCTTAAAGCCGCGTCTTGCACAACGAGTCCCGACCCCGAACCCACGCCAAAGAAGAAAACCCGCCCCGCACTCGATAACGCCGCGATCGCACTCTCCACCACCACCGGGTCCAACGCAGCACACGCATGCGTGATCCCATCGACCGCGGCCTCGCCCACCTTGTCCATCAATGTCTGCACATCATCATCACGTGCAACCGCCGTCGATGCGTACGGCACACCACCGGCGACGCTCTGTGCCAATTGCATCTTGAAGTCGCGCAGGCCATGCGCGCCGATCGCGCGGCAAAAGCGCGTGACGGAAGGCTCGGACACGTCCGCGCGCTGCGCGAGCTCGGTGATGCTCGCGCGCATCGCAAAGTCGACGTCGCTCAACACCATCTCGGCGACCTTGCGCTCGGCGGGCCGCAGATTGTCCAGCGCGCCGCGGATGTGGGGAATCAAGTTCGGTGCGGACACCCGGTGTTCCTTAAGGGTTAGATGAATCCGCGCAGCGTCGCAGCTTCAATCGGCTTATTCGGCTTCATGCAGCCGTAAAAGGCAACACGCGGTTCAGACCAGCCTGCGTCCACTCTCCGTATCGAACAGATGAATATGCTCGGCCGGCAGGCGCAGCGTGACGCGCTGACCGGGCTCGACTTTCGAGCGCTGGCGAGTCGTCACGCACCACGTGCTGCCGCCGATCTTCCCGTACAAATGGGTCTCGGCGCCAGTCGGCTCGACCACTTCGACTTCCAGCGTGGCGTCCGGCTTGTCGATCATTGTTTCGATGTGCTCGGGCCGCACGCCGAGCGTGACTTTCGCGCCGACCACCGCGGACGCCGGCGCGCCTTCCAGCACGATCTCGCCACCGTCCGTGAGTTTTAATGCGAAGCCCTGTCCCTCCACCCGATTGGCCAACACCCCTTCAGCAAAATTCATCGACGGCGAGCCGAGGAAACTCGCGACGAACAGATTGGCCGGACGGTCGTACAAATCGAGCGGACGGCCCACCTGTTCGATCCGCCCCGCGTTCATCACGACAATGCGGTCGGCCATGGTCATCGCCTCGATCTGATCGTGCGTGACGTAGATCACCGTGTTCTTCAGACGTTGATGCAGCGCCTTGATTTCCGTGCGCATCTGCACGCGCAGTTTGGCGTCGAGATTGGACAGCGGTTCGTCGAACAGAAACAGCGAAGGCTCGCGCACCACCGCGCGACCCATTGCCACCCGCTGACGTTGGCCGCCGGACAGCGCACGCGGCAAGCGATCCAGATAGCTGCCGAGGTTCAGCATCTTCGCCGCGGCTTCGATCCGCGGCTTGAAACTCGCAGCCGATTCCTTGCGAATCCGCGGCCCGAACGCGATGTTTTCGTAGACCGACAGATGCGGATAGAGCGCGTAGCTCTGGAACACCATCGAGATATTGCGCTGCTGCGGCGCAAGCGTATTCGCGCGCGTGCCGCCGATCATCAGATCGCCGCCGCTGATCTCCTCGAGCCCCGCCACCATGCGCATCAGCGTGCTCTTGCCGCAACCCGACGGGCCGACCAGCACGACGAACTCGCCGTCGTCGATGTCGAGATCGATGCCGTGCACCACTTGCGTGTCGCCATAGCGTTTGAAGATGCCGCTCAGTTGCACTGCTGCCATGCTGTCCTCATCGTCGTGCTGTCATGCGGTCGTGCGGTTTTGCTTTGCTTCATCGAAGTCGAAGCAAGCAGCACGCCGCGTTATCCGTTCAATGTTTTCAGATCGATTCAAGCGTCAGTTCTTCCGCCATCAAACGGTTGCCGGCCATCAGCCCACCGTCGACCGGCAACGCGACGCCGGTAATCACCCGCGCCATCGGCGAGGCGAGAAACAGCACCGCGTCGGCGATGTCGTCGGGCGTCGCGAAGTCGCGTAACGGGTACCACTTCTTCAGATCCTCGAAGACCTGCGGATTCTTGTCGACGCGCGCCTGCCATGCCTGCGTCTTCACCGTGCCCGGACAGACAATGTTCGCGCGAATCCCATGGCGGCCGAGTTCGATCGCCAGCGCTTTCGTGTAGCTGATGAGCCCGGCCTTCGCCGCGCTATACGCCGGATGCCCGAGCGCGGCCATGCCGTTCACCGAGCCGATCAGCACCAGCGCGCCCTTCTGCCGTTCGATCATCGACGCGCGCACCGCTTCCACCGTGTGATACGTGCCGTTCAGGTTCAGATGGATGTCGCGTTGCCAGCTGGCGGCATCCGTCGTGGCGAGCGTCAGACCTTTCGCTGCGCCCGCGTTGGCGACCAGCACGTCCACCGGACCGCGCGTCTTGACCGCTTCGGCCACCGCTTGCTGCACTGCGGCGGCATCGCCGAGGTCGACCGCGATCGGCGTGACATGCGCGTCGCCGAGTTGCGTCGTCAAGCCGTGCAGCGCGACCGCGTCGATATCGAGCGCCAGCACCGTATCGCCCTGCTCCACGAAGCGCTTGCACAACACGCTGCCGATGCCACCGCAAGCGCCCGTTACCAAGACCACACGATTCATGTCTGCCCTCGCTCCTCAACCCTGTTGCAGCGCCGTAGGGCGTGTAAATTTCCTACAAAACGATTGCGGCGTAGTTGTCTAGTCATCCCGAATATTGGGTATCCGTGACTTCACGTTGCGCAGAATATCCCTGCTTTACAGCATCTTATGCACAAAACTGACTCAGAAGAAATATGGCAGACCCTACGTGACAAGCTATTTTGCGTCATGTAGGATTTTTTCAAACAATTCAACCCAAGCGGCCGGCGACGGCAGCAGACCACCCCCCACCATCGTTGGATGGGACCGGACTAAGCGCGCTAAAGCGCCAACTCCGATCGACACAGGAGAGAGAGAAATGTCGTTGCATGCCCGTGCTTCCCTCGCGCTAGGCAAAGTTGCCGTGGCGCTCGCGTTTGCAGGTATTGCCGTCGCGGCTCACGCCGATACGGTCCGCGTGACGGTCGCGCATTACAGCGATGCGACCGCGCCGTACTTCGAAAAAATGGCCCGTAACTTCGAGAAGGCCAATCCCGGCACCACGATCAAGATCGAAGACGTGAACTGGGACACGCTGCAACAGAAACTGCAAACGGACATTTCCGGCGGCGCCAACGCCGACCTGGCGATTGTGGGCACGCGCTGGCTGCTCGACTTCGTGAAGGACGACGTCGCCGAGCCGCTCGACGGCTACATGGACGCGAACTTCAAGGCCCGCTTCATCGGCCCGTTCCTGGCACCGGGCGAAATCAACGGCAAGATTTATGGCCTGCCGATCGCGGCTTCCGCACGCGGGCTGTACTACAACAAGGATCTGCTCGCGAAGGTCGGCTATCCCGACGGCCCGAAAACGTGGAATGACGTGATCGACGCGTCGAAGAAACTGAAGGCGCAGGGCATTGCCGGCTTCGGTCTGCAAGGCAAGGAAATCGAAACCGACGTCTACTATTACTACGCGCTGTGGACCAACGGTGGCGATGTGGTCGGCAAGGACGGCAAGGCGGCCTTCAATTCGCCGGCCGGCATCAAGGCGGCTACGCTGTACAAGACTCTGATCGACGACGGCCTGACGCAGCCTGGCGTGACCGGCTACAGCCGCGAAGACGTGCAGAACCTGTTCAAGCAAGGCCGCGTCGCGATGATGATCTCCGCGCCGTTCCTCGCCAAGCAGATCAAGAAGGAAGCACCGAACCTGAAGTACGGTATCGATCCGATCCCGATGGGTACGACGCATGCCACCTATGCGGTGACCGACTCGATCGTGATGTTCAAGAACTCGAAGGTGAAGAAGTCGGCGTGGAAGTTCCTCGACTATCTGTTCACGAAGGAACCGCGCGTCGAGTTCACGACCACCGAAGGCTTCCTGCCGACTACCAAGGCTGAGGCGACCGACCCGGCGTTCAACGATCCGGATACCAAGGCTTTCGTCGCGCTGCTGCCGACGGCTCACTTTGCGCCGACTGTGACGGGTTGGGAAGACACGGCGAAGGCTGTGACTGATGCGATGCAATCGATCTATCTGGGCAAGGCGAAGCCGGCTGATGCGTTGAATGCTGCGGCGACGCAAGCGAATAAGTCGCTGGGTAAGTGATTGTGTGTAGCCTTGTAGTGATTTGCTGAACACGGAACGCGCGCTGCCGGTTTGAAGGTGGCGCGCGTTTCGGTCGTCATGTACTTGCCGCACGTGATGCACGTATTGCCCGTAATGCACTATCCGGCCCATCCCGTCGCGACCGCCTCTTTAATGCGGACGCGTCTTACGATCGAGCACGCATGAGCCGTTCCGCCTCTTCGCGCCTCCAGGCGCCCTGGTTGCTGATTGCGCCGAGTCTGGTGTTGGCGCTTTTCATCATCAGTTATCCGATTTTCAACATCGTGTGGCAATCGCTGCACGAGGTCTCGCGCTTCGGCGCGATCCGCGATTTCACCGGTCTGCAGAACTTCTATACGATTTTCGGCGACCCTGCGTTTCTTGCTGCTGCGAGACGGACGATTGTCTGGACTGTGTTCGTGGTGGGCGGCACGGTGCTGATTTCGGTGCCGGTTGCGCTGATTCTGAATCAGGATTTCTATGGACGCGGCGTGGCGCGCACGATTGTGATGCTGCCGTGGTCTGTTTCGCTGACGATGACTGCGGTAGTGTGGCGCTGGGCGTTTAATGATGACTATGGGATGGTCAATGTTACGTTGCAGCGGCTGGGGTTGATCAGTGGCCCGATTCATTGGCTTGCGACGCCGGAACTCGCGTTTCCTGTGGAGATCGCTGTCGGTATTCTGGTGTCGATTCCGTTTACGGTGACGATTCTGTTGGGCGGGTTGTCGTCGGTGCCCGGTGATATTTATGAAGCGGCACGTATGGATGGTGCCAGTGCATGGCAGCAGTTTCGCAAGCTGACGATGCCGCTTTTGCGGCCGTTCATCAACATGACGATTCTGTTGAATGTGATCTATGTGTTCAATTCTTTCCCGATCATTTGGGTGATGACGCAAGGCGGCCCGGATAACGGGACGCATATTCTTGTTACTTATCTGTATGAGCTTGGGTTCAGGCTGGGTCGGCCGGGTGAAGCTGCGGCGGTGTCGCTGATCATGCTCGTTATGTTGTTTGTTTTCTCGATCGCTTATCTGCGTCTGCAACCGGCGAAAGAAGGAGAGACGTCATGAGTCTCAGCGTCAAGATGAAGCGCTCGTTGTGGTGCTGGTTGGCGCTGTCGCCGTTGGTTGTGGCTGTGCTGTTTCCGTTTGCTGTGATGTTGTTTACTGCGCTCAAGCCGGCGACGGAGATTTTTGTTTATCCGGCGCGGTGGCTGCCGGTGCATTGGCAGTGGAGTAATTTTTCGGATATGTGGATTGCGGCGAATTTTGGGGTCGCGCTGCGGAATAGTTGTGTGATTAGCTTTCTTTCCACCGCGTTGGCGTTGGCTGTGAGTTTGCCGGCGGCTTATGCGTTGGCTCGATTTCCGTTTCGGGGGAAAGGGCTGTATTCGCAGTTTTTGTTGGTGACCCAGATGTTGTCGCCGATTTTGCTGGTGGTTGGTCTGTTCCGGCTGGCTGCGATGATTCCTTATGGGGATGGGAATCTGGTTGACTCTAAGATTGGGGTCATCGTTTCTTATGCGGCGTTCAATATCGCGTTTGCGGTTTGGATGTTGTCTTCTTACTTTCAGACGGTGCCGCGGGACTTGGAAGAGTCTGCGTGGCTTGAGGGATGTGGGAGAACAAGGGCTGTTTTTAAGGTGTTCTTGCCGCTGGCTGTGCCTGCGATTGTTGTTACTGCGATCTTTACTTTTATTAATGCGTGGAATGAGTTTGCGGTGGTTTATACGCTGATTCGGTCGCCGGAGAATAAGACGCTTACTGTGCAGGTGACTGATATGGTTGCGGGGAAGTATGTTGTTGAATGGCATCTGGTCATGGCCGCGACCCTATGCGCGACGTTGCCGGTTTCGATTGTGTTTGCTTGGTTGCAGAGGTTCTTGGTGAAGGGGTTGGCGTTGGGGGCGGTGAAGTAGCTTTTCGCGCCGTACAGTCAGAATTGGCGTTCCGCCGCGAAGGCATTCTGGTTATTCAGTTCCGCCGTCCGGCGTTATCCCTGACATAGCTTGTCAAGTAGTTCCGTTTAAGGTTTGAGAAACGGCTGCTGGTCGTATTTCTTGCGAGATTTTCAAGGGTCTCCGTACCCTTAACCGAAATTCGCGAGCGGTTTGCAGGCCAATCTGAGAGTCCCCTATTTTCGCGGCTGGATTGCAAAAGCCGCGCAGTGATTTTTTCCACAAATCCAGCTTTAGCGGGCGTTCGCATGTCGACACCGGGATGCCTGCTCACTGTTACAGACTGGTCGTTTGGTGAGGGTCACAGCGAACGGCAACTGCCCATTGCAACGAACGCGTACTTTCGACCCATTTCTGACGGTCGGCTCATCGCGGTTCCAACGGCCGATATCAGATTGGAACGGCCATATCAAGTGCCCGGCTCGCTGAAGAAATTCGCTTCGAATGCGGCGGTTGCCAGTGTCCTGCTAGCGACCCGTAAAAACGCGGGCAACATCATGAACGCAACTAACCTCGTTACTTACTAAAGATGCAGATATAGAAGCAGGACAAAATTGAACTCCAGACGGTCGATGGTGTGATCTAACGCGGCACCTTTTATCGCGCACTAGGCGAAAAACAAGCCAGTCATCTTGATGACAATGGGCTTGGGACTTTTACAGAAACTGGCGCAATCATTTGCCCAACGCTTCCCGAACGCAGGCGTCCCTGCGTTTCTGTGGACTGTCATAGCTACGGATCAAGCGATGGACTACAGCGCGCAGATCTAACAGTTTTCAGCGTACATACGCCCGAATTCAGTAGATTATGCGACCGCCGTGGTCTCGCGCGTTTCACCCAAGTATTGGGTTAGCCCACGCGTTCGACTTTCATCGCCCGAGGCCCTTTACCTGTATCAACAATCTGAAATTTCACTTTGACGCCCTCCAGAATATCGGCTTCATCCTTAACGTCGTCAAAGAAGAAGAACACATCTTTCTTCGCACCCCTAGTGATGAACCCGAATCCCTTTATGGGGTAGTAAGCTTTCACCGTACCGTAATGGAGCTCTTCAGATTGGTTCATCATATAGCGCCGCGCTTGACGTGTTTTTGGGTTTGCACAACAAAAGCTGTTGTCGCAGCGTCCGCGCCAGTAGCGGTTCGCTACGAGCAACTATGTTGATTCGCTGCATAGTTTGAAAATAGCTAACATTGTAGAAATATTTGCTGCGATCTTTCGCTGAAGTCCGACCAAGCATCTTCACGATTTTTTTCGTCTTGGTTATCTCCCTTTCGTCGTAAACCGGGAGAATGTCGGCGAGTGACTTTCGAAGCCTGCCCGATTCCGAGTGCTTAAGGTAGGAAAGCATGGCTACCCGACCAGACGCGCGAGCAAACGCATCGTGGTAAGTCGTCGCAGTTTTATCGACTTTGGCCGCCTCTTTACATTTGTACACTTCAACACGAACTGCCCTGCGTGTACCGGAGTGAACTCGAGGGGCACCACGATTGAGCCATAAACCTGTCACTTCCATGAGCTCTTCGGGGTTAGATTTCGCTGAGACTCTTGTTTTTTTATGCTTCAGCTTCAGGCCTTTACCCTTGAGCATCCTTGCGACCATGTCAATAATTTTCTTGACCTTCGCTTCAGATAGAACCCGCGCTGAGGAGATCGTTATGTCATCGAGCAAACGAGTGTAAATCAGTCCAGAATCCTCACAATACCTAACAAGCGACGACTCGACGTCGTGCAAAACCAGATTTGCAAGATGGGAGCTTGTGCACGCCCCTTGAGGGACTTTGTTCTCGTAGGTCGTCAGTCTCGACAAAAGATCTGACACTTCAGCGCCAAACTTAAAAAAGTGCTGATAGATGTTCGACGCACGAAGCGCCGAGATCGAGGGATAGAAATTCTTGACGTCCAATGCGATTACCACACGAGCCGACTCGTGCTGCATGGCATTTCTCACGTAATCCTTTCCTGGGACACCTCCGTAGAGATAGTCCGGATAGACTACGTGCGAAAAAATCTCACGATTGATTCGTTTTTGTATGGTCTTAAGATGCAGACTCGGGATCACGATTGATCGTTGATTACCGTCTGCCTTCGGAATCTGATACGGCGTGTAGTGTCGCTCCAGATTTGAGCACGTATGCTCAAGAACCGGCAACGATACTCGAAGCGTTGCTGAGAGTGCGTGCAACGTGCCTATTGGTTTTTTTGTGTAATGAGGCCGCATTTTTAAAAAAAACGTGAACACCTACTCTACGTGATCAAATGATGCAAATGATGCAACGGCAGAGATTCAAGCAACCACCAACACTTGTACAACAAGTGGGCGATGCTGAGCCAGCGACTAGCGCGACCTACAAGACTGCTCTGCTCCCGCTTTACAGTTTGTGTCTTCCTGACAATGCGAACATTGACAATCGTTGTGCTTCGTTTACGTACTTCCATAAATCCCCCTTTAGTTCGGTTAGGTTGGGCTCAAGACCCAACTGCTCATCCCCAAACCAAGGAGCGGAAACAAAAACTTATCGCTGACTCAAGTGTTCACGCATATTGCTCATCAACTGTCGCCGACATATCCGCCCATTCCGTGCCACAGCCCTTAAGGCCACAAGCGCGTCGGACACACTGTCGTCTCGGTCGTGTTTAGGTGTTGAAAAAAAGACCCAAACGTCTCATGCGAGACTCGGATTTCCCGCTCAAGCAAGCAACGATTAAAGAAGACTGATCGCCTAGGCGATACGCCTAGTCGGGACCGAATTTACACGCATTAATCGGAAAATTCAACTGATTGCGACAAATCGGTATGTATTTCCCGACGACCACGAAGAGCGGCGGGACTGGAGCACTTCGCGTAGCTCGTCGGTCAGGTAACGGAGTAATGCAGCCGTTCCAACGGCAGGTTCGCCTGCTCGCTGAACGGCAGGGTGTGGCCGACAGCGCCAGTTCGATGCAGGTCTACCAGGCGAGAGAGAAACCTCTCAACGGCGGCTTTTTCCCCGCCCTGTGTGAACGAGTACTGCCCGCCAAAAGCCCACGGTCAAGCGGGGGCTAAATTGTCGACAGGCTGTCGCTTCGCATGTTGAACCTAAGCCCATTCCCGGTCTGCTTTATCGAGCAAGTCCTTCAGTTTTTCCATATACCGGAAGGCCGCGTGAAGTGCTGTTGCCCCTTCCTCGTAGTCACAAAATGCGTATGCAAACAGCAGCATGGCAAATGCGCCCGACTTCGCTACGAGTTCGAATGCATCCACCCACGGGCCACTGCGTCCATGCAATATGGCGAGTCTTATTTCGATCTGTCCTTCACCGACGCTCTTGACATGCAAATTCGGACCGAGAACGGTGACGTTCGGGTGTCCACCAAAATCTATCGCTCTCTGATGCAGACTCAGCGCAATCGAAGCGGCTGTTTCGTCATACTCTTTCAGTTTTCTCGTGAGCGCAGAGAAGCTGAATTCTCGCCCCCAATTGCGCCGAGCGGTCTTGTCGAGAGGCTTCGTACGCCACCGCTCGGCCGAACCAGTGCATATGAGCAAATACCAGCCATACAAGGCTGATTCCACCACAGTTCGTCCAATGGCATGCGAAGCCAATACGTGGCCCGATGTCAACATCGATGCGGCTGCCAAAAATTGCGTCCGCGAGGTTGCAAGTAATAGCGGCCCTTCGACGTCCGAAAAATCCCCGATGCGCGACAGCAAGTACAGCGAAAGCGATTCCATATCTGTGGCAATGTCGCTTAAAACCCAGTGCCATTCTGGAAGATCTGAATACACCGAAAATCTGCTTTGTGAGGCATATGCATCAAACTTTGAAAGCTCATCACTACCCCAACCGTCAGGCACAACAAACGGCGGGTCAATTGGCCGATTCACCCTGTTTCCTCATGTTGATTTTCGATGGTATTCAAAAGTTTATTGTGAGTCGAACATCCCCAGACACCTACTGTGCCACGGTATGGGAACGTTCGCTTGGGGTTGGAGCGATCAGCAACGGTCAGACGACTCCGACGGGCAAATTGCTAACAATAGGATACTCGAAGCCGTCCACCAATCACACGGGCGATGATATTCCTGCACGTCGATAACTCACTTTATCAACATGGAATGCTCCAAAGTCCACACCGTTCTGTAGGAGGCAGGCTGGCGAATGAGGTATCAACATCCCATGCTGGAGACGCAGTGACACATCGTCCCGCGCTTGTTTATTTAGCAAGTTCCACCACTTTGGCGAGGCCCATGTATTTTCAGCGAATGAATAGGCGAACCTGACCAACGCATTGCCGATTTCGTGCTTGCCTAGGCCGACAAGGGTTTCGATGAATTTCGCACACACTTCATCATGTATTTGGAGCCACGAAAAAACAAAACAGCCGACAGCATCATAACTTATGCAATTAAAAATTATGTGGCTCATCGGGTCAGTGCTTGAGCCAAACGTCTGAAGGCGATTCCCCGAAAAATCGAATTCCGGTTGCGTGCTCGCACTAACAAGCACACTAGGCAACTGTGATAACTCCACAATAAAATGGTTCATTGCCGCAAAGTCGCCGCTCGCAAGCATTCCATCCATTATGTCTTTGGCTTGGTGTAGTTCGTTGAGCGCAAGGTCGACACCTGTCGCGTAACCGGTAGCGGCTGTTTGAATTGCGATTTGGTCCGCTTTGTCTCTTCCTCTATCGACCTCTCGCATGAGTTCCGCTGTCTTGGCATTTCCTTCCTTCGCGTAAAGCTCGCGAGCTAACGATCTATAAGCTAGCAGGAAAAGTTGCTCATCCGACAACGTAATCGGCTCATCTTCCAGTGGGGCGAATAAGTGTTTATCGTGATAGGCGCAGAAACCTGTGAATGTCGATGCCTGACTTATCCCAACAGAGGTTAAAATAAGCATACCATTGTTTTTAACAAGTTGACCAAGACTAGGCTTTGTGCCCATTACGTGGCCGTGCTCGGCAATCTGCCTCAATGATCCACTCTTGGATATTGTATGAGCGCTCACTATACGACCGTTACATTCCGGTTTGCGCGTATCGCTAACTGAGCATTTTTCTAATGACGAAATCTTCTTCCTGTGCTTTTCAAGCTGAGCCCTGGTCAAGGGTACTGCGGAGCTTCTGTCGAGATGACATTTTTTATACTTTATTCCAGAACCGCACCAGCATGGATCATTCCGCCCGATTTTACTATTCATTGGCGACACCCCCTAAATAAACCTATGGTCTCGAACCGTCCCGCGTCCACCGTCCCGCGTGACTTAGTATCATTGAAATTGTCAGTGATTTCACAACATGTGTCCATGAGTGGGCGCTTGTATTCGATCGCCTATCGGTCGACTCGTCGATCAATAGGCGCTGGACCACCGATATCGCGCCGACTCTCGAACTCATTTACTGTAGCTGCGTTGTCTATTCAACATGGCGTACCGGCAGAAGGAACCGCCGGTTCGCTCTTAACCACTGGAGGCAATGCATTGCATAGAATGAACGTACTTTTGTTGCTCCGACGTTATTTTCTACGGCGACTGGGTATTTACGGCACTGTGCAACGTCCGTTGAGGTCGAAAGCACGCACCCCACGACGTCGGTAGCGGCCGTTCGCCGTTGCCCTGGCGGAGTATCGATCTGTAGCAGTGTGCGGTTTATCGGCGTCGATGGACGACCGTCCGCAACGGACGACGAGCCATCATCGACTGATACGTTCGGAGACACTTCCAGGCGCAGAATACCTGCGTGCTGACCTGTCAGCGTAAAAACGATTAGCCGCGCGCGCTCTGCGGCCTCGTAATTTCCGACGATACGTCAACCGTCGTCGAAGCCTTATCCAATCAGCCAAACGCAAACACTTAGCCCGCCTGGTTGACCGCTACGCCGCTGCCTTCATTTATAATCAACAAGCCATCGGGACACACCCGGTGGTCAGGTATGGAAGCCTGTTGTTCTAACCGCACACCCGCCCAGGCGGGCGTGCGTCTACTCCTGCGCGTCTGTTGTCTTCAATGGGCGGGCCGTGGTGGGGGAGCCGCAAGGCTCGCCGGCTCGTTAGAACACCGGTCTTCCAAACCCGCTACGTGCCCGCTCACCCACTTCATTCAAGCAAGTGTCGGGCGATCCAGGAAGTACCAGGGAGGTCGCACCATGATCAACAAAACCACAAAACAATCTCAACCCGCATCACGCCCGCCTGTCGACGCGCTCCAATACGAGAAACTGGCATTGCAGACTTTCGATCTCTGCAATCGTCAATTGACCCAACTCAACACATTGATCACACTTGCGTCCTCAATGTGTAGGAATCCTGCCATCACGAGTGACGAAAGACGACGTCAACAGACCATGCTTGAACTGCTCGTCGACACAGCCGAGCAATACCATCGAGAGCTCGAATGCGACCGTGAGCTTTACCAAGTGATCGCACTCGATGCGAAGGGCATCCCGCAAAGCCGCATCACCGCAAACCGCGCGGCGCGCCTTCTCGCGGAGGCATCACAAATAGCAACGGGAACGCCGTCCACCACCAAGTCCAGCGAGCGCAACCAAACAACCGCCAAAGCCGCGACAAGTGCAGAAGCCGACACCACCCAACAGCCAATTCCCGTCCAGCACTAACCATCAATCGCGGCCAACGCGCCGCGTCAACAAGTGACCGCGCAAAACGCGGAGATATCGCAACCGGAGGCGGCCAACGAGCCGTCTCCGCCCCGCCCATTTGCGACGCCTTGTCGAGCTTCTGCCTCATCCGCGCAATTTCATCGTTGGGCAAGGGGATTAGCATTCGGCCCAATGAAACAAGCGACAAACTCTCAAGAAACTGTCATTTCATATTCTTGAGGCAACGACGTGCTTCCCCTCGGAAGCGGGCCTTCACAGGAAGCAGTCCCCTGCGAAGTGACAACTTCGAACCTGTATATTTGATAAGGAAACTGACGATATTTCTCGAGTGTTACCAAGAGAATTTCAGTCTCCTTAACCAGCGTAAACGGCAGCGTAACGTCCGAAAAATGCTCCGCATCATCCAAGGTACCTTTCGGGTTCCAAAAAATGTGCTCCTGAGAGTAATCCCACTCGAACGGCCCCTGCTTACTGCGGATCCAGTTCGCGAGGTTCCGTTCCTTGGGCTCATATCGGAAGCATCTAACGGCGTAAATACGGATTGGCGCTTCGCGTTGATTAAATACAATAAGTTTCACGCGATGCTTGCCGTCGACCTCGATCACGTTCAGCGCTTCGACACTCGGCAGCGTCAGAACCTGCTCGTATGACTGGCTTTTCAGTGCAATTTCCGTGAGGTTACTCATGCGACGTGTTTGATGCCACGAGAGCAGCGCGGCAAGTGACGCGACAACGCTGACGCCCAGATTGAGATCGACGTTCATGGATTATTGTTAGCTGGCGAATGAAAAGTTAAAACGTGAGATTTTTTGGGCCGCCGTCGGATTCAACCTCTTCATCGATCCTTCAGTCGTTATACCGTTCCGCACATCATAGCGGACCGCCTGACTGCCACTCAGCCCAATCGCGTCTGCGCGATGCCCCCGCGCCGAGGTTAAAAACTCAGCGTTGCGTGTGCCTTCACGATGTCGCCCGCCACCGTCTCGATCTGTTCGCGTTTGAGCATGGCCTTTGAGCGCAGAAACTGATACGCATCTTCTTCAGACATGCCGCGCGAGTCCATTACGATCCGCGTGGCTTGCTGGATCACCCGAACCTTCGCCTGCTTCTGCTCGAGTCGCTCAATGTATCGCTCACGTGCGCGGGACGCCTTGAATTGCGTGAGCGCGACGGCGATGGCAGTCAACAACCCAGGCTGACCGAGTTCATTGAACCACTGTTGGCGCGCGTGGCGCAGTTCGACGTGCTGCGCGATGAAGGTGAGGCCTACGGTCGCAAACTCGATGCTGCGGGCAATGAAGTCGCCACGATCCGCTACAACGGTACGATCCACGACTTTGGCTTGCTTAACGTGCTCGCCGGAGACGCTCCGACCAAAGCCGCGACCAGGCAGCTTGCCAACGAGTTGCAAGCACGTCTGAAGTAGGCCGCGCAACCCCGACCGCGGCGCACTTGCGTAACAGCATCGTGCCGCGGCTATCGGAGCATTTGACTTCACGTTCATGCAAGGCATCCTGCCTTGCCGACGCCGGAAAAGTTGCGAGAGTCTGCTCTGCGGTCAGGTTGAGACGTGGGTCACGGCCACCGCGAGAGGCTGTTGTGGGTCCTAAATGGCAGTGATCTCGAGAATATTCTCATTGATCCACGCCACCGCCCATTTGTTCGAGAATGCAATGGCTTGAGCCTCAGTGGCGAAATCTGGAAGGTTGATGGCCGCGAAGATCTCGATCTGTTCATGGATTCCGGGCTGGACCCGAAAAATCCGCGCTTGCGCAAAAAAGCGCCCGACGGAGAACGTGGGAACGCTGTCGACGCGGAAGCTACCGTTGGGGAGTCGCATCGTTGGTTTCCATTGAATAAGTAGCCGTAGCTTTGGCTCCGTTTCTCTGCCGCCAGCAATTTACTGTGGGATACTGAAGAAAAGCTTAAGGTCAGGGAAAACCTGATGCACCGCGGCATAGAACGCGTGGCCGGGGTCAATCCGGCTGCGCGCCGGCTTTGTTCCGTGCCTGGCGCGCGTTAACAACGGGTGTTGATGCGAGTCAATGGCCGACCCTGATGCATGCGACGAGACGATCGCGCTCGCATTTCTCGCGTTTTTACACGCCTGAAGACGCTGCGACAGGAACCGCCCCTGCCGAACATCAGGTTTCCTTAAGGTAAGGTCGCTAGCATCGGTTAGATTTGTGTAGTGCTTTTTGGTGCAGTCGGTTCAAAAATTCGCAGGCTGCGCGCTTCATCGATTCATCAAATCGTGACAACTTGAGGAGCAGGAATGGCCAGGATCGACGAAGTGAAGCGTCCGGCATATGACACAGTCGCGCGCACGCTGCACTGGCTAACCGTCCTGTTGGTCGCTATGCAGTTTGTGATCGGCTGGACGATGCCGGATGCCCACAAGGACACGCAGCCCGTTAATCTGATCGCCTGGCACCTTGGCGTGGGCGCGACGTTGGTCGCCGTGATGGCAATCCGGGTGATCTGGCGGTTGACGCACTGGCCCACGCCGGACGAGTTGCCGCCGCTACTCAGCGTCATCTCGCGCATAACGCATGTTCTGCTCTACGCCGCCCTGGTGCTGGTGCCGCTGCTCGGCTGGATCAACGCGTCTTCACGCGGCTGGACGGTCCGCTTGCTGGGCGTCGTGCCCTATCCGGCACTGAGCGAACCTGGCTCGAGCTTCGGCAACGAGATGGGTGATGTGCACGGCATCCTCGCATGGGTGCTCTTCGCATTGATTGTTCTGCATGTCGTCGCAGCGTTGTTCCACCGCTTTGTTCTGAAAGACCATGTGCTGCAGCGGATGCTGCCCCACGCAGGGCCGTCGCGTGACCAGGTTCGAGATCGCTAAGGTCTGCCAATGCCCAAGGCTCACAAAGAACGGCATCACTGTGCAGGACAGGAAAATGGACTCACTTATGGAGCAACATCCCCATCTCACTGCGCCTTAACATCCCCCATCCCCGAAGCCGCCTCCCCCGTCTGCACAGGCGCCGCCGGCTGCCGATCCGGATGCCTCGGATCATGCAACTGATCAGCCGACCACCCTCCTCCCAGATCACCAAACAACGACGCCGAATCCAGCAGCCTTGTCTCCTGAACACTCAACGCCGTCTGCTGTGTGTTCAACTGCGTGGCCTGCGCCGTCGCCACCGTCGTGTAGTCCACCGTCCCGGCCTGATACTCGTTGAAGGCGATCTCAGCCCCACGTGTAGCATCTTGCACGGCCCTATCCAGAACGACTGATTGCTCGGCAAGAATCCGCAACCCTGACAAGTCATCTTCGACATTCTGAAACGCCGTCAACACCGTACCCCGGTAGTTAGCAACGGTCGCGTCGTAGGCCGCCTTCGCTGCATCCACATCAGCGCTACGCAAGCCACCATCAAACAGCGTCTCAGTAGCACTACCACCCAGCGACCAGACATAGTTAGCCACGTTAAACAACCCCGACAACGGCGACTGCGTAAGCCCAGCCAAACCAGATAGCGAAATCGTCGGGTAATAAGCCGACACCGCCACCCCAATCGCCGCATTTTGCGCCGCCATCTTTCGCTCAGCGGCAGCGATATCGGGTCGCCGTTCGAGCAGTGTCGACGGCACACCGACGGGCACACCCGGCAGCGTCGGCATGGCGGTGCTATGCGTAATCGACAGTTCTTCCGGATTCTTCCCAACCAGCACAGCGATCGCGTGCGCGGTTTGGGCGCGCGCCACGCCGAGATTGATCATATTGGACTGCGCAGTTTCGAGCTGCGTGCGAGCAGAGATCACGTCGGACGGCGGGATGGTGCCAGCCTGATCCTGGTCGGACACGACGTCCAGAAAGTGCTGAAAGACCACGACTGTCTTCTGCAAAATGTCGATGTTGGCGTCAATAGTACGCAGCTCGATGATCGCCGTGGCCAGCGCCACCTGCTCGGAGAGCGTCGCATTCGCAAGCGTCGCTTCCGTCGCTTGCGCGGTGGCGGCGCTTTCTTCGATCGTGCGCCGCACCTGTCCCCACAGGTCAGGCGCCCAACTAACATTCCCCTCCAGCGAGCCCGAATTCACCACCCTCGCCGCATTCCCCACCGCCCCACGCGACTTGGTACCCGAACCGGTCGCCGCAATAGTTGGAAACAAACCAGCATGCGCCGCCCGCACTTCGGCGAGCGCTTCCTGATAATTCGCGTAATCGGCGCGCACGGTCTGATTCGACACCGTCACCAGCGGCTCAAGCTGATCGATCAACGGATCATTGAACGCCGTCCACCAGTCGCCTTTCGGCTTATCCGCCGAGGGCTCAGCTTGCGTCCACCCCGGCAATTCCGAATAAGTAGCGGCCACGCTAACTGGCGGCCGATGATAATCCGGACCCACCATGCACCCACTAACCAGCAGCGCCAACACCGCAACAACCAGCGGCCGGAGCGGGCCAACTCCATTACCATCAAGTCCCTTCAGATCAATCTTCATCATCACACCCTCGTATCCGGTTGTCCGGGTCGCTGCGCGTCGCGGTTCCATGGCAGGTTATCGGACCATCTGACCAGCTTGGAACGCAAGCGGTCGAGGTAGAGGTAAATCACCGGCGTCGTGTACAAGGTAAACACCTGACTCAGGATCAGGCCGCCCATCACCGTGATACCGAGCGGTTGACGCAGCGACGCGCCCTGGCCAATGCCGATCGCCAGCGGCACCGCGCCGAGCACGGCCGCGAAGGTGGTCATCATGATCGGCCGCAGACGCACCACCGCGGCCGCATGGATCGCATCCCGCGCCGGCATGTTCTCATTGCGCTGTAACTGGATCGCGACGTCGACCATCATGATCCCGTTCTTCTTGACGATACCGATCAACAAGATGATGCCGATCATCGCAATCACCGAAAACGGCGTGCCGAAAATCAGCAAGGCCAGCGTCGCGCCGATGCCGGCGGACGGCAGCGTCGACAGAATGGTCAGCGGGTGAATCGAGCTTTCGTACAGCACGCCGAGCACGATATACACCACGCCGAGCGCCGCCAGGATCAGCAGCGGCACTGTGCCCATCGACTGCGAGTAGGCCGCCGCCGCGCCGGCAAACGATCCGTGGACGCTGGCAGGCATGCCGATCTCGCGGATCGTGTTGTTGATCGACACGGCCGCCTGGCTCAACGAACCGCCCGCGGGCAGGTTGAACGAAATCGTCGCGGCCACGAGGCCGCTCTGGTGATTCACCTGGGTCGACGTGTGGCTGTTCGCATACGAAGCCAGCGCCGCCAGCGGCACCATGGTTTCAGCGGACGTGCTGTCCGCACTGCCGGTGGAGCTGCCGCCCTTGCTGTTGGCGATGGCGTTGTTGGTCGCGTTGGCTTGCGCGTTCGAGTTGAGCGTGTTCGTGCTCGATGAGATGCTCGTGCTGCTTTCGGTCGGCACCGTCACGCCCGACACGGTTGCGCCCGGCATTTGTGTTTGCGCCGTGCCGCTCGCATTGCCCGCCGCCGTACTCAGGTAAATCTGGTTGAGCATTTGCGGGTACTGCCAGTAATCCGGCGCCACTTCCATCACCACGAAGTACTGGTTGAGCGGGTTGTAGATGGTCGACACCGTCCGCTGCCCGAACGCGTCGTACAACACGCTGTCGACCTGGTTCGGCGCGAAGCCGTAGCGCGCCGCCGTCGAGCGATTGATCTTCACGTAGGTTTGCAAACCGTTCTGCTGCAAGTCCGAGTTCACGTCGAGCAACTGCCCACGCTCCTTGCCGAGCGCCGCGACGAGCAGCGGTGTCCACTTGAACAGCGCGGCGGAATCGTCGCTGGTCAGCGTGTACTGATACTCGGCGGCGGACTGGCGGCCGCCGATTCGCAGATCCTGCTGCGCCTGGATAAAGAGCCGCGCGCCCGACACTGCATTGAGCTTGGGCCGCAAACGGTTGACGACTTCGGTGGCCGTGACGTGCCGTTGCGCAAGCGGCTTGAGTTCGATGAACACGTTCGCGGTATTGAGCGCGCGACCGCCAGTAAAGCCGGCCACCGAAGCCACGGCCGGATCCTTCTGCACGATCTCCTGCAATTGCGTGAGCTTCTTTTGCATCGCAGGAAAGGAGATGCTCTGGTCGGCAATGATCTGTCCGATCAGAATGCCGGTGTCCTGCTCAGGAAAGAAGGTGGCCGGCACCAGCTTGAACAGGAACACGTTGCCCACCAGCAGCGCGATCAACAGCAGGATAACTAGCAGCGAATGGTCCAGGACGGCCGTGAGCGAGCGCGCGTAGGCATTCTTGAAACGGTCGAACTGCTTTTCGACCCACGTCGCCCAGCGGCGATTCGAATGCCCGGCGTTTTCGCGGCTCAGCACATACGCGCACATGGCCGGCGTGACCGTCAGCGAAATCACCAGCGAAATCAGAATGGCGATAGAGAGCGTGACCGCGAATTCATGGAACAGCAAACCGACCACGCCAGGCATCAGCATGATCGGCAAAAACACCGCAATCAGCGAGAGGCTCATCGAGATCACCGTGAAGCCCACCTCGCCGCTGCCTTTCAACGCGGCCTCTTTCGGACTCAGCCCCAACTCCATGTGACGCACGATGTTTTCCAGCACCACCACCGCATCGTCGACCACGAAGCCGGTACCGATGGTGAGCGCCATCAGCGAGAGGTTGTCGATGCTGTAACCGAGCAGGTACATCGGCCCGAAGGTGCCCACAATCGAAAGCGGCAACGCGACGGCCGGCACCAGCGTGGCGCGCGGCGATTGCAGGAAGATGAACACCACGCCCACCACCAGCAGCACAGCGATGAACAACGTGCGCTCCGTGTCGCCCACCGACGATCTGACCGACTCCGAGCGGTCGATCGCAATGCCCACGTGCACGCTGCTCGGCAATGTCGCCTCGATGGCCGGCAGCACCTGGCGGATCTGCGCGACCGTGCTCACGACATTGCTGCCAGGCATCGGATACACGATCACGAGAATGGCGGACTTGCCGTTGAAGAGCCCCGCATTGCGGATGTTTTCGTTCGAGTCCCTGACCTGCGCCACGTCGCGCAACTGGACCGGCGCGCCGTTTCGGTAGGCGACCACCAGATCGCGATATGGCGCGGCGTGCGTGATCTGGTCGTTGGAAGTGACCACGTAGCGCTGGCCGCCCACGTCGAGGTGGCCCTTCGCGCTGTCGGCGTTGGCGGCACTGATCGCCGCGCGCACGTCTTCCAGACCGATGCCGTAGCTGTTCAGCTTGCCCGGCTGCAACTCGACGCGCACCGAGGGCAGCGCGCCACCGCCCAGCGTGATCTGACCCACGCCCTTGACCTGCGAGAGCTGCTGCTGGATCACCGAATCCGCGGAGTCGTAGAGCTGTGCCTTGGTGAGCGTGTCCGAGGTCAGCGAGAGCACCATGATCGGCGCATCCGCCGGGTTGTACTGGCGATAGGTCGGATTGGCGCGCAGCGTGGTCGGCAAGTCGGCGCGCGCCGCCTGAATGGCGGCTTCGACGTCGCGCGCGGCGCCGTTGATATCGCGCTTCAGCCCGAACTCGACAACGATCATCGACGAACCGACGTAGCTGATCGACGTCAGTTCCTCGACGTCGGCAATCGTGCCGAGGCGCCGCTCGAGCGGCTCGGCCACAGTCGACGCCATGATGTCCGGGCTCGCGCCCGCCATATTCGCCTGCACCACGATCACCGGAAAGGCGATGTTCGGCAACGGCGCAACCGGCAGCCGGAAGTACGCGAGCGCCCCGGCGATCAGGATTGCAATCGCCAGTAGTGTGGTCGCGACGGGCCGCCGGATGAATAACGCCGAGATGTTCAAGGCGCCTCCTCCGCGCCGCCTTCAGGCGGATTCTGCGGTTTGTTGCGGTTGCGCCAGCGTCGCGTGCGCTCGGCCATTCTGTCGAAGAACAGATAGATCACGGGCGTGGTGAAAAGCGTCAGCATCTGGCTCAGCGTCAGACCGCCGATGATCGCGAGGCCCAGCGGCCGGCGCAATTCAGAACCGGTGCCGGTGCCGAGCAGCATCGGCAGCGCACCGAGCATAGCGGCGAGCGTGGTCATCAGGATCGGGCGGAAGCGCAGCAGCGACGCCTGGAAGATCGCCTCGCGCGGCGGCTTGCCGTGATTGCGCTCGGCGTCCAGCGCGAAGTCCACCATCATGATGGCGTTCTTCTTGACGATCCCGATCAGCAGCACGATACCGATAATGCCGATCACATCCAGGTCGCTGCCGGCGATCATCAGCGCGAGCAGCGCGCCGATCCCCGCCGAAGGCAGCGTGGACAGAATCGTCACCGGATGGATGAAGCTCTCATACAGCACGCCGAGCACGATATACACCGCCACCAGCGCCGCGATCAGCAAATAGACTTCGCTCGACAGCGAATCCTCGAAAGCCTGCGCCGCGCCCTGCAGCGATGAGGTGATCGACGGCGGCAGATTCACCGCCTGCTCGGCTTGATGGATGTCTTTGACCGCCGTGCTCAACGACGCGTCCTTGGCGAGGTTGAACGAGATGGTCACCGAGGGGAACTGCGCGAGATGGCTGATCACGAGCGGCGACTTGGTGATCTCGATCTTCGCGATGCCCGACAGCGGCACCTGACCCGTGCTGCTGGTCTGGCTCGGCAGATACAGATTGCCGATCGACTGCACGTTCGGCAACGTCTCCGGTTTGGCGACCAGGATCACACGGTACTGGTTCGACTGTTCGAAGATCGTCGAGACGATACGCTGGCCGAGTGCGTCGTACAGCGCGTTGTCGATCGTCGCGGGCGTAATGCCGAAGCGCGCCGCCAGTTGCCGGTTGACTTCGACGTTCACGCTGAGGCCATCGGTATTCATGTCGCTTTGCACATCGGCGAGCGACGGAATCTGCTTCATGCGCGCGATGAGTTCCGGCACGTACTTCTGGAACGCCTGCTGGCTCGGTCCGCGCAACACGAAGCTGTACTGGTTCGGCGAGACGGTGGTGTCGAGCGTCAGATCCTGCTCAGGCTGCATGTAGAGCTTGACGCCCGGCACATTCGCGACTTCCTGCTGCAGACGCCGGGCCACCTCTTGCGCCGTGTCGGAGCGCTTGTCGCGGTCGCGCAGATTGATCAGGAAGCGGCCATTGTTCAGCGTCGAGTTGGTGCCGTCGATCCCCACGTAGGAGGTGAGCGAGACGACATCCGGGTCTTTCAGAATCGACTCGGCAAGCGCACTCTGGCGATTCACCATCGCGGCATACGACACCGAATTGTCGGCCACGCTGATCCCCTCGATCACGCCGACGTCCTGCACCGGAAAGAGACCCTTTGGAATCACCACGTACAGAATGCCGGTCAGCACCACCGTGCCGATTGCCACCACGAGCGTCAGCACCTGGTGATCCAGCACCCAGCGCAGGCCGCTTTCATACGCGGAGAGCGTTTTGTCGAACAGCCCTTCGCTGATCCGCTCGAAGCGACTCGGATGACGTTCGGCCTGCGCACGCAACATGCGCGCGCACAGCATCGGCACCACGGTCAACGAGACGATCGCGGAGATCACGATGGTGACCGCGAGCGTCACCGCGAATTCGCTGAACAGACGGCCGATCACGCCGCCCATGAAGAGCAGCGGAATCAGCACGGCAATCAACGAAATGGTCAGCGACAGAATCGTGAAGCCGATCTGGCCGGCGCCTTCCAGCGCGGCTTCGAGCGGGGTCTTGCCCTCCTCCAGATACCGCACGATGTTCTCGATCATCACGATCGAGTCGTCGACCACGAAGCCGGTGGCGATGATCAGCGCCATCAGCGAGAGGTTGTCGATCGAGTAGTTCAGCTGGTACATCACCGCCAGCGTGCCGATCAGCGAGACCGGCACCGATATGCTCGGAATCAGCGTGGCGGGCACATTGCGCAGGAACACGAAGATCACCGCCACCACCAGCACGATGGCGAGAATCAGTTCGAACGCCGCGTCGGAGACCGATGAACGGATCACGCCCGTGCTGTCCGATACCACGGTCACTTTCATCCCGGCCGGCAGCGTGGATTCGAGCTGCGGCAGTTGCGTCATGATCTGCTTGACGGTCGCGATCACGTTCGCGCCCGGTTGCCGCTGCACGTTGAGCACAATGGCCGGGCTGCCGTTATACCAGGCGCCGCGCTCGACGTCCTGAGCGGCCTGGCTGACCCGCGCCACGTCGCGCATGAACACCGGCGCGCCGTTCCGGTACGCGATCACCGTGTCGAGATAGTCCTTCGGGTCGGTGATCTGATCGTTGCCGTTGATCGTGTAATCGAGGTCGGGGCCATCGAAATTGCCCTTCGGCTGGCTGACGTTGACGAAGCCGAGCAGCGTGCGCAGATCGTCGATGTTCAGGCCATAGGCCGCCAGCTTCTGCGGGTCCGCTTCGACGCGAATGGCCGGCACATTGCCGCCGCTCGTCGTGACCACGCCCACGCCCGACACTTCGGAAATCTTGGTGCCGAGGCGGTTGTTGGCGACGTCTTCCAGTTGGGTCAGCGACATCGACTTCGACGTGACCGCGAGCGTCAGGATCGGCTGGTCGGCCGGATTGACCTTGGCATACGTCGGCGGCGCCGGCAGGCCGGCGGGCAAGAAGCTGTTCGACGCGTTGATGGCCTGCTGGACGTTCTGCTCGGCGATGTCGAGATTCAGCGAAAGATCGAACTGCAACGTGATGACCGACGCGCCGTCTGAGCTATACGAGGTCATCTGCTGCAAGCCGGGGATCTCGCCCAACTGCACCTCGAGCGGCGCCGTGACCGTGGTGGCCATCACGTCCGGGCTCGCGCCCGGATAGAACGTCTGCACCTGGATGGTCGGATAGTCGACGTTGGGCAGCGACGAAACCGGCAGCACGCGCATGGCGACGAGGCCCACCAGCACGAGCGCGATCATCAGCAGCAGCGTGGCTACCGGTCGAAGAATGAACAGACGGGAAATATTCATCGGCGCGCGAGCCTGCTACGACGAAGCAGCATTGGCCGACGCCGCGGAGGCCGCGGCGGAGGCGGCAGCGGGTCCGGAGGCGGCAGGCTCAGCGGCGGCGCCACTTGCCGCGCCGCTTGCGGATGCACCGGAGGCTGCGCCGGCAGTAGCAGGTTTGGGCGTGCTCGGCCGGATTTTGGCGCCGTCGTTCAGACGGTCGGTACCGTCCGTGACCACCTGGTTGCCTTGCGAAAGGCCGGAGACAATGACCGTGTTCTTGCCGTCGCTCGGGCCGATTTTGACCTTGTGGACGGAGACCGTGTTGTTCGCGTTGACCAGATAAACGAAGTCGCCCGGCGCGCCGGTTTGCACGGCGGCGGTCGGCACCAGCACGGCGTTCTGCATCGTATCGACCAGCAGCTTGACGTTGACGAACTCGTTGGGGAACAGCGCTTCGTCGTCGTTCGCGAAAGTCGCGCGTAAGGTGACGGTGCCGGTGGCCGTGGCCATCTGGTTGCTGACGGCATAGAGCGTACCGGTGGCCACCTCGCGCGCGTTGTCGCTGCTATAGGCGGTAACCGGCAAGGTCGCGCCGCCATTCAGACGCTCCATGATGGAGGCCAGCGAGTCCTGCGGCACTGTGAACTGCACGGTGGTCGGCTTGATGGTGGTGATGACCACGATCCCCGTCGACGATGACGCCGTCACGTAGTTGCCCGGGTCGACGAGACGCAGGCCGACTTTGCCGGAGACCGGTGCGGTGATCCGGCAATAGGTCAGGTCGAGGTCGAACTGGGCGATGTTGGCGAGATCGGCCTCGACTGCCGCCTCATCCTGCTGCACGAGGAATTGCTGATCCGCGAAGGTCTGCTGGGCGATCGATTTGTGTTCGTTCAACTGCGTGAAGCGGACCAGATCGGCGCGCGCCTGGGCAAGCGTCGCGCGGTCTTTGGCGAGGGTCGCCTGCGCCTGCTGCTTGCTGATCTGAAACTGGCGTGGATCGATCTGCGCGAGGAACTGGCCTTTCTGCACCTCCTGGCCTTCGTGATAACCGACGGCAGTGAGGTAGCCGCTCAACTGCGGCAGCACGGTGACGGTGGCGATCGGCGTGACGGTGCCGAGTTCGCTCAACGTGACCGGCATCGAGCCGAGTGTCGCACTCGCCACGGTGACGACAATGGGCGGAACGTCGCGTGAAGGTTTCTTGCGCGTCAACAGATGGACAGCGACAAGTGCAATCAGCGCCAGCACGATAACCGCAAAGATAATGAGCCCGCGCCGGGAACGCTTTGGTGGGTTGGACACGGCTTCGCTCATAGGTCTCTCCAAAAACGGATGCTGCCGTTGATGATCGGGCGGAGCGTGATGCTCTGTTGGGTTTTTGGGAACATGCCACGGTTCTCGTGCGTTGTCACAAATCAACGGCCTTTTAGATGGTGTTAGCTAATTGCAAGCGAGACGAGTTGTGCAAACCGCATAACTCGCGACAGTCGCAAGCACATTGAAAGCGCGACGACAGGGTCCGTGTAGATGAACGCGTTTCGTAATGGGCAGTAACGTTTTACGAAGCGGGTCCGGCGAAATAGAGGGCGCGGCGCGTCGCCGACAGCCGCACGGCTATCGCGTGGGCTTTGCTGACAGATCGTAGGTTGCTCATGTTTGGCTAGGTGGAAGCGCATAGACAACGATTGGACAAGGCATGGCAACAATGTACCCGGGCCGCGCAAGGCTTGAGTTACCGGACTGAAACATCTTGGGGCGCGAAGGATTTCGCTGGATGTGGCTCGGCCGGCGAACTGTGCTAACAGACGTGTAAGGGCACGGTTGCTTCGGGGCTGCAGTCACCGCGAGCGGCGACGCACGGTGAAAGCTGGTTGAAATTATTGGTGCCGCGCAGGCATGCATTCAAGATCGCGCGGCCGGCGCGAAAGCCGTCACCCATCGCTACCGCCGCAACTCCGCAAGAATCTTCTCCGCCAGAAAATCGCAAGGCGGCCGCTTCGAGGCCGTGCTTCGCGCAAGCACCATTTCGAGCGCGGGAATTTCGGGCAAGCCGTGCGCGCGTCCAAGGAGCGTGAAGTGCGCCGGCACCGCGCACCGTGCGAGCGGGACAATCGCCAGGCCGGCTTCGGCCATTGACAGGAGGCCCAGCAGACTCGGACTTTCATACGAGGTCCGGTAAGTAATCTTCGCGCGCTCGAGACTGCGAATCGCATTCTCCCGCGCGACGCTGCCCGGCAGGAACACGGCGATCGGCAGCGGCCGTTCACGCCATATTTCGTTGGCGCTCGGCGCAGCCGCCCATTCCATCGGTTCAAGCCGGATGAACTCGCCTGACAAGCCCTTGACCCGCGTCGCGCACACGAGGTCGACGGAGCCATCTTTCACCATGGGCGCCAGTGCGACGCTCGGCAAGCCGACGACCTGAATCTCCACCTTCGGATAGCTTGCGGAAAACTTCTTGAGAATCGGCGGCAGCAGCGACGACGCGTAATCGTCCGGCACGCCGATACTCACGCGCCCCGTCACGTCCGGCCTGACCACGGCCGCCCACGCCTCGTCGCGCAATGCGAGCATGCGGCGAGCGTAGGTCAGCAGCACTTCGCCGTCCTGCGTCGGCACCACACTCCGGGGCTTGCGGACGAACAGCGGCTTGCCCAGCGCGGTTTCGAGCGTCTTGATCTGCATGCTCACCGCCGATTGCGAACGATGCACGACTTCCGCCGCCCGGCTGATGTTGCCGGTGTCGGCCACGGCGACGATCATCGTCATGACGTCCAGGTCGAGCGCTTTCAATTGGGCTGGTATCAGAAAAATAGATAGATTCGATCAATATTACGCGATTTTCTAACTTGGCGGCATCGGGCATAGTGATCACCAAGGAGCCACACCATGAACGCCCGTACCGACCCCTCAGTGCTTGCCCTGCAGGAATTGTCCTTTGCGACCATCGCCTCGGGCATCTGCGTGCCGTATTTCGAGCGCGGCGAGGGCGAACCGCTGATCTTCGTGCACGGCTCGCTTTGCGACTATCGCTACTGGGATGCGCAGACCGCGGCGCTGTCGCAGCATTTCCGCTGCATCTCGGTGAGCTTGAGCCACTACTGGCCGGCCAGTGAGGCTTGCATTCAGGGGGAATTCGGCTGGCAAACGCACGTTGCCGAGCTGGCCGAGTTCATCGAGGCGATCGATCTTGGGCCCGTGCATCTGGTCGGGCATTCGCGTGGCGGCTGTGTGGCGTTTCATGTCGCGCGTGAAAATCCACGGCTCGTGAAGAGCCTGACGCTCGCCGACCCGGGCGGTCCGCTGCAGCTCGAAGGGATGCCGGACGCGTCGCTGCCGGCCACGACCAATGTGCTGCGCGCGCGGGTCGCTGACCTCATCGAGAGCCAGCAGATCGACGCGGGACTCGAATTGTTTGTCGACTCGGTGAGCGTGCCCGGCTCATGGCGCAAGAGTCCGCTTGCGTTCCGCACCATGGCGATCGACAACGCGGGTACGCTGCCCAAGCAACTGCGCGATCCGTTGCCCGCCTATTCCCGCGAAACGGCACGCGATGTGAAATGCAGGACGTTGCTGATCGAGGGCCAGCGCAGTCCGCGGATGTTCCGCAACAACGTTGAGAGGCTCGCGGAATGGATCGACTATGCGGAAAAGCAAACTATCGCCGGTGCGTCGCATGGGATGAATGTGTCGAATGCCGGGGCTTTTAATCGGCTTGTGCACGCGTTCGCGAGTTTTTGAGCGCACAAGAGGTTAGGGATAAAAAAGGGCCGCTGTCTGTGAGGATAGCGGCCTTTATTACATCGGATAACGAATGAGGCTTGCGCCCCATGCGATTGAAGCGCTTATTCGCTTTGCGTTGCGCTTATTCGCGGCTGGTTGTCATCTTTACCCGTTGTTATTGACCGGCCGCCGGCGACACTACGCTCGGCCTTGCGAGCGTGTTGTTGCTCTTAGGCGCGCTGTTGCCAGTCGTCGAGTTGCCGTTCGTGCTACTCGGCAGGCCCGAGTTCGGCGCCCCGGCGGCCATGCCGCTGTCCGAGTTGGCGGCGCCTGGTGTCCCGTAACCCGTTGTATCGTTCGCCCGGTTCACCTGGTTCGCCGGACTAGCCGTGCTGCCTGCCGAACCGCTGCCGCTTGAGCCCGCGGCCGCCTGTGCATAAGCGCCACCCGACAATGTGAGTGCGGCGAGAGCCGCGATTAATGTGCTGGTTGCCTTGCTCATGATCTGCCCCTCCTTGATCGGACTGTGGAATAAAGACACAGACGGTCATCGCCTGCTTGATCACAAATGCAGCAATCACTGTGCCGCGGGCACGATCAACGCATTTCCGCACGAGGTTCCCTCACCCCACGGCCGAGCCTCCGGCGCAGTAAGGTCCGCAATGTCGCCGAGTCGGCGTAACCGACCTCGCTTGCGATTGTCTCGAGATCGTAGCCAATCGCGACGAGGTTTTGCGCGCGTTCGATTCGCAGGTCCTGGAAGAACGCCAAGGGTGACTTGCCGAGCACAGCCTCGGTACGGCGCTGCAAGGTGCAGGGTCCGACCGACAACGCGCTTGCTGCTGCCTGGCATCGGCGCATCTGCCAGAACAATCTGAAGCCCTCTCCTGCCATGCCCGAAAAGCATGCCGCCCTGCTTATAAGGTCTTTGTGGTCCCTCTGGCGGAAACCTACAATCCTTCCAGCACCAAACATAGAAAATCTGTACCACGAATCTATTTTCTGATTGCTGAAATCTTCAGAGGCCAGGCGTGTATGACCGTCGACGCGTGGAAGTACGCATAGGCGGTCTTCGTCGATCTTAGTGATTGTGTGAGAGCCGGGAAGGTGTTCGTTCTAAAAATGCTCCGGACAAAGATAACGGTCAATGAATCATCAACCGAATCCGTGACGCGATGAATCGCTCACGAAAACCTTAGGAAATCACATGTCTAACCTGGCTCAGAAAGTGGCCCTCGTAACGGGCGGTTCACGCGGCATCGGTGCTGCAATCGCGAAACGTCTGGCCGCGGATGGCGCAAGCGTGGCCCTCACCTATGCGAAGGACGAGAGCGCGGCTGCGGCCGTGGTCAAAGAGATCGAACGCAATGGCGGAAAGGCTGTTGCGATCCAGGCCGACGCTGCCGACGTTAAAGCGGTCGAGGCTGCGGTTGAAAAAACTTTTGCGACCTTCGGCCGGCTCGATGTGCTGGTGAACAACGCCGGCACGGCCATTCCGAAACCGTTCGAAGACACGACGCTGGAGGAGATGGATAGAGTAATCGACATCAACATCCGCGGCGTGTTCGCTACGACCAAGGCTGCGCTGAAGCGTCTGAGTCAGGGTGGCCGCATCATCATGATCGGTTCGGCGGTGGGCGAGCGCGCCATTACCCCAGGGCTGGTGCCCTACGCAGCCACGAAAGCAGCTGTCAGGATGTTCACCCAGGCGCTGTCCAGAGAACTGGGAAGCCGGGGCATTACGGTCAACAACATCCAACCGGGGCCGATCGATACAGACCTGAACCCCGCCTCGGGCGATTGGGCGGTGCCGCAGAAGGCCGCCACAGCGCTCGATCGCTATGGTCGCCCTGAGGAGATCGCCGCGATGGTGGCGTTCGTTGCCGGGCCGGAGGCCGCGTACATTACCGGGACGAATCTTACGGTTGATGGTGGGATGAATGCCTGAGCCGGGGGCGTGTTCGGCGCAGGGATTTGAAGAGGGGCGACGTCCGTGCGGACGCAACGGAGAGTTGATGAGCTAAAGCAGTCGGCTCTCCGTTAAAGCCCCGCATAGTCACCGGACCGCGGGGGTGCGTCGACCGACTCACGTGGAGCAACCGCGCTGTGTCGTGGCAGCTATCCTACCGATGCGCGAGTTTCGGCCGCGATCGATCTGCAGCGGGCGAGCAGATGGTCGATTCTGGAAAGAAACAAACTCAGTATGGGCGAAGTGTTGGTTCTGCTATAGCCGATGACCAGGTCGATAGTCGGCGGGTCAACAGCAAGCGGACGGCTTGTCACCGACGAGGGAAGGATGTTCGTGGCGTAACACGGAAGCAACGCGAGCCCGCGCGTCGATGCCACCAATGACACTGCCATCGCGAGGTTATCCACTTCGTAGCTTGCACGTATGTCCAGGCCCGACTGCAAGATAAACTCATCGATAACGATCCGCACAGTGGGAGCGGTGTGCGAAACAGTGATGAACGTCTCGCCAATGAATTGCTGAAGACCGATCTTTTCACAAGCCGCGAGAGGGTGATCACCTGGCAAAACCACAACCAACGGCTCCTTGACAACAAGCCGGTACTCCAGGTCCGGCACGTTCGGCTCCGGTCGCATGAATGCGAGGTCGAGATCGCCTTTCACCAGCGCATCGCGAAGCGACGGCGAGTACTGGCTGGAGACTGTAACCTCGATTTGAGGAAGTTCGTCGCGCAGAACGCGCATCGCCTCCGGCAACCACTCGATCTCCTGCCCTGTGAGGAATCCAAGCGCAAATACGGGCTTTAAACGATGCGCCGCCCGTCGAGCCGCTTCAATGGCGGACTCCGCTTGGGCCAACGTTCCACGAGCGTGCTCAAGAAAAGCGCGACCTGCCGCCGTCAATTCAACCCCGCGGGCGCCGCGTATCAGCAGATCAACACCCACTTCCTCTTCAAGATCGCGGATCTGACGGCTGAGGGAAGGCTGGGCCGTATGCAGTCGCTGTTCGGCCGCCGTCGTGAAGCTACCCGTCTCCGCAACAGCGACAAAGTAGCGAAGATGTCGAAGCTCCATTGCTCCCTCTCCATGCCTGCCAACTATGGCGCCAGATATACAAAGTCTTATGCCGGACGGCCGAAACATTCTACGCTTAAGCCCTATGTGAGTTTCAACCCAGAATTTGACCGCGAATCTGGCCGGGCGACGACGCTATGCGAACCCGGGCAGCAACGGTCAACCCATACCTCTGAGGACTTAACGTGACGAATCGTGTTGTTTTAATTACCGGCGCCCTGACGGGAATCGGCCGAGCCGCGGCGATCGCTTTTGCGCAGGACGGGGCACAGGTGGTCGTATCGGGTCGCAGAGCGGCCGAGGGGAAAGCGTTGGAAGAAGAATTGCGCCGCCTCGGTGCCGAGGCCGAGTTCGTTATTGCTGACGTGCGTCGCGAGGAAGAAGTGAGCAACCTCGTTGACACGGCGGTGGCGCGCTTCGGCCGGCTCGACGTCGTCGTCAACAATGCGGGCGTCGAGGGCAAGCCAGGCCCCGTTACCGATGTATCCGCCGACGCTTACACAGCGCTGTTCGACACCAACGTGCTGGGAACGCTGTGGGGACTGAAACACGCTTTGCGTGTCATGCAGCCTCAGGGTAGTGGGAACGTCATTAACATCTCATCGACGCTCGGAGAGCGCGGCGCTGCCAACCTCTCGCTCTACGCGGGCAGCAAGCACGCTGTGGAAGGGATCACGAAGTCCGCCGCGATCGAGGCTGCGGCTTACGGTGTCCGCGTTAATGCGGTCGCGCCTGGACCGACCGAGACAGCAATGCTGGACCGCCTCGCTGGTTCAACCGAAAAGAGCGCAGCGTTCTACTCCGCCGTACCGCTGAAGCGGGGCGCCACGCCTGAGGAAATCGCCAATGCGGTCGTCTTTGTCGCGTCGGACAAGGCAGCGTTTATCACCGGACAGATCATTAGAGTAAACGGCGGCAAGACGGCGAGTTGACGGTCGCCGATTCGACTTTTGACGCGTACCACTTCCGCCGCCCTGGAAACTACGGCTATTGGAATTCTTCTTCCATCTGAGTCGGGCCACCCGGGGGCGCACCATCTTGCATGGCTGGAACGGTCAACTCCACGGCGAACTCGCGTCGCCACTCTTCCATTATCGCGTTCCAGCCATGCCGATTTGTTCCAAGAACACCGCCAAGGACCGCAACCTGCTGGAGTATCCCTGCTTCGAGTATCCTCAAAACATCAAGGGTTCCATCATCACGATAGAACCCATCGACATCAAAGAACGTCGAACTTTCAATGCCGGGGCCGCGTTGACGAAGTCTCTCGCCTATCCGGTTTAGCAGGAAGGCCAGTGTCAGCCGTCCGTCGGATTTGGTAGCGTTACATCGTCTGCACACCGGTATCAAATTTTTATCTTTGTTGTTCGTGAGCACTGTCATTTCTTTCTTCTGCGCGACGATGTGATCAATCTGGAACGCATGATCCTGATAGACCCCTAGACAGTAGAAGCACAGTTTTCCCGTGTAACCATCGGACCAGACGGCACTTTGCCCATTCAGCACTTCATCAGCTACAAGGGGAAGCGTGTTGGGGAAAGCCGATCCGACAGCGAGCCAGCCGCTCAATATATATTCGGCCTGCTCAAAGTACTCCGATAAGCCCGACTCCGAATTTCGCGTCTTCATTCCTGAGGAGAAGCCGGGTCCAAAGCGCATGTATGAAATTACCTGCTTTTCATATTCTGTCGCGCGAGGCGTATGCAAGTCGAGAAGGATCGAACTCACCCATTTCATCTTGCCTCGAAAATCCTCACTATCTTTTCCAAGCGTTTCGTCGGCGTTCGCAATTTTCCATAGGGGCAACAAGGTGTTTCGTTTTCTGTTGTTGCACGGGGTACAACAAGCGACGAGGTTTTTTTGGTCTTGAAGACACCCCTCAAGAAACGCCCGGAGTCTCGACACTCTGTCGGAGTGAGACTTGTCGTGCTCTTCCATGAGCGCGATCAGTGATTCTCGCTCACGAAATAGTCGATAACGCAGGTACACGGCCTTCGGCACAACATGGTCAATCTGGGTGGAGCGAGGACCGGCCTCGCCGAAGCACCAGGGACAAATTGTGAGCTTAACCTCTTTGGAAATCGTAAATTCCGGCAAGGTACCGAGGAACCAGGAGCGAACGTCCGGCGCGAATCCGGATGCCTGCTTCAGTTCGGCGTGTTGCGTGGGAAACGCTTTTAACTCGTAACCATAAAACTTATCGTGGGTCTCTTCTCTGGTCGCCATCTCTGTGCCCGAAAATGCGGATACGGACAGTCGCCACGCAAGCTTGCCGCGACTTCCCGGATTTTTTAACAAACCTCGGGGCACGCCCTTCAACGAGACGCGTCCCCTCGGTCTTCACGTTTTAACGCGGACGTCCTACCCCACGATCCGGCGCAATACCTTGGGTCTGAGGGTACGGGCGCTGACGTCGTAGTCCAGGCCGATCGCCCTGATCCTCGACTTCGACTGGCCCTCTGAGTCGCTCCCGGCGGGCGCCCTGAGCTCTGTCGTGTCAAGCGGCACCGCGTTGGCGTGGTCGGCCGAGAGTCCGAGCCACGCTCCGCCCTTTACCGCCCGATATTCAAAAGCGAGCCGCTTGACGGGTCCCGCGTGCGTGATCAGCCTGATCGAGTAAATGGGCCCCTCGGGCAGAATCAGGAAACGCTCGTCTACCGCTACCTCGCCCCTGGGATTTTTGAAGTAGAGCCAGTCCCTGTCGACAGCGTCCTTATCCGGCTCATCCGTTTCAGTGACGCTGACAACGCCACCCTGAGTTTGCGCATCGATGCGCATTCTCAGCCTGGAGTATTCGTCCATTGAGAGCCGCCCCTTACCCCGACGCTCCACGATGAACTCGATGCCGACGAGATAACCGTCGACGATGAGCTCACGTTTGTCCACTGTTGCGATGTATTCGCTTTTTTGCAGACTTCCGGTGGGTACCGTCATCAAATATCCAGACGGCCGGGCGTTTGGCGCGAGCTCAACGTAGCTCAGTGCCTCATTAGCCGCACCGGTCAGTCCGACAGCCTGGCCCGGCGAATTGATATCGGCCGGGGCGCCCACCGACACCTCCTGGCTCAGATCATTCAATGCGACAACCTTGGTGTCGCTGCGGAGTTCGATCTTGCGCGCGCCGCCATTCAGTCCCTGCGCAAGGACCCGGTTGCCCTGACCTACGGTTAGAAAAACGTCACCAGGTTCGGAGAGGTCTTCACCTGCAATCGTGATCGCCGAGCGGATTTTGCGGTCATCGGTCAGCGTCCAGAGTTGATTCCGGCCGCCAATGTCCGGTTGCAGGAGCACCCGGCGTTGCTCCTGACGTCCAAAGGTCTTGTCGCTTGCCTCGGCTCCCTCGATCGAGAGCACCAGACCACTCGGGTGCACCAGCTTCGCAAAGCGCTCGCGTTTTGCAACAGCGACGAGGTCCGACACGTTTGTTTGTTCCACTTCCCACAGGTGGGAACCACTCCCGTCATCCGTGCGGGCCTTGAACTCTGCCTTGCCCGTCAGCGTCATGCTGAGCACATAGTCTGGGCCAATCGCGGTGTTATATATTTCGCCGCCGCCGGTAAACGCCCACCCCTGTCGATCGGAGGAGCCCAAGACTCGCAACCCCACGGTTCGCGAGTCCTTCTCTGCGGTGGTCCTGGCTTTTTCCGTAACGACTGTCAGCGCGAAATCGACATTGCGCTTGCGCCCAGGGAACCCACTAGTCACCGGCACCGCACTGACCAGATGTCCGTCTGCGGTGACACGCCAGACGACCTGACGCGTTCCGTCAAACACTTTGCCCGTCAGCCCTCCGCTTTGAGGCGTCTCACCCGCGATCGACAGGCAACGCTTGCTGGCCAGGTTTCGGATTGTCACGAGATCCGGCTGTGCAAGCCTGCCCACGCTCACGTCGTACGCACCGTAGAACAGGAAGTAGGCATGACACTCCTCGACCAGATGCATCGCGGTATGGGCCTTGGCGTATTCCTGCAGCGTGGCCCACGCCAGCTCGCGCAAGTCTTTCCCAAGCACCTCGATGCTGGGGATGAGCTTCTCCCGTTGGACGGCAGCCCAACGCTTGTATTCGTAGAGGGATTCCGCCCACCGGCCGGCTTGCTCAACGACCGTGCCCTCTCCGCCGACCGCGTGAATGGAGAATGTCTGTGTCTCCGTCGTACTTTTCGCGCGCTTATCGTTTTGCGTGCCGTGCTCGGCCGAGACTTCAGCCTGGACCTCGGCGCTGTAGGTCTGCAGCCCCACCTTGATCTGTCCGGCGAAGCGGGTTGTCATGCTGGAATCGCTCTCGGTCCCCGTGAACTCCTTGACGTCGGTCGCGAATAGCCGCCCACCCACAAGCGTCTGCGTCGAGACGAAGTGGCCGAAGCTCGCTAACACCGCGAGCAGCGCGGAAAAGCGTGTATCGACGGTTTGCCTGGCTAGCGCCTGTTCACAAGCGTGCGTGAATTCATCGCTCGCACAGGGCTTCGACTCGTCAAACGAGAGTTCGACCTTTGGCAGAAAGAAATTGGCGGTGGTGTAGATTTTCTTCGCGAGTTCGCCCCCGCCTTCCTTTTCAGCATTGTGATATGCCGCGGAGGCACCGACCCCGACCGTAGCAGCGGTTCCCGCCACCACGCTGAGCGATGCCTTGATGTTGGTGACGCCGTTTTTCTGAACCTGATGCAGCGATTCGGACGAGGTGTAATAGTTCTCGAAATAGCCCGAAAAGCTCGGCTTCCGATACAGCAGCGTGGCGGCTTCGCACGGACCTGTGCCTGGCCCGTCGAGCGGATCATCCTGTCGCTTCAGAACCTCCCGGAAGCCCGTCTCGACTGGGTTCGACAGACTGTGATCGATGACGATGCCCTTGTAGAAACCGATTCGGTCCAGCAGATCCTCTCTCTGCGCGAGGCTCAGATCAAAAAAGTCCAGTGAGTTCTGAAGCTGCGCGTCGTTCTGGAACAGCCTGACAAGCTCCCGTTGCGCGAACTGATGTTTCTCGAGGCTCAGCCTTTCAAACGTCTCGACGAGTGGCTTGTTGATCTCGGGCGCGGACACACGCACAGCGTTGAGTAGCTGGGAGCGCCTATCCTTGGCCTCCTTCTCTTCCTGAGCGACCGATCGTTTCTTCTTGTTGATCTCCGCTGCGAACTCCTTCTCCCTGATCTCGACCGCTTGCTCCTCGAGCGTCGGCTTGACCGGGGGCTTGGGTTGGTCTTCGATGCCGAGTTTGTCTGCGATACTCAAAAGGCCCTTCAGCGCGGCGTCCTGGTCTTCGTCGATCGTCGTGGGGGCGTGTTTTTCAGTTTGCGTCATGTGCTCGATTGTTCCGTGTTAAGGGCGCGCCCATGCGACGGCGATGCAGTCACGGGCACCCGACGACATCCGGCACCGCGCGCCCGGAAGCACACGAGACCGGCGCGATCGGCCGGGCGATGCGCCGGCCGACGTTTCTACTGGCTCAAAACCGCTGCGATACCCGAACGAGGAATGTGTGATTTCGTGTGTGATCGCTCATCCCGAACGTGCCCTGATAGGTCAGTCCTGTGGTCAAGCCGTACGGCAACAGGAAGTCGATGCCCACGGCCGTGGTCAACTGGTTCTCGCTCAGACCGAGCACGCTCACTGCGTAGGAGTTGTCGTCCGTATCGGCATAGCCCAACCGCGCGGTGCTCGCTCCAGTCAGGGCATGGCTGTATTCGATCCGGCCACGCAGTTTGATCGCCGCCCAGGACGCGGGAACCGCGTACTCGCCGCGCAGGCCTGCCACGCCGGAGACGGTGGTGAGTCGCTGATCGGCATACGCAAGATCGAAGGCGCCCGCGCCGGTTTCCGCGTAATGCTGGAGCGTCGTCGAAGAGAACTGCATGCGCGCATACGGCGCGACCAGCACGCTGCCCGAACGCAACTCGTAACCGGAGCTCAAGGCGCCGAAGACCTGATCCCCGGCACGGCTGCCATTGGCGAACACGCCGGTCTCCGACACGTAGCGTCGACTGTCGAAGTCAAGATGGCTGTAGCCCAGCAAACCATCCACGTAGACAGGACCCGGGTGGAAGCTTCCGTAGAAAGCCGCACTGAACGCCTCACCCTTGCTTTGCGTACCGGAACTTCCAACGTCGCTGACGTCGCGTCCATAGCCGAAGCCAAGACCCGCCACGAACGAAGGCAGGAAGCGATAGTCCGCACCCGCGCTCAGGCCGACGAGCGTATGGCTCAACTGGACCGCGTCCCTGTCCGATGTTCCGAAGTTGACGAAGCCGCCGGTCCACACGGCGAGATTGTCGTTGGCAATCCAGCGGGGCAGCGTCGGCGCGTTCGCGTCCTGGGTCGCCTGACGGCTGGCGTTCGCGGATGTGGATGCGGATGCCGATGCGGACGGCGCAGCCTGGACGTCGCTGGCCGGCGCGCGCGCGCCCTGCTGCTGTGCCGGCGATTGCGGCATGCCGACCTGCACGTTGAAGGCGTTGTCGTGCCGCGTGCGTTCGTCGTGCAACTGCTCGAGCCGGTCGTTGAAGTTGCCGATCTGCGCGTTGGCGAACTGCTCGGCGCTTTGCGCCTGCGCGTTCAGCAAGCCGATGACCTCCGCGTCCTTGCTCGGGTCCGGGCGCGCTGTAACCTGCAGCGTCACGGTGGCCGGCGTGGACGTGCCCCACTCGTTCGTCAGCGTGTAGCGGACCAGCACCGCCCCGCTCGCGTGCGCCGATGCCGCGAAGGTCAGCGTGTACACACCGCCGTGGACGCTCACCGTCGCGACCCCTTGCGACGCGCTCGGCGCGCTGACGATCGCTGCGCCTGTGAACGGGCCGCCGCTCGCCCCGTCGGTCAGATTCACGCTCGTGGTCTGTCCCGCGTAGAGCGTCGCGCTTCGGTCGATTGCGACGGGCGCCACGCCGGAAACGGTCAGCGTATAGCGGGCCTGCACCTGCACACCATTGGCATCCGTCGAGACGATCGTGAAGGTGGTGGTGCCGGTGGCGGTCGGCGTGCCCGAGATCGTCCCCGTCGTCGCGTCGATGCTGAGCCCCGCGGGCAGCGCGCTCGCCGTGAAGCGGTACGGACTGGTGCCGCCCGCGACGCTGACGGTCTGCGTATAACCGGTGCCCGTCGTCGCGTTCAGCGAAGCGCCGGACGCGGGCGTCACCGTCAACGTGGGCGCCGTCACCGCGATATTCACCGTGGCCGTGGATGAACCCGAGGCGTTCGTTGCGCTGTACGTGAAGCTGTCCGTGCCCGAGTACCCTGCGTTCGGCGTATAGGTGATGGTTGTGCCCGCCACCGTCGCGAGGCCGTGGCGCGCGGCATTGACGATCGCGACCGATGTCGCTGCGCCTCCGGACACGACCAGCCGCAGCGCGTTGTTCGTGCTGTTGGCGGGAACCGTCGCCGTGACGGGAGTGGCCACGGGCGGCAGCGGTGCAATCGTGAGCGCGTAGGTCGCGGCACCCGTCGCGCCGTGGGCGTCTTTGGCGGTGACGGTCGGCGTGAAGCTGCCCGATGCTGTCGGCGTGCCGGAGATCGTGCCGGTCGATGTATTGATGATGAGGCCGGCGGGCAGGCCCGTCGCTGCATAGATGTACGGCGAGGTGCCGCCCGAGGCGCTCACCGTCTGGCTGTATGCCGTGCCCTCGGCTCCGTTCGCGAGTGCACCGGCGGCCGGTGTGAGCGTCAATGTCGGGGCGTTGATCGTGATGGTCACTGTGGCCGTCGACGAAGTGCCGGTAGCGTTCGTGGCGTTGTAGGTGAAGCTGTCACTGCCGGAATAGCCGGCGGTCGGCGTGTACGTGATCGATGTACCGGATGCGGTCGCCGTGCCATGAGTCGGCGTCGAAATGACCGAGACGGAACTCGCCGCGCCGCCCGAAAGCGCCAGTGCAATTGGGTCGTTGGTACTGTTGGCTGCGACGGTCGCTGAAACAGGACCCGCAACCGGCGCCTGTACCGCGATTGCGATCGTGTAGTTTGCCGAACCCATCGCGCCGTGCGAGTCCGTTGCTGTGATCGTCGGCGTGTAGTTGCCTGCCGTGGTCGGCGTGCCGGAAATCGTGCCATTGGACGCGTTGACGCTGAGGCCGGCGGGCAGACCCGTCGCTGCATAGGAATAGGGCGAGGTACCACCCGCAGCGCTCACCGTCTGGCTGTACGCCGTGCCCACGGTTCCGTTTGCGAGTGCACCGGTCGCGGGTGTCAGCGCCAATGTCGGGGCACTTACCGTGATGGTCACCGTGGCAGTTGATGAAGTGCCGGAAGCATTCGTGGCGTTGTAGGTGAAGCTGTCGCTACCGGAATAGCCGGTGGTCGGCGTATACGTGATCGACGTACCAGATGCGGTCGCCGTACCATGAGTCGGCGACGAAACGACCGAGACGGAATTCGCCACGCCGCCCGAGAGCGCCAGCGCAATTGCATTATTCGTGCTGCTGGCCGCAACGGTCGCCGAAACGCTCCCTGCAACCGGCGCCTGTACTGTGATTGCGATCGTGTAGCTTGCCGAACCCGTCGCACCGTGCGAGTCGGTTGCGGTGATCGTCGGCGTGTAGTTGCCCGATGCTGTCGGCGTGCCGGAGATCGTGCCGGTCGATGTATTGATGATGAGGCCGGCGGGCAGACCCGTCGCTGCATAGATGTACGGCGAGGTGCCGCCCGAAGCGCTCACTGTCTGGCTGTACGCCGTGCCCACGGTTCCGTTCGCGAGTGCACCGGCGGCAGGTGTCAGCGCCAATGTCGGAGCGCTGACCGTGATGGTCACCGTCGCAGTCGACGAAGTGCCGGTAGCATTCGTCGCGTTGTAGGTGAAGCTATCACTGCCGGAATAGCCAGCCGTCGGCGTATAGGTGATCGACGTACCAGATGCGGTCGCGGTACCGTGAGTCGGCGACGAAACGACTGAGACGGAATTCGCCACGCCGCCCGAGAGCGCCAGCGCAATGGTGTCGTTCGTACTGTTTGCTGCGACGGTCGCTGAAACAGCGCCTGCAACCGGCGCCGCACCCGCAATCACGATCGTGTAGGCGACGGACCCCGTGGCGTCGTACACGTCGGTCGCACTGATGGTCGCGTTATAGGTGCCGGCGGTCGTCGGCGTCCCGCTGATCGCACCCGCTGGTGTGATGGAGAGCCCCGGCGGCAATCCCGTTGCGGAATACGTATAGGGGCTCGTGCCACCGGCGGCACTCACGTTCTGACTCCAGGCGGTGCCCACCGTGCCGCCGGCCAGCGTGCCCGCTGCGGGCGAGAACGTGAGTGCCGGGTGCGTAACCGTGATGCTCACAGTCCCAGGTGTCGACGTACCGTTGGTATTCGTTGCGGTATAGGTGAAGCTGTCGGTGCCCGAGTAGCCCGTCGTAGGCGTATAGGTGATCGCGGTGCCCGACGCCGTGGCCGTGCCATGGGACGCCTGGGTGTTGACGGCAACCGACGTGGCCGTACCGCCGCTGATCGCCAGCGTGACTGGATTGCTCGTGCTGTTGGCTGCGACGTTCGCCGAAACGCTCCCGGCCACGGGCGCCGCCCCGCCCGTGCAGGTCAACGTCACGCCGGTGATATAGGTGCCTGTCTTCAGGTGGACGAAGAGGCCAGTCGAGGTGAGATTCGCTGCTCCGGTCGAATAGGTGTTGAAACCCGTATTAGGTGAGCTGCTGTAGTAGATTTCGCCGTTGCCAAACCCCGGCTCGACCATGACGTAATCGGCGGCGGGCTGTGCCCCCCCGGCGTTCGCCCCGCTGTCGGTAAAGCTCACCGTCACCGATTCGCCGGCCGCAAATTGGCTGCCGGTGAAATTGCCCGAGTACGATGTCGTGCTCGCGGAATTGATCGCCGTGCAGGCGGCCGACAAGGCGAACGCCGATGACGTCTCGAACTGCAGCACGAGAAAAACCAGTCCAAGCAACACGCGCAGCGCGATCTGATTGCCTGCTCCACGCGTGCAGTGCCACCACGCCTTTGACGCCACCCCGATATCTTTCACGACTTATAACGTACGGTAAATAATTAGTAATATCCTGCTCAAGCAGGCTCGTTCCCGCCCAAGCCCACCTGCCTTGCGCTTCAGCTTTACACCGCTTACCTACGTCTTATCGGCAACAAAACGGAAATTTTGAGGACAGGAGAGGAAAGACGCCGGATCCTAACGGCGACTAAATCGGGCACTTGACCGTCCGTCTCAATTTTTCAGGTCCAAGGTATCGGGCGAACTCACGCACGATGCATGGATAGCGGATGCGTGGTTTGGCGCTGGCAGATTTAACTGCAGGCCTGACGTTCCGGGTCTCGCCGACCGGTATGTCCAAAGAAGCTCGTACAATCCTGACTGCTTGATCGCACCAACACCTTCCGGCCGCCGCAATCTTCAACATGTCCGTCGTCAAGACTCACTTTCAGGACCTGCCCGTCACCCTCGGCGCAGCTCAGAAGCTCGACATTGCGCACCAGCATTTCGACGTTTGTGCGCTGCCGGTCCATCAGCAGCTGCTGACGTGGTGCGACCGAATGATCGGCGTTGTCGACCTCCTCACGAAACGGGAGGGGCACGGACAACCGTTTCTCGGCTGGCTCGACCGCTACGCCGTGGGTGAATTCCTGTTCGCCGACTGCTACACCGACCGCATCACGCAAGACCGGACGATCGCGCGGATCTCCCAGGACAACGCGCGCAGCATCGTCTTTCACGTGTTTTTCGATAGCGTGCCCGGCAGCGAACTCGTCTATCCGGGCAAACGCACGGGCACGCCGCTCGAAGGTGGCATCTTCGCCGTCGATCTCGACCAGCCTGTGCAGTTCAGGCGCGCGCCCTGCCGGCATGCCACGATTTTCCTGCCGGGTGGGTTGCTGCACGACGTGTTTCCTGACCCCTCGGCGCTGCACGGACGCATGCTCTCGCCACGCCTGCCCGAGGTCCGTTATCTCGTCGGCCGCGTCCTGTCGTTCGCATCCAACATCCGGAACATGGTGCCCGATGAGGCCCACCGGGTCCTGCGCGAGATTGTGATGCTGATCGCAAACGCGTTCGGCGAGCAGGCGGGGTTGAAGGGCAGCAAGCCTGCGCTCGCGCGGGCCATGGCGCTCGCGCGGGCCATGGCGTTCGACCAGGCGCGCCGCTACGTGCAGGCGAACCTGCACGATGACGATCTTTCACCCGAGCGCGTCGTGGCGTTGCTGGGCCTTTCGCGACCCACGGTCTATCGCCTCTTTCAGCATGAAGGGGGGCTGGGCACCTATATCCGACATGCACGCTTGCGCGGCGCCGCTGCCGAACTCGTCGCATGGCCCGGCATTCCGGTGCAGGACATCGCCTATGCTCACGGCTTCAGGAGCGCCTCGGATTTCACCCGGACGTTTCGGCGTGTGTACGGCCTCGCGCCGCAGGAAATCCGCCAGTATGGCGATGACCTGCGCACACCTCATCCGGGCACGGCCGGGTTATTGCATGCCAGAGCCGGGGAAGGGATTCGCTAACCGCCGGGATTCAAGGAAAGTCACCAAGCAGGTTTACTGTCACCCGTAGATGAATCTTTAGAAGTATCTGCGGCGACGCTGACTTACCTCTGAGCGCCCGTCTTATCCGCAATCAGCTTAACCCTGAATACGCGCCAAATTTTGCCGACGCGCACGACGCCGGACACTTCACGGATCAAGTGCCATTGGGCGATCCCTCGCGACCGATTCAATCCGTTCGCCAAAGACTGCCGAAGGTCCGGTCGTTACCGGTCAATAACGAATCTGTAATCAACGGGCAAGAGTGCCGTCATTTACCCGATCCAATAATGACGCGACGGTCTCAACCTTAATAAGGCGCGCTCAAATGCAGTCCTCTTTTCTTGTCCGTCATTGCACGCTGAGCGCTTTCGCTGCAGCCGTTGTCGCGGTCGTGGCGGCCGGATTCGGCTTTATGTATTCGGGCCTATACGATGTGTCGGCCGCATCCGGACACAACCCACTTGTCGCCTGGGCGCTGCATAAGACCTACCTGCAGTCGCTGCACCGTCATGCGGCCGCTATCCAGGTGCCGACCGACCTGATGACCGTCGCCAACGTCGAAGCCGGCGCCCGTCTCTACCGGGGCACCTGCGTGGCGTGTCACGGCGCGCCGGGACAAACGCTGAGCCCGATTGGCCAGGGTATCCTTCCGCTAGCGCCGGAATTGTTGAGCGCAACACGCCGCAACAATCCTCAGATGATGTTCTGGGTGATCAAAAACGGCGTGAGAATGACCGCGATGCCCGCGTTCGGTAAGACGCAAGACGACCAGACGATCTGGGACTTAACGGCGTTCCTTTATAAGGGACGCGGCATTTCCGCTCAAGACTTCGAAAAGCTAAGCGCAGCCAAACCGAACACCTCGCCGTAGGCTATGCCGGCTGAACGGGCAGCAAAGGGCCTTGGCGGCGGAAATGCTCTTTTGCGCATTGGGGACTTCAGGTGCTGCGCGGATGCGCTTAACCGTCCGGTTCATGCGGGCGCGCTGATCTTCTCAATCTGGAAAACCGCCAGCTTATGGAAAACGGTATCACCTCAACGCACCCGACTCAGGCGAGTGCCGCGCCAGAGGTTCTCGCGGTGTTTCTCAAGTTGGGGCTGACGTGCTTTGGCGGCCCGATAGCCCATTTGGGATACTTCCGCCGGGAGTTCGTCGAGCGGCGCCGCTGGCTCGATGACGAAACCTTCACCGATCTGGTGGGGCTCTGCCAGTTCCTGCCAGGACCGGCGAGCAGCCAGGTGGGATTCTCGATTGGTCTCCTGCGAGCCGGGTGGCTTGGGGGCCTCGCGGCCTGGTTCGGATTTACGCTGCCTTCAGTGCTGCTGCTGCTCGGCTTTGCAGCTCTCGCCCCTGGCCTTGGCGGCCCGGTCGGTAGCGGTTTGATTCATGGCCTGAAGCTCGTCGCTGTCGCTGTCGTCGCTCAGGCAGTTTGGGATATGGCGCGGCGCCTGTGTCCGGATCGACGCCGCGCTGCCATCGCGCTTATCGCAATCGCGGTGCTTAGCATTCTGACCACCGTCTATGCGCAGCTCATCGTTATCGCCCTGGGCGCTGCGCTCGGACTCGCGTTGTGCCAGAAGACGGCATCGTCGGACACCAGTCGCGTGCCACAGCACGGTCACGAAATCCGCGTGTCCCGCACGGTGGGTGCCATCGCGTTGATCCTCTTCGGTGTCCTGCTGTTCGGACTACCGGCGCTGGTCGGACTCCACGCGGGACCGGCGGTCAAGGTCTTCGAAGCCTTCTACCGCTCAGGTGCTCTGGTGTTTGGCGGTGGGCACGTCGTGCTCCCGCTTCTGCAACAGCAAACCGTCGCGACCGGCTGGATCTCGCCGAACGATTTTCTTGCAGGCTACGGTGCCGCGCAGGCCGTTCCTGGCCCTTTGTTCACGTTCGCCGCATTTCTCGGCTGGATGATGGCCGCAGCACCGAATCCCTGGACCGGCGCTTTGCTCGCTACGACGGGCATTTTCCTTCCAGGTCTGTTACTCGTGCTCGCGGCGCTGCCGTACTGGCAAGCGCTGCGCGCCCGCCCGTCGATGGCTGCAATGCTTGCCGGAGTCAATGCAGCGGTCGTCGGACTGCTGGCCACCGCGCTGTACTCACCGGTCTGGACCAGTGCGGTTCTCTCGGAGCTCGACTTTGCCATCGCAGCCATCGGCTTTTTCCTGCTGACGCGCTGGAAGATTCCACCGCTCGCTGTCGTTGTGCTCTGTGCGCTGGCCGGCATTGCCGAGGCGACCTTGCACTGAATCGATGATTGCCTGGGGAGCGTGGAGCATCTAAATCAAGAACTCAACCGTCTAGTGAACTGCGATCCGGGGTACTTTACCAGGAGCTGTCGGCAAATGGCAGACCCAACGAATTCCGGCAATGCGGAGCCTTCCGTCCATCGGCTGGTGATCGTCGAGGGCATCATGGGTTCAGGCAAGTCAACCATGATGCGCTTCATCGCCAGGAACCTGCGAGATTCGGGGCGGCCGGCATTGCCAATACATGAAAGAACAGAGCCCCACCCCGTGCGAGCAACGGACGAACTCGCCCACTGGTTCGAGCCGTGGCGCGACGCAACCGCGCAGCATCTCGCTGAGCGCGCACTGGCCAAATGGGCCGCATTCGTCGAGGCGACGCAGAAAGATTCCCAGGTCCCGGTGATGGACGGTCAACTTTTTCATGGAGACCTGACTCACCTGCTGCTGATGGACGCCGATTCGGCGATGATTGTTGACTACGTAAACGCGTTGGCCGCAGTCATTGCACCGCTCAATCCGTTCGTCCTCTACCTTTGGCAAGAAGATGTCGAAAAAGCCGTACGAACTGTCTGTGCGGAGCGCGGCCCCGAGTGGATCGACTATCAAATGAACTGGAAGCTCGCGGGTCCTTACTGCGTGCGCAAAGGCTACGAGGGGTTAGAAGGACTCATCTCCCTATATCGCGATTATCGGCGGATCACCGACGATCTGTTTCATCAGCTCCCGTTAGCCAGGCTCGCGATTGAGAACTCAGGAAGAGATTGGCCCGTATATGAAAGCCAGATTCTGAACGCGTTGCAGTTTTCGGTTCGAAACACGGAAATCAGGAAGAGCACGAGCGCGGAAACAGACACAGCCCAACCGCCGATTCCCATGCAGCACTAACCATCGATCGCGGCCAACGTGCCGCGTCAACAGTTGACCAAACAGAGCGCGGAACAAGCGCAACCTGAGGCGGCCAAGTCGCCGCCTCCACTCAGATCCTCAGCTCATTGGCGACGCCGCCTCTCGAACCGGGACATCCTCACGCGCTTCGGCCTGAGTCTAGATCGGGCTACCCCACCGGACCTCCCCAGCACAATCGACCAATCACTGGCACTATTCCCTCCACCCTGCTAGATTTCTATTCAGCCGAATCATTGATCGGGAGAGATCGATGGCCGACAGACCGACTTCCAACGCGTCCACCGTGCGTTCGCTGGTCCTGATTGCAGTCGTCGTGGTCGCGCTGGTCGCGGCCTTCGCCTTTACGGCCGGCTGGCTCTCGCCAGGGCGCCTCACGCCGGCAAAGATCGTCAACGGCCTTGCGCCGCCGGGCGGCCCGGCTCTCGGCTTCCGGCGCAATCACGCCAAAGGCATCTGCTTTACCGGCAACTTCGAATCGAATGGCGCGGCTGCGGCCCTGTCCAAGGCGCCGATGTTCGCGCCTGGTTCCTATCCGGTCACCGGGCGTTTCAACCTCGCTACACCGGACCCGAAATCGCCCGACGCCGCAGTTCCGGTACGGGGGCTGAGCGTGCGCATCGTCGCGCCGGACGGCAGCGAATGGCGCTCGGCGATGATCGACGCGCCCATCTTCGCGGTCTCCACACCACAGGCCTTCTACGCTCTCCTTAAGGCCTCGGCGGACAAAAGCGATCCGGACGCCATGAAGAACTTTATCGCCGCGCACCCAGAGTTCGGCGCGTTCGCAGCGTGGGCCGGCGGCGGACCGCGGACGGCCTCTTACGCGCAGGAGCGCTACAACAGCCTCAATAGCTTCATCTTCACCAATGCTGCGGGACAGGACCAGGCGGTGCGCTGGTCCTTCGTGCCGGCCGCGCCGCCCGAGGCCGTCACGAAGGACCAGTTGAAGGCGCGCGGCGCCGACTTCCTCGCCACGGACATCACGCAGCGGGTGCAAAGCGCGCCGCAACGCTGGACGCTGGTCATCACGGTCGCCAACCCCGGCGACCCGACCGCCGACCCCACCAAAGCGTGGCCGGACGACCGACGCAAAGTGGAAGCCGGAACGCTGGTGGTCAACGCCATCGAACCCGAGCCCGACGGGCCGTGTCGCGATCTCAACTTCGATCCCACCGTCCTGCCGCCCGGCATGCACGTCTCGGACGATCCGTTTCCCGCCGCGCGCTCCGCCGCCTATGCCGTGTCGTTCGACCGGCGCACCGCCGAGGATAAAGACTATCCGCGCCATCCGGCGGGAGGAGCCACGCCATGACGACCCCGATCCACGATCGCTTCACACCGCTGCAGCGCGCGCTTCACTGGCTGATGGCGGTTTGCATTCTGGCGATGTTGTTCATCGGTGTGGGCATGGTGTCCACCGTTCGGCCGGATTATCTTTCGCTGGTGTCGATCCACAAGCCGCTTGGCATCGTAATTCTCGTGCTGGCGCTGATTCGCCTCGTGGTGAGGTTGAAGCGTGGCGCGCCGCCGCTACCCGCCTCGATGCCGGAGCCGATGAAGCTCGCCGCTCACCTCTCACATCTCGCGTTCTACCTGCTGATGATCGGGCTTCCGTTGATCGGCTGGGGCATGCTGTCGGCGGCGGACTATCCCGTCGTGGTCGCGGGGATTCATTTGCCGGCCATTCTGCCGCATAGCAACGCTTTGCACTCGCTGCTCTGGAACGCGCATAGGGTGCTCGCGCTGTGCTTCTTTGCGCTGATCGTGCTTCACCTGGCGGCGGCGCTTTTGCACGCGCTGGTCAGACGTGACGGTGTTTTCCAGGCGATGGCGCCCTGGCGATAAGGCGTGCGCCTAGGCAGTGAAGAACATGTGCATGCATCGGTGTGCATTGTCTCGTTCCGTAGAGACTTCCGCGAATTTGCCTAGCGCCCGGACGATCTGCCTCAAGTAAGGCCATCCGCCGATTTGCATGTCAACAAGCGCCTCGGAGATGAGCAGTGCTGGCCTTTTTCCTTGCCCCGTTCCCAAGCGAATCATCTGCCCATCAAAATCGTTCCCGGTTAAGCGCTTTACGGTTTCCATTGAGATCTGAAGGTGTTCAAGATCCATGGTCAAGTACTCCAGATCTCTCAGGAGTCCCCTGAATGCGACGTTTTCTGCCTTGTCCGTCACACCTGGTGCGTTTCGATACTTCGCCGACGTTGTGCTTAGAAGCCAATCGGAAGCGTCTGGATTTGTCAGCTCGATGTTCGTTACGAGTTCTGCACCAGTCTCAAGGCTACCAATTTCTGGGGAGGATATTGATATCTTCTCCAGGTAGTTCGCGATCTCCAAGGCCTTGAAGGTACCTCCCCAATCGGTGTTGAACTTGAACGGTCCATACGTATATTTAATAGAGCCGTCGACGCGACAGTGAGCAATTACGCCGGTGTTGGACATGAGATACTCCACTTGACGCGCACGTCAAACTTTCGCGAGCGCGGTCAACCGCAGAACTGCTGCGGCGATTGCCGAATTGATCGGGGACAACCACTCGACGATACTCTTCCTTTTCGCGCACCCGCGCAATCTTTGGCTTGCACGGTTGAGTCTCGCAAACTCTGCACGGTCCACACGCAACTCGCCCCCTCTTCCTTTCAATTTCTAATGGACTGCAGGAAATAGTGATCCGGCAACGGAATCCCCAGGCCTAGTCGCGACGCTTCGCGATACACATGCCCGCCCACCGCCGCAAACTGGACCCCCCAGTTACCCACCGTGTAATAGAAGGTGATCTGCCGGGCGTCCGTGCGGCCGGGCGCGCGGCCGGTGATCACTTCGGTATAGATCGGCCAACCCGTCGTATCCACTCTCTCGCCGCGCGACACCGGCAGCCGCATCCGTTCCGCGTCGCTGCCGCCGATAAACGCATTCGGGCTGCCCGACACGCGCTGGCTGAAGCGCCCGCTCTCCTCCATCGGCAGACGTTCATGGCCTTGCGCGATGCTCACGTCGAAGCGGCTTGCCACTCTGGCGTCGAATTCACGCGGCGTGAGCGCCACCACGTGCATGCCGGGTTCCAGCCAGTCGGCGTCGATCACGGGCGTCATGCTGTCGGTGCAGGTAGCGACGATGTCAGAGCCGCGCACCGCCGCCTCGGCCGAGCCGACCGCCTCGACTTCGATCCCAAGTTTCGCCGCCATGTCGCGCGCAAAACGCACGCGGTTCGCCTCGCGACGGCTAAAGACACGCACGCGCCGGATGTCGCGCACGGCCACCAGCGCTTCGAGAAACGTTTCCGCCATCCCGCCCGAGCCGATCATGCCGACGACATGCGCGTCCTCGCGCGCAAGCAGCCGCGTGCCGAGTCCCGCCGCGCCGCCCACGCGCATGTGTTGCAGGTGGCCGTCGTTGAGCATCGCGAGCGGCTTGCCGTTCTCGGTACTGAACAGCATCACCAGTCCGCAATATGTGCCGGGCTCGACGCAGTACTTCTGCTCGCTGCCCGCGCGGCCGTTGGCGTCGCGCGGCCACACCATTACGTCCGATTTCAGACGCACCGCGAGGATGCCGCCTGTGGCGCCGTCGACTGAACCGAAACGGTAGTAGCTGTCGTCGCGTGCCGTCGGCACATAGGTGTCGATACGCGGACGCCCAATCGACGCGCCATCCGGCAACCCGGCAAACGCCCGTTCCTGCACGTCGATGCAATCGCGCATGGTGAGCACGCGCGCCACGCAGTCGTTATCGATAAGCAACATCGTAGTGAGTCCCCGTGTGTCCGAATCAGCGGTCTTGATCAGCGGTCTTGATCAGCGGTCTTAACTAGCGGTCGTAACTAGTGTTCGTGTTAGCGCGCAACAAGCCGCGCCGCCCCTGCCCCCGCACGCCGCCCGAACACGACACCAGCGACCAGCCCCGTGCCGCTGCCGTAGTTGTGATAGTAAAGACCGCCGACAATCTCGCCCGCCGCGAACAGCCCCCGAATCGGCGTACCCGACGTGTCGAGCACCTCGGCCTCGGTCGACACTTTGAGTCCGCCGAAGGTGAAAGTCACGCCGGTGGTGACGCCATAAGCTTCATAGGGCGGCGTGTCGAGCCGGTTGGCCCAGTTGGTTTTGTCGATGGCGAGCCCGCGCGTGCGCAGGCCGTCGTGGATATTCGGATTGAACGACACGTCGGGTCGCGACGCGTCGTTATATGCGCGCACGGTGCGCAGGAAACCTTCCGGATCGACGCCCGTGAGTTTCGGTGCCAGTTCTTCGAGCGTGTTCGCGGTTTCCTTGGTGATACGCGCGATCCGGTATTCGTCGCGCAGCAGCTTGACGACTTTCTGATCGAAAATCTGCCATGCGAAAAGACCTGGCTGGCGTAAAACTTCATGCCCATATTTCGCGTACGTGAAGCTGTGAAAGTCGAGTCCCTCGTCGAGAAAACGCTCGCCCTTCGCGTTCACCAGAATCCCGAACGGATAGTTATGCTTCTGGAAGCGGTCGCCAATCGTCAGATCGCCGTATTCGGGCGCGTTCATATCCCATTGCACCGCATGCGCGCCCGACCAGTGCCCCGTTACCGCCGCGCCGATTTCCATCGCCATCTTGTGGCCCCAGCCGGTGTTGTAACGTGTGCCACGCACTTTCGCGAGATCCCAGTTCGGTCCGAGATAGCGCGCCCGCATTTCCGCACTCGACTCGAAACCGCCGCATGCGAGCACCACCGCTTTCGCGCGAATGTCGACCTGCCGTCCTTCGTGCATGGCGCGCACGCCTTCGATACGCCCGTCACCGTGCAACAGGCCCATTGCCTGAGTGCGGTAAAGCACACCAATGCCCGCCTCCTTTAACGCATGGTGCAGCGTTTCGACGAGGTGCGTGCCACCGCCCAGAATGTGGCAGGCCAGCCCGCCCCAGAAACGGAACTTGCCTTCCACGCGAAACGCCTGCCGCCCCAGTGCGGGTTGAAAACGCACGCCATGCCGCTTGAGCCACAACGCCGCGTCGTAGCTGTTGCCGATCAGCACCTCAGTCAGTTCCGGGTCGGCGCGAAACTCGGTGAGCCGGCCAATATCGTCGAAATACTGCTCGCGCGTGTAGGTGCCGAAATCGATATTCGGCAGATCCAGTTCCGCGATATCGGGCGCGAGTTTCAACAGATCGTCGACGGATTCGTAGACGAAGCGGAACGCCCCGCCAGTAAACGCGGAGTTGCCGCCGCGCGCGTCTTCCGGTGCGCTTTCGAGCAGCGCGATGCGCTTTGCGCCGCCTTCGCGCGCGGCAAGCGCCGCATTGGCCGCGGCGTTTCCGGCGCCGATTACGAGCACGTCGATATCGTTGAGTTCGTCGAGGGTCATCAGTGGGCTCTCCAGTTTCGGTGTGATCTAGCGTCGTGGATATTCGGCGAGCGGCGTCAGCGACGCCGCGTCCACTTCATCCACAACCGGGTTCAGGGTTTCGAGGCTGCGGCCGGTGGTCCGCGGGCCGAACACGAGCGTGATCAACGCGGTCAGGAACCATGCGCCCGCGATATACATGAACACGGTCACATAACCGTAGTTCGTGTAGATGGCCGCGATCACGAAGGCATTGGCGACATTCGCGATCCGGCCCGCGCCATACGTGAGGCCCGTTGCGCTGTTGCGCACTCCGGTCGGAAACTGTTCGGGCGTGTATGAATAGAGCAGGGTCGCGAAGGTCTGCGTCAGCATGCCGACCGCGAATCCGAAGGTCACGATCAGCACCGGCGTAAAGCTCAGCCCGTATAGCAGGCCGAATCCCGCGATCAGCAGCGCGACGAGCGCAATCAGATGTTTGCGCTCGAAACGGTCGGCCGGATAGGCCGCGAGCAATGCGCCAAGCGGCGCGCCGACGTTGATCAGCGTGAAGTACGTGAGGCTGCGCGCAATCGTGATGCCGTGATGCACGAGCAAGGTCGGCACCCATGCTTCAAAGCCGTAGAAGCCGATTGTCTGCAGCAGCCAGATCGCGCAGAGCGTGAGCGTGCGGCGGCGGTAGACGCTGTTGAACATCGTCATCCACGGTTCGCGCACGTCGGGCGGCCGCACGGCGACCTCGGGCACGCTCAGCACGTTCCCTTCCGCGATGCTCCTTGCCTCCATCGCCGCAAGCGCGGCCTCCGCCTCGTCGAAGCGCCCTGCTCGCGCGCTCCAGCGCGGCGACTCGGGAAGCCGCTTCGCCAGCAGTGGAAACGCGACGCCAAGCGCGCCCCACACGAAGACCCAGCGCCAGCCGTCTGGTCCGTACGGCACGAGCAGCCGCGCGACGAAGTTGGTTAGCGGAATCGCGCACAGGTTGATGACCATGGCCCACGATTGCCAGGTGCCGCGTGAGCGCGCCGGGAACAGCTCGGCGATATAGGTCATCACCGTCACCATGCCCGCGGAAATGCCGAAGCCGGTGACGACCCGCGCGGCGAACAGATACGGGACGCTCGGCACGACCGCCGTGGCCAGCGAGCCGAGCGACGAGATCAGCACGAACAGCATCAGCGAGCGTTTGCGCCCAAACCGGTCGGACAGCAAGCCGCCGAGCGTCGCGCCGAAGAACATGCCGATGAAACTCGCGGACGTGATCAGCGCGATTTCATTGATCGCGATGTGCCAATGCCGGATCAGCGCGGGCGCCGCCGACGCGAACGTGTTGATATCGCAGCTATCGAAAAAGAGCGGAATCGCGAATAGGAACATCCATTCGCGATGCATCCGCGAGTTCGGCAAACGGTCGACGCGCGCGGCGACGAGTGAGTCGTTCATGCCTGTCTCCAATTGTTCCCGCGGTCATTGCCGCGCGATTGTCTTGCTCGTCCGACACCTGCGTCAGTGCCGCAAACCTGCTTCGAGTACTCCGGTCAACGTAGTAATGTCTTCCACGCTATCAATGCGCCAAAGCATCCCCAGCGCATCGCGGCTCGCCTCGGGCGTCAACGCGTGATTCGCGCAGTCGAGAAACTTGGCTTCGATCCGCGCGTCCGGCAACGGATTCGCCGACGTCCTGCCCGCCGCGCGCGCGACGCATTTCGACACACGCCGCCCGTCGCGCAACTGAACGACGACTTCCGCGCCGAAATGATCCGGCTGCTGGTCCGCCAAAGGATCAGGCTCCGCGACAATCCTGGACATCAGCGCGCGAATCGCCGGATCGGCGTACGCGCCGCCTTCGAAGTCGGACAGCACCACGCGTCCTTGCGCCAGTGCGCGCGCCACGCAGTACTGCACGCTGAATTTCGCGTCGAGCGGACTGGCCGGCTGCGGGCGGTTCGTGTGCTGTAGGCGTCGCGGATGTGTCCACGACACCACGGACTCAACCTCGTCCGGCTTCAGCCCGTATTCGCTGACGAGCATCAGCATCGCGTCGATCGCGGGGTGGGTGCTGCCGCAACACGGATACTGCTTGATCGCAATGCCGGGTTCGACGATGTCGAGCGGGTCGGCCCAATGCGTCAGCGCCGCCTCGGCGTCGTAATGGCCCGCGCCGTTGTAGACGTTGAAGAAGCCCTGGCGGTGTTCGAACGCCTCGTCGCCGGCGCTGAATCCTTCGCGCGCCAGCAGCGTCGCGATCAGGCCGTTGCGCGACGCATGACCGACATGCAACGGCTTCGTCATGGTGCCGAAATTAGCCTTGATACCGGAAGCGAACGACGCGGCGATCGACAGCGCGGTCGCCGTCCGCGCCGCATCGAGCTCGAGCAGATGCGCCGCTGCGGCACACGCGCCGAATACACCAAGCGTCGCGGTGGGATGCCAGCCCTTGTCGTAGTGATGAAAATTGACCGCATGCGCGATGCGCGCCTGCGTTTCGAAACCCGCCACGTAAGCGGTGACGAGACGCCGGCCGCTCGCGCGCACTTCTTCGGCGAGGGCGAACAGCGCCGGCAGGATCGGCGCGGAAGGATGGCCGCCCAGCGTATTGCTGCAATCGTCGAAGTCGAGCGCATGCGCGGCCGTGCCGTTGACGAGCGCGGCGTCACTGGGCTTCATCCGCTCGCGCGTGCCGATCACGAGCGCCGCCCCGTTCGACGGCGCCGCCACGGTCCGCGCAATCCGCGCGCAGGGCTCCGCTGCACCCGCCAGCGTCACGCCGATCGTATCGATGATGCCGATGCGCGCCCAGTGCAATGCTTCGTCGGGCACGTCGGCGGAAGTGAACGCGGCGATGCGTTCGCCTAGCGTCTTTGCGATGCTCATCCGCGGTCTCCTCTTACCAGCGATAAATCGGGCGACGATCGGTGCAACGACTCGGACGACGGTGGAATCGCCGCATCGAGCCAGTGCAGGTCCGCTTCGTCTTCCACCCGGTCCAGGCGCTCGAACAGCGTGTGCGCCGCGGCGCCCAGCCGCTTCGTCATCCACATGAACTTGGTGCGCAATTGCGCGGGGGTGAACGGTGTCGACGGACAGCCCGGGAAATCCGTCTGCGCCAGCTCGTAGGTCGTGCTGTCGTCGAGCGTGATGCGTGTGACGGTGGCAAGGCCGGTGGCGTCGGTCGCGACCAGCGTCACGCGCTGCGCCAGCTCGCGGATCGCCGGGTCTTGCAACAGGCGGGCGCCGAAGGTCGACGGATCGTCGGCATCGTGCAGCAGTGCCGCCGCCACGCAAACCGGCACGCTGTATTGCGCGAGCACCTGATTGGCCGGCAGCTTGATATCGTGATTCGCGGCAAGACGCGGCGCGCCTTCGATCCGGATCGCGGCGATCCGCTGTGCGTCGATACCGTGCGCGGCCCGCAACTGCTGCGCGGCGTAGACCGGGGTGTGTGCCACGATGTGGCACGCGTAGCGCTTCAGGCACAGCGTCGGCGTTTCATAGCGCGTGCCTAAGCCCTCGGTCAAACGCGCAGCATCCGATGATTCGCAGTACGCCTGCAAAAAACCGTAGCGCCCTTCGAGTACCGTCGACGGTCCGTCGAAGCCCGCTTGTGCCAGTTGCACGGCCACGATGCCCGATTGCGCCGCGCGCCCCAGGTGCAGACGTTTGACGAGACCACCGTCGCCGGACTTCGCGAATTCGAGCAATCCGCCGCTCAATGAGCCGGCAATGCCCAGCGCGTGACGCAGCGTATCCGCATCGACGCCGGCCAGCTTGCCCGCGACGATCGCGGCGCCGAACGGCCCCGTGAGACCCGGCGCATGAAAGCCGCGTACTTCAGCGGAGTGTTTCGTTGCGCTGCCGATGCGAAACAGCACCTCGATACCGGCGACGAGCGCCGCCAGCAAGTCGCGTCCCGACGCGCCGGAAACCTGCGCGGCGGCAAGTGCGACCGGCACCAGCGCGGCGCCCGGATGAACGCCGGCGCCGGGCTGCCGCAAGCTATCGAGCTCCGCCGCGTGGACCAGCACGCCGCCCGCGAACGCCGCTGCCTCGGGCGCGACACGCCGGCTCGCGCCCAGGATCGCGCACGGGCCAGCGGACGCATGGCTGACATAGCGCAGCGCGGCGTGCCCCGCTTCCACCTCGTGTCCATATACCGCCGCGCCGATCGCATCGATCAGGCAGTCCTTCGCAAGCCGCACGATGTCGGCGGGCAACTGCTCGAACCGCACGCCAAGCGCGTACTCCGACAACAACTGAGCCGCAGTGGGCCCAGCGGATGAAGCCGGCTGCATGAAAGCGTCTCCGTTGACCTTGGTGGTCATATTAGCGATCGACTCGGTGATCAACCCGGTGACCATCTCGGTGATCACCGCGGTGACCACCTCAGTGCCCACCTCAATGACCGCATTACTGACGCGCTTCTTCGTCGATCACCGACCGATGACGCGTCTCGGGCATCAGCACGTACGTGAGCAGCGACACCGCCGCGCACGCGCTGACGTAATAGAAGAACCACGATTCGTGGCCATCGTGCTTGAAGCGCAACGCGAGATATTCGGTGGTGCCGCCCATTACCGACGACACGACCGCGAACGGCAGTCCGACGCCGAGCGCCCGAACCTTCGCTGGAAAAAGCTCCGACTTGACGAGCCAGTGAATCGACGAAAAGCCACTGAGAATGCCGAGCGCCGCAAGATTCAGCGCGAACGCCGTGAGCGCGCTATGGGTCGCGCCGAGCGCGTGCATCAGCGGCACCGTCAGGAACGTGCCGCCCACCCCGAAGATCATCATGACCGGACGCCGTCCAATCAGATCGGACAACAGGCCGAAGAGCGGCTGAAAACCCATGTAGATCACGAGCGCCACGAGCGCCACGAGCGCGATCAGCGTCGCCGTATCGCGGCTGAAGCCCGTGGTGTTGACCATGAACTTCTGCAAATAGATTGTGAACGTGTAAAACGCGACTGTGCCGCCGACGCTGATGCCAATCGTCCACAGCGTCTGACGCCGATGCTGGACCAGCAGCACCAGCAGACTGCCCCGCTCTGTCTGGGTCCGTGCGCCGGCATGGGCGCCGCCCTCGCGCTCGAACGCGTCGGTCTCCGCAATGCCGCGGCGCAGATAGAGCGCAAACACGGCCAGCGCGCCGCCGATCGCAAACGGAATGCGCCACCCCCACTGTTCGAGTTGCGTGGGCGTCAGCACGAGCCGTTGCAGGATGAGCATCAGCGCGAGCGCCACCAGTTGCCCCATCACCACCGTCACCTGGACGAAGCCGACAAAGAAGCCGCGCCGGCCCGTCGGCGCCATTTCACTCAGATAGGTGGCGCTCGTGCCCGCTTCGCCGCCCATGCTGAAACCTTGCAGGAGACGCGCGCAGACCAGCACGGCGGGTGCGGCCACGCCAATCGACGCATACGTCGGCGTCAACGCGATGATCAGCGAGCCGACACTCATCATCGCGACCGAGACGCTCAACGCCACGCGCCGGCCCTGCCGGTCGGCGAGCGCGCCGATGGCCCAGCTGCCGAGCGGCCGCACGATATAACCGATCGCCGCGACGGCCGCCGCGTTCAGGAGTTGCGCGGTCTGATTGCCGCCCGGGAAAAAAGCCTTGCTGAAATAGATCGAGAAGATCGAATACGCGAGAAAGTCGTACCACTCGATCACGTTCCCCGCGCTGCCGCCGATAATCGACCGCAACCGTGCGCGCCGCGCGGCGGACGTGGCGGGCAATGTGAGCGTGTGCGCGGTGGCGGCCACGATGGCTCCTCAGGCAACGGTCGCGAGAAGGCGCGCAAGCTCGCTTGCGTCCGGTTGATCTTCCGCATGCATCACCCAATCGACGATGCGCGCGATTTGCCGTGCGTCGATTCGATGCGCGGCGAGCTTTCTCATCTTGCCGACGATATCCCCTTCGCTGGCGAATGCGTGTTCGCTGCCGCGCTGCGCCTCGACCGTTTCTTCGAGCCGCGTGCCGTCGCGCAGCAGCACCTCGACGCGCACCATATGCCGCAGCATCGAACCGCGCGCGGTGATCGACGGATCCTCGACCACCTGCACGCGATCCGCCAGCGCCATGCGCTCAGGGTCCGCGACCTTGTCTTCGGTGAACTGGTCGACGAATACGTCGCCTTCGAGCAGTAGTGTCGCGACACAATACGGCAGATTGAGTTGCGCCGAGGTCAGCCCCTGCGGCACATATTTCCAGCCCACATGGTCGACCGTCACGCGCGAACCATGCACGACGATCCGTTCGATATCGTCCGGACCGAACGGATGGCGCGCCTGCATCGCGCGGATTGCGTCGAGCGTGGTGTGATTGCTGCCTACGCACGAGTAGAACTTCAGCGCGATGCGCATGGTCTCGAAGCGCTCGCCGAGACCATCCACGAGTTGCGTCAGATCGAAACGGTCCGACGATCGCGAGAACGTGCTGCAGAATCCGCCGTACGGGTTCTCGAATACGTCGACAATCCCGGTGAAACCGTTTTGCGCGAGCAACGCGCCGTACAAGCCGCTTTGCGCGGCGCGGCCCGCATGCATGCGTTTGACCATCGCGCCGAACTGCGCGGCCATCAGCCCCGCCGACTGCGTGCCGCCAATGCCGAGCGCGTGCACCGTCTGCTCCGCATCGAGCCGCAGCGCGGCTGCCGCGCCCGCCGCGGCCGAGAATACGCCGACCGTGGCCCCTGAATGCCAGCCTTGCGCAATGTGTTCCGGTCCCATGCACATGCCCACGCGCGGCCCGACCTCGTAGCCCGCCACGCAGGCGCGCAGGAAGTCGCGGCCTGTCATCGGCGCATCGGCGGACAGCAACTCGGCAACCGCCAGCACGGGCGGCAAGGTCACCGCGCCGACATGCAGCACACCGACGCGATGCACGTCGTCGAGTTCGAAACTCTGGATCAAGGTGCCGTTGACGAGCGCCGCGTGTGGCGCGGACAAGCGCAACGGCATGCCCCACACGTGGCAACCCGGCGTCGTATCGACGCGCTGCAAGGTATCCGCAAGAATGCGGCTCCACGGCAACCCGGCACCAAAGATCGCGCAGCCCAGTGAATCGAGGATCAGCAGTTTGATGCGCGCGCGCACCTCGTCCGGTATCGCCTCATACCGCAGGCCCGCGACGAATGCGGCCACGCCGCCGGTATAAGGGTTTGTGCCTACGTCGTTGTGCTGGTTCATCGGTGTGGGTGCCGTCTCGGGTGTAATCGCGCGTGCAATCGCGCGGATTACGTTGCACGGAAATGTCGTGCATTCAGTATCCCCACCCCGGACGCGTTTGTGAATTGCACGCGACGTGATTATTATTGCGTCACATGCAAGAGTCAGCGGGGTGCCGATGAACCGTTTTCCGGGTGTCGATCTGGATGCATTGCGAGCGTTCGTCGCGGTCGCGTCGCACGCCTCGTTCAACGACGCGGCGCTTGAACTAAACCTCTCCGCTTCCGCGTTGACGCGTCGTATCAAACGGCTCGAGGAAGCGCTCGATACCCTGCTGTTCGAACGCACCACCCGCAACGTCGCGCTCACCAGTTCCGGCGAATTGCTGTTGCCGCGTGCACAAGGCGTGCTGCGTGAGCTCGATGCATCGCTCGAACTGGTGAGCGAAGCCACACGGATTCGCACCGGTCAGTTGACCATCGCGTGTATTCCGACGGTCGCCAAATTCATGCTGCCGAAAATCGTCAGCAGTTATCACAAGCGGCGTCCCGAGGTACGGCTCAGACTCATCGAGGCCAACCTCGCGACCGTCGTGCAACGTGTCGCGATCGGCGACGCGGAGTTCGGCATTGCGTTTCTCGTGAACGAATCGCCTGAGCTTGCAATCGACGAACTGCTGGTGGATCCGTACGTGCTGGCGTGTCCCGCCGATCATCCGCTCGCCGCGAGCGAACATGTGACGTGGCCGGAGTTGCGGCCATGGCCGTTGATCGTCTCGGGTACGTCGAGCGGTAACCGGCGCATGCTCGACGCCGCGTTGAGAGATATCGACTGGCGCCCCGACCGGCTGATCGAGATCGAACATCTGACCACGTCATTGGGGCTCGTCGAAGCGGGTCTCGGTATCTCCATCATCCCGCGCTGCGCAGCGCCGCGCGATGCGCATGCGCGCATCGCAATCCGGCCGCTGGTGGATCCGACCGTGGCGCGAACCATCGGTTTGATTCGCCGGCGCGATGCCGCGCTCTCGCCGGTTGCGCGTGATTTTCGGCTCGCGCTGCGCAGGATGGCGCCGTTCGATTCGTCGATTCTGCACGAACCTGCCTGAGCGCATCGGCGCGTTGCGCCGAAAACCGCGTCACACAGTGGACGGTTGCTCCGTGTCGTACAACCGGTCCGGGATGAACAACGCCGTCACGCCGCTCAGGAAGAAAACCGCGCCAACCACCAGAAAGCCAAGGCCGATGGAGAACTGTGTGGCCAGGTAGCCGATGACAATCGGCGCCGCGCCCGAGCAGAAGCGGCCCAGGTTGTAGGAGCCGCCCACTGCAGTCCCGCGGATGGACGTGGCGAAACTCTCAGACATGAACGTACCGATCGTGCCCAGTGGTACGCCATAAAGAAAGCCAAAGAAAAGCATGAGCACGGCAATATTCTCGCGCGTATGCCAGAAGATGATCACCGGCAAAAAGAGCGCGGCGCCCACGCAGCCGAGAACATACACGCCGCGTCGGCTCCAGCGGTCGCCCAGCCAGCCGGCGAAGATTTTACCGATGAAGGCGACGACGTAAGTCCCAATCATGTATCCCGTCAACGAACTGAACTTGAGATGCAGTTCTTTTTCGAGGTAGGTCGGGAGCCAGTTGTTCAAGCCATAGAAACCGGAAAGAATGAAAATCGAGGCGAGGGTCCACAGGATGAACAGCAGGCGCGTCTGTCGATTGCTGAAAATCACGTGGTAGCGGCTGTCGCGCCATTGACGCGGGCTCTTCGCGGCGACGTCGCGGCTCGCCCGCCAGCTTGCCGGTTCGGGCACCGCAAACTTGATCGCCAACGCGAACACCACCGGCAGCGCCGACACGTAGTACAGCGTGCGCCAGCCGTAGTGGGGCAAAATCCAGCTGCTCAGCGCGATAACAACGATGTAGCCGGCCGAAATACCCGTTTGCAATGCGCCAAGAATCAGCGAGCGCCGCTCCGTGGGCACGTATTCGGCAACCAGCGTGGTGACCAGCACCATGCAGCCGATACCCAACGAACTGATGAACCGGACAATCGCGAATTCCAGAAAGCTGTGCGTGAGCCCAAGCATCCCCGCGCCCAGCGAGAACAACGCCAGCGCCCAGACCACCACCCTCACCCGCCCCACGCGATCGCTCAGCCAGCCGCCGACAATCCCGCCGACGGCCATGCCTAGCAACGTCAAACTGCCCAATGCGCCGGCCTCGACATTGCTCAGCCCGAAGTCGTCCTTGATTCGCGTGAGCGTCAGGCCGTACATCATGACGTCGGCGCCATCGGCCATTAGCGCAAGATAGGCCAGGATGAAGACAAGCAGCCAGCGGCCTTGCGATGCGGAGGTTGGGGTCGTCGGCGACGCTGTCGCAACACGTTGGGTTGTGGTCATGTCAGAGAGCAGTCGAGCTGCCGGCGGATATCGTGTTGCCCGGAATGAGAGCGGGAGCGAGGAACGAACCGATCAGCAACCCCAACTCTTCATGTCTCGCGGTGTACCACCCTTCCTGATGGGTCAGGTTCATCGTGCCGATGCACACGCCGTCGTACGCGATCGGGATGTTCAGTATCGATCCGAGACCCATGCCGGTTATCACGGTGTGGTCGTCGAACGCTTCGCGAATGCCTTGCGGCGTCTGTGCACGAAACGGCTTGAGATCGTGCAGTATCTGTTTGGCCCACGGGGTGCCGTGCTTTTTCTTGCGTCCGCCCACCGGATAGACGTCGGGCATGTTCGTGTAAACACGCTCGACCTCCTGGTGTTGTGCATCGTAGGACATGATCGTGAACAGGCCGAAGCCGATGGTGCTTGCCGCCACCTCATGAACGGCACGGAAAATCTCCATCGGCTGACCATTCAGCCGTACGGCTCGCGCGAGATATTCCAGATTGGAAATGCCCAGCGTTTGCGACGCTGGCGGCGCAGTCTCGATTTGGTTGCCTTGCATGATCTGTATTCGAAGTTGGTCAATCACAGCATTCAGCCGCGGAGTTCAGTGGAATTGAGCGCGCCTCGAAGGTCCTGCGTACGCCCGAATTCCTCGGCCTCGATATCTTCGAGCGAGCGGTTGCGCGTCTCGATACCCAGGAAGAAAACCACACACGCCCCAATGAGCAGAACCGTCGTGGTCATGGCGAACACGCCAAGGAAGCCGAACACGGGATAGACCAGGCCGACCAGAATGGGCGCGCTCACCGAGCCGATGCGGCCAAACGAGGAGGACGATCCGGTACCCGTCGTGCGAACCGCCGTCGGAAACACTTCCGGGGTGTACGCATACACGCCCGCGAACGCGCCGTTCATGAAGAACGACAGGCAGATGCCCGCGGCCATGATGCTGAGTCCGGTGTGAGAGAACGCCAGCGCGATCGCCGCGATGCCCCCCAGCAGCATGTAGGACGCGACCACCCCTTTCCGGCCGATCCGTTCATTGAGCCATGCGGCCGTGAAATAGCCCGGAATCTGCGCCCCATAGATCGCGATGGAATAGCCAAAGCTTTTCGTCATGGTGAGCCCCTCTTTGAGGAGCAGGCTCGGAATCCAGGAGAAGAACGAGTAGTACGCGAACGCAACCGAGAACCACATGAGCCAGCTCACGGCCGTGGAGCGCGCGAGTCGCGGCGACCACAACGTCAGCACGTTCTGCAACGCGCTACGCTTTGCGGGCACCGATGCCGATGCGGGCATCACGCCGACGGAGGCGACCGGCGGAAGATGAATGCCCCGGTCGGTAAACCACGACTCGATCGTGGTCACGATACGATTCGCTTCATCCGTTCGGCCCTGGCTCTCCAGCCATCGCGGCGACTCGGGCAGCGTCCTGCGCCACCAGAGCAGCATGACGACGGGCAGCGAAGTCACCACGGCCAGGTAGCGCCAGCCATCGACGAAATTTCTCACCACCACAAAGCCGAGGATGGATGAACTCAGATACCCGAACGACATGAAGCCGACCAGCGCGCCGCAAAACATCCCTCTGTAACGGCGCGGCACGAATTCCGCCAGAAACGGCGCGATCACCACCGTCTCCGCGCCGGACCCAAAACCCGCGACGATGCGTAACGCGAAGAACGTGTGCCAATCCGTGGCGGTGGCACTCGCGAGCGACGCGATGCAGTAGATCGCGAGCGCCGACATCATGATGCGGCGACGGCCGATCAGATCGGCGAATACGCCTGACAGGAAGGCCCCGAAGAAGTAACCGATATAGGTACTGCTCGCGACGAGGCCTGTCTCGGCGCTCGTCAGATGCCATAGCTTGCTCACGACCGGCAGCAGGAACGCAAGCGACGACGAATCGAGTCCGTCGAACAGATACCCCAACCCACCGATGAGCAGGAGTTTCCGGTGAAGGCCCGATAACGGGAGTCTCTCAAGACGAGCGGCTACGGCAGACACGGTAACGTTCTCCCTGAAGGAATGGACGCGATCTCTGGAACGCGAAAGTTATCGCCCGACCGCATAGGCCTGCATTTGACGAGGGGTCGCGGCGCCACGCATCAGACCGTTTCTGATGCCGACCGCGCAAACCCGGCCCAACGCCCAGGGTTCGGCCACAGTCAGGTCGTGGCCACGCGCGCGCAACTCGGCCAGCGTGCTTTCCGGAAAGCGCGACTCGGCGGACATCTTGCCCAGATGCATCGAGCGCGGGTAGAACGAACCCGGAAAGTGAGCGGTCTGGAACGAAGGCGAATCCGCGGCGGCCTGGAAGTTCATACCGGCGTGCACGTGTTTGAGGAACAGCTGGATCGACCATTGATCCTGCTGGTCGCCACCGGGCGTGCCGAATGCCGCGTAGGGTTTGCCTGCGCGCGTGACCAGCGTCGGCGACAACGTGGTACGCGGACGGCGCCCCGGGCCGAGCGACGAGGGCAAGCCCTCTTCCATCCAGAACATCTGCGCGCGCGTGGTGACGTTGAAGCCGAGACCGGGCACCGCGGGAGACGCCTGCAGCCAGCCGCCCGACGGCGTTGCCGACACCATGTTGCCCCAACGGTCGACGACATCGAGATGGACCGTGTCGCCGCGCAGTTCAGGCAAAGGCGCGAACGTCGGTTCGCCCTGGCCGAAACCGCCGGACTGTTCCTTTCCAGCCAGCGCCATGATGCGCGCGGCCCGCTGCGCACTATCGCCCAGCGTGCCAGGACGGAATTCGAGTGACGCGCGATGCGGGTCGATCAGCCGGCGACGTTCGTCGTTGTAGGCGTCGCTCAGCAGCACATCCATGGGTACATGCGCAAACGCGGGGTCGCCGTAGAACACCTCGCGATCGGCAAATGCGAGCTTCGAGCACTCGATGATCGTATGGACGAAGTCCGGTCCCAGCGGGTCCATGGCCGCGAGATCGAATCCCTTGAGCAGCGCGAGCTGCTGGAGGAACATCGGCCCCTGGCCCCAAGGTCCGGTCTTGTGAACACGAAGGTCCCCGTAGTCGTACGAAACAGGGTCTTCATAGGTCGGCTCCCAGCGCGCGAGGTCGCCGGCATCGAGCAGGCCGTAATTGCGCTGACCCGAGGTGTCGAGAACGGGCGTCGAGCGGAAATACTGGTCGATGGCGTCCGCCACGAAGCCGCGGTAAAAGACCTCCCGGGCGCGTTCGCACTGCTCGGCGCGGTCGCTGCGGACGTTCGCTTCGCGCAGAATGCGCTTGTACGTGTTGGCGATCGCCGGGTTGGCGAACAGCTGGTTTGGCATGGGCGCGTCGCCGTCGCGCAGCCATTGCTCGGCCGAGGTTGGCCATTCGGTCCGGAAGAAATCCTTGATCGCGAGGATCGACGAAGTCATGCGCGGCAGTACCGGGTAGCCGTTTTCCGCATAACCGATCGCATAGCTCAACACGTCCTCGAGCGGCAACTGCCCGTAATCGCGCAGCATGGTCATCCAGCCGCCGAATGCGCCGGGCACGACGGCCGGCAACAGTCCCGTACCCGGCACGACCTCCAGACCCAACTTGCGCATCCGCTCGATGGTCATGGTCGCCGGTGTCACGCCCTGCCCGCACAGCACCCGCACGCGGTCTTCGCGCGCACTGTAGAAGACGACCGGCAGTTCGCCGCCAGGACCGTTCAGATGCGGCTCGACGATCTGCAGAACAAAACCGGCGGCGGCGGCTGCATCGAATGCGTTACCGCCTTTCTCAAGAACGGCCATGGCCGATGCACTGGCCAGCCAGTGCGTGGAGGCCACCATTCCGAATGTGCCGATCAGTTCCGGGCGGGTTGTAAACGACATGCGCGACTCCTTGTGCAATCTTCGGTGATTGGTTCCTGAACCAATCACCATAGGTACGAGCTAAACAGACGACCAGAATGGGGGTAAGACTTATGAACTTCCCGGATGCTAACCCGAAAGCTCCTTGCAACATAGCGGATCAAAAAAAATTCTGGAATCCGCGCGTCAGAGCGCGGCGCTTCTGTTACCGTTGGTACCAATTCTCATTGGTTCAATCATTGGTTCGCTCATTGATTCGGTTAACGAAAATGGAAAACACGGCACTGGACGGTCTGCTCGGCTATATCGCCGACCATCAACTCAAAGACGGCGATGCGCTGCCGCCAGAAAGAAAGCTGGCCGACGACCTCGGCGTCAGTCGAAGGGAACTGCGCGCGGTGCTTGCTTCAATGGAAGCGTCGGGCCGGGTCTGGCGCGGTGTCGGGCGCGGCACCTATCTCGGCGCACGGCCGCTGAAGTTTGGTCCCACGCTGCGTGGACTGCGCGCGGGGACCAGCCCGGCGGATATCGCTGAAATGCGGCTGCTGTTCGAGCCCGCGCTTGCAGAACTCGCCGCCACGAAAGCCAGTTGGGACGATCTGCTGGAACTGGAAAAGTGCGCGCGGAAAAACGCTGCCTCGAATAACGACGAGGAATGGCAGCAATGGGATCACCGATTCCATTTGCTGATTGCCCAGGCCACCCGCAATCCCGCCCTCATCGCGCTGATGGAAGTCATCAATGGCATGCGCGTCAAACCCGACGTGCGTACCAAAACGTCCGCTCAGGAGACCCGGCACCATTTCGCCCAGCAGCACCAGGCGGTCGTGAATGCCCTGAAATCCCGTGATGGAGAAACAGCGGCCCGATGCATGCGCGAACATTTGCTGAACGTTCAATTGCGCGCATCCACCAAGGTGAGCGGCCTCGCTGATCAACAGGCGTGAAACGGTACGCCGGCGACGGCATGTCTGACGGCGGTGCGTCATCGCATGTGCATACCACTGCCAATGACGCACCGCCCGCGCCTTCATGCCTTGGCGCCAACACGCCAGCGAAGCGCGCCGGGTGGAATCAATTGAGCCGCTTCAATTCCCCGTCATCCGCATACCAGTCGACGGTTTTGCCGCTGGTATTGATCGTCACCGCGCGCGGCTCGCTGAACTGATCGAACGATTCGACCCCCGTCTCGCGTCCCACGCCGCTGTTCTTGAAGCCGCCCCACGGTGACGCCGGATCAAGGCGATGGTGATCGTTGACCCACACCATGCCGAATTCGAGCTTGCTTGCCACCCGGTGCGCACGCGCCACATCCTGTGTCCATACGGAAGCCGCGAGGCCGAACTGCGTGCCATTGGCGATGCGCAGCGCGTGCGCCTCGTCGTCGAACGGCATCACGACGGTCACGGGCCCGAACACTTCATCCTGACCGATCTCCGAAAGCGGATCGACGTCGTACAACACGGTCGGCTCGATAAAGAAGCCCTGTTTCAGGCCGGACGGCACGCCGCCACCCGTCAGCACCTTCGCGCCAGCGGCCTTCGCACGGTCCAGCATCGCGAGAATGCGCTGGCGCGAGCGCTCGGAAATCACCGGCCCGAGTTGCGTTTTCACATCGGCGGGATCGCCCACGCGAATGCCGGCCGCCTTCGCACGGAAGCGTTCGAGAAACGCCGCATAGATCGACTTCTGCACCAGAATCCGCGCGCCGCATACACAGGTCTGTCCCGCGCCGATGAAGGCCGCGAACGCCGCGCCGTTCACCGCGCGCTCCATGTCGAAGTCGTCGAACAGCATCACCGCGCCCTTGCCGCCGAGTTCGAGCGTCGTCAACGCGAAGCTACGCGCCGCCGCTTCGCCAATCGCGCGGCCGACTTCCGTGCCGCCCGTAAACACGACCTTGCGAATCAGCGGATGCCGCGCGAGCGCCGCGCCCGCCTCGCGCCCTTCGCCGTTCACCACGTTGACCACCCCCTTCGGCACACCGGCTTCATCCAGCAGACGCACCAGGCGCACTGTGGTCAACGGCGTCTGCTCGGACGCCTTAATGACGACGCTATTGCCCGTCGCGAGCGCGGGCGCAAGGCTCTTCGACAGAATCATCAGCGGATGATTGAACGACGTCATCAACGCGACGACGCCGAGCGGCACGCGCTGCGTGTAGCACAGGTACGGCCCTTCGATCGGAATCACGTCGCTGCGGCGCGTCAGCGCAAGCGCCGCGAAATAACGGTAGAACTGCGGCAGACGCGAAATCTGCGCGCGGGTCTCCGAGATCGGCCGGCCGTTATTCAATGTTTCGAGCTTGTAGAACTGTTCGAGGTCCGCTTCGAACAGATCGGCGAAACGGTTCAGCACGCGCGCGCGTTGCTGGATCGACATGTCGCGCCACGCGCCGCCTTCGAACGCGCGATGCCCCGCGCGCACCGCACGGTCCACATCCTGTTCCGACGCGGCCGCGAGCGCGCCGATCACTTCGCCTGTCGCCGGATTGACGATGTCGAGCGTGCGGCCGGTGTCGGCGTCGGTCCATGCGCCGTCGATGAAGAGCTGCGCATCGAAATGTTGGGGGTTCACGGTGTCCATAGAGATCGGTTCCAGGTGGTTCACTTGAGAGGCGAGGCATGATGCGCGTCGCGGCGCGTCACGTCGCGTGTCTGTAGGTCAGCGGGTTGCAGGTCTTCGAGACGCTGACCGGTCGGCTCGACGCCGAGCCACGCAACGACGACGATCTGGATCGCGAGCAGGCCGATCATCAACGCCAGCACACCGACGATGCCGTGCTGCGCATACAGCGCGACGACGATAAACGGCGTGACGATCGTCGCGCCGCGGCCCAGCGTGTTGCAGAGTCCCGATGCGCGCAGCCGGACTTCGGTCGGAAAAAGTTCGGGTACGTAGATCGCGAACAGCAGCGCCACCAGCACGTAGATCGGAATGGTCAGCAACAGGCCGACGATAGGCAGCAGCAGCGGATTCGAGACGAACGGATAGATCGCACCGAACACGATCGCCGCGAGCGACGCGCCGATGATGGTTGGCTTGCGGCCCCACGAGTCCGCCGTCAAGGCGCCGATTGCGGAGCCGATTGGCGCGCCGAGCGACATGACGAGCGCGAAGCCGAACGACCTCGCGATGCTGAAGCCCTGATGCACGAAAAAGGTCGGCAGCCAGGTGACAAAGCCGTACAGCAGCGTATTGATGACCACGAGCGTCACGCAGCCGACGATCATGCGTTGCAACATCGTGCCGCTGAACAATGAGCCGAACGACAGCAAGATGGCAGCCGGCCCAGACGTCTTTCCGGCCGCAAACGGCGGCAACGGTTGGCCGCCGCGCGCGTGCGTGACCTCGTCTTCGATGCGCCGCAGGATCGCGTCGGCCTCTGCATGACGGCCAACCGAGTCGAGCCAGCGCGGCGACTCGGGCAGCGACTTGCGCGCATACCAGACGCCCAGCGCGCCGATCCCGCCCAGCACAAACATCGCGCGCCAGCCGAATGCCGGAATCAGCAGCAAGCCGATGAGCCCCGCCACCGGCAAGCCGGACACGACGAACACGGCCATCAGTCCTTGCAGCTTGCCGCGCTTTTGCGGCGGCACGAATTCGGTCAGCGTCGAATAGCCGACGACGTTTTCCGCGCCGAGCCCGAGACCCATCACCAAGCGGCACACGATCAGCACGCTCATAGTCGGCGCGAACGCCGCGCCGAGCGACGCCAGTCCAAAGATCGCAAGATTCGCCTGATACGTGAAGCGGCGGCCGAAGCGGTCGCCGAGAAAACCGGTGCCGAGCGAACCAAGCATCATGCCGAGAAAGGTCAGCGACACGAACAGTGCGTTCTGGCCGAGTGTCGAGAAGCCGGTTTTGAGCGTTGCACCGAGCACGGTCGACGCCACGTAGATGTCGAAACCGTCGAAGAACATGCCGATGCCGATCAACCACATGATGCGCCGATGAAATCCCGACATTGGCAAACGATCGAGCCGCGGCCCTGCGTTGACGTTCATGTCTGTCTCCCATGCAAGATGGTCTGTCAGCGCGCTGCGCGAACCGAACCATCCCGCGAAGTTCGCTTGCACCGCCATGCACTGCAATACTTCAACCTGCCGATACGCTCACACTCCGCGACCCTGCATCAGCCGCAGACTCGTGACGGTCAGCATGTCCGTCGCGCTGCGGAAGTTCTGCTCGATCGGACTTTCTTCCGCTGCCTGAAAGAACGCCTTGCACTGGCGCGCGCCCGCGTCGTCGAGCGCGAGGATGCGCTCGGAGAGCGCGTCGGCGTCGCTGCACAGCGCAGCGGGCTCACAGACCTGCGTGATCAGCCCGGCCTGCAACGCGGCCGCGGGCGTCAGCGGGTCGCCGAACAGCACCATCGGAAACAGCGGCTTCGGCAACGCGTAGCGGCCCACGTAGGCCATGATCGCGGCGGGCGGCAAGCCCTTGCGCATCTCGGGAAACGCAAGCGTTGCGCGCGACGAGACCAGCGTGAAGTCGCACAGAATCGCGAGTCCGAAGCCGAAACCGTGCGCATCGCCTTGCACTTCCGCGATCGAAATCATCGAGGTGCCGCGCACGAGGCGCTTCAATTCGATCAGCCGCGCGACTTCCGCCCGGATCGACACCGCGTCGCGCCCGGCGCGTTCGCGTCCGGTACAGAACACGTCGCCGTTCGCACGGATGCGCAGCACGCGCGCGCTCGGCTCAGCAGCTTCGCTGCGTAGCGCGGCCATCATTGCATCGAACATCGCGCCGGAAACCTCGTTGCCTGCATCCGGGCGGTTCAGCGTAAAACTCAGCACGTCGCCGGTTCGTTCGATCAAAACCGGCTGCGGCAATGGACTGCGATCCATAACGGCTCCACATAGAGGCAACTGAAGTTGTATAATCTGTATACAGCGTATTCACATGATCATGAGGTGTCAATGCCTTCCCGCAAAACCGCGCTCAAAACCCACGAAACCGCCGCCACACCGAAGCCCACCAAAGGTGCGCAGGCAGGCGCCCATTCGCTCGACAGGATCGCGAGCAAATATCACTCGCGCATGCGCACGGTGCATGCATCCAGCGATTCACTGAGCGAAGGCGTGGTGGTGCCCGCGTTGCGCGAGGCGATCGTCGAAGGCGTGCTCGCGCCGGGCAGCCGCCTTTCGGAAGTGCAGGTCGCCAACCAGTTGAACGTCAGCCGCACGCCCATGCGCGAGGCGTTCGCGCAACTCGAACGCGAGGGGCTGGTGACGGTGTTGCCGCGCGTCGGCGCGTACGTGCGCGCCGTGACGCTGCGCGATGTCGAAGAGATTTACACGGTGCGCGCAGCGCTCGAATGCCTTGCCGTGCAACTGGCGTCGGAGCGCATCACGGCGCTCGGCACCGCGCAACTCGACGACGTGATCGAAGCGATGCAAGTGAGTGTCGCTGCCGACGATCCGCCGGGTTATGTCGATGCGCTAGACCGCTTCTACACCATCGTCATGACGATCGCCGACAACCGCACGCTGCAGGACAGCCACGCAGGCTTGATCGGACCCGTGCGGCGCGTCCGGCGCATTGCGATGGCGCGCGGCGGCCGTATGCAGGCGTCGTTCAGTCAGTCGGTCAAAATTCGCGATGCCATTGTGAACCACTCGCCGAATGTGCAGGATCTGATGCGCGAACAGCTGGCCGGCGCGTGTCGCGCGGCGCTGGACGTGTTGAACGACGCAAGCGAATAGTCGAGGAAACCAGTCATGCTCAATACGCAAACCGCCCGTATTCTTTCCCGTTATAAAAGCTGGGCCGACACCGTGCTCTTCGACGCTACCGGTGCGTTGCCACCCGATGAAATCGTCAAGGTCCGGCAAACGCTGTTCAAAACGATGATCGGTACGCTAAACCATAACTATGTGGTCGATCTGATCTGGAAGGCACACCTCGAACGCAAGGACCACGGCTTCACGGCGCGCAACGTGGTCGTGCACGCTGAACTCGACGACCTGCGTCGCGCGCAACAGGAGATGAACGCGTGGTTCGAACGCTGGGCCGATGCACAGACCGACGCGTCGCTGGCTGAGGAACTGTCGTTCGCGTTCATCTCCGGCGAGCGTTCGACGATGTCGCGCGGCGCGATGTTCATGCACCTCGTGAATCACGCTTCGTATCATCGCGGGTGGGTTTGCGAAATGTTCTTCGACGTTCCCGCCAAACCGCCCACTACCGATCTGCCTGTTTTTCTCAAGACCCACCCGGAGTCCGGTTTCGCGCGCCCCTCGCACGAGTCGCACGATCTGCCTTAAAGGTTTTCAATTTCCTGTCGATAACCCTACTGAAGCCGGTGGCCGCGCAGAGGACGGCCATCATCCGCCGAAAACAACAAAGCACCGGACTATGACCACCCTATCGTCATTGAACGCAAGCCTTCCTCCGGCGGTGACGCCGTTGTCGAACACGGGGAACAGCCTTGCTGCGACCGTCCGCGCATCGCAAGGTGCCGACACCGGGACCTCGTCGACGATTGTCACGATTCCTTCGCTGGTCGTCGCAGCGCCCCTGCTCTATACGCAGCAAGGAATCCTGGCAGGTGTGGAACCGACCGTCACCTGGGCTCAAAGCAACACCGACGCCGTCTCTCTGGTGATGGCGGTCAATTACACGTCCGGCACGACCGCGGGGCAGTTCAACAACCTGGGAAGCGCGCTGCTCGATCGCTTCAAGACGACCGATAGCGATTTCTCGCAGTCGGTCACGGTCGGTTCGGCGGATGCAAGCGGTGCAACCGGTGGTGTGGGCGCTTCGTCACACGGTCCGCAAGACCATATCAGGCTGACCATTCAGACCGCGAGTGGCGTCGAGGTCGACATTAAAATAGATAGCGGGGACGGCACGCTAGGGGTCAGTGTGCAGAGCGGCGGGACGCTGAGTGACGCCGAGCGTAGCGCGCTGGCCAAGCTCGCCGACGGCTTTCAGAACGCGATCGACGGCCTTAGTGCTGCCCCGCCGAAACTCGATCTGAGCGGTCTGACGCAGTTCGACCCGTCGGTATTGGCGTCGGTGGACATGCAGTTCAATGTGACTGGCGCTGGGCAAAACAACATCTCAGCCGAATTTTCCCAGAACAGCTCAGCGAAAAGCGTGAGCCTCACGGACTCGGCCGGCACGGTGAACCTCAAAGTCGATACGAGCGATTCCGCAATCTGGGGATCGGGCGCGCAACGCGATCAGGCCATCGCAAGCTACCTCGCGCAATTCGACAACGCCAATGCGAAAGGTCACGGAAACAAAGAGCTGATGTCGATCTTCAAAGACGCGTTCACGCAAATGAACAGCGATTATGGGGACTCGACGCAACAGCTTCCCGGTACGGCGTATGCGCCGTGGCTCGCGCAGTCGGACCAGGCCATGTTGACGGGTCTCGGCGATTTCTCCGCCTCGATTACGGATACTGCGGAGTCGTCAAATCCATTGCTGCCCAATCAAAAGGATACGTTCTCCTATCAGGTCTCTCAAAGCACCAGCACCAAGGGCGACCTGATGAACGGCGCGATTTCGCAGAACCAGCAATCGCATCTGCGCGCAAGTTATCACGAGGCGCTATCCGGCGGTCCGGTCGAACTCAGCTTGTCGCCAGAGTCACAGAACTACAACTACATACAGATCAGTGACGACGCAAGCAGCACGGTCAAGATCCAGACGGAACGCGGCAACCTGATTCTGGCGACGCTGAATCAGACGTCCAGTCAATCCATCCGCCAATCTCAATACGTGAGAGGCATGTTGACGTCGGATGTCACCACGCCATCGAGCACGACCACTTCGAAAGATCTGCAGGCGTTGCTGACACCTCTCTTTGCGGATAACGAGGCCGAACAGAACACTCCCGCGTGGCAACAGGCGCTTTCGCGCATCCACGGAATGATTCTGCTAAACGCGGGCGCAAACTGAAATAGCCGGCGGCAACGGACACCGGCACAGGCTTCGGCGCAATGCTGAAGCTTGTCGGCCGAGGCTGCTCGCCCGTTGGCGATGACGCGATAGCCGCGCTTCAAACACACCTCAACCTTCAACTACTCCTCACTCATCGCAAAGCCAGGCCGCGGGAAGCGCCTATAAGGAGAACTGTTTTCTGCGCAAGTGTGTTTTGCGCGGACATCCTCAGTAAACGAGCCGCTTTCAATCGCAGCCGCAGAACCAGATAGATAAAAAATGCCATTTTGATGACAAACAAAATTTCTATGCGTAGAAATATTCCTTACTAGTAATTCTATTGAAAGTTCCCATTCACGGGAGATAAATACACCGACTCGATAATCCCCTGTCGCCTGCATATATAGATGGCGCAAAAAGAAGCGGTACATGCAACCTACAGGGGCACCCCACAATGCCGGTAAATCCAATAAAACGTACTACTCCACTTCTAACTTCGATCGCGGCAGCCTGTGTACTGGCAGCCTGCGGTGGCAATAGCGACAACACGCCGTCGGCGCCGACCACGACAATCTCGGGCGTCGTCGCCTCTGCCGGCTTCGTGCCGGGCAGCACGACTGGCGATCCGACGCTCAAGGCTGGCTACTACGTTGGCGCCACTGTGTGCGTCGACGCGAACGGCAACGGCAAGTGCGACGGCACTGAAACCATCGCGACGACCGAAGCCACGGGCCATTTCACGCTGAAGACCAGCGGCACCGGCCAACTGATCGCCGATGTGAGCACCAAGGGCACCAACACGGCAACCGGCGCCGCCGCGCCGAGCCATATGATCCTGCGCGCTTCGGCAGCGCAGCTCGCCGACCAGGGCGCGACGAACGTCGTGATCAGCCCGATGTCGAGCGAAGTGCAGCGTCTGGTTGAAGCCAACGCCACGACCTACGCAACCGAGAAGGCCAACCTCGCGACGCGCCTGAGCGGCCCGGGTGTAGCCGCTTCGGCAGCGACTGTCGCGGCCGCCGACGTGCTCGGCGACGTGAACAAGCTGTCGGGCGCCGAGCAGTCGGCGGTCCTCTTTGAAGACAATGCACTGACGAACCGCTATACGTACGCGACGACCAAGCTCGATCGCGGCGACATGTTCCCGGACAACCTCGCGGTTGCGGGTGGCGATCCGTCGCTCGTCGGCAACACGACGCTGACCGCGCAGACCACCGTTGTGCCGACGCAGAAGCAGGCACCGATCACGTTCGCACAGTCGCAGCAAGCTGCGTTCAACGTCGAAGGCATTCCGCGCTATGACGCGGTGTTCATCGTCATGCTCGAGAACCGCTCGATCGGTACCGCGACGACCACGTCGGGCTCCACCACGATCGGTATCGAAGGCCCGGGCGACGCGCCGTTCATCGCCGGCAACCTCGATTTCACAACGGGCAAGTGGAACCAGGCTACGACCTATTACTCGACCGGCAACCCGTCGGAACCGAACTACACCGCGCTCGGCGGTGCGGACGACTGGGGTATCACCGACGACAACTGGTGGGGCTGCGGCGTAGACGCTTCCGCACTGAAGGACGTCGCGTTCCCGGGCGGCAAGGCATCGGACGGTCAGCCGCTGGTGGCGACGTCGGCTGTTCCGGCCAACGCGAACGGTGACCTGACCGGCTTTGGCACGTGCCCGACGGGGTCGACCGCTGCGCACAACATCGTCCAACCGAACCTGTTCACGCAGTTGTCGGGCGCCGGCCTCGCATGGCGCACGTATAGCGAGTCGATGAACCCGGGCCAGGATCCGCGTACCGACAGTATCGCTGACGCGGCCGTCGTGGCTGGCTACACCGGCATCGCGGGTACCGCCACTGCCGGCCTGACCAGCCCGGCTCTGAAAATGCCGTCGGCGCTGTACAAGACGAAGCACCACCCGGGCATGGCTTACCAGACCGCACGTTCGCTGCCGGAATTCTTCGCCAGTAACCGTACGATCTTCGGTACGCAGTACGCTTCGGCGCTGCAGAACACGTCGGTGTACCCGGTTCCGTCAGGCTACAACGTGGACCAGTTCGATACCGACCTGCAGAGCGGCGACGTTGGCACGGTCAACTTCGTGGTTCCTGACCAGTGTGACGACATGCACGGCACGGGTAACGATCCGACCTGTACCGGCGACGCCCTCGTGAAGCGTGGCGACGCGTACGTCCAGCAAGTGGTGACCAAGATCCAGGCTTCACCGATCTGGAACAACCCGAAACGCCATGTCGCGATCGTCGTGATGTTCGACGAAGGCGAAGGCAGCTCGACGTCGTGCTGCGGCTGGAACCCGAGCCAAACGTCGGCCGCCGAACCGCTCACGTTGACGAACGGCAAGTACACCCCGACGACGACCGTGCAGTACGCCCGTGGCAACCACGGTCACGGCAACTCGATCTTCGGTGTGGTCACGAACCATGGTGCGCAGGGCATCCAGGACAGCGACGCGTACAGCCACTTCGCACTCGTGCGCACGCTGCAGGACATGTTCCAGCTCGCCGATCCGGCACCGGGCCAGGAATCCACGTACATCGCCCGCTCGAAGTACACCGAGAGCTTCATCACGGCGAACATCCTGAACCTGCCGGAACTCGCGGACAGCGCCGATACGCACTTCGACTCGGTCCGTCCGATGAACCATGCGTACATCACGCCGGCGGGTTACACGCAGAGGCTGAATCCGGTCGACATCGTCGGCACGCAGGAAGCGAATCGCCAGCCGGGTCCGGACAAGACCCAGACCAACATCTGGACGATTCAGTAAGTTTCACGCACACGGGGAAAGGGCCCGCCCTTTCCCCGGCCTGAAACCATCGCAGCTGCATGCCGGGGATGCCTTGTGCATTACCCGGCACTTTCATTGAACCTTTCGCACATTTTCCCGGCCGCCTCGCCTCGTGCGACTGCGGGGTTGCCCGGAAACTGACTTACCTTGCGAAAACAATATCAACCATGCGTACGCTATCTCTTGCTCTAATCTGCTCCGTTTCCGTGATGCTGGCCGCCTGTAGCGGCGGCAGCTCGTCCAGCAGCGACGCGTCAAATCCATCATCGGGCGCCTCGGCGCCCGCAGTTTCGACGTTAAGTCAGAAGGCCCAGCTCGGCCAAACGATCTTCTTCGACAAGACCCTGTCGAGTAACAAGAACATGTCGTGCGCGACATGTCATGACCCGGCCTACGCGTACGGGCCACCGAACAGCCTGTCGGTGCAGCTCGGCTCCGACCCGTCTCAATCGGGTGTGCGCGCGGTGCCGTCGCTGCGTTACAAGGCGATGACGCCGCCGTACGACGACAACGCGACGAACCCGGACGGCGTCACGCAAAATGCGCCCGGCGGCGGCTTCATGCTGGATGGCCGCGCCACGACACTCGCCACGCAACCGGCGTTTCCGCTGCTGAATCCGATCGAGATGAACAACAGCTCGCCGGACGCCGTCGTGAAGTCCGTGCAGAACGGACCGTACGCCGCGCGGTTCCAGCAGGTGTACGGCCAGGGCGTGTTCGGCAATACGATGACTGCGTTCAACGACATCGGCGACGCATTGCAGCAGTTCCAGATCGAGGAGCCGTCGTTCGAGACGTACTCGAGCAAGTTCGACCTGTATATCGGCAACAAGATCGGCGGCACGCTAACGGCCGCCGAGACGCGCGGTCTCAAACTGTTCAATGACACCGCGAACGGCGCCGGCTGTGCGGCCTGCCACTACGCGGGCGCCAACTTCCAGGGCTCGGTCGCCTTGATGACCGACTTCACGTACCAGGCGATCGGCGCGCCGCGTAACGACGCGTCGATCCCGAACAACACCGATCCGGTTCCGGCCAACGCGAACGCGTCGTTCGTCGACATGGGCCTGTGCGGACCGTACGCGACGCTTCACATTCCGGGCTCCGCGACGAGCGGCGCCGGTCCGGATTCGTTCACTGGCGTCAATGTCCCCGATCCGTATTGCGGCCGCTTCAAGGTGCCGACGCTGCGCAACGTCGCGACGCGCTCCGTGTTCTTCCATAACGGCGTGTTCCACTCGCTCGTGCAGGTGATCAATTTCTACAACACGCGCGACACCAACCCTGAATACTGGTATCCCAGCACGGGCGGCGACGCCAGCCACCCGGTGACGAACCCGTCCTACGCGCTGTTCCCGACGGCTGCGTCGGGTGCGACGGCTCAACCCTTCAACGATCTGCCCGCGGCTTACCAGGGCAATATCGACGAAGAACTGCCCATGGGGCAAGGCCAGACTGCCGCGGGTGGCACGACGGCGGCCGACGGTGCCAAGCCGCGCCCGGTTCATTCGACGCCGCAACTGACGCAGCAGGACATCAGCGACCTGGTCTGCTTCCTGAACACGCTCACCGATGGCTATCAACCGCCCGCCACGCCGCCCACCAGCGGCTCCTGCGTGAACTGATCCCGATGATCCTCGTACGCGGCCTGCCCTTCTTGGCAGGCCGCGTGCCTTGTCTTATCCGTACCTTAGCAACCTAACCAGAGTAACTAAAACCATGACGCGACGTTCCACCGCGGCCCGCCTTGCTTGCGGCGCACTTGCCCTGAGCGCCCTGACCCTGTTCGCCGGCTGCCACGACAAGAGCCAAGACGTCAGCCGCGAGAATTTCACGGCGACCATCAATGACTTTCTCGCCCAGCGCGGCCACTTGTGCCTCGCCAAATACGACTGGCCGATCTACGTAACAACGGACGACGTCGCCGCCGGTACGCGCGACGCGGTACAGCTGCCGGTGCTCGAGAAGCTCGGTATCGTGACGGGTAAGGACATGGTGGTCGAACGCACGGACCCCGCCAACGGCAAGAAGATCACCGCGAACGCCCGCCAGTACCAGTTGACAACCGAAGGGCAGAAATACTATCTGCACATTCCGGAAGTCGTCGCGACCGCTACCTCGCGCGTCACGCACCCGGCTGATTTCTGTGCAGCCACGCTCACGCTCGACAAGGTGGTGGGTTGGGAAAAGCCGATGCAAGTGGAAGGCAAGACCGCCACCTCGGTCGTCTATACGTACAAGATCGATCCGGCTCCGTGGGCCAAGGATGCCGATGCACAGCGCGTGTTCCCGATGATCAAGCGCGTGATCGAGGGCGCGGGCACGATGCAGTTGCGCGAAGGCGTGCATCTGACGTCGAAGGGCTGGGTCGCCGACGAAGTCTTCGTGCGCTGAAACGCTGCACGCGGGGCGCGCGTTTAGCCGCCCCGCAGAGGTCGTTATGCCGCCGGGTTACGCCGGCGTTATATCTGCGTTATGCCGGGCTACGCCTGATCACGCGGCACGAAACGGCGCGTGCGGATCCATTTGGTGGCCACCCACTTCTCGCCCGTCCGCAACGGCGTGCTTGCATGCAGGGAACTCGGATCGGAGAGCCCGAAACGGTTGCCGTATTCGAAATAGAGCGCCTGGCCACGCTGCGGCACGACCGACCATCCAAGCTGGGGGAACACGGTTTCACCGCCGCCTTCCACATCGTTCAGATACATCAGCAGCGTGCCCACGCGTTGCCCGCTACGCGTGATCGACTCCTGATTCGCGGGGTTGCCCGGAATCAGATAATCGACGTGCGGCGTCGATTCGGCGCCTGCTTCGTAGTGCAACAGTTGCAGGCCTTCGCCGTTCTCGGCCGGCAAACCCGTGAGCTCGGCGATGCGCGCTTCGAGGCGGGCGATCAGTGGCGTCTCCCCCAGTCGAAAAAACATCCCTTCACTGCTGCGGTGGCCGGCCACGACATTGCGGCCGGTGACGGGATCGACCACGGTCGAATGATTCAGACGCGGCCGTGCGAGTGCGATCAGTTGCTCGCATTCGTTCGCACTCAGAAAATCGTCGAGCAGTACCGCGGCGGGCCGCTGCAGCCGCGCAATCACGCGCGTCTTGCGCTCGCCAAGCCGGATCAGCGGTCCGTCCGGCACGCGCAGCGGCTCCGGTTCGTAAGTGACCGGCGCGCCGCCGATTTCGAGCGTCTCGCCCGGCAACGGTATGCCGTATAAAAAAGAGTTCGAGACCGCATCGACCATTGCCGTTGCAAGTTCGATCGCATTCTTTTGATTGACCAACTCGCGCACAATGGCCTGCGGAGAAACACCGCGCGTGAGATTGTGTGCGATCCAATCGCGCACTTCGGCGGGAAAGTTAACGGTGATGGACATCGGACTGTCGAGTTATAAGCTGGAAGCTTCGATTATCCAATGGAATCGATGACAATCCGGTTGGCGGAGTTGATCGGGCCGCACACTAACGCACTCGATCAAAAAGTGGCGAGGCCAGGCTGGCAGCCGCGAGTTCATTGGCAGCCGCCACAAGCGCAGGACCGAGCGCCGTCATGCGCTTCTCCGTCAATCTGACCGCCGGCCCCGCAATGCTGATGACGCCGATGGCCGGGTAACCCCGTCGTTGGACCGGCGCGGCCATCGCCGTCATCCCCGGTGCGAACACTTCATAAATCGTTGCGTAGCCACGCTCGCGAGCGGCATCGACAAACCCTAGCAACGCCTTCACGGTGGTCGGTGCGTTGGGTCCGTACTGCTTCGGCTTGCCGAAGCCCTGGCGCGTGACCAGTTCGAGCGCCCGCTCGTCGGTCATGGTCATCATCCAGGCGTGACCGGTTGCACTGCACGACAGAATGGTGTCCATCCCCATGTCCGGGTCGTAACGCAGGCCCTTCAGTGCGCCCTGCGACTTGGCAACCCACGTCAACCTGTCGCCATCGACGATCGCCAGCCGTACGAGTTCTCCGGATGTTTCCGCCAGACGGTCGAGCATGGTTTGCGCAATGTCGATGATGCCGGAGGTCGCGAGATAACTGAGACCGAGCCCCGCGAGCTTGGTGGTCAGCACATAGTCGCCGTGCTCACGGAGTTGACGGATATAGCCGCATTGCTTGAGATCGACGAGCAGCCGATGGCAGGCGCTACGCGGGATCTCAAGTTGATCCGAGATCAACGCGAGTGGCGTTCCTTCCATCTGTGTCGCAAGAAACTCGAGCACCGCCATGGTTCTTTCGGTCACGCCCGGCACGGAGACTCCTCTCAACTCAATAGAGCAAGCATGATTGCATAATGCGAAACCGAATTCCAGCATGGAATGGCGTCCCACCGGCGCTGCTAATCTGTGCGGCATGCGATCTTGTCGAGTGCTTCACCGCGCGCACGGCATGAGACGCAGAACAAAAGACGGGCCGCACGCGCCCGACATGACACGGGCCACCGGAACGCGGCGCCGACACAGGTTTGGAACAGGAGACACCATGGATCAACAATTACGCCAACCCGCGCAGCAGGCGATGCGCACGCGTGCGGTGACCGCCGCGGCCATCGGGACCGCACTCGAATGGTTTGACTTCACGCTATATGGCGCGCTGGCCGCGACCGTGCTGCCCAAGCTGTTTTTCCCCTCGATGGATTCGACCTCCGCGTTGCTGGCATCGCTTGCCACATTCGGTGTTGGCCTCGCGGCGAGACCGCTTGGCGCCATCATTTGCGGTCACCTTGGCGACAAGCTCGGACGGCGCAATCTGATGCTCGGCACCGTCACCGTGATGGGTGTCTGCTCGATGATGATGGGCTTCCTGCCGACCTACGCGAGCATCGGCGTATGGGCGCCGCTGCTGCTGGTTGTGCTGCGCATCCTGCAAGGTTTCGCGCTGGGTGGTGAATCGACGGGAGCGCAATTGATGGCGATCGAGCACGCCAGCCCCGATCGCCGCGGCAAATATTCCGGCCTTCTCGGCTTGTGCTCGCCGTTCAGCCAGATCATGGCCAACGGTGTATTGCTGGCCCTGTCATCGACCATGTCGGCGCAGGCATTCGACGAGTATGGCTGGCGCATTCCGTTTGTGCTGAGCTTCATTCTCGTGATCGTCGGCATCTATATCCGGCTGCGAGTCAGCGAGACACCCGCGTTCGTCGCGCTCCGCAAAACCGAAGTCGCCCATGTGGGCAGTCCGCTGCGCGATGCACTGCGTCTTCACTGGCGCACGGTGTTGCGATGGATGCTGTTCTTCTGCGGCCCTGCGGCAATCTTTTATCTGATCGTCGTGTTCTCGTTGAGTTATGTCACGAAAACGCTGGGCGTGCCGAAACAGACGGGCTTCCTGTTATTGATGGGCGCGAACGTGTGCGCGATCGTCGGTGCGCTGGCCGGCGGCATGCTGAGCGATCGGATCGGCCGCAGGAAAGCGCTCGCGATCGGCTCGATCGCCACCCTGCTCATGCTGTTCGTGTACTTTCAGATTCTCGATACGAAGAGCTTCGTGCCGATGCTGGCAGCAATGGGCTTCTTTCTCGGTTTCACCCAATTCCAGAGTGGCATTCAGCCGGTTGCCTTCGCTGAAGCATTTCCAACCAACGTGCGCTATTCAGGCTCGGCGCTTGCCTATACCGGCGCGAATCTGGTCGCCGGGGGGCCGATGCCGGTTCTCGCGGTCTGGCTCTTCGCCGTTTGCAACGGCTCGCCGTGGGGCGTGGTCGCGGTGTGCGTCACGTTCAATGTCATCTCTCTCATCGCGATCCTCACCGCGCCCGAAACACTGGGTATCGACATGAACCGGGTCGACTCTGCCGAAGAAGTCATTGGCTCATCGGAGCACGTGCCGACCCGGTCCCATTCTCACTGAAACACAGGCAATGCAGATGAAACCACTTGTTTACGTCCTGAACGGTTCGAACCTGAACATGCTCGGCAAGCGCGAACCGCACCTGTACGGTACGACGACCCTCGCTCAGGTGAAAGAGCGCACTGAAGCGCTGGCGGCCGAGCTCGACCTCGAATGCGTTTTTCGCCAAACCAATCACGAAGGCGTGATGGTCGACTGGTTGCAGGAAGCCTTCGAGAAGGATGCGGCCGTCGTCATCAATCCAGCGGGGTTTTCGTTTGCGTCGATACCCGTGCTGGATGCGGTCAAGCTGATTCGTCAACCGGTGGTCGAGGTGCACATCACCAACATCCATCAACGGGGCGAGCAGTATCGGCATTCGTTGATCTCGTTGGCCGCGGGCGGTGTGATCTGCGGGCTGGGTGTTGACGGATATCTGCTCGCGGTGCGCGCGGTCGCCGGCATCATCCAGCGCGCAAAAACGTGATGGGGCGCTAAACGGTCCACTCGTTGCGCCCCACTCGTTGCGACGACGTCCGCGCTCAGGCAATTTCCGCGGCGAGCAGATCTTCGATCATGATCGGCAACTTCCGCACGCGCACGCCGGTTGCATGATGGGTCGCTTCGGTAATCGCGGCCGCTATGCCCGCAAGGCCGATCTCCGCAATCCCCCTGGCGCCGAGTTCATTGAACACGGTGTCCGGATGATCGAGAAACGTCACGTCGAGTTCGGGCGTGTCCGCGTTCGACGCGATGATGTAATCGGCCAGGTTGCTATTGATCGGTGCGCCCGTCTGCCGGTCGTAGATCGTGTGCTCGAACAGTGCCATGCCCACCCCCATCACGACCGCACCTTCAACCTGGTTACGGGCAGCGCGCGGGTTGACGATGCGTCCTCCATCGATCACCGTGACCACGCGGCTGACGCGCAACTGTGCGATCTCCGGCTGCCACGTGACTTCGGCGAAGTGCGCGCCGTAGGAATAGATGGAAAAGCGCTTTTTGAGCGGATCGTCGAAGCCGCCCTTCGCACTGCCACTGCCTGACGCCGCGTGCATCTTCGCTGCTTCGAGGATCTGACCGAACGGCACGCCGTGCTCCGATGCTTCGCCCTTGCGATGAACGTGACCCGCACTGAATGCGAGCCCTTCTTCATCTGCGCCCTTGAACGGCGAACCGTCGACGGCCGCCGCGCGCGACAACACCAGCTTGATTGCCGCACGCACCGCGTCGAGCACCGCGGGAATGACCGACGCCGTCGCCGCGCTGCCACCCGAAATGGGTCCCAGCGGCAACGCCGAATCGCCGAGACCGACCTCGATGCGCTCGAGTGGAATCCCGGTCTCCTCACCGACCAGTTCCGCAAGCACCGTGTACGTGCCGGTGCCGATGTCCTGCGTGCCGCACACCACCCGGGCGCTGCCGTCCACCCGAAGATCGACGTCCGCGGCAGCCGAAAAGCGCATCCCCGGCCAGACACAGGCGGCGACACCCCAGCCCAAGGTCAGCCCGTCACGCTGCATCGATCCGACGCCGGGCGTCCGCTGTGACCAGCCGAATCGTTCAGCGCCAGTGCGCAAACACTCGACGAGATGTCGTGACGAGAACGGCAAACCCGTGCTTTCGTCGACGCGCGGTTCGTTGCGCAACCTCAATTCGACGGGATCCATGTGTAGCACCTGCGCCAGTTCATTCATCGCCGATTCGATCGCATACAGCCCGGGCACGGCACCGGGGCCGCGCATCGAGGTTGGCGAGCCGACGTTGCGGCGCGCGAGGCCCGACGTCACACGCAGATTCGGCGTGCTATAGATAAGCGGCGTGACTTCGCCACAGCCTTCCTGGTACTCGTCGGCGATGGCGGTGTGGTTGACGTAGTCGTGCTGCAGCGAGGTGAGCCTGCCGTCGCGTTGCGCTGACAGCCGTACGCGCTGTTGCGTCACGGGGCGGTGACCGACATTCTGGAACATCATCTTGCGGCTCACCACCAGCTTCACGGGCCGGCCGGTCTGGCGCGCCGCCGCGGCCGCGAGCAGAGAGTGCGGCCACATCCATAGCTTTCCTCCGAAGCCCGATCCCAGGTAACGGGAGATCACGCGGATCTTTTCCTTCGGCACGCCGAGCATCTGCGACAGCGTGCCGAGGTGGACCGTAATGGCCTGGGTCGTTTCGTAAAACGTGTAGCTTTCGCCGTCCCACTGCGCGATGGTCGCGTGCAGTTCGATGGGGTTGTGGGTCTCTGTCGGCGTCACGTAGGTTGCGTCGAGCGTCGCCGACGCGGCGTCGAACGCGCCGTCCGGGTCGCCGCGCTCGCTCTCGACCTTGGGCTTGTCGTCAGGCTCGAGCTCGCCGCGCACATCATGTGGCGTGATCTCGTAGCCGGCCTTGATCGCCGCGGACGCCGCGCTGGCCGCCTCGAAAGTGTCAGCGATCACGACCGCGATGTACTGGCCGTAGTAGCGGATGATGTCGTCCTCGAAGGGCGGCCGGGCTTCGTCGACATAGCCGGTCTCCATCGAGTTGCCGGAGAGTCGGTAGAAGCGGCCGATGTTGCCTCGATGCAGTACCGCGTGCACGCCGGGCATCGCCTCGGCACCCGCGACGTCGAGCGACGTGAGCCGGCCGCTCGCGATCGTGCTGCACACCGGCACGGCAATCAGCAGCCCCGGCAGGTCCACGTCGGAGGTATAGGTTGCGCTGCCGCTGACCTTCAGCGGTCCCTCGACACGCGCATGAGGCCGTCCGATTACGGACAGCACGGAGTCGGGCATGGTAGACATGGTGCGTTCCTCTCGATCGGCGATTCAGGTCGTGGCCGTAGCCTGGGTCAGTGCGTGGATGATGCAGCGGCGCGCCAGCTCGACCTTGAAGCCGTTCTGGCTTTGCGGCTTCGCGTTCGCGAGCGCGGCGTCCGCGGCCTTGCGGAAGATCGCGGCGTCGGGCGTCGCGCCTTGCAGCAGCGCCTGCGCTTCGAGCGCATGCCATGGTCGGGTGCCGACGCCGCCGAGCGCAATACGCGCCTGCCGGATGCGTCCACCGTCGAGCGTCACGACCACGGCAGCCGACGCCAGCGCGAACTCGTACGACGCGCGATCGCGCAGCTTCAGGTAAACCGTGTGCGTGCCCGCCGGCAGCGGTGGCAGTGTCACGTGCGTGATTAGGTCGCCTGCGTCGAGCACGTTCTCGCGCTGCGGCGTCGCGCCAGGCAACAGGAAGAAGTCGTCAATCGCGATGCTGCGCGCGCCGTTCGTCCCTTCGACGTGAATCGTCGCGTCGAGCGCGGTCAGCGCGACGTTCATGTCAGATGGGTTCGTGGCAATGCAGGCGTCGCTGGTGCCCAGAATCGCGAGTGTGCGATTGAAGCCGTTGATCGCGGGACAGCCCGAGCCCGGCTCGCGCTTGTTGCATGGCATCGCGGTGTCGCGAAAGTACACACAGCGCGTGCGTTGCAGCAGATTGCCGCCGGTCGTCGCCATGTTCCGCAACTGAGCCGACGCGCCTGCAAGCAGCGCCTGCGACAAGACCGCATACGGCTCGCGAATCAGCGGATGCAACGCCAGGTCCGCATTTCTCGCGGTCGAACCGATTTTGACGCCGCCGTCGGGCAGCGCTTCGATACGGTCTAGGGGCAGCCGGCTGATGTCGATCACACGCGCCGGCCGTTCGACGTTCAGCTTCATGAGATCGAGCAAGGTCGTGCCACCGGCGAGAAAGCGCACTTGTGCGCCTTGCTGCGCCGTTACCCCGGCCGCGCCCGCCGCGATCGCCTCATGCACGCCGTTGGCGCGCGACAACTGGAACATTTCCATGATGGCACTCCTCAGGCCTGGCCGCGCACGCGCTGGATCGCCGCGACGATGTTCTGATAGGCGCCGCAGCGGCACAGATTGCCGCTCATCGCTTCGCGCACTTCGGCATCGCGGGGTCCGACCGTTTCATCGAGCAGCGCGACTGCGGACATGATCTGGCCCGACGTGCAATAGCCGCACTGATAGCCGTCGCATTCTACAAACGCGGCCTGCATGGGATGCAGCGCATCGGGCTCACCAATCCCTTCGATGGTGGTGATTTCGTCGCCGGTGTGAGTGCCGGCCAGCGACAGGCATGCATTCACGCGCCGACCGTTCACGTGCACGGTGCACGCGCCGCATTGGCCGTGATCGCATCCCTTTTTGGTGCCGGTGAGGTGCAGGAGCTCGCGCAGCGCGTCCAGCAACGTGGTGCGCGGATCGAGCGACAGCTTGTAGGCATTGCCGTTGACTGTCAGCTCGACTGACATCGTCGGGTTGGCGGAAGGCGGGAGAGCGGTTCGGTTTGCGTCGCGCTCAGCGCGCTGTTGCGGGGTGTGAGTGGGGGAAGCGGTCTGTTGCATCATGCATTCTCCTCATGGCACGACACGACACGAGCGGCCAGAATCGGCGCGCCCATGGCGGACGGAAGCAGAAAACGCGGCCTGGTGGCGATTGATGACCAGGTCGTGGGGGCGTTCGGGGGCGAGCGTCGAGCTTGCATCACGCACGCGCAAGCGACACCGCAGCAAGCGCAATGCCCGCAGAGCTGGCGTCTGAACATCAGAGGATTGAGTGTGCGTCGCGGCCGGCAGGAAACGCCCTGGTCAGCGGCATACCGGCTGCGTTTGCGCCGACGAAACGGAACCCGTTGCAATTGGGTCGATTGGGAGATCGCTGAAATTGTCAGTACTGGAGATCGATTCCCGGCCGTCAGCGATTTCATGGCTGCGTCGCCAACTGGCGGGCGGCATGCCAAATTCGCGCTTGAAAGCGCGGTTGAACGCCGCCTCCGACTCATACCCAACCCGCTCCGCGACGGCCGCAAGTGAGCGCGTCCCGTTGCGCAACTCCTGCGCCGCGATCTGTAGACGCCAGCGCGCCAGGTACTGCATCGGCGGCTGCCCAAGCAGTTGCGTGAAGCGCTGCGCCAGTGCCGAACGCGAGAGGCCTGCCTTGCGCGCGAGTTCGTCGACAGTCCAGCCGTACCCGGGCTGCGCGTGCAGCAGCGCGAGCGCGCGGCCAACGTAACGATCGCTGACGCCCGCCAGCCAGCCCTTGCGATCGTCGGGCAGCGCGTCGATGCAACGCCGCACGGCCTCAACAAAAAGCAACTCCGACAAACGCGCGAGCACGATCGCGCTGCCCACGCGCCCTTCGCCCGCTTCAACGGCCGCGAGCTTTAACGATGACTCGAGCCACGCCGATTGCGGATCGTTGCGCATGTCCACCTTAAAGATGCGTGGCAGCGCCGAAAGCACCGGATTCGTCAATGTATCGTCGCAGGCAAGAAAGCCGCAAATGAGACGCGTGCGTGCTCCGCCACCGCCGTAGCTCAACTCCATCACTTCGCCCGGTGTGGTTTTCAGGTACCTCGACAGCATCTCGTCCGACGGCGCGGGCGCGAGTTCGAGCGAGCTGCCCATCAGATGCGCTTCGCCTTGCGGCACGACCAGAAGCTCTCCCGCGTCGACGCGGATCGAAAAAGAGGGATCGTCAACGAGGCGTGCGCAGCAGCTTCCTTCTGTGATGAGGTGATAAGAGACGATGCGTTCGGCGCGCGGCAGAAACGTGGCGTACAACGCCGGCGTCGCTTCGCCGGCAACACACCAGGGTGCCGTGAATTCGCCGTTTAGATAAACCGCTCCGCCCAGACGCACGTGGCGAAGGACGTCCGAAAGAGCATCCATGAAAGCGTCCATCAATTTCGGCGTCCTGCGCAAAACATCTGGACGCCTGGTCATATATCAATGCAGCTTGCGTCCCGATACTAGCACTCAGGCGAACCCACGACAACGAACCGTGGAATGTTCGATCAACACATCATCAGGATACCGACATGAGTCACGCAAATACCTATCGTGGTCAATGCTTTTGCGGTTCCGTGCAATTTACGGTGAGCGGAGAACCGGCGGGAATGGGCTATTGCCATTGCGAGTCATGCCGCCAATGGTCGGGCGGCCCCGTCAACGCGTTCACGCTCTGGAAGCCTGAAGCGTTGCGCGTGACTCGCGGCGCAGATGATATCGGCACTTACAACAAGACGGCGCACAGCTACCGAAAATGGTGCAGGTCGTGCGGTGGACATCTCTTTACAGCGCACCCGGGACTCGGCCTCGTCGATGTGTACGCCGCCGTCATAGCGGATTTCCCGTATGAAGCGGGTGTGCATGTTCACTACCCGGAGTCGGTCCTTCCGATGAACGACGGCCTGCCCAAATTAAAAGATCTGCCGCGCGAAATGGGCGGCTCCGGCATTAGCGTCATTGAATAACCGCCACCTCACGGATCAGTTTTTTGACTTGCCCGATCGTCGCGCGGACATGCTCGAAGTGCAAATTCGCGGCGCCGCCAGCACAGGCAGCAAAACCATGCATTCCCGCATTGCTGCCCTTTTTGCCTTTCAGGAGTTTTTTATGTCCGCTGTCGATTCCTCTTTCTCGCCCGTCACAGACTTCGCTGCCATCAAGGTTCGTCAACAGGCCACCTGGTCAACCGGCAACTATGCCGTCGTCGGCACCACGCTGCAGATCGTCGGCGAGAATCTTTGCGAAGCGCTCGACTTGCGCGCCGGAAGCCGCGTGCTCGACGTTGCCGCGGGCAACGGCAACGCGACGCTTGCCGCCGCGCGCCGCTGGTGCGACGTCATTTCCACCGACTATGTCGCCTCACTGCTGGAGTCGGGGCGAGCGCGTGCGCAAGCGGAAGGGCTCCCGGTGCAGTTCCAGGAAGCGGACGCCGAAGCGCTGCCGTACGCCGATGCCTCGTTCGATGTCGTGATGTCGACATTCGGCGTCATGTTCACGCCAGATCAGGAGAAGGCTGCGGCCGAACTCGCGCGCGTGTGCAAGCCGGGCGGCCGGATCGGTCTCGCCAACTGGACGCCGGAGAGCTTCATCGGGCAGGTGTTCAAGACAATCGGCAAGTACCTCACGCCGCCCGCGGGCGTGGTGTCGCCAGCGCTCTGGGGCACGGAGGCGCGACTGCACGCGCTGTTCGACGCCCACGCCCGGCAGATCGTCGCGAACAGGCGCCATTTCACGTTTCGCTACCGTTCGCCGGCGCACTTCATGGACGTGTTCCGCACGTACTACGGGCCGGTGAACAAGGCGTTTGCCGCACTCGAGGGTGAGCGGCAGGCGGCGCTGCTCGGCGATCTGTTGACGTTGATCGGGAGCCACAACCGGTCGGGCGATTCGACACTCGTCCTTCCCAGCGAGTACCTCGAAGTCGTGGTGGAACGATCATGAACAAGGTCAGGCGTAGCGTCGCCGCTTTGGTCAGCGCCGGCTTGCGCCTCTGGTTTTTGGCCTGTCTGATGGGTCTTCGGCATGGCTCGGTGCTGGTTGCCGTGCCGCTGTGCTCATCAGTGTGTTTCTTCAGTGTCCGGTTCGCTTTGTCGGCGCTTGGCTTGTCTGTTTAGATGCCGTTGCCCCGAGCTTGATGGCTTCGCTGCGTCCGCGCGCGGCGAAGCAGTCTGCTCGTGGGATGGGCCGAACACAGGCATTCACGCTTCGCCGTTAAGTGTTGATCCCAGCCCAACTTTCGCTCCATAACGTGTTGGCCGCGCTCCGACGTTGCGCCCGCTTCGCCGCTTCTCAAAGCCGCTCAACGCGCGCCAGACATAGCTTGCTGCAATGTGGCACGGACTCTGCGATACCCAGCGTCCAGTCGTAGCACGAGGCCATCCGCCGAACCGGATGCACCCGCACCGAATGCACGCCTGGAACTCGCGTATCGCGCCTTTCGCGCTGATACGAAATCGACCAGGTCACCGACTGGAGGACATCATGTTCATCTACCTTTTCCTGCTGCTGAGAAAGGCGCTCGAACGCGCTGAACACAGCCGTCGAGACGCATACCTCGCGTCCGCCGTCGACCTCGGCGAACTCGAACGCCGTATGCATGCGATGGACATTGACGGCTGAGACGAAAAATCAACGCGCCCGCACCGATCAGTCTGGATACCGAATCATGCGCGCGGCGTCCCGATCATAGCCAGTTGCCCGCACCGCACCGATCGTTGAGATTCCCCGGTCCGGTAGCCGAGCGCCCAACCTTGAGTTCCATGAACGACATGAATAGCACCACCGCATCGCAACTCATCTCTCCCGCCACGACGGTGATCGCACTGCATTGCTCCGGCTCTGGAGCGGCGCAATGGCGCAAGCTCGGCGAGGCCCTCGGCTCGCGCCACGCGTTCGTCGCGCCCGAGCACTACGGCTGCGATAGCACGGGCCCGTGGAGCGGCGAGCGCGCGTTCACGCTCGCCGACGAGGCGGCGAGGACGATCGGCATCATCGACGCCACGCGCGGCAAGGTCCATCTGGTCGGCCACTCATATGGCGGCGGCGTGGCATTGCGCGCGGCCGTGGAGCGGCCGGAACGCATCGCGAGCCTCACGCTTTACGAGCCCTCGGCATTTCATCTGCTGAAGGTGATGGGCGCGCATGGAGCGCATGCGCTTGCGGAAATCATCGCGATCTCGAAGCGCACCGCCGAAGGCGTGAGCTGTGGCGACTATCGAGGCGCGGCGGCTTCGTTCGTTGATTACTGGGGCGGCGGGGGTTCATGGGAAGCGCTGCGGCCCTCGGTGCAGGCCGCGCTCACGCGCTGGGCGCCGAAGGCGCCGCTCGACTTCCGCGCGTTACTCGACGAACGCACGCCCGCAAGCGCGTACACGAGCCTGCGTGTGCCGGCGCTGATCATGCGCGGCCAGCACGCGCCCGTTCCGACCCGCGCGATTGCCGAGCGGCTGCCGATGCTGCTGCCCGCGGCGCGTCTTGCGATCGTCGAGGGCGCGGGACACATGGGGCCGCTCACGCATGCAGACAAAGTCAACGCGACCATCGTCCGGCATATCGTCGAGTCGGAAGTGGCGGCTTGAATGAGTCGCCTCTCTTCTGCGGATTGGCGAAGCCCACCTCTTGAGAACCCGGACCCACGCACCTCACCGCTCGAGCTTCGACATAACCGCTGTCGCCGGGTCATACCGATAACCCTTCTGCGAAAGCCGCTCGGCCATCGTCGCGCCGATCAGTTTTTGCTGCATGTCCCGGGAGACCAGCTCACTATCAGGCTTAAGCCGCTCAAGTTCAGACGAAAGCTTCCGGATCAACGCCACTTCTCCCGTGCTGCGTGAGTCGATGAACAATAATTTTTCCTGGGCCGAACCGAGTCGACCTTTGAGGTCCTTGGCATGCGCCACCCACTGTTCGGCAATCGTGCGAAGCTCGTTGAAGGCCTTCTCGTGCGCTTTGGCCTGTGCCGAGATCTGGCGTTGCAACTCGGCGATCTCTTCCGCGGTCGCGGACTCTTCGCCACGCGCCGCCTGACGCGCCGCCGCGAGCGCGGCGCGCGCCTCATCCCGTTCAGCCTCCAGGGCGGCGACCCGCGCGACGCTTTCGTTCGCCTCGGCCGCGGCGGCTTCTGCCCGCGACGAAGCCGCGCTGGCCTCCTGCGTCCATCGTTCCGCATCGGCCGACTTCGCCTGCTCGACTTCCGCGAGGCGCTGCTGCAACGTCGCCGCGTGCTGCTCAGCGGCCTCCGCCCGTTCCTTCGCGGCTGACGCGTCCTGCGAAGCCTTGAAGAGTTCAGCGCTCACGGTAGCCACCTCTTGCGAGACCTTGTCGAGTTCGGCGATCGCGGCCGCTTTCGCCTCGGTCATGGCACTCACCTGTTCTCGCGCCTCTTCGCGCTCCCGCGCCACACGCTGCAGTTTGTTGAGCTGGACCGACGCCTCCTCGCCCCGCGCCGCGCTGGTCCGGCGCTCCGCTTCGAGCGCAGTGCGCGTTTCATTCAGTTCGGCTTCGAGTCCCGTGCGCGTTTCATTCAGTTCGGCTGCGAGTCGCGTGCGCGTCTCAGACAGTTCGGCTGCGAGTCCAGTGCGCGTCTCGATCAGTTCGGCCTCCAGCGCAGCGATCCGCGCAAGGCTCTCGTTCGCCTGCGCCGCGACCGCTTCCGCGCGCGATGACACCACGCTGGATTCCTGCGCCCATCGTTCCGCTTCGGCCGATTTCGCCTGCTCGATTTCGACGAGGCGCTGCTGCAAAGTCGCCGAATGCTGCTCGGCGGCCTCCGCCCGCTCCCTGGCCGCCGAGGCGTCTTGCGATACCCGAGCCAGTTCGGCGCTCGCCGCCGACGCGTCCTTCGCAACCTGAGCCAATTCAGCGCTCACTGCCGCTTTCGCCTCCGTGAGGGCGCTGACCTGCTCCCGCGCCGCCTCGAGTTCCTGGGTAACCCGCTGCAATTCTTCAAGCTGAAGCGACGCTTCTTCGCTGCGCGCCGCGTTTGTGCGGCGCTCGGCCTCGAGCGAAACATGCGCGTCGCCCAATTCACCCTCCAGCGCGGCCACCCGCGCGAGATGCTCTTCTGACTGCGCCGTAGCCGCTTCCGCGCGCGCCGAAGCTTCGCTGGCGGCCTGCAACGCTTTATCCGCCTCGGCCGACTTCGCCTGACAGTCGTAGCCCAACGAGGTGATCTCCTGCTGCGCCGCGTCAAGCGACAGCGTCATCCGCGCGATCTCATCGTTCTGGTTCGTAACAGCCGCGGCCAGTTCTTCACGCGCCTTGCGTTCCTCGTCGAGTTCCGCCTTCGTGTGCTCCAGCGCGGCCTGTTCCACCGAGACACGCTGCGCCAGCTCCTCCGCTTGCGCCTCGGCGGCTTCGGCCCGGCCTGACGCGGCTGAAAGTTCCGCCCTAAGTCGTGTAGCCGACTCCTCCGCCGCACTGAGCGCACTCGTCAGATCAATATGCCGCTCACGGCTCGATTCGAGCTCCTCAAGCATCTTTTGATACTCGGCAAGCGCCTCGTCCCGTTCCAGGCGGGCGGTATCGAGGTGTTGATTCACTGCGCTCAGATGCTGGCTGACCGCCTTGTCAGCCTCGCCCTGGGCGGCCATCCAGAGCCGATCCGCGGCGCTCAGCATGGTTTCGGCAATGTGCTCCGGCAAGGTGCCCAGCACCTGCGCGTGAGGGATGTCAGGCTGTCGCGCTTCGCGCCAGCGTTGCAAGGCCGCCGCAATGGCAACAATCGACCCGCCGGGGACCTCCGGCCAGATCGTCACGGGGGAGACCTTCTGGCCTTCTTCGACCATACGATCCGCAATCCCCGCGATCAGTTCATCCGTGATTGTCTCTGCATCCGTGGACATAAGCGCCTCAAAGCTCATTGTGACGTACTAGCAAATAGAGTACCCAATACGTTACTCCATTCGGCCATATTCCCGATGAAACGAGCGCCGGGCTCGCTCAGACCACGTCGGCGGGAAGGCCGTGACTTCGCCACGGTCTGCCAAGGCTTGCGAAACCAGGTAAGCTTGGCTTCGTCCTACTGTCCAGGATTTGACGCCGCCAATGCCCTCTGCCATCCGCAACTCGCTCATCTGGATCTTCGACGCATTCGAGCGCGATTCAACCTACGTTCACAAACGGATGTTCGGCAGCGATGCCGCCTATATCGATGGCCTGTTGTGTCTGATCGCGGCCGATCGCGAGAAGCCGTGGAATGGCTTGCTGGTGTGCACATCGCAAGATCGTCACAGCGCGCTGATTGGAGAAGTGCCTGCTTTGCGGCCTCATCCGGTGCTCGGAAAATGGCTGTATGTGCCGCAAGACGATCCGGCATTTGAACCGAGTGTGGAAAGGATGACGGCGCTCGTGCTTGCGCGCGACCCACGCGTGGGTGTCGAGCCGAAACCACGCAAACGGGGCGGGAAATCCGCGCTGCCTAAAAGGGCATAACGCAGGACATAAGGCTGCACTGCCGGCCTCTTGGCGCTTAGCGGCGTGGCCGGCCGCCGCCTCAAAGCGGTCAAATGGAGGTCGAAGAAGCGGACCACCGCGAGTGATGGCGCAACGCGATCCTGATCGGGTGCGTCTCGTGGTCCGCGTCCACTCCGGTTAAAGCCGGGTTACGTCGATGATGGCGTCGGCGAATGCCTTCGGCGCTTCCTGGGGCAGATTATGTCCGATGCCGCCGTCGATATTCCGGTGCGCATACTTGCCGGTGAATTTCTTCGCGTAGGCGGCCGGCTCAGGACGCGGTGCGCCGTTGGCATCGCCTTCCATCGTGATGGTCGGAACGGAAATAGTCGGCGCTTTCGCGAGGCGCGCTTCGAGTTCGTCGTATTGCGGCTCGCCTTTGACCAGCCCCAGACGCCAGCGATAGTTGCGAATCACCACCGCGACGTGATCCGGATTGTTGAACGACTCCGCCGAGCGATCGAACGTCGCGTCGTCGAAATTCCATTTAGGCGATGCGAGACGCCAGATCAATTTGTTGAAGTCGTGGCGGTTCGCTTCATAACCCGCCTGGCCGCGTTCCGTGGCGAAATAGAACTGATACCACCAGGCCAGCTCGGCCTTCGGCGGCAGCGGGGCTCGGTTCGCTTCCTGACTGCCGATCAGATAACCGCTCACCGACACCATCGCCTTGCATCGCTGCGGCCACAACGCGGCAATGATATTGACCGTGCGCGCGCCCCAATCGAAACCGCCAAAGATCGCCTGGTCGATCTTCAACGCATCCATCAACGCGATGATGTCGACGGCCACCACCGCCTGCTGACCATTGCGAGGCGTATCCGCGGACAGGAACCGCGTCGAACCATAGCCGCGCAGATACGGCACGATGACCCGATAGCCCGCGGCGGCAAGCAACGGCGTGACTTCAGCAAAGCTGTAGATGTCGTAGGGCCAGCCGTGCAGCAGGATCACGACCGGTCCGTTGCGCGGGCCTGCTTCCGCATAACCGATACTGAGTGGTCCGGCGTTGACCTGGCGGATGGTGCCGAATGAAGCGACCTGTCCCGCCGTTTTCGGATTGGATGCCGCGCTGTTCGACTGCGCGTGGGCGAGTCCGCTCAAGCCCAACTCCATCAAACTGATACCTGCAACGGTCGTCCCAAGCAGACGACGACGTCGAATATTGATCTGGTCCGGCATCGCTGATTCTCCTCAAAGATTAGCCCCACACGCGCAGTGCGCGATTCGCACATGCGCTCGATGAATGTTGATCAGGCTCACCGCCTGACTGGCGAAGCCACACAATCTGGGCTTGAAAGTATTAGAACCCGCGGACGTATCTGGCTTGTGTCCGCGAGACGGGCCAGTGCAACGTTATGTAATTACCCACGGCGCAGATACATTGCGATACAGAGGCGACGAGGGAGATTTGTTTTTCATCGACGAAAAGCCGCGGCATCCAGCGCAATCCAATCAGTGTGCCTGTCGGACTACAGGAATCTAGCGGACGCTTTTCAACACGAGTCTGGCTTCAAGGCCGCCGTCGGGACGGTTATGCAAGGACAACCCGGCGTCCATCGCCAGGGCGAGTTGCCGCGCAATCGCGAGGCCCAACCCGGTCCCTCCGGTTCCGCGGTTGCGCGATCCTTCCAGCCGATAGAACGGTTCGAACACCGCCTCCAGTGATTCAGCCGGAATACCCGGCCCGCGATCGAGCACCGAGATCGTCACGCGCCCGTCCTGCGACGCGGCGACACTGATCTCGGCCGCCCCACCGAACTTCAGCGCGTTATCGACGAGGTTGCCCACGATCCGGCGCAGCGCCTGAGGACGCGTGACCAGCGCGCTAGCGATTCGCCCGTGCAGCAGGACATCCTTGCCGGCATCGACGTAGTCGAACACGAGACTGTCGAATAACGCATCCGGATCGATGCGCAGCGGCGCTTCCGTGGCACCGTGCATGGTCCGCGCGTACGTCACGCCTTCCTTGACCATCGTTTCCATTTCCTGCAAGTCCTGCTGCAGCTTTGCGCCCTGCGGACTGTCGTCCATCACGTCGACGCGCAAACGCATGCGGGTGATCGGCGTTTGCAGGTCGTGCGAAATCGCCGCGAGGATCTGCAAGCGCTCGGTCATAACCATCCTGATGCGGTCCTGCATGGCGTTGAACGCCCGCGCGGCGCGCGCTACTTCGTCCGGTCCGTCTTCGGGCAGGCGCTCCGCCTTCAGGTCCGGGCCCAGCGTATCGGCCGCTCGCGCCAGCTGGCTCAACGGCCGGGTCGCGAGCCGTACCGCCAGCCAGCAGCACGCGGCCAGCACGACCAGTTGGAGCACCAGCACCCATGACAACCACGGCGACAGCGGTGCGCCGGGCATGGGGCGGTAATCGATCGTCAACGGTGCACCGTCACTCAGTTGCAAATGAACCTGCAGGCGATCCGGCTCACCCGGCACGGCATTGACCGTGAGCGGATAGCGCTTGCCGATACCCTCCGCGATGGATTGCGCGACCCTCTCCGAGAGCGCTGCATCCGGCGGCGCGCCGGCGACCCCAGGTCCCAGAACGAAGGTATAGGTGCGCCGCGCGAGCCTCGGCAGCCATGCGGCGCGTTCGTCAGCGGGCAAATGATCGAGCAGTGCGACGGAACTGGTGACCTCACGTTCGATGTATCCCATCATCACGTTATTCATGTTCTGGTCCCGTTCCGTCATGGTGAGCCAGACCGATAGCGTTTGCACCAGCGCAAGGCTGACAAAGAGAATCAGCGCAAGCCTCGCGAACAGCGAGCGTGGCCAATGCAGTAAGGCATTCAGCTTCATGAGTCGCCTTCGATCATGGTCACGGCCGCCGAGAACACATAGCCCTCACTGCGCAGCGTCTTGATGTAACGCGGCTCGCGCGCCACATCCTGCAGGCGCTGCCGCAAGCGGCTGACCAGCAGATCGATCGACCGGTCGAACGGATCGGCCTGGCGGCCCTGGGTCAGATTGAGCAGTTGATCCCGCGTGAGCACCCGCTGTGGATGATCGAGGAACACGCGCAGCAGGCGGTACTCCGCGCCGCTCAGGGCCACCATGGTGCCCTCGGCGTCGAGCAGATGACGCGCGGTGGTGTCGAGCCGCCAATCGCCGAAGCCGATCATCGGTGCGCTTTCCGTCACCTGCATGCCGGGCGGCAGCATGCGCGCGCGGCGCAGCACGGAGCGGATGCGCGCCAGCAGTTCGCGCACCGCAAACGGCTTGGAGAGGTAATCGTCGGCGCCCATTTCCAGCCCGACGATCCGATCGGCCTCCTCGCTGCGGGCGGTCAGCATCAAGACCGGCACCGCGCGAAACTTGCCGGCGCGCAATTCGCGGCACAGCACGAGGCCGTCCTCGCCGGGCAGCATCAGGTCGAGCACGATCAGATCAGGTGCGCCCTGCTCGAGGACGCTACGCATCTGGCGGCCGTTCGCGGCCAGCGAAACGCGCAGGCCGTTCTTCTCAAGGTAGGTGGCAAGCAGTTCACGGATGCCGCGATCGTCGTCGACGATCAGCACGTGGTCGGTGTTTTCCATCAAGGCATCAGTCCTTTCGACGATTCACGCGCACCCGGGTCACGTTGATCAGCGAACACTGCACGGGATGCGCCAGTTCGGCAGCCAATCCGCCCGCCAGAAAGGCGAGAATCGCCATGAGCCGTCTCATGCATCCTCCACGACGGACAGGCTGGCGCCATTGGCCACGCTGGCCTCCAGCGTATACGGGTCGATACCGGCGAGGCAACCGATGTTGGCGCGCCAGAGCTGCGGATCCTTACGCGTCTGGTGGAACGGATAAATGCCACAGTGCTTGCAGAAGTAGTGCTTCGCTGTGCGTGTATTGAACTGGTAGAGCGTCAGCGCTTCCTCGCCTTGCAGGATCTTCAGTTCACCCGCGGCGAACGGCGGCGTCATCAGCGCGCCCTTGCGGCGGCACAGGCTGCAATTGCAACGCGAGGCAGGCAGGACATCGGTGCGGACTTCGAATTTCACGGTCCCGCAGTGGCAGGACCCTTGCAGCATTTCGGTACTCATGTGGCGCTCCGGAGTAGGCATGGCTGCTTTATAGCCCAGTCCGCGCGGCGCTTTGTATCCCAATGTATCCGTGTGTCCCTCCGACACAAAACATTGCACCGGAGCCGCCCCGGCGACACAAGCCAGATACGAACGGGCGTTCAAATGTAGCCATGCCCACTACGGGAATGCCCGGCACGACGTCCCGATCCACGCCCGGCTCTTCCCTTTCATCAAAAGGACGCTGATATGCTCTCCCGCCTCAAAACCACCACGGCCGTCGCTCTGTTCGCCGCTACCGTGGCAGCCAGTGCCGCCGCGATCGCAACGCTCGTTGCAAGTCCGGCGGCCAGCGCGGCCTTGACCCCCACAGCAAACCTGATTAGCAACGACGCGACCGCACCGGAATTCACCGGCATCGATAAATGGCTCAATAGCGATCCGCTGACTCTCCAGCAATTGCGCGGCAAGGTTGTGCTGGTCGATTTCTGGACCTATACGTGTATCAACTGCATCCACGTGCTGCCCTATGTAAAGAGCTGGAATCAGAAATATAAGGACCAGGGTCTGGTCGTGGTTGGCGTCCACACGCCCGAATATCCGTTCGAACGCGAGACGGACAACGTCAGGAAGGCGATCAAGCGCTTCGACATTACGTTCCCGGTCGCGCAGGACAACCGCTATGCAACGTGGAACGCCTACGGCAACCAGTATTGGCCAGCGTTTTATCTGGTCGACAAGAAAGGGCACGTGGTCTATACGCACTTCGGCGAAGGCGACTACGAACAGACCGAGGCGAAGATCAAGGCCTTGCTGGCGGAAAACTCGTGATGGGTGGCGCAATGGATCGATGCGTCGCGGTGATACACGACATTGCGATCGTCGACCCCGGCGCAAACGGCCGGCGTCGACGTTTTCGTCAAAACAAAGCGCCCCTGATAGTGGGCGCCATCAAGGGCTTCACGTGCGCGTAATCGATGCGCCGCCATCAACCAGTGACGCAGTACCTGTCACGAAAGACGAATCATCGGATGCAAGATAAAGCACCGAGCGGGCGAGTTCTTCAGGCCGAGCGACCCGTTTGAGCGCATGCAAGCCGGTTACGAAGGCCTGCGATTCGGCGGTGTCGTTCATGTCGCGATACATCGGGGTGTCCACGGCGCCGGGCAGAATGGCGTTGACGCGCACACCTTGCGGGCCATACTCCGCGGCGAGCGCCTGCGTCAAACCGATCAAACCGGCCTTGCTCGCGGCGTATGCCGCGGTGCCCGGAAAAGCGAACGAGTAGCCGACGAAGGTCGACGTGAAGATGATCGATCCACCACCGTGCTTCAGCATTTCGGGGATCTGGTGCTTCGCGCCCAAAAACGCGCTCGTCAGATTGGTCGCCAATGCAGCCGACCAGCCAGCCTCCGACACGCTCGTGGTCGGGCCCATTTCGCCCAAGGTACCGGCGTTGTTATAAGCAATGTCAAGCCGGCCGAAGCGGCTGACGGCAAGCTCGACCAATGCTTTCGCGTAGTCTTCCGACTGCACGTCGCCCGCCAGAAACGCGGCCTCACCACCTTCGCTGACGATCTCGGCAGCGAGCGTTTCAAGTTCAGCCGCGCGGCGCGCTGCGATCACCACTTTTGCGCCTTCCGCGGCGAACAGTTTGGCGGTGGCACGGCCAATTCCCGCACTCGCGCCCGTCACAATGGCGACTTTTCCTGTCAAGCGTTGCATGTTCAATCTCCTACTGCAGTTGGTTGGCCAGTGCCCGATGCCTTGGTCCATGAGAAGGAATATAGGCTTCAGCCGTATGCACAGGAAGGCATAAAACATGGGTATATCATTCATCATTTGTGAATGATCGGAGACGGGCATGGATCGGCTGCGCGCTTTTGAAGTCTTCGTGACCGTGGTGAGCCGCGGCAGCTTCACACGCGCCGCCGATGCGCTCGAGACGTCGCCCGCCAACGTCACCCGCTACGTGAACGATTTGGAAGCGCATCTCGGCACACGGCTGCTGAATCGCACCTCACGCACGCTTTCTCTCACCGAGGGCGGCGAGACCTTTTACGCCCGCTGCAAATCCATTCTCGACGACGTCGCCGAGACGGAGGGGCTCGTGTCATCCGCATCGGTCGAACCGCGCGGGCGGTTGCGCATCAACGCGCCTGTGAGCTTCGGGATTCTGCACCTGGCGCCGCTGTGGCCCGCGTTCATGCGGAAGTATCCCGAAGTGGAACTCGACGTTGCGTTGATCGACCGCGTCGTCGATATCGTCGATGAAGGCTACGACCTCGCCATTCGCATCTCACGCGCCGGTTCGACTAGCCACGCAGCCCGCAAGCTCGCCACATCGAGAAATATCCTGTGCGCGTCACCCGACTACCTGGCGCGCTGCGGATATCCGGCAGCGCCGGCCGACTTGATCGAGCATCGCTGCATCGGCTACTCGTATGCGGCCACGGGCGACGAGTGGCAGCTGGCCGACAGTGAGGGCAAGTCTCACGCCGTGAAGGTGAACTGCCACATGCATTCCAACAATGGCGATACGGCACGCGCCGCGGCGCTCGCCGGACAAGGCGTGATCTGGCAACCCACGTTTCTGGTCGGCAACGACCTGCGTGCCGGCAAGCTCGTTCAGCTATTGCCGGCGTATCGCTTGCCTGACATCGATGTACTCGCGTTGTATCCGAGCCGTCGGCATCTGAGCGCCAAGATACGTGCGATGGTCGATTTTCTGGCCGATGCGTTCGGCGGCGTGCCGCCGTGGGATCGGGCTGACGGAGATTGAGCGCGGACCTCCTTGAACGAGGCGGCCTGTTGCCTGTTATCTGCTTTGAGCGGGAGGTTCACCCGCTTGTTGCAACATGCCACCGTTAGCCCGAATCCGCTCGGCGCACTACAGCGTCGCGGTCACTCCGCCATCTACGTAAAGAATGTGACCATTCACAAAGTTCGAAGCGTTGCTCGCCAGAAAGATCGCGGCGCCGACGAGATCTTCCACATCACCCCAACGCCGCGACGGCGTGCGTCCTATCAGCCAGTTGCTGAACGTTTCATCCTTGACGAGCGCCTCGGTCAACTCCGTCTTGAAGTAGCCCGGCCCGAGGCCGTTGACCTGAATGCCGTGCTGCCCCCAGTCGATCGCCATGCCCTTCGTCAGCATTTTTACCGCGCCTTTGCTCGCGGTGTACGCCGCGATGTTGGGACGGCCCAGTTCGCTTTGCACCGAACAGATGTTGACGATCTTCCCGCGCTTGCGGGCAATCATGTGCCGCGCGACGGCCTGGCCGACCAGGAACACGCTGTCGACATTGGTCTTCATCAGTTCTTCCCATTGCGCATGGGAGAACTGTTCGAGCGGCGCGCGACGCTGCATGCCCGCGTTGTTGACGAGAATGTCGATCGCCCCGATGTCGCGCTCGATCCCGGCAATCGCCGCGTCGACCTCAGCGGCCGACGTCACGTCGAAACTTGCCGCATGAACCGTGGCTCCTTCCTCACGCAAACGGCTAACGGCCTCCGCCAGCCGCGGCGCATTACGGCCGTTCAAAATGACTTCAGCGCCGGCGCCGGCCAATCCTCTGGCAAGCGCATAGCCAATACCGGTACTCGAGCCGGTAACCAGCGCTCGACGCCCCGACAGATCAAACAGGTTCAGATTGTTGTTCAACTCAACTCCTCTTCGACGCTAATTCGTCCGACTTCGATTCAGCACTGTCCGGCGCGCTCAGCCATTGGATGACTGCTTTCAGGCTGCACGTGTTGGACATCATTTTGTTCGCAGCGGTTGCATGGGTGGCGCAATGGCCAATTCGCGCGCCAGGGTCTACATACTTGCTTGAGCCCGATACACAGCGTCACTATCCGAATCGCTCAACGCGCAGCACGAAGTTCCGACGGCTCCAGATAGAAATCCTTGTTCCCCGCGAGGCGCCCGACCATAAAGTCGATGAACGTCCTCACTCGCAGCGGCTGCTCGGTGCGATGGCGATAGTAGATGTAGATCGCCTCACGCTGCGTGACATGCTTGACGAGCAGCGGAACGAGTTGACCACGTCTGATCGGCAAGGTCGCCGAAAAGCTGCCGAGTTGACCGATGCCGAGTCCAGCCAGCACGGCCTGGGTCTCCGCGTCCGTGTCATTGACGCATAAGGTTGTGGCGACGTCGCGATAGACGATCTCGTCGCCGATCAGGAATTCCCACGGAGCCTGCTTGCCCGTATTGGCCCGCCGATAGCCGGTGCAACGGTGCCCGTCGAGTTCGTCGATGGTCCGCGGCGCGCCATGCCGCTCGATATACGCCGGCGACGCGCAAACGATCAGTTGAATCGGCAGGAGCCGTCGCGCAATCGTTCCGCCCGACGGTGGAGATCCACCCCGAAAGCCGACGTCGGCGCGATCGCTGACAAGGTCGGTGAAGTGGTCGTCGAACTGCACGTCCACTTGCACATTGGGGTGCAGTTCGGCGAATTCCATGAAATAAGGCCACAACACGGTGTGCCCGACCGCCCTTGGCGCGCTCACCCGCAGCGGCCCGGCAATCTCGTCTTTCGAGCGCCGGGCGTCGTCGAGTGCCGACGACAGAATGGCCAACGCAGGTTTCACGCTATCCAGCAGCCCTTGCCCCTCCTCGGTCAGGCTGAGCTTGCGTGTGGTTCGATGAAACAACCGTACACCCAATTCCTTTTCCAGTTGCATCACCGAGTGACTTGCGGCCTGCGGCGAGATCCCCTGGTCCACGGCCGCCTTGCGCAAGCTTCCGAGCGCCGCGGCCCGGACGAATATCGTAATCGCGCGAACTTCGTTCATGGCCGCTCTGATTCGCAAATAAAAGTTGATTATCAGTCTACCAGGCGGCGTCTAGTTTGTGCCAATGGCCTTCCCTATTATTCGTTCACTGTCACTCGAAACGTAGGAGAAACACCATGGTCAGCAACACGAAAAATGGCTTCAAGCGCGTGTGGTTCATCACCGGCGCGGCGCGTGGTCTCGGTGCCCTGATCGCCCAAGCGGCGCTGGCCGACGGCAACGCGGTCGTGGCCGCCGGCCGCAATGTCGCGGCGATCACCGAGCGCTTCGGCGATTCGCCGGCGCTCCTTCCCGTGGCATTGGACGTGACAAACGAGGCGCAGGCGAAGGCTGCGGTTCAGGCCGCAGTCGAACGATTCGGCCGGATCGACGTACTGGTCAACAACGCCGGTTTCGGTTTGCTTGGCGCGATCGAGGAGTCCAGCGATGCCGATGTGCGCCGCATGTACGACACGAACGTGTTCGGCTTACTGAATATCACGCGCGCCGTGCTGCCGGTAATGCGCGCGCAGCGGACCGGCCACGTCATCAATATGTCGTCGATCGGCGGCTATCGGTCCGCCGCCGGATTCGGCGCTTACTGTTCGACCAAGTTTGCCGTCGAAGGCTTGACCGAGGCATTGCATACCGAACTGAAGCCGCTCGGCATCCACGCAACGGTCGTGGAGCCTGGATACTTCCGCACGGACTTCCTGGACGCGTCCTCGCTGGTGGTTGCCGGGAACGTAATCGCGGACTACGACGAGACGTCGGGAAACGTTCGCCGGATCGCTACCAGCCTGAACCACAACCAGCCGGGCAACCCGGAGAAGCTCGCGGCCGCCATGGTCGAACTGGTCGACGCACAAACACCTCCGCTTCGGCTGCCGCTAGGCACCGATACGCTGAAGGCCATCGCCGAAAAGAACGCGTATGTCACGCAGGAAACCGAAACCTGGAGGACGTTGGCGGCATCGACTGATTTTTCGGCCTGATCGCTTTCAGATCGGCGAGGTGGTTGCCGCGTCTAAACCCGCATCTAAACACCAGCCAGCGCCGGCAACTCGACCTCGTACGCGACGCGCTCGCGCCGGCTGTTCATCTGGGACTGATGCGCCACGTGGTCGACGTGGCCCGGATGCGGCGCGCTTTCGACGCGCGTCGGCAAGCACGCAGGATAGCGAGCGTTTTTCCTCTCCAGAATGACCCGGCTCAGAAATCCGGCGCTATAGGCTTTCAGCAAGTGCGCATGGTGCGCTTCGATGTAGGCGGCAATCCGCGCCTCCTCACCGTCGATCACGGCAAGCAGCGCCAGCGTGCGCGCATCCCAGCGGAAGCGCAGGCCGAGTTCGTCGAACGCGCAGTTGTAGGCGCACAGTTGCGCCTCTATCTCCGCGTCATGGGCATTGTCGCAAGCATCGAACTGGGACGTGTTCATGGTCGTCTCCTTCAGGCAAATGGCATGGACCAAGAATAGGAGCGCGCATGAATAAACAATAGTTAAAGTTTTTTCGAAAAACCATAGTGTTTTGTTTATATATCGTTTTCCCCGCTAGTGCCGCGGCGAAATTCCGGCATGCCTAAGCAACCCGCCTCAATGCGCCCTCAGCGCGACTACATGCTGCGCGAGACACAGTTCATCGAACCGCGCGCCAGCAACCCCGGCACCGCCCCACCTCCTTGAAGACTTTCAATTGGCACACAGCCCATCGCGCTCAGCGAGAGCGTCAACATAAAGGGCAAACCCTATCTATTAGGGATGCCGAATACAAATCATAAAATGTTTTAACTTTCACTTATCACTCTTCTCGCGCAGCATCCCCTCAGACGCGCTCCACGCGAAGCACCTTCTTACCCGGTAGTTGCGCGAGCAACGAGTAAGGGTTTTCGTTAGTGCAAGTCCCGCTGGCCGACCAATGGTGCTTCATTGCCCGCACAAAAACCGGCGATAAAGCAATTCGATCGCGTAAGTCCAACGTGCCGTTCGAGCACGACGGAATCTACAGGAGACGAAAGACATGGGACATTCCACCGTACCCGGAACAGGCAGTACAGCGTTCAGGCAAAACCGCTGGGTGCAACTGGCGATCGGCATCGTATGCATGGGTCTCGTCGCGAATCTGCAGTATGCGTGGACGCTCTTCGTCGTGCCGATGGACAACGCCCACCATTGGGGCCAGGCGGCCATCCAGACCGCGTTCACGGTCTTCATCGTCACGGAAACCTGGCTCGTACCCGTTGAAGGCTGGCTCGTCGACAAGTTCGGGCCGCGCCCGGTTGTGATCGGCGGTTCGCTGTGCGCGGCGCTCGGCTGGATCATCAACGCACATGCGAGCAGTCTCGCCGAACTCTACGTCGCGGCGGTGATCGCCGGCATCGGCGCGGGTTGCGTGTATGGCACCTGCGTCGGCACGGCGCTCAAATGGTTTCCGGACAAGCGCGGTCTCGCGGCCGGTTTGACCGCTGCGGGTTTCGGCGCCGGCGCTGCCGTTACGGTGATTCCAATCGCCAACATGATTCAGCGCTCGGGCTACGAGTACACGTTCATGTTCTTCGGCATTTTTCAGGGCGTCTGCATTCTGCTGCTCGCCATCATGCTGGTACGGCCGAAGCCGCCCGCCACCGCAGTCGCGGCCAAACGCGTGGTCTCGAGCAAGATCGACTACACGCCCGGCGAGATGATCCGTTCGCCGCTGTTCTGGGTGCTGTACCTGATGTTCGTGTTCGTCGCGGCCGGCGGCATCATTGCGACCGCGCAACTCGGGCCGATCGCGAAGGAATACGGCTTTGCCAAGCTGCCGGTGAGTCTGCTGGGCGTCACGTTGCCGCTGCTCACGATGACGCTGTCGATCGACAACCTCTGCAACGGCTTCACGCGTCCGTTGTGTGGTTTTCTGTCGGACCGCATCGGCCGCGAAAACACCATGTTCATGATCTTTCTCGGCGAAGGCGTCGCGCTGCTCGGACTGATGCAGTTCGGCCACAACCCGTACGCCTTCATGTTCTTCGCGGCTGCCGTGTTCCTGTGCTGGGGCGAAATCTTCTCGATCTTCCCGGCGACCTGCGCGGACACCTTCGGCAGCAAATACGCCGCGGCCAATGCGGGGACGCTTTATACCGCGAAGGGTACGGCGTCGATGCTGGTGCCGATCGCATCGGTGCTGTCCGCGAACGGCGGCTGGAGCACCGTGTTTATCTCGGCGGCGGTGGTGTCGATCGCGGCCGCCGTGTCCGCGAAGTTCATCCTCGCCCCCATGAGAAAGCGCTGGATCGAGAACTCGGGTGCGCCAGCCGGCGCGGTTCTCGCCGAAGCGCGGCTGCACCCGTCGTCCAGCGCCCCATCTGAATGAATGACAACGCGAGCACGCAGCTCGCGACAAAAACCCCATAACGTCCCGCGACCAAGGAGAGACATCATGGCAGAAGCCGACAGCCCCACAACAGAAAATACGCTGAAGCAACAGGCAACCGAGACGACCGACGGATTCCATCTCGTCATCGATGCGCTGAAACTGAACGACATCGACACCATCTTTGGACTGGTCGGGATTCCCATCACGGACCTGGCGCGTCTTGCGCAAGCGGAAGGGATGCGCTTCATCGGCTTTCGTCATGAACAGCATGCCGGCAACGCCGCGGCGATCGCCGGCTTCATGACGCAAAAGCCGGGTATCTGCCTGACGGTGTCGGCGCCCGGCTTTCTGAACGGCTTGACCGCGCTCGCCAACGCGACCACCAACTGCTTCCCGATGATCCTGATCAGCGGTTCGAGCGAGCGCGAGATCGTCGATCTGCAGCAGGGCGATTACGAAGAAATGGATCAGCTGAACGCAGCCAAACCGTACGCGAAGGCCGCGTATCGCGTGCTGCATGCGGAAGACATCGGCATCGGTGTGGCGCGTGCGATTCGCGCCGCTGTGTCGGGTCGTCCGGGTGGCGTGTATCTGGACTTGCCGGCCAAGCTGCTCGCACAAACCCTGGACGTCGTGAAGGCGCAGCAGTCGCTGATCAAAGTGGTCGACGCCGCGCCGCGTCAGTTGCCGGCGCCCGAATCGGTCAAGCGTGCAATCGACGTGCTGAAGAGCGCCAAGCGTCCGCTGATCCTGCTCGGCAAGGGCGCGGCGTATGCGCAGGCCGACGCGGAGATTCGCGCGTTCGTCGAACAAAGCGGCATTCCGTATCTGCCGATGTCGATGGCCAAGGGCCTGTTGCCCGACACGCACGCGCAATCGGCGTCGGCGGCACGCTCGTTCGTGCTGCAGGAAGCCGATGTGGTCGTGTTGATCGGCGCGCGTTTGAACTGGTTGCTCTCGCACGGCAAGGGCAAGACGTGGGGCGCGGCGCCCAAGCGTTTCGTGCAGGTCGATATTTCGCCGACCGAGATCGACAGCAACGTCGCGATTGCGGCGCCGGTGATCGGCGATATCGGCTCGTGCGTGGCGGCACTGCGTGCCGGTCTCGATGCGGGCTTCGCGAAACCGAACACCGAATGGACCGGCGCGATCGCCGAGCGCAAGAGCAAGAACCTCGAGAAGATGGCCGCCACGCTCGACAAAAACCCGTCGCCGATGAACTTCCACAGCGCATTGCGGGCGATTCGCGATGTCCTGAAGACACGCCCGGACATCAATGTCGTCAACGAAGGCGCGAACACCCTCGACTACGCGCGCAGCATCATTGACATGTACGAGCCGCGCAAACGCTTCGATTCCGGCACGTGGGGAATCATGGGGATCGGCATGGGCTTCGCGATCGGCGCGGCGGTGACGAGCGGCAAACCGGTTGTCGCGATCGAAGGTGACAGCGCGTTCGGCTTCAGCGGCATGGAACTCGAAACCATCTGCCGTTACGAGTTGCCGGTTTGCACGATCGTGTTCAACAACAACGGCGTGTATCGCGGCACCGACGTGAACCCGACGGGCGGCAAGGACGTGGCGCCGACCGTGTTCGTGAAGGGCGCGCGCTACGACAAGATGATCGAGGCATTCGGCGGTGTCGGCCACCACGCCACTACCCCGGAAGAACTGACGAAGGCGCTGCTGGAAGCCATCGCATCGGGCAAGCCGACCTTGATCAATGCCGTCATCGATGAAGCGGCCGGTACCGAAAGCGGCCGCCTGACCAATCTGAATCCGCAAAGCGCGGCAATGAAAAAGTAATCCACAGCAACCACGGAGATACAAAATGACCAAACCGCTCGAAGGTATCAAGATCATCGACTTCACCCACGTTCAGGCCGGTCCCGCGTGCACCCAGTTGCTGGCGTGGTTCGGCGCCGACGTGATCAAGGTTGAACGACCGGGTTCAGGCGACGTCACGCGCAACCAGTTGCGCGATATTCCCGACGCCGACGCGCTGTACTTCACGATGCTCAACAGCAACAAGAAGTCGCTGACGTTGGACACGAAAAAGCCGGAAGGCAAGGAAGTCCTCGAAAAGCTGATCCGCGAATCCGATGTGCTGGTCGAGAACTTCGGCCCGGGCGCTTTGGACCGGATGGGCTTTTCATGGGAACGCCTGAACGAACTCAATCCGAAGATGATCGTCGCCTCGGTGAAGGGCTTCAGCGACGGCCATCACTACGACGACCTGAAGGTCTACGAAAACGTCGCGCAATGCGCCGGCGGCGCGGCATCCACCACGGGCTTCTGGGACGGTCCGCCGACCATCAGCGCCGCGGCGCTCGGCGATAGCAACACCGGCATGCATCTGGCCATCGGCATTCTGACCGCGCTGATCGGGCGCGACAAAACCGGCAAGGGCCAGAAGGTCGCCGTGTCGATGCAGGACAGCGTGCTGAACCTGTGCCGCGTGAAGCTGCGCGATCAGCAACGGCTGGAGCGTGTGGGCTATCTCGAGGAATATCCGCAATATCCGCACGGCGAATTCAGCGATGTGGTGCCGCGCGGCGGCAATGCGGGCGGCGGTGGTCAGCCGGGCTGGGTGCTCAAGTGCAAGGGCTGGGAGACGGATCCGAACGCGTACATCTACTTCACGATCCAGGGCCATGCGTGGGAGCCGATCTGCAAGGCGCTCGGCAAACCCGAGTGGATCGACGACCCCGCCTACAAAACCGCGGAAGCGCGTCAACCGCATATCTTCGAGATCTTCGGCACCATCGAAGGCTGGCTCGCCGACAAGACCAAATTCGAAGCGGTCGACATCTTGCGCAAGTTCGATATTCCGTGCGCGCCGGTGCTGACGATGAAGGAACTGGCCAACGATCCTTCGTTGCGCGCGAGCGGGACGATCGTCGAAGTGCCGCACAAGAAACGCGGCACGTATCTGACGGTCGGCAGCCCCATCAAGTTCTCGGACATGAAGCCGGAGGTCACCGCGTCGCCGCTGCTCGGCGAGCATACGGATGAAGTGCTGGCGAGCCTGGGCTATAGCAAGCAGGACATCTTCAACCTGCACGAAATCAAAGCGGTTTAATGGTGGTACGCCGCAGGTCCATTGGTATGCCTGGGCCTGCGGAGACGGCGTCCTTCGCGGCGCCGTCTCCCATTCAAGGATTTGCGTTTTACATTCGGGGAATGCCATGAAAACAGCCATCGACTTCGAGCAACTCGTCAACGCAATCGGCGACGCGATCATCATGTCCGATGCCGGCGGCAGCATTACGCTGTGGAACCCTGGCGCTGAACGCATGTTCGGCTTCACGCAAAGCGAGGCACTGGGAAAGTCGCTGGATCTGATCATTCCGGAACGTCTGCGCGGCCGCCATTGGGACGGCTATCACAAGACCATGGCAACGGGCGAAACCCGCTATGGCAACGATGTGCTGCGTGTCCCCGCCGTGCATAAAGACGGGCGGGCACTCTCGATCGCCTTTACGGTTGCGTTGCTGCATTCGCCGCAAAACGAACTCACCGGTATCGTCGCTGTGATCCGCGACGAAACCAGCCGCTTCCAGGAAGATCGCCTGCTGCGCAAACGTCTTGCGGAGCTGGAAGCATCCGCGCGCGCGTGAGCGTGAGCGCGCTATTTCGCACGGTTAAACAAGCATCCGTCGCGAGAAGGTCGGCCGCAATTTATATCACAATGAAATATAATTATGACGAAGCGTTCTTTCGTTTCGTGAGGATTTGGCCTTAAGGTGTGGTGCCGTCCCACGTCATACCCGCCACTTTCCTATTCGACCTTTGTCCCGAGACGCCCTCATCCGCTGGTTTTCCAGCTTTGCCCCTCATCCCATGGCCGTTCGGTGGCCGGAACGCTTCAGATCGTGTCTCGGCGCATTGCTGGGGATCGCGTTCACGGGCGGGACCATGCACGTCCTGCTCGGACCGGCGGCGAACATTCCGCTTCTCGTGGCGCCAATGGGCGCCTCCGCCGTGCTGCTGTTCGCCGTTCCTGCCAGTCCGCTCGCGCAACCGTGGTCCATCATCGGCGGTAATCTCGTCTCCGCTACGGTCGGCGTTGCCTGTGCAAGCTGGATTGCCGATCCGGTCGGCGCCGCAGCTCTCGCCGTCGCGCTGGCAATCTGTGCAATGTTTGCGCTGAGGTGCGTTCATCCGCCGTCGGGCGCGGTGGCCCTGACCGCTGTCCTTGGCGGTCCGGCAGTGCATGCTCTGGGCTACCGCTTCGTGGCCGAACCGATCGCGATCCAGTCGCTGCTGCTGTTGTGCGCAGCCATCATCTATCACGCGGCTACCGGGCACCGATATCCGCATGTCGCGCAGAACGCGGCCAAAGGCACGGCGGCATCGGGGGCGCCCCCGAGCGAAGGTTTCACACGTGCAGACCTCGAGGCGGTGTTGAACCGGCGCGGCGAACTGCTCGATATCGACACGGACGATCTGGAATCCCTGCTGCGCGATGTTCAGTTGCAAGCCTACGCCCGCACCTTCAATGAACTGACTTGCGCGGATATCATGTCGCGCTCCCTCGTCGCCGTGTCGGCCATCACAAGAGCTTCCGCCGCGTGGAGCCTGCTGAAACAGCGCCGCATCAAGGCACTTCCGGTCACTGATGAAAAGCAGCACGTGATCGGCATCGTGACCCGCGCCGACCTGGTCGACAAACGCGCGTTCAGCAGAGGAGCCGGTTTGTCGTCCCCCTTGCAACGCTGGTTCCGGCGCAGCATCACACCGGCGCCGCTGGTCGGCGCCCTGATGAACGTCGACGTTCATACCGTCGACGCAACCACGCCAATCGTCGAACTGGTGCCGGTGTTCGCGAACTACGGACACCACCATATCCCGGTTCTGGATTCGAATCGGCGGCTGGCTGGAATGATCACGCAAGCCGACCTGATCGCCGGGCTGTATCGCCAGGCTTACGCTCAGCAAAAACATCGCGCGGCATAACCCGTGTCATGCACACCGAGTTTTGAGCACGAACATAAATATCACGTCATGATATAATCCGCGCTTTACCTCTGTGTACGAGACGCCGATGAAAACCCTCGCTCGCAACCTGACCAAGGCGGACTTCGAGCAACTGTCCGAGTTTCGCTACCAGATGCGGCGCTTCGAGCGTTTTTCCGAGCAGGCCGCCCAAGGCGAAGGCATTACCCCGTTGCAGTATCTGCTGCTTCTGCACATCAAAGGTTATCCGGAGCGCGACTGGGCAACCGTCGGCGAGCTTGCGGAACGGCTCCAGGCGCAGCACCACGGCGTGGTCGCGCTCGTGTCCCGCTGTGAGGCGCTCGATCTGGTCCGCAGACAGGTCAGCGAGACCGACCGCCGCCAGGTCGAAGTTCATTTGTTGAAAGCAGGCGAGCAGGTGCTTGCCCGTCTCGCCCAGATGCACCGAGCCGAACTGAAGTCGCTCAAAGGTGCCTTTAACGTCCCTCAGATCGACTACTGAATCGCCATGAGCCTCGATTCCCATAAGCGCGATTTTTCCACCAACGCGCGGCTTCCCGGCATTTCCGCACTCGCCGCGGTGATTGGCGCCCTGAGCACGCTCGCGGCTTTCGTGCTGCTGAGCCTGATTCATCTGTTCACCAATCTGTTTTTCTTCCAGCAATTTTCGTTTGCGGACCGCTCGCCGGCCCTCAACACGCTGGGTATCTGGGTGGTGATCATTCCCGTGATCGGCGGGGTCATCGTCGGTTTCATGGCCCGTTACGGTTCGGAGAAGATCCGTGGTCACGGCATTCCCGAAGCGATCGAAGCCATCCTGTTCGGCAAGAGCCGCATGTCGCCGAAAGTGGCGATTCTGAAACCGCTGTCGTCCGGCATTGTGATCGGCAGCGGCGGCCCGTTCGGCGCGGAAGGCCCGATCATCATGACGGGCGGCGCATTAGGCTCGCTCATCGCGCAATGCGTGAAGGTCACGTCGGCTGAACGCAAGACACTGCTGGTTGCCGGCGCCGCAGCCGGCATGACTGCGGTCTTCGGCACACCGGTGGCGGCCGTATTGCTCGCGGTCGAACTGCTGCTGTTCGAATGGCGTCCGCGCAGTTTTCTACCGGTCGCCCTTGCATGCGCGGTCGCGGGCTTTGCGCGCGCGGCATTCTTCGGCACCGGGCCACTGTTTCCGCTCGAGACGGCGCCTCCTGGCGCCATGTCGCTGGTGTCCTGCGTGATCGCTGGGTTGATGTCCGGCGCGCTCGCATCGGGTCTGTCCGCCGCGCTCTACAAGACCGAAGACCTGTTCGGCAAGCTGCCCATCCACTGGATGTGGTGGCCCGCGCTCGGCGGCCTCGTCGTCGGCATCGGCGGCTTTCTCGAACCTCGCGCGCTGGGCGTTGGCTACGACGTGATCGGCGACCTGTTGCACCAGCACATTGCCATCCAGATCGCGCTGGCGATCCTGGTCGTGAAGGCGGTGATCTGGGTCGTGGCGCTGGGCTCGGGCACCTCAGGCGGCGTGCTGGCGCCGTTGCTCATGCTGGGTGCGGGGCTCGGCGTCGTATTCGGCCACGTGCTGCCGGGCGGCGAGCCTGCGCTGTGGCCGCTCGTCTGCATGGCGGCCACGCTCGGCGCTACGCTGGGCGCGCCGCTGACCGCCATCGTGTTTGCCTTCGGCCTCACGCACGACAGCAACGCGTTGCTGCCGCTGCTCGCCGCGACGCTGGTCGCGCACGGGTTTGCCACGGTCTTCATGAAGCGCTCCATCATGACCGAGAAAATTGCCCGGCGCGGCTATCACATTTACCGCGAATACGGCGTCGATCCGCTTGAGCGCCACCATGTCGACGAGGTGATGTCGCGTACCGTCGAAACGATCGATGGCGATCTATCCGTGGGCGAGGCGCTGGAAACGTACTTCGGCACGACGCAGACGCATCGCGCCTATCCGGTCGTGCGTGAAGGCGTGCTGGCAGGCGTCGTCGATCGCGCGGTACTCGAAAAAGTTCGCGATGACGAAACGGAGCATGCGCTCGACTCGCGCCTCGCCGACGTATTGCGCCACCGCTCCCCCGCTTTTGCATTGCCCAGTGAAACCTGCCGGCTCGTCGCAACGCGGCTGGCGGTGCACGGTCTCGAACGGCTGCCGGTGGTCGCGGACGCCGGCACGCTGCAACTGGTCGGCATGGTGTCGCGCAGCGATCTGGTCAAACCGTCTCTTGCTCACTTCGACGAGGAGCACAAGAAGGAGCGCTTTCGCCGCTTGCGGTTCCACACCGGCAAGCGGCACTTCCCGCCGGTTCCTTAAGCGAACCGCCGGTCAGACGTACTACGGGCGAGCCACTCGGACTCGCCCGCCACGCGCCTACCGCAATGCATGACAACTTGCCCAACGTTCGCATTCAAGGCAACATCGCCTGCTTGATGGCGCGGTATCGAACCACACCGGCCACCCACATTCACGGAATGAATGCAGGCGAACCACGGCCGCTCAATGAAACGCTTCGAATTGCTGGCCAACACCATGGCCAACGAAATCCGCACGGGCAGCCGCCCTGCGGGCTCTCGCATGCCCTCGCTGAGACAGCTCACCACGCAGCACGGTGTCAGCCAGTCCACCGTGTTTCGCGCCTACTATCTGCTCGAAGAGTGGGGCTTGATTCGGGCACGCGAGCGCTCGGGCTATTACGTCGCACCAGGCGCCGCGCTCGAACAACCCAAGACGCCACGCCCATCGCCCGCCCTGGAGTCAGCCAAAGTCGAAATCACCGATCTTGTCTTCTCGGTGCTCGAAGCGGCCAAGCATCCCGATATCGTTCCGCTGGGCTCGGCATTCCCCTCTCCGCAACTTTTCCCACTTCAACGCCTCGCGAAATCGCTCGGACACGCGAGCCGGCTAATCAGTCCCTGGAGCACCGTGGTCGACTTGCCGCCCGGCAATGAGGCGCTGCGCCGCCAGATTGCGTTGCGGTACATGGCGATGGGTATTGCCCAGCCGATGGAGGAAATCGTCGTCACGAATGGCGCGCTGGAAGCGCTCAATCTTTGTCTGATGGCGGTGACGCGACCGGGCGACGTCGTGGCGGTGGAGTCGCCCGGATTCTATGCGGCCCTGCAGGCCATTGAGCGTCTCGATTTGCGGGCGGTGGAGATTCCCGTCGATCCGGTTGAGGGCCTCGATTTGCAGGCGCTCTCGGATGCGCTCGACAAACACCCGATTCGGGCATGCTGGTTCATGACCAATTTCCAGAATCCGACTGGCGCGGCCATGTCGCTCGAAAAGAAGCAAGCACTGGTCGAGCTTCTTGCCCGGCACGACGTGCCGCTCATCGAGGACGATGTCTACGGCGAACTGCACCATGCGCCGACGTACCCGCTACCCGCCATAGCCTATGACAAGCAGGGCCTCGTCATGCATTGCAGTTCGTTTTCCAAGACGCTTGCACCGGGATACCGCATTGGATGGGTCGCGGCGGGCCGCTTCGCCGACAAGGTCCAGCGTCTGAAGTTGATGACCACTTTGTCGGCCAGCATTCCAGCCCAGGCGGGCATCGCGGACTATCTTCAGCACGGCGGGTACGACAAGCATCTACGGAAACTGCGGGGTTCGTTCCGTAGTCAACTGAGCGCGATGGATACCGCGTTACACCGCTGGATGCCGGACGATTCGCACTGGACGCGGCCGTCCGGCGGCTATTTCCTGTGGGTTCGGCTGCCACCGCGAGTCGATGCCATGCAACTGCACCGCCTCGCGATAGAGCACGGCATCAGCATCGCGCCGGGACCCATCTTCTCCGCACGGCACGCGTTCCGGGATCACGTTCGATTGAATTTCGGCCATCCATGGAGCGACCCGATGGAGAGCGCCATCAAGACGCTGGGCTCGCTGCTCGAACGCGCCAGCGAATGAACAGCGCACGCCCTCTCCACGCTGCCGGCATGTTCGTGTTCGTGTCTACCGGCCGATCGGCGGCACTGCTCAATGCGCGACGTTGATCGCAAGCTTCGCGAGTGCGAACAGCGTTGCGCCGAAACCTCCAGCGAGCACCACGGCGATGAACGGCAACAGCGGTAGCTTGACACCCACCATATCGGCCTGGTGCGAGGCGCCACGGCGGATGCCGAAAAAACTCCACAGCACGATTCGCGTCATCTTCAACAGGTTCATGGCATCACCTCTCAAGGCAGGATTGTTTCATCTCACGCGAGAGTTTGAGCCGGGTGGCCCAGGTATAAAAGCAGCAGTTGCAAACAATTCCGGCGCAGCAGTTTGCGCTGCCACTTCCGCCCGGTTGCTCGCCTGCAGCCCCGCCCGCCATCTGCTAGCGCATTTTTGACGGCATCTGCTACTTTTCGGCGATCGCCGTTGCCTCTATCGTTCGCGCTAGACGACCGTTGGAGTTTCCCCAAGCCGACGCCCCGACAAGCTACCTCGTAGGTAGCCGCAGACGCACCGGACCATGTACCAATACACCGAGTTTGACAAATCATTCGTGCGCAGCCGCGCGGCGCAGTTTCGCGACCAGCTCGAGCGCTGGCAGTCTGGGAAACTCAGCGAGGACGACTTTCGCCCACTGCGTCTGCAGAACGGATGGTATGTACAACGACACGCGCCCATGCTGCGTGTCGCCGTCCCGTACGGCGAGCTGTCGAGCGCGCAGTTGCGCATGCTCGCCCGAGTCGCGCGCGAGTACGATGAGCCCGAGGCAGAGGTCTACAGGCTGGCGTCCGAGGCACAGCGGCGGCTCGGCACTTTGCATCTGCCGACTCACTACGCGCACTTCACCACGCGCACCAACGTGCAGTTCAACTGGATTCCACTCTCGAAAGCAGCGGATGTGATGGAGCTGCTCGCGAGCGTCGACATGCACGGCATTCAGACCAGCGGCAACTGCATTCGCAACATTTCCTGCGACGAACGCGCGGGCGTTGCCCCGGACGAAATCGCCGACCCACGGCCGTTCGCCGAGATCATGCGTCAATGGACAACGCTTCATCCCGAGTTCGCGTTTCTGCCGCGCAAGTTCAAGATTGCGGTCACCGGCGCGAGCGAAGACCGGGCCGCGACGGATTGGCATGACGTCGGTCTGCGGCTCCTGAAAAACGACGCGGGCGAGCTTGGCTTTCGGGTAACGGTCGGCGGAGGGATGGGGCGGACGCCGATGATCGGCACGGTGCTCCGCGATTTTCTGCCATGGCGGCAGATCATGAATTACATCGAAGCGGTAGTGCGGGTCTATAACCGCTACGGTCGGCGCGACAACAAGTACAAGGCGCGTATCAAGATTCTGGTCAAGGCCGAGGGCCAACGATATATCGACGAGGTGGACGAGGAATTCCGTCAGATCGTCGAACTCGACGGCGGTCCGCACACCATCCCTCAAACTGAGTTCGACCGTGTGAGTGCGTCGTTCATACCGCCGGCTTTGAAGAGCGGAACCCGCGAACGCGATGGGAACGTGCGTCCAGACCCGCGCGTGCAAGCGGAACTCAATCCTCGTTTTGGCCGTTGGCTGCAGCGCAACGTGGCGCCGCACAAGGACCCGGCGCTGCGTATCGTCACGCTGTCGTTCAAGCGCCTGATGCAGGCCCCAGGCGACGCGTCCGCGGATCAGCTCGATACCGTCGCCGATCTGGCCGAGCGATTTTCCGCCGGAGAAGCACGCGTGACGCACACGCAGAACATCGTGTTGCCATGGGTTCATGCCGACGACCTGTTCCTGCTTTGGAAGTCCGCTTGCGACGCGGATCTCGCAAGCGCAAACGTCCATCTGCTCACCGACATGATCGCCTGTCCGGGCGGCGATTTTTGCGCGCTTGCCAACGCCCGCTCGATTCCCATTGCGCACGCCATTGCCGAACGCTACCAGGACCTGGACGAACTCGACGACATAGGTGAAGTCGATTTGCACATCAGCGGCTGCATCAACTCGTGCGGCCATCACCATAGCGGTCACATCGGCATTCTCGGTGTCGACAAGGACGGCGAGGAGTGGTATCAGGTCACGCTCGGCGGAGCGGACGGCAAGCAGGCGAGCGGCGCGGCGCAACCTGGCAAGGTGATCGGCCCATCGTTCTCCGCCGCCGAGATTCCTGACGTCGTCGAGGCGATTCTTTCGACTTACCGCGATCTGCGCAGCACCGGCGCAACGCGGGAAACTTTTATTCAAACGCTAAGGCGCATCGGAGTGGAACCGTTCAAGGCCGCAGCCAACGACGCCCGCTGCAAAGCCGAGGTCTCGTTATGAAAAACGGCACCCTGACAATTTTGACGACGTCAGAGCATCTCGCTGACAACGCCGAGAATCCCGTTCAACTCGCCAACGACGCCGACCCGGCAACACTCGGCGATCAGCTTGGAAGCATCGAGCGCATCGACCTGCACTTTCCGCATTTCACGGACGGTCGCGCGTACAGCCAGGCCTATCTGCTGCGTCGCAGGCTCGGATTCAAGGGCGATTTACGCGCGACGGGCGATGTCCTGATAGACCAGCTCGTGCAGATGGAAAGAACCGGCTTTTCCAGCGCCGTCCTGAAAGAGGGCGTCGACCCGACCGACGCGAAACGGCAGTTCGAACGTTTCCCCGGGTTCTACCAATAAGCGCGCGGCTCACCCGCTGTGCCTGATCCGTCAATGCCCGTCAATGCATCAGCCAGCGTGTCCGTGACTGCCCTTCTCACTGTCGAGATGGGCCATCTGGGCCGCCGCGTAACGATCGCCCGCGGCAGCCCCGATCGGCACCGCTCGCGCGATCTCAGCCAGATCGTCCGCCGTCAGCGTCACGTCAACCGCACCGAGTGCTTCGGCAAGACGATCGCGCCGGCGCGCGCCAACGAGCGGCACGATATCGCTGCCTTGGGCGGCAACCCACGCAATCGCGATCTGCGCAACCGAAACGCCTTTTGCGTCAGCCACCTTGCGCAGCGCATCCACGAGCGCGAGATTGTGATCGACGTTGTCCCCCTGGAAGCGCGGACTCATGGCGCGAAAATCGCCTTTGGCCGCGGCGTCCTTGCTCCAGTGGCCGCTGATCAAGCCGCGGGATAACACGCCATAGGCCGTGACGCCAATGCCGAGCTCACGGCACACCGGCAGTATCTCGTCTTCAATGCCGCGTGAAATCAGCGAGTACTCGATCTGCAGGTCGCTCACCGGATGTGCCGCCGCAGCGCGGCGGAGGGTCGTCGCGCCGACCTCGGACAAACCGACGTGCCGCACATAGCCGGCTTTGATCATGTCGGCGATCGCCCCGACCGTGTCTTCGATCGGCACGTTGGGATCGAGCCGCGCAGGACGGTAGATGTCGATATGATCGACGCCCAGCCGCTGCAGCGAATAAGCGAGAAAGTTTTTGACCGCTGCCGGACGTGCATCGTAAAGCGACCAGCCGCCGGCGGGATCTCGCATGGCTCCGAATTTCACGCTGATGATCGCCGCGTCGCGCCGTGAAGGCGGCGCGCTTTTCAGCGCCTCGCCGATCAGAATTTCGTTGTGGCCCGAGCCGTAGAAATCGCCTGTATCGAGCAGCGTGATGCCAGCTTCGAGCGCGGCGTGAATCGTGGCAATGCTTTCGGCGCGGTCGGAAGGACCGTACATGCCCGACATTCCCATGCAGCCGAGACCGATGGCGGAGCTTTGCGGACCCGTCTTGCCCAGTTGAAGTTGCTTCATCATGTTCCTCGCTAGTTGCGCCGCACGCAGGGCGCTTGAGCGCAAGTATCGGCCGAATTTCCGCGTGCGATAATCCGTCTCAATCTGGATGACCTGTGCGGAAAAGCGAACAATGCAGGAACCCGACCTTTCCGATCTGAAAGCCTTTGTCGCCGTGACGCGGGCACGTGGATTCCGCTCTGCCGCACTGACAGGCGGCGTGTCGGCCTCGTCGCTTAGCGAGGCGGTGCGGCGGCTCGAACAGCAGCTCGGCGTGCGGTTGCTCAACCGCACGACGCGCAGCGTCACGCCAACGGAAGCCGGCCAGCGTCTATTCGAACGGCTCGCGCCGGCATTCGGCGAAATCGCCATCGCGCTGGATGCGGTGAACCTCTTTCGTGAAAGTCCTACTGGAACGCTGAGGTTGAACGTTCCGTCGATCGCGGCGAGAGAGATCCTGCCCGCACTTCTCACCCGCTTTCTGGCCGCTCACCCGGGTATCACAGTGGACGTCGGCACCAACGACACGTTCATCGATATCCTCGCGGCGGGCTTCGATGCCGGCATCCGCTACGACGAACGCCTCGAGCGCGACATGATCGCCGTGCCGATCGGCCCGCGCGTTCAACATTTCGTCGCGGCGGCCTCGCCGTCCTACCTCGCGGCCCGCGGCATGCCACTACATCCAGGCGAGCTGCTGAACCACGCGTGTATCGGACATCGCTTCGACAGCGGCGTGCTCGCGACATGGGAATTCCGGCGGGGCGACGAGATCGTGCGCATCGAGCCGAACGGACCGATGATCGCTTCCGTGATCGAACTGGAAAGAGGCGCGGCCGTCGAGGGACTGGGGATCGTCTATTCGTTCGACGAGTTCCTGCGGCCGGCAATCGAGCGAGGCGAGCTCGTACGGGTGCTCGACGAGTGGTGTCAATCCTTCACCGGGCCGTTTTTGTACTACCCGAGCCGGACGCATATGCCGGCTCCGCTCAGGGCATTCGTCGACTTTATTCGCGCTTAATCCGCTGCGACGACGTCGATACGCAACGCTTCCCCACCGGCCGCAATCGCGAGCAAACGGTCGACGTTCGGGTGTGCACCCGGACGGTTGCGGGCGTCGGCCGTATGCTCGGCGAACAGCAGCAGACCGTGTTCGGCTGCCTTGGCGTCCAGCGTGCCGAATGCCTGCTTCAGATAGTGGTACACCGCCAGCGAGCCCTGCTTGCCCGGCTTGTTCTCGATGCTTGCCGCCACGACGCCTTTGCCGTCGACCAGATCGATACGTTCGATACCGTCGATGGCAGGCAGTTGGGCGAGGTTGTCCTTGAACACGTTGCTCGGTTGAATCACTGAAAACACTCCTTCTGTTCGGAAAATTGCGGCGAGCCGTATCTTATCCGATGGGGACTTTGGCATTACGTCAGAACAATCAGGCTTGCTGGGCGACTGGCGGGCACACTTCGGTTTTTCCGAACCTTCTCTCCTGAATTAACAGATTTATCCGATCCGCCTCCGCACCCAAACTGAGGCTCACCATCACTGCGGACACGGTCCGCGCCAGGAGCCACAACATGCGAACCTATCCGCGTAATAGTCCTCAAGCCGCCGCACGCATCGTCGCGCTGGCGCTCACTTCCGACGGCCACGTCAGCAGCGCGGAAGAGCGCGCACTCGAAGGCCTGGATATGGCGGACGAACTCGGCCTCGCGCCGGCGCAATTCGCGCAGATCGTCCAGGCGCTGTGCGAGGATCAGTCGGTCGCGCACACGCCATTCGCGCCGCCGGTCGGCCAACTCGACGCGGCCCTGCTCGCCACCCTGATCGACGAGATCGACGACCCCGCGTTGCGCCGCAAGGTGATTCGCCTGTGCATTGCCGTCACGATCGCGGACGACTATCTGGCGGACGGCGAAATCGCCTTGCTCGCCGCCGTGTTCAACGCGTGGGGGTTTGCGCCTGCACGGGCAGCAAGCCGGCAAGGCACCCCGCCACGCCCACCGCGCGATCAGGATCGCGCGCTGGCAACCACCTGAGAGGCGAGCGCATGATGTTGCCCGCGCCGCGAGCGGATGGCGTGGATCTCGTCGATCACGCCTTCCGCCCGCCCGAGCCAGCGCAATCTGCGCAGCAGCGCTGCGTCTTCGGCGCCCAGTTCCGCGAGCGGAAACACGCCGAGACCACGTGCGGCGAACACTGCCATCAGCGCGCTGTCTTCGAATTCCCCGACGATCCGCGGCCGGATCCCTTCGGCCTCGAACCAGCGGTCGAGCCGCGCGCGCAACGCGCCATGCCCGGTGGGCAGGAGGACCGGCAGATCGGCGAGACATTGCGGAAAGCCGGCACGCGCGGCCTTGCGGACGATCTCCGCGGGGCCATACCAGTCGACGGGCGATCCCACGATGCGCTGGCTCACCACGCGCAGGTCCGCGTTGTGCGGCGCGGGCTGGCAGGCGAGAACGAGATCGAGCCGATGGAGCGCAAGTTCCGACAGCAGTTGCGCAGGTTCCCCCTCGTGACATAGCAGCCTGAGCGACGGCGTGCCGAGCACCGGCGCCAGCAGCGCGTGCGCGGCGAGCTTTGAAATACCGTCGGAAAGACCCACGGCGAGCCGCGCAACCCCTTCGCCGCCCGTCTCGCGCATCTCGTCGAGCAACGCCTCGCCGATCTGAAAGATCTGCTCCGCCCGGTTGAATGCCGTCTCGCCGGCCTCGGTCATCGTGACGCCGCGCCCTGCCGGTTTCAGCAACTGACGCCCAATCGATTTTTCCAGCTCGCGCACCTGCGCGCTGATCGTCTGAACGGCCATGTCGAGACGCTCGGCCGCGCGCGCAAAACCGCCCTCCTTCACGACGATCCAAAAATAGTAGAGATGGCGATAGTTGAGCATAGGCTAGACACTTCGAAAAAACCGATATGTTGCTCAGATTATCACTGATTTATCCGCACCATGAAGACGGCGATGATGACGGCATACCAACATTACCGGCGATTATTCGTTGACGAACCCCATGGACGTCCTACTCATCCTCACTGCCGATCCCGCCGCATGGGCTGCGCTTCTCACGCTGGTCGTGATGGAGATCGTGCTCGGCATCGACAACCTGATCTTCATCTCGATCCTCAGCAACAAGCTGCCGGAAGCGCAACGCGCGCGCACGCAGCGCATGGGCATCATGCTCGCGCTCGTGCTGCGGCTCGGCCTGCTCGGCACCGTCGCGTGGATCGCGCAACTGACCGCACCCGCCGTGACGCTGTTCGGCCACGCGTTTTCGTGGCGCGATCTGATCCTGCTGGGTGGCGGCCTGTTTCTCGTCTGGAAGGCGACGAGTGAGATTCATCACCACGTCGTCCATTCGGAAGAAGCACGTGACAAGGCGAACACGACTGTGCAGTTGACCGCCTTGGCTGCGATCGGACAGATCCTCGTGCTCGATATCGTGTTTTCGGTCGACAGCATCATCACTGCGGTCGGGATGACGGAGCACCTGCCGATCATGTTCATCGCGGTCATTGCAGCGGTCATGGTGATGCTGTTTGCTGCGGCCCCGCTGTCGCGCTTCATTGATCGCAATCCGACCGTTGTCATGCTGGCGCTCGGCTTCCTGCTCGTGATCGGCATGACGCTGATCGCAGAAGGTTTTGGTTCGCACGTGCCGAAGGCTTACATCTACGCGGCCATGGCGTTCTCCGCGTTTGTCGAGGCTTTGAACATGCTCGTGCGCCGGGCGAAATCGAAGCGGACGGCTAACGCGGAGTCGTGAACACCGCTATGACGTCCGCACATGCAAAGAGCGTTCGACGTCCTCGAACGACGTAACGCCGGATCGTTTTTTCGGAGTCGGGCAGCTCGGTATGCCGAGCGTTCGATGTGTTTTTGTACCTTTGAGGAGCAACGAAATGAAATGCCCTGTTTGCAAGACCACCGATCTGCTGATGAGCGAGCGACGCTCGGTTGAAATCGACTACTGCCCGGTTTGCCGGGGCATATGGCTCGATCGTGGCGAACTCGACAAGCTGATCGCACTGGACGTTGAGAACCCTGATACTTCCGCGTCGGCACGCGTCAGCCGGGAAAGTCACCGCGACAGCCCCCGGGACGGCCACCGCGATCGAGATCGAGACCATGCATACGAAAACAACCGCGCGTACGACGATCGCCGACAGGATTATCGCGGGCACAAAAAGAAACGCTCGATCTTCGACATGTTCGATTTCGGCTGAAGGTGACCCCGACTGCGTGCACCAGCTCATCCAGGCCCGACTGCTCGCGCGATCAGCACCCACCCCGTCGCGACGACGCCCACACCGATCAAGCGCGCCACGCGCTCACCACGTGGCGCCAAACGTTCGACGGTGATGGCCGCCGTCACGACGGCCATCACACGCCAATCCATCATCCCAAGAACGAGCAGGACCATCGTCAGACCGGCACAGCAGTAGCCACAGTGAAGGCCGAGGCGTAAGCCCTGTCGCCACGCCGTGACGGCGTCCGCAGGCAATGCAGGCAGCAATGCGGGCAACGCAGGCGCTGCAAGCGGCGCAGCCACCATCACGCAGCGTCCCGGCGCCGCACGGCAGCAGGCAAGACGGCGCGTCTTCCACGCGGTGAACTGCAGCGCACCGGCAATCAGCACAATCACACCCGCCGCGAGCGGAACGGCACGCGCCAACGCCGGCAGTTCCATCTCGAGCGCCGCCAGCGCAACGCCCAGTGGGAATACGGCCATGCCGAACGCGCTCCACACGAAGAAGTAACCCGCGCTCACCAGCACCGTCAGCCAGTCCAGACGCATCGCGCCGATTCCGCCGACGGCCTCGCGATAACGCCACAGCATGGGGACGAGAGAGGGCAGCATCATCGCAACCATCATCACAGTCCACATGCCGAGAAACGATGCCGCCGCGCCGGGCCATGTCTGCCCGCACATCCGCAGCCACGTCATCGACATGGACCAGCCGCCGGGCATCGGCATCTCGCCCATCGCCGACATGGACGCTGCAGCGACGGTCGTCACCCCGGTGCTCACGACGAAGAGCAGCGCCGAGACGCCGAGGAACACCCGCTGCGAAACTCGCGCGTCGATCGAGCGTCCCGGCATTGCCCGTGCTCCGGTTGCGCAAACCTGTTCCATCATCGGGCTCAGCGCGTCTCGTACTCGTCGTGCCGCTTCCACCAGACACCCGTCTCGTTGCGCCCCTTCGGCGCGCGGTCGAGCCACTGGTACATGCCCCAGATGCCGTCCACGCCGCGCGCATAGGTGGAATACGTGTGATAGACGACGCCGTCCTCGAGGACGAATGCGCTCAAGCCCGGCCGGTCACGCGTGTACGTCGCCGCGTCGGTTCCACAGGTGGCCGCGAACTGGGCGACGGGCTCCGGGACTTGCGTCTCGTCCATCGCGTGACCGCCCCGCTCGTAGTTGTATTCGATGCGGCCCTCGCGCTGTTGCGCCTCGGTGAACGCGATGTTGAAGTCGAAGTTGAAATCGCTGCCCGCCGAGGACGCCCACGGGAACGTCCACCCCATCCGGCGTTGATACGTCTGGAGCTTCTCGAGCGGTGCCCGCGACACCGCCATGAGCGTGACGTCGTGATTCGCCAGATGAACCACGAGGCCGTCGAACCCATCCGCAATCGAGGAGCACGACGGGCACCCCGCCTTGTAATCGGGGCCGAACATGAAGTGGTAGACGAGGAGCTGGGAGCGGCCTTTGAAGAGCTCTGCCAGCGAGGCGCTTCCCGCAGCGGTTTCGAACCGGTATGCCTTGTCGACCCGCACCCAGGGGAGTGCCTGCCGCTGCTGCACAAGCGCATCGCTCTGCCGCGTCAACGCCTTTTCCGCCTTGAGCAACTCCAGTCGCGCCGCCAGCCACGCTTCACGTGTCCCGGTGGTATGTGTTGTCATCCTGCTTCCCTCCTTGGGAGTCCTTCGTCGCTCGTTCAGTGGTCGATACGACGTTCTGGTTGGTGGTCGTGCTAGATTAGTCACGGGCACCGGACGGTGGGAGTGACAAGTGTGGCGCGATTTGAATAGACCATGGACTCGCTAGTGACAGCCGCGGCGCGTGCGCTCGCGGCGGGCGATCCGCTCGGCGCACTGAACCGCGTCGCCCTGCGCGAAGACGCGCCTGCGCTCGCTTTGCGAGGCATCGCGATGGCGCAGCTCGGCGACCTCGTTCGGGCGAAAGCGCTCGTGCGAAGTGCCGCGCGCGCCTTCGGCCCCAAAGAGCCGGTGGCCCGCGCGAGATGTGTGGTCGCCGAGGCCGAAATCGCGCTCGCCTCACGCGATCTGGGGTGGCCCGCGAAAGCGCTCGACGCCGCGCGGGCCACGCTCGAAGCACACGGCGACCGGGTGAACGCCGCGCATGCGCGGTATCTCGAGGTCCGGCGCCTGCTCCTGATCGGGCGCCTCGATGACGCCGAGCGCCTGCTCGCCAGACTCGACCCCGCGCCCTTCCCGCCCGCCTTGAGAGCCGCCCATGAGCTGGTCGTCGCGGGCATCGCCATGCGCCGCCTCCAGACGAATACGGCACGCTCAGCGCTCGCGAGAGCCGAGCGCGCCGCGCACCATGCGGGGATTCCAGCGCTGACGGCGGAGGTCGAAAGCGCACGCCTGCTCCTGAACACACCGGCGGCGCGTCTGATCGCGCATGGCGAGGAGCGGCCCCTGCTGCTCGAAGAGGTTGAAGCGTTACTGGCGTCGCAGGCGCTGATCGTCGACGCGTGCCGTTATGTCGTGCGTGAAGCGCGCATCGTGGTTCCGCTCGCGAGGCGCCCGGTGTTGTTCGCGCTCGCCCGCGCGCTGGCCGAAGCGTGGCCCGAGGACGTCTCGCGGGACGCACTCATCGCGCGGGCATTTCGGACCAGGCACCCCGATGAAACGCATCGCGCCCGCCTGCGCGTCGAAATCGGGCGGCTTCGCGCGTTGCTTGGCACGCTGGCCGGCGTGAACGCGACCAAGCGTGGCTTCGCGCTGGTACCGCACGGCGCGCGCGAGGTGGTCGTACTCGCGCGGCCGGTTGAAGAACCGCACGCGATGGTGCTCGCCTTCCTCGCCGATGGCGAATCGTGGTCGAGCTCGGCGCTCGCGATTGCGCTGGACGCCAGCCAGCGCACCATGCAGCGGGCCCTCGACGCGCTGGCGGCAGGCGGCAAGGTGCAATCGTTCGGCCGCGGGCGGGCGCGGCGCTGGATGACGCCGCCCATGCCCGGATTCACGACAACATTGTTACTCCCCGCTCCCCTTACTGAGTGATCAGGATGGAAACATGAACCGATCAGCCGCCAGAATCGTGCGTGAATATGGACCCTTTCCGGGCGTCGACAGCGTGCATGGCGTCACTTATGACGGTCAGCACGTCTGGATCGCCAGCGGCGACAAGCTGAACGCCTTCGATCCGGCAAGCGGCCAAACGCTGCGCTCGATCGATGTCGCCGCGCAGGCAGGAACGGCCTTTGACGGCCAGCATCTATTTCAGATCGCCGGCGATCTCATCCAGAAGATCGATCCTGATAGCGGCCGCGTACTCGCGACGATCCCAGCACCGGGTGGCGGCGGCGGTAACTCGGGGCTCACGTGGGCCGAAGGAACGCTCTGGGTGGGGCGGTATCAGGACCGGCAGATTCTTCAGGTCGATCCCGAAACCGGCGCGATACTTCGCACGATCGATTCCAACCGCTTCGTCACCGGCGTCACCTGGAGCGACGGTGAACTCTGGCATGCCACCTGGGAAGGTGACGAAAGCGAATTGCGGCATGTCGATTCCCGTACGGGAGAAGTTCTGGAGAGCCTCGAGATGCCGCCCGGCGTTTACGTGTCGGGACTCGAGTCCGATGGCGGCGATCAGTTCTTCTGCGGCGGCGGAACCAGTGGGAAAGTGAGAGCGGTCCGCCGGCCCGGGCGAGACGCGGAGGCGAGCGTCGAATCCGCGAGCGAATAGTCGAACCCAATCGCCGCGTCAACGTCAGCCTCGAGCCACTCGCAACTCGCCCATGCGGAGTTGTCCATACACTCAACGAGTCGGGGCACGGTGGCGCTGGCAATTCAAGAATCTAAAAGAGTGAGTGCATGACCACCATGAAATTCGACGCCGTCGTGCTCGGCGCGGGCATTGTCGGTGTATGCGTTGCCGTGCATCTTCAGAAACGCGGCCGCCAGGTTGCGTTAGTCGACCGCAAACTGCCCGGCAACGAAACCTCGTTCGGTAACGCCGGGCTGATCCAGCGCGAAAGCGTGTACCCCTATGCGTTTCCACGCGACCTCGGCACCTTGCTTCGGTACGCGCGCAACCAGTCGCTGGACGTTCGCTACCATGCCGACGCCATCCTCAAGACGGCGCCGTTCCTGTGGCAGTACTGGCGCAATTCTCATCCGGCAAAACACGCCGCGATCGCGAAGTCGTACTCGACGCTGATCGAGCATTGCGTGGACGAGCACCGCGCGCTGGCCGCGGCTGCCGGCGCCAGCGCGCTATTGCGCCCGACGGGCTGGATCAAGGTGTTTCGCACCGAACAGGTACGGGACGCGGAAACCCGGAACGCTGAACGATGGCATCGGGAATATGGTGTCGAGTTCGAAGCGCTCGACCCAAACGGCCTGCAACAGAAGGAACCGGATCTCGACAGGAGCTTGTCAGGCGGGTTGCGTTTTACGGCATCCGATTCCGTGAACGATCCTAATGCGCTCGTCACCGCTTACGCAAAATACTTCGAAGCGCTGGGCGGACGGTTTTTCATCGGCGACGCGGATTCGTTTCGTGAGGGTTGGGCGGTCAATACGGAAGCCGGCACGATCGCCGCTTCATCGGCGGTGGTTGCGCTGGGGCCGTGGTCCGATCGCGTCAGTTCACGGCTCGGCTACCGCTTGCCCCTTGCCGTCAAACGCGGGTATCACATGCACTATGCGTCGGAGGCATCGGCGCGCCTGAATCATCCGGTTCTGGACGTCGAGAACGGCTACCTGCTGGCGCCGATGGCCAAAGGCATCCGCTTGACCACGGGGGCGGAAATCGCGCACTGCGACGCGCCCAAAACGCCCGCGCAGCTCGCCGCCGTCGAGCCGATTGCGCGCACGCTGTTTCCGTTGGGCCAGCGTCTCGACGACGAAGCATGGATGGGACGGCGCCCCTGCACAGCCGACATGATGCCGATTATCGGACCCGCGACCCAACACAAGAACTTGTGGTTTGCGTTTGGCCATGCGCACCACGGGCTGACGCTCGGCCCAGTCACGGGCCGGCTGATCGCCGAAATGATGACGCACGAAGAGACGCTCGTGGACACGCGGCCGTTCAGGGTGGAGCGGTTTTAGAACGGTCAGCGGTACAACGCCGACGGCACTGCGGGCAGGGGCCAGGCGCTCCGCAACGAGGGCGGATGTGGACAAGGCGTTCGAGGCGCTGCATTATCTGCTGACCATTAAACAACACCAGCGACGCGGCAAGGTCAACGCTAATGCCCAGGCACAACCCTGCGCTTCTTCGCAATGAAAAGCACCCAATGACACCGGGCCGCCGGCGGCTTCTGATCGCCGGCGTAATACTGCTGATCGTCGCGTTAGGCTGGGGCATATCGGTCATCGTCGAGCCCGCCTTCCGGCACACGATCGTCATCACAACCGGCGCCGACAAAGGCATCTATCGCGGCTTTGCGGATCGCTATGCGCCCATCCTGAAACGTGACGGCATCACGCTCGATATCCGCAGTTCGTCGGGCTCAAATGAGAACTATCAGCGCCTGAAGGATCCGGACAGCGCATACGAGGTGGGCTTCATCCAGTCCGGCACGACCAGTCCGAAAGAAACCGATCATCTGGAAACGATCGCCGCGGTCTCCTATGAACCGATCTGGGTGTTCTACCGTGGCGGCTCCGCCGATTCCACCATTAACCAACTGGCACAACTACGCGGCAAAAGGATATCCATCGGCGTTCCTGGCAGCGGCCTCCTGAACGTCTCCCAGGTATTGCTCGGCTACAGCGGTGTCACACGGAACAATACGACGCTGCTCGAAATGGATGCCGCCAAGGCCTATCAGGCCCTCGAAAACGGTCAACTCGATGCGGCTTTCTTCATCGGCCGGCCCGATGCGCCCATGCAAGCAACGTTGCTGAACAGCAATCTCAAACTGATGAGCTTTGCGCAGGCCGATGCGCTGGTGCAGAAATTCCCGTCGCTATCCAAGGTGATTTTCCCGCGCGCCGCGACCAGTATCGTGAACGATCTGCCACAAAAAGATGTCACGCTGGTCGCCGCCACGGCCTTGCTCGTCGCCAGGGACTCGCTGCACCCTGCGCTCGTCTACCTGTTGCTGGACGCGGCTAAAACCGTCCACGGCGGCGAAGATTACTTCACGCCGCGTGGCGTGTTTCCCAATCTGAACACCGAGGAATTTCCTGTTTCCGAAGAGAGCGAGCGTTACTTCAAAACAGGGCGCCCCTTCCTGCAACGCTACCTGCCATTCTGGCTGGCCAGTTTTGTCGAACGACGTCTGCTGATCCTGCTTCCGTTCATGGCATTACTGCTGGGGCTGCTCCAGGCGTTGCCGCGCATGGTCGAGGCACGCATAAAGAAGCGCCTGGTTGTCTGGTATCGCGAGATCAAAGCGCTCGAAGATGAGATATGGAAAAACAGCCATCCAGACGCAAACCAGATCGCGCGGTGGAAGGACGAGATCGAGCACATCGATGCGCATGCCAATCAGATCCGGATGCCGCAAAGTTACTTCCAGGATGTTTACGCACTCAAACAGGCGATTGCCGTAGTGCGGAACCGAATTTACCGCGTGGCGGGGGAACCATAGCGGCGAGCCGCCGCGTGCGGCGCTTGCCAGGCTACGAAGGACGCAGCAGGAGCTTCTGTACTCGCCAGTTCAAAAGCTCAGCGACATACAGCACATTCTCGGACGGACAGGCCATTTGATGAATCCAGCCAAACTGCTTCAGTTGCTTGCCGGATTGACCCAGCACGCCGAGCAGTTTTCCTTCGAGCGTCAGTTTGTAGATGCGACCCGGAAACGCGTCGGAACTGTAAAGCACCTGATTCGGGCCCGGTGAAATGCAGATCGCCCAAGGCGAGCCTGGCGCAAAGGTGCCCGCGGCTATCGTGGCTTCGTCCGGCACATTGCCGATTGCGGGTTGAGCGCCGGGCGGCACCGGTACGTCGATGGTGAACTGCCGCTGGAAATTGCCTTCGCCGTCGAACACCTGAATGCGGCGGTTGCTGCGATCGGCAACATAGACGAGGCCTTTCGCATCGACGGCAATGCTGTGGGGCGTATGGAACTGGCCCGGACCGGTGCCGCGATCGCCCCACGATTTGAGCCAGTTGCCGTCCTTGTCGACTTTCGCCACGCGAGAATTGATGTATCCGTCGCTGATATAGGTGTTGTCGGCGCTGTCCCACGCAACGTCGGTGACCTGCCTGAAGCGTCCCGGCTCCGATGGCAAAGGCGGATTCGGATGCTTGAGCGGCCCCGTTTCCTCGTCCGACGCCTCCTGCTTACGGCCAAAAACCATGGCGACACGTCCCTCCGGGGTGAACTTGATCACCATGTCGGAACCTTTGTCGGTCACCCAGATATTGTCGTGCCGGTCGATCTTGACCGTGTGTGCGAACGACCAGGCATACAGGTTGTGGCCGATTTCGCGGACGAAACGACCGTCTGGCGCGAACTCGAGAAGTTGGGCCGCGGCCGCGCCGTAGGCAGGGCCAATCGAGTTGCCGCGCGAGAGCACAAAGATATGCCCCTTCGAGTTGAAACTCACGCCCGAACACTCGCCGAAATAAACGTCACGCGGAAGATGTAAAAAATCGGGAACCGATTCGTAAGCAATGCCGGGGACCGACTCCGCATACGCGAGGCCGGAGAACAAGGCAAGCGCCGCGGCACTTTCGGCCGCCAGAGTCAGGAAGCGGCGACGGCTGAAGGCAGCGCTTTGGGAGTCACTGCAGCACACACAGGCGTATGACTGTTGATCGCTCATTGGCTTTGCTTCCTCTCGGTGTCGTTGCATTCAATACCGAGGACAGTCATTGCGTTATAGTGGTTTTCCCCTGCAACCGCCATGCGCGGTGCTTCACTCAAGGTGATATCCATGCTCAGGAATATTTCGCAAGCAAGCTTCGCAATCATCGCCGCATCAATGCTAGCCGCGTGTGCAACGCCGCCTGCGAGTCCACCCAATGTATCCCTCGACCCACCTCAAGCCGAGCGCTTGATGACACTCGCTGCGTCCGGCGTGCAGAACTATTCGTGTGAATTCGACGCACAGCATCGTCTGGGATGGGTGTTCAAGAGTCCGCAAGCGACACTCTACGACGCGAGCGGCCACGCTGCGGTCCGGCATGGCGCGGGACCGTCATGGGAGGCGGAAGATGGAAGCCGGATCGTCGGCCGCGTGCTCGCGCAGCAGCCCAGCGACACACGGGCGAGCATCCCCCAGCTGTTACTCGAAACGCACAGCACGTCCGGCAGCGGCACACTTTCAGCGGTGCGGTATGTGCAGCGCCTCCATACCGTCGGCGGGTTAGCGCCAACGGCACCGTGCTCGACCGAACATCAAGCCGGCAGCTCGCCTTACCTCGCGGACTACGTGTTCTACCGGTAATCGCCCACGCCTCGCGGCGCGCACCTACTTCATGCTGGCTTGATTCGGCGGCGGCAGTCCCGGATCGAGTTTCGCGGACTCTCTGACCAGCTGTTCAGTCATGGCGGCCGCAACGGGATTCGAGCCGCGATGGGTTGAGTCGTCAAGGCTCGGCGGGGCCGCCTGGGCCGCCTGGATTGGTTGAGCCGGTTGCACGGCTTGGGTCGGCGGCGGCAGTGCCGGATCGAGTTTGGCGGACTCCTTGACCAGCGCATCCGTGATCGCGGTTCCGACCGGATTCGAGCCATGACGATGCAGACTGTCACGTCCGATTTCGGTTTGCGGCAGAGGGGCGGTCTTCGGCTCGACGTAAGCATGAACCGCGACGGATTCATGGGCACGCGTGTTCGGTCGCGGCTCTTGCACGGCACCTTTGGCGGGCGAGTCGGATGCCGTCACCACGGTCCCGCTCGTAGACTGCTTACCGCCGGTCGCGGCGGCTGCTGTAGCGCCGGACAGAGGCGCTGCGCCGACCACGCTGCCCGCGGTCACATGCGTGTCACCTGATTGCGGAGACGCCGCGGCCAATTCCACTGAACTGCTCGTCGCGACGTCGGGATCGGTCGTCGCGCGATGGCTTTCGTGTGACAGTAAAAAAACGCCGAACACCAACTCGACAACCAGCACGCCGACTATCAATGATGTGCGTATATTCCTCATATTAACCAACGATTCGTTCAATCAATGCGATTGGATTGATGATGGCCGTTCGCTCGAAGAGCACGTGGAACGGCGGGTTCGCAGTGTCAGCCTGCGATGGATTGATGTGGGGTATGAACCGGGCGACCCGCACACGTTGATGGTCCCGCGGCAATGGTCCGGTGAATCATTCCACCGAACGGCACGGGACACCCTCGTATGCTAATGCGAAACGGAAATCTGTGCTGTAAGGTCGCCTGGTCCGAGCAATACAGCCCGACAAGCCGCACGCATTCTCCACGTCCGCAGCCACGGGAGACCACAGCTAGATGTGATGAAACATTCGCTTGGGGAAAGGCGGCTTTTCTCGTCCGGAGTGGTCAGCTTTTTGTCGGTAACGAGCTAGTTCTCTACGCGATCCGCGCGATCGTCGCGGCTGCCATTCATCCGATGAGCCGACGATCGGCGCGCGCGGCATGTCGCCGTGCCCCCATCAATCAATACGCCCCTTGCACGAGATGGGACGGCGTACCGTCGACGAAATTTTCGATGTTGTCCATTAACTGATCTGCAAGACTTTGTTGCGCCTCGTCCGACGCCCATGCAACATGCGGCGTCAAAATCACATTCGGGCGACCGGCAGCGCGCAATAGCGGGCTCTCCGGCGGCGGCGGTTCGCCGCCTGCCGTCACATCGAAACCCGCGCCGCTGATCAACCCTTCGTCGAGCGCCTGCACCAGTGCGGCTTCGTCGACGAGCCCGCCGCGCGCCGTGTTGATGATCAACGGCTTCTTCTTCATCGCGCGGAACTCGGGCATGGCCAGCATGTTGCGCGTGTGCGGCGTGAGCGGACTGTGCACGGTGATGATGTCGCTGGTCGCGAGCACTTCGTCCCACGGCGTGTAAAGCGGGCCAAGGCCGTCACGTCCCTTGTGAGCGGCAAACATCGGCTGCATGCCGAACGCCTTGCCGATTTCCGCGACACGCTGCCCGAGCACCCCTTCGCCGATGATGCCAAGCCGCGCGCCCGCCAGATCGTGAATCGCATGAGTGAAGAAACAGAATTGGCCGGACTTCTGCCACTCGCCGGCGAGCACGTCTTCGCGATACGCGATCAGATTGCGCCGCAGCGCGAGGATCAGCGCGAAGGTGTGTTCGGGCACGGTGTTGATCGCGTAGCCGCGAATATTGCTCACGGCGATGCCGAGCTGCTGGCAAGCTGCTTTATCGACGCAATCGGTACCGGTGGCAGCCACTGCGACGAGTTTCAGATCGGGCAATTGCTCCAGCACTTCTTTCGTCAACGGCACTTTGTTGGTAATCGCGATCGATGCGCCGGCCAGCCGCGTCAACACCTGCTCAGGCGTCGTGCGATCGTGCTCGATCAGTTGATGATCGAAACGCGGCTCGCGCAATACGATCTGCGGCGCAAGTGTCGCGCGGTCGAGAAAAACGATTTTTTGCATGCTTATCTCCTCGATGAGTCCTCGAAGAAGCCTCGATGGTTTATAGATGCCGCTTCGCTTCGGCCACGACGTGCTGCGCCGTAATACCGAAGTGCTCGTACAAGGTCTCCGCGGAAGCGGAAGCGCCGAAGCCTGTCATTCCGACAAAACCGCCTCGCTCGCCGAGATAGCGGTCCCAGCCGAAACGCAGCGCTGCCTCGACACCGACGCGCACGGTATTGACACCCAGCACCGCGGCGCGATATGCGGCGTCCTGTTCGTCGAAAATTTCCCAGCAGGGCATCGATACTACCGCGGTCGCGATGCCCTCGTCCTGTAGCTGGCTGCGCGCCTGCAGTGCCAGCGCGACTTCCGAGCCGGTCGCGAGCAAGGTCACTGCGCGCGGGCCGCCTTGCGCCTCGGCCAGCACGTAAGCGCCGCGCTGCGACAACGGTTCGGCGCTATGCTCGCGGCGCACCAGCGGCAACGCCTGGCGCGCGAACACCAGCGTGCTCGGGCCGCGTCGATGTTCGAGCGCGAGTGCCCAGCACTCGGCCGCTTCCACGGCGTCGGCGGGCCGCAGCACGCGCATGTTCGGCATCGCGCGTAACGAGGCGAGTATCTCGACAGGCTGATGCGTCGGCCCATTCTTGCCGACGCCGATCGAGTCGTGGCTGAACACGTAGTGCACCGGCAAGCCCATCAACGCGGCCATGCGCATCGCCGGACGCTGATAGTCAGAGAACGCCAGATAGGTGACGCTGGTCGCGACGACGCCGCCGTGCGCGGCCATGCCATTGGCCATCGCGCCCATCAGATGCTCACGCACGCCACAGTGGACGTAGGCACCGCTGCGGTCGTCGGCGGTGAAAGCGTGCAACTGGCGTTTGTGGCCGGTGGGCGCTTCGAGATCGGCGCAACCGATCATGCGCTCGGGCAGTAGCGGCGCGAACAGATCGCTGATCTCGCCCGACACGGTGATACCCGCTTGCGGCTCGCCGCGTTCGACGGCGCGCTTGCGATAAGCGTCGAGCACGTCGCGCCAGCCTTGCGGCAAGCCGCCTGCGATGACCCGTTCGAACTCGGCGCACTGCGCGTCCGGCAACGCAGCCAAACGGGCGTGCCACGCGACATATTCGTCGCTGCTGCGCCGGCCCGCGTCGCGCCATGCGTTCTGCACTTCCCCGGGCAGGTCGAACGGCGCATGGGGCCAGCCGAGTTGCTCGCGCGCCGCGTCGGCGTCCGCCTGGAAGAGCTTGCCGCTGTGGCCGCCGCGCTGGCCTTGCAAACGCGCAATGCCACGGCCGATGATCGTCTTGCACGCCAGCAGCGACGGCCGTGGGTCTTTCCGCGCGAGGGTCAACGCCGCGCTCACCGCTTCGAGATCGTGACCGTCGACTTCGATCACATGCCAGCCGGCCACACGAAACCGCGCGCCGACGTCTTCGCTGATCGATAACGCGGTGCTGCCGTCGTCGGTGATCTGATTGTCGTCCCAGCAGAGAATGAGTTTGCCCAGCCGCAGGTGCCCCGCCAACGAAATCATTTCCTGACCGATGCCTTCCTGCAGACAGCCGTCGCCGACAAACGCATACGTGTAGTGATCGACGAGTTCGCTGCCGAATTTCGCCGCGAGATACGCTTCGGCGATAGCCATGCCGAACGCGTTGGCAATGCCTTGCCCGAGCGGACCGGTGGTTGCCTCGATCCCATGCGCCGGTTCGTACTCGGGATGCCCCGCGCAATGCGAGCCGAGTTCGCGAAAGGTCTTCAACTGATCGAGGCCGATCGCCGCGTAACCGGTCAGGTACAGCAGCGAATACAGCAGCAGCGAACCGTGGCCGTTGGACAGCACGAAGCGGTCGCGATCCGGCCAGGTCGGATCGGCGGGATTGAATTTCAGGTGGCGGGTGAACAACGCGGTGGCGATTTCGGCCATACCGAGCGGCACGCCTTGATGGCCCTCGCCGGCCTGCAAGATCGCATCGATGGAGAGGAAGCGGATCGCGTCGGCGAGCGGCAACGGCGGCGGATGCGTTGCTTCTACGGCTTGCGCCGCCGTAACGAACGGCGCGAGCGTAATCGATGCAAGCGAATCAGACGAACCATTCGATGCAGCCGGTTGAACTTGGGTGCTGGACATGGCAAAAGACTCCTCTACGCCGCCCCGTCATGCGAGGCGGCGGCAATCAAAACGAATCGAATGGGATGAACGAAGGCAGTAAACGAGGCTGCGCGGCGCAGCCTCACCCGTCAGCGCATCAATGCAGGAAGCCGATGGAAATCCACGGCACCGCCGCCACGATGATCAGCCCGACCATCAACGCGGCGATGTAGCCAAGAATCGGCTTCATCCCTTCGTCAGGATGAATCCGGCTCACCGCGCAAGCCGAGTAGTAGCCCACACCGAACGGCGGTGCGAACAGGCCGACGCCCATCGAGAGGATCACCACCATCGCGTAGTGCACATCGTGAATGTGCATGGCCCGTGCGATCGGGAACATCAACGGGCCGAACAGCACGATCGCCGGAATGCCTTCCAGCACGCTGCCGAGGATCACGAACATGCAGATGGAGGCGGCCATGAACATCGCCGCGCCGCCCGGCAAAGCACCGAGCGTCTGCGCAAGCTGTCCGGAGAAGCCGGACTGCGTCAACGCCCACGCCATGCTCGTCGCCGCGCCGATGATCAGCAGAATCGCGCCCGACAGTGTCGCGGTATCGATCAGCATCGGCTTGAGCCGCTTCCACTCGAACCGGCGATAGATCAGGAGGCCTGCCAGCACGGCGTAGGCAATACCGATGGTGGAGACTTCAGTCGCCGTTGCAATCCCCTCGACCACCGCCGCGCGAATCACGAACGGCAGCGCGAGCGCCGGGATCGCGATCACCAGCTTGCGCAGAATCTCGCTACGGGTCGCGCGCTTGACGGCCGACAGATCCTCACGCCGATAGCGCCACTGCACCACCGCGCACAACGTGATGGCGAGCACGATGCCCGGCAACATGCCGCCCGTGAAGAGCGCCGAGATCGATACGCCGGTCACCGAACCGAGCGTGATCAGCACGAGGCTCGGCGGAATCGTCTCGGTCTGCGCGCCGGTTGCGGCGAGCAACGCGACCAGATCGCCGGGCTTCGCACCGCGTGCTTTCATCTCCGGAAACAGCACCGGCGCCACCGCCGCCATGTCCGCGGCTTTCGAGCCCGAGATGCCCGACACCAGATACATCGCGCCGACCAGCACATAGGAAAGCCCACCGCGCACGTGACCCAACATGCTTGCGAGGAACGCGATCATCGCCGCGGCCATGCCGGTCATCTCGATCAACTGCCCGAGAAACACGAAGAGCGGCACCGAGAGCAGGATCAGATGCGACATGCCCTCATCCATCCGGCCGACCACCACCGGCATCGGCGTATTGGTCGTCAATGCGAGGTAGCCGAAGGTGGCAAGTCCGAACGAGAAGGCAATCGGCACACCGCTCAGCACGCCGAGCGCCACCAGGCCGACGAAGAAGATCAGCAGGTTGACGTTGCCGAGATCGCGAAACAGCGGACCGAGCGCAATGAAGATGCCGACCAGCGCGCCGACCGTCGCGACGCCGGCGAGCGTCAGCCGCCAGTTGCCCATGCGGGCGAGCCGCACCACGGCGACCAGCAGCATCAAGGCCGAGCCGACCGGCAACGCTGCCGCGCGCCACGAGTTCGACAATTCCAGCGCCGGCGTGGTGATGAACGATTCGTCCTGCGCGAAGCTGATCGCCGGCCCGATCACCATCACGAGGAACGCGATCGGCGCGGCGATCGCGATCACGTCGAGAAAAGCGCGCACACCCGGCCGCGCCATGCCGACCAACGCCGTCATCCGCATGTGCTCGCCGCGCCGCAACGCGATCACCGCGCCGAGCATGGCGAGCCACAGGAACAGCATGGACGCGAGTTCATCGGACCACACCAGCGGCGAATGCAGCAGGTAGCGGCTCGTCACGCCGGCCAACAGCACGACGATTTCCGCGAGCACCAGCAACGCAGCGGGAATCTCCACCAGATGACCGAGGGCGGAGTCGAGCGCACAGGCGAACCGATGCTGCCGCTCGTGCGAATAGGAGATCGAGATCATCGCATTACCCCAGTTTTCCGACGGATTTCTCCAGCAGGCCCCACGCCTCGTCGCCGTATTTGGCTTTCCAGTCGTGATAGAAGCTCGTCTTGGCGAGCGCGCCGCGGAAAGCCGTGCGGTCGACATCGACGAAGGTAATGCCCTTGGTCTTCAGGTCGTCGCGCAAAGACAGACTCAGCTTCGCGATGTCCGCGCGTTGCAGCATCGCAGCCTTTTCGAATTCGCGCGTGACGATCGCGCGAATGTCGGCCGGCAAACGTTCCCATGCCGCACGGTTGCCGAGAATCCAGTAACCGTCCCACACATGCGACGTGAGGCTGATGTACTTCTGCACTTCGTAGAGCTTGGCGGTCGCGATGATCGGCAGCGGATTTTCCTGGCCCTCCACCACGCCGGTTTGCAGCGCCGAATACAGCTCGTTGAAGTTGATCGGCGCGGGGCCGGCATCGAGCGCCTTGAACAGCGAGGTCAGCATCGGCGCTTGCGGCACGCGAATCTTGAAGCCCTTCAGGTCGGCCGGCGCGCGCAATGCTTTGGTTGACGAACTGATCTGCCGGAAGCCGTTGTCCCATACCTTGCTCACCGAGACGATGCCCGACTTCGTGATCTGTGCACGGACGTAGTTGCCGAGATCGCCGTCCATCGCTTTCCAGACCGCGTCATAGTCCTTGAACGCGAAACCGGTGTTGACGATGCCCGCGGCGGGCGTGAGCGTCGCCAGAATCGACGACGCCTGGTTGAAGAACTCGACGCCGCCATTGCGCACCTGCGAGAGCAGATCGGTGTCGGAGCCGAGCTGATTCTGCGGAAACAGTTTGATATCGAGGCGGCCTTTGGTCGCTTCGCGGATCTGGTTGATCGCCTCCTGGGCGCGAATGTTGACTGGATGCGTGGGGTCCTGGCCGGTCGCGAGTTTGTACGAAAACTCGGGAGCCGCCATCGCGCTGCGCGAGATGCTCCATAGCGGCGCGGCGGCGGACATGGCCGCACCGGCCTTCAGAAAGGTGCGGCGGCTGATGCCCTGCGGGGCGTTAGAACGGGTAGTCATGGTGTCTTCCTCCAACTCTGATGGCGTGTCGTTATAGTTTGCGAAGCTGAACCGCGGCGGCTGCACGTATCGCTCGCCGCGGTCGTCTGTTCTCTACTACAAGGTCTCACTCGCCGCCGCCGGCCTCCCGCCAGACGGCCCGTCCTCCCGGACCGGCTTTGCCTCAAGCAGCCTCAAGCAGGCTCAAGCAGCCATTCTTCAGCCGTGAATCAGCATGCCGCCGTTCACGTCGATGACCGCGCCGGTGATATACGACGACAAATTCGACGCGAGGAACAGGAAGGCGCCGGCCACATCGTCGGGTACGCCCAGCCGATTGAGCGGTATGCCCGCGAGAATTTCGCCGCGCTTGTCGTCGGTGATCTTGCCGGCATTGATGTCGGTCTGGATCAGGCCTGGTGTCACGCAGTTCACGCGAATGCCGTCGTTGCCGAGCTCGCGCGCCATCGCTTTGGCAAGACCCAGCACGCCGGCTTTGGCCGCCGAGTAATGCGGGCCGCCCAGAATGCCGCCGCCGCGCTGCGCCGAGACCGACGACATGCAGCCGATCGAGCCGCTCTTCTGTTTCTTCATTTGCGGCACGACCGCTTGCGACAGATACAGCACGCCGCGCAGGTTGACATCGAGGATACGGTCCCAGCTTTCCGGATCGATCTCGAGCAGCTTCGCAGCCTGGGTAATACCGGCGTTGTTGATCAGAATGTCGATCGAACCGAAATCGGCGACGGTGCGTTCGACAGCAGCCTGACAAGCGCCACGGTCGGTCACGTTGCACACGTAGCCGCGATGTTCGGGCCCGATCGACGCAGCGGCTTCGACCGCTGCGTTTTCGTCGAGATCGAAAATGGCGATGCGTGCGCCGTGCGCGGCGAACATGCGGGCGGTCGCCATGCCGATGCCGCGCGGCGAGGCACCGCCGGAAATGACGGCGACCTTGCCGTCGAGTAGACGTGACTCTGACATGATGCGGATCTCCTGAATTGAAGCTTATGGTTTGCTACGGTGTTTGCTATCGGTGACTACGTGTGTTTGCGGCGCTTTATGTCCGCTCTGTGTGAGCCTATGAACGCTGATAGGCCTTTACCGCAGCCAGCCTTTGATCGTGGCGCACATCGCCTCGGTGGAAATGCCGTAGCGGTCGTGCAAGGTCGGCAGCGCGCCCGCGTCGAGAAACGCGTCGGGCAGGCCGATCTGACGGAACGGCGGCGTGACGCCATTGGTCAGCAGCACGGCGGCCACCGCTTCGCCTAGTCCGCCGATCACCGTGTGGTTCTCCGCCACCACGACAAGACGGCCGGAACGGCGCGCCTCGCGCAACAGCGTGACGGTGTCGAGCGGCTTGATGGTCGGCACATGCAGCACGCCCACGTCGACGCGATCGGCGGCCAGCGCCTTGGCCGTTTCCAGCGCGCGCATCGTCATGATCCCGGACGAGATGATCAGTACCTCGGCGCCGTCGCGCAGCAGCTTTGCTTTGCCGAGTTCGAACCGGTAGTCGTATTCGTCGAGCACGACCGGCACGTTGCCGCGCAACAGCCGCGCATACACCGGCCCGCGATGGTCGGCAATGGCCGGCACCATCTGCTCGATTTCGATCGCATCGCACGGGTCGATCACCGTGAGGTTCGGCATCGCCCGAAACAGCGCGAGGTCTTCGGCCGCCTGGTGGCTCGGGCCGTAACCGGTGGTGAGGCCCGGCAACGCGCAGACGATCTTGACGTCGAGGTTGTCCTCGGCAATCGCCTGATGGATGAAGTCATAAGCGCGGCGCGCGGCGAACACGGCGTAAGTGGTGACGAACGGCTGCGCGCCTTCGTGCGCCATGCCGGCGGCGGCGCCCATCAGCAGTTGTTCGGCCATGCCCATCTGGTAATAGCGCTCGGGATATTCCTTCGCGAACAGATGCAGGTCGGTGTATTTGCCGAGGTCGGCGGTCATGCCGACCACTTCCGGACGGTTGCGCGCCAACTCGACCAGTGCGTGGCCGAACGGCGCGGAGCGCGTGAGCTGCCCCTCGCCGGCAATCGAGGCGATCATCGCCGAAGTCTTCAGACGCGGTTTCGGTGCGGCGGCGCTCATACGGTTCTCCCGGCTTCCAGCGCCTGCAGCGCGAGTTGCCACTCGTGCGCATCGACGCGGATAAAGTGATTTTTCTCGCGAGCTTCGAGGAATGGCACGCCGCAACCCATCCGCGTATCGCAGACGATGATCCGTGGTTGCGCTTCGGGATGCGCATGCGCCGCGTCGAACGCGGCGACGACGGCCGCGAGATCGTTGCCGTCAACGCGCTGCACGAACCAGCCGAACGCCAGCAGCTTGTCGACCAGCGGCTCGAACGCCATGACGCTCGACGACGGGCCATCGGCCTGCTGGTTGTTGACGTCGACCATCGCGATCAGGTTGTCGAGCTTCCAGTGGGCCGCGGACATCAGGCCTTCCCAGATCGCGCCTTCATCGAGTTCGCCATCGGAGAACAATGTGTAGACGCGGGCGTCCGAGCCCTTGCGCTTCAGACCCAGGCAACGGCCCACCGCGATCGTCAGCCCCTGCCCGAGCGAGCCGCCGGACATTTCCATGCCGGGCGTGTAGCTCGCCATGCCGGACATCGGCAGACGGCTGTCGTCGCTGCCGTAGGTTTCCAGTTCTTCGTCGGCAATGATGCGGGCCTCGATCAACGCGGCATACAGCGCGATGGCGTAGTGGCCGTTCGAAAGCAGGAAGCGATCGCGACCTTCCCATTCGGGGTCATCGGCGCGATAACGCATAGCGCGGAAGTAGGCGACGGCCAGTACGTCGGCAATGTCGAGCGCCTGGCCGATATAACCCTGCCCCTGCACTTCGCCCATGCGCAGCGCGTTGCGGCGAATCTGATAGGCGTGCTCCGCGAGTGCGGCGTACGGTGCGGTTTCGCTGATGTTCACTGTTTGTCTCCTGAGGTTCTTTTGCGGGGTCCGGTGTGATGACGTTCCCAGTGACTCAAGCGTAATCTCGCACTCACACGCGCTCAAACGAATTAAGATGGCCCCATGGATGAATTCAATTCACCTGGGTGCTGCCATGCACAATCGCGTCACGTTCAAGTCGATACAGGCATTTGAAGCCGCCGCGCGGCTCTCCTCATTTGCGCTCGCAGCAGACGAACTGTTCGTCACGCCCTCCGCCGTGAGCCATCAAATCAAGCTGCTGGAAGAGCAATTGAGTATTCGTCTGTTCCATCGCTTGCATCGCACGGTGATCCTGACGGACTACGGGAGGCAATACGCTGAGGAAATCACCGCGGCGTTCTCGCGAATCGACGCGGCCACCCGCGAGATCGGGCGCGCCGCCAAGAGCGACATCCTCACGATTCACTGCACGCCGAGCTTCGCGACGCAATGGCTGATGCCGCGCATCGCGCGTTTCAGCGCGGCGCATCCGGATATCGATGTGCGGCTGAACGCGTCGTCAGAGGCGGCGGATCTGATCTCGGAGGCGGTCGACATAGATATCCGCTACGGGCCGAGAAAACTGCAGCCGGCCGGCACAATGGTGCTCGAGCTGCCGCCCGAAACGATCGTGCCGCTCTGCTCGCCCGCGCTCGTGGCGGGCGAGCATCAGCTGCTGAGTGTCGCGGATTTGCAGCACCATGCGCTGATTCATAGCGAGGGGTGTCTGGTGGGCTGGCGGGACTGGATGCGCCTCCATCGCAAGACGCGGCTCGACATCGCACGCGGTCCGCGTTTCGATCGTTCGTTCATGGCGATCAGCGCGGCGGTCGACGGTCTGGGGGTCTGCCTCGAGAGCCTGCTTCTGGCGCAACGCGAACTGGAAACGGGCCGGCTGGTGGCGCCATTCGGTTTCGAAGGATTGCCTGTGCGAGGCTATACGCTGAACCTGCTGAAATCGCGTGCCGAATTGCCGAAGCTGCGTAGCTTCCAGGATTGGTTGTTTGCTGAACTTGAGAAGTGATGCGCGCGGCCACCCGGAGGGGGCCGGAGAACGATCCTAGCTGTGCGCGCGAACCCGTTTGCCCACTGCTCCGGCTTGATGGGCGAGATCGCCGTGCGAAGTGCCGCGTTCCGCGCCGTCTGCTTCCTCATAGCTCGCGAACAGCTGACACACCGCTCGCGGATCGAGACAGCCATGCAGCAGCTCGCGGAACCGGTGGTCACAAAAGCGCTGCGCGACATCAGCCAGCAGCCGCAGATGCGTGCTGTTTGCCCATTCCGGGACGAGCAGGACGACCACGTCGCTGACCGGCTGGCCATCCGGTGCATCGAACGGAATCGGCTTTGCCGGACGAACGTAAAACGCCATGGCATGGCGCAGCGTTCGTATCTGACCGTGCGGCACGGCGATGCCCTGGCCAAGACCCGTCGAGCCTAGCGCCTCACGTGCAGTGAGCCCCGCGCTCACGGCCATTGCCGGTAACCCGTAGTGCTGTTCAACGAAACTGCCGAACTGCGCGAAAAGTGTCTCCCGGTCCGCTAAGTCCAGACCGAGCAGAACATGATGCGGTGAAAGCAGTTGCGCAAGCGTGTTCCCTTTTTCAGCCGCTTCAACGCCATCGGCGTGCGAAGCGGCGCGCGGCAGCAGCTCGCCTTCCATCAAATCCCGCCAGGCGTCTGTCGGCGCGTCGGGAATTTCAAGCAGCCGCCCCACCTCAGCGGCCGGCGCCAGATGCGCGAGCCGTTGAATCGCCCCGTTGACTGCGTCCCTCGGCAGATAGAGCGAGAGCCGCACGCGGCCCGTTCCGTGCAGCGGCGCGACGCGAATGGTCCATTGCTGATCGCCGCAGTCCCGGATCAGCGCCTGACGCAACGGCGTGGCGTGCTGGGCGTCGAGCGTGACGCGCATCATCACATTGCGGCCCGGTGTGGCCCGCGACCGGGCATGGGGCTGCGGCTTGCCCAGTCCACCCAGTCCAAGAAGAGTCCGTAGACCAACCAGCGCGCGAGTCATAGCGGCTCCTGTGCGTTATCTGCTATCAGGTTAGCCAAAGCGCCATTAACTTGCCGTAAAAATCGCTGCCGGTCGCAAACAGATTCAGTCATGCGGGCGATGCATCGTAATGCGCGCGGCTTCGATCCGGTCATTCGCGATCAGCCGCCAGCCGGCAGCACACGGCATGAATGAATGACCCTCAGCGGCCTCTCACGTGACGTCTTGGCCGGTTCCGGAACAAGCCGGGCGGCCAGAAAATCGATTAGCGTGCGCACGCGCCGTGGATCACGCAAGGCGGACTTCACCTGCGCCTGCTCGGCATGACGAACCTCGTGCCGCCGGACGGGGGAATTCCGCTGATTCGCGAGGGTGCCGTGGTCGCGCGATTGGGGTGTCGGGTATGTGTTCCGATCAGGACGCGCAGGCCGGCGCGGATGCGCTGCCGGCCGCATGACCGGCTACCCGCGCCGCTTCTTCTTCAGCTCGATCGTTTCGAACAACTCATAGTTCTGCGTGGGTGTTTGATCCGCGCCCGGCGCGTGATAGTAGTTCATCGTAATCGTGGTCTCGCCACCCGAATGGCCGGGATCATGATCGAATACGGCGATACCGTAGCCCGTGCCGGTATCCCGTTGCGCCGACCAGACCGCATCTTCAACCGCGTCCGCATTGGCACGCACGAAGGTGCCCGCAGCCGTTCCGGTAACCGGGCGATTAGGGCGCGTGAAGATGCGCGCTTGCGGCAAGCCGGTACCGATGTCCACCCCATACACATCGAGCGGCGCACTCGTGCCGCCACCGCCGAGAATCAGGTGGATGGTGCCGTGACTCGTATCGAACGTCGAGGCGCCCGACGACACCGCCGACATCACCGGCTGCGGCTGCAACGTATCGACCACGCGCCCCGTCGCGATATCGGTGCCCTTGTTGTGATTACAGCCGCGCACGGGATAGCTGCGCTCGTAATCATGGTCATGTCCGCACAACACCAGGTCGACGCCATAGCGGTCGAACAGCGGCAGCCAGGCTTCGCGGATGCCCTTATCGGAGCCGTTGCCGGTCTTCGATGAGCTCAGCGCGTCCTGATGCATCTGCACAACGATCCAGTCGACTTCGTCGTCTTGCGCCGCCCGGTGCAAGGTCTTCTCGAGCCAGCGTGTTTGTTCGCCCTCGCTATAGCCACGCACGTAGAGCGACGTGCCGGGTTGAATCGGCGGATTGCCGGTGCTCGCCACCGGCACCAGCGGACTCGGGCCCGCGACGAACGCAGCCGCATCCTGATAGACCACGTCATCCGCATCGAGCGAAATGAAAAACACCGAGCTCACGCGAAAGCTGTACCAGCGTCCCTGGAAGCGCGTGTGATTCTCGGGCAGCGTGTAGCGCGACAGATACGACGCGAGGCCTTGTTCGCCGTTGTGGAATTCGAGTTCGTGATTGCCCGGACATGGCATCCACGGGCGGTTCGATGCTGAGGTCTGGGCGTTGTTGCCGAAATCGCGCCAGACCTCCGGCTGCTGTGTCGGGTTCAGATTCGCGTAGCAGAGGTCGCCGTTGAGCAGGTGGAACAGCGGCTCAAATCGCTCGACGGCCTGCACCGCGAAACGGCTCTGCGGCGACGACAGGACCCAGCCGGTATTGGGCGTGGCGAGATCGCCGTAGCTCGTCCAGCGAAATGGCGCGCGGCCGCGCGGCGCGGTGCGGAAACTCGCCGTGAAAGGCTGGGCCGCGTTGCTGTCGTTATCGGCGCTCACCTCGTATTCGTAGCGCGTATCGGCCTTCAGGCCACGCAGACGCGCGTGGTAGGTGAACACGACCTCGCCGTTGATGCCATCGGTATAGGTGTTCTGGACGCCGTGCACCGTCTGCCTGGCCGCACCTGCACCCGCACCCGCACCGCCGAAGCGCACCTTCGGATTGACCGCCGGCGCCGGCGACGCCCACGACACGGTGACATCGCTCGTCGGATCGTTGCCCCAGGTCAGGTGGATCTGCTCCGGCGTGCCGTCGGGCGCGCTGTTCGCGGCGCGCGCCGCCGATGCGAGCGTGCCCGCGGCCGTCGCGAGGCTGGAGGCGCCGGCAAACTTCAGAAACCCGCGGCGCGAGACAATCGCGGCGCCCTGCTCGGCGGAAAAATCCCTGGCGATTTTCTTGTTCGACATGTCCGGAGTTTTTGTATGGGAGTGGAAGTTCGCCAACGCGGACGGCAAGCGCGCGGTGCCGGGTGGGCAGCGCGTGCCATGCCATCCTTGGGCGCGACAGATGCACGACGGAAGCACGACTGAAGCGATGGGGCATCCTAGTCGTGAAGCCATGACAGCCAGATGAAATAGCCGCACCTCAACGATGCCATACTGCCTCTTGCGCGAGCAGTTGCCTGGCGTCGGTGAGGTACATCATCGCGGCGCCCGGTCGCCTCGATCGACACGTCAAAATCTCACCGTCGGCCGCCCTGCTCATTAAGGGGCTGCATCCCTCACCCCGACGAAGTGTAAACTGCTGACTTTTTTGACTCTGGTGGTATGGTGCAAGCCCCACAGCGCACAGCTTTCAGTGGCCCGGCGCTCATTCGCCTACTTGCTCGCCTGACGGACGTCGAGGTTCCCGAATCCAGCCAGTCGCTGTCGGACCGGCTGAGCCAATGGCTTGGCTGGACCGACGCGATCGCGCTGTCCTCGGCGCTGAACAACGCGCCGCCTGCCGTCGCTGCCGGCGCGCGAGCCTTCGGCCTCGCTGAAGAGAACGAGTGCGAGCGCGTGCGCGCTTCGTTGGCCAAGGCCATCGTCGGCGATAGCGTGTTCGCCGCCGCGAGGCGTCGCGGTCCGGCGGCACAAGCGCTCTCGCCCGACGCCCACGCGGAAGCGCCGGTCGATTACGCGCTGTTTCGTCAACGCTACCTCGCCATGCAGCAGGCAATGGAAACGGGCGTCGGCAACCTGCGCGGCCGCCTGCGGGCCATGTTGGCCGCCAAAACGCCCGCCATGGCCCGGCTCGCGGTGGTGGACGCCGTCATGGAGCGAGCGCTCAGCGAGCGTGAGCACAGTCTGCTGGCCGCCGTGCCGGGATTGCTCGCGGGACACTTCGTGCGTTTGCGCGAGGCGGAGCAACAGACGCTGACCGACGCCGAAGCCTCGGCGGACGCCGCCACGGCCGCGCCCGCCGCCCCCACCCCGTCTGGCGCATGGCTGGACGTGTTCCGCAAGGATATGCAGAGCGTGTTGCTCGCTGAACTGGATGTTCGTTTACAACCGGTCGAAGGATTGCTCGCAGCCCTTCGCACCAGCTAACTGGGACACTATGTCCAGATATCTCAATCTCGTTGTTTTTCTGGTAGGTCTGGCCGCGGTGTGCTGGATCGGTGTGGGTTACGTCGGCTCGAACGCGCTGGCCCTGGCGGTCACGATGTTGATCGGTGTCTGCTACGTGGCAGGCGCGCTCGAGTTGCAGCGCTACGACCAGGCCACAACCACGCTGGCGCGTGCGGTCGCGGGGCTGTCCGCGCCGCCGCCAGGCCTCGGCGCGTGGCTGGAGCCGTTGCATCCGAGCCTGCGCAATGCAGTGCGTCTGCGCGTCGAAGGTGAGCGCGTGGCCTTGCCGGGCCCGGCGCTGACGCCGTACCTGGTCGGCTTGCTCGTGTTGCTGGGCATGCTCGGCACGCTGCTCGGCATGGTGGCGACCCTGCGTGGCACCGGCATGGCGCTGGAAAGCGCAACGGACCTGCAGGCTATCCGCGATTCGCTCGCCGCGCCGGTCAAGGGGCTGGGTTTCGCATTCGGCACCTCGATTGCAGGGGTGGCGACGTCCGCGATGCTCGGGCTGCTGTCCGCGTTGTGCCGTCGCGAACGGATCCAGGTGGCACAGGTGCTCGACGTGAAGATCGCGACGACCTTGCGCAGCTTCTCGCAGACCCATCAGCGCGAGGAAAGCCTCAAGCTCCTGCAGCGGCAGGCCGAGGTGATGCCCACCCTGGTCGATCGTATGCAATCGATGATGGCGGCCATCGAGCAACAGAGCCTCGTCTCGAACGAACGGCAGATCGCCAGTCAGGACACCTTCCACGGCAAGGCAGAGGCCGCTTACACGCGCCTCGCGGCCGCCGTGGAGCAGTCGTTGAAGGAGAGCATCGCCGAAAGCACCCGCGCCGCCAGCGCCGCGCTGCAGCCGGTCATGGCCGCCACGATGGCGGGCCTCGCGCGCGAGACTGCCGCCCTGCACGACACCGTCACGCAGGCCGTGCAACGGCAACTGGACGGGCTCTCGACTGGCTTCGAAGCGAGCACCGTCACCGTCGCGGGCATCTGGAACAAAGCCCTCGAGCAGCATCAGCGATCAAGCGAGGCGCTCACCCAGCAACTGAGCACGTCGCTAGATCGATTCACCGAGACTTTCGAGCACCGCTCGGCCGGCTTACTGGATGGCGTCGCCGCGCGCCTCGATGCAACGGCAGGCCATGTATCGGCAGCATGGAACGAGGCGCTGTCGCGGCAAGAACAGGCCGGCGAGAAGCTGGCCGGCCACAATCAGCAAGCATTGGCCGCGGCCGCGGCAACCTTCGAGCAGCACTCGGCGTCGCTGGTACGCGCGGTAGGAGAGTCGCAGACCGACTTGCAGAGCGAATTGGCCGCGCGAGACGAACAACGGCTGGCCGCCTGGACCGGAACGCTCGGTTCGATGGCCGCCACGTTGAGCAAGGAATGGGCACAAGCCGGCGCGCACACCGCGAGCCACCAACAGGAAATCTGCGAGACGCTAGCGCAAACCGCACGCGACATCTCCGCTCAAACGCACGCACATGCGAGCAGCACGATTGCCGAGATCGACCGGCTCGTACAAGTGGCGGCGCAAGCCCCGCAGGCCGCGGCGGACTTGCAGGCGGAACTCGCCGCGCGAGACCAGCAACGGCTCGCCGCCTGGACCGAAACACTCGGTTCGATGGCCGCCACGTTGAGCAAGGAATGGGAGCAGGTGGGCACGCGCACCGCAACCCGGCAACAGGAAATCTGCGAGACGCTGGCGCAAACCGCACGCGACATCTCCGCTCAAACGCACGCACATGCGAGCAGCACGATCGCCGAGATCGGCCAACTCGTGCAAGCCGCGTCGGAAGCGCCGAAGGCCGCCGCGGAAGTCGTCGCCGAACTGCGTCAGAAGCTCTCAGACAGCATGGTCCGCGACACCGCGATGCTGGAAGAGCGCAGCCGCCTGCTGGCCACGCTGGAAACGCTGCTCGATGCAGTGAACCATGCTTCCACCGAGCAGCGCTCGGCCGTCGACGGACTCGTCGCCACGTCGGCGGATCTGCTGGATCGTGTCGGCACGCGTTTCACCGATAAGGTCGAGCTCGAAACCGGGAAGCTGGGCGCGATTGCCGCTCAAGTCACCGGCAGTGCAGTCGAAGTGGCGAGCCTCGGCGAAGCATTCGGCACGGCCGTTCAGTTGTTCGGCGAGTCGAATACGACGCTGGTGGCGCACCTGCAGCGGATCGAAACGGCACTGGACAAATCCCTCGCCCGCAGCGACGAACAGCTGGCCTATTACGTGGCCCAAGCGCGCGAAGTGATCGACCTGAGCATGATGTCGCAGAAGCAGATCGTCGAAGACCTGCAACAGCTCGCGGGCAAGCGGGCCTCCGCGGGAGTTGAAGCGGCATGAGCGAGGAAATCGACGGTGGCGTGGAGACGGCGGCGCCTATCTGGCCGGTCTTCGGCGACCTGATGTCGGTGCTGCTGGGCGCCTTCGTGCTGATCCTGGTGAGCGTCATCGGCGTGCAACTGGAACTTTCGACCAGGCTGGAGCATGAGGTCAAGCAGCGACAATTGGAAACGCAGCGTCGCAAGACCCTGGAACAGGCATTGGCAGGACCGCTGGCAGCGGGCCGGGTGACGCTGGTGAACGGGCGCATCGGCATCAACGGCAGCGTGTTGTTCGCACTGAACTCCGATCAATTGCAGCCCGAGGGCCGGGATGTTTTGAAGAGCCTGGCGGGGCCGCTGTCCACTTACCTCAGGGCGAATGACCAGATCCTCATGGTGAGCGGCTTTACCGATGACCGGCAGGTGCGCGAGGCTAACCGCCGCTTTGCCGACAACTGGGAGCTCTCGGCCCAGCGTGCGTTGACGGTGACCCGTGCGTTGATCGATGCAGGTGTGCCCGCCTCGTCCGTGTTCGCGGCCGCGTTCGGCTCCCAGCAGCCCGTCAGTTCGAATGCCGACGACCAGGGGCGCGCGAAAAACCGGCGCGTGGAAATCGCGCCGGTCCCGAGACCTGCCGCCACAACGGTGAAGCCCCGTGAGTAGCCTGAGCGATGACGCAAGCTGCGTGACAACCAACGCCCGGGCAACACTCGACGCGTGGCGCGAGCGCGGCGCGGATCGTCTGGATCCCATCCGCTTTCATTTCATCGCGGCGCTGGATCGGCGCGCGGCTGCTCACGGCGGCGAGACGCGGCGTCTGCTGGACGAGAAGCTGTCCAGACTGATCGAGGCTTATGCGGACGATCTCGAACGCGCGGGGGCGCAGACCCGTAGTGCTGGCACCGGCACCGCGGCATCATCCCTCGAACCCGCGCGCGGAGCGCTGGCCGGACTGAACGATTACATCGCCAGCCATGCAGCGCTAGACCGCAACGATCCCACAGCAGGTCATGCAGCGCCCCAGCGCCCCTCGTATCCGGAACTGGAAGCACTCGATTACTTCAGGCAGACGTGGTCTAAAGTCCGCTCCGAGAAACAGCTACGGCAGTCATTGAAGAAAGCGCCGGGCAATGCCGGTCCGCTCAACTCGAGTAGCCTGGTGCATCGGTCGCTCTCGCTGATGCGCGAACTGTCGCCCGGATACCTCCAGCAATTCCTCTCGTACGTCGACGCCTTGTCATGGATGGAGCAGATGAACGGCGGCGGCCTGCCGGCTAAAGATGCCCCGCGCGCCGCGACCGCAAGGAAAAGCACGCGGAACAAACCCCGCTAGTGCACGGGCAGATCAATCGAGACCCCGCGCCAGCGCGATCCGGCCCAAAACAATCCGCCGGTTTGCGCTATTTCCATTTCCGATATCGCGATCTGAAGCAAGGGTCTGCTGTCCCCGCACCGAAATGACAATGAAAGAAATGTCGAATTCGCACGGTTGAATCGCCAGCTTTTAAGCTGGGTACCCTGCTATCGATAGCTGGCAATGCAGAGAACGGGGCGTTCGAAACGCCTACCGGAACCACGCGGCACACGCTATTTTCTTCGCCGCCAACACGGCTAACGCTTGGGCGGTTGCGGGTTATTCGCGGGATTGGTATCGAACCGGGCCACGCTTCTGATGCCATGGTCGTGGACCAGGGCGAGCAGTTCAACTTCCATCACGTCGGCGACTTCCTTGCTATATGTTTCGCCGCCATCCACATAGACCGTGAACGACTGCAAGTACTTCGCCTTCTTCTCCGGGTTCTCGATCGTCTCCCGGGTCCACTGATAAAGCGGATAGTTCTCCGGTCCCTGCTGTTCCGCTTCACTCACATAATCGGCGAAAGCATCGAACTGACACTTCAGGGCCGCGTTGTACTTGCGCAGCACATGATGAAGCGCGGCATGTGAAGCAGCCGATGGGTCTGCACGCAGACCGTTTGCAAGTTCGGATGATACGGCGATCCTTAACTGAAATTGCAATGCGGGGTCCATGTCTGCCTCGATATCGAATCACTTGCGCGCACAGACACGCAAAGGAAGCGGCCGCTCTCCGTCTTACGCCTTATCCGCCGAATGCGCAGCGAGCCTTTGCTCGAGGTGCGGGATCTCCTCACCCCGGACCGGCTTGCCGAGAAGAAAACCTTGAGCATGCGTGCATCCGCAGACGCGTACAAAATTCAACTGCTCTTGCGTCTCGATGCCTTCCGCCGTAGTCGGCATGCCGATTTCCCGCGCCAAAGCCACGATCCCGCGAACCACAGCCGCGGATTCGCGCCGATGCACGGACTCCTTCACGAACGAACTGTCGATCTTGAGCTTGTCGAAGGAGAAGCGCACGAGCGTGGACATGGTTGAGAAGCCCGTACCGAAGTCGTCGAGCGCCAGCCCGATTCCCAACGCGCGAAGCTTCTCGACGTTGTGCCGGGTAACCGTATCGTCCCTCAACAGCACCGTTTCCGTGACTTCGATATTCAGACGCTCCGGCGGCAACCCCGTCTTACGAAGGATCGCGGCAACCGTCGACGCGAAAGTTTCCTCCCGCAATTGCACCGGCGAAACATTGACAGCGACGCTCACGGCGTCACGCCACGTGGCAGCTTCCATACACGATTGCAGCAAGGCCCACTCCCCGAGTGCGAGGATCAGGCCCGTCCGTTCCGCCGTGGGAATAAATGCGGAGGGAGAAAGCTCGCCGCGCGTTGGGTGCGTCCAGCGAAGCAGTGCCTCGCGGCCGGAAATCGTGTCATGAGCAAGATCGACGATCGGCTGATATTCCATCCTCAAACCGCTATAAGACTGCATCGCGCCTTCCAGATCGCTTCGCAGCAGGCTCAAGCTTTCGTCGGATGCGTGCCTCGCCGCATCAAAAATAGCGAAGGCGCTCTTGCCGCTGCGTTTTACCGCATATAACGCACGGTCCGCGCAGATCAGCAATTGCGGCCCTGTTTCCGCGTGCTCCGGATAAAGCGAAACGCCCACGCTCGCACCAATATGCACCCACGCTTCGCTTAACACGAAGGGACGCGCCAGCGTTTTGACGATGCGGTCCGCTAACAGATGGACGTCGCGGGCCAACGCCGGGCCGTCGGAGACGGCGACAAACTCGTCGCCGGCCAGGCGTCCGACAAGGTCGCCGGCAGGCAGTACTTCACGCAATCGAATCGCCGCCTCCTGAAGGATCTGGTCGCCGGCGGCATGACCCAGGCTGTCATTGATCGCCTTGAAGCCGTCGAGGTCGATCAGTAGAACCGCGAATGAGTGATCCTGCTGTAACGAGCCTGCCGCGGTGCGCTCCTGGAGGAGTTCGGTGATGCGGGCGCGGTTGGGCAAGCCGGTGAGGCTGTCATGGTGAGCGAGCCGATGACTGCTTTCGCGCGCCAGAAGTAGCGCAACGGTGTCGCGATTACTGCGTAGGGCCACGGTAAAAAAGCCGGCCGCGCAAAACGGCGCCTGAAACAGCAGAACGAGCTTGCCGGAGCCAGGCGAAAGCGCCGCGCCCAAACCCAGTAGCGCAAGAATGAACGAAATCTGGAGAAGCACGAGCCGCGGCGTGCCTGCATTGCGTCCGGCCAGCCCGCCGATCACGCCCACGGCGCAAACATTGCCGAGCAGAAAAAGCGTCTGGTTTCCGCTGGTATTGCACAGGAAAGTACCAAAGCCGAACAGGACGGCCCAGAGCAGGCTTGCAAAAAGAAAGGCAGAGGTAGGCGTCGGCTGGTTGTGGGCGCTGCGCCGGCAGCACAGCCGGATCAACGTGATACGCGCGATCAGCAGCGCGACCACGGCGCTGCCCCACCACGCGTAAAGGGCACGGGGATAGAGATAATAAGCGGTTGCGCAGACACTTATTTCGCAGATCGACGCAAAGACTATCGATGCGGTTCGAGTGAACAGGTTGGCGAGCAATATCTGCCGGTTGTCGGCGCTCAGGTTTTGAGCGGAGGACACGACCCACTTGAAAAATGGAGACCTTGGTTCGCTGAAAGCCATGACCTACGCATTTTTAATGGTTAATGGGTCAAATCGGACGCGCCTCGCGATTATTACGTAAACATACAATATCCGGTGCAATGCCATAGCACCGCTTTAAATCCCGGAACGCCCATGCAGCCGGCGATGTCGCGCCACATTAAGCCGAATTTCGCCGGAATACGTGATTATCCGCGGCGGAGCTTCACGCGCCGGCGAGACAAGCGTTATTAAACGACTTCAACCGGCACCCGCTTTGCCAGGGCGCACATCAGTTCGTACCCGATCGTCCCAGACGCGTGAGCGACGTCGTCGATCTTGACCTGCTCGCCCCACAGTTCGACCTTCGAGCCGATTCGCGCGTGCGGGCACGGCGTCAGGTCGACGGTGAGCATGTCCATCGAAACGCGGCCCACCACTTGCGTCATGATGCCGTCGATCGCGATTGGCGTACCCGTGGATGCGTGCCGCGGGTACCCGTCCGCATAACCGCATGCGACCACACCAATACGCATGTCGCGGTTCGCGGCAAAGGCACGGCCATAACCGACCGTTTCCCGCGCCGATAAAGACTGCACACCGATCACTTCGCTCGTGAGCGACATCGAAGCACGCAAGCCCACGTCGTCGATGTGGCGCGACTGACCGGTAGGCGAACCGCCGTACAGCACGACACCCGGGCGCACCCAGTCACGATGAGCCAGGGGATGCCACAGAACGGCCGCTGAATTGGCGAGACTCCGTTGACCCGGTAGGTCGTGAGTCACTGCATCGAAGCGATCCGTCTGCCATGCCACGTCGCCATCGTCGGCATTCGCGAAGTGACTCATCAACGTGATGTCCGCGATGCCGGGAATCGATCTGGCCCGTTCCCACGCGGCGCGGTACGCGTCAGGCCGGAAGCCAAGGCGATTCATCCCCGAGTTCATTTTCAGGTGCACGTTGACGCGCTCGCGTGATGACGCGAGGCGCAACAGATCAAGCTGCTCATGACAATGCACCGCCATGGAAAGGTCGAACTGTTGAGCGATTTGCACGTCACCTGGCCTGAAAACACCTTCCAGAAGTAGAACCGGTTTGGTCCAACCCAACTCACGCACACGCACCGCTTCGTCGAGATCGAGCAATGCGATACCATCAGCATTCGCGAGTGCCGGGAAGACGCGCTCGATTCCGTGTCCATATGCGTTGGCTTTGACGACGGCCCAGGCGCGTGATCGAGGTGCACGCTGTTTGACGATGGAGAGGTTGTGGCTGACTGCGTCGGGATGAATCAGTGCAACGATCGGGCGTGGCATAGGGGCGTGGAGGGCTGGATGGGAAATGGAACGGCGCCCGTTGTTAAAGACCCGTGTTATGGTCAACAGGCAGCTTTTTCCACTATCGTATCTACCGGAAGCCAGTTTTTGTTACTGTATTGATTTGATTTTTGGGTTTATTTGCCGGCTGTTTGTTGTTGCTCGACTACACGTCAGAGCCAGCCCCGCTTGAAGATACGTAAGGCCGCAGCCACGAATGTGAATCCAGCAACGCATGCAGCGATTGCCGGACAGTCATGGCGATGTCCCTCGAGAGAGTGAGAGACTCCCCACGTCGTCCCACGAGAAAAATCGGGCGAGCGGAATTACCTCTTTCGATCGCAATGAGATCGAGTGCGTCGACGAACCGGGTACCGATTAGAGTAGACGCTACTTCGACAGACGCAGCGTCTTTGATAGCACGATGCCCCGCTGTGGGCTCACCAGCCAGATAGCGTGAACGTTGACGTAGAGCCCGGAGATTCGTCGCGTGATGTCAGTAGGCTCGTCATCGGTCGGGTCGCTGTGATTGCTCTGGTCGATAAGATACGGTGGCGCCAGGCGGCCCACGAGGACAATCGCGAAGTCCCCATTCGCTTCGTCGTACGCAGTCCGTGAGAGCGTCGCGCGTCCGCGAACCGTGGCTTTCGTACTTTCGCCAGACTCGAGTTCAATCAGATCGATATGCTGGATGAACCCTTTGGATTTCGCTTCTGGTGCGATCACCAGGCCTCGACCGCTCGGTCCGGTCGTCGTCTCCTTGAGCAGGATGCCTCGCTGATTCTCGCCGCCTGATAGATCGGCGTTGACCGTCAACTGATGCGTCTCTGTCCGATACCGGATCCCGTACGGCGCACGCACCAGGAAAAACAGATCGCGGTCGAGATTGACCGCCGCCAGGTCGGAATTCGGGTGCTGCTTGTGGGTGGGAATGGGAATCAGGTTTTGCACGCGATCGCGTAAGGAAGGCGCGGCAACATGTATGTGCTGGTTCGCCAACGTATCTCGAATGGCAACGGGGTCGTCGCCGACAAAAGGACGTCCGGCCGAAAATTGGGTAGAAGCAGAGGTCTCGACATCTGCCGCCTGGTTGACAGTGACTGCGTTCGCTGGTGTCCCGACTTGCGCCAACATCGCCATGAGAACGAGGACACACGCGGTCTTTGCATGAACCGGCGTGGATTTCAGATGAGACACGACAACACTCCTGGTATTCGGGCGGGGCCTGCAAAACGATCGAACCCGTAGCGCTATGTTCGATCTCAGCGACGATGCGTATTCGATGCGTATTCGATGCGTATTCGATGCGTATTCGATGCGTATTCGATGCGTATTCGATGCGTATTCGATGCGTATTCGATGCGTATTCGATGCGTTGAAAATTATTGCACGATCAGATGAAGTGCCCCGCCCATCTCTGCAATGTCCTTCGCCACCATGGGGTCAACGTCAAAACCGGCCGCGCGCCAGGCGTCGATCGCGCCCATCAGCGGAAATCAAACGGCTCTTTCCTCAATTCAGCTGCGATGAAGTCAACAAACGCACGACCCGCCATCCGGGTGGTGCGCCCCATCGGGAAATACGCATGCACGGGCAAGTCGGCCATTTTCCATTCGGGCAGTAACCGCACGAGCGTCCCGTGATCGACCTCCGATCGACTCGCCCATGACGTCGTCGAGGCAATTCCAAGGCCGGCGACTGCCGCTGCAAGCGCGCCCGAGGTGTCGTTAGTCGACACGTGTGGCTGCACGTCGACCGAGGTCGCCTCGCCATCGCGCTCGAATTGCCACGACGACGGTCGCGCCCCGGCGGGTCCGCCAACGACGCGATGCGCCGCAATCTCCTCCGGTATGGCCGGCGTGCCGTGCCGCTCGAGATAGGCAGGCGATGCCACGACCACGCGATGCATCTTGCCAATCAATCTCGCAGTGCCTGCGGAGTCCGGCAGACTGCCCACCCGAATGCCGACATCGACCGCTTCACGAATCATGTCCTGCCACCGGTCGTCGAGCATGATCTCCAGCCTGAGCAAGGGGTGCAGTTCGGTAAAAGCTGAAAGCCGTGGTATGACCACGCGCATAGCCATGGTCGAAGGCATGGCGAGACGCAGCACGCCACGCAGTTCTCCGGTTTCCCTGACGCTGTTCTCCGCGTCGTCGATCGCCGCAAGTATCGGCTCCATTCGGCCGAGAAATTCGAGGCCTGCTTCAGTCGGCACGACCGCGCGCGTTGTTCGCGTGAGTAAGCGTGCGCCCAGGGATGCCTCGAGCTCTGCGATCATCCGCGACACTTGCGATTGCGCGAGTCCGCATTCCCGTGCGGCCGCCGAAAAGCTGCCCAGCCGGGCAACACGGGTGTAAAGCCTGAACGTGAGGACGTCTTTCAAGCTCCCCTCCTTTTTCCCGCGGACGACAAGATCGATAAGCGGCACTGCCGCCCGCCTCGATGCTAGATCAGCATAAATCTTAGCCCAATTCGTCATCGATTATCCGCTGGTGGCGTCAAGGCACTAATCAGGGGCGGCACGACTGGGCGCGGAAGTTCGTCTTCAGGTCGACACCCAAGCCGATCCATGCTGTTCGAAGATAAGTCATAGCCTGAAACGAGGACTACCGAGCGGACCCGCAGTACACCATAGTGAGAACAAGGGAAGCGATCTTCGAGGTTGGCCGTTGCGACACATGGCGTTCTCAGGTTGAAGACAGAATGACGTCGAAATCACTCAAATCCATTTACTAAGGAATATTGATCATGTCCAAGTTGGTGTTCGCGCTCCTCAATGCCCATCCGCTCCACGGCAAACGATCTGTGTTGGATCAGGTGACGCGCTTACCCCTGCGCGCCTAACTCACTTTCTCACATCGAACGATAGAGGTTGTCATGGACTTTCTCGAAACTCTTGCTAGCCGCAACGCCGAATTCGCAGACAGCGGTTTCTCCGCCGATCTGAAAATGATGCCGTCACGCAAAACGATAATCATCGGCTGCGTCGACCCGCGTGTCGATCCAATGGATGTACTCAAACTGGCGCCCGGCGAAACGGCAGTGATCCGCAACGTGGGAGGACGCGTGAATCCGGCGCTGCTCGAAACCATGACGCTTCTCGGCGCCGTTTCGCGAGCGGCGGGAGAGCCAGCGGGTGCCGGCTGGAATCTGGTCCTCCTGCAGCATACCGATTGTGGAATCAACGGTTGCTACCATCATGCGCCTAAGTTGCTGTCGAAATATATGGGTGTCGCGGAAGACAAACTCGACGATCTCGCGATCACCGATCCGTACAAGGCCGTCGCGCTAGACGTGGCGGCGCTCAAAGCCAATCCGAATTTTCCGGGCGCGTTCACAGTGACCGGTCTCGTGTACGACGTGAAGACCGGCCGTATCGAAACCGTTGTTCCTGCCGCCACGCTGCGGTCCGAATAGGGTAAACAGCAGCGCGACATCGCTGCGGGTGCGCCCGGATGGCGAACTGCTCGTCACCACCGGGTCGTAACTCCCATCATTTACTTGACATCTAAACTATCTAGACCTAAATTACCCTCCAGAGCAAAGTTCACGTGGGGGAGTCAGCATGCGCATCGTCTGTATCGGCGGCGGCCCGGCCGGGTTGTACTTCGGCCTGTTAATGAAGGGCCGCAATCCGGCCTATGACGTCACAGTGGTCGAACGCAACCGGCCTTACGACACCTTCGGCTGGGGCGTCGTATTCTCCGACCAGACCCTCGGCAATCTGCGCGCCGCCGACGCCCCGAGCGCAGACGCGATCCTCGACGCCTTCAACCACTGGGACGACATCGAAATCAATTTCCGTAGCAGGCAGATCCGCTCGTCGGGTCATGGCTTCTGCGGCATCGGTCGCAAACGTCTGCTGAATATCCTGCAGGCGCGCTGCGAAGAGCTGGGCGTCAAGCTGGTTTTCGAAACCCAGGTCACGGACGACACGACCTACGAGGCCGACCTGATCGTCGCCTGCGACGGCGCCAACAGCGCGGTCCGTCAGAAACACGCGGCCACCTACAAGCCCGCCATCGACATGCGCGACTGCCGCTTCGTCTGGCTCGGCACCAAAAAGCTTTTTGACGCCTTCACCTTCGCCTTCGAAGAAACTGAATTCGGCTGGTTCCAGGCGCACGCGTATCGTTTCGACGATCAGACCTCCACCTTCATTGTCGAAACGCCGGAACACGTATGGCGCGCCGCCGGTCTCGACGAGATGAGCAAGGAAGACAGCATCGCGTTCTGCGAGAAGCTGTTTGCCAAATATCTGGACGGCAATGCGTTGCTATCGAACGCCGCGCATTTGCGGGGTTCGTCGCAGTGGATTCGCTTCCCGCGCGTCGTCAACGAGGAATGGGTACACTGGCGCAATAACGCAAATGGCACCCAAACGCCGATCGTGCTGATGGGCGACGCGGCGCACACCGCGCATTTCTCGATCGGCTCGGGCACCAAGCTCGCGCTCGAAGATTCGATCGAACTGGCCAACAGCATCGGCGCGCATCCTGGCGACTTGCCGGCCGCACTGAAACACTACACGGACGTGCGCAGTATCGACGTACTGCGCATTCAGAACGCCGCGCGCAATTCGACGGAGTGGTTCGAGCATGTCGACCGCTATACGTCATTCGAGCCCGAACAGTTCGCGTATTCGCTGCTTACTCGCTCGCAGCGCATTTCGCACGAGAATCTTCGCGAGCGCGATGCGCGCTATCTGTCCGGCTTCGAAGACTGGCTCGCACAACGTTCCGGCATTGACCGCGCGCCTGACAAGCACTCCGTCCCGCCCATGTTCACGCCCTTCACGTTGCGCGGCGTCACGCTGAAAAACCGCGTGGTCGTCTCGCCGATGGCGCAGTACTCTGCCGTCGACGGCATCGCCGGCGACTATCACCTGATGCATCTCGGCGCACGTGCAATGGGCGGCGCCGCGCTGGTGATGACGGAAATGACCTGCGTGTCGCCGGAAGCGCGCATCACGCCTGCTTGTCCCGGCATGTATGCGCCGGAACATCTCGGCGCGTGGAAGCGCATTGTCGATCTCGTGCATGGACAGTCGGACGCGAAGATCGGCATTCAGCTCGGCCATTCCGGCGCAAAAGGCTCGACGCGCGTGGCCTGGGAAGGCATCGACCAACCGCTTGACGAAGGCAACTGGCCACTCGTATCCGCTTCACCGCAGCAGTACTTGAACGGCATCAGCCAACATTCGCGCGAAGCCACAAAAGACGTGTTAAACGAAATCGAAGCGCAGTTCGTACGCGCCACGCAAATGTCCGCCGAGGCAGGCTTCGATTGGCTCGAACTGCATTGCGCGCATGGCTATTTCCTCTCGAGCTTCCTGTCGCCGTTGACCAACCAACGCACCGACGAATACGGCGGCTCGCTGGAAAACCGCCTGCGCTACCCGTTGCAGGTCTTCAAGGCGATCCGCGCCGTCTGGCCGCAAGACAAACCGATTTCCGTACGGATTTCCGCTAATGACTGGGTCGAAGGCGGCACGACGCCCGACGACGCCGTGCAAATCGCCCGTGCCTTCAAGGCGGCCGGCGCCGACATGATCGACGTATCGTCGGGCCAGGTCAGCAAGCAGGAAAAACCCGTCTATGGCCGCATGTTCCAGACGCCGTTCGCCGACCGCGTGCGCAACGAAGCCGGCATTGCGACGATCGCCGTTGGTGCGATCTCTGAAGCAGATCACGTGAACAGCATCATCGCGGCGGGCCGCGCCGATCTCTGCGCGATTGCGCGCCCGCATCTGGCGAATCCGTCGTGGACACTCAATGAGGCCGCAAAAATCGGCTATTTCGATGTGATGTGGCCGAAGCCTTACACGGCAGCGAAGTCGCAACTCGAACGCAATCTCGAACGTGAGCGCGCCCAGCTCGCCGCGAATGCGGGGCTGTCGCCACAAGAACGCGCGCAACGCGCTGAGGGAACCACGTGAATACGCTCAGCAGAACGCTCGCCGGACAACATGCCGTCGTCACAGGTGGCGGCAGCGGCATTGGCGCGGCGGTGGCCGAAGCGCTGCTGCGTGCCGGCGCGCGCGTCACCTTGATGGGCCGCAACGCGCAACGTCTGGATGCCCAGCGGGAAAAAATCCACGCGCTCGGCGAGGTTGCCTGCGTCAGTGTCGATGTCACACAGGAAGACTCTGTGGCCAATGCATTCGCGCAAGCCGGCGCAATCGACATCCTCGTCAACAACGCGGGCCAGGCGCAAGCCGCGCCGTTCACGCATACCGACATGGCGCTCTGGCAGCGCATGCTCGACGTGAACCTCACCGGCGTGTTCCTCGGTACGCGCGCCGTGTTGCCCGGCATGCTCGAACGCGGCCACGGCCGCATCGTCAACGTCGCGAGCACGGCGGGGCAAATCGGCTACGCGTACGTCGCCGCTTACTGCGCCGCGAAACATGGCGTAATCGGTTTGACCCGTTCACTCGCGCTGGAAGTCGCGACGAAAGGCGTCACCGTCAACGCAGTCTGTCCCGGTTATACGGAAACCCAGCTGCTGCACGCATCGCTCGAACAGATCACCAGCAAGACCTCACGCACCGAACAGCAGGCGCGCGAAACCTTGCTGCGCTCGAATCCGCAACGTCGCTTCGTGAGTCCGGAGCAGGTCGCCAACGCCGTGCTATGGCTCTGCCAACCCGGCTCCGACGCGATCACGGGCCAATCCATTTCCATCTCCGGTGGAGAAGTAATGTGAGCAAGTCATCGAACATCAACAAGCCCACGGCGGCGGATAGCAAACCCCCGCGCAAAGGGGTTGCCAAACCAGCGGAGAACGTCGTGGATCTGGAAATGAGCACGGGCGCCGATAGTCACATGGGCTTGCGTTTGTGGCTGCGCATGCTGACCACGACCAATCTCGTGCAAGCCGAACTGCGCAAACGCCTGCGCAACGAATTCGACACCACGTTGCCGCGATTCGATCTGATGGCGCAACTCGAACGTCATCCGGAAGGTCTGAAGATGACCGAATTGTCGCGCCGTTTGATGGTGACGGGCGGCAACGTCACCGGCATTACCGATCAGCTCGAAAAAGAAGGCCTGGTTTCGCGCGATACCGATCCGAACGATCGCCGCTCGATCAGCGTTTGTTTAACGCCGGCAGGCCGCAAGGCGTTCGACAAGATGGCGGTGGCGCATGAGCAATGGGTCGTCGAGTTGTTCGGCGGTTTGAGCCTCGACGAAAAATCGCGCACCCATCAGCGTCTTGGCAAACTCAAACAACATCTGCTCGACAGTCTGAAAGATTGAGCCGCACCGAACCGAGCTTTGCATGGAGACACACATGACACGATCCAACGCCGACGCCCTGCTGGCCGGCAACCGCCTGACACTTGCCGGTTACGAGGCGCGGCACTTTGGCTGGTCGGTCGCCGGCAAGGTCGCGACGATCACGCTGAACCGCCCCGAACGCAAGAACCCGCTGACGTTCGAGTCGTATGCGGAATTGCGCGATCTGTTCCGGCAACTGACCTACGCGACCGACGTCAAGGCGGTCGTGATTCACGGCGCAGGCGAGAACTTCTGCTCCGGCGGCGATGTGCACGACATCATCGCGCCGCTGATCGATCTGCCGATGCCGGAACTCCTGCTGTTCACGCGCATGACCGGCGATCTGGTCAAAGCGATGCGCCATTGCCCGCAACCCATCATTGCCGCGGTCGACGGCGTTTGCGCCGGCGCCGGCGCGATTCTGGCGATGTCGTCCGACATGCGCCTGGGCACCGCGCGCAGCAAGCTCGCGTTTCTGTTCTCACGCGTCGGTCTCGCGGGTTGCGATATGGGCGCATGCGCGATCCTGCCGCGCATCATCGGCCAGGGACGCGCCGCCGAATTGCTGTTTACCGGCCGCTCGGCGAGTGGCGACGAGGGCCACGCGTGGGGCTTCTATAACCGCCTGTGCGAACCGGCAGCGCTCCTCGCTGACGCCCAGAAGCTCGCCGCCGATCTCGTCGCCGGCCCGACTTTCGCGCATGGCATCACGAAGAAGATGCTGCACCAGGAATGGAGCATGAGCATCGACGAAGCGATCGAATCGGAAGCACAAGCCCAGGCCATCTGCATGAGCACACGCGATTTCGAACGGGCGTATAGCGCGTTTGCCGCGAAGTCGCGCCCAGTGTTCGAGGGAGATTGAATTGAGCACGAACAGCGATAAGGGCGCTATGGATCCGCACAGCGCGCTGGCCTGGCCGTTCTTCGAACCACGCCACCGGGAACTGGCCGCGGGTATCGAAGCATGGTGCAGTGCGAATCTCTCGCATGTAGAGCACGACGACGTCGATGCGACCTGCCGTCGTCTGGTCCGTGAACTCGGTACGGCGGGCTGGCTGAAATACGGTGTCGGCGGTATGGCCTACGGCGGCCACGGCGATTCCATCGACACACGCGCCGTGTGCCTGCTGCGCGAAACGCTCGCCAAACATTCCGGTCTCGCGGATTTCGCGTTGGCCATGCAGGGGCTCGGCTCAGGCGCGATCTCGCTTGGCGGCACGCATGAGCAAAAAGCGCGCTATTTGCCTCGCGTGGCCAACGGCACGGCCCTCGCCGCGTTCGCTTTGTCGGAACCGGACGCGGGATCCGACGTCGCCGCGATGGCATTGAGCGCACGTGAAGACGGCGACGCCTATGTGCTCGACGGCGACAAGACGTGGATCTCGAACGGCGGCATCGCCGATTTCTATGTGGTGTTCGCCAGAACCGGCGAAGCGCCGGGCGCGCGTGGCATCACTGCCTTCATCGTCGACGCCGACACGCCGGGTCTGGAAATCGCCGAACGTATCGACGTAATCGCGCCGCATCCGCTAGCGCGTTTGCATTTTGCCGGTGCACGCGTGCCGCGCAGCCAGATGCTCGGCGCACCCGGCGAAGGTTTCAAGCTCGCGATGCGTACGCTGGATATCTTCCGCACGTCAGTGGCGGCTGCGTCGCTGGGCTTCGCGCGACATGCGATGGCTGAGGGCCTCTCGCGTGCCGCGTCGCGCAAGATGTTCGGACAGACGCTCGGCGATTTTCAGTTGACGCAGGCCAGGCTGGCGCAGATGGCATTGACGATCGACAGCAGCGCCTTGCTGGTTTATCGCGCGGCCTGGTTGCGCGATCAAGGCGAAAACGTCACGCGTGAAGCCGCGATGGCTAAATGGCACGCAAGCGAAGGCGCGCAACAGGTGATCGACGCCGCCGTGCAACTCTACGGCGGCATGGGTGTGCAAAGCGGCACCCCCGTCGAGATGCTGTATCGCGAGATTCGTGCACTGCGGATTTACGAAGGCGCGACTGAAGTGCAGCAATTGATCGTCGGCCGCGACCTCCTGAAGGCCCACGCTGCGAAAGTCATCGGGGACGCGGCGAAATGAGCACGACCTTCGAAAGACCGGTCCGTATCCGCTTCTCGCACTGCGATCCAGCCGGCATCGTGTTCTTTCCGCAATATCTGGTGATGACCAATGCGTTGGTCGAAGACTGGTTCAACGAAGGCCTGCGGATCGACTATGCGCAGATGATCGCGCAACGCCGCGTCGGCTTGCCGATCGTCAAACTCGATTGCGAGTTTTCGCGGCCGAGCCAGATGGGTGAAACGATCACGCTGGCACTCAGCGTCGTGGCGATCGGCCGCCGCTCGATCAGTATCGAGATCGTCGGCTATGGCGGCGACGAAATCCGCTTTCGCGCGAAACAGGTGCTCGTGACGACATCGCTCGAACGCGGCACATCCATCGACATTCCCGCCGACATCGCGAGCGCGCTCGCGACGTTTGCTCCACAGCATGAATCCATCGAGGCGCATCGCTCATGAAAAAAGCTCTCCTCCCCGCCGGTTGGATCAAACCGCGCGGCTACGCGAACGGCGTCGCGGCCACCGGCACGCAAGTGTTCATCGCCGGCCAGATCGGCTGGGACGAACAGGCGCAGTTCCAGACCACCGACTTCGCACAGCAGGCGATTCAGGCGCTCAAGAATGTGCTCGCCGTACTGCACGAAGCAGGCGGCACACCCGAGCATCTCGTTCGCATGACGTGGTACGTCACGGACAAGCGCGAATACGTCGCCTCGCTGAAAGATATCGGCCGTGCGTTTCGCGAATTGATCGGCGACTACGACATTGCCATGAGCGCGGTCCAGGTCGTCGCGTTGATCGAAGACGAAGCCAAAGTAGAAATCGAAGCGACGGCTGTGATCCCTCAGTAAGCCCACTACCTACGAAGCACCCAGCCACCACGCCAACCGAAGCGCATTTAGCCGGCTCAACGTCCGGGAGACCATGATGGAACCGTCAGCACACGTCGATACCTTCGCGCGCGACAATCTTCCGCCGCAGGATCAATGGCCTGTCTTTCTGCTCGACAACCCGGATGTTGCGTATCCGGCGCGCTTCAACTGCGCGACGGAATTGCTCGACAGAACTATCGAAGCGGGACATCGCGATCGGCCGGCGATCTGGTCGGAGGTGGACGGAAAACCGCAAGCCACCACCTATGGCGAGCTGCTTGCTCTGGTCAATCGCAGCGCGCATGTACTGGTCGACGAAATGGGTTTGCAGCCGGGCAACCGCGTGCTGTTGCGCGGACCGAATACGCTGCACATGGCGGTGACCGCGCTCGCCGCATTGAAGGTCGGCCTCGTCGTGGTGCCCACCATGCCGCTGCTGCGTGCCAAGGAACTCAAGCAGATCATCGAGAAAGCGCAAGTCAGCGCGGCGCTATGCGATGCACGCCTGACCGATGAGCTCGCGCGCTGCAACGATCCTCAGGATGAGTTCTACTGCGCGGGCCTTAAGCAAACGCTCCTGTTTCACGACGATTCCGCCGCTTCGCTCGACACGCTCGCGATCAACAAACCGGACCGCTTCACCGCCTGCGACACCGCCGCGGACGACGTCTGCCTGATCGCCTTCACCAGCGGCACGACGGGCGCCCCGAAAGGCTGCATGCACTTTCATCGCGACGTACTGGCGATGTGCGATCTGTTTCCGCGTCACGTTCTCAAGCCTTCATCGAGCGATATCTTTTGCGGCACGCCGCCGCTCGCGTTCACGTTCGGCCTTGGCGGCATGCTGTGCTTTCCGCTGCGAGTGGGTGCGTCGACGGTGCTGATCGAGCGGCTCACGCCCGAGACCTTGCTGCAAGCCGTCGAGCGCTTTCACGCGACGATCATGTTCACCGCGCCGACGTTCTACCGGCAAATGGCGCCGCTCATCGCGCATCACGACGTTTCGACCCTGACGAAAACAGTCTCGGCGGGTGAAGCGTTACCGGATTCGACGCGCCGTCTATGGCGCGACGCAAGCGGCATCGACATGATCGACGGAATCGGTGGCACCGAGCTGATCCATATCTTCATCTCGGCACAAGGCGACGCGATCCGCCCGCACGCCATTGGCCGCGCGGTGCCGGGCTACGTGGTGCAAGCCGTGGATGACGCCATGCAACCCGTCGCGCCCGGCACGATCGGCAAACTTGCGGTACGCGGGCCGACCGGCTGCCGCTATCTCGCCGACGACAGGCAGGCGAAGTTCGTCCGCGACGGCTGGAATCTTCCCGGCGACTCGGTCTATCTCGACGAAGACGGCTACGTGTTCTATCAGGCCCGCGCCGACGACATGATCGTCTCCGCCGGCTACAACATCTCCGGCCCGGAAGTGGAAAGCGTGCTGATGCAACACGACGCGGTGGCCGAATGCGGCGTGATCGGCGAACCGGACGAAACGCGCGGGCAGATCGTCAAGGCCTTCGTGGTGCTGAACCCGGGTTATACGGCGGATGACAAACTGGTCGCGCAACTGCAGGATTTCGTGAAAAATAGCGTGGCGCCGTATAAGTACCCACGCGTCATCGCTTTCATCGACTCGCTGCCGCGCACCGAAACCGGCAAGCTCAAACGCTTTGAATTGCGCACGCTCAGATAAGCCCTTCATGTAGCCTCTTTCCGTCGGAGACACACCGCATGGCCGCCTCTTTCATCGAAGTCGTCGCCCAGGATGGCGGCCGTTTCAACGCCTACGTCGCGCGTCCGGCGCAAGGCTCGGGCCCGGGGCTCGTGCTGCTGCAGGAGATTTTCGGCATCAACGAGACCATGAAGTCGATGGCCGATCGCTTCGCGGAAGAAGGTTATGTGGTGCTGGTGCCGGATCTGTTCTGGCGGATCAAACCGGGCATTTCGCTCGGCTATGGCGAAGCCGACATGAAACAGGCGCTCGACCACCTCGAGCACTTCAATGTCGATCTCGCCGTCGACGATATCGCGGCAACGGTCGCGACCTTGCGCACGTTGCCCGAGCAGGCCGGCAAGGTGGGCGCAGTCGGTTATTGTCTCGGCGGCAAGCTGGCGTTTCTCGCCGCGGCGCGCACCGACGTGGACTGCGCCGTCAGCTATTACGGCGTCGGTCTCGAATCGTATCTGGATGAAGTGCGGGCCGTGCGCTGCCCGATGGTGTTCCATTTCCCCGAAAACGACGCGCACTGTCCGCCCGAAACACGCGAACGAATCAGCGCGGCATTGCGCACGTGTCCGCAAATCGAGCAATACGTGTACCTCGGTTGCGATCACGCATTCGCCGCACCGTCGCGCCCGCAGTACGACAAACCCGCCACGATGATGGCCTATTCGCGCACGCTCGCCATGCTGCGCAAGGTGCTGGGGCCGGTCTACGATCTGAACGCGCTGTGGGAAGCCCATTGCTACTACGAGTTCGCCACGCGCGACGTGGAGGCCGTGATGCCGACCATGGTCGCCCAACCTTATGTGAATCATGTGCCCACCATGACAGGCGGTGTGGGCCATGACAACCTCAAGCGGTTCTACACGCATCACTTCGTCAATTCGAATCCTGCCGATACGAAGCTGATTCCGATTTCGCGCACGATCGGCGCGGATCGCATCGTCGACGAATTCATTTTTAGTTGCACGCATAGCTGCGAGATCGACTGGCTGCTACCCGGTGTCGCGCCAACCGGTAAATATTTCGAAGTGCCGATGCTGGCGGTAGTGTGTTTCCGTGGCGACAAGCTGTACAACGAACACATCTATTGGGATCAGGCGTCGCTGCTGGTGCAGGTCGGCTTGCTGAATCCCGAGGGCCTGCCGGTGGCCGGTATCGAGAGCGCGCGCAAGCTGCTCGACGAAACGCTGCCGTCGAATCAGCTGATGGGCGGCAAGTCCCGGGTATGAGCCGCGGCGAGGGACGCAAGCCGGGCCCTGGCGACTCGCGACTAGAGCCACACCTCGGCACAACATCCCTATGATGTGACACTTCACAGGCCAACGTCCCTCGCCCCATGCTGACCGTCCATCATCTGAACAACTCCCGCTCGCAACGCGTGTTGTGGCTGCTCGAAGAACTCGGCGTTCCGTACGAGCTCAAGCGCTACGAGCGCGACCCGAAGACGATGCTGGCGCCGCCCGAGTTGCGTGCCGTGCATCCGCTCGGCAAATCGCCCGTCATTACCGACGACGGCCAGACGCTCGCCGAATCCGGTGCGATCATCGAATATCTGGTCGACAAGTACGGTCAAGGCCGTTTCGCGCCCGCAGCGGGTACGCCCGAGCGTCTGCGTTACACCTACTGGATGCACTATGCGGAAGGCTCCGCGATGCCGCCGCTGCTGCTGAAACTGGTCGCGCTGCGCATCGCCAGTGCGCCGATGCCGTTTTTCGCCAGGCCGATTGCCCGTAAGATCGCCTCGACGCTGCAATCGAGTTTCGTCGATCCGCAGTTGAAACTGCACCTTGGCTACATCAATCAGCAATTGACCGCGACCGGCTGGTTTGTCGGCCATGATTTCACGGCGGCCGACGTCCAGATGAGCTTCCCACTCGAAGCCGCCACCGCGCGCGGCGGCATGGAAGGGCAGATTCCAGCCGTGGTCGATTTCCTGAAGCGCATTCACGCGCGGCCGGCCTATCAGCGGGCGCTGGAACGCGGCGGCAAGTACGAATTACTGACTGGCGATTGACGGCAAACGCCGCCCAGGAATTCGTAGTTGTGGGCCAAAAGCCGCGGGTGCTAGACTCAATTTCCCATTGCCATCAACGGGTTGTCGAACGGGTTGCTATTTTCGCGCGGAGCGGCGGCACGTCCGGCATCCGCTTGTATCGCGCTGGTACACCGCTTGCATCCGCTTGACCACGGCGAAGGAGCCCCTGCATGACCCATTCCATCCACGGCAACAAACGCTGGCTGGCGCTGATCGTTCTGTGCCTCGGCGTGCTCATGATCGTGCTCGATACGACGATCGTGAACGTTGCATTGCCGTCGATCGCCGCGGACCTCGGCTTTACCGAGACCTCGCTGGTGTGGGTGGTCAATGCGTACATGCTGACCTTCGGCGGCTGTCTGCTGTTGGGCGGCCGGCTCGGTGACCTGTACGGCCATCGCAAGCTGTTCCTCGGCGGCATCACGCTGTTCACGCTGGCGTCGCTCGCGTGCGGCATGGCGAATTCGCAAGTGCTGCTGGTATGCGCGCGTGCCGTGCAGGGTTTGGGCGGCGCGGTCGTCTCGGCGGTTTCGCTGTCGCTGATCATGAATCTGTTCACCGAGACCGGCGAACGCGCGAAAGCGATGGGCGTCTATGGCTTCGTCTGTGCGGGCGGCGGCAGCATCGGCGTGTTGCTCGGCGGTCTGCTGACCAACCTGCTGAGCTGGCACTGGATCTTTCTCGTCAACCTGCCTATCGGTATCGCCGTCTACGGGCTGTGCGTCGCGCTGTTGCCGTCGGCACGCGGTCATGCTCATGGCGAACGGCTCGACGTGGCCGGTGCTGTGACGGTGACTGCTTCGCTGATGCTCGCGGTGTACGCGGTCGTGAACGGCAACGAAGCCGGCTGGACCTCCGCGCAGACGCTTGGCATGTTGTTCGCCGCGCTGGCGCTGCTGGCCGTATTTCTCATCATCGAAGCACGCGTACAGCATCCGTTGATGCCGCTCGGTCTGTTCCGCTTGCGCAATGTCGCGACCGCCAATGTGGTCGGCGTGCTGTGGGCGGCGGCAATGTTCGCGTGGTTCTTTATCTCCGCGCTGTATTTGCAACGCGTGCTCGGCTACCGGCCCTTGCAGGTCGGGCTCGCGTTTTTGCCGGCCAATCTGATCATGGCGTTCTTTTCATTGGGCCTGTCGGCGCGCGTGGTGATGCGCTTCGGTCTGCGCGTGCCGCTTGCTGTCGGGCTGCTGGTCGCCGCGTGTGGCCTTGCGCTGTTCGCGCGCGCGCCGGTCAACGGCAGCTTCGTGCTCGACGTGCTGCCGGGCATGCTCCTGCTCGGCTTCGGTGCGGGCATCGCGTTCAATCCCATGTTGCTGGCTGCCATGAGCGACGTCGATCCGAGCGATTCGGGCCTCGCGTCAGGTATCGTCAATACGTCGTTCATGATGGGCGGCGCACTGGGTCTCGCCGTGCTCGCGAGTCTCGCTGCCGCGCGCAGCAGCACGGTGCAGGCCACTGAGAACGCGGTGGCCGCGCTCAATAGCGGCTATCACGTGGCGTTCCTGTTCGGCGCGATCTTCGCGGCGGCGGCAGGCATTTTAGGGGGCTTGCTGTTGCGCCCGGGGCAGCCGGGCGGTGCCGATGCTCCGGCGGACGCGCACGGTCATGGCACATCGGCATCGGAACACGCTCGCCCCACCGGCAACGCGGCAGCAACGGAAAACTATTGATCCAGGGGTGAGTCGATTCGCCTGCCGAGGACGTCTCGCCCACGTGAACGCACCCCGCACGCCACAGGCCGCTTGCCATACACCGCGCGCGCTGCTGCAAAAACCGCAAGCGCGATCAAATACGCCGGAGCGCGCCTGGCTATGCTGGCTTCATGCAGACATGAGAGCCGATATGAACCCGGTTGGAAAAGCGCTCTGGTTTATCGAAAGCCATTTTGCCCAGGAGTTGACGCTCGACGAGATCGCCAACCGCGGATGCGTGTCGCGCTTTCACCTGGCGCGTGCGTTCGAAGCGGCCACCGGGCTTCCGGTGATGCGCTACGTTCGCGCGCGCCGCCTGAGCGAAGCGGCACGGCGCCTCGCCGGCGGCGCGCCTGATATCCTGACGGTCGCCATCGACGCCGGTTACGGTTCTCACGAAGCATTCACGCGCGCCTTTCGCGAGCAATTCGGACTCACGCCCGAAGCGCTGCGCGCGCGGGGCCATCTCGACAATATTGCCATCGTGGAGCCGATCAAAATGGACGAAACCCTTCTCACCCATCTGGAACCGCCGCGCTTTGAAGACGGCAAACCGTTTCTCGTCGCGGGGCTGAGCGAGCGCTATACCTGCGACACCGGCACGGCCATTCCGTCGCAATGGCAGCGCTTTGGCGCTTACTACGGCAAGGTGCCGGGACAAGTGGGCGGCGTGGCCTACGGCGTTTGCTACAACGCCGACGACGCAGGCAATTTCGACTACCTGTGTGGCGTTGAAGTCAGCGAGTTCCCGGCGCTTCCCGCGGAGTTAAGCCGCGTACGCATTGCCGCGCAGCGGTATGCGGTATTCAGCCATCATGAGCATATCTCGACGATCCGGCGCACCCTGAACACGATCTGGAATCAATGGCTGCCGGCGTCGGGGCACGTGCCTGCGGACGCGCCGAATTTCGAGCGCTACAGCGAGCAGTTCGATCCGGTCAGCGGCATGGGCGGGCTCGAAATCTGGTTACCGTTGAAGGCCTGATTCGATTCGGCCTCTAGAACCGATAACCAATACCGCCGAGGATCACGTCCGTGTCGCGGCTGTAGCGTGTGACCACGCGGTTCCACGTCACGCGCGCTGACCAGTGCTGCGTGACGCGATACGAAGCCGATACCGACACGAGGCCGGACAGAACGCCGTCGCCCGTGTCGCGATCTTCGTTCGAATCGCCGTGATGAATGGCTGCGTACGCGCCGGCACCAATGCCCAGTGTCAGGCGTTCGTCGAAAAAGGCCCGCGTGAGCCAGAGTTGCGCGGTCGCACCATCACGCCGAGCGGTCAGGCCATTGCCTTCGTGCAGGTAGCCGAGCGTCGCGTCGAGATAGTTCGTCAGCCCACGCCTATATTCGATCGCCTCCGCCACTGACGTTTGCGACTCGAGGCTGTTCAGGATCGTGACGCCGGACATCAGCGTAATTTCATTGTTCGTGACCTTTTGCGTGCGCGGCAGTGCAAAATCACGCGCCCCGGGCGTGCCGGGTGCGTCCAGTTGATAGCCGATGCCAAGCATGATCGCCGTGGTCGACGGCCCCCTCGCCACCTGCACATGGTTGAGCTGCAGATTCGCGGTCCAGCGGTGGGACGAATACCATGTGGCGCGCGCGCTGTAGACGACGCCCCAGCCATGCGTATTCGAATAGCCCTCGGACTGCGCGGCTGCTTCCGTATCGAAGTAACGATAGGGGCCCACACCCAGTGCGAACACGAAGCGCCGTTGTGCAAGCGGAAGTCTTCCCCACACCTGCACGAGCTGGCCATCGCGGTGATGATTGGGAATATGCCCTTCGTTGAGCCAGGTAATGCTGCCGGCAAGGTACTGGCCGAATCCTTCCGTATAGTCCATCGACCACGCGTAGGAATGGCTATGTTCGCCAGTCAACGGCCCGGTGTATAGCGCGAATTCCTGGGCCGACGCAGGGGCGGTCCAGATGCAAAGCGTTGCGGCAGCTAACGCGAGAGTCCAGTTACCTTTCATTGTTATCTGAGATCTTCGGTCGTGACGGAAAGCGCGCGAGCCTCGTGACGCGACGTTCTGGCAGTTGCTCGCGGCCATTGTGACAGGATTTCGCGTAAAACAACTCTTGAAAGGCGACCGGGTGTATTTCTTCAGTTTACTGCGATGACATCCGTCAAGCTTAGGGCAGTTAGTCGCAGACACTCCTTATGCGAATGGAATAGGCCGGCTAAATAGCGACCGGCAGCTCGATCTATCGGCAATAGCGGCCGACTAGACCGCCGCTTCCCGGTAGTTCGCGAATTTCGAGGTCTGTCCGATTCCCGGGTTGAAGCAATTGCAAGGATCGAGTTGCTGGTAGAACGCCGCAAGCTGTGGCTTCGCGCGGTAAAGATGACCTACGTTGTGTTCCGCCGGATATTCGGCGCCGCGGCGATCCAGCAGCGTCCACATCTTGTGTTCGACCTCGAGGCAGTCGTTGCCTTTCCTGACGATGTAGTCCTGGTGAAACACATGACACAGGAAGTGTCCGTAGTACAGCTTGATGGAGATCGTCTCCTCGATATCGGGCGGCAGCGTTTCGATCCAGTCGCGATCATTGCGGCGCAGCGCGATGTCGAGCGCGACGATGTTCTCCACTTCGCGGGGATGCACGGCGCGATAGCGAACCGCGGCACCGGCGGCGGCAAAGCGATGCAGGAACGCTTTCCTGCCTTCTTCGTCGGTGCATTCGAAATAACCGCCGCTGGCGGTTTCGAAGTAGCCCGAGAGGAAGGCACGCGTTTCTTCGACACTGTCGGCCGCCACCTTCAGCATCAGGTGATGCTCGTACTTGTCGCGATACTGCTTCATTCGCGGCGGCAGATGGCTAGGGAACAGCCGGCTCGCGGCCTGCATGACGCGGTCGGTCAAATGCGAGGGAAAAAAGCCGAGTCGATCGAACAAGGCGTCGAACCGGCTTTTCAGTCCGAACAGCACGGGCATGCGGGACGTGCCGAGATAGTTGATCGCGAGGAAGGTGTCCTTACCGTACTCCTCAGCAATGTCGAAGGCGTCGCGATGCAGATATTCGCCGGAGATCGGCAGGTGTTTGAAGTCGTGCAGCGCATGACGGCGAATCTCGGTGAGCTCTTCGGGCCGGTTCGTGCCGATATAGAACACCTTGGCGTCCTGCTCGATCGGAAACGTGTCGAGCCTCACTGCAAACACCATCAGCTTGCCAGCCGAGCCAGACGCTTCATAAAGGCGCTGCGGATCGGCGTTGAAACGCGCCGGCGTATCGGCATCGATCTCGCGCACGTGGCTCGCGTAGCCATGGTCAGATCCGGCGCCCGCGTTGTGGCGGACATCGGTATCCGTGAACTCTCCGCGCTCGAGCCGGCCCAGGATATCCTCGGGCGTCTCGCCGAGCTCGATCCCGAGATGGTTGACGAGACTCAGTCCGCCGCTTGCATCCACCTGCGCGAATGCCGCCATTTCCGTGTACGCCGGACCACGATGCACCAGCGCGCCGCCCGAGTTGTTGCAAACGCCGCCGAATACCGACGCGCCGATGCAGCTCGAGCCAATCACCGAATGCGGTTCGCGGCCAAGGGGTTTCAGCGTTTGTTCCAGCTGGTCCAGTGTCGCGCCGGGAAGACAGACGACCTGCTTGCCGTCGTCAATCACAAACACCTTCTTCATGCGGCTCGTGCTAACGATCACGATGTCGCGATCATAGTCGTTGCCGTCCGGTGTCGAGCCTCCGGTGAGACCTGTGTTCGACGCCTGCGTGATCACAATCACGTTCGCCGCGATGCACGCCTGTAGCACTTTCCATTGTTCGACGATCGTGCCCGGGCATACCACCGCGAGCGCGTTGCCCGCACCGAAACGAAAACCCGTGCGGTAACGGCGGGTCGCGCCTTCATCGGTCAGGGTGTGCCTCGTACCGACGATGCTGCGTAAATCCGCAATCAACGTGTGAGCGCGGTTGCCCGGAAGGGCTGCCACGGGGGTGCGCGTTGCTGACATCGAATTCTCCTCAGGAAATGTTGAGCGTGACGCGCATCGACTTCGTCAGGTCATTTCGACTGCGACCTTTGAGCGCATCAGGTTGACACGAAGGTTAAAATCAGTCCGGTCATTAGTCCAATATCTTGAAGTCGCTATTTGGAGACGAAAAACATATGGAATTTCGCCAGTTGCGTTACTTCCTCGCCGTCGCCGAGCATCTGCACTTCACCGAAGCCGCGACCCATCTGGGAATCGCCCAGCCGCCATTGAGCCAGCAGATCCTGAAGCTCGAGCGCGAAATCGGCACGCCGCTGTTCATCCGGCATCCACGTCGCGTCGAATTGACTGAAGCAGGCCGGCTCTTTCGTGAACGCGCGCTGCGCATTGTCGAGGACGCGCAGCAGGCACTCGTCGAGGTACAGAACGCGGGACGCGGAGAGACTGGGCGGCTGTCGCTCGGTTTCGCGGGTTCAACGGTGTTTCATCCAGAAGTCGCGATGACAATGCAGCGCTACCGGCACGCCTATGAACGCGTGTCGATCAGTTGCGAGGAGAGCAACAGCTCGCTGCTGCTGGACAAAGTCGCCGAGCGGCAGCTCGACGCCGCGCTGGTGCGCATGCCGCTGAACTGCCGGGAGCTGATCGTCGAACCGCTCGTCGACGAAGACATGTTGGCGGTGTTGCCTGCGAACCATCGCTTGAACCGGCGGCGGCGTATCGATCTGGCGGACCTGGCGGACGATCCGTTCATTCTCTTTCCACGCCCCATTGGCCCGGATCTATACGACTCGATCATTGGCGCCTGTCGCGAAGCCGGCTTCGCGCCCTCGATCGGCATGGAGTCGCCGCAGATTTCGTCGGCGGCGAATCTGGTGGCGGCCGGATTCGGCGTTGCGGTGGTTCCCGCGTCGATCCGGCAGATCCAGGTCGAAAGCGTGTCGTATCACGAGCTGCGGGGCAATCCGCTTTCGACGGGGATCGCATTAGTTCATCGGCAGCGCGAGAAATCGCCGACCGTACAGAACTTTGTCAGGATTCTGCGGCAGCAAAGAGTCGCTGCCCGTGCGAGGTGACGGTGGCGCCTTGACTAAAGACCTCTTCTTGCGCCCACCGCCGGGTTCACTTCACATCGTGCTCGACGAGAAAAATCGACGTCGCCTCACGCAAACTGCGCGCTTTCTCCCGCAAGCCTGCCGACGCTGAAGCGACGCCCTTCACGTGCTGGACATCGCGCTCCAGCATCGCGTCCATCTTGCCCATGCCCTGACTGAACCGGTCGACGTCGTGGCTCTGGGCATCGCTCGATGCGCTGATATGCTCGATCAATCTGGCGACGTCCGCCACATCGCCGACAACGCGCCGCATGGCCTCGCCGGCGCGGGTCGCGAGCGTCGAGCCGTGCTCGACGCGCTGCAACGAATCGCCGATCAGGCCTTTGATTTCGCGCGCGGCGCTCGCGCTCCGATGGGCGAGCGTACGGACCTCCTCGGCGACCACCGAAAAGCCCCGTCCGTGACTACCGGCACGGGCCGCCTCGACCGATGCGTTGAGCGCGAGGAGGTTGGTCTGGAACGCGATGCTCTCGATCATCGCGATCATGTCGCCCATCCGATGCACGGCCTGATCGATCTCGGTCATCTTGGCGACGACCTCGCTGACAACCTGTTCGCTTTGCCGCACCGCGGTTGAGGTTTGCCGCGCGAGGCTGTCTGCCGAGGCCGCATGTTCCGCGCTCTCCCTGACCCGTTGCGCGATCTGCTCCATTGCCGTGTTGGTCGCGTTGAGCGTTTCGGCTTGGGTGGCGAATTCCTGCGACAAGGTGTGATTTTCGGCAGCGATACTGTCCGATGAGACCGCCATCTGGTCGATCGTCGCGGTGATTTCGCGCATCGCGTCATGAATGGCGTTGAGTGTGTCCTTGAAGGTGCGGCTGCTGGCACCTTCGAGCTTCATGGCCGGGAGGCGCAAATCGAATTGACCCGCTTGCCGCGACAGGTTTTCGCCAAGTACCGCGAGTTCCCGGCCCGTTTGCGCATCGGCCTTCATATGCCGCGCAATGAAAATCAGCAAGCCGGCCTGCACGACGACGTAGGCCGCATGGATCAACACGGTCGACCACGCGGGCTCGGTGAAGCAATAGGCCTCCAGGCCGGCAAGCTGCAGATAATTGAACGTGAAGTGATGCACTGCAATGACGCAGGCGGCACAGAGGATCGGGCGCCAATCCCGATAGGCCAGCAGGAACGACATCAGCACGAAGATGCCAAAGTGCAACTCCGTCAGGCCGCGTTCCTGATGAATCTGCAACGCAGCGAGGGTCATCAGGCTGGCAGCGAGGAAGAGACGCGTCACGAGTGCGCCTGAGCGCCAGTAAGTCAGCGTCGACGCAACGGCGACGGTAGGCAAGCCAACCCACAGCACGGCGCGCATGTTGTAGTCGCGTATCGCCAATAGGCAAGAGATCGCAAACAAGCCCCATACGACCGCGATCATGAGCCGGTCGGCTTTCACATAGACCGTGTGCAGCAACTCGTCCGGCTGTTTCATGGGGTCTCTCAGGAATTGTTCTTTATAGGTTGGGTACCGGTGCGCCATGCCTGCTTTCCGGAGGCAGTGTTGCATAAGGTCCGCAGGCACAGATGAGAATCGCGGCCGGGTTCACTCGCATACTTTGGGACACGTCGCGAGTGCCCCGGATTGCCGACCGTGGGCCTTGTCCACGCATGACGCAGATGCATAACGGCACGCGTGAGCGATTCTTTAGACAAATAAAAGTGGTGCAGTCCCGGCTAGCGAAGCTCAGGTTTTCGACTTCTTCGGTGCCTCCGTTCGACACACTCCCTGCAGGGTTAACGTTGGTATCCGCGCGATTACTGACCAACTATCCTCCATCTTGCCGATTAGACCGACCGGTCGGTTAATTAATAAAAGAACCTTATGTGGTCACCCAGGAGATGCGAAATGGCAAATGAGGATGTGCAGATCAGTTCTAGCGGCGCGCGCTGGCGGATCGTCCAGTCGTGCATGGTGTGGGGGGTTGTTGGTCTCTGTAGCGTATTGGTCACCGCGTGCGGCGGGGATGACGTGGCAGGCGGCACGCCGCCCGTGAGCAATGCCTCCAGATGCACGACGCTTAACGGCCAGACCGTCGGCGGCATCCTGATTACAGCCACGAAGCGCACCGAGGCGAGCGGTGGACTTCCGGCCTACTGCAAGGTGAGCGCGACCGGCGTCCACAGCACCACGCTCGACATCGAGGTCGACCTTCCGGACAACTACGCGAACCGCTTGTTGCATGCGGGCGGCGGCGGCTTCGACGGCACCATTCCGACGGTCGAATCGATCAACCAGCAACTTCCTCTCACCCAGCCGCTGCAACGCGGTATGGCATTCACCGCTTCAAACGGTGGCAACCGGGACGGTAATCCTGTCGATTTCATTAACAACGCGACCCAGAAACAGGACTACTCCTACGCAGCACTCGGCACCACTGTCCATTTTGCCAAAGCGGTGATTGCAGCCTTCTACGGTCAGGCACCCAAGTACACCTACTTCCAGGGCGCGTCGAACGGCGGCCGAAACGCTTACCTCGTCGCACAGGATTGGCCGGGCGATTACGACGGCATCATCGCCGGTTCGGAAACCATGAACATGGCAACGCAAACCATGGCATGGCTCAACATGGCTGCCAAGGCCGGAACACCCGCCATGCCCAGCCCCGCCCAATGGACGGCCGCCTATCAGGCCGCCGTGCAGCAGTGCGGGAACGCAAACGGGGTGATCCTGAACCCCGAGGCCTGCACCTACGATCCCGCGCCGCTGCAATGCGGAACCGCAGGCGCGCCGGCAGCGACATGCCTCACGCCCGCACAATTGCAAACCGTCCGGCAAGAGATTGGCGCGCTGGACACGAGCGGCGGAGCCCTGCTTTATTCCGGCTACGATTGGGCCGACTTCGGCAGTCCGTTAGGCGTCGGTGGATATACGGTACTGGGAGGCGGATTTGCCGGCATCGCGACAGGTAATGCCAATTGGCTCTTGCCGGCAACCGCACCAGGAAGTTTGCAAGCGACCTTTAACGTCGACACCGCCTATCCGGTCATCGCCGCAGGTTTGCAAAGCGCCGGTGCGGACCACAGCCTGCAGGCCATCGCACAGTATCTGGTCGCGGGCAAAAAACTGATCTCGTTCCACGGCGGTGCTGATCCGCTGCTGTCGCCTCGCGACCATCTCCGCAACTGGCTGGCCATGACGCAACTCGCAGGATCCGCGGCCAGTAACGCGCGGTTCTACCGCGAGGCCGGGGTGGGTCACGTCACCGGCGGCAATGGACCGGATCAGTTCGACTACGTGGGTCCCATGATCGCGTGGGTCGAGCAAGGCGTCGCGCCTGGTCAATTGACGATGACCAAATTCGACACCAATGGCAACGTGACAGCCACGCTTCCTGACTGCCCGTATCCGACGGTGCCGCACTACAACGGCTCAGGAAACATCAATCAGGCGGCCAGCTATAGCTGCGCAAGCAGTTAAAAAGCGCAACGGCCCGTGACGCGGACGAGAGACGACCACGAGTTGTCGCTCGTCCAACACAGGAGGCTTCTTGCGTCCGTTGGAACTCCGAAGCTTATGATGGATTCTTTCGACTGGGAGAATCTCCATGATCAGACGGCTGCTTACGATTGCTGTGGTGTCAGCGGGCGTCGTGATGGCGACGCCCACTCCTGCTCGCGCCGACGTGGACTCGGACAAGGCCGCCATCACGGAACGGCTGTCGCGGTGGGCGGATGCGTTCAACGCTCGCGATGCCAAAGGCGTCTGCGATGTGTTCGCAGCCGATCTGGTCTCAACCGTTCCTGAAGTGCTCGACGGCAATCGGCACACGCTCTGCAAAAGACTCGCTACCCTGCTGGCGAAACCGGATTTGAACCTCCATTACGACCACCCGGACATCCGCGAAATCATCGTGTCCGGGGATATCGCCGTCGTGCGGCTGTTCTGGACGCTCTCCGCCCGCAAGGGTGCCGAGCAGAGCGTGACCCATGAAGCAGGGATAGACATTTTCAAACGACAAGCGGACGGCAAATGGTCCATCGCCCGGTTCATGTCATTTAGCACCGCGCCGAATCAGGTCCTCGAGTAATTCGGCCGTCAGGATCAGCGAACCTCGGCCGCCCATGCCTCGGCGTCGGCGCCGGCCGGAATACGCAGCGGGGATGACGGGTCGGTCGCCGCGCGCCACACAGCTTCAGCGACGTCCTGCGCCTGGGTGATCGGGGAAGACGTGTCCCCCAACTCCGCAACGACCTTCTTGACGAGACCGGCATAGGCCTCATGGTCGAAGCCGTGCATATGGGCGCGCGCGTTCTCGCCGAAGCGGGTTCCGGGCGCACGGCCGGGCAATACCAGGCGCGCCCGCACGCCGAACTGCTCGAGCTCCAGCGCCATCGACTCGGTGAAGGCGTTCACGGCTGCCTTGCTTGCGCGGTAAGCGGCGAGCAGTGGCAACGCCTTCAGCGTTACGCTCGACGTGACGTTCACGACGACGCCGGCCCGACGCTCCCGAAACTGCGGCAGCACCGCTTGCGTCAATGCGATCGTGCCGAAGGTGTTGGTCTCGAAGACCTCGCGCACCGTCGCCATCGGCACGAGTTCGGCCGGTGAAGCCGCACCGAAGCCCGCGTTGTTGACGAGGACGTCGATCGGGCCCGCAGCCTCGACAGCCTGGCGAATGCTCTCCGGATTCGTGACGTCGAGCGCCAGCACGTGCAGGCGGTCTGACGGCGGCAGCACGTCGGCGCGCGGCGTGCGCATGGTGGCGACGACCTGCCAGTCGCGGGCGAGGAAGTAGCGAGCGGTCTCAAGGCCGAATCCGGAAGAGCAGCCGGTGATCATGACGGTTTTCATGGGAATGCTTTCCTGTGAAGTGGTTTTCGTGTGCCACTACGATAGATCGCCGCGCCCGTACTCGCTACAATCAATCATCCGAATTTCATTTGCAGGAGTCCGGCGATGATCGATCCGCTGGCCGAAGTCGTGACGCTGTTGCAGCCGGGTGCCCGGTTCTCCAAACTCGTCCTCGGCGCCAGCCCGTGGCGCATCAGCCGTTCTGATGCCGGCCAGCCGTTCTATTGCGTGATCCTCGAGGGCGGGTGCCGCATCGCGATCGACGGACACGAGCCCATCGAGCTTCTCTCGGGCGACTTCGTGCTGATTCCCGCGGCCTACGGCGTCGCGATGTCCAGCCTCGAGCCGCCGCCACCGGGTGTCGAGACGGCGGCGCCGATCGCGCTCGGCAACGGGGAATTCAGAATCGGCGCCCCGGATAGTCCCGTCGACACGCGAATGATGGCGGGCCACTGCAGCTTCGGCTCATCGGATGCATCCCTGCTCGTTTCGTTGCTACCGCAACTCGTGCATGTCCGCGGCGAACAGCGACTGGCCACGCTCGTGCAACTCGTGCGAGAGGAATCACGCGAGCAGCGGCCCGCGCGCGAGGTCGTGCTCTCGCGACTGCTCGAAGTGCTGCTCATCGAAGCGCTGCGGTCCACGGCAGGAACAAGCGCGTCGCCGGGTCTCGTGCGTGGACTCTCGGACGGCCGTCTCGCGGCCGCGATCCGCGGCATGCACGAAGACCCGACGCGCACATGGACAGTGGCCGAACTCGCGAAAGAGGCCGCGCTGTCGCGCTCGAGCTTTTTCGAGCGCTTCAGCCGCGCGGTCGGCGTTGCGCCGATGGAATATCTGCTCACCTGGCGCATGGCACTCGCGAAGGACCTGCTGCGTCGCAATGAAGGCCGTATCGCCGAGATTGCGCGGCGCGTCGGCTATAGCTCCGCCAGCACCTTCAGCGTGGCCTTCACGCGGCACGTTGGCCGGCCGCCTACGCAGTATGCCCGCGAGGAGCAGGCGGCCGTGAATGGCGCGTAGGACGGCGCAGACGAGCCGCCGCGCACAGCGCTTGAAAAAGGTCACCGCATGACCGTCGAGCTGACGACAACCTCATTGACATCCACCGCTCGCGGATCGATAAGCGCAAGCGGCACACATCTGTGCTCACGCTAATTTCACGTCAGGAAAAAAATAAGCGCGATAGAAATGGCATTTCGCAACGAATGAACCAAGGTAACCATCCCGAACGCTCGGCCCCGGCGCGTTTGTTCGACTACGAATACGTAACCCAGCACAAGGCCCACAGGAAACGTAGTGAGCACGTATTTCCAGCTGTAAAAATGCATCGACGCAAACAGCGCCGCAGACAACACGACCGCCGCCCAGGGACCTACACCCAATTTCCTGCGGAGCAACGTAATACATCCCCACTGATGGAATGCGGTTTCCGCCAGCGGTCCGATCAGACAGCCGACAATCAACGCAATGACAATGCCATGTGAGTGCAGTTCCGGGCCGCCCATCTTCTGGTGCGGAAAGAATAGATCGGCGGCATAGTCGAGCGGCAGCGGCAACAGCTCGCTGGCCAGCAACGCCAAAGGAATCATCAGCCATGGCGGTGTATTAAGCCCGAGCCCGAATAACGGGCCGTTTAAAGTTGACGACATCCCCGCGTTTGATGATTGCATGTTCTCTCCGGTCTTTTCTAATTATGGCGCTGGCCCATCCGCTCGCTGCTGCTGACGGGACAAACCGTCAGCGCGGATCAGCGCGAAGACCGATCACTGCGACGCTTCCATCTGCGCTTTTTCAAGCTCCGCATGGGCCTCGTCGACCTTGTGTTGCCGCTCGGCGATTTTCTTCGCGCTCTTGCCGTTGGCCTTCGCTTCCTGCAAATCGTGCTGGCGTTCAGAGAGTTTCTTTTGCGCGGCGGCCACCTTGCGTTGCGCCTCGTTGCGCAGCACCGCATCCGTGCAATTTGCGTTCATTTGAGCGAGCGCGGTTTCAAGGCCATCGACGCGTTTTGCATTGCCGTGCGCTTGCGCGTAGGCGATTTCTGCCTCGATCGAACTGCGCTTCGCATCGCAACCGTTTGTTTGCGCGGAACACACCATCGGATAGACCATCATGCCGAACAGGACTGCCTTGATCGCCGTATTCATGAGAGACCTCAAAGTAGTGGAGTATCGTTCGTTCATCGCGCGTTGTACTGCACGCAAAGTAGTAATCTTCAGTACTGGATATCGAACCATGCCAAATTCCCGCCCCGCTATAGCGGCGTGAATTGCAATGACGGAATGTCCAATTGAATGCCCCTTTAATACCGGAGCGCGGCTAGGCCGGCTACATCGAGTCGGGCCTGTCAGATAGCTTCGTCAATAAGGGCAACGCGGTCAGCCGACAATATAACTTGAGGAGCCCGACCTATGGGAAGCACCAATGCGGTTGTGGCGGCGGCAGTCGTCTTCGTGGGCAGTCACTTTGTCTTGTCCCATCCGCTGCGCAGGCCCTTGGCCCGCGCACTTGGCGAAGTGGGGTTTCTGGGCGTGTATTCGCTGGTCGCGATCCTGACGTTCGGCTGGCTGATCTGGGCCTACCTGAAAGCACCGCTGACGGCGCCGTTATGGCCGGTAGGAGACGCGCTCTGGGCATTAGTGACCGTGGTCATGCTGATCGCGTCGATCCTCCTGATGGGGTCGCTGATCCGCAATCCGGCGCTGCCCACCGGCGGCCGACCCGGCCCGTTCCCGGAAATCGCGCTCGGCGTGTTCGCCGTGACGCGCCACCCGATGATGTGGTCGTTCGCGCTTTGGGGGCTATGTCACGTCGCGGTATTTCCGGTGGCCAGGAGCATCATCCTCGCAGCGGCGATTGTCATTCTCGCGCTGGTCGGCGCCGCATTGCAGGACCGGAAGAAGGAGCAGCTCCAGCCCGATCTCTGGCCCGCGTGGGAGTCGAAGACGAGCTACTTGCCGTTCGCGGCGATCGCCGCTGGCCGGGCGCGGCTGGGCGGATTCGGTTTGCACGCGCTGTTGGGCGGCCTCGTCGTCTGGCTCGTCGCGACTTGGGCTCATAGGCCGCTTACCGGTTGGGCCGCGGGCATCTGGCGCTGGCTGTAGCTCTATTCCGGGCGCCTGGCCTTAGCGACCGCTCTTCATCGCGGACCTTCGCGCGATGGCCGATCTCGGCCTATCGCGCCATAGCCTCCTGTCGCAGCCACCTCAGACCGGCCGTCGCCGGCGCCGTCCGCCCGCTCCGTTGGAACCGGCCTCTGGCTCACGGTTTCGCGTTTCCTTCCTGGTTCCGGAACGCCGCCTCTCCGGCATCCGACACCTCAACCCACTTCTTGTCGGGTTCGGCGTCCGCGGCATAGCTGTCGTGCCAGTTCCACCACTTGTAGGTCGGTGTCTGCGGATAGCCTGCGGGCGAGTCCTCCCAAGCCTCCTGCCGCCCCAGCGGCGTGATGTCGAGGTAGTTCCAGGTACCGCCCATCTGTTCGTCGCCACGGTTGTTGATGAAGTACGTGCGGAACACGCGGTCGCCGTCCCGGTAGAACACGTTCGTGCCGTGCCATTCCGCGACGCCGAAGTCGGCGTCGAAGCTGTCCGTGACGGTGAACCACGGTATCTCCCAGCCCATCTGCGCCTTCAGCCGCGCGATATCCGCCTGAGGCGCTCGCGAGACGAACACGAGCGTGGTATCGCGGGCGTTCAGATGAGCGAGGTGCGCGACCTGGTCGGCCACCATGGAACAGCCCCGGCAGGCGTGATCGGGCCAGCCAAACACGCCCGGTTCGAAGAACGCGCGGTACACGATCAGTTGACGCCGGCCTTCGAACAGGTCGAGCAGACTGGCCTTGCCTGCGGGCCCTTCGAATGCGTACGCCTTCTCCACCGCGATCCACGGCATGCGCCGGCGCTCGGCGGCCAGCGCGTCACGGGCGCGGCTATGGGCTTTCTCCTTCACGAGCATCTGCTCGCGGGCCGCCTCCCACGCCTCGGCCGAGACGACCGGTGGTGTCTGCATGGCAGGCTGTCCGTCTTTCTGTCCGTTGCTGGTTGCGGTAGTCATGATCTTTGCTATCTCCTGGTTCGGGTGAATTGCCGCGCCTCATGGATGAAACGCGACCCCATTCGTTGCGCAACGCTCATCGTTGGCTATGAGACAGTTTTGCACCGGAGATCGAACGTTGGGAGTAACAAGTGTGGCGGTATTCCGATGCGGTTTCCGGTCGTCGCTGCAATGCATGTGCCCGGGGCGTCGCCGGTGGTGGCAGAAACGCCGCATCATTGGAAGGCGGCCTGATAGACCTTCGGCGTCACGCCGGTCTGCTGTTTGAACACGCGCGTGAAGTGCGATTGATCGGCAAAACCCATTCGCGTGCCCACCTCGACAATTGGCCTGCCGACTCGCAACAACGGCATGGCACCGCGCACGCGTTCCTGTTGCTGGAAGGCATGCGGGCTCAGGCCCGCTTCGCGCACGAAGGCTCGCAGAAGCACGAAAGGCGTTACGCCAAACTCGCCCGCCAGCGTCGACAACGTCAGGCGTGCGTGCAGGTCGTCGCGCAGGCGAGACTTGACCGCGCGCACCAGCGCAGGCTCGGGGCGCACTACCGGCAGCGCGGCAGCCCGGCCCGCATGCCGTGTATGCAAGCCGATCACGGCGCCGGCCAGCGTTTCACTGCGCTTGAAGCCGTCGTGGTCTACTTCGGAACACCAGTTCACACCGTAAAGCTGCTGCGAAAGTTCAGCGTCGACGACGAACGGACTCGGCATGTCGAACCGCTCGCGCCGGGGAATGCCAAGCCTCTCGCAATAGGCGGCGAGTGCTGCCGGTTGCACATGGGCCACGCGCATCTTCCATTGCCCGTCGCCCGCGGCCGACCCGGCATGCACTATGTCGGCGTCGATCACGATCACGTCGCCACGGCGGCACACGTGCCGCCGGTCCTGAACCTCGACCGCCAGCGCCCCGCCCGTAATCACCGCAAGGCAATGCGTGTCGTGCGCGTGCGGCGGATAACGATGGCCGACGAAGCGGCCCTTGAGCATGACGGCGTCCATGACGTCCGGCGCGTGCCAGAGCTTGATCGAGCGCGTCGCTCCATGGGTGTTCATGACGAGGCTGCTCCTGGAAGGGGCTGAAAAATCTCATCATAGTCCTCTAGCCGCGGCATCGGCATGCGCGGCTGCTCGTCGAGGCGGATCGGAAGAGCTCACATCGTCGCCGCGCAATTCCAGCAGGCGCTGGGCTTCATGGGCCATGGCCGTGCAGAAGGAGCGCGGCTCCGGGTGGGCATGGACGACGTGAACTTTATACATGAGGGATCGAGCGCCAGGTAACGGCGGGAATGAAGTGATTCAGATGCGCAAGCTTACGCTGGATAGCTTCGCCGGCGGACAGCGTAGCGCCTTCCAGCAGCAGAGATCGCATACGTTGCAGCGCTGTCGGTGCCTCGGCGGGTCTATGCCCACGGACCAGACCTGGCCGTGCAGCTCCGCGGTGAGTGTTGCACTCATCACGCAAACAGCGAAAAGCCGCCGACCAGTTTGCCGACCCGCTTCTTAGGCCCGACCAGCCCGACTGCCAGATACTGGAGCGACTCGCCCGGCAGCGCATGCACCGCGTCCAGGAAGGCGCCGTAGTCGACGGTGGCCTGCCCTTGCACCGGAAAATCGACCACGTCGCAATACGCCAACGATTTCTGCCGCAGCGCGTGCAATTGATCAGCCGTGGCTTTGAGAATCGGGATGCCGATAGGAATGAGACCCGGGTGCGCCGTGCCGTCCTGCTCTCGCAAGGGCTCTCCGACGAGATGGCCGTGGCGCTGGCCCAGCGTGAACGCCACCACGGCCGCGGCGTTCGAGGCTTTGCCGGGCGGGAGCGATTCGTCTACGACGATGACGCAACGCTGCGGCTCGAGCGGGGCTTCAATGGCGATAGCGTCGCCCGGTTCGTTCTGTAATAACAAAGCATCTCTCCAGGAAAACAATCGATGGGGAGATGCTAGGTAGATTCAGGCCGAAAGTATTGGACGATTTTGCAGCGAGCCGAGGTGGTGTGTCGGCGGCGATGAAACAGTCGAACAAGTACCCCACTTAGCCCGCATTCAATCATTCAATCTTTCAACGCAGCATTGAACGCGGGAAACAGTCCCGAACTGTCGAGCAAACGCCCGAACTCGCCAAGCCGTCGATGCAAATACGCCGGCACATCGACATGCGCATAGTCATAAAATCCACGCGCATCGCGCAGTCCATCCCGGCCTTCGCGCATGTTGTCACTGACGATCTGCGCCGGCAAAAACCGCGGATCGATCTGGTTCGCGAGATAGTGCGACGCGTAGTACAAAATGTCGCAGCCTCCCCAATCGATGAATTCGAGCAATCCCAGCACTGAGAAGCGTAGTCCGAAACCGGTACGAATCGCGATGTCGATATCTTCCGCACTGGCGACCCCCTCCTCGACCATCCGGGCTGCTTCGTTCATCGCGAGCGCCTGGATGCGCGGCACGATGTAACCCGCCGACGGTGCGCACACCACGGGTACCTTACCGATCCGACGCAACAACTGAACCACGCTTTGCACCGCCGTCTCAGCAGTCAGGTCGCTACGGCTCACCTCGACAAGCGGCATGAGATGAGCGGGATTCAACCAGTGCGCGTTGAGCAGCCGTTGCGGGTGCGGGACGATTCGCTGTAACTCCGTGACGAGAAACGTCGACGTGGTCGACGCGATCAACGCCTGAGCGCTGACATGCTCACACAGCCAGGCAAACGCCGTCTGTTTCGCCTGCATCACCTCGGGAACAGCCTCGAACACGATCTCCGCCGCAGCCAGATTCAACCGCGCGTCCGCGCGATCCACGATCAGGACGCGCCCGATCGTCTCGGCTGCCTGAGCATCGGTAATCCGCCCAAATGCCACCTGGGACTGCAACTGCCGCAGTATTTCGCCGCGCGCAGTCTTCTCGAACTGGACGCGGGCCTGCGCGTCGCGCTCCTTGAAGTCGATCATCGTGACGTTCAGGCCCGCGTATGCGAAGGCAAGTGCGATGCCCTGGCCCATGCGACCCGCACCGAGGATATGAACCCGCTCAATCGCCGCGCTCGTGCTCATTGGTCAAAACCCCGCTGGAGCAACGCGGTCATCTCATCGCGCGAAAGCGAGGCGAGACCCAGCTGTTCAAGCGTTCGGCCTTCACGATACAGATCGCGCTCGGACACCGCGCTTGCCACGCTCAGCAGGCCTTCGGCAATCGGCGTGGGGACACCAGCCCAGCGGCCCGCAGACACCAGAAACGACAAGCCGAGGCGAGTGTCCTCCAGCATGTAGCGATGCGTCTTCAGGTCGATGTCCTCGCGCCAGTCGCCGCTGTCCGTCAGCTTGCCGTGCGCCCCTCGCCCATACATCCATTCGTCGCCGTCGCTGGCGTAATGGTCCGCGAGCGGGAAGTGCGGAGCGCCGTAGCCAAGCCCCTCCCGAATTGCGATGCGCTCGGCGTCGAGTGCGCTCGTCACCCTGCGGATGGACGGCTGGGTGCCCTCGTTATGGATATCCCATGCGTCGAAGTGCTCGAGTGGCCCCGCGTTCATCATGATCAGCGGCGGGTGGATCACCGGTCCCGCATTCATCAAGGCGCCGCTCAACGCATCTTCGATCGGCTCGACCGACGGGTAGCCTTCCTTCAGGATGCCAACCGCCCACGTGGCGTGTTGCGCGGGAAAAACGCCGGTCGGCAAACGGGTCGCATACGCGCTCACCACGACGGTGTCGTCAGCGTGCTTACGCGCCAGATACGGCAACGTACCGGTCTCGGCAAATGCGACCCGGTGAGTGTTGCCCACGTCATGCATGGCCTTGGCGAATACATAGCTGCCGAATGTGCCTGGCGGCAGGAACACCACCTGATCATCGCGAAGCAGCGGCGCGAGTTGTGTCGCCAGCGCCGTGTGCGTGGTCGAAGGCAATGGAATCACGATCAGCCGCGCGCCCGTGACAGCGTCCGCGAGGTCGTCGACGATCCGCACGGCTCCCGCAGCCTCTCCCAACGGCAGCCGCCGCTCGCCGCGGAAATCCTTCACTTTCAACGAGCCGCCTTCGCGCAGTTGCGCGGAGGCTGTCGTATCGCGGCGCCACCACGTCACGCGATGACCTTTTTCCAGCATGTCGACTACCGCCGCATAGCAACCATGGCCGCCGCCCAATACGCTCACATTCATCGCAGTTCTCCTGATTGGATACCGCTCAGGCTACGCGGACGACACGGCAAGAGCGCTTCATGGCGCGCAATCCGCATTCAAATCCGGCAACTGCACGACGCGTGATAGTCAGCGTCTCTCATTGCGCCGTACGGGTCGATCCGTCTTGCACGCTAAATTTGACCGCCGCATGATGCGGATGTCACCTGTTTCATGCTTCGAGGTCCATGAATGGATATTGCGATTTCCCGCAAATACCGTAACCGTCTTCTCGCATCGCATGCGTGCGAGGAGATCGAACGGGAAGTCTCGCGCGCGCTCTGCCCGCACCGGATGGAAGTGGCCGGTCGAGGACCGTTGAACGCCGAACTGTATGGCATTGCGCTGCACCAGGCATCGCTTCTCGAACTCCACTATGGCCGCGAAACGCACATCGACGCCGGAGATCTCAGCGATCACTATCTGTTTCGCACCACGCTCTCCGGGCAGTGCGCGCTTGAATCTGGGAATGAGCGTGTTTCGCTGCGTGCGGGCAGTCTGAGCGTATCGTCGCCCACGCGTACGAGCCGCATCGATACGGATCGCGAGTGCCGCAACCTGCTGCTGCGCATCGATCGCGCCGCGCTGGAAGTCAAACTTGCCGACATGCTGAACGACAGCGTGCGGCAACCCCTGGTGTTCGACATGTCTGTCGACGGCATGCACACCGGCACGACCATCTTTCTGTCGACACTGCGCTACCTATGCAATCTGTGCGACCAGTTCGATGAACCCGCGCAACACAGAATCTTCGGCCCTGACCTCACGCAATGGCTGATGACGGTACTGCTGAGCCAACTGCCGCATTCATACAGCCTGACGCTGGCGAAAGCCTCGCCTTCGCCGCTGCCGGTTCACGTGCGCCGCGCGCGCGACTATATCGACGCCCACCTCGACGAAGCCCTGCGCATCGACGATCTCGCCCGCGCCGCCGGCGTGTCGACGCGCACGCTGCAAAACGGCTTCGCGCAATTTCTTGCCACGTCGCCCGGCGGTTACATTCGCGAGCGGCGTCTGGAAGCGGTACATCGCGCCCTGCAGGCAGACGCTGAACGTTCGGTCACCGACATCCTCGTTGCGCATGGCATTCAAAGCTTCGGCCATTTTGCGAAGGCCTACGCGCGGCGCTTCGGCTACCTGCCGTCGGCAACCGGCAAGCGCTCCGCACGCCACTGATACAGCGCCATGCACAGCGACACGACCGCCACGGCGAACGAGCATACGCATGAGATCCTGCCCATTCCTCACGCGGACGGCGCGCCGCGCGTCCAGGATCTCGATCTGAATCTGCTGAAGGCGTTTCACGCCGTGCATGTGGAGAAAAATGTCGGCCGCGCCGCGCTCCGCCTGGGTATGACACAGCCGTCGGTGAGCCACGCGTTGAGCCGGCTGAGGCTGGTGTTTCATGACGCGCTGTTCGTGCGCACCGCACGCGGCGTGGAAGCGACGCCGCGTGCGGAAAGGCTGGCGGGATCGATCGATCGTGTCCTGAGTCTGCTTCAGGAAGCGCTTGATGAAGGGTCGCAGTTCGGTCCCGCAACGTCGCGCCGAGTGTTCCGTCTGCATATGAGCGACTTTGCGGAAAGCGCGTTTCTGCCCACCCTCATGCGCGAACTCGACACACGTGCGCCCGGCGTGGTGATCGAAACACATCATATCGACGAGAGCCAGTTCAACGTCGAGCTCGAATCCGGCCGGATCGACTTCGCGCTCGGGCATTTCCCCCATGCATCGAGCCACTTTCACCACAGTGAACTGCTTCAGGAGCGCTATGTCCTATTGATGGCACGGCGCGCGGCACAACAGTTCGAACTGGAAGCGGACTTCACGTTGGGCAGCAAGCCCGTCCCCGCCGGACTGCATTTCATCGCGGTGACTTCGCATCCGCAAGCGGGCGAACTGCTTCGACGGTACGGACTCACCTCCCGTGTGCGAATTGCAGTGCCCGACTTCATGGTGGTGCCTGCCATTCTGAGCCGTTGCGATTATGCGTTGATTCTGCCGCGTACCGTGGCACGAGCTTTTCTGACACTCGGCGACTCCGCCGCCTTCGAGATCGATGACGCCGCCACGTGGCCCGTGAATGCCTATTGGCACCGGCGCTTCGATGCCGATCCAGGACATCGCTGGCTGCGCGGCTTGCTGATGGAGCTATTCCGCATCGGCACGCGCGAACCCTTTGAAAGCTGGCTCGCGGAGCCACTCGACCTTCATCCTGAGCGCGCTCAGGATGCGTGACGCAAGCCGGCGACGACGCGAATCTCAGGCCGCGCGCCGCCTAGAATGCGGTCATGATGCCCGCGACCACCGAACTCGCGGTCGCGCCCGGCTTCGCCACCGCTACACCACCGCCGGCCGCGCCATTGACCGTGAAGGACGCGTGTGCGCCGTTGCGGATCATCGCCGCGCCCGTGTACAAGACGGTACGCTTTGATAACGGGTAGTCGTAGCGCACGGCGAACGAGTCGGCATTGCCTTCGCTGTCGGCAACCTTGCGGTAGTGACCGTAACTCAACAGAACCAGCGCATTGCCCACGGGCACTGTCGCGTCCAGTTCAAACAGATCGCTATGCGGATTCGAAACCGCGGCGTTCACACCGGTGGCCACGTCCGGACCGCCACGGTGGCGCATATAGATGAACGCTGGTTTGATGAAACCGAAATCGTAGGAAACCGCGCCGAGCGCGTAGTTGCCCGGAGCCGTCTGGCTATTCGCGTTCAGCGCGGCGGCACTCGCCGGGCTGAAGGTTTGCTGCAGATAGTCGACATCGACCGAAAGACTGCCGGCCACATAGTTGAGCGACGCACCGTAGGTGTCGCCGAGCGTTGACGGCACATTCGTTGCGCCGTTCGCGCCACGGGCCACGATCGCCCTCAGCAGCACACCGGCCAAGCGCGGCGACGAGTAACGCACCGAGTTGTTGACACGCAGAAACGCCGGTCCAACGAAATTGTTCGCCGCATTTCCCCACGCCAGGCCCGCACCGTATCCCGGCAGACTGTAGGTGACGAACGAGGTGTGCAGGACCGTGTAATTCACGCCCGCCTGCAATGCGCCAAACGGCCCCGACAGCCCGACCCACGACTCCCGCCCGAATAACGCGCCATTGTTGCCGAGCGCGCCATTGGCAGAGCTGAAGCCATTTTCCAGTTTGAAGATCGCGCGATATCCGCCGCCCAGATCTTCGGCGCCTTTCAATCCCCACTGGCTCGCGAAGATATCGCCGCTGCCCATGCGCACCCCATGATTGGGACCGAAGTTCGTGTATTCGATCGATGTATCGATGCGTCCGTACAAGGTCACACCCGACTGCGCGAACGCAGGCGCCACTGCCAGGCTCAGCAGTGACGCGCACCACTTCCAGTTATTCATTCTTATCGTTCCAGCCAGAGATTGATCTTTCCTCAGCCGTGCGATACGAAACCACACGGCACATTTTTTCCCCGTCGTTCACGAACTGCGCCGAACGATGCAGAAAACGAAGCGAGTCTAGGAAGATCAATATCCAGCGTCGATCAACGCGCCGGTATAACACTTATAGACAGTGCGCATGACGCGCATTCGAACAGCACGCTACGCTTCGGCACGCCTTATGTGACGCCGCTCCAATGCCCGCACCCTGGGAAAATCTTTAGCTGACCAGGTGAATGCCGCAACGTCGCGACCGGATTTGCGCATATGTTTCGGAAATTTGTTTACGTACCCTGCATTTCCGGAACACCGCATGGCGATCTTTTCTCATGCCAGACGACGCATATCGCGAGCATCGCAAACGTGCAGCGCTGAATACCGACCAATTGGAGAACCGAGATGGCCGCATCGACGAGCAGTAAGCCTGAGGACAAGAGCTACAGGTACGAGTGGTACGTGGTTGTGATTTGCATGCTTGCGTATGTGCTTTCATTTGTGGACAGACAGGTCCTCGCGCTCATGATCGAGCCGATCAAGCAAGACCTGCATCTGACCGACACGCAGTTCAGCCTGTTGCACGGATTCGCGTTTTCTCTGTTCTACGCGGTGATGGGGATGCCCCTTGCCTATCTCGCCGATCGCTTCGCTCGTCCACGCATCATCGCGACCGGCATCGCGCTGTGGAGCTTCGCCACCGCTGCTTGCGGTCTTAGCCAAAGCTTCATCCACATGTTTCTTGCGCGGATGAGCGTTGGCGTGGGCGAGGCCGCACTCTCTCCCGGCACCTATTCGATGTTGAGCGATTACTTTCCGAAGGACAGGCTTGGCCGCGCAGCGGGCGTCTATTCGCTGGGCTCGTTCATCGGCGGCGGGATCGCATTCCTGATTGGCGGCTACGTGATCGCCCTGCTCAAACAGATGACGACCTTCTCCTTGCCGTTCATCGGCGACGTTCGCTCGTGGCAACTGACGTTCTTCATCGTCGGGTTGCCCGGCTTCCTCGTCGCGCTGCTGTTCATTCTGACCGTGCGCGATCCGCAACGCAAAGGACTCGAGCAGGATGTTGCCGGCAACGCAAAGCGCGTGTCGATGGCCGATTCGCTGCGCTTCATCGGCACGCACGGCAAGACGTTCTTCTGCCATTACCTCGGCTTTTCGTTCTACGCGATGACGCTCTTCTGCCTGATGAGCTGGACGCCCGCGTTCTATATTCGTCGTTTCGGGCTCACACCGGTCGAGGCGGGCTATACGCTCGGCGCGATACTTCTCGTCGCGAATACCGCCGGGGTGTTTTGCGGCGGCTGGCTCAACGACTGGCTGTTGAAGAAAGGCCGCACGGACGGCCCCATGCTCGCGGGCTTCATCGGTGCGGCCGGTCTTCTGGTACCGGCGGTCGCTTTCACGCAGGTCGGCAGCCTTGGCCTGTCGCTCACGTTGCTGGTGGTTGCCATGTTCTTCGCCTCGTTCCCGATGCCCACTTCCACGGCCGCCATGCAGACCTTGGCGCCGAATCAGATGCGCGCACAAATTTCCGCCGTGTTCCTGCTAATTTCGAATCTGATCGCGTTGGGTATCGGTACGACACTCGTCGCGCTTCTGACCGACAAGGTGTTCGGTTCTCCCAAGGCGGTAGGCAATTCGATGTCGCTCGTCAACCTGGTCGCAACGGCGTTGGCGGTGGGACTGCTCTGGTTTGGCTGCAAGCAGTACCGACTGAGTCTTGAGCGCGAGGAGGCTCGCAAGAGCATGAACGATGCGCGGACTTTGGAGGTTACCGTGGCAGCGCTCGTGCCGGAACAAGTGGAACGATGACGAGGTTTGACTCGGTCGATCCAGAGCCGCCCTTCGGCCGCGTGATCTGAATGACCGGTGTCTGGGCGACTCCGACATCGGTTCAACGCCTGGCCACCTTTCGCTAAGGTTCACTTGCGCTCGATCCCGAAGATTCGCAGGTCCAGTAATTGCTGCGAGATTCAACGACGCATCCAGCATGCGTCGCTGGTTCCGGGAACATGCCTGCCGTCGCGTGTCCGAGGTGTGTCATCTCGCGCCCATGCTATCTTTAGATAGTTGGAAGGAGATTCCAGATGAAAACCATGACGTGCAAAGAGCTCGCCGGCAAATGTGATCAAAAATTGTCGGCTGAATCATGGGACGACATGGTGAAAGCCATGACGAAACATGTCATGGACAAGCATCCGGATGTTGCCAAGGAAATGGAAGAGATGTACAAACAAGATCCGCACAAATGGGGTAAAGAAATGAAACCCAAATGGGACGCAACGCCTGAACTCTGAGCGTTCGCCGGTTTGCGCGGTGAGTTTGCCGTACGTCGCCACGCATTGAAACTGGACCCGTCGATCCGGCGGATCATCAACAGGGCATGGGACGCGCCGCCGCGGCGCAAAACGTGAACATGCAGATTCCAGCAATCGTCCCGGCGCAAACCGCTCTAGTGGTCATGCATTATCAGACTGACATCCTGAGGTTATTTCCATCGGTCGCGCCCACGTTGCTCGCCAATACGCGCAAGCTGTGTGACGCCGCGCGAGCCAAAGGTGTCAGCGTCTATTTCGCCCAGATCCAGTTTAGTCCAGGCTATCCGGAAGTCAGTCCGTTGAACAGAAACGGGCAGGGAATCAAGCAACTTGGTCTTTTCGTCGACGACAAGATCGCGCCGGAACTCGGCCAGCAGGCCACTGAACCGCTCATCATCGCGCATCGTGCTAGCGTGTTCTTTGGTACCGATCTGCAGGCACAGCTTTCCGCGCGGGGGATCGATACGTTGCTCATGGTGGGCATAGCGTCAACCGGTGTCGTGCTGTCGTCGGTTGCGTATGCGAGCGATGCGGACTACCGCTTATTCACGGTCAGGGATTGCTGCTACGACCCGGACCCGGTCGTGCACGATCATCTTTTTTCAACGGCGTTCGATTCGCGCACAACGGTGCTCACGCTCGCTGATGCCCTGCTGTTGCTTGGCTAGCCTGGGCTGACATTCTGGCGGTTTTCGGAGCAACGCAGCCGCTGCACTGCGCGCAGTGCGAGTTGATCATTGATCGCTCCTGGCCGCTGCGACGTATCCGTCATTGAAGCCACTTCCTCACGTCTTTCTCCCACTCCGGATCGCCGCAACCTTTCGGGTTCTCCGGCCCGAGTACGGTGATGTAGCCTTTGCTCTTCATACACGACTCATACGCACGAACTTTCGAGCATTGATCCGGACCCGCGTTCTTCGAGACTACCTTGCATTGTGCGATCGTCCTGTCCATCGGACCGAAGTCCATATCGCTCGCCTGATTGAGCATCGGCGCATTGGCACCCGACGCGGAAAACTCGACGGGGCCGGTCTGCGCGCAAGCGCTCAACAATAGACCAGCGAATGCGGTAATGAAGAGAAGCTGAGCACGCAGTGCCATGGAGTGACTCCTGCTCGAGTGAGGTTGACGAATCATACTCCCGCCTCTTCCCTGCTTCCTTCAGCACCCTCGCTGAAAACCTCCTGACTTCCGCATTGATATCGATATGCGATTTAAGTCGTTGTCGATTCGCAATGGACGACGTCATGATCGAGTGCTCCTGTTCACAGTTCCTCTGGCTGGCCGAGGCGCTGCCTCACTCGTCACAACATCCCGCCCATGTACAAAATTTCGTCAGTCGTTCGCGGCCTGGTATTGGCCACGACATTGTTGGCCGCCTTCGTCGAACCCTCTTACGCAACGAGCACCGCCCCCGCGGTCGACCGCGACACGGTCGTGATCGGCGTCGAAAAGGAGTTCTATAACCTCGACGGTCTCGTCGCCGTGAGCGGCGACTCACTGCGCTACGGCTGGCAGATCTACGACACCCTCTACGGCTTCGACCTCAAAGGCAATCTCGTTGCGCGACTTGCAACGAGCATGACGGCATCGGAAGATGCCCGGACCTTCACCTACAAGCTCCGTCCCAACGTCAAATTCCACAATGGCGCGACGCTCACCTCGCGCGATGTAAAAGCCTCCCTCGAACACATTCTGGATCCGCGCAGCAAGAGCACACGCCGTCCGTTCTTCGCGCCGGTCGTGGAATCTGTCGAGACGCCGGACAATCTCACGGTCGTGTTCAAGTTGAAAGTGCCTGACGGCGCCTTTGCCAACAAGATTGCGGGCTATCTGTACATCATCCCGGCCGACTATCTCGCGAGCCTGCCCAACCCGGACGCCTTCGCACAAAAACCGATTTCGCTCGGGCCGTACAAATTCAAGTCGCTCTCGCCTGGCGGCAATGAACTCGTGCTGGAACGCTTCGACGACTACTGGGGCGAGAAACCCCGCGTGAAGACACTCATCTTCCGCGTCATTACCGATCCGTCGAGCCGCGTCAACGCGGTGTTACGCGGCGAGGTCGATCTGTCAGTAGCGCTACCCTTCTCCGACTATGCACGGCTCCAGAAAGAAAGCGGGCTCGACGTGATACAGAGCCGGGTGGCCTCGCCGGTCTATGTCCGCGTGTACACCACCACGAAGGACTCGCCCTTTGCCAACGTCAAGGTCCGCCAGGCGTTGAGTTACGCGCTCGATACGAACGCCATTATCAAAAGCGTGCTGTACGGCGTGGGCGAACCGCTCGGGACCATGATTTCGAACTACTACCCGTATGGCGCGGACCACTCGATCAAGCCTTATCCGTACGACCCCGCCAAGGCAAAAACGCTACTCGCCGAGGCCGGCTATCCGAAGGGCTTCGACACCACGCTCAATATTCAGGGCGATATACCGCAAGGCGTGGCCGAAGCGATTGCGGCCTACTGGGGGCAGGTCGGTGTAAAGGTCAAACTCAATCGCCTGACTTACGCAACCTTCCAGCGTCTGAACAACACGCATACGTCCGGGCCGCTCGCGCTGAGTCAGTTCACCAATGCGCTGTACGATCCGGTTCATCCGGTTTCCGGTGCGTTCGCGTCAAACGGCAGTTGGTCGGACTATTCAAACCCCAAGGTGGATGCGCTGCTCGCGGACGTCTCGAAGATAAGCGACACGACGCAACGCGGTGAAGTGTTCCAGCACATCGGCCGGGAATTGCATGACGATGCGGCGGCCTTCTTCATTTCCGAGTTCACGTATGTGTACGCGAAGAAAAAGACGCTGGAGTGGCAGCCGCAGCAAGGCAGCGGGTTCCTGAACTTCCGCACGATTCAATGGGCGCCGCAGACGGTGGCCGGAAAATAGCCCATGCCTGCCTATGTTCTTCGCCGCGTAGGATCGGCACTGGTCACGGTGTGGCTGATGTCGATCCTGATCTTCGTGCTGGTGCGGATGGTGGGCGATCCCGCTTATCTGCTGATGCCGCCGGAGGCCACCGAGGCGGACCGCCAGCTCTTTCGCGAGCAGCTCGGTCTTGCCGATCCGGTTCCCGTGCAATATGCGCGCTTTCTGGCGGGTATTCTGCGCGGCGACATGGGCAATTCGTTTCACTTCGGCGTGCCCGCGCTCGACATGGCGCTCGGGCGCCTCGGGTCGAGTCTCGTTCTGGTCGGCATCTCGCTCGCGCTCGCGCTTGCCGTGGGACTGCTGCTCGGCGTGGCGTCGGCGGTAGCGCGAGGCTCGTGGATTGACCGCTTCGCGTCGATCTTCGCGGTGCTGGGCCAGGCTGCGCCGCCGTTCTTCGTCGCCCTGCTACTGATCCGTCTGTTCTCCGTTCAATGGGGCTGGTTACCCACGGGCGGCCATGGCAGCTGGCGTCACCTGATCCTGCCGGTGGCCTCGCTCGCGTGGTATTCGGCAGCGGGCATCGCGCGCCTCACCCGCACCAATCTGCTGAGCGTGCTCGATACCGATTACGTCCGCATGGCGCGCATCAAGGGGCTGCCCGAACACGTGGTGATCGGCACGCACGCACTCAGGAACGCGGCCCTGCCTATCGTCGCCTACACGGCCTCGCAGTTCGGCGTGCTCATCGGCGGCGCCGTATCGATCGAAACGGTGTTCTCGTGGCCCGGCTTCGGCAGTCTCATGGTCGAGGCGATCAGCACACTCGACTTCACCGTCGTGCAGGCGGCCGTCATCGTGTCCGTGGTGCTGTTCGCCGCCATCCATCTCGTGGTCGACGTGCTGTGTGCGCTGGTCGATCCGCGCATCAGGTACCGCTCATGAGCGCCCGCCTTCCCTCCCTGGATGCCGCGCAGGCAGCAACGCACGGCGCGCGTCTGCGCGCGTTCGCCAATGCAGCGTGGCGGCGACGGGACGTCGCGCCCTACGTCGCGGTGTTCGTGCTGATTGTCTGCGCCTCGGCGTTGGCGCCCTGGCTTACCCGCATCGATCCGAATGGGATCGATCTCTCGTCGACGTTTCAGTCACCCGGCCTGCATCACTGGTTCGGCACCGACCAGATGGGCCGCGACGTCTTCACACGTACGTTGTACGGTGGCCGCATCTCGCTCCTGATCGCTTTTTGCGCCGTGCTGCTGGCCGGCTTTTTCGGCGCGCTGGCAGGGCTGCTGTCAGCGTATATCGGCGGACGTTTCGATGCGACGCTGATGCGTCTCGTCGATGCGCAATACGCGCTGCCGCCCGTGTTCCTCGCCATGCTGATCGTTGGCATCTGCGGGCCGAGCATGACGAACATCATCGTCGTCGTGACGCTCGCGAACTGGGGGCGCTTCGCCCGCATCATCCGTGCTGAAGCGTTGAGTCTGCGCGAGCGTGACTTCATTCTGCTTGCCAGGCTCGCTGGCGCCTCGCCGCTGCATGTGGCCTTGCATCACCTGCTGCCCAACGTACGCAACACGTTCGTGGTGCTGCTGACGCTCGACATCGGTCTCGTCATTTTCATGGAAGCGGCTTTGAGCTTCGTCGGACTCGGCGTGCAGCCACCCGATCCGTCGTGGGGCGGCATGATCGCCGACGGCCGCAATTACCTCGATACCGCATGGTGGCTGTCCGCGCTGCCCGGGCTCGTGCTCATCGCCACCGTGCTGTGCGGCAACCGGATTGGCGAATCGCTCCAGCGCGGCGAACGCACGCAAGGAGAACGGCGATGAACGGCTTGACGGAAAAGGCGCCGGTGCTCGCAGTCGACAATCTCGTGGCGGAAGCGGACTCGCCGGATGGCGCGACGCGGCTCGTCGACGGCGTGAGCTTTTCGGTGCGTGCAGGGCGCACCTTGGGACTCGTCGGCGAATCCGGCTCCGGAAAAAGCGTGACGTGTCTCTCTCTACTGGGCTTGCCGCCACGCGGCGTGCGCGTCACGGGAGGCCGCATTCTGCTCCACGGCGCCGACCTGCGAGAGAAGACATCCGCTGAATTGAATGCGCTGCGCGGCCGCGAGATCGGCATGATTCTCCAGGACCCGATGAGCTCGCTCAATCCGCTGCTGACGATCGGCCGGCAGATCACCGAGATGTTCCGCTATCGCGACGGCGTCAAAAGCCGCAGCGAGCGTGAGGCGTGCGCAATCGAGCTGCTGCGGCGGGTGCGGATTCCCGCGCCCGAGAGCCGGCTGAAGAGCTATCCGCATCAGTTCAGCGGCGGTATGCGCCAGCGCGTGGCCATCGCGATGAATCTCGCCTGCAACCCGGGGCTTCTGATCGCGGACGAGCCGACCACCGCGCTCGACATCACCGTGCGTCTGCAGATCCTCGACCTGTTGCGCGAAGTGCAAGCCGAGCGCGGAACCGCGATCGTACTTGTCACGCATGACCTGCATCTGGTGCGCCGCTATTGCGACGACGTCGCGGTCATGTACGCCGGGCGCATCGTGGAGAACGGCCCCGTCGAAGCGGTCTTCAGAGAGCCGCGCCATCCCTATACGAAGGGCTTGCTCGGCGCCGTGCCGCGCCTGCGCGATACGCAGCGGCGGCTCACGGTGATCGCAGGGCAGCCGCCGTCGCCTGGCAGCATCGAACGAGGATGCCGTTACGCGCCGCGTTGCCCGCGCGCGCAGGCCGATTGCCTGACGAGCTATCCGACGGCGCGGGAGCTTCATCCCGGACGCGGTGTCGCCTGCTGGCATCCGGAACCTGTCCCTGTCCCGGCGCCGGTTCACGGTGAATCTCGTCCTGTGGCGGTCGCATCATGAGTGGACGCGTATCAGCGGAAGCAGCCATTCAGGTGTCGAACGTGGGACGAACGTTTGCCGTGCGCAACGGCGTCTTTTCACGAGCACGCGATCTGCACGCCGTCACCGACGCCTCATTCGTGGTGCCGCGCGGCGCAACGTTCGGGCTGGTCGGCGAATCGGGCTCCGGTAAATCCACGCTCGCGAAGATCGTGCTGGGCGCCGAGACCGCGAGCCGGGGCGAAGTTCGCATCGACGGCCGGCCGTTCGGCAAGCATGCCCGCCCGGAGGACACCCGTTGGCGCCAGCGCGCGGTGCAAGCCGTACTTCAGGATCCGTCCGCTTCGCTCGACCCGCAGATGAAAGTCAGCGAGCTCGTGCTGGAACCGTTGCGCATTCAGCGCAGCAAGTTCGCGCGCGATGTGCTGGAGCAGCGCCTCGACGCGCTGCTCGCGCAGGTCGGCCTGCCTGCCAGTTTCAAGCATCGCCGGCCCGGCGAGCTGAGCGGCGGACAGCGTCAGCGTGTCGTCATCGCCCGCGCGCTCGTGCTGGAGCCGGAGATTCTGGTGCTCGACGAACCGGTCTCCGCGCTCGACGTATCGATTCAGGCACAGGTGCTCAATCTCCTGAAAGACCTGCAGGACACGCTCGGTCTGAGCTATCTGCTGATCTCGCACGACCTGGCGGTCGTCGCGTTCATGAGCAGCCACATCGGCGTGCTCTATCTTGGCCGCTTCATGGAACAGGGCACGCGCGAGGACATCGTCGAGCGCGCGGCGCATCCGTACACGCACGCGCTGATCGCCGCATCCGAGCCCGGCGCGCTTCAGGTTCAGCCGATCGGCGGAGAAATGCCTTCGCCTTTGGCGCCGCCAGCCGGGTGTGTCTTCCATACGCGCTGTCCGGCTGCCCGCGACGTATGCCGCACGCACGCGCCGCCCCAGCACGCGCTCTCCACGACGCACCGCGTGACGTGCCATTTTCCGATCGTATCAGCCGTTCAACCCATCGAGACCTAGAGGCTTTTGCCATGTCGAGAGAAATCCGCATCAACGCGTTTCTGGCCTTCGCGCCGACGCATCTTTCGCCGGGTCTGTGGGCCCATCCGCGCGACCGCTCGCTCGACTACAACACGCTGTCCGTCTGGACCGAGCTTGCCCGCACGGCGGAACGCGGCGGCTACGACGCGCTGTTCTTCGCCGACGGCATCAGCCAATACGACGTCTACGGCGGCTCCAACGCCACCGGCGTGCGCCTCGGGTTGCAGTTTCCGCGACTCGATCCGCTGCTGCTCGTCTCCGCGATGGCCCAGGTCACCGAGCATCTGGGCTTCGCGGTCACCAGCAGCGTGAGTTACGAAGCGCCATTCCTGTTCGCCCGGCGCATGTCGACACTCGATCATCTGACGCGCGGACGGATCGGCTGGAACATCGTGACGAGCTTCGGCGAAAGCGGCTCGCGTGCGATCGGTCATCAGGGCGCGCGCCCGCACGACGAACGCTACGACCTCGCCGACGAGTACATGGAGATCGTCTACCGTCTGTGGGAAGAAAGTTGGGAGGCCGGCGCCGCGGTGCGCGACCGTGAGACGGTGACGTTTGCCGACCCGCGGCGTGTGCACGAAATCCGCCACGAAGGCCCGTATTTCTCGATGCAAGGCACGCACTATGCCGAGCCTTCGCCGCAGCGCACGCCACTGCTCTACCAGGCAGGCACGTCGAAGCGCGGCAAGGAGTTCGCTGCGCGCCACGCCGAATGCGTGTTCCTGAGCGCGCCGAGCGCGCAGGTGATCGCAAAGGACGTGGCCGACGTCCGCAGCCGCGCCGCCGCGCTCGGGCGCGATCCGGCCTCGGTGCTGTTCTTCTCGCTGGCGACGGTGATCGTCGCGCCGACCTCGGCCGAGGCACACGCCAAGTGGGAAGACATCCGCCGGCACGTGAACCTCGAAGGCGCGCTTGCGCTGTTCTCGCGCTGGAGCGGCATCGACCTGTCGAAGTACAGCCCTGACGATCCATTGCGCTATGTTCAGACCGAGGGCATGCAGTCGACCATCGAAGGCTTCACCACGGCCGACCCGAACCGCGTCTGGACGATCGGCGAGCTGGCGATCTTCAATGCCATCGGCGGCAAGGGGCCGGTGTTCATCGGCTCGCCGACTGAAGTGGCCGACGCGCTCGAAACGTGGCAAGCGCAAACGGACGTGGACGGCTTCAATCTCAGCCACGCGCTGCTGCCCGGCACGCATGAGGATTTCGTCGACCTCGTGGTGCCGGAGTTGCGCCGCCGCGGCATCTATAAGCCGGCATACCGGCCAGGCACGTTGCGCGAGAAGCTCTATGGCGAAGGCGCCGCCCTCATTGCGCATCCGCATCCCGCAGCCCGGCACCGTGCCGCCCACTCACCCGCGGCTCAACCGGGCCTGCCTATCGATACCGCAACCCATGTCTGAAGCTGACTTGCAGTCCCTCACCGTGCCACCGCTCAGGTCTTACTCATGACATCCGAATCAGCGCATCCCAAGAAGGAAATCCGCGTGAACGCGTTCGCGCTGCATAGTCCGGTGCATCATTCGCCGGGGATGTGGCGGCATCCGCGCGACCGCTCGCGGCACTACAACACACTCGACTACTGGGTGGATCTCGCGAAAACGCTGGAGCGTGGCCTGATCGATTCGCTCTTCATGGCGGACAGCATCGGTGTCAACGACGTCTACGGCGGCAGCATCGACACCGCCTTGCGTCATGGCGCGCAGGTGCCCAAGCAGGATCCGGTCATGTCGCTTTCCGCGATGGCGTACGCCACGCGTGATCTCGGCCTGTGCGTGACGAGCAACGCCAATCACGAGCCGCCCTATGTGTTCGCGCGCCGCATGTCGACGCTCGATCATCTGACGCGCGGGCGCATCGGCTGGAACATCGTCACCGGCTTCGCGCAGAGCAGCGTCAAGGTGCTGGGCAAGGACGCGATCGCGTCGCGCGACGAACGCTACGACATCGCGGACGAATACATGGACGTCGTCTACAAGCTCTGGGAAGGCAGCTGGGAAGACGGCGCGCCGGTGCGCGATGCGGCCACCGGTGTGTTCGTCGATCCGTCGAAGGTGCACCGCGTGGACCACGAGGGCAAGTACTTCAAGGTGCAGGGCATTCACATGACCGAGCCTTCGCCGCAACGCACGCCGGTGCTGTTTCAGGCGGGCTCGTCGGCGCGCGGCCAGCGCTTTGCCGGCCGGCACGCCGAGGGAATCTATCTGAGCGGACCGAGCAAAAAAGTACTGACGCCGGTGGTGGCCGGCACGCGTGCAGAAGCGCTGAAGGCCGGCCGCGACGGACGCGACATCAAGTTCTTCACCATGGCCACCATCATCACCGGCCGCACGACCCGCGAGGCGCGCGACAAGTACGAGGACTACCGCCGCTACGTGACGCCCGAAGCCGCGCTCGCGATGTTCTCGGGATGGACCGGCATCGATTTCTCGACCTACGACCCTGACGAGCCGATCCGTTACATGCAGCTCGACGCGGGCACGTCCTCCGCGCTGGAGGGTTTTACGCGCCTCGATCCGGAGCGTGTCTGGACGGTGCGTGAACTGGCACTGCACAACGCCATCGGCGGCCGGGGGCCCGTCTTCATCGGCGCACCCGGCGAAGTGGCCGACGCGCTCGAAGCGTGGATGGACGAGACCGACATCGACGGCTTCAATCTGAGCTATGCCGTGACCCCCGAAGCCTACGAAGACTTCGCGGAACTGATCGTCCCCGAACTGCAGGCGCGTGGCCGTTACAAGACGCGCTACGCGCCGGGCACCTTGCGAGAGAAGCTGGGCGGGCGCGGCAGCGGACTCGACGAGCGCCATCCCGGCGCGGCCTTTCGCCGCCGGCCCTGAATTTTTAATGGAAAGCACAGCATGAGCACTGCCCTGTACGAACACGCCGCCACGCGCCTGAGCGATGCGCTGGCCGCACTGCCCGCATTGGCGGACGAAATCGGCGTCGACGCCGCACAACGCGAGATACGCCGGGAGCTGCCGTTTCCGGCCTTCGAGGCGTTCCGGCGCGCCGGCCTGGGTGCGCTGCGCCTTCCCGTCGAACGCGGCGGACTTGGCGGCTCGCTCGAAGACGCGATCCACGTCATTACGACGCTGGCCGCCGCCGAGTCGAACGTCGCCCACGCACTGCGCGTGCATTTCGATGTGGTCGAATCGATGCGACTCGCGCCACGCACGCCCTTCCATGACCGCCAGGTGAGCCGAATTGTCGAAGGCGCGCTGTATGGCGGCGCATCCGGCGAACAGGGCACGGCGCGCGCAGGCGAGATCGAGACGGTACTGCGCCGAGAGGGCGACCACTTTCGCGTTACCGGCAAGAAGTACTACACGACCGGCACCGCCTATGCGGACTTCGTGCGAACCAATCTCGTGAACGAGCAGGGCAAAGGCGTGACCGCGATCATTCCCGTCCGGTCCGAAGGACTGACCGTGCTGGACGACTGGGACGGCATGGGCCAGCGCATGACGGCGAGCGGCAGCGTGGTGTTCGAGGACGTGAAGGTCGATCCGAACGAAGTGGTGGAAAAGGGCTATCCGTCTCTGATCGGCCGGCATGGCGGCGCCTATCGTCAGCTCCATCTGGTGGCGGTGGCGGCCGGTATCGTGCGCAATATCGTCGTGGATGCGCGATCGTACGTGACAGCGCATGGCCGCCCGGTATTGCATTCGGCGGCACCGAGCGCGCGTGACGACGCTTTCATCCAGCAGGTGGTGGGCGAACTCTCCGCGCTGAGCCACACGATCGACGTGCTGGTGCGCGAAAACGCGCGCACGCTCGGCCGTTCGTCCGATGCAATCCTCCATGCGGACCCGGCAGCGGACCAACTGGTGCTGGAGAGTGCGCTCGCGACGGCGCGCACGCAGATTGTTGTGGGCAAGCTCGCGTTGCAGGCGGGCGAGCGGCTGTTCGATGCGGGCGGCGCTTCGGCTACCTCGCGCAAATACAACTTCGACCGGCACTGGCGCAACCTGCGCACCATTTTCAGCCACAACCCGCTTAGTCACAAAGCGAGGGTGGTCGGCGATTATGTGCTCAACGACGTCAAGACCCATCTGGTCGAGGGACGCACGTTCTAGGCTGGGCTTGCTCGGGACTCAATGGCCCAGACCACTTTTGGCGATCTGCTGCTCCACGAATCGGGCGAACAGCGTATGCAGGTGCGTCGTCGGATGAAGATCGTCGGCGAACATGTACGTCTGGTCCGCATTAGCGCTCACGTAGGTTGCAGGCGAGCATAGCAATGACGTGTTATCGGGCGTTTTCTTGGGGTCGCACGCCTGACCCGTATTCGACACCGCGAAGCCATTGGCCTGAAAGTTCGCGATGATCTGGTTCAACCACGTATACGCATCAACCTGGATGACCTTGGATTGCAGACCATCGGTCTGCAAAGCCGCAGTCAGCGTGCTATTGAAGAGCTCCGATAGCTGGGTGAAGTTTGCCCCGCCGTCGGACGAGGCGAGGCCGTCCGGCGAAAGGCCGATGTTCGGAAGATTGACTACTACGACATGCGTACCGCCGTTCTGGACGATCTGCCCAACGAGTTGAGCGAGCGTGGTGGCCGCCGTCTGCACGATCTGCGTTGCGGCCGGCGGCGCCCCGGCGCGCAGTACGTCGTTCGCACCGGCCCACACGAGCACCAGTTGATTGGATTTAAAGCTCCCGTGAGCGCTCAGATAGCTTGAAATCTGCTGATTGACGGGCATTTCGACGTCGCCGATCACGTCGGTCAGAAAAGCGGACTGGTTTGCAGGCGTCGCCACTGTGGCGCCCCCTTCCGCATAACCGAGGCCGCTCTGCGCAGAGAGTTTGTGCGTGATGTCGATCGTAAACGCGGCGCTCAACGTATCGCCGTAATATTGCGCGACATCCTGAGTCCACACTTGCCCGGGATTGGTCGTGAAGCGTCCGCCGCCCACCGCACTCGCGAGCGGCGCATAGGTGCCGACGTCTGAAAGGCTGTCGCCGAACGAGACAATTTGCAGATTGATGCCGCCTGCCGGTGTGGCTGTGCTGCCATTGTTCGAGGAGCTTCCGCCTCCGCCCCCGCCGCAACCTGAAAACACTGAGATTGCAACGGCAAAAATTGCAGCGCGTACCGTGTCATTTATTCTACGCATGGCGACTCCTCGAGGACCGACTGGGGATCTGCGGCCACGTTGCGGCTTTATCGCGCGGTGCGCTCCCGACAAGCACTGTCCTTAAGCAAAAACTATGCGTTATCGCGTTGGGGAAGGCCGGCGTGCCGCGTGCGATGTGCCGCGAACCAATCCAATCAGCATGAGAACCAACGCGACGCCGGTGAACGCAAAGCCCACCGCACAGACGCCGGTCCAACCGGCCAACGACCACGCCGCCCCCGAAAACATCGCACCCAATGCACCGCCGATAAAAAACACCCCGACGAACAGTCCATTGAGCCTTCCGCGCGCGGCGGGATCCATCAGGTTGATCGCGCGCCGGCCTAACGTCTGGTCCGTGACCACACCGGCATCGAGTGCGGCCGCGCCCGCGACCAGCAACGCAACCGCCAGCGTCGGATGGGTACTTGCTGAAAAGCCGCCCCAGCCGGCGCCTGCCACGCCCATTGCCACGAGGGCGACGAGCATGATCAGATGGCCCGCAATCAGTGCCTTGCGCCCCATCCCGCGGTCGCCCGCGCGCCCCGCAAGCGGCGTAACGATCGCACCCGCCGCGCCGGCGAGTGCGAACAGCGCAACGCCGTTCATATCGAAGCTGAACGGCGGCTGTGCAAGCCGTAAGCCGATGGCGGTCCAGAACGCGCTGAATGCACCCATCACCAACGCAGCTGATGCAGCGTTGCGTTGCAATACCGGCTCAGTGCGCAGCAAGGTCCACAGCGAGCGCAGCAGCGCCGGATAGCGCGTGGCGACAACCGGCAGGCGAGCGGGCAGCTTCACGTAAAGAACCACGGCGAGTAATGCATCGATTAACGCGGCAAGACCGTAGAAAGCACGCCAGCCGATCGCCCCCGCGATCACGCTCGCAGCCGGACGCGACAACAGGATGCCGAACATCAGACCGCTCATCACGTTGCCGACGGCTCTTCCGCGATGGCTTTCCGATGCCATCGAAGCCGCCATTGGCACCAGCATCTGAATCACGCTGGATGCCGCGCCGGCCAGGAATAGGGCGAGCAGAAACGCCCATCGCGAATCGGTGAACATCGCGACGGCGAGAAAGACGGCGCAGCACGCCAGTGTCCGAACGATCAGGCGGCGGTTCTCCAGCAAATCACACAAGGGCACGAGGAGCACGAGCCCGGTCGCATAGCCGAGTTGCGGAAGCATGGCAACGAGACCCGCCAACTCGGGAGCAAGGTGCAGACTGCGGCCGATCGCACCAGTCAATGGCTGCGCGGCGAACAGGTTCATCACAATCACGCCAACGGCCATGGCGAAAAAGAGGGTTAGCAGCGGGGTGAGTTGCTGCGGGCTGTCAGCCTCCTGCGTCGCGACGCTGGCGGGGTTTTCGGCGGATGAGTTCATCGAACGGTGCTCTCAGGACGGATGTAAAAAGCCATCCTAACGAGCCGCTCAATATGCGACAATTGAAATATGTTGATAATGATTATGCGAGTTCACTTTGAATACGCGCGATCTGGAGGCGTTTGTTGCCGTCGTCGAAAGCGGTTCGATGGTGCGCGCCGCCGAAAAGCTTCATCTCACGCAGCCTGGGCTGACACGTCGGGTGCAAAACCTTGAGAGCACGTTGGGTAACGAGCTGCTCGATCGCCAGAGCAAGCCGCTCAAGCCGACCGCGGCGGGCAATGAGGTCTATGCGCTCGCGCGCACCGTGTTGCGCGCGGTGGACGATCTGTTGTCGGTTGCGTCGCCGGGGAGCGAGCCTGCCGGCGAGTTGAGAATCGGCATGCCACCGTTTCTTGCGGAGGTGGCGCTGGAACAACCCGTCGATCTTCTGCGCAGTGCTTTTCCGCGGCTGACGCTGCGCGTCACGGCGGGTTGGTCGCCGGGTCTCGTGCAGAGTGTCGAGCGGGCGTCGCTCGACGCGTCGATCGTGCTGATGCCGTCGAGCTTCTCGCCACCTCAAACGTTGCACGCTACGCCGCTCGCGTTCCTGCCGACTGTGATCGTCGCTGCGCGTTCGCTCGGCCTACCCGATAAACCGATGACGCTCGCGGATCTGTCCCAGCGAGAGTGGATCCTCAATCAGGATGGCTGTGGAATGCGCTCGGCGCTGAGACTGGCGCTAGGGGCAGCGGGACTTCCCTTCAATGTGGCCGTCGAGGCGTTTGGCTCCGAGCTGCAGCTCTCGCTGGTTGCGCGCGGCATCGGCATTGGACTCGTCACGCCGGATCTGCTGGAACGTTCGGTCCATCGCCCTGAATTGAGGATCGTCGAGACCTCGGACTTTCGCGCAAGCATCGATGTGTGGTTCATTCATGGGGCGCTTCCTGGGCGGCTTATGCGGCCTGTTGAGCTGTTGCGTCGGTCGCTGATTGAGGTGCTGGCTGAAAGCGGAATGGCGATGTATGGGGAGGGGGTGGATTCTGCGGCTATGAGGGGGGAGACGTAGGCGAGCGTGGTGCGGGAAAAAGCGACGGCGACACCCAGCACCGCGCGTCGCACCATTCAATGCAGGTTGTGCGATCGATCAGCCAGCCCGCACGCTTTCATCGATTCCGCTCTCAAGGCTTCGACCTTGCGCAAATTCGAATTCGGCTGGCTCTGAAACGTGCTGGAAAACCGCTCAGCGGTGCACCCGCAAAACTCTGCGTGATCCGTCCGGACATGCTGCATGTAGTCGTCACAGGTCTTGTAGACCCACGCATACGTCGTCGCCTTAGGCGCAGGACAGGTCTGCCCGATCCGGTATTGGTCCTCGGTTGAAAGCTGCGTACTGCGTCTCGCGGTCGCGGCCTGCTTGTAGCCTTCGGTCAGACAATTGCAATCGTGCAGATTTCGAAGATAGGTCGTGTGGATTGCGCAGTTGTCGTAGTAAGCCTTCGCACCCTTGTCGATCTGATCCTGGGTGAGTGGAATCTTAACCGGCGCCTCGGCATCGGCGTGCATGCACGTCGCGGCGATCGCGCAGAATAAAGCCGCTACACGGAGATGGCGCCACGTTGCAGACGTCCTCATGGAATGGCCACGCGGATGCGTATCGGCCGAAACACACACCTTCTTTCGCCTGTCCATCGCAGACACCCCTCACTGTGGTGTTTCGACGCTCGCTTGCAACGCTCGCTTGTGGCACCTGCACCACCGGACAATTCAGTCATTGGAGGGCAAGACAATTTCAATTTACGACCGGGCCATCGCACGGTCGTCTCCCAGATAGGATAGAAATTAAAGGTGGGTTGAAATGCCGGCCACGCTGCGCGCCACCAGAGCGGCGAGCGCGGCCTGCCGGCTGGTACCGGTCTTGGCCAGCGCTTTTTTCAGATGCGTACGCACGGTGCCAAGGCCTACGCCCAACGCAGTGGCAATGTGCTCCAGCGACTGGCCTTCGCCGATAGCCACGGCAATCGCGGCTTCCGCACGTGTCAGTCCGAACAGCTCGCGCAGTGTCTGGCCGGTGGCCGACCCCGAAGCCTCCGGATCACGGATAAAAATCATCGCCGCAGGTTGCGCGATATCGGCGGGTGCCAAGGTGGCACGCCACGGCGAAACCAGCAGCGTGACCGGCAACCGCCCCGGGCGCGCCACTGCGATTGCCGTGCCCGGCAGGTGAATCTCGCCAGCAGCGGTCTCTACCGCCTCCCGGACGAGCCGCGCCAGCCGGTTGTTCACCCCGGAATCGTCAATGCGCAGCCGTTGCGCCTGAGTGCGGATTTCGCCCGACGATTGGAGCACCCGTTCGGCGGCCCGGTTGGCATAGAGCACCGTGCAGCACGCATCGACCACCAGGACCCCGGTCTCGATGCGCTCAAGCGCTGCCAGAGCGGCGCTCTGTGCCAGCGCGGATTTACCCAACCGGTCGCGCAGGGTGAGCGCGCGGCGCACATGTGGGCATAGCGCCTCCAGCGCACGGCGATCAGCCTCGCCATAGGGACCGGCGGCACGTGCCCGGTGCACGCCCAGCACGCCGGTCTCACCGTGGCCAGTGGGAAACAGCACGCCAACCATGTGATAGATGTCGAGTCGCCGTGTCCAGTCCTGATAGAAGCCCGTGCGCTCGAACTGCGCATCCGGCATCAGGCTCTGGCTGGTGAACACGTGGCCCAGTTCGAGTTGCGCGGAACGCTCGACCCATAGGTCGTTGCGATGCCAGTGGTCGGCCCACGATTGCTCCTGCGCAGATATCCGCAGGTTATCGGTCACGCTTTCGAGTTGGGGGCCAAGCGGGCCGCCGCAGGTCTTGAGCACCGCGCTGGTAGAGGCAAACGCGTCGGCGACGGCTGTGGCGAACCCTTGCCATCTGAGTTCATCGAGCGCGGCGTCGTACAGCAGGTCGACCACCGAACCGAGCTTCTCCTCGAGTCGTCCCGCATTGCCCGCTGCGTTCATGGTCTTTGCATCGCGTCTGGGTTGGGAGTTCAGGACCGCCTGGCGTGTAGGGAAGGCCGTCCGCTCCATCTATTGTTTGAGGTTGAGCAATTGTCCTCCCAGAATTTTTTAGTGCGCATTCCTATATGTGCGCTACCGTACACAACCTCTGAAACTTCGTTGTAAGGATCCCGATCCAGCAAAGGTAATCGCGATTCGCATCCCTATATCAACAGGGCCAGCGTCTCGAACAACGCGAGATCCTCTTTCCTCGCAGACCGTGCATGCCGGCGGATCACCTTCAGGAAACATTCGACGAAACACACCGCCGCATTACTCAGCGTGCTGTTGCGGCGCGTGACGATGCTGAGTTGTCGGGGTTCGAAATCCTCGCGCAACGCGAGTGGGCGCAGCCGCCCGCCGAATGGCGGCACACGGCTCAGGATGGTAGGGCTCCAGGTGCACATGTCGGCCTGCTCGACCATGGTCTGCAACATGGCCACCGACTGGGCACGCACAATACGGCGTTCGTCGATCTGCGCGCCATGTCGTGCGAATAGATAGTCGACCAATCCAGCCTGTCCATCGAGTGGAAAGTTCAGCACCCAGTCATTCTCGAGGAGCTCGTGAATCGACCGCGCTCGTTCATGCCGATGACCTGCGCGCACCATGACCGACGACTCATAGGTAAGCACGGGCTCGCAGGCGAATTCCTGAGCGCCGGCAGCCGGTTGCAACTGCCCAATCGCGAAATCCATGCTGCCCTCACGCAGCAGCGGTTGGGCGACGGCCATCAGTCCCTCAAAGAGTTCAAGGCGAATTTCAGGCATCTGCTTGCGAAACAGCAGGACGGCTTCCGCGAGGAAAGTTAGCGTGACCCATGGCGTCACGCCGACCATGAGGCGTCCTTCAACGCGCCCACGCAACCGCTCGAGATCGCTTTGCGCATGCTCCAGCTGGTTCAGCACAAGCCTCGCATGCGTAAGCAGGACTCTGCCATGTTCGGTGAAACCGATGCCCTCCGGCGCGCGAATCAGGAGGGGCAAGCGCTCGCTTGCCTCCAGTTCGCGAAGGGCCCGCGTGACGGCTGCTTGCGACAACCCGAGAGTTCGCGCCGCAGCGCGGATGCTGCCAGCGTCGGCGCTCGCAACGAGCGCTTCCAGTTGATGCAACTTCATGGCAGGGGACGGGGTGACAACGAGAGGTTGTCATCATAACAAACCGCTGGCTGGTTCCACGTATTTTCGCTGCATACGATCCGCTTCACGATGCGTCGCCGGCACGGGCCCGCGAAAGCGGATTGGGACGCCAAACGACGATTCCATGCCAAGGGAAGTAATGAAGAGAGAACGTGTGTTACCGCAGATCACAGCGATCGAAAGCGAGATGATCGCGATACGCCGCAGACTGCATGCACATCCAGAGCTCGGCTTTGAGGAACATGCTACGAGCGAACTCGTCGCGACGTTGCTCGCCGAATGGGGATATCGCGTTACGCGCGGCGTGGGTGAAACGGGTGTGATCGGCACGCTCACGCGCGATCGTGGCTTCAGTCTAGGCTTGCGCGCCGACATGGACGCGCTGCCGATCGAGGAGGCAACGCAACTGCCGCATGCAAGCTGTATCGACGGTGTGATGCACGCATGCGGGCACGACGGTCATACGGCGATGCTTCTGGCCGCCGCGAAATGCCTCGCGGAACGAGCGCAATGGCGGGGTACGCTGAACCTCATTTTCCAGCCCGCCGAAGAAGGGTTAGGCGGCGCCCGCAAAATGATCGAAGACGGACTATTCGAGCGCTTCCCGTGCGATGCCGTGTATGCGATGCACAACGTGCCGGGTTTCCCCACCGGACGCCTTGGCTTTCATAGCGGCCCCTTCATGGCGTCGGCCGATGAAGTGAGGATTCGCGTCGTCGGCCGCGGCGGGCATGGCGCGTCGCCGCAGCATACGATCGACCCCGTCGTCGTCTGTGCGTCGATCGTCATGGCATTGCAGAGCATCGTGGCGCGCAACATCGATCCTCGGCATCCGGCCATCGTCACCGTTGGAGCGATGCATGCGGGAACCGCCTCCAACGTAATCCCGTCGCACGCGGACCTGTCGCTAAGCGTGCGGGCACTCTCGCCAGAAGTGCGCGCGCTGCTCGAAAAACGGATTCGCGAGATCGTGCAAGGTCAGGCAGCGGCCTATGGTGCTCACACGGAGATCGACTATCGCCGTGACTACCCGGTACTGGTCAATCATCCGGAGGAGACCGAGTTCGCCCGTCAAGTGGCGCTGGATTGGGGCGGCCCGGACGCGTTGATCGACGACTTGCACCCGCTCATGGCCAGCGAAGATTTTGCGTACATGCTCGAGCGTTGTCCGGGCAGTTATCTGTCGATCGGTAACGGCGACGGCGCCCGCGGCTGCTCGCTTCATCACCCCGAATACGATTTCAACGACGATTGCCTCGCGATCGGCGCCAACTATTGGGTCATGCTCGCCGAGCGGATTCTGCAGTGACGCGCACACGTGCCGGCAGCACCATCAATCCAACGGAAGGAGATAGACAAATGAACAAGTGGACGATCGCGTTTTCGCTCGCCTGCGCGGCCATGTCGGGCATGGCGCACGCAACGGACTGGGCCGGCAGGGAGATCCGGCTCGCAGTCGACCCGACTTATCCACCACTCGAGTACAAGACGGCGGACGGCAAGCTCGCAGGTTTTGGCGTGGATATCGCGAACGCGCTTTGCGCGCAGATGCATGCAAAGTGCGTTTGGGTAGAGACGAGCTTCGACGGCATGATTCCGGGTCTGCTTGCGCGCAAATTCGACGTGATTTCGTCGTCAATGACGATTACGCCGAAGCGCATGGAACAGATCGCGTTCTCCAGCAAGATTTCGAACGCCCCTGCGCGCCTCGTGGCACGGCGTGGTTCGCCGTTGCTGCCGGATGCGGCGTCCCTGAAGGGTAAGCGCGTTGGCGTCGAGCAGGGTTCGAGTCAGGAAGACTATGCGCGGGCGAAGTGGCAACCGGCGGGAGTGGAAGTCGTGGCATACCAGAACCAGGATCAGGTCTACGCGGATCTGACTTCGGGGCGCCTCGATGCGGCGTTTCAGGCATCCATCGAAGCAAGCGACGGTTTCCTGAAGAAGCCTGAAGGCAAGGACTTCGCGTTCGCAGGTCCTTCGATCGGCGACCCGAAATATTTCGGCCTGGGCGACGGCCTCGGAATGCGCAAACAGGACGTCGCGTTGCGCAATGCCTTCAATGAGGCGCTCGCCGCGATCCTGGCGAATGGCACCTACGCGCGCATCAACGGCAAGTACTTCGATTTCGACATCTACGGCGCAAAGTAAGCGGCATTTTCACTTCGCCAACGAGGCGTACTGGCGACGTCCGACATGAAAGGAGACGTGATGGATTTTGGAGGATTCGGGCCCAGCCTGCTCGATGGAGCATGGGCGACGGTAAAGCTCGCCGCGTTAGCGCTGGGGTTGGCGTTCGTTATGGGACTCGCCGGCGCTTCGGCCAGGCTTTCCCAGCACTTGCTGCCACGCGCGATCGGCATGGCTTATACAACGTTGATACGGTCCGTGCCGGATCTCGTGCTGATGCTGTTGCTCTTTTTCAGCATCCAGATGCTACTCAATGAAATGACGGACGCTCTCGGCGTCGCCCAGATCGATATAGATCCGTTTGCCGCAGGCGTGTTGACGATCGGCTTTATTTACGGCGCGTACTTCACCGAGACATTCCGCGGGGCGTTTCTAGGCGTGCCGCACGGTCAACTGGAAGCGGGCGCGGCATTCGGCATGTCCCGGTGGCGGATATTTCGCCGCATCCTGTTCCCGCAGATGATGCGCCTGGCGTTGCCGGGCATCGGCAACAACTGGCAAGTGATCGTCAAGGCGACGGCGCTCGTGTCCATCATCGGTCTCTCCGATATCGTGAAGGCAACGCAGGATGCGGGCCGGTCGAGTCAACGCTTTTTCTTCTTCACGATTGTCGCAGGCGGCGTCTACCTGTGTATGACGACTGCCTCGCACGTGCTGCTCGCGTGGCTGGAAGTGCGCTTTTCGGCGGGCACGCGGAGAGCGACGGCATGATCGACATCGTTCAGCAATACTGGCGCAACTACCTTTTCACGGACGGCTATCAGTACACCGGACTCGTCGTGACGCTATGGCTGCTCGCAGCGTCGATCGCATCCGGCTTCTTGCTGGCGCTTCCGCTTTCCGTTGCACGCGCGTCGTCGAACCGTTGGCTGTCGTACGGCATTGGGCTCTATACCTATGTCTTCAGGGGCACGCCGCTCTATGTGCAACTGCTGCTGTGCTATAGCGGGCTCTATGCGCTGCAGATCGTCCAGACGCATGCTCTGCTTGCCGACTTCTTCCGCAGCGCAATGAATTGCACCCTCCTCGCTTTCGCCCTGAACGAGGGGGCGTACATGACCGAGATTCTCGCGGGCGCGATCCGCGCAGTGCCATATGGCGAAGTGGAGGCGGCACAAGCGATGGGCATGTCACGCTTGACGCTGTACCGGCGCGTCGTGATGCCATCGGCGCTGCGCCGCGCCCTGCCGATGTGCGGCAACGAGGTGATTCTCATGCTGCACTCGACGACGCTCGCCTTCACCGCAACGATTCCGGACCTGATGAAAGTGACCCGTGACGTCAATTCGGCGACGTACGCTTCGTTCTCCGCATTCGGTATCGCCGCCGGCCTTTACGCCACGATGGCTTTCACGCTCGTCTGGGCGTTCCGCAAGCTGGAAGCGCGCGGGCTGTCCTTTCTGAAACCCGCGGCCGCTGGCCGCCAGCATTGACACAGGCAAGCATGGCCACATCGATTCTTTACAAGCTCGCCGTCGAGAACGTGCACAAGCGGTTCGGCGAGCATGAAGTACTCAAGGGCGTGTCGCTGCACGCGCGGGCGGGCGATGTCATCAGCATCATCGGATCGAGCGGCTCGGGCAAGAGCACCTTTCTACGATGCATCAATTTCCTTGAACGGCCAACGTCCGGCTCGATCGCGGTGGACGGAGAGTATTTGCATACCGTCGCGGATGCTTCTGGCGCTTTACGCGTGGCGAGCGAGAGACAGCTGCGCACCATGCGCACCCGGCTCGCGATGGTCTTCCAGCACTTCAATCTCTGGGCCCACATGACGGTGCTCGAAAACGTCGCAGAAGCGCCGTCCAGCGTGCTCGGCGTGAATCGCATCGAGGCGCGCGAGCGGGCGCGTCACTACCTCGACAAGGTGGGGTTGGATGTCCGGACGCACGCAAGCTATCCGGCCCATCTTTCGGGCGGTCAGCAACAACGCGTCGCGATTGCGCGGGCGCTGGCCATGGAGCCCGATGTGTTGCTCTTCGACGAGCCCACCTCGGCGCTCGACCCGGAACTGGTCGGCGAGGTGCTACGCGTGATGAAGGTGCTCGCCGAAGAGGGTCGCACGATGGTGGTCGTTACGCATGAGATGGGTTTCGCACGGGAAGTCTCGAATCGCGTGATGTTCCTCCATCAGGGCAAGGTCGAAGAAGAAGGCCATCCGGCACAGGTACTTGTGCGGCCGACGAGCACGCGCCTCGCGCAGTTCCTGTCGGGCAATTTGAAGTAGGGAGGCGCGCCAGGGGAGGCGGGCGGTATGAGTCTCGCAATGAAAAATCAGGCACTTCATCTTTTCATAACATTATTTCGCATCACTTATAAAAACTGGAAAACCCATGAAGAAAATCTTTTCGGCTGCCGTGATGTGCGGCGTCGCCCTCCCCGCATTCGCCCAGAGCAGTGTGACGCTGTACGGTCTGATCGATGAAGGTGTCGACTTCACGAACAACGCGGGCGGTCACCACGTCGTCGAGATGACGAGCGGATATGCGCAAGGGAGCCGGTGGGGCGTGAAGGGAACCGAAGATCTCGGCGGCGGCTTGAGCGCGGTATTCCAGTTGGAGAACGGCTTCAATGTCAATAATGGAGCGCTTGCACAAGGGGGCCGCGAGTTCGGGCGTCAGGCGTTCGTCGGCTTGTCCAGCGAGCGCTTCGGGACGGTCACGCTCGGTCGCCAATACGATGCTGTCGTCGATTATCTGGCACTGACCACCGCTAACGGAAACTGGGGCGGCTATATGTTTTCGCATCCCTACGACAACGACAACACCGATAATACATTTCGCCTGAACAATACGATCAAATACGCGAGCCCCAGCTTTGGCGGTTTCGCGTTCGGCGGAACCTATAGCTTCAGCAACGACACCGGCTTCGCCAACAATCGGCAGATAAGCGTGGGCGCCCAATATACGATCGGCGACTGGCTTTTTGCCGCGTCTTACCTTAACGCGGACAATCCGGGTACGACGTCTGGCGGCGCCATCGCCGGTGCAGGCGGGTCACTCGGCGCCGATGGAAATTTCGTTTCGTCGAAGCTGCGGATATTCGGTGCCGGGGTCAACTATACGGCGGGGGCGGCCACGATCGGCTTTGCCTACACCAATACCAGCATCGACCAGCCGACTGCGAACGTCGCGTACCTGAGCGGCGCGGAAACGATCCAGCCCGTCGCCGGGGTGCTAGTCGGCGGCACGCTGACGTCGCTTAAATTCCAGAACTTCGAACTCAACGGCAAGTATCAATTCACGCCGGCGTTCTTTGTTGGTGGAGAGTACGTTTACACGATCGAACACTTCGACGCGACGACAGGCCGCGCGAAGCCAGGCATTCACACTATTGGGCTGATGGCCGACTACAACCTGTCGAAGCGAACGGATGTCTATCTGCAAGGCGTGTATCAGCTGATAGCCGGCGATCAGACCGGTTCATCGCTGGATCGCGCCTACGTGCCGGGTGCACAGGACCTGTCATCGACGTCCCGTCAGGTGCTCGTCCGCGCCGCGCTTCGTCATAGCTTCTGACGATGTCACGCTGTCCGGGCTGCGGCGACGGCAAGCGAGCCGCCGACCCGGGGCGTGAGTATCGCGAGCCCGAAGTTGATGGCACCCGCATTCGCGAAGACGCCGTATTCGTCATCGAGAGAGACTGATTACGCTGGGGGGTGGAACGTGGACGCCTTGCCACCAGTCCAGCTTCTCGAAAAGCATCGGAAGCTGAACGACCGAAATCGCCTTGCCGAGGAAAAAACCTTGCGCCAACTCGATTTGGGCGCGCCCCACGGCGTGGTTCTGAGCGACTCCTTCGATGCCGTCCGCGATAACCGCGACGTCAAGCTGTCGTCCCATGGCGGCAATTGCCTGCAGCGTCTGGAGACGATCTGAATCCTCCAGCCCCATGACGTCCCGATCTACCTTGATGAATTCAAAGCCGGCGGGCAGCATCGAGGCAGCGATGGCCGCCGACGTCCGAACCCCGGAGAGGGCAACGCGCACTTTGTCACGACGCAAGCGCACCATGCTGCTGAATCGCTCGGGCAGGTCGTCGGCTTTGATCTGGAAGACCAACCGGGTGGACGTGAAGGACTTCGCTTTGGCCACGATCAGGGAAAGGCAGTCTTCATTGCCGAGGCACGAGGCCCACAAGTTGACCATCAGATACAGGTTGCGACCATTGGCGAGAATGCCCAATTCCCTCTCGGCAGTCGACAGAATAAACGCGACAATCTTCGTGGTGGCGCGGCGATCGGCAAGTTTGTCCATGTACCAGGCCTCGCCCCGAAGTCCATAAACCACGTTTCTCCACCGCAGCACCACCTCGAGACCGATGCATTTCCGGGTCCTCGTGTAAAAGACCGGCTGATATTCCAGGGAGAACTCGTTGCGTCGCAATCCGCGCCTTATCGCACGAGCAAGAATCGCGCGTTCGCTGAACCACCGGAGGTAAAGAAACGCCGCAGCGGCGCCGAGCAGCGCCAGCAGGGCGAGTACCAGAACCACGACGGATATGACTAGAAACAAATGGTAGTCGGCCATGGGCACGATATAGCGATCAGGCGAGGCGCGCCGCTCCACCACGTGGGATCCGCTGACTGCGGGAGCCCGATTCGATGGGCGCGGTACAAACATTCCGGAGGGAGGCTCCGCCGGCTTCGGAGTGGCGGCGACTAACTTCGCTGTCTGAGGGGCCGCTTCATTCGTCAGGGGATCTGCTTTGGCCGAAATAGCGGGCAATGCGTTCTCTCGGGATCCATTCAACTGCATCTGGCCTGTTCCGGCGTCATGCTGTTCCTCGCTTATGACCGCGACACCCGCGCTCGACGTGTGCAGGCTCGCGAGGTGGAATGCACAAGTGCCGCGTGTACCGTCAGCGTGAGCAAACTCCCTCATTCCCGCATCGCCAAATGGTGCTGGCAGCAGGAACGCACCCGCTTGCGCACACGGGCCGCCGGGAAAGACGGCCGGCTTCGCCATGCTTGAATCTCCAACTCGCATCGGTGGCGGGATCACAAAGAAGAAACTGACTTCGTTATCGGCGTAGCAGACCCCCCATAAACAGCAAAGGAGACCCGCGACGACATACCTTGTTCCAGGTTTCATATCGATCACGATCCCTAGTTGCGGGACGACTTCTCACGCGTCGCGAGGAGTGCATCTCACGTATAAAAAAGGCCGGCGTGAACCGGCCAAAGGTTCCGGTCACGTCCGAGGACGTGACCGAGACCTGAGAAAAGGCAACGTCAGAAGCCAGCCGGTTGTGGGGCCGGTGCATCGGGAGCATTGAGGTAATAGCCTTGAATCCAGCGGACACCGGTATCCCGGGCGATCCGGATATCGTCGGGCGTTTCGACACCTTCGATCACTACGAGTGGGGCCAAACCTCGAGCTATCCCGACCAGACGGTTGAGCTCGGCGACGCGAAGGGTGCCTTGCCGCACACGCCGGAGAAATGAACGGTCGATCTTGATGATGTCGGTCTCACACGCGTTCGCCGTGCTGGCGGAAAAACCCGCGCCGAAGTCATCGACCGCGACTCGGACGCCCATGCCTCGCAAACGCCGGACAAACGCGGGCCCCTCGATCGGTGAGATAGCCGCGGACTCCGTGATTTCCACGACCAGTCGGACCGCAACATCGGGATTGTTTTCCAGTTCAACGAAGATCCGCTGCCACCAGGGGTCGTCCCGGGCACTTTGCGCCGAGACGTTACAGCCAAGCGTCGCGCCAGGTGTGGCCTTGATCGCTCCAAGGGTGCACCGCACGACGAAGCAATCGAACGATCGCATCAGCGAAAGCCGTTCCACCGCCGGAATGAAGCTGCCAGGCAACAGAATCCGGTCGCCGACCTTCATGCGCACCAGCGTCTCGCGATAGAGGATGTCGGTCGGGTCGTCGACTGCGCAAACCGCTTCCTGCTGGAAAAACAGCCGGTCTTCGGCGATAGCCCGGTAAACCTCGCGGACTACTTTCCAGTCGGGGGACGCTCGCATGACTGCTCCGCAACCAGGCATTCCGGCAAGCCCCGTATGCCGCAGGGCTTCCGCGGTCGCGCTTTGGATCGCTGACATTTCGACTCCGGGGACGGGCAAAAGCGCACGGTCACCCGGTGCGTTGCATACAAATTTTTACAATTCCTTCAGATCGTTGCCAAAACTCCGGGGGGCAAAATTGGTCCTTTTTGCCAATATCATCAGATGAATAAATAATCACGGCGGGGCGGCCCAAGGCCATGGCCCGAGCCAGTGAATTTGCCGGGAGACAAAAAGGACCGTTTTTGTCAACTGGATGGTGTCGGCGCTGCCGGGAGAACTACACAACATGCCGCCTCCTTCACCCACCAGTTAGCAGAGGCCATCCTTTACCGGAACACACTATGAAAATCGGTTATGCACGCGTTTCGACGCACGAACAAAGCCTTGCACTTCAGCTCGACGCATTGCGCGTGGCGGGGTGCAACGAGTTCTTCACTGATCACGGGGTATCAGGCACGGAGTTTTGCCGGCGCGGGCTGGACGCCGCCCTGTCCGCCGCAAGCGAAGGCGACACGCTCGTCGTGTGGCGACTGGACCGACTCGGGCGGTCCTTAAGCAAACTGGTCGATCTCATCACCCACCTCGAGCGGCGAGGCGTCGAGTTTGTCTCGCTAAATGAATCCATCAATACGAGTTCATCCGGCGGCGTGCTGATCTTTCACATGATGGCGGCGCTTGCCGAGTTTGAACGGAACCTGATCAGCGAGCGAACCCGTGCGGGCCTGGCAGCGGCACGTGCGCGGGGCAGTAAGTTAGGCAGACGCCGGGCGCTTTCGCCGACGCAGCGGTCGCAGGCACTCGAATTACTTCGCGTCCAGTCGGCCTCCGAGGTGGCAACCCGGTTCAATGTTCATCCGAGAACGATGCTGCGTCTGAAGGCGGCCGGCGTGTAAGTCCGCAGGGCCGGTCAGTTAAATCTCAGGAATAGTTCGGTCCGTGGGTAGGCAGGGGGCGACCATCCGCTCCCTGCCTATCGAAAAATCCGTTCGACCCGCCGGCCCATGAAATCGCTAAAATTCATTCGCTTTTGAGTTCGCGCCTTTGAGTCCGCGTTTTTGAGTCCACGCTTTTGCGCGTGGCTACGCAGGAAGCGCGAGCACACACCCCAACCAAAAATATCAGGAGACACAGATCCATGAGTGATCAGCCATTTGGACGCTCCCGTCGTGATTTCATGCGTATTGCCGTGACGGCAGGCACCACCGCGGCGCTGCCGTGGATGCAGGACGCCCACGCGCAGTCGCCAGCCGGCTCCGCCACCACCGCAGCCCCTGCACCCGTCACCGGACACCCCACAAAAGGCACCCAGCTGATCCTGCTCGGTACCAAGGGTGGCCCAACGCCGTCTGAGCTGCGCGCGGCACCCGCGAACGTGCTGGTGGTCGACGGTCAGCCGTACGTGGTCGATTGCGGCAACGGCGTCGCGCTGCAGCTGACCAAAGCGGGCATCAAGCTGCCGGACATCCGTGACATTTTCCTGACTCACCATCATTCGGATCACAACGCCGACCTCGGCAACCTCGTGTTCCTCGCCTGGGCCACCGGCCTGCGCACGCCCGTCAACCTGTATGGGCCGCCGCGCATGACAAAGATGATCGACGACTTCGTCGACATGAACGCGATCGACCTCGACGTGCGTATGCGCGAAGAAGGCCGTCCGCCGTTCCGGCCACTGTTCAACATCCATGAATTCGACGGCCCGCGCCTCGTGATGGAAGACGACCGCGTGCGCGTCACCTCGACCCTGGTGGACCACTACACGATCAAGCCGGCATTCGCGTACCGCTTCGAGACCCGGGACCGCACCGTCGTCTTCTCCGGCGACACGACCTACTACCCGGCGCTGGCCGAGTTCGCGAAAGGCGCTGACGTCCTGGTGCACGAAGTGATGTACCTGCCCGCGCTCGAAAAGCTCATGAAGACCGTCGACAACGCACCCACATTGCTCGATCACCTCATGAAGAGCCACACCACCACGGAGCAGGTCGGCAAGATCGCCGCGGCGGCCGGTGTCAAGACGCTGGTGCTGAGCCATTTCGTGCCGGGCGGCGATCCCGCGATTACCGACGAGATGTGGGCCGCCGGTGCGCGCCAGCATTTCAACGGACAGGTGATCGTCGGCAAAGATCTGCAGGTTATCTGAGTGTCAGGACACACCACCATGCAAGCCGCTGCGATTCCCCTCACGTTGCTGACGGGCTTTCTCGGTTCGGGCAAGACCACGTTGCTGAATCGCCTGTTGCCGCAACCGGCGCTGGGCCGTTGTGCGGTGGTGATCAACGAACTGGGCGCGATCGGTCTCGATCATCTGTTCGTCAGCACCTCGCGCGACGAGACCGTCGCGTTGCTGGAAAACGGCTGCCTGTGTTGCGGCGTGCGCGACGAATTGGCTGCGACCGTGGCCGATTTGCTGGAGCGCCGCGCGCGCGGCGAGATTCCCGCCTTCGAGCGGATTCTGATCGAAACCACGGGGCTTGCGCGACCTGGACCGGTGATCTCGTTGCTGCTGGGTGACCCGGCGCTTGAGGGCCGTTTGCAACTCGATGGCATCGTGACGACCGTGGATGCGAAACACGGCGCCGCGCAACTTGCCCGACATGAGGAATCGCGTCAACAGGTGGCCGTCGCGGACCGGCTGTTGCTGACCAAGGCCGAACTGGTCGATGGGCCCGCGCTTGCCGACCTCGAGACTGCGCTTGAGGCGTTGAATCCGGGTGCGCCGCGCATCGCGGTGCGTAACGGCGAGATTGACGCACAACAGCTGCTCGACATCCTGACACCGCGTGCCTTGCGGCCCTGGTTGCGCGCGGAGCCCGCGCCGCGAAAGTTGCTGATGCGTGGCGCGACGGCGTCACGCGCGGCCCATCCGGACATCGACAGCTTCTGCCTGACTTACTCGCAAGCATTGCCGATGCAGGCATTTGAAACCGCACTGACGGTCCTGCTCGGCTATCACGGCGAACGCATTCTGCGGGTTAAGGGGATCGGCAATTTCATCGGCGAACAGCGGCCGGTTGTGTTCCATGGCGTGCAGCAGTTGCTGCATGAACCGTTGCGGCTCGAAGCATGGCCCGACGACGATCACACGACACGGCTCGTGTTCATCGTCCAAGGTCTCGCGCGGTCAGTGATCGAGGAAACGCTCGCGCATTTTCTGCGCGAGGCAGCTTAAGCGACACCTAAGCGACGGCTAAGCGACGCATGCCGCTTACTGCTGCGGCAGTGCGTAGGCGATCACATAGTCGCCGAGCTTTGTGCCGAACGAACCATGTCCGCCCGCCGCGATCACGACGTACTGACGGCCGTCGATCGAATAGCTCATTGGCGTCGCCTGACCGCCAGCGGGTAGCCGCGCCTCCCACACCTGATCGCCATTGTTCACGTTGAAGCCGCGGATGTAGTTGTCCGCCGTCGCGCCAATGAACGCGACCCCGCCCGCCGTGACGATCGGACCGCCCAGCATCGGCATGCCCATCTTGAACGGCAGCGGAATCGGCGAACTGTCGCGCACGGTGCCGATGCGCTTCTTCCACACAATCTCATTGGTCTTGAGATCGATCGCGGAGATGTAGCCCCATGCCGGTTGCTTGCACGGCAAGCCCAGCGGCGAGAGGAACGCGTTAATCGTGACGCCGAACGGCAGGCCGTACTGCGGCTGGATGCCTGACTCCGTGCCGCTACCTTTGGCACCCGGCTCCGGCTCCAGCGGGTTGCCCGGGCCGCGCGGAATCAGACGCGAGACGAACGGCAACGCGATCGGGTTCGCGATGGCGATCTGGCGGTCGGTGTCGACGGCAATACCGCCCCACTCGAACATGCCCAGGTTGCCCGGGAACACGAGTGTGCCCTGCAGCGACGGCGGCGTGAACGTGCCTTCGTAATGCAGCTTGTGGAACATCACGCGGCATACGAGCTGGTCGTACATCGTCGCGCCCCACATGTCGGCGTCGGTCAGCTTCTTCGATGGACGATACGTGAGCTGCGAGAACGGCTGTGTCGGCATGACGTGGTCGCCGGGAGCGGCGCCCTGCGGCACGGGCGTTTCGGGCGCCGGCACAACCGGCTCGCCAGTGCGGCGGTCGAGCACGAACAGGTTGCCGGTCTTGGCCGGCGCATACACGACCGGCACCGTCTTGCCATCCTTGTCGGTGATGTCGGCAACCGTGGGTTGCGACGGCTGGTCCATGTCCCATAGATCGTGGTGCACGGACTGGTAGAACCAGGCGAGCTTGCCGGTCGAAGCGTGCAGTGCGAGCAGCCCGCTGGCGTAGCGTTCCTGTTCCGGCGTGCGGTGGCCGCCCCAGATGTCTGGCGTGGTCACACCCATCGGGAGATAGACAATGTCGAGCTTCGCGTCGTAGGCGGCGGGAGCCCACGAGTTGGGCGAATTCCATGTGTAATGCTCGCCCGGGCCCGGAATGTGATTCGGGTCCTGCGCGCCTGGGTCGAACGCCCAGAGCAATTCGCCCGTGCGCACGTCGAAGCCGCGGATGACACCCGACGGCTCGCGGTTCGAAAAGTTGTCCTCGACCGAGCCCGCCACGACGATCACCTTGCTGGTGACGATCGACGGTGAGGTGGGCTCGTACATGCCCGCCGTCGTGACCGGTTGGGCGTGTTGAAGATCGAGGTCGCCGTTGTTGCCGAAGTCCGCGCAACGTTGGCCCGTTAGTGCGTCGAGGGCGTAGAGGTGGCCGTCGTTGACTGGGAGGTAGATGCGGCGGGTGCAGGCGGATGGGGTTGCGGTGGCCGAGGCGGTTGGGGTTGCGGGACCTGAGGCGGCGGCGGCTGGGGTAGTTGCGGCTGCGGCGTCAGGGGCGGCGCTGACAGTTGCGCCTGAGATGTCTGTAGCTGCGGCGATTGCGGCTGCACCGCTTGCTGGCGCAGCGGCCGCTGCGGGCGCATCACTCGCCGGCGTAGTCGCGGGTGCGGCCGTCGTGGTGCTGGCCGACAGATCGACGTACGACACGCCGCGGCAAGTCACGTGCTGGAATGATGGATCCGCCTGTAGTTTCGGATCGAACTTCCACTTGAGCGCGCCCGTCTTCGCGTCGAGCGCGAACAGGATCTGATGCGGCGAACACAGGTAAAGCAGGTCGCCGATCTTGATCGGCGTGACTTCGTCGGTAATCTCGACGGGATCGTTGGGCCCTTTCATGTCGCCTGTGCGGAAGGTCCAGGCCACCTGGAGATTCTTCGCGTTCTCAGGCGTGATCTGCTGCAATGGCGAGTAGCGAGTGCCCTCCTGAGTGCGCCCATAGGCGGGCCAGTCGGCGGGGTCGATCGCGTTGCTGGTGCCGCCGCTTGCGGGCGCGGCAGCGTTGAGTGTGCCGTTGACCTGCTGCGGATCGTTGAAGTTCGCGTACACGAGCACGCCGGCCCATGCGACGAGCGCGATGACGAGCGAGGCGACACCCAGCTTACGCTCGCCTTCCAACCGCCAGCTCATGAGCAGCAGCAACCACACGCCGAAGATGACAAGCACCCCGGAGCGCGGCGCGAGGGCCCAGAAGTCGGGACCCGACTCCATGAGCGCCCAGATCGCCGTGCCGATAAGCACAACAGCGTAAAGCAGAAGCGCGGCAGGACTGCGCCGCCAGAGCAGCCAGGCCACGCCCAACAGCACGATGCCTGTGACGACGTAATACGCCGAACCGCCGACCGCGAGCAGCCATGCGCCGCCGATCAGCAGATAGAGCGCGCTCAGCAGCGTAAAGAGGAATGTGATGATGCCGATGACGCCACGCGAATTCGACTGACTGGTCATGATGATCTCAACCCTCTTGAGTGGATACCGCCTGCCAGTGGGACCGACGCCGAATTCATGCGCTATACGCCGGAGCACGGTGAAAAGGATAGCAGAACGTGTGCGTCATGCCGTGTGTACGCCGGCTTGCGATCCGCCGGTTTGTGGGCTCGTCGACGAGAACGAATCATGCGGCGGCGCGAACACTGTGCACGTACCGTTCCTGCTGTTGTTCATATGGGCGGCGGTCCTTTGGAGGAGCGTGCGCGCGTCTAGGGTTATAGGTCGTTCCCAGTGCATATGGCAAGGCATGGCTGGCATGCGTTGTGTGATGCGTCTCTGGCGGGTTCGCTTATACGGATATGAAAGGCCGCCGCCGTCGGGGTCCACCGCGGCGTGACCTGATACGTGGCGCCCAGCCAGTAGTGCTCGGCGCTGTCGGCCGTGGTCGCGGCATGATGCTCCGGGACGCGGGAATGCACTTTGACTATCCATATTAGTCGGCGTAGTGGCCGCCCGATACGACATATTTGTGGTAGAAGGCTACCGCGCTTCGCTTGGGCACTTGCCGCAATCTCAACGCTTTGAACTGCACCCCAAAAGTCGAACACCGATCCAACCGTTGGGGTGTTTTCCATGACGAAGTACAGTGCCTGGTGTGCCGCGACAACCGATCACTGGACGGCGTCGGCTTTTAGCGCTCCGGCGATTTCCGATGACGGGCTTTTGCGCTCAAGCGCATTCGCGTCGGCTACCGGTTCTTTCGCTCTCCGCGCCGCCTCAGCCAGCAGGTTCGCCGCCTGCCGCGCCGTGATGCGGCCTTGCGCCACGCCCTTCGCATCAAGCGCGATCACCTGGTACAACTCGCGGTCGCATTCGAGTTCCTGCTGATACTGCTCCATCGTATCCACCAGCAATTCAAGAAGCGTCTGACGACGCCGTCTTTCATCGATCGTGATAGAAGGATTCCTACATATCGAGGACGCAAGTGTGATCCAAGTATCCAGTTGATCCAGGTGCCGGTCGGATAAACGGAATGCCGACAGCGCAAGCTTCTCGTACTGGAGTGCGTCGACAGGCGGACGTGAGTCGGGTTGATTTTTGATGGATTTGCTCATGGTGCGATCTCCCTGTTACTTCTTGGATCGCCCGACACTCGCTTGCAAAGGGGGCGAGCGGGCACGTAGCAGGTTAGCAGACCGGGCTTGAAACAAACCGGCGAGCCTTGCGGCTCCCCACCACGGCCCGCCCATTGAAATATTGACGTGCAGAGGTAGACGCACGTCCCGCCTGAGCGGGAGTGCGGTTTCAAGCAACAGGCTGCTAAACCTGGTCGAAGAGTGTTTCCCGACGACTTGGTAATTATAAGGGAGACCGCCCACATTGCGTCCAACGTTGTAGGCCAAAGGTTCGATTTGGCCAATCGGATAAGGCGAGTAGAGGCAACACAATCGTCCTGGCAAACAGCCATAAAAAAGAGTCAGCCGAAGCTGACTCCATCCAGGCGTGACGACCACGCCGCCGAAACCAATCACGCTGATCGGCGGCGCGGTCACCCAACGGGTCACAACCGCATCGACTCCCCTACCGCACCTTCCCCTCCTTCCACGCAGTCAGCAGTTGCTCATACTTAACCGTCTCCCCTTTCGGTTTCTCATTCGCAAGCTTCTTCCACGGCGCGTGCTGATCCGACAACCACTTCGCCGGGTCGCTTTCCGCATTCAACTCCGGCGCGCAAACCTTCATTCCCGCGCGCTGCAAACGGGCCAGCACCTGGTCCATTTCCTTCGCCAGGTTGTCCATTGCGGCTTGCGGCGGCTTTTCGCCGGCGACGGCCGTCGCGACGTTCTTCCACCAGAGTTGCGCCATCTTCGGATAATCAGGCACGTTGTTACCGGTCGGCGTCCACGCAACGCGTGCAGGGCTTCGATAGAACTCGATCAGGCCACCATATTTGTCCGCGTTCTTCGTGAAGTAATCGCTATGAATATCAGAATCGCGAATGAACGTGAGACCCGTAATCGATTTCTTCAACGAAACGGTTTTGGACGTAACGAACTGCGCGTAGAGCCACGCGGCGGCGCGCTGATTCGGCGGCGTCGACTTGAAAAAAGTCCATGAACCGACGTCCTGATAGCCGTTCTGCATGCCGTCCTTCCAATATGGCCCGTGCGGCGACGGCGCCATCCGCCACTTTGGCGTGCCGTCCGCGTTGGTCACGTTGCCGGGTTTCAGCATCGAGGCGGTGAACGCGCTGTACCAGAAGATCTGCTGGGCGATCTTGCCTTGCGCCGGCACCGGTCCCGCTTCGTTGAAGGTCATCCCCGAGGCTTCGGGCGGCGCATATTTCTTCAGCCAGTCGATGTACTTGGTGGTCGCGAAAACCGCGGCCGGACTGTTCGTCCCGCCGCCGCGGGACACCGACGCGCCCACCGCATGACAGCCGTCCGGCGTGACGCGGATACCCCATTCGTCGACCGGCATGCCGTTCGGGATGCCCTTGTCGGCTTCACCCGCCATCGAGAGCCATGCATCGGTAAACCGCCAGCCGAGCGACGGATCTTTCTTGCCGTAATCCATATGGCCATAGACTTTCTCGCCGTCGATATTCTTGACGTCGTTCGTGAAGAATTCGGCAATGTCCTCATACGCGGACCAGTTCACCGGCACGCCGAGATCGTAGCCGTACTTCGCCTTGAACTTGTCCTGCAGGTCCTTGCGCGCGAACCAGTCGGCACGGAACCAGTAAAGATTCGCGAACTGCTGGTCGGGCAACTGATAGAGCTTCTTGTCCGGCGCGGTCGTGAAGCTCGTGCCGATAAAGTCCTTGATGTCGAGACCGGGATTCGTGTATTTCTTGCCTTCGCCGGCCATATAGTCGGATAGCGGCATGATCACGCCATAGCGATAGTGCGTGCCGATCAGGTCGGAATCCGAAATCCAGCCGTCGTAAATACTCTGACCGGATTGCATCGAAGTCTGCAGTTTTTCGACGACGTCGCCTTCCTGGATGATGTCGTGCTTGACTGAAATGCCCGTGATTTCGGTGAATGCCTTAGCCAGCGTTTTCGATTCGTACATATGCGTGTCGAGCGTTTCGGACACCACATGCACCTCTTTGACACCCGCTGATTTCAGCGTCGCAGCGGTCTCGATGAACCACTTCATCTCGTCCATCTGCTGCTGTTTCGACAGCGTACTCGGCTGAAACTCGCTGTCGACCCACTTCTGCGCTTCGGGCGTACCGGCGATCGCGGCATGGCTCGTCAAGCCTGTCGCGATAGCGCACGCCACGGCGAGCGTGACGATTCGTCTCCTCTGTTGCATGGCTTTCTCCTGTGTCTCCGCACCCCTTGGAGCAACTGCCGAGGTCCGCCCGGGGTATCAACGGAACCGGTCTGTCCAGATACGCAAACCTTCAGGACGCAACGCTATTCATCCCTTCCACATGACAATCAGCAGCACGAGCATCGACGCCGCGAAACCGGGCCACGCGCTCGCGTGTTCCGCGCTGATGCCGATCCACGCGAGATTGATGTACGCGGCAATCAGCAGCCCGATAAAGAGCCGGTCTCCACGCGTGGTTCCGATCGGCAGGAAGCCTTTGCGTTCGACGGTTGGCGAGCGGATCTCCCACACGGTCATGCCCGCCAGCATCACCACGATGCAGCCGAAAAAAATCGCGACTTCGGCTGTCCAGTACATCCACGTCAGCATCAGACTCTCCCCATCGCAAAGCCCTTCGCGATGTAATTCCTCACGAAGTAAATGACGAGCGCGCCCGGCACGATGGTCAGCACGCCTGCCGCGGACAGCACGCCCCAATCCATCCCCGCCGCCGATACCGTGCGCGTCATCACGGCGGCAATCGGCTTGGCGTTGACGGTGGTGAGCGTGCGCGCGAGCAGCAGTTCGACCCAGCTGAACATGAAGCAGAAGAACGCGGTCACGCCAACGCCCGACTTGATCAGCGGCAGGAAAATCTTCGCGAAGAACGCGGGGAACGTATAGCCGTCGATGTAGGCGGTTTCATCGATTTCGCGCGGCACGCCCGACATGAAGCCTTCGAGAATCCACACCGCGAGCGGCACATTGAACAGCATGTGCGCAAGCGCGACCGCGATATACGTGTCCATCAGACCGACGCTCGAATACAGTTGAAAGAACGGCAGCAGGAACACGGCAGGCGGCGTCATCCGGTTGGTGAGCAGCCAGAAGAACATATGCTTGTCACCGAGAAAACGATAGCGCGAGAACGCATACGCGGCCGGCAGCGCCACCAGCACCGACATCACCGTGTTCATCAGCACATAGATGATCGAGTTGATGTAGCCCCAGTACCAGGACGGGTCGGTGAAGATGACCTTGTAATTGTCGAAGGTCACGTGATGCGGCCAGATCGCGAACGCCGACATCGTCTCTTCGTTCGTGCGCAGCGAGATCGACAGCATCCAGTAGAGCGGGATCAGCGCGAACAGGATGTACAGCGTCAGCACGACAACGCGCATCCAGCGGTTATTGCGCATGGTCGTCTCCTTTGCCCACACGCTCCATCCAGTTGTACAGGATGAAGCACAGCAACAGGATGATCAAAAAGTAGATCAGCGAAAACGCCGCCGCCGGACCGAGGTCGAACTGGCCCACTGCTTTTTGCGTCAGGTACTGCGACAGGAACGTGGTCGAATCGCCCGGGCCGCCACCCGTCAGCACGAACGGCTCGGTATAGATCATGAAGCTGTCCATGAAGCGCAGCAGCACGGCGATCATCAACACGCCGCGCATCTTCGGTAGTTCGATATATCGGAACACCGCAAAGCGGCTGGCGCCGTCGATTTCGGCGGCCTGATAGAACGCGTCGGGAATCGCGCGCAAGCCGGCATAGCAGAGCAGCGCGACGAGCGGCGTCCAATGCCAGATGTCCATCACGAGTACCGTGATCCATGCAGCGCTGGGACTGGCCGTGTAGTTGTATTCAATGCCCGCGTGATTGAGTGCATAACCGAGCAGGCCAATATCCGGCCGCCCAAAAATTTGCCAGATCGTACCGACCACGTTCCACGGAATCAGTAGCGGCATGGCGAGCACGACGAGCGACGCCGACGCACGCCAGCCGGACGCGGGCATCGCCAGCGCAAGGCCAACACCGAGTGGAATTTCGAACAGCAGCACGCAGGCGGAGAAGACAATTTGCCGCCCGAGCGCGCCGCGCAGATCGTCGTCGTTGATGATGGCGCGGAACCACTCGGTGCCGACGAACACATGTTGCGTTGGGCTGATGATGTCCTGCACCGAATAATTGACCACCGTCATCAGCGGCAAAATGGCGGAAAACGCAACGCAGATGAACACCGGCACGACCAGCAGCCAAGCCTTCTGGTTGACGGGCTTGTTCATTGCGCGATCCTTTCGTCGTTGCTGAAGAACACGGTTTCCGCCGCGGCGAGCTTCAACCAGACGGCGCCTTCGCCGACACGCAGATGCGGTTCGACCTTGGCCGTGAAGACGTGGCCGTCGCATTGCGCGGTGACCAGCTGGTAGTTGCCGAGTTGCTGCACGCGCAGCAGATGGGCTTTCACCGCGCCGGGTTCGCCGTCGCTCACAACACGCACGAACTCCGGGCGAACGCCGAGCGTCAGCGTGCCGTTTGCGTGCTTCAGCGTATCGAGCGTATGCGAGTCGAGTTGCAGATGCTGGGTGCCGATCCTGATGCCGTCGGCGTCCAGATCGACCGGACAGAGATTCATCCCCGGACTGCCGATGAAATAGCCGACAAACGCGTGATCGGGCCGCAAAAACAGTGCGTCCGGACCGCCCTTCTGCACCACGCGGCCGTTCGTCATCACAACGACTTCGTCCGCGAAAGTCAGCGCCTCGACCTGATCGTGCGTCACGTAGATCAGCGTCAGCTTCAATTGCTGATGAATCTTTTTCAATTGACGGCGCAGGATCCACTTCATATGCGGATCGATCACGGTCAAGGGTTCATCGAACAGGATCGCAGCGACGTCCTTGCGAACGAGGCCGCGCCCAAGTGAAATTTTCTGCTTCGCATCCGCCGACAGATTGTTCGCCTTGCGCGGCAACTCACGTGTCATGTCGAGAATCTCCGCCACTTCGTGAACGCGGTGTGTCACGTCACGCGCCGTCATTTTCCGGTTGCGCAGGGGAAACGCGAGGTTGTCGAACACGCTCATCGTGTCGTAGATCACGGGGAACTGGAACACTTGCGCGATGTTGCGCTCGCGCGGACTCATCTCGGTGATGTCATGCCCGTCGAACAGCACCTTGCCTTCCGACGGCCTCACGAGGCCCGATACGATGTTGAGCAACGTGGACTTGCCGCAACCAGACGGCCCGAGCAACGCATACGCGCCGCCGTCTTCCCAGACCATGCTCATGGGTTGCAATGCGTAATCGTCGAGCGTGGCGGGATTGGGTGCATACGCATGCGCGAGATTCTGAAACTCAATGCGCGCCATGAGCGCCCTCCGGGCCGGACAGCAAGGTTGTGTCCGCACCGAACACGAACAGTTCGTCGGGATCGATGTACACGTCGAGTTCCGTGCCGAGATCGATCTGATGCACGCCTTGCAGTTGCGCGACCAGATCGACGCCGCCTTGCCGCGTGTGCAGATGCAGGTAGGTTTCGGAGCCGCTCAATTCGGCCAGTTCGAGCCGGCACGGCACCGCAACGGAGCGCGGGGTGCGTGGCGCGAGCCGGAGATGGCCTGGACGGATGCCGATGCGGAACGTCTCGTTGCCGCCGACAGCGCGCGCGCTCGTCCGTTCGAGCGGCACGTCGATGCCGATCGGCAGGCGCGCGGTGCCGTTCGCGGTGAGTTCGCTGGCGAGCATGTTCATCGGCGGATCGTTGAACACGGCTGCGACGTCGACATTGGCGGGCGCGTTGTAGACGTCGAGCGTCGGGCCATGTTGCAGCACACGCCCCTTGTCGACGATCGCCGTGTAGCCGCCGAGCAGCAGTGCTTCGAGCGGTTCGGTCGTGGCGTAGACGACGGTGGTCTTGCCGTCCGCGAACAGCGACGACAGTTCGACGCGCAATTCTTCGCGCAGCTTGTAGTCGAGATTGACTAGCGGTTCGTCGAGCAGCACCAGCGACGAGCGCTTGACCAGCGCCCGCGCCAGCGCGCAACGTTGCTGCTGGCCGCCGGACAGTTCGGCCGGACGCCGGTGCAACAGATGATCGATATGGAGTTTGGCGGCAACTTCGTGCACGCGCTTTTTGACTTCGTCGGCGGGCGTTTTTTGCAGCTTCAGCGGTGACGCGATGTTGTCGAACACCGTCATCGCCGGATAGTTGATGAACTGCTGATAGACCATCGCGAGGTTGCGCTGCCTGACGCTGACGCCGGTCACGTCGTTGCCGTTGGCAAGCACGCGGCCCGACGCCGGGCGGTCGAGGCCGGCCATCACGCGCATCAGGGTGGTCTTGCCGGCTTGCGTCGGCCCAAGCAGCACGTTGATCGCGCCGGGGACGAGCCGCAGATCGACGCCGTACAGATGCGTCTGAGCGCCCGAAACGACTGTCACCCGCTCCAGTTCCAAGACCAAATCGCTCTCCTTCGTTCTAGTGCGTTTTCGGTGCTGCAGGGCCCTGGCGCTGCAATTGGGCGGTGATGCTGATGGGTACGGTGTTAGTGTTTCCGGTCGCTCTTCTGTGTTTTTGAGCCAACGGAGAAGCGCGCCCTTTTTTCTAAAAGGAAATCAAAACAACGGATTCGATGTTCCTTTTTGTTCGTTTACGTATAAATCGGTGTTAACCATACAATCTGACGACAATTAGTCTCCTTATAGCTTACCCAATTGAAAACGATTGCTTTCTATTAGTCGGCTATCTGACGCTTATCGTAATCCGCGTGTCAGCGTAACAGAATGGGGGAATGAGTCTGACGAATTGCCCGCGGGCGCTGTGCGGACAGGGATTGGCGGTTCAGATCGGTGCATCGCGATGCCGCCGTGAGGCGTAGTGACGAGCGATGCTTCGCTGCCAGCACGCTGGGCTCTTTTAGTTCTGGCGGCGTTATGCGGGGTGAGCTCAGGGCCAGGCGTGACGGGTCACCCTGCATCGAGGCCGTTGCTTGCTTCGGAGCAACGCAACGGTTACCTGGGCATCATCGGCCATCGGGTCATTCCCGATATATCCATGCTCACCCGTAACGGGCTAACCAAATAGTCCTGCAATGGAACGGACTCGTGTCACGCGTTGACGACCTTGAACACCGACACCGCGGCCTGTAGTTGTCCGGTCTGATCCGCCAATGAATTGGTCGCCGCGGTCGCCTGCTCCACCAGTGCGGCGTTTTGCTGCGTGACCTCGTCCATCTGATCGATCGCGAGGCGCACCTGCTCAATGCCCGCGCTCTGTTCGCTGGATGCGGCCGATATTTCAGTGATCACAGCGGTCACACGCCGGATTGCGTCAACCACTTCAGCCATGGAGTGTCCCGCACGGTCTGCCGTGCTCGAGCCGCTCAAAGCCGTGCCCGCGGACGCGTCGATGATGGTGCGCGTCTCTTTGGCAGCGGCTGCGCAGCGCTGAGCGAGCATCCGTACTTCACTTGCCACCACCGCGAAGCCGCGCCCTTGCTCACCCGCACGGGCCGCCTCCACCGCCGCATTCAAAGCCAGAATGTTGGTCTGGAACGCGATGCTTTCGATTGTGCCGACAATGTCGCCGACATGCTTCGATTGCTCGCCGATTGTATGCATGCTCGCGACGAGGTCGGCCACAAAGGTGCTACTGCGGTCCGTGAGTTCGGAGGCATTCTGCGCCAGCTTGCTTGCCTCATGCGCGTGCTCCGCATTCTGTCTCACCGTGGCAGTCAGTTGTTCCATGCTGGATGCGGTTTCCTCCAGCGAGGCCGCCTGTTCTTCAGTACGTGCAGATAGATTGTTATTGCCGGTTGCCAGCTCACGCGAAGCGACATCGATTGCATTCGCGCTCTGCCGCACCAATCCCACTGCCGTGGCGAGGCTCTGCTGCATTCGATTCATACCCGCGAGCAGACTATCGTCGTGAATCAGCGAACCGCCCACGTGAACCGACAGATCGCCCGCGGCGATCTGCTCGACAATTCCTGCTGCATAAGCCGGTTCGCCGCCAAGGCTACGCTTGATGTTGCGAATGATCACCAGCATCACCGTGGTAACAACCCCGCCCACGCACGCGAGGATCAAAAGATAACCGAGCAGATCTGCCCTGAACGCAGCGTCGATATCCGTTAGAAAGACCCCTGATCCAACGTACCAGCCCCACGGCTGATAAGCGCCTGCATAGCTTACTTTTGGAACGCGCGCGCCCGTATCGGGCGCTACGCCGAAATAGTCCACGTAACCGCCGCCGGCGGCCGCGGCCTTGGCTAACTCGAGGTAATACTTCTTGCCGGTAGGATCGGCGCGCTCGCCAACGTTCTGGCCAATCAGCGACTTGACCGATGCATTACCGATTGCCAGCACGACCGGGCGGGAATCAAACACGAACAGATAACCGTCCTTTCCATATCTGATCGATGCCAGTTCCGCTAGGGCCGCGCTTTGCGCCTGTTCAAGTGACATGGAGTGATCGGTGACCTTTGCACCGTAAACCTGCACAACACTGAGCGCGCTTTCAACGACGTTTCTTACACCGACCTGTCGCTCTTCCAGCATCGAGCGGCGGCTTTGCAGCGCTGCCCAGCCGCCCAGCACGAACAGCCCGAGCCACATGATGACTAATGCAGTCCATAGTTTTCCCGCAATTCCCAGCCGACCCATCTTCTTATCCCCTAGTGAGTTTTCCCGCTCGTGTATTAACGGCCGTCTTATGGGAAAACTTAATAACTATTCGTACTCTTCACTGCTTTGAAAGAAGAATTGGACGTTGCTGCATCGGCTATGTGAGGGTAACGGACGAACGCCAGCAGCGACATCTAATGTGTCGCTTGCTTGTTGTTGCATTGGCCGCGCGCCGGGATCTCGCGGCGGGGCGCCGTTCGTCAATCAACGCGCCCCGTCGGATTAAATCTCGCCTTATTGATCGACAACGAACCCGTCGAAATGCGGCCGCATGGAGATAGGCTTGGACAACGGTGGCCGAATACGCTGAGCGTCGGGCAACAGCGCCATGCCGAGACCCGGTCCCGTCGGAATATCGACGAAACCATCCTTGGGCAACGGCACCTTGTCGACAATGTTCGTTCCCAAATGCTCTGGGCGCGATTCGAAGATCCCCGCTTCGAACCCGGTCGCGTATTCCTGAATTGCAAAGTTCGGAATGGCTGCATCCAGTTGAAGGCAGGCGGCGAGGCCAATTGGCGACAACGGATTGTGCGGCACCACCTGGACATGATGTGCCTCAGCCATCGCGGCCACCTTGCGTGCGCCGGTGATGCCGCCGCACAGACACAGGTCCACGCGCGCGTATTCCATGCCACCGCGAGCCATCAATGCCTGAAATTCGTAAATGGTCGAGAAGCGCTCACCCGTAGCGATCGGGATATGGATCTTCTCGGCCACGCGCGCCATTGCGTCCGGACCTTCGGGGCGAATCGGATCTTCGATAAACATCGGATGCGTATCTTCAATGCCGCGTGCAAACACGATTGCCTCGGCCGGCGTCAACCGCCGATGCAACTCGATCAGAAGATCCACACGATCGCCTACGACTTCGCGCATGCGATGCACGTTGTCGATGGCATCGCGCATCTTCTTGATATGCGTTTTGAAATAGACCTGATCGTTGCCTTCGTCGAGGAACGGGTTCAGGTGACCGAATGCAGTGAAACCCGCTTCCATTTTCGCCTTGCATTCCACGAGCATCTTTTCGATGTTGTTCTCGTAAATATGCCCATAGATGCGCGCTTTTGTGCGGACCGGCCCACCCAGCAACTCGTAGATCGGCGTGTTCAACGCGCGGCCCTTGATGTCCCACAAGGCGATGTCAATGGCCGAAATGGCCGCGTTGATCGCGAGCCCCTGGAAGTAGCTGAAGCGATGCATCACGTTCCAGTGATGCTCGATCTCAAACGCGTTCTTACCGACAAGGTATTCGCCGAAACGTCGGATTGCCGCGCCGGATGCTTCAATATGTCCCCAGGCGCCGGCCTCACCGTATCCTGTGATGCCTTCATCTGTGTCCACCCGGACAAACATGAACTGGCCGACGTGCAGCGGTTCCACCTTGGTGATTTTCATTGATACTCCTGACTGATAAAACAAATGGTTCTAATGCGTGGCCTGAATGCTTTCTGCGCGAGTCGATGCATCTTTAACGCTGGCAGGATCGTCATCGAGAGGCCGGCCGCGTGTCTCGGGTCCCATGAAGACCGAGAACGCAGTGATCACGCCGAGTCCGACTACATACCAGGCTACATACCGAGGCGACCCATGCCCGGCCGCGAGCAATGCGACTGCGATCATCGGCGCGATGCCGCCCGAGATAGGCGAGGTCACTTCGCGTGCGAGCGAAAAGCCGGTGTAACGCACTCGCGAGGGGAACATTTCGGCGAGCCACGGACTTTGCGCCGAGGTCATCATCGTCTTCGCGATGGAAGAGACGAGGAACAATCCCGCATAGATCCAGACCAGCTCGCCGGTTTGGAGCATGCTGAAGAACGGAAAAATGGATAGACCCGAGATCAGTGCGCCGCCCATGTAAACAGGTTTGCGGCCGACCTTGTCCGACACCCAGCCGAACAACGGTACGGTGACGAACTGCAGTGCCGTACTGACCATGAGCGCTGTCACGATCACGTCGCGCGCCATGTGCAGTTGCTGCGTGAAGTAGACAATCACGAACGACTCGTAAATGTAGGCGAGCGAGTTGTCGCCCAGACGCGCGCCCCAGGCGCACAGCATGGGCCTCATCGACGTTTTGAAGACTTCCGTGACGGGCGCTTTGACGGTCGCATTCTTCTTCTGCATCTGCAGGAACACGGGCGTCTCTTTGAGCGAGCTGCGCAGTATGAGACCCAGGGCCACCACCACGGCGCTCAACAGGAACGGAATACGCCAGCCCCACTCTTCGAATGCGCCCTTGGCAAGACTCGAGGAAAGGTGAAACGTCGCAAGCGACATGAGCAACCCGAGCGCGACGCCGATATACGGCATCGAGCCATACAGCCCGCGCCGCTTGGGCGGCGCATTTTCGATCACCATCAGCACGGCGCCCGCATATTCGGCGCCAGAGCCCAGCCCCTGCAGCGCCCGCAGCACACAGAGCAACAGCGGCGCCCAGGCGCCGATCACGGCGTAGGTGGGCAACAATCCCATTAGCGTGGTCGAGCCGCCCATCAGCAGCAGCGTCATGATCAGCACCTTCTTGCGACCAAGGCGATCCCCCATCCGCCCGAACAGCAGGCTGCCGGCGGGCCGGACGAAGAAGCCGATCGCAAAGCTCGCATAGGCCAGCAACGTGCCTGTGAGGTGATCGTAGGACGGAAAGAAAAGTTTATTGAACAGCGTCGCTGCGGCGGTCGCGTAGAGGTAATAGTCGTACCACTCCATGGCGGTGCCGACTATCGCGCTCAAGATTGCGTTTCGGATGGCGCGCCTGACTTCGGACGTCTGATGGACTGCACTTTGCAAAGGTCACCTCTGTTCTATTTATTGGACGGGCCGCACGCGCTTGCGCATCAATGATCCACCCCTTTGACAAGGACCGCGAACCCGTCTTCTCTCGCAGCCATCAACACCGATAGCGCGCTGTCTCTTCCCTGCTACCCAAATTGGGAAACGTTTCCGGAAACGTTTCCCAAAGATAGATGATGTAAACTGAGCTGTCAAGATCCAAGAGGAAACGATGAGCAAGGACACGACGGGCACTACGCGCGGACGATCGGGTATCAAGGCGGTGGCAGAGCTTGCCGGCGTCGGCATTGCATCCGTTTCACGCGTGCTATCTGGACAGCCCGGATCGAGCCCGCAGTTGACGAAGCGCGTGCTCGATGCTGCGCGGCAGCTCGGTTATGCACCCAACGCGCTCGCGCAAGGCCTGCGCCGCCGTACTACACGCTCTATCGGCTTCGTCGGATCGGACATTACCAATCCACTGATTGCCTCAATCGTGAGCGGGGCGGAAAGCGTGCTGAGTCTGGCGGGTTTTTCGGTTCTTCTGACCAATTCAGGCGGCATTCCGAGCGTGGACGCGGAGCGCATCGAACTGCTGTTGCAGCGTCAGGTCGATGGACTGATCGTCCTGCCTGCCCTCGAAGACGATCCCGGCACACTCGCCGCGCTGCGTCATACCCAGACGCCGATCGTGCTGATCGATCGCACCTTGCCCGCGGACATTCCCGCGCATTACGTGCTGTCGGACCATTACCGTGGCGTCGGCGATGCCGGCCGATATTTATTGGCGGCGGGACATCGGCGGATAGGACTTGTTGTGGGGCGCGACGTGCGGCCAACAAGGGAACGGGTCCGTGCCGTAGAAGACGCCTATGACGGGTTGGGTATTGCGCGTGATCTGCTGGTTCACCGCGGAACCCTGTCGCCAGAGCATGGGGAACAGGCGTTGGAGGAGATGCTTTCTGGCGCCGTCCCGCCTAGCGCGGTGATTCTTGGGGGCAATCAGTTGCTCGAGGGTGCGCTGCGCGTGGTGCATCGTCGCGGTTTGGAACTTGGGAAAGACCTGTCTCTTGTGTGCTGCGACGATGTTCCGCTTGGCCGCTTCCACCAGCCGCCTATCGCGACCGTCATGCGCGATTCGGCGCTGCTCGGCAAGCGCGCGGCGGAATTGTTGCTCGCGCAACCAGGAACGCCGGGCGTGAACGAGCCCGTCTTTCTTCCAACATGGTTCGAGCCGCGCGCAAGTTGCGCTCCGAGAGCAACGGATACTTCGGATACCAATCGAAAACGTACGGCTCGCAAAATGAAAGTCCCGCAGGGCTGAGGTCATTTTTGCGGCGTTATGTTGGCATGCAAACGGCCGCTATGGGGTGACGACCCGCCATCCGGCGAGACATGACGGCTGTCCCTTCCGGGCCGATTGCACTCACCATGCGACGCCGCTGTATAGCCTTGTGCGAATTCCGTGGCCGGAGCCGGCCTCGCGAACAGAAAGCCTTGCGCCAGCGTCACGCCGTCGACGCCCGCGAGCAAGCCTCGTTCGGTGATTTCGAGAACCACCTGCAGTCTGGTCTGGCTGGCAGCGAGGATATCGCTCAGGTCATTGGGAAAGCCGCGCAGGCCTGCATGGAACGCCGCGAGATTGACGGTGAGGCTGAACCCGTCTGGCAAATCCATCGCACCCAGTTCGCTGAGCGCCCGCCGGAGGACGAATTGCGTCAAGTCCGCGATCAACGGGCTGCGCTCCACCTCGCCGATGAAGTGGCCCGGCATCACCAGGCCCCAGCGGGGGTGCTGCCAGCGCACCAATGCCTCGGCGCCCACCCATTGTCCGGTCGCCATGTCGACGATAGGCTGATAGAAGACAGCGAATTCTCCGCGTGCGAGACCTCGACGGACCTGACGGATCAGACGCTGCCTCGGGCCGTTGCGAGCGAGATAGCCGGCGGCAGTCGCCAGGCCCAGCACGAGTTCGATCAGCAAAGCCAGGCCTTCGCCATCAATCAGGGCTTGCAGCCGCCATGCGGCGCTTCCTTTTACCAATACGGAGAAAATCGCGTGGGGAGCGGTGTAACTCGCCCAGCCACCCTCAGGCGGGATAGAGGTCACAAAACGCCCATCGCTGGTGAGCGCGCTGCCGTCGGAGCCGATGGCAGCCGCTGATAGCGCGCCAGCCGCCTGTACGCTCGCAAGGATGTCCTGGACGTAAGCGCCTGGAACGACGAGGCCGATACCACTCTGTTTCGACAGGCGCTCGTATATCACCATCGCCCGCCAGTGTGGACGATGTGGCGTACCGCCATGCATCACGATCCGGGTTGGGGCGCCCGGAGACATCAGGTACGCCTGCAACGGGAGGTCCTCGTTCCCAAATACGGTCGAGCAGTAGATGCGATCGTTCTTGACGAAGAACGCATTGCGAACGTACTGGGCAAGCCTGTCGTCTCGGGTAAGCATGGCCTGAATGCTCGCGCCCGGTGTAGCGCGCGGGCAATGGCTCAGTACCCGTTAAAAGCTGTCCCATTCCTCAGCCCGGGCGGGTTGCGTCACCCGAACGGGTTGCGATGCGGGCCGCTTCAGCACTGACGTGGCCGGCGCTCTCGCGCGCACTGGAGCCACCTTGGGTGCCTGCGCGGCAGGACGTGTGATCCCGGCCTCGCGAACAACGTTCAGCCTGAACATCGAAACGGACGCTTTCAGATCGCTCGCCTGCGACTCGAGCGAGCTGGCGGCGGCCGCCGCCTGTTCGACCAGCGCCGCGTTCTGTTGCGTGACTTCGTCCATCTGCGTGACGGCCTGGTTGACCTGGCCGATACCCTTGCTCTGTTCCTGTGAGGCGGCGGTTATTTCGCCAATGATGTCCGCCACGCGCCTGATCTCGTGAGTGATCTCGCGCATCTTCGCACCCGCTTCCCGGACATGGCCGGCGCCTGCCTGCACGCGCACCGCGGAATCGTGGATCAGCTCCTTGATTTCCTTGGACGACGCCGACGAGCGTTGCGCCAGCGAACGGACTTCCGAGGCCACCACCGCAAAACCCCGCCCCTGCTCACCCGCCCGCGCCGCTTCGACAGCCGCATTCAGCGCGAGGATATTGGTCTGGAATCTCCGCTGTGTGTTTGAGATCCGTCCTGCGCTCGTCCAGACGCATTTCTCGAGTCTGGTAGGCGTTGTAGATCGATATTCCAGCGAGACACACCAGGCTCAGAATCAGTGGCAGCCAAAGCTTCTGGACGAAAGACAATTTCATTTCTATGGATTCCTTACGTTTGTCATGTCACGAGCATGCAGATTGCATTCAAGATACATCGCCCAGTCATCACAGGGATATCGGCTCGAGTTCGCCCCACTTGAGCGGATGGTGGCCTCTGCGGCTATTTGTCGCTGCGCGGCTGATAATCTCGGCGCAAGAAATGCTTGGCGACGCGCGCAAGTCGCCACGCACCCTGAACGACAAAAAATGCACAGCGTCGGTGCGCACAAAAATGGCGCATTAAAGCATTGATATATCGGTCGTTTTTCCTTAAGTCTCCGCTTCAGAGTGCCGTTAATCCCGAGTAATTCTCCGAACAGGCGAGGAGCCACCGGCTCCCCACCCCGCACGCCACTGGGATATACGAGATGTCCATAGAGCAGGCAAAACCTCCTCAGTCGTCCGAAGGCGCGATCATCGCCGGGTTGACCCGCGAAGTACGCAAGATATCCCGGGATAAGATCGCCGATATCGACCTGATCAATCGCGAGGCAACCTATCTGGCGATCAACGCGTTGATCGAAGCTGCGCGTGCTGGAGAAGCAGGCCGCGGCTTTGCGGTCGTCGCAAACCAGGTCAAGAATGTGTCCGGCCGGATCGGGCAACTCACCGGCGAGCTCGGTAAGGAATTGGCCAGCATCAGCGAACGTATGGTGATGGAGCTCGAGCGACAACAGGGCCAGCGCCTGACCGACCTTGCGTTGAACATGATCGACGTGGTTGACCGCAACCTTTACGAACGATCATGCGATGTGCGCTGGTGGGCAACCGATGCAGCGGTTGTCGATTGCATGACGGATGGCTCGGCGCCGGCTGCCGCGCATGCGGCAAAGCGGCTGTCGGTCATCCTGGATAGCTACACGGTTTACCTCGACATCTGGGTGCTGGATACCGAGGGTCGCGTCGTTGCGAATGGAAGACCTGCGCTGTTTCCCGTCGTCGGCACAGTGAACGCAGCCCAGCATGACTGGTTCGCCGCGGCGCTCGCGACGCGCTCCGGCGATGAGTACGCAACCGCTAACGTTGACACGGCCGCGGAATTGAAAGGCGCGCAGGTTGCCACCTACGCGACGGCGATCCGTCGGAACGGTGCGAGCGACGGAAAGGTCGTCGGCGTGCTGGCCGTGTTCTTCGATTGGGCCAAGCAGGCGTCGACCGTCGTCAATGGCGTCCGGTTGACCCGTGGCGAACGGGAGCGCACGCGCTGCATGATCGTTGACGCAACGGGTCGGGTGATCGCCTCCTCCGCCACAGCGGGCCGCGACGAGATGCACTTCGACCTGCCACCGAACCCTGCTGATATCGGAACTTACCGCACGGCAAACGGATCGCTTGTAGGATATGCGCTAACGCCCGGCTATGAAACGTATCGCGGTATGGGGTGGTTTGGCGTGATCGAGCAACAGCCGGATCAAACCCACTAACCGTATCATGGGCATGTACCTTCGCGGGTTAAGTCATCCGCACCGGTGGCCCTAGCCACGATTCGGAAAGAGGTTTTCTTGCAGGACGCGCAATTCGCGTCGGACATACCATGGATTATTTTGCGGCGGTAAGGGCCTTCGTTTGCGCGGCTGAACTGCAGAGCTTCAGCAAGACGGCCCGCGAATTGGCGGTCAAGACCTCGACCGTCTCGCGCTACGTGAGCGAGTTGGAAAAGGATCTGGGCATTGCCCTGTTCAACCGGTCAACGCGGGGGCTCGTCCTGACAGAGGGCGGCAGGCTATTTCGTGAACACGCCATGGTTGCCCTGCAGGCGCTCGACGATGCGCGCCAGGTCACGTCCTCCCTGAATCTCACGCCACAAGGCGTGCTACGCGTCACGATGCCGTCGGCATTCGGGCGCCAGCATATCGTGCCGCATCTGCCGGCGTTCATGACGCGCTACCCTGCCATCGGCCTCGACATCGTGTCGACCGACGAAACGCTCAATATGATCGAAGCTGGGATCGATGTGGCGATCCGCATCGGCGTGCTGCCCGATTCGTCATTGATGGCCAGACGCATTGCGCCGCATCGTCGTATCGTCTGCGGCAGCCCGGCGTATTTCGAGCGAAGCGGGATGCCTCGTGTCCCTGAAGATCTGGCCGCGCACGATGCGCTTCGTTTGTCCCTGCTGCCCGACGACAAATGGTCTTTCACTCACGCCGCGGATAGTCACGCGACGTCGGACCCGGTGGTGGTGGAATTGCAAGGGCGCTTGCGCGCAGACGACTCTGAAGCGGTGCTGGAACTCGCCGTGGCCGGCTGCGGGCTTGCTCTTCTGCCGACATGGCTCGCGGCCACGGCCCTGCGCGAAGGCCGACTGCAGCACGTGCTGCCTGAATGGGAGGCACGCACGGGGCGAGCCGAACCAGCGGTCTGGGCGGTCTACCCGCCAAAGAAAATCGTCTCGTCGAAGGTGCGCGCATTCGTGGATTTCTACGCCGGGGTATTTGGCGAGCCGCCGTACTGGGACGACGGACTCGCGCTGACGCTACAGCCTTAACGGGCGAAGCGGATATCGAGCGTGCGCAGCCAGGTCTGCAAACCGGCATCCTGGATAGGAATCACATAAGCGTTCTCGTTCGTTTCATTGAAGTGCGCGTGCCAGTATCCCGGCGGTGTAACGAACGCCATCCCGGCTTCCCAATCGACACGCGTCGGGTTCGCGATATCGCCGTTGTCGTCCAGCTCGGTACCGACCAGCGTATAGACACCCGGCTGGCCCCCGGCGATGAAGTCGAGTGCGATCGACTGGTGGCGGTGCGGCTTCTGGATTGAGTTGGGCGGCACAATGCCGAACATGGCCCACAAGACATGCGTGACCGTTCGCGTTTGGGGGAAGTTGGCATTGCCCATCAGCACGCTGATGCGGTTGCGGCGACCCGCATTGGCTTCTTCCGCGACCTTGCGCAGTTCCGCCTGCGCCCGGGCGGCCGGATAGAGCGTCGGTGCAAAGCGCGCCTCGACGCCGGTCGTGCCGAGATAGGTGAGCAGCGGCGCGTCGTTGACGTAGTAGAGCGTGGCCGTCGCGTCGGCGGATAGCACGGCGGCAGCGCCGCCTGGCATCGTGAAGAAATCGCCCTGCGCAAACGGGAAGCCGGTCTCGCCCTGCGTCAGGTTGCCGGTCCCGCTGATGACGTAGCAAAGCTGCGAGGTTGCGTTCGGGGCGAGCGTCAACGCATCCCCCGCGTTGATGCGCAGAAAATTGGCGCACAGGCCGGGACCGGTCGCGGGACTCGGGCAACCCAACTCCGCGGAGAGGTCAAGGGGTACGACGCGGGTTGCGCCGGTTGCGTAGAGCGAAGGCGAGAAATTGCGGAACGGCACGCGCGAGATGAGCTTCGCGCCGATCGGATTGGCTGACGACGTATATTCGAAGTATTGCGCGTCGAGGGTGGCGTCGGCGGATTCGGCGAGAGGCGTCGGGGACGTCCTGGTCAACATAGTCAGCTCCTTAACTTTGGGAAGCTTTCGTGTGGACCCCGGAAGTCGGGGTTAGCGTCCGAAAGCTGAGCCGACTATAGGTGCGGGCCGCCGGCCTCAGAAGTGCCGGACATCGAAATCACCTTTGCGCAAATGGGTGCACCGTGCGTGCAGCTTTCTCGTCAACCTTCCCCCGCGCCCCCACCTTCTCCAACTCAAACGGCGTCTCCCTCACCCTCCGCCCCGTCAGCCTGAACACCGCATTCCCCACCGCCGGCGCCACCGAGGGACTCGACAACTCCCCCACCCCGCCCGGTTTATTCGGATCGCCTTGCACAATCCAAATATCAACCTCCGGCATATCACTCATCCGCATCACCCGATACGTATCAAAGTTCGTCTGCTCAACCTGCCCATGCCGAATATCGATACGATCCGCCGTCGCATGCCCTAACCCCCACATCAGCCCGCCATACAGTTGTTCCTCAACCCCACCCGGCGAAACAGCCAACCCACAATCCGCCACACACGTCAGCTTCTCAACCACAACCGCATCGCCCTTCCGCACAACCCGCGCCACCACCGCGACATAGCTGCTATACGCCTGATTCGTCGCCACGCCCAACGCCGTACCGGCGGGCAACGCCTTCCCCCACCCAGCCCGCGCCGCCGCCTCACGCAACACAGCCTTATGCCGCGGGTCCTTCATATGCGCAAGCCGAAAGTCAACCGGATCACGCCGCGCAGCATGCGCAGCCTCATCCATAAAGGACTCCACCGCAAACACATTCGGGATATAACTCACCGCCCGATACCAACCCGTCGGCACCCCAGTTTCATGCCGCACCCAACCAATATCGACATGCGGCGCATCATAAGCAAACTCGTATTTGCTAATAGCTTCAGTGGTGCTGTAGTCCATCCGGTCCGGACGATCAAAATACCCCGGCTCCCATTGTTCCGGCGAAGCGGGCATCACAGCGCGCAACTGCAGCGTAGTGAGATTGCCACGCGCATCGAGCGCAGCTTTGGCACGGTGATAACTCGCCGAGTGATAGAAAAGCGCACGCATTTCATCTTCGCGGCTATTCATCAACTTGACCGGCTTAGCGGCTTTCAACGCGAGCCACGTCACCTCAAATAACCAATACTTCGTTTCCCGCGAGCCAAAGCTGCCACCCGAAACAAGCTCATGGAGCACCACACGCTCAGCAGGAATACCGCCGATCACCTCGGCCGCTTCCTGCACCGTGGAGGGCACTTGCAAACCACCCCAATATTCAATGCGCCCGTCTTTCGCCCAAGCGGTGACATTGATCGGTTCAAGCGCATTTGCCGCCTTATAGGGCATCGAATACGACGCCTCGATCACTCGCGCGTCATGTGGCCACGCCGTCTTCGCGTCGCCAGTATGAATCGTCGGCACAACCCGCGCAGTGGGATCGTCGAGCCATGCGGCCTGACGTGCGGCGAGCGTACTGCTGTCGAAGTTTTCCAGCGGACTGTCTTCCCACTCGACCTTCAGCGCCGCCCGGCCTTGATGCGCCGACCAATAATCATCTGCCAGCACCGCGACGCCCGCCTGATTGCCGCCGAGAATGTCAGGACGGCCAGGAATCTGCAACACCTGCCGCACGCCCGGCACCGCTAACGCAGCTTTGGCATCGACGCTACGCACGCGCGCATCGATCACCGGCGCGCGCGTGACGACAGCCACCAGCATCCCAGGCAACGACACGTCGATGCTGTACGGAAACGCGCCCCTCGCTTTTAGATCGGCACCCCGCTTCTTCTGTAACTTACCGATGTATTTGAACTGCGACGAGTCTTTCAACGCGACATCTTTCGGTGCGGGCAATTGCGCCGCCACACTCGCCAGCGATCCGTAATTCGCACGCTTGCCGCTAGCCTTGTCGATAACGAAACCATTTTCTGTCGTAAGCGCGGACGGCGACACGTTCCATTGTTTCGCAGCAGCAGCCATCAACATCGCACGCGCGGTCGCGCCTGCACGCCGCAAGCGCTCATATTCGAGCGACACACTCGTGCTGCCGCCTGTCGAAAACACCTTCCACAGCGGATGAATATAGTCGGCGTAGAACGGATTCTCCGGCGTGATCACATCGACGCGAAACGGATCGACATCGAGCTCCTCGGCAACAACAGCAGCCAGCGCGGTGCGCGTGCCTGTGCCGGAGTCGTGTTTATGGACGACCAGCTTGATCGTATCGTCGGGGAGCACGCGCACCCAGGCGTTCGGTTCGAACTCGCCGGCTTGCGGTTCAGGATCGCCGCTAGTGTTCTTATTACCCGCCAATGCTTCGGGTAATTGAAAGCCGATCGCGAGACCCGATGCCAACAATGCCGAGCTCTGCTTGATGAACCGTCGACGCGCGGAGCCGCGTGCGTCTTTCAGTGCTTGCTTGTCGTTATGCATTCAAGCCTCCTCGTCGGCAGAGGTGCAGACCGAAGCGCAAACTGGCATCACCGCGGCCAAGGAAGCATCGCCCGACGCCGCGCGCTTGATCGCCTTCCGAATCCGCGAATAAGTCCCGCAGCGGCAGATATTGCCCGACATGGCGGTGGTAATCGTTTCATCGTTGACGGTCGGCTTGCCCTTCAAGAACGAGGCCGCCTGCATCAACTGTCCCGATTGACAGTAGCCGCACTGCGGCACGTCTTCAGCGACCCACGCGAGTTGCAACGGATGCTTGCCGTCTTTCGACAAACCCTCGATCGTCGTGATGTGTTTTCCGGCCACCGCGGCAATCGGCAGCAAACAGGAGCGCACCGCCTCGCCTTCCAGATGCACGGTACACGCGCCGCAAAATCCGCCGCCGCAGCCGAATTTCGTGCCGGTCAATTTGAGCCGGTCGCGCAACACCCACAACAGGGGCATGTCTTCCGGTACATTGTCGAGCGAGTGCCGCGTGTCGTTGACCACGATCTCGATCATGCGCTGTCTCCTGATTGGTGTTGTGCAGCGCGGCGCGTCATTCAAAGGGTCCGCGTGCTTGCGGTCATTATTGAAAACCGTTAAGCACAACGCCAGCGACGATTTCTTCCATCACCCGTAAGTCCGGCTAACACCTATGTTGAAGCGCTACCCTTCGATCCAGTCGATGCAGGCTTTTCTGCAGGCGGCGCGCGTCGGCAGCTTTTCGAGTGCGGCGCGGCAGTTGTCGCTCACGCATAGCGCGATCAGCCAGCAGATCCGCACGCTCGAAGAGTTCGTCGGCCAGCCGCTGTTCGTGCGTGAAGGCGGCCGCGTCGTGCTGACCGATGCCGGCGTGCTGTTTGCGAATCAGTTGGCCGATGGCTTCGAGCAGATCGATCGGGCGTTGTCGTCGGTGAAAGAGCGCACGGTCAAGCAGTCGATGACGCTCGATGTCGATCCTGAACTCGCGCAGAGCTGGATGGCGGCGCGCTTGCCTGCGTTGCTCGGCGCGTTGACTGGCACGTCGTTGACGGTACTGTCCACGCCGCGCCACGACCGCAGCGCGTTCGAGCGCGTGGATATTGCACTGCGGTATGGGTATGGAGAATGGGACGGCTTCGAGAACGCGCTGATTTGCGGCGATCGACTGACTGCCGTGGGTTCGCCCACGCTTCTTGAGGCGCGCGGGCTGAGCCTCCCCCTTACGCCGGAACAGGTGCTCGATCTACCGCTGCTTGGCTATACGAAACGCTCGTGGATTCCGTGGCTCACCGCGGCTGGCCTACCTGCCATCGAACCGGATGCAGTGGCCGTGTTCGATAACGCCGCCGGGTTGATCGCAGCAGCAAGCGCAGGCGTAGGCGCGGGTTTGGCGCGCGGCCTGCTCGCCGCGGATGGGCGGCGCGAGGGGTGTCTGGTTGAACTCACGCAAGTGGAAATCCCCACGCATTACAACCTGTACGCGGTGTGGCCTCGGGAGAAAGCGGCGCGCGTGGCGCCGTTGATCGAAGTGATTCGCGAACTGGTCGCGCAGACAGTCGGCACGCGTTAGTCGTTAGCGTTCTCCGGCCTTCGAGTCCACGCTAGCAGCCACCTCCCGCAAGGTATCGAGAAACAACGAAAGCACCGGCGACGGTTCCTCAGCACGATAACGCGCATACAACGATACCTCCGGACGCGGCGCAGCCACCTGCACGAACGCGACGCCGCCCGTCGACAGCTGCCGCGCCGACGAAGGCAGCAACGCCACGCCCAAGCCTTCACGCACCAGGCACAACAGCGTATGCACCTCGACCACCTCCTGATCGATCTGCGGTGTAAACCCTGCCTCGACACAACAGTCCTGCAGAAAGCGCGCAAGCTGCGACTGCCGCAAACCAAACGACACAAAACGCTCCGCCTCCAACTCGCGCAACATAATCTCCTCGCGCGCCGCAAGCCGATGCCCTAACGGCAACGCCACCACCGCCGATTCGCGCATCACCACTTCACTACGAATCTCCGGGTCCTCATGCGAAACCCGGAAGAAACACACGTCCAACCGACGCTCCTTGAGCGCAAGAATCTGCGCGGCCGGCGTCATCTCATGCAGTGTCCACTGCACTTGCGGATGCTTCCCCGCGAATACCCTGAGTGCGCGCGGAATTGGCTCGACCATCGCCGAGCTAATGATCCCAATCTCGAGACTTCCCACCTCGCCACGCCCCGCGCAACGCGTCAGATCGATCGCGCGTTCGAACTGCGCGAAAATCAACGGCACTTGCTCCTTAAGTGTTTTCCCTGCATCCGTGAGCTCGACACGGTGTTGCGAGCGCATGAACAAAGCCGTTCCCATCTCCTCTTCAAGGATGCGAATCTGCTGACTGAGAGGGGGCTGCGAAATGTGCAGCCGTACGGCTGCCCGGCCGAAATGCAGTTCGTCGGCAAGTACCGCGAAGTAACGCAACAGCCGGATGTCCATATCGCAAACGTATCAAGATCGTGGTTAAAAAATATTGTACAGAGCGTTTTTAACTTGTGAGACTGCATCGCAAGCAGCAGTGCACATCAGTGTGACACTCGATGCCGGCGAGGGGAAGGCGCGTTAGTACTGCGTCTTGCAAAAGGCCGCATGGGCAAGCCCAACGGGCTGAGTTCCATCGATGCGCCTGCCCGCGATCCGGCAACTGGATACACCAGTTCCTCTCAAGGAGATCGAGTACATGATCATCGACACTAGCTGTTACCCGACCAATCTGGTCGACCTCGCGTGGCGCCATGACGGCGAGCCGTTTACCGGCGAGCGTCTGATCAGGACGATGGACGGCCCCTACATCATCAACGGCAAGCCGCGCCGCATCGACAAGGCATTCATTCAGCCGCCGCAAGGCAACACCATCTATACGTGGACGGATGGCAGCCGCTCGGGCCGCGAGTCGATCGACGACTACATGGCGTACACCGTGGAATGCGTTCAGAAGCATCCGGACCGTCTGCTCGGTTGCTTCGTCTACAACCCGCGTTGCGGTCCTGAGAACGGCGCCGAAGCCATCGAGTTTTACGCGAAGGAACACGGCTTCAAGATGGTGCAGTTGCAGGCCAACATGCATGCGTATCGGCCCGACCGCGCGCTCGACTGGCTGCGTCCTGCTTTGCGTAAATGCGCGGACCTCGGCCTGCTCGTAAAGCTGCACACTGGCGACGGCCCGTACAGCATTCCGAGCGAATGGTATCCACTGATCCGGGAATTCCCGTCGGTGAATTTCATCATGGCGCACTTCGGTGTGCAGACGGGTGGCGTGTATTGCTTCGAGCCGTATCAAATGGCGCTCGATACGCCGAACGTGTATTGCGAATCGAGCTGGTGCCTGCAATCGCGGATCGTCGAATTCGCGAAGGTCTTGCCGACGCACAAGATTCTCTACGGCTCCGACACGCCGCCGAACGAACCCGGCATGTGGCTGCGTTTGCTCGAAGTGTTGTGCCACGAGCCGCCGCAAGGGCTGAATCTCGACGAAGACACACTCGAAGATTACCTCGGCAACAACCTCGCGCGAATGATCGGTGTCGAGCCGAGCGCGCCGCCGAGAAGCGTCGAAGAAGCCCAAGCCTATCTGAAACAACATGCCGGAGCCGCGAACAAACACGCCGGCCAGGCTGATTACGCAGGAGCCCGCTGATGATCATCGATACCCATCTGCACCCGACCAATCTCGTCGACGAAGCGTGGCGCCATACCGGCGAACCGTTCACGGGCGAACGCCTGCTGAAGATGATGGACGGTCCGTACATCATCAACGGCAAGCCGCGCCGCATCGACATGGGTTTTATTCAACCGCCGCCGGGCAACACCGGCTATCGCGACGGCAATCGCCGCGGCCGTGAAGGCATTCGCGATTACATGTCGTATATCGCCGAACTCACACAGAAGTACCCGGATCGCTTTATCGGCAACTTCACGTACAACCCGCGTTGGGGTCCGGAAAACGGCGCAGCCGAACTCGAATTCCACGTGAAGGAGTACGGCTTCAAGATGCTCAAGCTGCACGCGAACATGCATGGTTATCGTCCGGACCGTGCACTCGACTGGTTGCGTCCCGCAATGAAGAAGTGCGCGGAGCTCGGCGTGGTGGTGCTGATTCACACCGGCGACGGACCGTACACGATTCCGACGCAGTTCTATCCGATCATCCGCGAATTCCCGATGGTGAATTTCATCATCGGTCACTTCGGGATTCAGACTGGCGGCAACTATTCGTTCGAATCGTTCTGGATGGCGATGGATACGCCGAACGTGTATTGCGAATCGGGCTGGTGCTATCAGTCGCGCATCGTCGAGTTCGCTCGCGAATTGCCGCGCAACAAGATCGTGTTCGGCACGGACTCGCCGCCGAACGAGCCGGGCATGTGGCTGCGAGAGCTGGAAATGCTGTGTGGTCCGGCGCCGCAAGGCATGGATCTGGATGAAGACGGTCTCGAAGACTACATGGGCAACAACATCGCCCGCCTGGTCGGCATCGAGCCGACCAGGCCGCCGAAGGATCTGGCGGAAGCGGAAAAGCGTTTGAAGGCCACTTACGTCAATGACGTAACGCAGCCGGCTTAACGCCCGTTAGCCGCTGCACGGCAGGCGCGGTTCGCGCCGCGTCTGCCGCTTGTTCGGCTTATGCCGGTTCGCTTTCGCTCACGCATTCGTTATGGCTTTCGACGGAGTTCACTATGGCGGATAACCTTTTCCGCGCCACGCAGGATTTTCATCGCTTTGCGCAAGCGTATCGCGAGCAGTTTCCCGACGACGTATTGACGCTGACCCAGCCTGTATCCGCCGACCAGGATGTCACCGCCGTCGTGGCCGAATTAGCGGCGCGCGGACGGCATGAGATGTTGATCTGCGAAAAGGTCGATGGCATTGCCACGCCGCTGGTCACCAATTTCTTTGCCTCACGCACGCGGATCGGCCGCCTGTTCGATGTCGATGCAGCCGGTTTATTCGACGCTTATCAGCAGCGCGCGAACACACCGATCGCGCCTGTTTTCGTTTCTCACGGTCCGGTTCTGGATCAGGTTATCGAAGGCGATGCCATCGATCTCGCACAATTGCCGATGATCCGCCACTTCGATACCGACCGTGGCCCGTACATCACCAATGCGGTCATCGTCGCTGAAGATCCGGTGACGGGTGTCGCGAATCTCAGCTATCACCGTTCGATGCGGCATGCCCGCAATGCGTTGGCGACGAGCCTGCATTCGCGTGGACATCTGTGGCGCATGCTGCAAACCGCGAAGGCACGCGGCGACGCGCTCAAGGTTGCGATGGTGATCGGCGCCCACCCGCTGTTCATGCTGGCCGCTGCGGCGCGCGTGCCGTTCGGCACCGACGAACGTGCGATTGCAGGCGGATTATTCGGCGCGCCATTGGAGTTGGTGCGCACGCCCCGTTACGGCATCGGCGTGCCGGCCTCGGCCGAATTCGTTCTGGAAGGCACGATCGACCCGGACGCCCACGCTGAAGAAGGCCCGTTCGGCGAATTCACCGGCTATTCATCGGATCGCTCGACCAACAACGTGCTGCGCGTCGACACCATGATGCGCCGTAACGATGCGTGGCTCGTCGACGTGGTCGGCGGTCCGTACGCCGAGCATCTGACGCTCGCCCGTTTGCCGCGCGAAGCCGAGATGAGCGAGAAGTTGAAAGCGCGCTTTCCTTCGGTCACGGCTTTGCACTATCCGAACTCCGGCACGCATTTCCACTGCTACGTCGCGCTGAATCAGACCCGCGACGGCGAAGCACGCCAGATCATGCTCGCGTTGCTCGGCTGGGATCCGTATCTGAAGAACGTGGTGGTGGTGGATAGCGACATCGACATCACCAACGATTCGCAAGTGCTGTGGGCCATCGCTACGCATTTCCAGCCGCATCAGGACGTGTTTATCGTCGACGGCTTGCCGGGCAGCCCGCTCGATCCCTCTTCATCCGCAGCGGGCACGACCTCGCGCATGGGCATCGATGCAACACGCGGTTCGAACTTCGACGGCATCCGCGCGCAGATCAGCGAGCGGGCATCGCGGCAGGCAGCCGAGATTCTGGCACGCGCCGCCGCCGGAGCCCAGCGATGAACCCGCGGCGGCTCGTCGTCGGCATCAGTGGCGCATCCGGCTTCACGTATGGCGTGCGGCTGCTGCAACTGCTGCGTCAGCTCGATATCGAAACGCATCTGACCGTTTCGCGCAGCGCCCTGCTGACGATGACGCACGAAACCGACTACAAGTTCGCCGAAGTCAGCGCCCTCGCGAGTTTCACCTACCGCTGCGACGACATGGCCGCAGCCATTTCCAGCGGCTCGTTCCGCTCGCTGGGGATGATCGTCGCGCCGTGTTCGATGAAGACGCTTGCCGAGATTGCCAGCGGCATGTCGTCGAGCCTCATCTCGCGCGCTGCCGATGTCACGTTGAAGGAGCGTCGTCCGCTGGTGCTACTGGCGCGTGAAACGCCATACACGTTGGCGCATCTGCGCAATATGATCGCCGTCACTGAAATGGGCGCCATTGTCGCGCCACCCGTACCGGCGTTTTACGCGCGCCCTGTTTCGCTAGACCAGATGATCGACCACACGCTAGGCCGTGTACTCGATCTGTTCGGTCTCGAAGCGGGCACCGTCAAACGCTGGAGAGAAAGTGAAATAGCAGCACAAGCACCGCATATCGCCTGATAGCCGAATCGTAACAGCTGCAATAACTGCACGAACCGCATCACGAACGAAGAAACGGAGACGAGCCATGAATCACATTCACACCACCCACAACGAAATCGAGAAAATCCCCGTCACGGTGCTGACCGGTTTCCTCGGCGCCGGCAAAACGACGCTGCTCAACTACATCCTGCGCGAGAAGCATGGTCGCAAGATCGCGGTGATCGAGAACGAGTTCGGCGAGATCGGCATCGACGGTGGCCTTGTGCTCGAATCGACCGAAGAGATCTATGAAATGACCAACGGCTGTGTTTGCTGCGTTGGCGCCGTTCGTGAGGATCTGGTGCGGATCGTGAGAATGCTGGTGGAAAGACCGGACCGCCTCGATCACATCATCGTCGAAACCAGCGGGCTAGCCGATCCGTATCCGGTTGCGCAGACATTTTTTCTCGACGATCCGATTGCAAAACAGGTCACGCTGGATGCCGTGGTGACGATGGTGGACGCGAAGCATATCGCCGCGCATCTGGACGATCTGGTGCTGGACGGCAGCGACAATCAGGCGGTCGATCAGATCGTCTGCGCGGATCGTATCGTGATCAACAAGGTCGATCTGGTGACCGCGGACGATATCGCTTCGCTGACGCAGCGCATCCGCGGCTTGAATGCCACGGCGGATATCGTCGAATCGAGCTATGCCCAGATCGATCTCGACAAGATTCTCGGCGTGGGTGCGAACGAGTTTTCGCAGATTCTGGTTGAGACGGACGGCTTGCGCGAAGAAGATGAGCACTCGCACAAGCATGCAAGCGAACACGGACACCAGCACGACCATCACGACGGCGAGCCCGGAGCGCACCACGCTCACGACCACCACGACGACGACCACGCCGACCACCAGCACGACGAAAGCGTGTCCTCGGTCGGCATCGAAGTCGACGCCGACATCGACCTCGACGCACTGCAAGCCTGGCTCACCGAACTGCGCGAGTCCGATGCCACCAACCTGTTCCGCATGAAGGGCATTCTCGCCGTGCAGGGCCAGTCGCACCGCTACGTGCTGCAAGGCGTGCACAACGTGATCGAACTACGCGCGGCGCAGGTGTGGGGCAGTGAACCTCGCTCGTGCCGCATTGTATTCATCGGACGCGATCTCGATCGCGCCGCGCTGACCGACCGCTTCCATGCCTGTCTTGCCGTGCCGGTAGCGGCCTGACGGGTGATCCGGTCGGCGCGCGATGTGATGCCGCACGGCGAGGTTGGTGCGGCGCGCTCCGATCGACCACGACAATCGCAGTACCCATCTTGAGTGGGACAGGAGGAGACACGTCATGAACACCGCCATACATCCCGTCGATCGGATTCTGCCGAAGCGCCAGATGATCACGCTCGGTTTGCAGCACATGCTAGTGGCTTATATCGGCGCGATTGCCGTTCCGTTGATCGTCGCGTCGGCACTGAAGATGCCGCCGGCAGACACTACCGTGCTCATCAGCACCGCGCTGTTTTGCTCGGGCATCTCGACGATCCTGCAGACCGTCGGCATCTGGAAGTTCGGTGTGCGTCTGCCGATTCTGCAAGGCGTGGCCTTCAGCAGCGTCGGGCCGGTCATCGCGATCGGCATGAGTCCGGGTGTCGGCTTCGCCGGCGTGTGCGGCGCGGTGATTGGCGCCGGTCTTTTCACGATGTTCGCGGCGCCGCTCGTCGGCCGCTTGCGAAGATTCTTCCCACCGGTGGTGACCGGCTGCATCGTGACCGTGATCGGTTTGCAACTGTTCCCTGTCGCGTATCAATGGGCCGGTGGCGGCGAGGCGGCGCAGCAGCAGTTCGGTGCGCTGCCCTTCCTGAGCGTCACGCTGTTCGTCGCGCTGGTGATTCTCGCGATCAACCGCTTTGCCGGCCCGTTCCTGCGTAATCTCTCGGTGCTGCTCGGCTTGATCGCGGGCGGCATTCTGGCGTGCTCGCTCGGCATGGGTAACTTCTCGAGCGTGAGCGCAGCGCCGTGGTTCACGCTGCCGGTGCCGTTCCACTTCGGCACACCGGTGTTTTCGGTGGTGCCGGTACTGACGATGATCGTCGTGATGGTGGTGCAGATGGTCGAGTCGATGGGTCTGTTCGTCGCCATTGGTGACATCGTCGACAAGGACGTGAGCGAGGATGACGTGGTGCGCGGCATGCGTGCGAACGGTCTGGCGAGCGCGATTGCCGGCATGTTTGCGGCCTTCCCGTTCATCGCCTTCATGGAGAACGTCGGCCTTGTGATTCTGACCGGCGTGCGCAGCCGCTGGGTGGTGGCGATCAGCGGCGTGCTGATGTGCGTGGTGGCGCTGGTGCCGAAGATCGGCGCGGTGGTCGCCTCGACGCCCGCAGCAGCGCTCGGCGGCGCCGGTATCGCAATGTTCGGTGTGGTGGTGGCCGCCGGCGTGCAAACGCTGGCGAAGGTGGACTTCGAGCGCAATCGCTACAACGTGCTGATTGTCGGCTTCACGATTGCCACCGCGCTGATTCCGGTGATGGCGCCGCAAGTCTTCAAGCACATGCCCGACTGGACGCAGCCGTTCCTGCATAGCGGTGTGGTGCTGGCGTGTCTGGTGTCGGTCGTGCTGAACGCGGTATTGAACGGCGCGCATGAAGATGAAAAGGTCGTCGAGGCGCACAACCTGGTACGCGAATAAGCGGGTGACGCAGTAGAACGAGCGCGGCCGTCGCCCCTCTTTTAGACCGGCGGCCGCTTCTCAGCAACTGAAAGGACATTGAATCGTGAGCATGCAAACTGAAGCGTTGCTGATCAAGAACCCGGTCGCCGTGATGAGCGGCCGAAGCGGCGATAACGCGCGACTGGGCCAGGTCGATCTGCGAATTCGCCACGGCCGTATCGAGACGATTGCGCCCAACCTGGAGCCGCGCGCCGATGAACGTGTCATCGATGCGCGTTCATGCGTTGTCTATCCGGGCTGGGTGAACACACACCATCATCTGTTCCAGAATCTGCTGAAAGCGGTACCGTCCGGCATCAATTCCGATTTGCAGGAATGGCTGGCCGCTGTGCCGTATCCGCGTCTGGCGCGGTTTACGCCGGACCTGGCGCGAGTCGCCGCACGGCTCGGGATGGCCGAGCTCCTGCTATCCGGCGTGACGACCTGCGCCGATCACCACTACTTGTATCACGCTGACGGCGGCACTGAAACTGGCGATCTGCTCTTCGACGAAGCGGCTTCGTTCGGCCTGCGTTTCGTGCTGTGCCGCGGCGGTGCATTGCAGGCGGCGGGCGATCATCCGGGGTTTTCCAAAGTTGCATTGAAACCCGAAACGCTCGATCAGATGCTCGCCGATATCGAACGACTCAAGTCGCGCTATCACGACGCGGGTGCGGCTGCGATGCGCCGCGTGGTGGTTGCTCCGACTACGCCGACGTTTTCGCTGCCACCTGAACTGCTGCCCGAAGTCGCACGCGCGGCCCGTCGCATGGGATTGAGGTTGCACACGCACCTTTCCGAAACAACGCGTTACGTCGACTTCTGCAAAGAGCGTTTCAATCAACTGCCGGTCGAGTTTGTCGCCGATCACGAATGGCTCGGGCCGGATGTCTGGTTCGCTCATCTGGTGCATCTGCAGCCGAGCGAAATCGCGATGCTGGCGGAAACCGGCAGCGGCTGTTCGCACTGCCCAGTGAGCAACGCACGCCTCGGCAGCGGCATTGCGCCCGCCCCGCAGATGGCAGCAGCGGGCGTGCCGATGTCGCTGGCCGTAGACGGCGTGGCTTCGAACGAATCCGGCAGCATGACCAATGAGGCGCACTTTGCGTGGCTCGTGCATCGCGCGGCGCAAGGCGCGTCGGCGACCACCGTCGAAGAGACGATTCATTGGGGCAGCGCGGGCGGCGCAGGCGTGCTCGGTCTGGACGCGGTCGGCACACTGGAAGTCGGCAAGGCCGCGGACTTCGTGCTGTACGACATCAGCGATCTGCGCTTCAACGGCTTCCATGATGTGGCAGTGGCACCGGTGGCGGCGGGTGAACCGGCTCGGGTTCGCTACAACGTGGTGAATGGCCGCGTGGTGGTGGATAACGGTGTGATTCCGGGCCTCGATCTGGAACAGCTTCGCTATGAGGCGGCCGAAGGCGTGAAGCTGTTGCTCGCCGATTAAACCGCTCACGTACGCAAGCAAGCGCTAAAGGGACACACCGCGATGCAACACACAAGAATCCGGCTCGGCGTGCTGACGCCGTCGTCGAACACGGCGCTCGAGCCGATCACCGCAGCGATGCTCAGCGAATTGCCTTATGTCAGCGCACACTTTGCCCGCTTCACGGTGACGGAGATCGCGCTATCGGAGCAGGCGCTCGGCCAGTTCGACGCGAGCCGGATTCTGGACGCAGCGCGTCAACTGGCCGACGCTCGCGTGGATGTGATTGGCTGGAGCGGCACGTCCGCCGGTTGGCTCGGCTTCGAACGCGATCAGTCGTTGTGCCGTCAGATCACCGAGGCGACGGGCATTCCCGCGACGACCTCGGTGCTGGCGCTCAACGAGATTTTCGAAAAAACGGGGGTACGGCGGTTCGGTTTGGTGTCGCCGTACACCGACGATGTTCAGCAGCGGATCGTGCGCAACTACGAGAAGCTCGGCATCGAATGCGTGGCGGAACGGCACCTCGGCTTGCGGGACAATTTCAGCTTTGCCGAGGTGCCGGACACGCAATTGGCAATCATGATGCGTGAAGCTGCATTTGCCAGACCGGATGCCGTGACGACTTTCTGCACGAATCTGCATGCTGCGCATCTGGTGAGGACGTTTGAACTCGCCACGGATGTTCCCGCTTATGACACCGTGGCGACTGTGCTTTGGAAAGCATTAAGGATGCTGGATGTGGATACCAGGCCACTGGCGAACTGGGGAAGTTTGTTTGCTGACGTCGCATAACCTCGCAAGATCGCGCACTCCCCGCCAGGCTTGACCTCGGATGCGTTGGATAGCGAAGTCATGCGGCATCCTCCACCGTCGGCCCGGATAGCGTGCCGGTGGACGGTGGCTTTCATGGCGGCTGGTGTGCTGGAGATCTAGGAGAACGCAGGCGGCAGCGCAGCCAGCCTCAAAGATTCGACACCCTGCGCGAGAGCAAGCGTCGACTGCTGCCCGTCACGCGCGCGAATGCTGATCGTCCGGTCGCGTTCATCGCGTGAACCTACAGCGACAAAAATCGGCACCTGTTTTTCCCGTGCGTCGACGATCTTCTTTTCCAGCCGCTCCGGCCGGCTGTCCAGCAGCGCCCGGATGCCGGCGGCGTCGAGTGCTTGCATCACTTCCCGCGCGTAAGCCGTATGCGCCTCGCTGATCGTGGCGACCACGACCTGCTCGGGCGCGAGCCACACCGGCAGCCACCCTTCGTGATGTTCGAGCAGCATCGCGATGAAACGCTCCATGCTGCCGAGTACCGCGTGATGAATCATCACCGGCCGCTCGCGTTCATCGCGCTCGTTGACGAACTGCGCGTCGAGCCGCTCGGGCAAGACGAAATCGAGCTGGATCGTGCCGCATTGCCAGCTGCGTTCCCGGCTGTCCGTCAGATGAAATTCCAGTTTCGGGCCGTAAAACGCGCCCTCTCCTTCGAGTACGTCGAATTCGAGGCCCGCTGCACGCGCTGCATTTGCCAGTGCCTCTTCCGCGCGATCCCACGTGGGGTCGTTGCCCGCGCGCATGGCGGGCCGCGTGGCGAGCGCGACCTTGAAATTGGGGAAACCGAGGTCCGCATAGACCGCCCGCAACAGCGCGCAGAAGCGGCCGACTTCGGCTTCGATATGCGCCTGGGTGCAGAACACATGCGCGTCGTCCTGCACGAACGCACGCGTACGCTTGAGCCCTTCAAGCGAGCCCGAAGGTTCGTCACGATGACACGCACCGAACTCGCTATAGCGAACCGGCAACTCGCGATACGACCGCACACGCTGGTTGAACACCTGTACGTGACAGGGACAACTCATCGGCTTCAGACACAGCGCGCGCCCTTCTTCCGCGTCGGCCAGCGAATACATCGACGCGCCGAACTTCTCCCAATGTCCGCTTTTCTCCCACAACGAACGCGCGAGCAATTGCGGCGTACGGATCTCGCGAAAGCCCGCGCGCCGCATGCGGGCGCGAATGTAGTCTTCCAGCACACGGTACAGCTCCCAGCCGCGCGGGTGCCAGAACACCATGCCGGCGCCTTCTTCCTGCTGGTGGAAAAGGTCGAGTTTGTTGCCCAGTACACGATGGTCGATGTCGTTCACAATGACGCTCCGCTTGTCTTGACGTTGCAGATACTGTTGATCGATGCCGCAAACGGAGGTCCAATCGGAGGTCCAGAAACGCCAAAGGCCCCGTCCGTTTCCGGCGGGGCCTTTGGTGGTCTGCCACAGCTTCCTGCTTCTAGCGTGCGCAACCTCCAGACGACCCGCCTGTGAAGGTGGTCGCCGTGGTGGTGACGGCAGCGAAGGGAATCGAGTGGAAGTCCATGGATCGACAGTAAACGATTTTGCGAGGGCACGTCAATCGCAATCTCCACATCGCGGAGTGCGAGCGCACGCTGGCCAGGACCGCGGAATAAACGATACGATGCATGGTTGATCCGACGCGCATGCATACTCACCAACTTTCGATTCACCCTACAAACCGACCGAGCATCTCATCTTGACCATCCACATCCGCCCCGCCCACGCATCCGACGCCGCGTTGATTCTCCGCTTCATCACCGAACTCGCGGTGTATGAAAAAGCGGAGCACGAAGTTGTCGCTACCGTTAAAGATATCGAAACGAGTCTCTTCTCCGCCACGTCCACTACGAAGGCTTTGATCTGCGAGATGAACGGCGAGCCGATCGGGTTCTGCGTCTATTTCTTTTCTTATTCGACGTGGCTCGGCAAGCACGGGCTTTATCTGGAAGACCTGTACGTGTCGCCGAGTTCGCGTGGCAGCGGCGCGGGCAAGCGGATGCTGCGCCGGCTGGCCCAGATTGCATGCGAGAGCGGCTGCGGCCGCTTCGAATGGAGCGTGCTCGACTGGAACGAGCCGGCGATCGGCTTCTATGAATCGATCGGTGCGAGCGCGCAAAGCGAATGGGTTCGCTACCGGTTGGCGGGCGATGCACTCACGGCGTTTGCCGACGGCGATAAATGAGACACGCTTGCCGCCGCTGACCGGTCAACTCGCCGCGCCGCTCGCTACCGGCTCGACCTCAAACGCCTCGCCCGTGGCGAAGAACGTCCCGCCCGCCACGTAATGGCACGTGCGCAGGTTGGGATCATCGCCAAAATGCCAGCGGTTGTTCGAATAGACGCGGCTGTCCGCATACGCGGCAACCACTTCGCCGATGATCAGATCGTGCCGCTGGCTGTCGTCGGGAATCACCTTGCATTCCATCCACGTGATACAGCCGGCCAGCATCGGCACGTCGATGTTTTGCGCCGGGAAAGTCTCGAGGTCGAAGGCCGAGAACTTGTCGAGTTCAGCGCCTGCGTTCGTGCCCACCGCCAACGTCTGCGCGGCAAATCCGCGGCTCGGCAGTTGCAGGCCGAACACGCCGCTCGCTTCGATCAGTTGCCGGGTGAGCGTGCGGCTGTCCACCACGACTACGACCTTCGGCGGCGTGAAATCGAGCGGCATCGCCCACGATGCGGCCATCACGTTCGTACGGCCGTCGTGCGCGCTGGTGATGATCGTGACGGGTCCATGATTCAGTAACTGCGTGGCTCGCGAGAGTGCCACGGGTTCCCGGGTGACTTTCATACGTGCATCTCCGCGTCAATTTGATTGAGCGGATTGTAGCGGGGCCGCGCGAAACGGGAGGACAGGGGAGACGGGAGAGGCGGAGGCGGCGTGAAACCGGAGACGCCGGACGTCGATAGGGACGTCGGCGGAATGGGGGGCTGAAGCGCTGAAGCGGAAGTGACCGCTCGGAAATGACGCCGGGAAACGACTAATCGCGTATTCATCAGGCGGCAGCCGCTAAGCCGCCGCCCAGGCGTCGCATCAATCAACGTCAATCAATGCGGGGCTTTGCCGTTGGGCACGGCGTCCAGCGGTTTGTGCTGCTCTTCGCCGAGTCCTGGGAAGAATGCGTTCCACGCAGCGCGCACGCCCTGAGCCGCTGTGGCTTCCGCGCCGATCGATTCTGCCTCGCCCTCGGCAGCTTTCGACGGATCGGCGGAAAGTCCGCGCCAGTGCGTGAACACCAGCAACGGTTTCTCGGTCCATATGCCGTCGCCATACTTCGCAAAGGCCGTCTCCCCGCTCGTCAACTGCACCTCGTACCAGCCTTCACGGGCGGGCGTGTGGGCGGCAAGCTCAAACCAAGCGGTCGGTTCGATTTCCTTCATGTCGTCTCCGGTCGGATAAATCGTCAAAGATAACCACAAACAAAGGCATTCTTCATGCCCGAGCCTGATAGCGGCCCGGCAAGCGCGCCCCGCATCTCACGCGATCTTGCGTCTCGGTGCGCCGGGCATGACCTGCGGACGATTCGTCGACGTCACGCACTTCCGAATCGCCGCGCATAAGCGACACGATAGCGCGACATGGGCCGCGCGGACAAACGTAAAAACTTACACGGCGCGTATGGCGACTGCTCACTCCCGCGCCAGCCTGGCCAATGTGCGGACGGCAAGCACCAATTGCTCGGCGGCCGTGCCGCCATAACCAATCACAAGCCCGTTCGTCTCGTCGCGCTGCTGCAATGCAAAACCCGACAACGCGCGTGGATTGAGCCGCGCGGCGAGCGCACGTTCGGCGAGGGTCCGATCGGAAATGCGCGGCGGCAGACGAAGCGTCAGATGCATCCCGCAATTGCCCCCAAGAATCTGCGACGACGCGAAATGCGTGGTGAGCGCGTCGCGCAGCGCCTGCTGGCGCTCCCGATACAGACGCCGCATCCGGCCCAGATGCCGTCCGAACTCGCCGCTGTCGATGAAATGCGCCAGCGCCAACTGCTCCAGACGATGCCCGCCGCGCAGCATCTCCTGCAACGCGACCGCCGTGTGCGCGGCGATTGTGCGAGGCAGCACGACGAAGCCGATACGCAGCGCCGGAAACATCGTTTTGCTGAATGAGCCGACGTACAAAACCGGCGCATCCTCGACCAGCCCTTGCATGCTGGCGATCGGCTCACCGGTATGGCGAAACTCGCCGTCGTAGTCGTCTTCGATCAGCCAGGCGCCGCAGCGGCGCGCCTGCGCGATCAGCTCCAGCCGACGCGCCACCGACAGCACCGCACCGGTCGGATACTGATGCGCGGGCGACGTGTAGATCAGCTTGGGAGGATCCGTGCGCCACGCACCGGACGGCACGGCGATGCCTTCAAGGTCCACCGGCATCGGCAGCACGGTCAGATCGCCGACATTGAAGGCGGCCTTGGCGCCGCGATAGCCGGGATCCTCGATCCACGCGACGTCGCCCGGATTGGTCAAGAGCCGCACGCACAGATTCAGCGCCTCCTGCGCGCCTTCGGTGATCACCACCTGCGAGCCCTCGCAGCGCACGCCCCGTGCTATCCGCAAATGCGCGGCGATCGCATCGCGCAACGCCGGTTCGCCCGCCGGATTGCCGTAGCCGAGCGCGAGCGGCAACGCACGCTCCATCGAACGTTCGAGTGCGCGCCGCCAGGCGGTCAGTGGAAAGCGGTCCAATGCAGGCGTGCCCGGTGTCAGCGGCAAGGTGTTGTCGACATGGGTGCGGGTCGCCGCGAATTGTTCGACGCGCGCCGCGTAGGCGACTTCCGGGGCGGCCGAGGGTGTCCGCGCTTCGCCGCGTGCAGAAGGGCTGGAGAGCGGACTCACGCGCGTGCCCTTTTTGTCGGCCACGACATAACCGACCGCGGCCAGATGCTCGTACGCGATCACCACCGTGTTGCGCGACACGCCCATTTCCGCCGCCAGCATCCGCGACGACGGCAGCAGCGACCCCGCAGGCAAACGCCCCGTGAGAATCGCTTGCTGCAAACGTTCGGTCAGTTGCTTTTGCAGCGGGGTGGTTTTTTCGCCGGTGGCGGTGGGGGTGGCGCTGCCGGCACCCGCGGCTGCGGTGGCGCTGGCGCTAGCGGCTCGGGTCTTGACGCCCGGGTTGGCGAGCGGGCCAATGATCTCAATCATCGCTGCTGGACCTATTAAATTCGTCTTGGTTGGATCTTTTTAACATACCACGTTTGCCGTATCGTTCTCCACAACGAACCATCACCAACCATCGACTGGAGAAGCAGACATGGAACCGAGACGTAACGACTTCGGGCAGCCTATCGGCGCCCCCGTGGCGGACTGGAAAGGCGCCAGGGCGCCCGGCCGCGAGCCGCTGGTGGGCAGCTATTGCCGGATCGAACCGGTGGACGTCGAACGTCATGCGGCGGACTTGTACGAGGCCTACAGTTCGGCACCCGATGGCCGCGACTGGACCTATCTGGCGGTCGGGCCGTTCGAGAGCCTCGCTGCGTATCGCGAGCATCTGACGCGCATGGCCGCATCGCCTGATCCGCTGCACCACGCGGTGATCGACCTGGCAACCGGCAAGGCGGTCGGCACGCTCGCGCTGATGCGGATCGACCGCGCGAACGGCGTGATCGAAGTCGGGCACGTCACCTATTCGCCGCGCCTGAAGCGCACACGCATTGCCACCGAAGCGATGTTCCTGCTGATGAGCCATCTATTCGACGACCTCGGCTATCGCCGCTTCGAATGGAAGTGCGATTCGCTGAATGGACCGTCACGCACGGCGGCGTTGCGCTACGGCTTTACGTTCGAAGGGATTTTCCGGCAGGCGATTGTGTATCGCGAACGCAATCGCGACACCGCGTGGTTTTCTGTCATCGACAGCGAGTGGCCCGCGCTGCGTCCGAGCTACACGCGCTGGCTCAATGCCGGCAACTTCGATGCAGAGGGCAAGCAGGTTGAACGGTTGGTGGACCTGATCGCGCGGCAGCGGGCAGCGGCGAGCGAAGGCGGTCGATAAGGCGGCCACCTGGTTGACCGGCACGCGGCTAGCGGGCGGCTCATGCGACGCCTGCCGCTCGCCGCATCACGATGGTCGGCTTGCCTTTGTACGTCGTGCGAAGCTGTTCGCGATAGCCGCATTTACGCGCGACGTGCAGCGAGGGTTGATTGTCCGGCGAGACGATGCAGGCGGTGTCGCCGTCGGGCCAATGTGCATCGGCCCAGACGAGTGCGGCGCGCACGGCTTCGGTCGCGTAGCCGCGATTGTGGACGGCGGGGTCGAGTGCCCAGCCGACTTCAGGGGTATCCATCAACGAAGGCTCGATCTCCCGGTGATAATCGGCAAAGCCCACCTCGCCCAGGAACCGGCCGCTATCCTTCTCCCGCACCACCCAATAGCCGTATCCCAGCATCGCCCAATGCCCGGCGTAACGCAGCAGACGCGCCCAGACTTCTTCGCGCGTGAATGGCTTGCCGCCGATATAACGGATCACCTCGGAATCGGACCACATCGTATAGCTGTCGAGAAAATCGTCGCGCGTGTGCGGGCGCATGATGAGACGGTCGGTGGTGAGGAACGTGGCGTGGGTGGGCATGGCGAGTGAATGGTTAGCGTGGACGCTTTAGGGTTAAGAAGCGTTGAAGCGTGCCTGGGATGATCGCAGATTTTTTGTGCACCAGGTTCACTGCCACGACCCAGGCGATCGCGCGCGCCGCACTGCAGACTCTGGCGTGCAAAGGGGCTTCGCCCTACACTCCCTGGAGACGCATGTGCTGCCACGCCGGTGCGATAAGCGCGGCGGCGGACGTGCGCACCGCCTGCGTCACTGCCATGCTTATCGCCGCTCAGTCCATGAAAACCCGCTTACGTTACCTATCCGCGCTGATCGTGAACGTCGCCCTTCCATGGCTCGCGTACCGGCTCGCGTTTCCGCACTGGGGCCATTCCGGCGCATTGGCCGCGTCCGCGCTGCCGTTGATTGCGTGGATGAGTTGGGACCTGCTGCGCTACCGTCATTTCGACGCGCTCAGCGCGAACGTGCTGGTCGGCATCGTGCTCTCGCTGATCGCGGTGGCCTTGGGCGGCGACCGGCTCATCGGCGCGATCGAAGAGCCGATGGTCTCCGGCATGATCGGCGTGTCCTTCCTGATCTCGTTGGTTTTGCGGCGGCCCGTGGTGTTTTACCTCGCCCGTTCGACGATGTCGCGCGAAGACCCGCGCAGCGCCGCAAGCTTCGAAAAGCACTGGCGCGAGCGGCCCAGCCTCGCTGCTTATATCCGGCTGATGACGCTCGTTTGGGGACTCGGCATGATCGGCGAGAACATCCTGCGCAGCCTGATCGTCTGGCATTGGCCGAACGACCCACACGCGGCGTTCGCCTCCGAAGTACTGCGCTACGGGGTCTACGCCGGTCTGACGGGATGGACCTTCTGGTGCCGACAGCGCATCAGGCAGGACGCGCTGCGCTATCCCGACGACCCACCATCGCCCGCCGACAGCACGCTCGCAAGTTCATGAAGCCCCCTCACGCCAGCTCGAGAAACCGCGCCAGACACGGATTGCGATTAGCCGGCGACCACGCCAGCACCTGCTCGATCAGCGGCGCCTCAGCCAGCGGCCGGAACACCACGCCCGCGAGTTGCACCTTGCGCATCGAGGCCGGCACGAGCGCCACCCCCACGCCTTCATCTACGAGACTGAGCACGGTCTGCTGCAACTGCACTTCGAAGCGGATATCCGGCTCGAAGCCACCCGAGCGGCAATGCTCGAGGATGGTTGCGCGCAAACTCGGCGCCACTTCCTCCAGCGCCAGCACGAACGGCTCGCCCGCCAGTTGCGCGATCGTCAGACGCCGTGCGCGTGCTCGCGGATGGCTGCGCGATAGCGCAACGCACAACGGCTCGCGGAGAATCGTCCGCGTGGCGAGGCCCTTGTCGGGCACGTTCGGAAACATGATCGCCGCGTCGATCTGGCCGGCCAGCACCTGTTCGGCCAGATCGTTCGAGACGACCTCGCGCAGGTTCAACGCCACCTCGGGAAACGCGGCGCCGAAAGCGCGCGCATAGCCGGGCACGACGTTGTACGCGGCGCACATCGTGAAGCCGATGGCGAGCTTGCCGGCGTCCCCGTGCGCCGCGGCTTGCGCGTTGCTGGCCGCCTGCTCCACCGACGCAAGAATCGCCTTCGCGTCGGCGTAAAAGCGCTCGCCCGCCGCCGTCAGCGTGACGCTGCGCGGACTGCGCTCGAGCAGCGTTACGCCCAGGCTCGCTTCCAGCGCCGCCAGTTGCCGGCTCAACGGCGGCTGCGACAGATTCAGGCGCGCCGCCGCCCGGCCGAAATGGCGCGTCTCGGCCAATGTCACGAAGTAACGCAGGGGCTTGATATCGATCACGATGCGCTCACGCTGATTGACGATGCAAAAAAGGTATTATCGAATGCGAAAAACAGTATTGGATTGTATCAATGCAAGCTATTACGCTGGCGCATCGCTCCGTCCGCCCACACTGATCTGCACCGATGTTAGCTACCCTCGAGATTCTGCTCCCCGTATTCGGCCTGATTTCCGCGGGCTTTGCCTGCCGCCGGCGCGGTGTACTTGGACCGAATTCCGCGTCCGAACTGAACCGCTTCGTGGTCTGGCTGGCGCTACCGGCTTTGCTGTTCGACACGATGGCACGCGCCACCTGGCAGCAGCTCTATCAGCCTGGCTTCGTCGCGACGTTTTCGATCGGCTGCGTCAGCGTGTTCGTGCTGATTCTCGTCATACGCATGCTGAATGGCCGGCATCTGGCCGATGCGAGCGTCGACGCGATCGCGGCGTCGTATCCGAACACCGGCTACATCGGCTTTCCACTCGGCCTGATCGCGTTCGGCTCAGCCAGCCTGACGCCGACCACGATCGCCACGATCCTCGTCGCCTGCGTGCTGTTCGCGGTTGCAATCGTGCTGATCGAAGTCGGCTTGCAGACCGAGCGCACGCCGCACAAGCTGGGGCTGAAAGTGCTGGGCTCGCTGGCGCGCAATCCGCTGATCGTGTCGCCGATCGCGGGCGTGCTGTTCGCCAGTACCCACATCGCGTTGCCACAGAGCGCGGAGACGTTTCTGAAGCTGCTGAGCGGCGCCGCCAGTCCGTGCGCATTGGTGAGCCTTGGCTTGTTCCTCGCGGAAAAGCGTCCGTCGGAGGCCGGCTCGCGCGGCATCTCGCTGCTGCTGACCGGGGTCAAGCTGCTGGTGCAGCCGGCGCTGACCTGGTGGCTCGCAGCGCGCGTGTTCGGGCTCTCGCCCTCGCTCGTCGAGATGGCCGTCGTGCTGGCCGCACTGCCCACCGGCACCGGCCCGTTCATGCTGGCCGAGTTCTACCGGCGCGAGGCGCACATCACCTCGCGTACGATTTTGTTGTCGACGGTGGGGTCGGTGGTCACCCTTTCGGTGCTGCTGATGTTGATGGGGCATCGCACCTAACGGGACCCACGCGCCGGCGCGGTAAGCGCCGCCGCACGTCTTGTCCGAAATTCGAAAGCCGTTGTCTCATCGCTTTTTACCGGTCACCTAGACTACGTTCATCGGCTGCACGATGCAGCCTGCGAACCGACAGGAGTGACGCGCAATGAAAGCGATTCAGTTCAAGACTTTTGGCAGCCCCGAAGTGCTGGACTACGTCGAGCTGCCGACGCCCCAGGCCGACGCGGAGACCGCCGTCGTGCAGGTCAAGGCGGCCTCGGTGAATCCAAGCGACGTCAAGAACGTATCCGGCCATTTCGAACACACCCTCCTGCCACGCACACCTGGCCGCGACTTCAGCGGCGTCGTGGTGGACGGCCCGCAGGCATGGCTCGGCGCCGAGGTGTGGGGCACCGGCGGCGACATCGGCTTCACCCGCGACGGCACACACGCCGAGTTCATCAAGATTCCGTTCGCCGGTCTGTCACGCAAGCCCGCCTCGCTCAGCCATCCGGAAGCCGCCGCGATCGGCGTGAATTTCGTGGTCGCCTGGCTCGGCACGATCGAGTACGCCCACTTGCAAGGCGGCGAGACGATTGCCGTGATCGGCGCGGGCGGTGGCGTCGGCGGCGCGGTCGTGCAGATCGCGAAAGCGCGGGGCGCTCGCGTAATCGCAGTCGATCGTCATCCGCTTTCCGCCGATGCGCCCGCGGGCCGACTGATCGACGAATACGTTCCATTCGACGAAAACGTCACCGGGCGCCTGAAGGCATTGACCGGCGGCGCCGGCGCGGACGTGGTGTACGACAGCGTCGGCGGCGTGGCGTTCGAGACCGCATTGAGTCTAGTCAAACGCCGCGGCCGGGTGCTGGAAATCAGCGCCACCGGCAAACGCCGCGTGGAATTCGACCTGATCGATTTCTATCACAACGAAACGCAGCTGTTCGGCGTGGACAGCGCCAAGCTGGGGGTCGCCCAATCGGCGCCCTTGATGACAGCGCTGGTGGAAGGCTTCGAAAGCGGCAAGCTGCAAAGGCCGGCCATCGCGCAGGAATTCCCGCTCGAACGTGCTCGCGAGGCCTACGAGGCAGTCGCCGCCGGCACGCGCGGCCGGGTCGTCATCACGATGTAATTGCTGAAGCGACCGGTGGGCGTGGCGGCCCGCATTTCAGATGGGTACAACGAACATGAAAGCTTATTTGATCTCGCTCGTGGCCGGCGTCGTGGTCGGTTTGATCTACAGCGTGATGCAGGTGAAATCGCCCGCGCCACCGACAGTCGCACTGGTCGGCCTGCTCGGCATGCTGGCCGGCGAGCACGTGATCCCCTTCGTACGGACCTGGCTGGCCGCCGGCATTCATTGACGTCCGCATTGACGTGCGATCGACGTCCTCATCGATCTCCGCTTGCGTCGATACCTTTTCCATCACCGGGCACCTCACGCTAAGATTGAGGCCCCCGGGCCGGCGCGCCGCGCTTGTGACGTCGCCCGCGCATGTGCCTGCGCCATGCACCGCGCCCGGGAATCACAGGAACAGCTGGCTCGGAGAACTGGATGTCTGAAGAATATGAAGTGCATGGTCCGCATGACCATGCGGTTGAACACGCCGGCCACCACGACGCGGACCCATTTGCGAGCCGCATGGCCGTGACGACGGCGATCCTCGCGACGATCGGTGCATTGTGCGCATACCAGAGCGGCAACAGCGAAAATCTGGCGCTGTACTACAAGAACGAAGCCGCCATTAAAAAGACCGAAGCGTCGAATCAATGGAACTACTACCAGGCGAAGGGCGAGAAAGAGAATCTCGCTGAACTCGGCGCGGCGCTGTCGCTCGGCAATGCCGACGCGCACGCGAAGTTCGTCGCCGACGTCGACAAATACAAGCAGCAGAAAGAGCCGATCCGCGTGAACGCTGAAGCGATCGAAAAGGAAGTCGTGAACAACGACGCCAAAAGTGAAGTATTGCTGCACGGCCATCATCGCTGGGCGCAGGCTACGACCTTGATTCAGGTGGCGATCGCCCTGTGCGCGATCACGTTGCTGACTCGCAAGAAATGGCTGCGCAATCTGTCGTTCGGTGTGGCGGCTGCGGGTGTGGTCACCGCGGCGATGGCATTCTTCGCGGCTTGATAGCGCGAGCGGCGCGGTCAGCGGCCAGGTCAGGCCGGGGCAGGCTACGCGTTACCGGATCGATGAGTTAAGGAGCAGTGTGTGATTGATGGGTCCGCAGTTCTAGGCGTTTTCTCCGTATACGTAGCCGGCGTGGTGATCCCCGGCCCGAACTTCGTCGCGGTTGCACACAAAGCCGCGTCGGCAACCCGAGTCGAGGCGCTCGCGATGGTGGCCGGCATCGTGCTCGTCAATCTGTTCTGGGCGAGCTGCGCGATTCTCGGCGTCGGTATCGTATTCACCGCGTTTCCGTGGCTAGCGCTGGCGGTGAAAATAGCCGGCGCCGGTTATCTGATCTGGTTCGGCGGACGCCTGATTGCAAATGCCTCCGCCGGCAAGTCCACGCAAAGCGTGCAAGCGTCGGCAGGCGGCTTTCGGCAGGCATTCGCGCAAGGCTTTGCGACCAACATCGCGAATCCAAAGTCGATGGCGTTCTTTGCCGCGGTGTTCTCGTCCGCCGCGCCGCCGCATGTCAGCGTGGGGACATTTGCCGCGATGCTCGGCATGGTGTGCGTCGTGGCGAGCAGCTGGTATGGCTTTGTCGCGCTGACGTTGTCGCATGCGCGGATTGCCTCGGCGTATCGGCGCTGCAAGGCGTGGATCGATCGCGTGTGCGGCGGATTGATCGTCGCGTTGGGCGTGCGCCAGCTGATCCGATAGGTTTATTGCCGCTCATCCGCCTCAACTTCAAGTCAGTCCTAAAGCCCTCCGCGCGCCAATTTGTCCTGGGTCAAAGACGCGCGGATCGGATGCTCAGTAGTCCAATTTCATGACATAAATAAAGGGCGCCGCGATCCTGGATCGCGTGTCCGCGCCGCAGTACTGGGCGCAACCCGTCATGGAGGACTCACCGTGAATACATCCCCTAACGCTGCCGACGACCTCGTCGCCAACCTCGACGAAAGCGTTCTGCTTCCGCAACTCGGCTGCCCGGCAGGCGAGATCGGCGTGGCAGTCGGCGACATGCTGGAGCGCACCAATCTGCCCATCATCGACGCAGCCTTCGATCTGCTCGACCTGCGCGCCAACGAACGGATCCTCGAGATCGGCTTAGGCAACGGCGGTCATATCCCGTCTATCCTGGATCAAGCCGCGGGACTTCGTTTCACCGGCATCGATATATCGCCAACCATGATCGCCGAGGGCCGCCGGCACAACGCAAGCTTCATCCGCAGTGGTCAGGTCCGGCTCGAAACCGCGGACGTGATGTCGATGCCATTCCCGTCCGGCTCATTCGACAAAGCCATTGCGATCAACACGACGTATTTCTGGCCCGATCTGATCGGCGGCTTGAAGGAAACACATCGCGTGCTGCGCGCCGGCGGCGTGTTGGTGATCGCGGCCATCACGCCTCAGGCGGCCGCGGCAATGCCGTTCGCCAAATACGGTTTCACCATCGACGATGCCGCCACACTGGAAGCCGCCTGCGTTGCGGCCGGCTTCGACCGGATAGGCATCACACGTTACGTCGAGCCGCTGCTCGATCCGCCGCAAGAATTCGGCGCACGCGAGTTCTATCTGCTGTGGGGCTGCGCCGGCTGACGCGGCGCTCAACAACTCACCCTTGATGCACGCCGCCACTCAATGCGCGGTACCGCGCGCAGCACGCTCGAGCAACAACGCGCGCTCGCGCGCGTTGTGCGTCATGCCGGCAGCGCGTCCGAATTCGGCGCGCGCCTCTTCCATGCGGCCGAGTTTTTCCAGCAGATCGCCGCGCACACTCGGCAACCAGTGATAGTTCGCGAGCGCCGCATCGGCCGCGAGCGCATCGACGATTTCCAGACCAGCTGCCGGCCCGAACGCCATGCCGACCGCCACCGCCCGGTTCAACTCGACCACGGGTGAAGGCGCCACCTGCGCCAGCGCGTCATACAACGCGACGATCTGCGTCCAGTCGGTCTCTTCGGCACGGCGGGCGCGTGCATGACACGCGGCCAGCGCGGCCTGCAAGGCATAGGGCCCGCTCGCGCCGCCCAACGCGTGCGCGGTGCCGAGGGCGGTCAGCCCGCGGCGGATCAGGAGCGGGTCCCAGCGGCTGCGGTCCTGATCGAGCAGCAGCACCGGCCTGCCCTCGGCATCGGTGCGCGCATGCGTGCGCGACGCCTGGATTTCCATCAACGCGACGAGGCCATGCACTTCGCTTTCGTCCGGCACGAGCCCGCTCAGCACGCGCCCCAGCCGCAGCGCTTCTTCGCACAACGCCGGACGCATCCAGTCGTCGCCGCCGGTGGCCGAATAGCCTTCGTTGAAAATCAGATAGATCACCTGCAGTACCGACGCGAGCCGCGGCGCACGCGCGTCCGCTTGCGGCACCTCGAACGGCACCTTGGCCGCCGACAACGTGCGCTTGGCCCGCACGATGCGCTGCGCGATGGTCGGCTCGGGCACGAGAAAGGCCCGCGCGATTTCGTCCGTGGTGAGGCCGCCGAGCAGGCGCAGCGTCAGCGCGACGCGGGCATCGGTCGACAACACCGGGTGGCAGGCCGTGAACACCAGCCGCAGCAAGTCGTCGCCGATATCGTCGGCGCGCGCGGCATCGAGGGAATCGACGAAATCCGGCACGAGATGCGCCTCCATTGCGTCGAGATCGTGGCCCAGTTCTTCGCGCTTGCGGGCATGCAGCGCTTCCTGACGCAAGCGGTCGAGGGCGCGATTCTTTGCGGTCGCCATCAGCCACGCTCCGGGATTGTCGGGTACGCCCGCGTCAGGCCAATGTTCGAGCGCCGCCACCAGCGCGTCCTGCGCCAGCTCTTCGGCGAGCCCCACGTCACGCACCATCCGCGCGACGTGGGCGATGACCTTGGCGGATTCGATCCGCCAGACTGCCTCGATGGCACGATGGGTGGCCGGTTTTGTCACGGGATCAGCCCGCTGCCTTGGCGTTCGGGTCCATGTAGATCAACTCCCAGATGTGTCCGTCGATATCCTCGAAGCCGTGCCCGTACATGAAGCCGTAGTCCTGCGGCGCGCGCGGCACCGTGCCGCCCGCGGCGAGCGCCTTCGCGACCAGCGCGTCCACCTCGCCCCGGCTTTCGCAGGACAGACCCATCAACGCCTCGGTGCTTTCCTTTGGATTGCAAAGCGACTTGCGCGTGAAAGACTTGAACAGGTCCTTGACCAGCAGCATCGCGTAGAGATTCTCGCCGAGGATCAGACACGCGGCCTGCTCGTTGGTGAACTGCGCCTCGAAGCTGAAACCGATCGCGCTGAAAAATCCCTTCGACCGTTCGAGGTTGTCGACCGCGAGATTGACGTAGATCTGTTTATGCATGATGGCATCCGTCGAGATCAATGTTTGGCCGCGTTCAGTTCACGGAAGCGGTCCACTTCAGGGCCGGGTTCGAAGTCTTCGAGTTCATACAGTTGCCGCACCTCGATTTCGCCGTCGGCCTGCTCGCCAAACGGCGCGGGGAACCGCCGCGCCCATTCCATGGCTTCCTCGCGGGAGCGAACCTGGATCAGCGTATAGCCGGCGATCAGTTCCCTGGTTTCCGCGAACGGGCCGTCGATGACCGTGCGCTTGCCGCCGCTGTAGTGGACGCGCCAGCCTTTGGCGCTGGGTTGCAGACCGGTTGCGTCGAGCAGTACGCCGGCTTTGGCCAGTTCTTCGTGGTACGTGCCCATCGCGGCCATCAGGGCTTCGTCCGGCGGCCCGCCGGCTTCACTGACGGCTGTCGCCTTCACCATGATCATGAATCGCATCGCAAACGCTCCGGGGGTCGTGGCAAATGAAGAGCCCGCTGGCTCCTTATTCACACGACGAGCGATGCGCGGCCGGATCGACATGTTTGTCGTCGGCCAGGGAAAACCCCGAGCCACTAGCCGCGAATGGCTGAGCCGCCTACATGAAGCAAGGACCGAGTTTGCGGACTTCGACGGTACACCACGCGGCTGCCGGGCAAGCTTGCGCAATTGCCACCGCTTCTTCGCGGGTTTCGCAATCGAGCAGAAAGAACCCGCCGATCATTTCCTTGGCTTCGGCGAACGGGCCATCGAGCAGTTTCGGCTGACCGTCGCGCACCTGCACGCGCACGGCGTCGCTGGCGGAGGTCAGCGATTCGGCGGCCAGCAGTTTGCCGCGTTCCTTGAGGTCGGCGGCAAAGCGCAGCATCTGGTCATAGACTTCGCGCCCAGCCTGCTCGCCGCGTTCGATGCGTTGATTCGGGGGTTCGACGATCAGCAGCATGTAAGACATGGCGGCTCCGATTGGTCGCGCCGTGGACGTGAACGCCAGCCAGGCGAACGACGGCAAGAACGCGCTTACAGTTGGGTTGCGAAAAAGGTTGAGAAAGGCAGTCTAGCAAGCGTGGGGGACTCCAGCAAACTCGTTTCAGCGCCCCGCTGCAAGAGGACCGCAGGCCCTTACGGACACTCGTAATACAGACGCGGCATGGGGATTGCTTCGCCGTTTGTATCGACAACCATCCGAGGTGACATCATGCGGAATCGATCTAATCTGGGCGTCATTGCCATGGTCCTAACGCTGCTGACCTTGACGGCCGGCTGCACCCTGGGCGGCGCGGCGGCAGGTGGTGTGATCGGCAACGAGGCGACCAATCACAGCACGGTCGGCACGGTCGGCGGCGCGGTCGCCGGCGGGGTGATCGGCCATGAGTTGGGCAAGTAATCGGGCAGCGAAGTGAAAGCCTGAAGCGCATCCCGAAGCGCGACACAAGAGCGCCGGTTTAAAGTATTCTCCGAACGCGCTAAAGCCGTGTCATGAAGTGCCGTTTATCGATTAATCGCGGCGGATAATCCGCGTTCAATCCGGTAAGACGACGCGGCAAATGCAGTCAGACTCATCGGCATACTCTGTCGACATAACGAGCGACACATATAAACAGAGCTTCGGGAAATTCATGCATCGATCGTTAGTGCGTACCGGCGTCGCGGCCGCGGTGACCTTTGCCTTGATTCAACTCAGTGGTTGTGGCGGCGGCGGTTCCGGCTCGACGTCGTCGAGTACGCCGCCGGTCACGGCCACCACGGTGAGCGGCACGGTTGCCACCGGCACCGCCGTTGTGGGCGCGACCGTCACGCTGACCGATGCGACGGGCGCTCAGGCCACGGCCACCACCAACACGCAGGGCGCGTACACGATCTCGGTGAAGGGCATGACCGCGCCCTTCCTGATCGTCGCGACTGACGCCGCCGGCATCTCCGCGCCACTCGTCTCCGTATTGGCCAGGCTGCCGAACGGCACGGCGCCGGCCGTCGCCAACGTCACCACGCTGACCACCGCGATTGCCGCCATGCTGACCGCCTCGGGTAATCCGACCGACCTCGCGTCCATCACGGCGCTGGCCAGCGTAACGCTGCCGTCCGTGCAGATCGCCACCATCACGCTCGACACGATGCTGGCGAAAATCCTCGCGCAGAACGGCATCCAGACGGCGGGCTTCGATCCCATCGGCACGGCATTCATACCAAACCATACCGGCGCCGACGCGGTGATCGACACGGTGTCGCTGGTATCGGCGGCGAATGGTGGCGTGTTGCTGCTGTCGAATGCGGCGCCGGGTACGACCGTCGTGCTGAACAACCAGACTGCTCAATCGGTCACGCTGGCAGCGCCGCCCGCGGCGGCAAATTATCTGGAGCCGCTTGCGTCCCTGCTGACTGCGTGCGCCGCGAACGGCACGCTCAACACATCATGCTCGCCGGCGATCGACGCCACGTTCCTCGAAAACGGTTCGACCGATCTGGCCGTCGGCCACGGTCTGACCGATGCGAGCATCACTGGCGCGGTGTTCGGTTCGCCGAAGACCCTCGCCTTCTTCACGCGCAACGGCAAGCAGCTTGCGCTCGTGCAGTTGCCGGTCACGCTGGCGAGCGGCGCAACCAGCGGCGTGTTTTACACCATTGCACAACAGCGCCCCACACCGGTCGCGCTCGCTAACGGCACGCAACTCGGATGGGATCTGGTCGGTAATCAGTCGCCATTCGCTGTGTCGATCATGTCGCAAATCCAGCGCCGCACCTTTCTCGATTCGAAGCTGAACGACGTGAACCGCTACGAGTCGGGTCTCAAGATCGCGATTCCGACTGCCTCGAATCCGACGGTGTATTCGGCGTCCGTCGCGGGACCTGGTCTCGCCGCGCCGGTCTGGCTGATGCAGCGCAATGCGTCCGGCAGCGATTCGCTGGGTCTGTCGGATCTGCCGTTGAGTGCGGCGCCGGTCTCTCCGGCGATGACCAATAGCAATACGGAGCTGTATCGCTGGTCATGGCTGTCGTTGTCGTCGACGGCGAATTTCACGCCGGCGGCTTCGAGCGGCTACTACGCGGCGCAACCGATCGACGCGAGCAGCGTGCCGCTCTATGCGACTTACACCGTCACGTTCTACGACAAGAACGGCGCGCAGCTCGGCCAGTCGTCGATCATCAATCCGGGCAGCCCGTTGAACGCGGCGGCGGCCAGCACGGTCGCGTGGCCGACGCTGCTGCCGGACTTCGCGACCCAGTTCCTCACACCAGCCGGATCGCTGGCCGGTGTGCAGTACGCGATGAGCGTGACGTGGTCGAGCGTCGTGACGGGACCGAATCTCACCTACCCGGTGACGTCCGTGCAGATCCAGGCTTCGCCGGGAGCGGGCTCCGGATCGACGACTGCAATCGACGGCTTCTCCGTCGGCGCACCGAACAACACGACGGTCGGCCAGTATCAAACCACGGTCCACGCAGGGGTCGATCCGTCGGGCGTGCAGACGTGCACGAATTGCCCGTTCCCGGCGTTGACGTCCGGTGGTTCGCGGCTCGTGCAGTTGGGTGGCGAGCGCAACGGGACCACGTACTACGATATGACGCAGTACAACGATTAGAACAAGGCGAACCCCGCCTGGCCTGCCCGACGCCCCGCAAGGGGCGTTTTTCATTTCAGCCCGAACGTGGTATCGGCAGCTCACTCCGGTTGCCGACCTACGCGTAAACCCGATTAGGGAATTTGCATAAAATTAAAATATTGACGTTAAATTAACAACCGACTACCTTTACCTCTAATGCGACGGAATACCCGGGGCGCAGCAATCGCGACGAGAGAGTTGCCATGTCACACACCCTGTTTCGATGTCTTCGAGGACTGGTCACGTGCGCCTTGACGGCGACCGCACTGGTCATCTCAGGTCCCGCCTTTTCGGCCGGCGACACGCTGCGGGTTGCCACGGAAGGCACCTATCCGCCGTGGAGCTTTAAGGATGCCTCCGGCGAGCTGCAGGGCTTCGACGTGGACATTGCGAATGCGCTGTGCGCACAGATGAAGATGAAATGCCAGATCGTCGCGCAGGCCTGGGACGGCATCATTCCGGGTCTCCAGGCCAATCGGTACGACGCAATCGTTGCGTCGATGTCGACGACGCCCGCGCGACGCAAACAGGTGCTGTTCACCAACAAGTACAAGGAGACGACGTCCAGCTTTATCGCGGCAAAAGACAGCGGGATAAAAGACGTCTCACCGGCGGCCCTGAAAGGCAAACGCATCGGCGTTCAGCGCGGCTCCTCCCAGCACCAGTGGCTGGTCGCCAACGGTTACGACAAGACGGCGTCGCTCGTGCTGTACGACGACACCCGTCAGCCGGAGCTAGACCTCGTCGCGGGCCGGGTCGACCTCATCATCGGCAACAAGGCGACGTTCTATTCCGACTTTTTCAAGCGGCCGGACTCGAAGGATTTCGCCTTCGTCGGCCCCGAATTCAAAGGCGGTGTACTCGGGGACGGCAACGCAATTGCAGTTCGTCTCGCCGACGCCGACCTCTGCAATCGGATTAACGCAGCGTTGGCCGCAATCATCGCGAACGGCACGTATGACCAGATTAGAAAGAAGTACTTTCCTTTCTCTCTGATGTAACGCGGGAGCCAGCATGGTCAACTTTACGCTTGATGGTTATGGCGGACTCATTCTGCTTGGGGCCCTGACGACTCTGCTGGTCGCACTCGCGGCCACCGCGATCGGTTCGGCAATCGGGATTCTGATGGCGGCCGCCAAGTTGTCTCCGGTGCGGATTCTCAGTCAGTTCGCCGGCGCATACACAACCACGATACGAGGTGTTCCGGATCTGCTGGTCATCTTTCTGGTGTACTACGGCGGCAGCGCAACCCTTTCCCATCTGCTGGGACGGTCGATTGAAATCAACGCGTTCGGAGCGGGTGCCGTGTCGCTGGGACTGGTGTTTGGCGCGTACGCGACGGAAATCTTCCGGGGTGCGATTCTGGAAGTTCCGCGTGGCCAGTTTGAAGCCTCCGCGGCTCTGGGCTTGACCGGCATTGGAAGCTTTGTCCACGTAATCGCACCACAAGCGTGGCGCCTCGCGGTACCTGCTTTCGGGAACCAGCTGACCGTGCTACTGAAAGAAACCGCGCTTGTCTCCCTAGTTGGCCTGGAAGATCTGATGCGACGAACCGGCTTCGCCGTTGAGGCAACCAATCGTCCCTTCTTCTTTTACCTTGTCGCCGGCGTGCTGTACTTTGTTCTCAGCTTCGCTTTGACAAATGTTTTTAGCACGGTTCGTCGCAAGACGTCGACCGCATTGGCGAGGTGACGCATGTTTGACTTCTCATTGCTCATTTCGAGCTTTCCGCGTCTGCTTGCTGCGTTGCCTGTGACGCTCGAGCTGTTTGTCGCCATCATGGTTGTGGGTCTCATTGTAGGTGTGCCCACGGCGCTCGTGGGAATGAGTTCATCCAGGATTCTGAGTGGCAGCGTCAAGTTTTATATCGGCGCATTCCGCGGCACGCCAGCGCTCGTTCAACTGTTCTTTCTCTACTACGGCTTCGGACAGTTCGCTTTTATCCGGCACTCCGTAGTCTGGCCGTTCTTGCGCGACCCCTTCACGTGTGCGGTGATTGCGTTGGGGCTGAATTCAGGGGCGTACACCGCGCGCATTCTGATGGGGGCGCTGTCTGCGGTACCCAAAGGCATCGTGGAAGCTGCCGAGGCGCTCGGATTGAGTCGCACCTCGATACTCAGCCGCGTTAAAGCACCGATCGCCGTTCGTATCGCACTCCCCGCGTACGCGAACGAAACGATTCTGAACCTGAAGGCGACGTCGCTGGCGTCGACGGTGACCATCATGGAATTGACGGGAACGTCGAAGCTTCTGGTGAGTGAGACCTACGCGCCCTATGAGATTTTCGTCGGCGCGGGAATAATTTATCTGGCAATGACATTCCTCCTGTCGCATACGTTCCGGTTTCTCGAGCTGAACATTGCGCGCAGAACAGGGAAAGACGTCAACGTCGCCAACCCTCGAAAGCCTAAGCAACCCGCGATGCTGAAGTCTTCCGATTCTGGAGACGCTCACGCAGCCTAGTCCTCGTACAGCGCAATTTTTTAGCGTGGACTCATGCTCCCGAGTTCCTTACGCAAAGTTATTGGAGAAACAAATTGCTTCGGTTTCTGACACTTGGACCCACTGGCAGCAATCACGAGTTTGTGACTGCTCGATACATTCAACATCATGGTCTGGAAGGACGAGCGTCGATGGTGCTGGTGTTGAGCTTTGACGAGGCGGCACGGATGGTGATCGATGGCGAGGCTGACTATATCGTTCAGGTTGCCGTCCACCCTTCGACGGCCGACATCGTCGCGAAGTATCGCAAACAACTTTTCGTCATCGATGCCTTCGTCTCTTCCAGCAAAGATATGGCGGTTGTGACCCGCGTTGACGTCAATACACCTCGAACATTGGCACTTCAGCCGGCCACGCGCGACTATGTCAACACAGATGGCCTGACTCTGATTCCGGAGACCTCAACGGCATCCGTTGCGGATGGACTCCTTTCGGGCAAATACGAAAGCGGTCTGACGTACTCGTCCCTCGCAACCGAGAATCCCACGCGGTTCAGAATCGACGAGCGAATTGGTACTGTCGATGACCCATGGATCGTGTATGGCCGTGCGCGGCTGTCCGACGGCCAGGTCGTCGCCTGGAAGGAGAGCCCGGCGGCTCAGGCATTCCACGCCCAGACACTTACGCGGCTCGACACCTGAGCCGAACGATGCAGAGGATTTGCGCCATGAACACCGTGCCGAACCACGAACTCGCGATCTCTATCAAAGCGCTCTCAAAGAGCTTCGGCGAATTCAATGTACTCAATTCTATTTCGCTGCATGTCCGGCGAGGCGAAAAGATCGTTTTGTGCGGACCGTCCGGCTCCGGAAAATCGACGCTGATTCGCTGCCTGAATCGACTTGAAAAGCATGATTCGGGGGATGTTCACGTCGACGGAATCGAGCTCACTGACGACATGAAACGCGTGCGCATGGTACGTGCCGACGTCGGCATGGTGTTTCAGCATTTCAATCTGTTCCCACACATGACAGTGCTGGAAAACTGCACGTTGGCGCCCATGCGCGTTCGGGGTCTGAAGCGGAAGGAGGCCGAGGCTCGGGCTCTGGAAATGCTTGAACGCGTTCGCGTGGCAAGTCACGCCGCAAAATATCCTGCGCAGCTTTCCGGCGGTCAGCAGCAGCGGGTCGCCATCGCAAGAGCGCTGTGTATGTCGCCCACCATCATGCTTCTCGACGAACCGACGTCGGCGCTTGACCCGGAGATGGTCAGGGAGGTGCTCGACACACTCACGTTGCTCGCGCAAGACGGCATGACCATGCTTTGCGTCACGCACGAAATGGGCTTTGCAAGGGCGGTGGCCGATCGCATTCTGTTCATGGACCAAGGCGAAATCGTGGAAGACAACGAGCCTGCCAGTTTCTTCGACGCGCCGAAAACAGAGCGAGCGAGGCGCTTCCTCAGTCAGATGATTCACAAATGAAGCGCCATGCTGAACATGCGCGCGAATCTTCAGGAGTAAGGCATGGCCACAATCAGGTTTGGCACCCTCGGTCCATCTGGAACGAACCACGAGTACGTGACGCGTCGCTACATTGAATTCCATGGACTCGATGCCGAAACCAGGCTCTTCAATAATTTCGACGAAGCGCTGGCTGCGTTTGACGCGAACGAGATCGACTATCTGATTCAGTGCGCGGTTCATCCGGATACCCCGCGTGTGATGGGCAGCAACTTCCGCGAACGGTTCGTGGTGGATACCTTCATCTCGCCGAGCCAGACACTGGCGATTCTCACGCGCAAGGACGTGAACAAGCCGGAAACCATCTCGCTTGTCTCCCCTGCGACCGATGACTACGCAGACCTCAGCGCGTATTCGAAGCTGATTCCCGCGATATCCATTCCAGTGGCGTTCGAACGACTGATGAAGGGAGAATGCGATTCCGCGCTTGTCTATCGCTACTATTTCGATTCGCAACCGGAGAAGCTGCGAGTGGATGCAACGATCGGCTCGCCGGATGACGCCTGGATTGTGTATGGCCGCAAGCGCGTGGGAGCGGGAGAGATTGTCGCCAGTCGAGAAAGCGTGGTGGCGAAGCAATTCGCGGAACTGCAGCGGCTGCAACGATAAACCGATACGGGTGATAGCGGCCGGTACGGCCGGTGCGAGATGTGCCCGCTATTTACTAGCTGTATTCGCGGATGTTGAAGAATACGGCGAGAAATCTGACCGGCACAGTTTCGATTTCTTCCGGACCATGCGCCGCATTCGGGTCGAACAGCAAGCTATCGCCGGGCTTCAGGTCGTAGAGCCGGTTGGCGTATCGGTACTTCATCTTGCCTTCGAGTACGTGAAGGAATTGAATACCCGTTGTCTGATGCGTCGACCACGGTTGGGACTTTTCGTCGAGCGTAACGACATACGGCTCCACGGAGAGATTCCCTGACAATACGTGACCAACGAGCCGATAGATGTGGCCGTACGACGAACCTTCCCGGTCGACAGTCACGCCTTCTCCCGCGGGTACGAACGAGCAATCGTGACGTTCACTCTGGTCGACGAAAAACCGCGACACGGGTTTGCCCAAGGCATTGGCAAGCCGCGTAAGCGTTTCGATCGACGGGGTGGCCGTTCCTTTTTCGATTCTTGAGAGCATCGAATGAGAAATGCCGGCCATTTTCGCAAGCGTGCCCGAAGCGATTCCTGCTGACGTCCTGAACGTGTGGATCTGTGCAGCCAAAGCACGAGACACTTTCTCTACTGCGGGGTCGGGCTGCTTCTCTGCGACTTCAATGTCCGCAGATTCTTCAGTGAGCGGCCGATTCTGAGATTTTGCCATGGTGCCTTCAGTGAAGGAGCAGTTCAAAGATGACTACTTGTTGTCATTATATGAGGCATTGCTGTCGATGAGTGCCAGCTCAACAGCTATTTGGCAGCACCGCGCGAGATCGTAAAGGAGGTTGCCTTGATATGTATTCGTCCCGTTGAACCAGGCGATGCACGTGCCGTTGCGGACCTTGTGGAGGCGCTTCTCGCGGAACTTCATAACGGCGAGCTCGAACCTGCAGACCGGGTGTCCATCGTTGAAGCCGTTTTGAGCCAAACGAATCGTAACTTCGGATACGTGGCGCTCGAAGGCAATAGACCGATAGGCGTGCTTCTCATGACAGAAGGAATGGCGATATACGCAGGGGGCAAATTCGGGCAGATTACGGAGCTATACGTGCTGCCGGAATACCGGTCTGGCGGCGTGGCTGCGGCGCTGGTCCGCGAAGCCGCAAAGTTCGGTAAGAAACGAGGATGGCAACGACTCGACGTCGGCGCGCCTCACCAACCACGTTGGGCCCGCACGCTTGCGTTTTATCTGTCTGCGGGCTTTGTCGAGGTGGGACCACGGCTGCGTCTTGACTTGTGACGCCGTCCGTCATGCAAACTGGCAGCACCAAAACATGAACTTCACTGAGGTTAAGAATGAACAGGATTGAACGCCTGCGACTGCCCGAAAACGATGAAACGTTCGGCGGCAACAAGATCTTCGATCTTTTCCAGTATTCGCCTGCGGTGTCGGCGAACGGTTTGGTCTTCATTGCCGGGCAAGTCGGGTTGCGAGCGGACGGGACCATTCCCGCGTCGGCTAGCGAGCAAATCGATCTGGCGTTCAAGCGTGCCGAAATCATTCTTCGGAACCTCGGTCTCGACTTTACCGACCTCGTTGAACTGGTTTCCTATCACGTGGACGTCACGTCACAACTCAACGATTTTCGCGCCGTCAAAGAGCGTTATATCCGCTCCGACTTTCCTGCATGGACGATTCTCGGCGTGGCGTCGCTGGCGCGTCCCGAGTTGCTGATTGAAATCAAGATGGTCGCGGCGCTGCGGAAATAATGCCGAGGTCTTGCGGCAAATTATGTATTGCCCCAACTGTAGCCCCGCAAGCTCGCAGGCTAGTAGTTTCATCACAGGGACTGTTGCCGCGGTACTTTAACCGGGCGCAGCGGATTTGCTGACCACAAGACTCGCGCTGAATTGACTTGCGCCGGATTCAAAAAACGCCCCATGTGGGGCGTATTCTTGTGCGGCGGTTGCGCTTGCGGCTTCAGCAGCGTTGCAACGCGGCTTAAACGACGGCTTCGACAATCGCCTGCGTATGCACGGATCTCATCAGCCCCTCGATCATCTTCGCTTCCGCATTCGCGATTTCGCTCAACGTGGCGACCGCCAGTTGCCCGTCCAGAATCGCCAGCGCAGTGCAAAGACGGGCGTATTCGTTGTCCTCGAGACGCCAGGCGCCATTGTGATGTTCACGCGCGTCGAGCTGCACCATCGCCGCATGCGCGCTTTCGATGTCGGCAATCAGATCTTCGCCGAGTCCAAGACGCGCCAATTCTTGCGACACCAGCAAATGCCGGCTCAAGGTCGTATACAAATCCCGCGAGCCTTGACCGCGCTGGAATGCATCGAGGGCGGCGTAGCACTGCAGGAGCATCGCCGCGGTGACCGGCTCGTGGGCGGTGCGGCTATAGGTCAGCGCACGCAACAGCGGGGACATGGCCGGCTGGCTGTGCTTGCGGACTCGCGATTTACTGGACATATCGATTCAACCTCCTTCGCTAACTCTCGGCTTTGCCACCGAATGGTGTGCTCTCCGGTGGCAAACGCCGCCGATCCGCCGGCGGCTTGACAGGCCCTTACTGTGAGTCTGTGTAGCCATCATGGCAAGCAACTATTAAGACAGACTTAAACGACTCAAAGTCTCGATTGTGCGCGGCATCTCGCCGCGCGCGAACGGATTTTCCGCTGCGGCAGCGCCCGAAAGCGCCGGGATGCAACGCTGCCATATAAGTTCGAACCGGCTAAATACAAGTCACATTGTTGTCGCGCTAACGAAAAAAAACCCTGTTCCCGCGAGGGAACAGGGCCGGACAGGATGGAAGAGTCGTACAGGCGCGTGGATGCGTGCCGACTTTATAACCACCAAAAACTAACAAAGCTGTTGCTACCTGCACTGCTACTACCTGAACTGCTACTACCAGATCGCAGCTTGGTCCCTCGTCTTCTACATCGCCCCGCTGCAACCCCCAGCTGATCAACGCACATTGTTATTTCGATTGCGCGCTATTTACATTGCTTCGACTTCCTACTGCTTTACTGCGCTGCCACGTGAGACAACCGCGGCAAACTGCCATCAACGGTACGGTTCAAAACAACGCGGGGGAAGACCGCGCTGATGGGGCGCGGTGACTTGTCGCTCCATGGAAAACAGTTTATGTGAGCGCACCCGAATGCAATTGCGCGAAACGAGGGGAATTGGCAGGCTAGTTTGGCGAATCGGCGCGGAAGGCCAATTTCGTCAAATGTGAAGGGTGCGCAACGCGTGCTGGCGCAAGCGGCGGCGAAGGTTCGCGAGAGAGCGTGGGTCTAACTGCGGCTTATTGAAGCGATCATTTTGCGTATCACCCGCGCGCGACAAAATCGCTGATTGTCAACAATACCTTTTCACCCGGCCGCGCGAGCATCTTTCTCTCGGCCACCGCGGTAATGCGTTTGCGCCCATCCGCGAATGTCTTCAGTACGCGTTCCTCGCCCGCACCGCGTTGCAGCCAGAAGTGCTGTTCCAACGCTTCACGCGTGACGGCGCACTCGAGGTCTCGACCTCGCGTCGAAAGCTGGAAAATCACCGCGCGTCCATCTGCCGAGACGCTGGGTTCAAGCTCGATAATCTCCATAGCCCACCTCGCAAAGTTCGTTGAGCCGCTCGATCGGCGGATGAGGCAAAAGCAAACCGCATGCCAATGAACGCATAACCTGCATCGCGGGTCGCAAAGACAGCGATGCGAGCCCAGCTTGCGCCCCGCTCGATGAGCCGCAAACACCGGCAACGCTTGAGGCCACAAGCGTGACGGCGCGCTTATCCATGGCAATGGCTGCCGTCAGCAAACGGCACTGCGGCGCACGTGCAGCCATGAAGTCGAGAGGCTTAACCATAACCCGCATGGTAAAAAAGCGCTGCAGACGCGACAATTCACGACAATTCTTACTAGCCGCCCGCAGCCCGGAAACGTCACCAGCATGCCTATGCAAGAACCTGCCCTCACCCTGCGCCCGGCGCTGGAAGCCGACGAGCCCTTTCTCTTCGAACTGCGCAAGGCCACCATGACGGAGCACCTGGCGCGCGCCGGCGAATCTATCGACGACGCCCAGCATCACGCGCGTCTGCGCCATCGTTACGACGCGGCGCAGGTGATTTGCCTCGGCGGCACGCCGGCCGGTTTGCTAAAAGCCCATCGTACCGAGAACGAATGGGTCGTCGTGCAATTGCAGATCGCGCCGGCGCATCAAGGGCGCGGCATGGGTGAGCGCGTGCTGCAAACCGTCTTGCAGGCCGCGCAGACTGACGCTCTGCCGGTCACACTCAAGGTGCTCAAAGGCAATCCCGCGAAGCGTCTGTACGAACGCCTCGGCTTCGAAATCGTCGACGAAGACGAAATACAGTTTCACATGAGACGCGCGCCACGCGCGTCAGCGGAAACACGAGCAGAATGAATGTCTGAAAAAGACTGAACCACAACGGACCCAGCTATGACCTTTCGCGACACCTCAGCCATCGAGAGCTGGCACGCGCATGTTTACTTCGATGCAGGCAGCCGCGACGCCGCGTGGACCTTTCGCGAGCAAATCGAAGCGCACTGGACCGGCAAACTGCAAATGGGCCGGTTTCACGAACGCCCAGTCGGACCGCACCCGATGTGGTCGTACCAGCTCGCATTCACACAGGAGCAGTTCGCCGGGCTGCTCGGCTGGCTCACGCTGAATCACGGCGCGCTCGATATCTTTCTGCATCCGAATACCGGCGACGCCTTGCGCGACCACCGCGACGCGGCGGTGTGGATCGGCCATTCGCATGAATTGGTATTGAGCGCTTTGAACTGAGGCCAAAGTGTTTCAAACACCGGATTCTGATGCGCGACCACGCTGCGTCACATATTCGAATACGAACTACACCAGCCGCGCGCGGCGACCTGCTTGTCGCCGAACAGCGTGCAGCCACCGTAAGCGTCGGTGGCCTTACCCTGAAATAGCGAACAGTTGGCACAGGTTTGTCCGGCAGCGTAGCCTGGGAATTTCGCTTTATCGACCCTTGCTGTGTCTTCTTTATAGCCGACGGCTTGCGCCTTCGGATCAGCTTCGCTCAGTGCGTTGGCGTTCGCGGTGTCGGCGAACGCGAGGCGGGAGAGCATGAGCGCTGAGCTCACGCCCACGCTCAGCGTCAGAAAATGGCGGCGTGAGGGTTTCATCGTTGTGGTCATCGGCGGAATTCCGGCAGGGCCAACGGGTTGGGCGGTCTGCGGAGATTCTAGCGCGAGCGTCCACTTTTCCGCTGGCAGACGCACAAGGTATCCGGCAGGCGAACCACTACGGCAGCGGCGTTTTCAGCGCATCGATCAGGTCAAGCAAATCGTAAGGCTTGCGCAGCAGGATCGCATGCGGCAACACCTTGCGCTGCTCCGGCGTCAGCACGAGATCGTAGCCGGTCAGGAAGATCACGCGCAGATCGGGCCGGGAATGGCACACATCCAGCGCGAGTTCGACACCTGACTTGCCTGCCAGCCCCACGTCGGTCAGCATCACGTTGACCGCGTGTTCGCTGAGCATCTGCTTGGCATCGTGTTCACCTTCGGCTTCCAGAACGTCGAAGTCGAAAGTACGCAGCAGTTCCGCGGTACTCACACGAATCAGCTCATCGTCCTCCACCAGCAGAATCCGCAACCGCGCGTCCGCGGCGAAGCTGTCGGCACCCTCCGGCGTGACGGGCGGCTCGATCTGCAGATCCTGCGGGTCGAGCGCGGCGATTTCCTCCACCTGCGGATTCTGCGTTTGCAACACATAGCGGACTTTGCGCGCCAACGCTTCGTGCGTGTACGGCTTGCTGAGCAGTTCGATGCCCTCGTCGAGCCGGCCGGAATGCACGATCGCGTTATCCGTATAGCCCGACGTAAACAGCACGGCAATGGCCGGCAGCCGCTCGCGCGCCTTGCGGGCGAGTTCGGTGCTGCGCAGCGGTCCTGGCATGACCACATCGGTAAACAGCATGTCGATCGGTACGCCGCTTTCGACGATCGCCAGCGCGCTTTGCGCGTCTTTCGCCTTCAGCACGCGATAGCCGAGATCGGAGAGCATTTCGACCACCGTGGTGCGCACTTCCTCATCATCCTCGACGACCAGAATCGTTTCCGTGCCGCCCTTCGCGGGGCCGGCGTCGATATTCGTTTCAAGGTCTTCTTCCTGACGCACGCGCGGCAGATAGATGCGAATCGTCGTACCGTGGCCTTCCTCGCTGTAGATCTTCACATGGCCGCCGGACTGCTTCACGAAGCCATACACCATGCTCAGGCCGAGACCCGTGCCCTGCCCTTCCGGTTTGGTCGTGAAGAACGGTTCGAACACGCGCTCGCGCACTTCCGGCGACATCCCCGCGCCGGTATCCGTGACCGCGAGCATCACGTACTGGCCCGGCGTGACTTCCGCATTGCGCTTGGCGTACGAGTCGTCGAGCGCGGCGTTGCCGGCTTCGATGGTGAGTTTGCCGTGGCCGTTCATGGCGTCGCGTGCGTTGATCGCCAGATTGAGCAGCGCGTTTTCGACCTGGAACGGATCGACCAGCGTATTCCACAAACCGCCGGACACGATCGTTTCGATCTCGACGCCGTCGCCGAGCGCGCGCCGCAGCATGTCGTCGAGTCCGCGCACGAAGCGGCCGAGATTGACCACCTTCGGCGCAAGCGGCTGACGCCGGCCGAACGCCAGCAGTTGCGACGCGAGATTCGCGCCGCGCGCCACGCCCGCCAGCGCATTGCGCACGCGCTGTTCAGGCTTGTCGGAGCCGGCAACGTCTTTCGCGAGCAATTGCAGGTTGCCGCCGATCACCTGCAGGAGATTGTTGAAATCATGCGCGACGCCGCCCGTCAGCTTACCGATCGCCTCCATCTTCTGGGCCATGCGCAGCGCTTCTTCCGCGTGCCGCAGCGCCTCGGTGGTTTCCTTGTCGGCGGTGACGTCGCGGCCCACGCCGTGAATCCGCGCGGTGTCCGGATCGAGCGCGAGCGTCCATGCGACCCAGCGCCAACTGCCGTCGATCCGCTTGAAGCGATTTTCATAACGCACCGGCACACCCGTGCCGCGCAGTTCGGCGAGGTGCGTACGCACGGTCTCGATGTCGTCCGGATGGACCAGATCGAAGTATGAACGCGACTTCAGCCATTGCGCGTTGTGTCCGAGGGCGCTGCTCCATGACGGGCTGACGCGCTGCAAGCGGCCTTCAATGTCGGCCACGACGAGCAGGTCTTCGCTCAGCTCCCACAGACGGTCGCGGTCCGCCACCGTCTCGATCACGCGGCGCTCGAGCGTCTCGTTCAGATCATGCAGCGCGCTTTGCGCCTTGGTGCGTTCGGCAATCTCGGTTTGCGCCGCCGAATAGAGGCGCGCATTGTCGATCGCAATCGCCGCCTGAGCCGCAATACCGGCCACGATCCGTTCGGCACGCTCGGTGAACACACCAGGTTCCGGATGGCCGAAAAACAAGCCGCCGACCACTTCGCCGCTGCGCGATTGCACCGGCACGGCCAGATAGCTGCACACCTTCAGATGGCCTTCCGGCATGCCGCGATGCGGCGCATTGTGCCCGTAGCGCGGATCTTTGGTGATGTCGTCAACGCGGACGATGCCCTCGCCATTGAACGTCGGCGCGAACACCGCCGTGTTGCGCGGCATGGGAAACTTCTCGAACGCTTCTTTCGGCACACCGGAGAGCGTGTACAGCATATAGCTGCCACCCGCCTGGTCGAGCACGTTATAGAAGAACGAGCCGAATGCGGCGCCGGTCAATTCCGTGGCGGCGTCGGTCACGATCTGCACCGCGCGGTTCAGATCGAGTTCCGCCGCGACCGTGGAGCCGACGCGGTTGAGAATTTCGAGCGTGCGGGATTCCTCGCGCAGCTTCATCTCGGTCTCGCGACGCAGCCGTGCGAGTTGCAAATTGCCCGCCACGCGCGCGAGCAGTTCGCGGGCGGAAAACGGCTTGGTCAGATAGTCGTCGGCACCGTGTTCGATACCGTCCACGCGAGCCTCTTCGCCCGCGCGCGCGGACAGCATCAGGACCGGCGTGTCGCGCAACTCGGGATCGGCGCGCAGCTCACGTAGCAGGCCGAAACCGTCGAGGCGCGGCATCATCACGTCGGACAGGATCAGGTCGGGCGGCGCGGCGCGTGCCGCTTCGAGCGCCGCCAGGCCGTCGGTGGCCAGTTGGACGTCGTGGCCCGCCGCGCGCAGGATGCGGCTCATGTATTCGCGCAAGTCGGCGTTGTCGTCGACGATCAGCACGCGCGCCGCAGCCATTGGCGCGGCATCGGGCGCCGCCGCCCCGGCCGGCGTCACGGCGGACGGCGCATCGGTGAGGATTTCGTTCTCCGGACTCCAGCGCAATGCGGCATCGACATAGGTGCGCGCGTGCTTGCTCATGGCGGCGTGCACCGCTTGGTCCGCGGCTTCGTTTGCGGCATGAGACGGCGCCGCGCCGCGCGGCAGCGCGACCGTAAAGCACGCACCCTCGCCCAGACGGCTTTCGACTTGTACGGTGCCGCCGTGCAGCTTCACGAGCTCCTGCACCATCGCCAGACCGATACCGCTGCCTTCGACCGAACGCCCAGGCGCGCCCACCACCCGGTGAAAGCGTTCGAACAGGCGCGGTATTTCGTCTTCGGCGATACCGATACCGGAGTCGCGCACACTGACCTCGACACCACCGCTCCCGGCAGCGCGAACCCCGACCCGGATCGTGCCGAAGAACGTGAACTTGTACGCGTTCGACAGCAGATTCATCACGACCTTTTCCCACATCTCGCGGTCGAGTTGCACGACGACCGGCGTGGGCGGAATTTCCACCTCGAGCCGCAAGCCGGCTGCCTCGATCGCAGACTCGAACAGCGACGCGAGTTCGGCCGTGAAGGCGGCAACGTCGGTAGGTTCGGTGTGAATCTGGATACGGCCCGCCTCGATCCGAGAAAAGTCGAGCAGCGCATTGACGAGTTTCAGCAGACGCAAGCCGTTGCGATGCGTGATCTCGATCAGTGCGCGGTCGTCGGCATCGTTGCCGGGACGAGGCGTATCCGTGCTCGCGCCAAGCCGCGGCTTGGCGAGCAATTCCTCGAGCGGGCCGAGCATCAGCGTGAGAGGCGTGCGGAATTCGTGGCTGATGTTCGAGAAGAAGGTGGTTTTCGCGCGATCGATTTCGGCCAGCGCCTCCGCGCGCCGCCGCTCTTCCTGGTAGGCCTGCGCGTAGCCGATCGCCGCGCCGATCTGGCCGGCGGTCAGATTCAGGAAACTGCGATAGGCGTCGTCGAAAAGACGGCAAGGATTCAGACCCACAATCAACAGCACCGCCGGCGCCGTTTCGCTACCCGCCGAGACCGGCAGGATGACCGCTTGCTCAGGCGCGAGGTGCCACGGGCCGCCTGGCAAGGCCATGCCGAAACGTTCGGTCAGGCCGCGCACCATCTGCGGCGCCTGGATCTTCAGCACGTCCGCGAACGGCCACACCGGCGCGCTGCCGAGGCTCATCGACTCAGGCGCCACCGGATGACCCGGCTCGATGCCGCACGCGCCGACCAGCGTGACCGTGCTGCTGCCCGGCTCCGCCGCATACAGCAACGCGAAGGGAAGATCTTGCGGATTGGACTGCAATGCACGCGCGCTCAGCTCGCACGCCTCACGCCAGTCGCGGCCGTCCGGACTGGCTGCCGCCAGTTCCTTCAACAGCGCCAGTTGCCGTTCACCGACCACCTGCATGGTGTCGTCGCTATTGGCGCAGATGATGCCGCCGGCCTCGCCGTCGTCGCCGGGAATCGGACTGTACGAGAAGGTGTAATACGTCTCCTCGGGGAAGCCGTTGCGCTCCATGATGAGCAGCTTCTGTTCGACGAAGGTGCCCTCCGCGCCTTTGAGCGCGGTATCCAGGAGCGGCTCGATATCGGCCCAGATTTCGCGCCACACGACCTGGGTGGGCTGACCGAGCATGGCCGGGTGCTTGCCGCCGATGATCGATTTGTACGCGTCGTTGTAAAAATAGAGAAGCTCGTCACCCCAGCCGATCCAGATCGGTTGACGCGAAGTCAGCATGATACGAATCGCGATCTTCAGCCCTTGCGGCCAGTTCTCAGGCGCGCCGAGCGCTGTCTGCGTCCAGTCGTAGGCGCGGATCAGCGCACCCAGTTCACCGCCGCCGGCAAGAAACGACGGCGTGACGAGGTTCGCGGGTGTTCCCTCCTCCGACATGAAGCTGTCCGGCTTTTTCAACGCGATCTCCTCAACGCTGCTGTTTCGAATTTGTGCGGACCGGAATAGCAAAAACGAGGCCAGGCACGCCGGACGGCTGCCCGGAGGCAGCCGATCGACGTAGCGCGATTCTCGCACGGAGCGGCGTTTTGGAGGAAGGTGGAGTGAGGCGCGAGAGACTTGAAATGAAAGGGTTATTAAAGCAATCCCATGCAGATGAGCGCGACGATCGATCCCGTCACCAGCACGACGCCGATGGTTTTGCGTTTGTTCAGCTCGGTCCACAGCAGGACGCCTGTAAGCGACAGCAAAATGATGCTGCCTGCCAGCGTATCGATCAGCAGCACCCAGCCGACGCTCAAGCCAACGCCCTTGTGCAGATTCGTGAGGGTCGCGAGAAACGAGTTTTCGCTGCGCTTGACCGTCACGTAACCATTGCCGACCCAATACTCAGCGGCCGTGTTTTCATGCGGCGACGCGAAGTTGAGTTGCCAATGCTCCGGCTGAACCATGGTGCGCTCGCCCCACGCGACCGGATGCGCGGGCTCTTTCTGCGCGCGGCCCGGGTTGCCGGCGAGTTTGAGCTCATGCTTGAGCCACTTGGCGAGTTCGCGTGGCGTCTCCGGCGCCGGTTGCGGCAACGGTACCTGCACGACCGACACCTGCGGCTCGCCGGTCGACACTTTGAGCGGGCCGCCACGATGATTCAGCAGAAAGCCCGTGGTGCCGAACAGCAACCCCAGCGCCGCGCCCCACAAACCGATCCAGCCATGCACCTTGCGCAGCCACTTGACGAAGGTAGCGCGGCGCGAACGCTGCTGCCGCGCTTTCAGCTCCTCCTGGTCGAGCCGCCGTGGTTCGCCCGCCTCGGCGTCGATGGCCGCAGCCAGTTGGAATTCAATAGCCTCGGGTGCGCTCACGTTTCGCTCCAGGTACGCAACAGATTGTGATAACAGCCGACCAGGCTGCGGCGCGCTGCATCGTCGGCATGCGTGGCGTTCAGACGTTGAATCGCCGTGTCCAGATCGAATAGCAACGCGCGCTGCGTGTCGCTGCGCACGAGGCTTTGCACCCAGAAGAAGCTGGCGAGGCGCGCGCCGCGTGTGACCGGCGTGACCTGATGCAGACTGGTGGCGGGGTAGACGATCATGTCGCCCGCCGGCAGCTTGACCTGCTGCACGCCGTAGGTGTCTTCGATAACGAGTTCTCCGCCGTCGTATTCGGCGGGTTCGGAAATGAACAGCGTCACCGACACGTCCGTGCGCAGCTTGATGCCGTTGGGCAGCACACGTACGGCACCGTCGACGTGACTGCCGAATTCCATCCCGCCTTCGTATCGATTGAAGAGCGGCGGGTACACCTGGTTCGGCAACACCGCGCTGATGAACAGCGGGTTGCGCTCGATCGACGCGAGAATCACGTCGCCGATCTCTCGCGCGAGCGGCGAATGCTCGGCGATCTGCTGATTGCGTTTGACCGGCGCGCCCTGGTAGCCGGCGGTCGCACGGCCATCGACCCATGCATCGCCGGCGCCATCGAGCCGTTCGCGCACGAAGCGCACCTGCTCGGCGTTCAGTACATTCGGAATGTGCAGCAGCATGTTGGGTTTCCTTTGCCTCGTGACGTCGGCTTGCCGTGTGGGGAAACGGCAAGCCTACCGTATCAATCAGGCGTGCTTCAGAACCGGTAATCGAACGTTGCCAGCAGCGTACGTCCGATACCCGGCACGGAGCGGCCACCGTCCGACGGAATCAGCGCGTCGTAGTACATCTTGTTGGTCAGGTTCAACAGATTCAGGCGGATGTCGTATTTCTTCGCGTGGTACGCAGCGGTCGCGTCCCAACGCGTGTAGCCCGGCACCTGCACGTAGTTCGTGTTCGACGCGTAACGCGGCGACATATAGGTCGGGCCGCCGCCGATTTCCCAATGCGGCGTGATCGCATAGGTGCTCCACAGCGTCAGCGTGTTGCGCGGCGTGTTGGCCGGCACGTGCCCTTGCGTGCCATCGAGCGCCTTCAGGATGATGGCGTCCATGTAGGTGTAGCCGCCAAAAATCTGCCACTTGTCGGTGATATGACCGGTCACGCCGGCCTGAAAGCCGTCGACGCGAATGTCGCCGTCAAGCTCGTATTCGGTCGGCGAAACCTGCGTGCGGGCGTTGGTCATTTCCTCGCGGAAGAACGCGGACGTCACCGAGATATTGCCGCCCAGCAGATCCCACTTGCCGCCGATTTCATACGACTTGGTCGACTCCGGCGCGAGGTTCTGCGTCAGGTTGGTGACCGTCAACGCTTCGAGCGAAGGATCGAACGAGGTGCCGTATGAGATGTAGTACGACTGCCAGTCGGTCGGCTGGTAAATCACGCCGGCGCGCACGCTGGTGAAGTAGTTGGTTTGCGTCGCGTAGCCCGGCAGGCTGATCGAGTTGTGGATCTGCGCCTGGAAGCGATCCCAACGCAAACCGCCGATAAATTTCCAGTTCTGGCCCAGCGAGATGGTGTCATTGACGTACGCGCCAATTTCGTTCGAACCCGAGTCCGCGTAGTTGCCGACCGTTGTCGTCACGCCCGCGGGATTCGCCAGATACGGCGGATTCACCATCGAAATGATCGGCAGGTTGTTACGCGTGTAAGCCTGGTTCGAATAGCTGTCGTGCCCGAGATCGATACCGGTGATCAGGTCGTGCTTGATCGGACCGGTGTTGAACTTGTATTCGAGCATCGTATCGTTGTACAGCGAGTGGTTCTCGATGACACGGTCGTGGCTTTGCAGCTTGATGAACAGTTGCGACGGCGATAGCGTCGTGAAATTGCCGTTCGTCAGTGCGGTGCTGCTGGCGAGCGGGCCCGTCAACACGGATTGCGGCGCGGTTTCGCGCGCGTCGGTCATCGAGTGCGAGAACTGCGTCTGGTTCGTCAGGATCAGGTTATCCGAGAACTTGTGCTTGACCCCCGCAGTGAAAGTCTGGATGTCCTGAATCGTGCGGTCAGTGGTCAGGCCGTAGAAGGTGTTCTTCGGCACCGGCGAAGGGCGACCGTTCAACGCCTGCACGCCGTAGTCGGGCATGTCGTAGTTGTGCTGGATCAGCGCGGAGATGGTGACTTCGGTCGGCGTGCCGATGCCGAAGCGCACTTCAGGCGCCACGCCGTAGTCCTTGTTCTTCATCTCGTCGCGCGTCGAGCCAAGGCTTTGGCCGAATGCGTTCAGGCGGATCGCCGAGGTGTCGGTCAGCTTATGGTTGACGTCGACGGTACTGCGATATTTATCGTCGGTGCCGATCATGCCCGAGACTTCCGCCGAGTCATGCAGATTCGCTTTCTTGCTGACCTGGTTGATCACGCCACCGGTCGAGCCGCGGCCGAACAGCATCGACGACGGGCCGTACAACACCTCGAGTTCCTCGAGGTCGAAGGTGTCGCGATAGTACTGGTTGCGATCGCGGAAGCCGTCGAGATAGATGTCGTTCTGTGCGGTAAAGCCGCGCAAGTTGATGTTGTTGCCGATCTGACCGCCTTCGGCCGCGCCGATCGTCACGCCCGGCGCATTGCGCAGCGCGTCCTGGAACGAGGTGGCGCCTTGTGAGGCCAGCACCGATTTGTTGATGACGGTGACGGTCTGCGGAATATCGCGCAACGCGGTGGGCGTCTTTGCACCTACCGTCGCACGTTCTGCCTGGAAGTCCTGTTGTTCTGCTTGCGCCGCGACGCCGATGGTCGGCAAGGTTCCGTTATCGCCCGCTGCGATTGTCGGCGCGTTTTGAACCGTCGGCTGCGATGCGGGTTGCGGAGCGTTTTGAGCCGATGGCTGCGGAGCGGTCTGCGCGACGGCGGGCGTGGCAAACGGAACGGCAAAGGCTAGCGCTAACGCAGCCACAAGCGGCGTGTGATTGAACATGGGAAATCCCGTCAGGAGTGCGCTTGCCAGATCCGCATGACTCGGCATGGGATCAATGACAAAACCGCAATTGGCTGGCTGCCGGTCTCCTGCTTGGAGCAGAGGTGACGGGATGGCTGGCTAGTTGGTTAAATGAGAATCGCTATCATTCCACATGCATAAAATTGCATCAATCGCGCTGAACCTTACCTCGTGTAATTGAATTGTTTCTTTTTTTTACGAACGTAGGGATTCCGTAATTTTTGAGGCATCAATGCTCGCGAAATATTACGTATTTGTAATGTGACGAGACGAACTATGAAAGGAGTTTGAATGTTCACCCGATGAATAAGCGCACACGCTTATATCTGAGATAAGCGTGTCAACTCCCTCAAACTCACCGCAGAATCCGCGACTTGATCCGAGCGATGTGCCCCGACCATGCAAGCGCCTTTCATTTGCCCATATGAATCACGCAGCGCTGAAAACTTTCTAAATGCTAACGACCGGAAACGTCCTTACGCGCCGCCAACCAAACGCAAAATCGCGACACCGTTTATCCTTTTTGCAACACTGCACACCGCAACTGTTCCGTTTCGCCTCGGAGATGACTATGCAATACCGTAAATTCGGCCACACCGGCCTAACCGTTTCACGCCTGTGTCTTGGGACGATGACCTTTGGTCTGCAGACTGAAGAAGGCGCTTCCCATCGGATTCTCGACACGGCGGCGGACGCCGGCGTGAACTTTATCGACACCGCGAACGTTTATCCGCTTGGCGGCGGCGAGGATGTGGCCGGGCGCACGGAGGAAATCGTCGGTCGCTGGCTGAAGGGCAAACGCGACCGCTTCGTTCTGGCGACCAAGGCGGTCGGCAAGATGGGGCCGTCGGCGTGGGATCAAGGCGCATCGCGCAAACATCTGCTGGATGCCATCGACGCTTCGCTGCGGCGGCTCGGCACGGACTACGTGGACCTTTACCAACTCCATTCCGACGACGCGAATACGCCGCTTGATGAAACATTGGAGGCGCTGGACGTGATCGTGCGCTCCGGCAAGGCGCGGTATATCGGCGTGTCGAATTTCCTCGCGTATCGGCTGGCACGGGCGTTGGGGCGTGCGGATGTGTTGCGCGTCGCGCGGTTCGTATCGGTGCAGCCCCGCTACAACTTGTTGTTCCGGCAAATCGAAAGGGAATTGTTGCCTTTGGCGGCTGAAGAGCAATTAGCCGTCATGCCTTACAACCCGCTGGCGGGTGGCTTGCTGACGGGTAAGCATCGGGTCGATGCGGCGCCCACGTCCGGGCGCTTCACCGAAACCGTCGGGAAGGCTGGGGCGATGTACCAGCAACGGTACTGGCATCAGCGAGAGTTCGAAACGATCGAGAAGTTGAAGGCAATCGCTGCGCCGACCGGCGAGTCTTTGACTCGGGTTTCGCTTGCCTGGGTTCTGGCTAATCCGCTGATTACCTCGGCAATCATTGGCGCCAGTCGCGCTGAGCAGTTGAGCGATACGCTGGCGGCTTCGGAGTTTGTGCTCGATGCAGAGGTCAAGTCGCAGCTTGATGAGGTGAGTCACGAATATCGCTGGGGTGATGCGGCCAGGTAGTGGCTTGCCTTTGCCGGCGGCGGCCGTTACCCGGCCGCCGCGCAGGCAAAAGCAAAGGCAAAAGATCACCGGCCGTACCGAAGCACCGTACTGGTAGCGGCAAGCACATGATCCTTGATAGCCGCCTGTAACGCGTCCCGCGTCAGACCTGCCTGCAACGCGTCGGGCGGCAAATCAAGTGCATAAATCTGCACGACATAGTGATGCGGAACCTCCCCGATCGGCGGGCACGGTCCGTAATAACCCGAGCCGCCCGTCCGATTCGTTCCGCCCACACTGCCGGCCGGCGGCGTAGCGCCAGCGCCCAGACCGGTCGCCGAGGGCGCGACGCCATATAGCACCCAGTGCACAATCCCCAAGCCCTTCGCGCCGTCCGGATCGAAAATCGTGATCGCGTAGCTCTTCGTGCCGGCAGGCGCATTGCGCCATTGCAGCGCCGGCGACGCATTCCCACCACCGCAATTATTCGCGCTCGCCGCATGGCTCGCGTCCAGCGTGCCGCCGTCGGTCAGACCGGGCGACGACAACGTGAACGCGTCAGCCGCGCGGGCACTCACCGCGGCAAAGGTCAGCACAGCGCACAAGCCAACAGATAGAAGGCGTCGTGCAACGCCAGTGTTATCGCTTCGAATCATCGTCGATTGTCCGGGTACGAGTTAGCCAACCTGAAAATGGCAGTCACGCAAGGGATGAGCGTGACTACCTCCGGTGGCAAACGGATCAATCCAACCCTTTATTCCGCCGACGTGCAAAAAATCTGTCCGCCAGGCGCGTATCACTTGAAGCGGCCGGTCCGCTCATTGGCCTCCGGCAGTTGCCGCGTCTCACGTAGGGACTTCGGATGCCACAGTCGCGCGCCGCCTTCGATGCCCGCGTCGTTCGAAACGGTCGCGACGTTGGCGGGCAAGCTGATCGTCAATCGCGCCGCGTTGCCGCCGCCAAGCCATAGCTTGTCGTAGTTCACCAGCGAACTCAGAATCCCGATCACTTTCTCGACCCGGCGATTCCAGCGCTTATTGCCCACCTTCTCACGCGCTGCGTCACCAATGTATTCGTCGTACGCCACGCCCTTCTTGCTGACCGGATGATGCGCAAGCTCGAGGTGAGGCATCAACTCGCCGTCGCGGAACAGTGCCGTGCCCGCGCCCGTGCCGAGCGTCAACACGAGCTCGAGCCCATGACCTTCGATCGCGGCGAAGCCCTGCATCTCCGCGTCGTTGATCATGCGCACCGGCAAGCCGCCGAGGCGCTGCGCCAGCGAATCCGCCAGCGGAATGTCGTGCCAGCCTTCAACGCCAAGGTGCGGCGCCGTCAGAATGCGGTTGTTGCGCACCACGCCGGGGAAGCCGATCGACATTAGCGTGGGCGGCTCCTTTTCGACGAGCGGTTCGACCAGCGTCGCCAACGCATCCACCAGTTGCTCCGGCGTGCACGGATGCGGCGTCGCCACGCGCAAACGCTCGGTTTTCATCTGACCGTCCGCGTCGATGATCGCGGCCTTCAGGCCGGTGCCGCCGACGTCGATTGCCAGAATCCGCTCGGTGCTGCTGGTTGCTTTCGACCTGGCCGTCGTCTTGCCTGGCTTGCCTGCCTTACTCGTCTTACGTGTGGCCATGGTGTCCCCCGGTTGTGTTGATCCGTCTCAGTGGAGTTACTTCTTTTCGACTGCATTTTTTTGCAAAGGCCGCCACGCGTGGCCATTGCGTGCCAGCAGGGCGTCCGCTTCCGCGGGGCCTTCGCTGCCCGCCGCGTAGCCACGCACCGGCATCGCGCCGCCGGTCTTCGGATGCAGTACGTCGTCCACGGCGCACCAGCTCGTTTCGATGCTGTCGGCGCGTTGGAACAATGTCTCGTCGCCCAGCATGCAGTCGTACAGCAAAGTCTCGTAGCCGACGTTGGCCTGCTCGGCGAAGAAGTCCGCATAGTCGAACGACGATTGCACCGGCCCGATCTGCATCACCGGCCCCGGCGTTTTCACATTGAAGTCGAAGCTCGTGCCGTGCGCGGGATCGATCCGCAAGGTCAGCACGTTCGGCGTCAGCGCGTCGACCGGCGTGTCGCGAAACAGGCGGAACGGCACCGGCTTCAGTTGCACCGAGATCTCCGTGCGGCGCGCGGCGAGGCGCTTACCGGTGCGCAGATAAAACGGCACGCCGGCCCAGCGCCAATTCTCGACGTACACGCGCGCGGCGGCATAGGTTTCCGTCGTGCTGTCCGGCGCGACGTCCGGTTCCTCGCGATAGCCGACGCCCGCCGGACCCTTTTCGTATTGGCCGAAAACGACGTCGTCGGCGGTCAGCGGCTGGATGGCGTCGAAGATTTCGGCTTTCTTGTCGCGCACGGCTTCGGCATCGAACGAATTGGGTGGTTCCATCGCGACCATGCCGAGCAACTGGAACAGGTGATTCGGCAGCATGTCGCGGAACGCGCCGGTCTGCTCGTAGAATTTGCCGCGCCCCTCCACGCCGATCGTTTCGGCCGCGGTGATCTGCACGCTGTCGATGTATTCGCGCCGCCAGATCGGTTCGAACAATGCGTTCGCAAAGCGCACCGCGAGAATGCTCTGCACGGTGTCCTTGCCGAGGAAGTGATCGATGCGATACACCTGCGACTCGTCCGCGTAGGACAGAATGTGCGCGTTCAGATCGCGCGCCGACGCGAGATCGGTGCCGAACGGCTTCTCGATCACGATGCGGCGAAATCCGCCGCTGCCGCCGTCGCCTTCTTTCAGCAAGTCCGCTTTGCCGAGATGTTCGACAATCGGTTTGAAGAAGCGCGAGCTGACCGCCAGGTAAAAAATCACGTTACCGCCCGGCACTTGATTGAGCTTTTGCTTGAGCTTCGTGAAGATGTCGTCGGTTTCGAATTCGCCGGCCATGTATTCGAGCCGTTGCGCGACCCAGTCCCACGCTTTGTCGTCGAGCTTGCCGGCGTGGAAGGTGCTGGCTTTATCGGCGGCGAACTGTTGCAGCGACGTGTGCAAGTCTTCGCGCCATTCGTTCGTTTCACGCTCGCCGTGATTCACGCCGATGATCTTCATGCCGCCGTCGAGCAGGCCGTCCACCGCAAGGTTGTAGAGCGCGGGCATCAGCAACCGTTTGGTCAGGTCGCCGCCCGCGCCGAAGATCACCAGCGTGCAAGGCGGCGCTGGCCGCTTGCCCGCCGGCGACGGCGGCGCATCATGCGGACTCGCGCTGACTTTGCAACTGGGTTCGCCGCTGGCGTCGGGGCGGGGGGAGGTTTGGGTATTCGGAGTGGTCGACATGGGATTCGCTTAAGGAAGCCAATGGAACGGACGTGGCGGTACATGAAAGACCACGCTTGAACCCGCACAGTTCAAAAACAACTGCTAAACCTGTTCACGCCGCGCGCGGTATGGCCTGGGTAACCTCGCGCGCGGCTGCGCCGCCGCGCGCTATTTGGCCACCGCGGTTGTCAGCGCAGGCGCCGGCTCGGACTCGGATGCCGGAGCAGGCGCCGTGCTCGACGTTGGAATCGGCGCCTGGTCCGACTCGCCGGTCAGCGGCACATTGCCCGACGCGGCCATCACCCGCGGCTGCAGGAGCAACGCCACCAGCCCGGTCCAGCCGGTCTGATGCGAGGCGCCCACGCCACGGCCGTTGTCGCCGTGAAAATATTCATGGAACAGCACCAGATCGCGCGAACGCGGGTCGGCCTGCAAGAGCGGATACGCGCCCATCACCGGACGCTCGCCGTTTTTGTCCTTCAGGAACAGCGTGGTTGCCCGGCGTGCCAGTTTGTCGCCGATTTCGCAGAGCGAGAACTTCTGCCCGGAACCGGTCGGATACTCGACGCGGAAACCGTCGCCGTAATAGCGATGAAATTCGTACAGCGATTCAATCAGCAGATAGTTCACCGGCATCCACACTGGCCCGCGCCAGTTCGAGTTGCCGCCGAACACGCGCGTGTCGGATTCGGCCGGCAGATACTTGACGGTGACGCTGGTGTCGTTGTGCTTGAACACGAACGGGTTGTCGCGATGAAAGCGCGACAGCGCGCGCACGCCGTGATCGGAGAGAAATTCGCTTTCGTCGAGCGCACGGCGCAGCAACGCTTTCATCCGATGCCCGCGCAATAGCGAGAGCAGCAACGCATTCCCCTTGCCGGGCTCGTTCCAGCGCGAGACCAGTTTCGCCAGATCCGGACGATGTTCGAGGAACCAGATGAGCCGCTCGCGCAGACCCGGCAGGTGGCCGTGCAAACGCTCTTCGAGCACGTGCACGGCGAACAGCGGAATCAGGCCGACGATCGAACGCAAGCGCATCGGCACGCTGGTGCCGTCGGGCAGGCGCAGCTTGTCGTAGAAGAACTCGTCTTCGTTATCCCATAGACCGGTATCGCAGTTGTCGTCGCAACTGACAGCCTCGGCGATATACAGGAAGTGCTCAAAAAACTTCACGCCGATATCGACGAACACATGGTTCGCATAGGCCAGTTCGAGCGCGATACGCATCAGGTCGAGCGCATACGCGGCCATCCACGCGGTGCCATCCGACTGATCGATATAGCCACCGGTGGGCAGCGGCGACGAGCGGTCGAAAATACCCACGTTGTCCAGGCCAAGAAAGCCACCCTGAAAAACATTCCGGCCGTCCGCGTCCTTGCGGTTCACCCACCACGAGAAATTCAGCAGCAGCTTGTGAAAAACAAGCTCCAGAAAATCGCGATCCGCCTTGCCGGTCAGCGCGCGGTCGATTTCATAGACGCGCCACGCGGCCCAGGCATGCACCGGCGGATTCGCGTCACCGAGCGCCCATTCGTAGGCGGGCAGTTGGCCGTTTGGATGCTGATAGCGGTCCTTAACCAGCAACAGCAATTGACGCTTGGCAAACGCCGGATCGATCAGCGCGAACGCGGCCGCGTGAAACGCCAGGTCCCATGACGCGTACCACGGGTATTCCCACTTGTCGGGCATCGACACGATGTCGGCGTTGCACAGATGCTGCCACTCCGAATTGCGGCCGCGTTTGCGATTTTCGGACGGTTTCGGCTGCAACGGATCGCCTTCGAGCCAGCGATGCACGTCGAACTGATAGTACTGCTTGGACCACAGCATGCCGGCCAGCGCCTGACGCTGCACGAGGCGCGCATCGGGATCGTCGATCTCGTGCTGCAGCGCGCCATAGAATTCATCGGCCTCGGCAATGCGGTGCGCGAACACGGCATCGGCATCCAGCTGCGTGTCGTCGGGACACGATTGCGGCCGCCAGCGCATGTACACAACAGCGCGCCCATACGGAGCGAGTTCAATCGACGCATGCGCGCCCGCCTTGGTGCCGGCGTCGCGGCGTACGGCCTGTTCGTCGCCGTGCACGAGGTAGTCGTTGAAGCCGTCCTTGAACGGCCCGGCGCCCTCCATATTGAACAGGCGCTTGACGTTGGTATCGTTCTCGCAGAACAGCCATGCCATCTGCGGTGCGTCTTTCGACCACGCCGACACGACGATCGGCTCATGGCCATGCTGCCGGCCGACCACATGAGTTTCACCGTTGTGGTCCTGGCCTGCGACGAGCGACGGTTTGTCCTTGTTCTCCTTCCATGACCACGAATTGCGCGCCCAGATCTGCGGCAACACATCGAGCGAGGCCGCCTGGTCCGAGCGATTCTCGATCGTCACACGCATCAGGATGTCGTCGGGCGCGTGTTTCGCGTATTCCACCTGCACGTCGAAGTAACGCAGATCGTCGAATACGCCGGTATCGAGAATCTCGTACTCCGGCATGTCGCCGCCGCGCCGCGCGTTTTCCCGAACCAGGTCGTCGTATGGAAAGGCGGCATGCGGGTACTTGTAGAGCATCCGCATGTACGAATGCGTCGGCGTGCCGTCGACGTAGAAGTACAGCTCCTTCACGTCCTCGCCATGATTGCCTTGCGCGTTTGTGAGTCCGAACAGACGTTCCTTGAGGATCGGATCCTTGCGGTTCCACAGCGCGAGCGACACACACCAGCTGAGTTTGTCGTCGCCGAAACCGGCAATGCCGTCTTCGCCCCAACGGTAAGCGCGGCTGCGCGCGTGGTCGTGCGGGAAGTAGTCCCAGGCGGTGCCGTCCGGGCTGTAATCTTCGCGCACCGTGCCCCACTGACGCTCGCTGAGATACGGTCCCCAGCGTTGCCAATGGGCGCAGTCGGCTGAGTGGAGGCGTGAACCTTCAATGGTGTCGAGCAGATTGGCAGCGCGCAGCGGTGGCATGACTCCGTCCTTGCGTCGGGCTTGGCGGTGGGACTCACATCCTAGCGCGTTTAGGCGGCGATGGGCGCGAGGCGGGCAAGCAGGGTTTCGATGCGCAGCAACTCGCCCAGCGACCACGCCTGAAACGGCGTGCCGGCGGGCGCGTGCGGCGCGTCGCCGTCGGCGATTTCGGACAGATGGTCGAGTCCGGCGTGATCGAGATGGGCGTACAGCGGGTCGAGAAAGCGCGCCTTGGCTTGTGCGCCGACATCCGGCTCGGTGCAGTGAACCCGCAGCCAGGCTTCCACGAACGGGCCCAGCAGCCACGGCCAGACGGTCCCTTGATGATAGGCGCGATCGCGCTCCAGCGGGGACCCGCCATAGTGCCCACTATAGGCTGGATCGGACGGGGCAAGCGTTCTGAGGCCAAGCGGCGTGAGCAACTGCGCTTCGACCTGCTGGAGCACCGCGCGCGCCGCTACGTCTTCGAGTAGTGGAAACGGCAGGCCGCCCACGGCGAAGATCTGGTTCGGGCGAATTGCGCGATCGACGGTGCCTTTCACGAAATCCACGTCGACGTTGTCGAAAAGCGCTTGTGTCGATGGATCGGTAAAGCGTTCATGAAACGATTGCAACGCACGTTCCGCGGCTGGCTGCCAGCGCGGATTCCATGTTGCTGCAATGCGCAATGCGTTGATCCAGAGCGCCTGCACTTCGACGGGTTTGCCCATGCGTGGCGTGACGACCCAGTCGCCGACCTTTGCGTCCATCCATGTGAGTTGCACACCGGGGACGCCGGCGCTCAGGAGGCCGTCATCGGCCGACGCCTTGATGTTGAAGCGCGTGCCGTTCGTGTAGCCCGTGAGGATGATTTCCACTGCCTGCTGCAGACGCGTTCGGGTGTCGGCTTTTGCGTGATTCGTTGACAGATAGTCGTGGACGGCGATGACGAACCATAACGATGCATCGACGGAGTTGTATTCAGGCGTGTCGCCATAGTCGGGGAAGCGATTCGGTAGCATGCCTTCCGACAGTGTGCCCGACCATTCGAGCAGGATCGCCGCGGCTTCGTCGAGGCGGCCCGTTGCGATCAGCAGGCCGCGCATGGCGATGAACGTGTCGCGGCCCCAATCCGTGAACCATGGAAAGCCGGCGAGGATCGTGCGGCCTTCGTTACGCGCGACGACGTAGGCGTCGGCGGAACGTTCGAGGCGGGAGCCGAGTGCGTTGCGGCGTTGTTGTTCGGTGTGGGCGAGTTGGGTTGCGAGGGCGGCGGCTGGTTGTGTGCTCCCAAAGTCCGTTTGGTAGCCGGCGGCGGCCTTCGCGCCTGCCTGATTTGTAAAAAGGCCGGCGACGCCGGTCGACTCCGGTGCATAGGCACCGGCTGTCCGCGTGCCTGTGGGCTCCGCTGACAAGGGCGCTGACGACACCGGCGTTGCCACCGACGCACTCAGGACCATCACCGCTTCGCCGTCGGCGAGGTTGAAGCTGAATACGCCTGGCGTGGCGAGGTCCTCGCTGAAATCAAGGCCGCGTTCGCGCTCGCGCACATAGCAGAAGTTCCGGTACCAATCAGGCGCGTGCGTGTAGATGCCATTGGTCGCCGCATTGATGACCGGCAGGTCACCGTACGGTTGCCAACTCACGCACGCCGCGTCGCCGCTGGTCTGCGCGTTGAAGTTGAACGCGGCGTTTTCGTGGTGCAACGCGTGGTAGTCGCGGCCGGAAAGCAAGGGCCTGACTTTCAGGTTGAACGCCTTCGGGGGAACACCCGCCTCGTCGCGCTGCAACCGCCAACGCAAAACCGTTTCGCGCGTTGCCTTGCTCACGAACACTTCCGCTATCAGCGTGGTGTGCGGATCGAGTTGCAAACGCCATGTCGGCCATGGGTCGGTGTCGAACGCGAGAAGACTCGCCGTCAGGTCCGGATAGATCAGGTCCGGCAGATATCGCTGCATGCTCAATGGATAACGCTGGCCGTCCGCTTCGATCCAGGCTTCCACACCGTTGACGAGGACCACGCGCCCGCCGGGCGCGCGCGTGGCCGTGAGCAGCAACGCGTGATAGCGGCGCGTGCGCAGCGTGCCGACGGTTCCCGATGCGAAGCCGCCGAAGCCGTCTGCCTCAAGCCATTCGTCTTCGAGACGCGTGATGTCGAAAGGGTGCTCGATACGTGTCATGAACTTACCGGGATATGCAACGCCGCCAATCGTTCGGTGTGCCTGGGCTTTAGCCGTATGGCGCTAATGTGACCATTCTCCTGCTTACTGCTTTCCAATTCCTTTCTAAAAACCAACATTACGATGTAAATCGATTCACTCGCAAACGTTTCACAATTATTTCTTGAAAGGATTGGAGACTGCATCCGCCATCACCAAGTCGGATGCAGACATGAGAAGACACGCCCTCCTCGCTATTACCATTTTTGTTGCAGTTGCAACTTCCACGCTAAGCGGCTGTGGCGCGGACGACACCGCGCCTTCGTCTTCATCGACGACTGCGGCCAGCAGCGATGCCGCGCAAAGCGCCGCGATGACGCCTTCATCGCCGGGCGTTGCTAACAACGATGTCGCGCAAAGTTCAGCAATCAATCCCGCGACCGACATGCTCAATGCGTCGACATCGCTCGCAGCCGGGGCCGCCGCGGCGTCCGAACCGATCACCCAAAACATGCAAGCCAACCTCGCTGCCGACAGCCAGCAAGTCGCGCCCGTGATGCATTACGCACCGGGCGACAACGCCAGCAGCAATTGACCTGATTCCACTGGCGCGCAAGGCGCGCTATTTTTCCTCCCCGCAGAAGGTGATATTTCGATGACATCAACCAGCCGTCGCCGTTTCCTGCAGACCGTGGCTTCATCCGCCGGCGCTGCTGCCGCGCTGACCGCGCTGCCCGAATCGATTCGCAACGCACTTGCCGTGCCCGCATTTTCGCGCACCGGCACGATCCGCGATGTCGAGCACATCGTCGTGTTCATGCAGGAGAACCGTTCGTTCGACCACTACTTCGGCCATATACGCGGTGTGCGTGGTTATAACGACCGCTTCCCGATTCCGCTGCCGGGCGGCAAGCCGGTGTGGTATCAACCGTCGAAGGAAGACCCGACCCAACCGGTGCTGCCGTTCCATCTGAACACGGCGACCACCAGTGCGCAATGTCTCGGCGATCTCGACCACAACTGGTATCCAACCCATGCCGCGATTAACAACGGGCGCTATGATCAGTGGCCCGCGAACAAGACCGACATGACGATGGGCTATCACCTGCGCAGCGACCTTCCGTTCCACTACGCGCTGGCCGATGCGTTCACCATCTGCGACGCTTACTTCTGCTCGCTGGCGGGACCGACGCACCCGAACCGGGCGTATCTGATGAGCGGCATGGTCGATCCGACCGGCACGCAGGGCGGTCCGCTGCTCGACAATAACGATTTCGTCGACGGCGACGGTCCGCCGAAATATCAATTGCTCTCGTGGACGACGTACCCGGAACGTCTGCAAGCGGCGGGAATTTCGTGGCAGGTGTATCAGCAAGGTCTGACCGGCGCCGATCCGTTGAACGGCAACTACGGCACCAACATCCTGCAGAACTTCACGAACTTCGTCAACGCGCAGCCGGGTTCGCCGTTGTATGAGCGCGCGCAAACCGTGCGTACTATCGACGATCTGAAGGCCGACGTGCTGGCGAACAAGTTGCCGCAAGTGTCGTGGTTGTGCCCGCCGGCTGCGTACTCCGAGCACCCGAAATACACGCCCGCGTACGGCGCGGAATATACGTCGCAGATTCTCGATGCATTGACGTCGAATCCCGAGGTGTGGAGCAAGACCGTGCTGTTCATCATGTACGACGAGAACGACGGCTTCTTCGATCACCTCGTGCCGCCGCAACCGGCAACCACGCCCGCGCAAGGGCAGTCGACAGTCAGCACCGACGGCGAAATTCACAACGTCGTGAATCCGGGACGCGGCGGTAGTTATACCGCGGACGGTCTGCCCTACGGCCTCGGCCCGCGCGTGCCGATGACGATCGTCTCGCCGTGGACCAAGGGCGGCTTTGTGTGCTCGCAGGTGTTCGATCATACGTCGGTGATTCGCTTTATCGAAACGCGCTTTGGTGTGCAGGAGCCGAATATCACGCAATGGCGCCGCGCGGTGTGCGGCGACCTGACGACGGCGTTCGACTTCCGCACGCCGGATTCGAAAGTACCCCCGCTGCCGGACACGAGCAACTACAAGAGCATCGCCGACAATCAGTGCGCGACGCAGCCAAAGCCGACCGTTCCCGCGACGCTGGGTACGATCGATCCGCAGGAAAGCGGCATCCGTTTCGCCCGTGCGTTGCCGTATGAGTTGCATGTGAACGGTCAAGCGGATGCGAAGAAGAACACGTTCGAGATCGTGCTTGCCAATACCGGCGATCAAGGCGCGCATTTCTATGTTTACTCGACGAATCGCACGGATGGTCCGTGGCGTTATACCGTCGAGGCCGGCAAGTCGCTCAACGAGACTTTCGATCTGACAACGACGAACGGTGTGTATGCGTTCGAGGTGTATGGGCCGAATGGTTTTGTGCGCAAGTTCGCGGGGAATACGCAGCAAGCGATGGCGCAGACCGCGCAGGCTGGGGGTTGGCATGGCAACAATAAGCCCGCGCTGCCGGAAATCAAGGTGCAATACGATGTTGCGAACGGCAATGTGTTTTTGAAGTTCAGCAATGCGGGCGGCGGTATTGCGCGGTTGTCGGTGACTGATAACGCATATGGGGCGCGGACACGTCCTGTGCTGGTGCCGGCCGGGGTGAGTATTGAAGAGGCCTGGGTGCTGGCGTCGAGTCATCACTGGTATGACTTGACGGTGACGAGTAGTGATGATGCTAGTTTCTCGCGGCGTTTGGCCGGGCATGTGGAGAATGGGCGGCCGAGTATTAGCGATCCGGCGGCTGTGGCACCGGTGTTGGTGGCTAATTAAGGGCGGTTGAAGGGGCTGGGCTTCGGTTGGGCGGCCGGTTTGTTTGGGGTGCTCAATTGAAGCCTGGCTGTTTGATGTCGTTGCGCTGACAGAGCATTGCATCCGTCTTAGGTCGATTGGCCAAAGTTAGATAGTTAGCCTAACAAAGTGAATTTTAAGAAAAGGGCGCACTTATAATTTGGCGGTCGTCAAAACAATGATGACCGGGTGTGAGAGCCCGACTGCCTACCCTAATCAACCTGCCACGCAGGTCATTGCCTCTGCGCGTCCGTTCATCGGGCGGGCCGCGGCGAGGGAGCCGCAAGGCTCACCGGTTTGGGTTGGGCACCGGTCTCTCAACCTCGCTACGTGCCCGCCCACCCGAGGTTTCCCGGAGACCGTCGTCGTGACGCGGGAGGCGAACACCTCGATGGATGTGCATGAACATCCATTCGAAGCGAAGGCGTTGATTCTGGAAGGCCGCTTTCTTTTGCACCTACTTTTCTTTGCGGCAGGCAAAGAAAAGTAGGTGCCCGCCCCGCACAGGGGCGACACTAATAGACCACTAAAAAAGCAAGGAAAGGCCAACACCGTAGGCGAACAACCAACGAATTGCGCGACATACCCACCTCCGGTCCTTCATTTAGCTCTCAGCAGGATTCCAACCGATACCCTACACCCCGTATCTGACAGATATCAAACCCATTCCCACCAACCAATTTGAGTTTTGCCCGTAGTCTGGAAAGATGCGTGTCGAGCGTCCTCGTCGGAAAATTATCCATTGTCTCCCAGAGCTTCATATGTATCGACTCTCTGCTGAGAGTCTTCCCAATGTTCTCAAAGAGAAGCATCGCCAGCGCATACTCCTTTGGACGAAGCATCACTTTTTCACCCTGAACATCCACATAATGATGCCGCTGATGGAATACATAGCGGCCGAATCGTACAGTCGGTCGAGTGTCCTGATAACGGCCCTCTTCCCCCTCTTTCACGAGGCCATCGTGGGCGGACGAAAGCAACCTCAAGATCGCGCCCAGCCTTGCACGCAACACCAATGGTTCCACAGGCGCAAGTATGTAATCGACTGCGCCTTGATCGAGAGATTTGACAATGTCGACCGCAGCATCGTGGGTCGTAAGAAAGACGACGGGTGGAGAATCGCTAAAAGTAGCCCGCATCCAGCGCAGTAAATCGTCCCCTTTGACATCGGGCAGATCCCAGCCCGCCACGACAAGATTCCAACGCGACTCTTTCAAACTTCGAAACAGGGATGACGCGGTTTTGAATTCCCGATGATCGTCCGCACTGGAGGGCAAACATTGCTCGCTTCCCCTGTCCAGCGTACCGTGCTCTGGGATAAATGCGATTCTCATGACCGGATGAAGTAAAGAAGAGGTGCGCAAGCACCTCTTGAACCTTCGTTGACCTGCTTTTACTACCTGTGACGTTAGAACTTCGTGCGAATCCCAATGCGACCGGTGAACTGGTTCTGGTTCGACGACGGGCTCAGTTGATCGATGTTTGCGGTTGCGGCGACCGTTTGACCTGCTGCATTCAGCGTTTCGCCAAGAGCATGCTGGTACACACCTGTCACATACACATCGGTGCGCTTCGACAGGAAGTAATCTACGCCAACCGCAGCCTGGTGATACTGAGCGCGCGAAGCACCGTCAATCTCCGCGCCACGCGTGTAGTCGTACGCTACGCCAACCAGGAATGCCGGGGTCAACTGATACTTGAAGTTGACTTCCGCGTTGTTGAACGAAACCGATTGCCCTCTGTACGGCGAAGCTGAGCTCGCGCCCAGATTATCGAACCGGATGTTGGAGTACGTCGCACCGATCGTCGCTGCCCCGAACGTATATGCGCCGCCGCCGCCGATCACCTGATAGGTGTTCGCCGAAGCAAAGCCGCTGTAAATCGATGTCGTGACCGCAGCCGATGGTGCCGCCGCCGTACCGCCATTATTGAACAGGCCACCCGATGCAGCAGGAGTACGCGCATTCAGGTACGCCGCGCCGAGCACGAGAGGACCGTTGTTATAGCTGGCACCCAACGACCATATCTGGTTCGACGTGAGATCGCCCGCAACACCACCAAAGCTATACGTGCCGCCAAACGTCAGGCCGTTATAGTTCGCGCTGGTGTACTTAACCGTGTTGTTGGTGCGATAAGCGTTGTTGAAGTTGTCCAGGTCTCCCGGGTGAGCAGCAATGTACCCGCCCCATTGATCTCCGACTTCCAGCGGACCCACGTAGTCGACGACCGAGTCGTATTGCCGACCCAGGGTGACCGAACCGAACCGACTCGACAGACCGACGTAAGCTTGCCGCCCGAACATCAGACCGCCTTGACCAAGCTTGCCGCTATTGATGTCAAAACCGTTTTCCAGAAGGAAAATCGCTTTCAAGCCGCCGCCGAGATCTTCGGTGCCGCGCACGCCCCAGCGTGATCCTTGAATTTCTCCACTGGAGAGATTGTATAGATGCTGCCCACCAGAATTAGTTGTGACGTTGATGCCTTCGTCAATAATGCCGTAAAGGGTGACGTTGCTTTGAGCATTAGCAACGCCCGCGAACGTACTCAGTGCTGCAAAAGCGAGAAGCGACTTTTTCATAGGTTGATCTCCGATGGTTAAGATTTACATCATGTCTTCCTGGTCTCGGTGCGGTTTTTTTCTATCAACCAGGAGTGTCGAGACAATATCAAAATATATTGAGCAAGCCACTCATTCCCCTCGACATCGCCATCACGCTGTTGTGAATGGGCCACAAAAATTTTCTTTGCGTAATCTCTCGGTAAATATCCATCAAGTAATATATGGTCATAATCACGAGTTAATCCCGTATTGATCTCGGCTTCAATGAGACGGGACAAAGTACTACAGTAATCTTTATCTCACCTGCCATCTGACCGGCTGGGCGTCGGGTTTGAGTTCATCCAGGTTGCTGCACAGAAACTTATCTCCTTTCATTATTCATTTGGTGACCCGTTCGAATAGCTTTCTTTTGAAAGAACTTCGAAAATCATATTTGATAACGTCGAAAGCATTTCCGGCGTGCCGTCGAAAGGTACGTCGCTGAGGCATTGAGCCGCCCCGAAGCTAGTGGAGGCTCCAACTCTTGAGAAAACGGAGCTATGGGCAATCGAACAAGGTTTCTGCTGAAATTGGCCACCTTGCTGTGGGTACTACCCCGGCAAATTCAATCCGCTCGTGGAGCTTTCAATTGAAAAGGAAAACAATCTGTTCTTATTGTCTACAAACTATCAAGGCTCATTGCCTGAATATTGAACAATGGGAATAGATTGCGAAGCGCGCACGCGTCTATCACGCGGAAGTTCTGGCGAGCGGAGAGGACCGGTAACGCGACGGGAGGGATGAAAGTGGAATGCGCGAGAAATTGCGCCTTTTCATTTTTCGTCATTGAGTTTCACTGATGATCAGTACTTCCATCGACTGATTGATGGAATAGCAAAATTACATCACCTCGCTCGTCAATCGACCTTCCCTATACTGGATTTAAGATGAGAAACCTTGAAATTGTCTGGTCGTCGGTTACGAACGAGTACGAAAATCTGACACTCGAAATCCTGTTCCTGCCGGAGATAAAAAAGCTACGCAAACCGAACAATAGTGCTTGAGATTGCCTTGGGGACGCAACGAGCAGCGTTATATAGACAGTTCCATACGTAGTCTGGGAATCGCGCAAAAAAGGCGCGACAAATTGCGCCTTCCTCTTCGCTGCGCTGTGCTGGCCGCAAGTGCTTGCCAGTCCTGCACGACCGTGAGTTGCGTGAGAGCGTCGGTACGTGCCGCGACGATGGCTTACCGGCCTTGGCACGCCGCACGCACACCAGAATCATTAGGCCCCCAACAAAACCCCCGTCCTAAAGGCCCGAGCCCCAGTCACCCGGCCCAACGGCGCCCCAGCCGTCACAAACCGAATCGCGCGTCGCATATAAAACACGCCCTCAGTATTACTAGTCAAAGTAGTCGTCTCATCAGTCAACGGATCGACTATGTCGAACAGAGCCTGTCCGACACGAATCGTGTCCCCGATCTTCGCGCGATGAATCAGAATCCCGCTGAAGGGCGCATAGAACTGCTCACTGCCAGCAAGCGGCGTAGCGGGCGACAACAAGTCAGGCAATGGCTTAACGACATCGGCCCGAACAGCCTTCCGCCAAACCAGATAATCAACCAACGCATCCGCATCTTCCTGAGCAACTTCATACGACACATCCCGCTGCCCGCGGCACTCCACCGTCACAGCAATCGTCCCATTCGGCACCGGCTTATCAGCGGGCATTTCCTGCTGCAACGTCCACCACAACAAGCTATGCGTCTCATCAAACGCCGCGCCGCCCGAGTCAGTCGCCAGCAACGAAGCCTGTGCGCCCAAATACCGTGACAAAGGCTCAAATTCAGGCCACGCAGCCTCACTGGTATACAGATGCATCGCCGCTTCCAAAGAACAATGCAGATCAATCACCACATCCGCATCGAATGAAAGTTTGAGCAACGCCAACTGCAAAGACTCAAACTCAGTCGACGCCTTCTGCTCTGCCAACTCAGCAGCAATCAACTCACGCACAATCCGCCGATTCTCCGCGGCATCCGAACCCAAAGCCTCCTTGGCCCGCGCCACCAACTTCGGGAACTGCAAGAAATGCCGATTGAAGTTCTTGCCACTGCCCAGATCGAAGCGCCCCAGAAACTGCCCAAGCACGTACTGCCCGAGTCCAACCGGATTCGCCACCGGCACCAACACAATCTCGGCATTCAACGCACCCTGCTTCTCCAGTTCGAGCAGTCGACGCTTAAGCAAAACCGTCGTCAGCATCGCCGGCGTTTCATCGGCATGCAGGGACGACTGGATATAAATCTTCTGCCCGCTATCCGCAGGACCAAAATGAAACGACACCAGCTCGCGGTGCGTGCCGATAGCCGGCGATAGAAGCGGAATCGATTGCTTGTTCATGGGAACCAGAGATCTGTAGAAGAGAAGTAAACTGGAAAATCAATTGCCGTACGGATCGAAGTCGAAGTACTTCTTCGCGATCTGCGCATACGTACCGTCTTTCAGCATCGAAGCAATCGCCGCATTAATGGACGCCTGCACCGCAGTCTCATCCTTGCGCAGACCGATGCCAACGCCACGATCGCCCATCGAAAGCGGCTCGCCGACAAACGCAAATCCCTTACCCGCCGGCGTACGCAAAAAGCCGTAGTCGGCTTCGACCGAACCCAGCAACGCGCCATCGAGACGGCCGCTCTGCAAGTCGGCGAACACCTCATCCTGACTCTTGTACGCGACCACATGCACGCCCATCGGCGCCCAATTCTTCAACGCGTAGCCCTCGAACTGCGTGCCCGACTGCACACCGATCTGCTTGCCGGCCAACGCATTCATACCGCCCGCGAGCGGCGAACCTTGCCTGGCGATCAGCCGCGATTTGAACTGGAACAGCTTCGACGAAAACAGAATCTGCTGCTCGCGTTTCTCCGTAATCGCCATCGACGAAAGAATCGCGTCGATCTTGCGCGCCTGGAGCGCCGGAATCATCCCGGAGAACTCGAGTTCGACCCACTGGCAATGCGCATGAATGCGCCTGCAGATTTCGTTACCAAGATCGACGTCGAAACCTTTGAAGCTGCCGTCGGGCGCCTTGGCGTCCATCGGCGGATAGCTCGGATCGATACCGAGGCGCAGCGTGGTGGGGTCGGCGGCAAACGCACCACTGCTGAAAAACAGCGCGGCGCTCAAGATCATCAGCGGAATTTTCATGGGAGAGAGTGTGGGTGGACGGATTACTACAGGGCAATCCTATGCCGTCACCGCGCCTCAAAGAAGCCCCGAAAGTAATATCATGATCACTTTTACCGATCACCGACGTTCTCATGGCAATGACGATCTCCCAGTTGCGCGCGTTCACTGCTATCGCCGAGCACGGCAGCATCCGTGCCGCCTCGCGGGCGCTCGGCATCGCGCAGAGCGGCGTCACGCAGCAGTTGCAGAACCTCGAATCGATGCTGGGCGCGACTTTGTTCACCCGCACGAACCGCGGGATCGCGTTGACCGCGCTCGGCCAGCGGCTATTGCAGCGCGCCAGCGCGATTCTCGGCGAATGCGAGCGCGCGGAGCAGGAAGTGCAGCAATTGCGCGGCGACTACGCGGGCGAGGTCACGTTCGGCATGACCACCGAGCCGCTCCTCGACGCGTTCGCGCCGGTGCTGACGGAATTCCGCGCGCGCTTCGAGCGGGTCGCGGTGCATTTGCGCACCGGCACCTCGCGGATGATGATTTCGTGGATTCGCGAAGGCACGCTCGATTTCGCTGTCGCGCTGGTCTCGAAGCACACCGACACGGCCGATCTGTCCGTCACGCCGCTCTATCCGTCCGATCCGGTGATCGTCTGCCGTCGCGGTCATCCGAAAGCGGGAGCGACGTCGCTTGCCGAACTCGTCGATTGCACATGGGTGGCGACGCCCTCGCCGAACCTCACCGGCGATCCGCAGGTTAACCGTCTGAACCATCTGTTCGAGAGCCACGGCTTGCCGCCGCCCAGAATCATCGCGACGGTGGAAGGTTTGTACGAGACGCTGTATCTGGTTGGCGCGACGGATTGCCTGTCGCTGGAGGCGTCGGTCGTCGCGAAACGTGGGCCGTTTGCGAGCACGCTGACGTCAATCAATGTGCGCGAGCGCGCCGTCGAACAGAACGTGTGTCTGTTGCAGCGCGCGGCGATTCCCGTCACGCCTGCCGCACAGGAACTCGCGACGATGATTGCGTCGTACGCGCGCACGGTAAGGGCGCGATAACGCCAGGTTCATGCGGTGTCGACGGAACATCGCAACCAACGAGCGAGCGAGTTGAGCCAGCCGCCGCGCTCTACGCTGCAACGCCAGCTATACGGCTATCGACGTGCTGGTCAGCCCAGCGTTTCCAGCGCGATTAACTCGTCGATGGTCTGCCTACGCCGGATCAAGCGAGCGTTGCCGTCTTCCAGCAGCACCTCAGGCGCCAACGGCCGGCTGTTGTAGTTCGATGACATTGACGCACCGTACGCCCCCGCGTCGTGAAACACGACGAAGTCCCCTACATCCGGCGTATGCATGGAACGACTCGTGACGACCCCGCCCGCCGCCTGCGTGAACACATCGCCCGCCTCGCACAACGGGCCGGCCACCGCGAACGAGCCCACTGGCGCTTCGCTCGGCATGCCATTGCCCTTCACCACCGTCATCTCATGATGACTGCCGTAAAGCGATGGCCGCACCAGGTCATTGAAGCCCGCATCGACTAAAGCGAACTGCTGGCTCGGCCGCCGGTTCAGTGCGTGCACCTCGGCCACCAGCACACCCGCTTCGGCGACCAGAAAGCGCCCCGGTTCGATTTCGAGCCTGACGCGATGTCCGAGATGCGCTTCGATCTGCTTGCGCGCCGTATCCCAAAGACGAAAATAATGCTCGACGTCGATCCGCGCTTCGCCTTCGCTATACGGCACCGACAAACCGCCGCCCGCGGAAATCGCTTCGATATCGTGGCCTAGGCCTTGCACGGCTTCGACCATCGCATCGCACACGCGCGACAGATGCGCGTAATCGACGCCGGAGCCGATATGCATGTGCAATCCGACCAGCTTCAGACCGTAGCGCCGCACCATCGCTATTGCCAGCGGCACGTCGTCGAGCCAGATGCCGTGCTTGCTATGTTCGCCGCCCGTGTTGGTCTTGTTGCTGTGTCCGTGGCCGAAACCGGGATTGATCCGCAGCCACACACGATGCCCTTCAGGCGCCTGCTGCCCGACGCGCTCGAGCATATCGAGCGAACCGGCGTTGACTGTGACGCGATGCTCGATCACGGCGGCCAGCGTCGCGTGATCGACGAGATCCGCTGTGAAGACCACGCCTTCGGGATCGCCCTGCGGCGTGAAGCCCGCCGCGAGACTTCGGGTGATTTCGCCCAAAGACACCGCATCGACCATTACGCCTGCGTCTCGCATCAGCTTCAGGATGTGCACGTTCGAACACGCCTTCTGCGCATAGCGAATCACATCGAAGCTGCGTAACTCGGTGATGCGTTGGCGGATAACGTCGGCGTTGTAGACCCAAAGGGGCGTGCCGTGCTGCCGCGCGAGTTCGACGAGTTGTTGTGGATTGAATGAGGTCACGAGTTGCGGTTCTTTATATCGAAGCAAGGGTGTGAGCAGCATCATGCTGAAAACCGGTCATTCAGTAAAATACCTATACTTCGATGATCTATTCATTCCTGATATAGGCGTCATGGCGCTCACACATCGACATATCGAAGTCTTCCGCGCCTTGATGACAGCAGGCAGCGTCACCAAAGCGGCCGAGATGCTCTTCACCTCGCAGCCCACGGTAAGCCGCGAACTGGCGCGCATGGAACAGAGCATCGGCTTTGCGTTGTTCGAACGCGTGCATGGCCGGCTGCGTCCCACCCTATCCGCGTTGACCCTGTTCGACGAAATCAAGCGCGCGTATACCGGGCTCGAACGGGTGGCATCCACGGCGGCAAGCCTGCGCGAGTTTCAGGGCGGCCAGCTTTCCGTCATCGCGTTGCCCGCGTTCTCACATTCGATCCTGCCGGGCGCATCGAGACGCTTCCACGATGCACAGCCCGGCGTCAGCCTCTCGATTGCGACGCAGGAGTCGCCCTTTCTCGAAGAATGGCTGACCGCGCAGCGCTACGACCTCGGCTTGACCGAGCACGGCGCGCCGCCGGCCGGCACGCGTCTGACGCCATTGCTCGAAGTGGATGAAGTCTGCGTGCTGCCCGATGGGCATCCGCTGCTCGCGAAGCGCGTGATCGAACTGAAGGACTTCGCGAATCAGCCTTTCGTTAGCCTGTCGTCGAACGATCCGTACCGGATTCTGATCGACGAAACTTTCGCACGAGCGGGCATCGCGCGCCGCCAGATGATCGAGACGCCCACCGCCGTCTCTGTGTGCGGTTTCGTGCGGCAGGGCCTCGGCGTGGCCATCGTCAATCCGCTTACCGCGTTGGATTTCGCGGGCCGCAATCTGCATATCCGGCCGCTCGCCGTGTCGTTACCGTTTCGCGTGAGCGTGATTCATCCGGAGCATCGTCCGCGCCATCCGCTGGCCGGCGCGTTCGTCGAAGCGCTGCAAAGCGAAGCTGCCGCGCTGCGACTACAATTAAACGTTCATTCCAAACGCAAGCAGCCGTAACGCACCTGCGGATGCCTTGCACCTCTTCGCCGCGTGGCGTTTTCACAGGCCATTTGACCCATCAACAGGAGTTTCCCAAATGATGAATCGAGACAACCCCGTCTGGCTGATTACCGGCTGTTCCACCGGCTTCGGCCGCGAATTGGCAAAGCTGGTGCTGGAGCGCGGGTGGCGCGCGGTAGTCACCGCCCGCGACCCGTCGAAGGTAAAAGATATCGCCGAAGGACACGGCGATCGCGCACTGGTTCTGCCGCTCGACGTAACGAACCGCGCGCAGATCGAAGACGTGGTCACGCAAGCCAAACAGCGTTTCGGCCGCATCGACGCGCTCGTCAATAACGCGGGTTACGGCTATCTGGCCGCGATCGAAGAAGGCGAGGACGACGAAGTCCGCGCGATGTTCGAGACCAACGTGTTCGGTCTCGTCGACTTGACAAAGGCCGTGCTGCCGATCATGCGCGAGCAGCACAGCGGGTTGATTGTGAACGTGTCGTCGATTGGCGGCATTACGAGTTTCGCCGCGACCGGCTACTACCACGCCACCAAGTACGCCGTGGAAGGCTTGTCCGAATCGCTCGCAACGGAAGTGAAGCCGCTCGGCATCGACGTATTGATCGTCGAGCCTGGCCCATTCCGCACGAACTGGGCAGGGCCGTCGATCAAGCAGTCGGCAACCGTGATCGACGCCTATGCGGCCACCGCCGGCGAGCGCCGCAAGCAGACCGAAGCGCGCAGCGGCAAACAGGCGGGCGATCCGGTGCGCGCCGCGCAAGCCATCATCGATGCCGCGCTGTCGGACAACCCGCCACTGCGCTTGCTGCTCGGCAAGACCGCGCTCGAACTGGCGCGCAAGAAGCTGGACTTCATGCGCGGCGACTTCGACGGCTGGGAAGCCACAACGGTCGGCGCGGATTTTCCGGAAGGGGCGGGTTAAAGCCGCTGTGTGGCCCGGCGTCTAGCCGGGCCGCGGGAACCGTTATGACGGTTCGAACCGTTTGAACGGTTGGTCGAGCTTAAAACTCGACCAACGCAAAATCTTCCTTGCCCACGTCGCACAATGGGCAGCGCCAGTCGGCCGAGACATCGGCCCAGCGGGTGCCAGGCGCAATACCCTCTTCCGGCAAGCCGGCAGCTTCGTCGTAGATCCAGCCGCAGATCACGCAGACCCATTGTTTGAAGTCGTCCGCCGAGGCTGCGCTTTCTTCTGACGCATGCGACGCAGAGACTGCTTGCGACGCCGGCGTCTCATCGAGGCTCACCACCAAGGGCGCGGCGGTGCCTACGCTGCTTTCAGCCAGACGTGCCTGCAGGCTTTCCAGCAGCCGTTGCGCTTCAACCCGCGTCAAATCGATCCAGTACGGATCGCCGGCGCCGTCGTTGAGTCGCTCGGGCGAAAACTGGATTTCTACCGCTACGCCCTTCTTGTACATGGCAAATCGGAATATCGATGTAGCCGGCGGCAAGCGCCGGCCCAAGGTTGGATGCTTGACGCTAGAGCTTTGTAGCGGGGATCAGACGAACTGGTTCAGTACGATGGCTGCGATCAGTCCGGCGGCGCCGATGAGGCCCAGCAATTGCAGCAGAGTGAGGGATTTACGGGATGCGGTGGGGATGTGTTGCGTAGTCACGGGGTGTTCTTAAAGATCGGAAAAAGCGAAATGGTACACGGGTCGGAGGCCGGCGCATCTCGAATGCCGCAAACCTGCGTGTGTTAGATGCCATTATCGCTGCTCGATCGGCCCGAATTCCCTACTGGGTGGAGATGCATTAATTCCCCACCGGGTGGAAAGTCCACCTACGAAAAAAGCCACCTCGCCGGCATGCTCAGACACCGCCGCTACAATCGCGGCGACGGCGGCGGCATCGAGCGTCAACGCGATATGCGCCACGCCGGGCACGATCGTGACCGGTACCACACGCCCTGCTTCCGCAAAGACCCCAGCAAATTTCCCGGCGTGAAACGCCTCGTCATCCGCGCCGACCAGCACTTCAACCGGCTGCCGCGTCGCACGGATATCCGCCCGGTAATCCTCATGCGGACGAAAGTTCTGCATCAGGTTGTACGAGTACTGCGGCGTGAGCTTGGCCGCCGCCTCGGGTGACAGTGCGTAGGCCACGGTCGGCAGATGATTGAAAAGCGTAATGCGCAGCTTGTTGAGGATCACCAGCACAATCACGCGTGGCAACCCGATATTCACCCACCCGCCGACTGAAGGGGGCGTTGTCGGCGCGTTCTGATGAATGAACGGCGCAAGCAGCACATAGCGGTCGAATGCCAGCTGCCGCGCATCCCCCGCGAACCGCAGCGCGAAGCCGCCGCCCGCCGAAAAACCGACCAGCGTGCGCGGTCCAGCCAGCTGCACCGCGTCGAGAAAGTCGCTCAGGTCATCTTCAAGCTGGCCGATATACGCGATCGTGCCTTTCTTACCCGATTCGCCATGCCCGCGCATGTCGGGCACGTAGACGTCGTAACCGGCCGCGGCGAGCGCCTTCGCCAAGGTATGCAGGCTCACGCCACTCGCCGACGAACCGTGAATCAGCACGGCGCTGCCCCGCGCCTGCGTTATCCGGCTCGCGTAGCGCCGATACGCGAGCTCTGCATTATCGCGTGCGATGTAGCGTTCAAGCGGAGGTAAATCGGAAGTGTCGACGGACTTGAAAGGCTCGTTGATCGACGCGAGCGGCGGCGGCTGTTTGGGGCCGCCCTTCACAAGCGCCACCGCCATGATGGCGAGGCCCACAAAGAACACGACAACCGGCATCACTGAATGCAGTTCTGTACTCATCGAATGGACCCCTCAGGCGATTCATTATGATTTTTGGCTTTCCCGATCGATGAGCCTGCCTCTGCCTGACGCGTATTGTTATAGCCGGCGCCGCCGGCTCGCCGCTCATCGTCGCCGACGATTGTACGGTCCCGCACGGCGCCAAAAAACTCGACTATCAGGTATGCGACAAGGGATTGCCGTGGCGCGAATCCCAGAAGCGGATCACCGCGGCGCCGCCGGTGCCGGCGCCCACCACCTGATCCGGCGAACCGCTCTCGCGCAGCAAACTGCGTAGTTCGTTGATGACCGGAAACACCTCGTGATTCCAGTCCGCGCCTTGCGAATCGTGCGCGCGCTGTTCGGCTTCGACGATCTCGCGGTCTTCCTTGAAAATGCGTTCGGTGAACCACACGAGCAGTGGCCACGCGAGATTCAGCACGCCGGGAATGCCCGGTTTGCGAATCGACAGCAGGCCAAAGGTGCGGTTCGTGCGCTGCTCGCGATCGAGCGGCACGTAGACGATCCACAAATCCATCACCAGCGTCTGATCGGACGTGCGGATCTGCAGCGTCTGATACGGATACTCGGTGCGGATCGTCATCACGTCCTTGTCGTTGTCGCCGCCGGTCTTGCGGCTCTGGCCGAACACGATCGCTTCGCCGATCGGCTGCTGGCCGGCCATGCGTGCAAACGTGTAATCGACTTCGACCCAGCCTTCGCCGCGCCGCCGCCCCAACGAGCGCGCGCGCATCTGCCCCATCTGCCGGCGATGCAGGAACTGATGGTTCATATCCATCAGGTTCTCGTGCATGAACGAATAGTGGCAATTCACCGGACGGCCGAAACGGCGCGTCTTGTACTTCTTGTCGGAGACGGAGCCGAATGCGGGCAGCGGCCGTTCGTCGGCCAACTCGGCATTGCCGGGAAACACGAAAATCAGCCCTTCGACTTCACGGCACGGATAAGAACGCACGCCGTTCGGCAGACGATCGCGGCCCAGATACGGCACGTCGATGCACGTGCCCGAGCAGTCGTAGGTCCAGCCGTGATAGCCGCAGCGGATCGACTCGCCGTCCACCACGCCCTGATGCAAAGGCACCTGACGATGCGCGCAACGATCTTCGAGCGCGAACACCTTGCCCGACTCGGTACGCGCCAACACGATCGGCTCACCCGCGAACGTCACACCATGCGTCTTGCCCCGTTTCACTTCATGCGACCACGCGAGCGGATACCAGTAATCAGGGTGAATACCTACACGGCGCAGATCGCGCACCGGGGCGCCGTTGGCGTCTTTATCCGGCGTGTGGGCGTTCCCTGTGGCTGGGGAGTCAGCCTGAGTGACTAAATGAGCGGCTGCATGAGCAGCCGACGCATCGACCGGCGCATCGACGGTGTCTTGTTCGAGCGGGGGAACAGCATGCATACGTGGTGCCTCCGTGCACGAGCGGATAGAAGGTGATCGGCCTGCAATTCGCAGGCCGACATCGTCGTACAGTCTACTCGAACCCGAAGCGGTATGGTTTCGCCGCCAGCAACGCTGCCTTGATATACCGCACATGGACGCAATTGCGCCTGCCGGCCAGTCTCAAACAGCTGGGCGGCGGCTAGGTTTCGTCGTGCGTCACGAGGCCGGAGCGGCGTTGCACGCCCCACGAGCGTCCGCCACGCAGGAAATGCAGCCAGCCGAGCAGCGCTCCGACATGACGCACCAACTGGAACGTGAACGGCTCGGCGATTGCCGCGAGCACGGCCATCCACAGACTGGAGCCGGTGCGCTCGCCGGTCCAGCGGCGGTAGAGATGGATACACCACAGATAAAACGCGAGGTCGATCGCCGTTTTGATGAAGATCACGCTGAAAATCGACACCACGATCGCGCCATGCCCGCCGAACAGAAAGCCGAGCAGCAGCGCGAAGGCGGTGAGCCCGTAGATCGGTTGCATCGTATCGATGGCCTTGACCGGCAACATCAGCATGCCCATCGTGCCGTAGCGTGGGTTGCCGGTCATGTCGCGATTCCAGTACTGCGTTTGCAGGAAGCCGGCGAACCAGCGGCGGCGCTGCCGCAGGAAGCTGCCGAGGTTGTCCGGCGCGTCGGTATGCGCATGCGCATCGCCCACCACGCGCACGTCCCAGTCGAGACCATGGTCGACCGAATAGCGGCGCAGCCGGTGAATCAGCTCGTAGTCTTCGACCAGGCACTGCGGATCGAAGCCACCCACGTCGACCAACGCGTCGCGCTTGAACGACGCGAACGCGCCTGAAATCAGCAGCAGACTGTCGGCGCGCATCCACGCAAAACGGGCGATGAAGTTACGCATGTATTCGTAAGTCTGGAACCACTGGAACACGCGGCCCGATACCGATTTGCCGCACACAGGCGTCAGAATGCCGGCCGCCGCGACCAGCTTCGGCTCGCTCGCGAAGGCGGCGCGCATCGCGTAGGTGGCGTCATCGTCGAGCAGCGTGTCGGCGTCGACGGTCATCACGGTGTCCGTGGTCATGACCGTGATCGCCGCGTTCAACGCACGGGCCTTGCCGCCATGTGGCACGCGCAGCCAGTACAGATTCGGGTAAAGCGAACTCGGCGCGCTCAGCACACCGTCGGCTGCGGCGGTCAAGCCGAAGCGCTCAGTGAGCAGCGCGTGGGTGGCATCGGTGGAACCGTCGTCGGCGATCACGATTTGCGCCGGGCCATGTGTCTGGCGCAGCAGCGCGGCGAGCGTCACGGGCAACACCGTCGCCTCGTTATGCGACGCGACGATCACACCCATGTCCGGCAAGCGGCGGGAATCGAAGTCGGGCTCGAGCGGCGCCGTGGGCCGCATCAGCGGCAGCGTTTTCCACGTGACGAACGCGAGCAGCAAGGTGTCGTACACGACGTACGCAATCCCCGTCGACCACGCCACCACACCTTGCAGAAAGAAGGCGCGAGCGAACAGCAGCAACCACAGCACGACTACGCTGAAATGAATCAGCGTGCTCAGCAGCGTAGTGGGACGCGGCAGTATGCGCGGCGACGCGAGGGCGAGCGCCTGTTCCAGAGTGTTCTTCAAAATGACTGCCGAGCCCGTCGATGGTGCGGTTTTCAAATGGAAAATAGCGTGGCGGTGCTCACGGCACCATGCGTTTCAGAACCGACTTGCGATCGATCCATTGATGCTTCAACGCGCCGCCAATATGCATGGCCAGCAACGCATACAGCACGTAGCCGAGCCACGTATGCAAGGCGCCGAAGCGATCGTGCAGGGTCTCCTTGAGTACCGGGTCGAGATGCATCACATAGCCAATCCGCGGCCAGGGAAACAGGTTGAACAGATGCATGGGATGCGTGGCCGCATCTTTCCAGGCGGAATCGTGCAACCAGCCGGAGAGCGGCAACGCAATCATCAGCAGATACAACAGGAAATGGGCAACATGAGCGGCGATTTTTTCCCACGACGGAAACTCACGCGGCAGCGGCGGCGGCTTGTGCGACACGCGCCACAAGATGCGCAGCAGCGCGAGACCGAGCACCGTGATGCCGATCGACTTGTGGGTATCGACCACCGGACGCACCCAGTCGTCGGGCCATGATTCGGCCGTCAACCCGAGCACGACATTGACGATCATCAGCAGCGCGATCAGCCAGTGCAGCGTGATTGCCGTGCGGGTATAGCGCGACGGCACCGGCGTGCCGGTCGAATCGGTCAGGGAATCGGCGTGCGTGTTCATGAGTCGTTTGGTCTGCAAATGCGTTCCTGCGAAAGCTGTTTGAAAAGTCCGCCATGCCGATGCGATATCTGCTCTCGCCGACGATATGAAGCTAACGCCTTAGTGTGCCGGTTTATTCCGCCGGTCGCTTAATAGTGTGTTTAGTGTGTTGCCGTTTATTTTGACCGCGCGTGACGAATCATGCTTTGAGCGCCGTCGTCACCCGCGTCTGCAACGCCGGCAACACCTCCGCTTCGAACCACGGATTGCGCTTGAACCACGCGATATTGCGTGGCGAGGGATGCGGAAGGGGCACCACGCTCGGGCCATATTCCCGCCAACGCAGCAGCGTATCGGTGAGCGTCGGTCCATATGCGTCACCGAGACCATAACGCTGCGCGTATTGGCCGATCAGCAACGTGAGCCGCACTTCGCGCAACTGGGCGAGCAAGGCCTGATGCCAATGCGCGGCGCACTCGGGCCGCGGCGGCAAGTCGCCGCTCGCGCCTCTGCCGGGAAAGCAGAAGCCCATCGGCACGATCGCAAATTTGGAGGCGTCGTAGAAGAGCTCGTCGGAGACGCCGAGCCAATTGCGCAAACGCGCGCCACTCGCATCGCTCCATGGAATGCCCGAAGCATGCACGCGCGCACCCGGCGCCTGGCCGATGATCAGAATGCGCGAGTCAGCCGACGCGACCACGACCGGCCGCGGCGCATGCGGCAGCACCGGCGCGCACACGGTGCAGGCGCGAATGTCATGCAATAGCCGATCGAGTGCAATGGGTTTGCTTGTGGTCATACCGTGGTGCGGATCAGGTTTCGGGTTTCAGGTTTCTGCGGGATAAAGCAACGTTTACCCCGCGAACGACGCCCGGTCAACCGCATCACCCGACGCCGCCCGCCTGTGAAGCGACGCCCGCCAGTGCTTTAGCGCTTAACAAACCGATAGTGCCCCACACCCCACTCGTTTCCCTCCGCATAGCCGAACAACTCGGCCACGGCCATATAGAACATGCGCCACCTCTGAAACCAGACAGCCGCATCCCGCGCGCCATACGTATCGACCAGCATCGGCATGACCTGGCCACGCGCCGCATCGAGCGCCGCGAGCCAATGATTCGCCGTGCGCGCGTAATGCGTGCCGCTCACCCACCATTGACGCTCCATCCGCAGATCGTCCTGGAAGTTCAGCAGGAGCGCTTCGGACGGCATCGTGCCGCCCGTGAAAAAGTATTTCGACATCCAGTCGCTGCCATCCTGCACCTGAAAGTGATACGCAAGCGTGCGATGCACGAAGATGTGCACGAACAGCTTCGCCTCGTCGCGCATCCAACGCGAAATCTTTGCGAGCAGCAGGCCGTAGTTCTTCATATGCTCGAACATCTCGATCGAGACCACGCGATCGAAACCATCGCCAAGCTGCGCTTCATCTAATTCGAAATCGACGACATTGCCCGTGACCACCGAGAGATTACGCAAACCGAACTCCGCCGCACGCGCCTCGATAAACGCGCGCTGCCCATGCGAATTCGACAGCGCGACGATCTGCGCGCGCGGATAATGCGCCGCCAGCCACAACGACAATGAGCCCCACCCGCAACCGAGATCGAGAATCCGCTGACCGTCGACGAGTTCCGCGCGTTCGGCATAGCGCTCGAGCATCGCCGCTTCGGCTTGCGCGAGCGTTTCGTTGCCGGTCGGGTACAAGCAGCACGAGTACTTCAGATGCGGTCCGAGATGCGCATGAAAGAACGACGCCGGCACCTCATAGTGCTGCGTGTTGGCAGCCTGCGTTTCAATGGCGATCGGACTCGCGCGCAAGTCGTCCAGCAGACGGTTGAGCCGTTGCGCGCGCAACTCGCCGTTGTCGATCGCTTCGTCGCGCAAACGCTGGCGCATCAGTTGACGCATGCCGAAACGGATCAGGCTGTCGGGCAGCCAGCCGCGTTCGCAGCTTTGGATCAGCCAGCCATCGCGGGGGTCGGCGGGCGATGGAGGCGGCATCGTATGGTCGGTGGTGGAAAGGCTCATGAGGGTGACTCCCTAGCGTTCTATCGGGGCTTTCTTGAACATTCGCTCACGCCGTGACCTGGTCGTCTTCATCTCAATGCCGCGGCGGCCACGGAATCAGCGCGCTGGTGGTTCGCATATATTCGGCGTAACCGGCGCGTCGTTTCGCCATGCTTTCTTCGAGCAGCGGAATGCCGGAGAGCTTCAGCAGCAGAAACGCCATCAACACCGGCGGCAACAAGGTGAACCATCCCCACGGCGTGCCGAACGACAGCGCGATGTACGCCAGCCAATGCACGCATTCGAAGAAATAATTCGGATGCCGTGAATAGCGCCACAAGCCGACGCGGCACACGCTGTCGTGATGGGCCGGGTTTTGCGCGAAGCGTTTGAGTTGCCGATCCGCGAGGCCTTCGCCGACTACCGAGACGATCCACAGCGCGATAGCCAGCACGATCCAGCCGATTGGCGCTGGCGTGCTCCGGTACGACGGCACGAGGAAAGCGGGCGACAGCAGCATCGAAATCACGACTTGCAGCTGGAAAAACCAGAACATCCTGGTGCCTGCGTTGTCGCCCCATTGTTCCCGGAAGCGGCGATAGCGCGCGTCTTCGGGCTTGCCGTAATTGCGTTTCCACAGATGCGTGCCGAGCCGCACGCCCCAGATCAGGCCGCCCAGCGCGGTCAATGCGCGCGACACCGGATCGCCGGTGCCGAGCACGGCATAGAGCACCGCCACCAAGCCGAGCGAATAGGCCCAAACCGGGTCGACCATGCCGGCGTTCTCACTCTTCAATTGCCAAGCCCACACGGCGCTGAAAATCACGACGAGTCCGATCAAGGCAATCACGGCGGCGGCAAGTGGCGGCATGGGGGCCTCGTTCAAATGGCTGTGCGGTTTATATGCTGAAAGGGCACGATCGGATGCGGTGGGTGCGCTGTCCGGCTCAAACGAAACGGCACACGACGGTGGCATCGAACGGGCGGTAATAAAACGTAGTACGTTCGCCGAGGCTGGACGGATGCGTTCAAGCCGCATTTCGGTGCAAACGCCTGATCAGCGAAGTAAGCCGCACCCATTGATTTCCCGCTTTACCACGCGGTGCGGACGCTTGCGGCAATGCAACACAAAAATCTCTGTGAAAAGGATCGTGCGATAGACCGATTCAATTGGCGTCGCGGCCAATCGCATCCTGTAATGAAATTCCTGTCGTGCGCCCGTTTTTCGCAAGCCGCGTGGCAGCCCACCTATCCACCCGCTGTCCCGGAGATATTCATGTCCCAACCCGAGCCTAACGTCGACGAACTGGTGAAAAGCATCGCAGAGGAAACCGATACGCCCACGGAAACGGTCTCCAAGATGTATGCGGATACATTGGCCGACTACCGGCACGAAGCGCGTGTGTTCGATTACGTGCCCCTGTTCGCCGCGAAGAAAGTACGCGACAAGCTGCGCCATCCGGCGGAGCACAAACACTGATACGGCGGCGCGCGGAGACCACTGCCTGGCTGGCACCACATTGAATCGACCGGCTCGCGCGTGTGCCGATGCACCTGAATCGCGCACCGCTTTATTTTTCCCGCTGCTAGACTCTGACCCGGATACATCGACTCGGGGGAAGATGGCATGCGGGTGACAATCGTAGGCGCGGGTATCGCCGGTTTGAGCACGGCGTGGTCGCTCGTGAAGCTGGGGCACGACATCACGCTGATCGAGCAGGGCTCGATTCCGAATCCACTCGCCGCCTCGGGCGACCGGCATCGCATGATCCGGCGCGCGTATGGCGATGCCGACGGCTACGCACGCAGCATCGTCGAGGCATTCGATAGTTGGGATCTGGTGTGGAATGACCTGGGCGTCTCCCACTATGCGAACTGCGGAGTGCTTGGCATTTCGCAATGCGCAGATGATGGCGCCGAGCTATTCCGCGCCGGCCTCGACCGGATGCAATTCGAATATGAACGGCTCGATCCGCGCGAAGCGGCCGAGCGTTATCCGTTTCTCGACCCGGCCACGTTTCGCTACGCCTACCTGGATCACGATGGGGGCGTACTGTTTAGCGAACGCATTGCGCGCGACATGAAAGCGTGGCTCAAGATGCGCGGCGCGGAGATTCGCACGCACACCAAGGTGCTCGCGGTGGATCCGCACGCGGCCTCCGTGCGGATCGAAGACGACACGATCATTCGCGCCGACCGGCTCGTGGTGACTGCCGGTGCGTGGACGCTGCAACTGTTTCCCGCGCTCGCCGAAAACCTGGTGACTTATCGCAACGTGGTTGCCTATATGGAGCCGCCGGCGGATCTGGAGGAGGCGTGGTCGAATGCGCCTGCCATCGTCGATATTGGTGGTGATAGCGACGGCTACGTGCTGCCGCCCATCGACGGCGTTGGTCTGAAGTTCGGCGCGGGCGCGCTCAAATCGCGCGCGCCTGATCCCGATGCGAATCGCGTGGCGGCACCTGGAGAAGGCGATAGCCTGCGTCGGCTGTTTGCACCGCCGTTCACGCGAATCGACGAATATGCGGTCACCGAAGTAAAAACTTGTGCCTACACGTTCACGGCGGATAAACGCTTCTTTTCGAAGCGCTTCGGCAACACGCTGGTGGTGTCGGCATGTTCTGGCCACGGCTATAAATTCGGCGCGGCAGTCGGGCGCCGGGTCGCGCAAGCGCTGGAGACGGACGACGATGTCATGCTCGCGCGTTGGCTCAGGGCGGAAGCGGTTTAGGGTTCCTTGTCTTCGTACAAACGTGCCTGCTTCAGCGGCGTGTGCCAGCTTGTTCGCGTGAACATTCATTCGACATCTAGAGGCCGTAGTCCAGATTCGTGGTTCCAAATTCTGGTCGCATTGTGGCGCTAACAATGGCGCTGCAAATTCCTTATGCTGACGGTTTCGGCGTCACCGTTCACCCGCAACGATAACCCCATAAGGAACCACACCCATGTCCGATGCGATTCATATCCGCCCCGTCACGGCCGCCGACTTCGACGCCTGGCTGCCACTGTGGGATGCCTATAACGCGTTCTACGGCCGCTCGGGCGAAACGGCATTGCCGCGTGAGATCACACAAGTCACATGGGGGCGGTTCTTCGATGCCTACGAGCCAATGCACGCGATGGTCGCTGAACGCAACGGCCAGTTGCTCGGCCTTGTGCACTTCCTTTATCACCGTCACACCACCATGGTGGCGCCGATCTGCTATTTGCAGGATCTCTACACGCTGGACGCCGCGCGCGGCAAGGGGGTCGGCCGGGCGCTGATTGAAGCGGTGTATGCGCGGGCAAAAGCGGACGGGTTGCAGCGCGTCTACTGGCAAACGCATGAGACGAATCACACGGCGATGAAGCTGTACGACAAGGTCGCGGAACAGTCGGGCTTCGTGGTTTATCGCAAGGCGTTGTGAACCTGCGAAGCAGGCTCGCCGTACCCTATTGCCCCTTGGATCGGAAAGGAGCAGCAATCTTCGTCCTCCGGACTATGACCATCGAAATCCATGTCTGCCGAGACAATGGCCTTCAACTCTGCTCGCATTTTTATCCCGCGAACGCGGAGCACGCAGCTGTCATTTCCGTTCCGCGCGGTGCTATTCTTTGATCCGGTCCATCGCGCAAGGTCTCATTGCCGTGCTTTGGCCACCGCCAGGCGTCCGGAGACCACACCCATGTCCGAATCCATCCAGATCCAGGTTGCCGACTCGCATCTTTATCCGGGCTGCGCAGTGCATATCGCAGACCTCCCCGAGCCGGCTCACGCCGTGGCGGCGGTCGTCGAATTCGCGGACGGCTCCGGCGCGCACGCCACCTGCCATCGGCGCACGTTCGACGAACTCGAATTAACCGTCGACGGTTACGCAACACAGCGCCGCCATCCCGTCGACGCCAGGCATTGGCTTCTGCTTGCCGTTGACGCAACGCACAACAGCTGGCGCGTGAAGCGACGCTTACCTTAGCTTCGCCAGGCTTGCTGGTCACTTCGTATCTGAACCCGGTGCCGCGCACTCGCCGCCCCGAGCGGCAACCAGACTGCCCGTCACGCTAACTTCGAAACCTACCGATGACAGACAACGACTCCGCCCTGCCGCCAAACTCCGACAATGCCCCCGAAGACCCCGAGCGCCGCCGCGTCCTGACCGGACTTGCGGCGGTGGGCCTCGGAATCGCACTGGCCGGTTGCAAAACCGAGCAGAGTGCCGCAGGCGACATGGTGCCGCGCAGCGCCGCCGACCTGCGGCTCGACGCCGCGCTACACGACCAGGTCAAGCACATCGTGGTGATCTACGCCGAGAACCGCAGCTTCGCGAACCTGTACGGCAACTTTCCCGGCGTCCAGCATCCACTCGATGCGGTGAGCGCCGAGCGTTATCTGCAACTCGATCGCGACGGCAAGACGCCGTTGCCGCGCCTGCCGGCAATCTGGGGCGGCCTCGTGCCGCAAGCGCAGGAGGTGGACGGCAAGCGCTACATGATCGGTGAGAAAGATATCGGCAACCTGCGTAACGGGCCGTTCCATATCACCGACGCGCAAGGCGCGCCGCTGCCGAACGGCGTGATCACGCGCGATCTCGTGCATCGGTTCTATCAGAACCAGATGCAGATCAACGCCGGGCGCAACAACCAGTTCGCCGCATGGGGCGATTCCGGCGGCCTCGTGATGGGGCATTACCGGAATTCCGCCGATTCGCTGCGTCTGTGGAGTCTCGCGCAGCAATACACGCTGTGCGACAACTTCTTCATGGCGGCCTTCGGCGGTTCCTGGCTGAACCACATCTTCCTGATCTCGGCGCAAGCGCCGTTCTATCCCGACATCCAGAACAGTCCGGCGAAGAAGATGGTCTCGGTCGTCGAAGGAGACGATCTGACCGGCACGCGCCTGAAGCAGGCGACCGACTCGCCGGCGTCCGCGCTCGGTGGTCCGCCGAAATTCGTCAACGACGGCGCGTTTACCGCCGACGGCTACGCCGTCAACACAATGGCGCCGCCGTATCAGCCAAGTAATGTGCGCCCGGCCGAAGGCGGCAATCCGGCGTTCGCCGACCTGTCGAATCCGCGTGTGCTGCCGCCGCAAAATTACGCGACGATCGGCGACCGTCTAACGGACAAGGGTGTCGACTGGGCGTGGTACAGCGGCGCGTGGCAATACGCGTTGGAGCATCTGGACACGGGCGCGGTGCCCGACTTCCAATACCACCATCAACCGTTCAACTACTTCACCAACTACGCGCCCGGCACCGCGGCGCGGCGCAAGTATCTGCGCGACGCGGGCCTGGGTGACGACGCATCGACCAATCGGCTGATTGCCGATATCGATGCGGGGCGTTTGCCCGCCGTCGCGTTCTACAAGCCGCAAGGCGATCTGAATATGCACGCGGGGTATGCGGACGTCGCATCCGGCGACCGGCACATCGCGAAGGTGATCGAGCATATTCAGCGCAGCCCGCAATGGGCCAACACCGTCGTGGTCGTGACCGTGGACGAAAACGGTGGCTGGTGGGATCCGGTCTCGCCGCCAAAGGGTGATCGCTGGGGACCAGGGTCGCGGATTCCGGCCTTGGTGATTTCGCCGTTGGCGAAGAAAGGGTACGTCGATCATACGGTGTATGACACGAATTCGATTCTTCGCTTGATCAGCCGCGTGCACGGCTTGACACCGCTGGATGGCGTGGTGGCGCGCGATCGGGCGTTCGCGCAGAATGGGTTGGCGCCGCTCGGCGATTTGACGGGTACGTTGGATCTGGCTTGAACGGTTCGCTTTGCCGGATGTTTGCGGCGGCGTGTGTGTATGTGTATGCCTGCGCTGGCACCGCAGGCATATCACCCCGCACGAAGCAGAATCACGGCGTCACCCCGTGCAGCTTCGCAAGCACCGAATCCGAAATCTCCTGAGCGGTTTTCTTGATCGTCTTTTTTTCGTCGCCGCTCGCCATGACGAACTTGGCCGCGATTACATACGGATTGAGTTTGATCGCCGCGCCCGGCTTAGGCTTGCTGTCCGCCTCTTCAACCGCCTGATACAGCGGCGGCAAATCCGCCGCGCCTAGGCTGTCGCACGACACCGCCACCTGAATATCGTTCTGGCCCGTGCCGAAACCCACCATGGCACGCCTTAGACGATTGCCGTCGTCGACACTCAGAAACACACCGCGCACTTGCCAGCCCGTTGCCGCCAGCGGTTGCCCCGGCGCGCTGCGGCGCGCATCGACGCCGCCTTTTTGCAGATCCGCCGTCAGCGCCTCCGCCATTTCGTTGACGATGTCCCTGGCGTGGTCCTGCGGATTCGAATCGTGCCCCAACGGTCCTGGACCACTCGGCAGCAAACCGCGCAGACGGCGCGCGCGTTGGCCGGGTCCACTGTCGGGCGTCACGTTGGCCACATCGAGATCGAAGTCGGACACATAGACGATCGGTTTGGGCGTGGCGAAGGTGACGTTGTCTGCCGCGGCACTCAGCGTGGCTGCGCCGAGGCATCCCGCCAGCATCGTGAGTTGCAGAAATCGACGCAGCATGGCGCGCCTCCGCGAAGGTCTGATAGACGCGGCTATCGTAACGCCGTATTCACGGTGCGTTAGTTTTTTTCGTGCCCGATCGTCATACCTTTTGCCTTGCATAACACGCGTTGCAGCCTAGACTGGTAGATCGAGACTTCGCAATTTGTACGGAACTCCCATGCGCCTAACCATCCTTATCAACGGTTCCGATCCCACCGTCAGCCACGATTACGCTGTGCTATGGCTCGACACCGAAGAACACAGGTGGTCGAGAGAAGCGCATCAAGGGATCGATCTCCCCCCATGGGGCGAGTTGCGCGATGACAATGGTGTGACGACGCTCTGTGCGCCGAGCACTGATGCGCCGCTCTGCACACTACGCGGCTTGCACGTCGATCGGAAACAACGCGTCAGCGCGGCGCAAGGCGCCGCAGCGTGGACCGCCTTGCCCACGCGCGCACCGGCCAGTGGCTTCTGGCGCTTGCAAGCCGTCGACCGCCAGAATGTGCGCGCCGAGAACAGCGTATTCGGCAATTAGGTTCCTGCACTTTTTTCGCCGGTGAAGTTTTTACTCATCAGTCGCACGGTCGTGCGTTTGATCGTCATCACACGCTCTCCACATTTTGCGTTGCGCATTTAAGCCGGCCTTAAGTTTGCATGCGTAGAGTTCGAATTCCACGCATTAGGGTCGCTGCAAAGCGGCCCGTTTTTTTTGTGTGGCGTTTTTTTGATTTCTTTCCGTGCGCCGTGCGCTTCCTGCGCTCGCATCATTTCATCACCGCACACCGCACAAAATCCACTTTCTTTTGCCCGTGTTTTCCTGCGTGCGCCTCGCTCGATGCGCGCTCGCGACGCTATACTTGCGCCCCCGATCCCTCGACTGACTGACACATGAAGAAGTGGCTTGCCTGTCTGTTGTTCGCTGTTGCCGCTCACGCAAACGCGGCGCCTTCCTGCACCCAGTTCACCCCGAACGCGCAATGGCCGGTTCTGACCAATCAGAAGATGGCACCGAAAGCGCGCATGCTTTGCTATAGCGATTTCGCGGTGCTGCATTCGGGTGTCACGCACGGTCCGTTGTGGTCCGCCGAGCATCTGACGCGTGACCATATCGAAGCCGCCAAAGACATGGTGCGCACCAACAAATTCTTCGAAGATGCGCGTTTGCCCGACGGCGAAGGCGCAACGCTCGCCGACTATAAACGCAGCGGCTTCGATCGCGGGCATATGAGCCCGGCGGGCAATCGCTGGAATCAGGAAGCGATGGCACAATCGTTTTCGCTGGCGAACGTCGTGCCACAGAATCGCGAGAACAATCAGCGCTTGTGGGCGCGCATCGAAACGTCAGTGCGCCGGATCGCGATGTCGTACGACGATACCTATGTCGTCACCGGACCGATCTTCAGCGGCCAGCAGTTGCAGACCATCGGACCGACGCGCGTCTTCGTGCCGACGCAATTGTTCAAGGTGGTCTATGTGCCGTCCCGGCAGATGGCGTTTGCGGTCATGGTGGACAACGTCTCGACCAACCGCTATGACATCAGGACGATTCACGAACTCGAGGCGGCCTCGGGTATCCGTTTTCCGGGTATTCCGGAGAACCTCAAAGATCAGCGACCGGGAGGACTAAAAGGTGTTTAAACCCTATTCGAACGATGACGACGTGCTCAACATCCAGGGCGATGCACTCATCGTCAGCAATGGCACCACGCGCGTGGTGCTGAACGGAACGCTGGAACTGACTCAGGATCAGCGCGGACTGAAGGCGGCGCTGGCACTGAAGGAAGCGATCGATGCGGTGGTGGCCGCATTGCAGGCGCAAACCAATTTGCCGGCGAAGCTGAAGGACGAGCCGGACGCGAAGCCCGGCGTCGTGCAGAATCCGTTTCAATAGCTTCATCAGAGGTATTCGGGCGGGCGAGCCAACATCGCAACGCAACGCGTCAGCGGTTCAACACTGCTGACGCCGCCGCACATCATCTTGCCGTCGCTCTCGAGTTATTCAGAAGTCCAATATGTATCCGCCGTTACGTTTTGTCACCAGAGCATCGTCAACTGTTGTCTTCCGGCCAACGTTAAACCGGCAGCGCTGAAACATTTCAGCCGCGACACAAGAAATAACCGGTCAAACCAGGAGTTACACCATGAAGACGCTTTTCGCTGCTCTCGCTTCCGCTCTCGTCGTGTCGACCGCTTTCGCACAAACCGCAGCGCCGACGGCCGTGCAACCGGCGCAAACGCAACCCGCCGGTCAAGCGAATCTGAAAGCGAGCACCGCCGTGCAAACCGGCGCCGCGGACAACAACGCGGCAACGACAAAAGCGCCGACCAAGGCCACCGCGAAGGCGCATGTGAAAAAGACGTCCGCCGCTCACACGGCGAAGATGCACAAAGCCACTAAAAAGACCGCTGTCGAAGCAAGCGCAGGCAAGACCAAAACGGAGAGCGCGAAAGAGGCCAGCAATGCCCCGGTAAAAGCCGACGGCGCAAAGACCGACACGACGAAAACGCAATAACACGTGATCGGTTCTCGGCAAACACCGGCCGCGCATGCGTAGTTAATCGAAGCCGAACTGCCGTTCAGGGAGGGCGAGTCTCACGACTCGCCTTTTTTTATGGGCGGCGCCGTACGCACCTGGTCGAAGCCCGCGCAAAGTTCATTTGCCCGCACGGCGCCGGCGATCAATTCGAACGAGCCGTCTAGTCCGCATGATTTTTTCAGCAGACACCACAATTTTTGCACTGCGTTTACCCGTAGGCGTCTAATCTCGAAGTGTCTTGATCAACCATGGCGTCACCGAACGCCGCATCAAATGGCTCTCACGCAATCAATCGACAGTTTCGAAACGCAGCCGCTCAGCGCGCCGCCGGTCCAACGCAACAACGTCATTCCCTTCCCCGCGGCCCGCGCCCGCCTGCAGGTCGTCTTGCCCCACCCGCCCCACGATCTTCCAGGCACCCAGTTACGCACACTGCTTCATTCTCCGCTCGGCGTGTATGTCGTCAGCACGGAAGCCGATCGTGAGGAAGTGCGCGTGCAACTCGACATCGCGCTCGACGACCTCGATTTCACACTGCATACCCTCATCTCGACACTCCCCGCAGCACTTATCGGACCTCTGAAGCGCCGCCAAGCCGTCGCAAAGGCGCGCTAATCATGTTCTCAGGCATCTGGTTGCCCATCGTCACGCCGTTGCGCAATGGCGAAGTCGACGTCGAGGCGTTACAGCGCCTCGCGGACTACTATCTGCGCACGGAGATCAGCGGTTTTGTCGCCTTGAGCACAACGGGCGAAGCCGCTTTATTACAGGAATCCGAGCGTCTCACCGTATTGCAGGCGCTGACCGATGTGATCGGCTCCCGCCTGCCGATGCTGATCGGCGTCGGCGGCTCGAATACGCGCGACGTCCTGCAGGATATCCAGCGCTATGAACGCTGGGACTGCGCGGGTTATCTGGTCTCGCCTCCGTCGTACGTATGTCCGGATCAGGCCGGCGTGCAGTGGCATTTCGAACAGGCCGCGCTCGCCACCGAGCGGCCTATCGTTTTGTACAACGTGCCGCATCGGATCGGCGTAACCATTGAGCCGGACACGGTCGCGCGCCTGGTCGAACACCACAACAACGTCGTCGCGATCAAGGAATGCGTGAAGGAACACTTCGAGAAGCTGCGCGGCCTGCCGGTCAACGTGCTGTGCGGCACCGACGAAGCCCTCGACGACTGCCTGAACCACGGCGGCACGGGCGGCATTCTGGCAAGCGCACATGTCTGCGCGGATCTGCTGGTCGCGGTACAGGAACTGATCCGGCACGCACACGACATGGACGCACGCAATCTGTTCGCCAGTTTGCTACCCGTACTGCGTTTGCTGTTCGCCGCGCCCAACCCGTCCGCGATCAAGGCGATGCTGGCGTTCGATCATTCGATGACCGACGAAACGCGTATGCCGATCACGCGCGCGTCGGCACAGCTCGTCGATCGCCTGAGCACCGCGCGCGACAGATTGCAGGACCTGCGCGCCGAGTTTGCTGGAGCGATGAACTAACGCAAGGAAGAAGCGGAACAAGCTTGCGCCACGAATCAGTTGATCATTCGTGGCGCAAGCTTGCGTCCAGCCGCTGCATCCGCAGCACGACACGCCGCGCGTAACCGCGGCCGCCGCCGCTGTACCGAAGCAGCGCGGCGTCGAGATCGCCGCCGCTCTCATCGAGGTAGTCGCGCAAAATGGTCGAGCCGATTCGCACATTGATTGCCGGATCGGACAAGTCGGTGCCCGCAATCAATTGCGGATGCGCGGCAGGCAAGATCTGCATGAGTCCTCGTGCGCCGGCAATGCTGACCGCGTAGCGATCGAAGCTCGACTCGACCGACATCACGGCAAGTAACAAGATCGGCGAGATGGCGTGGCGGTCTGCTTCGATCAGCACCGCGCGTGCGATCTTCATCGATTCCGTCGGCGTAACGCGAAACTGTGCGCGCAATAAGGCGGTGATATCACTGAGCGCCGGCAAGCCACTGTCAGACGTTGCGTCGCTCGCGGCAATCGGCGTTTGTACGGCCAATGCCGACTGTGCCTCAGCGGCTTGCGATGCCACGGACAGCGAGAAGGCGATCGCTGTCAGCATCGCCTTCAGGCTGACTTTCAGGCGAAGGTTTCGTTGTGATTGCACACCATCCAGAGCGCTATTTCCATGCATATGTTCGCTTCCTGACCGGGGGTGTCTCGACCTTACCGGGCTTGGTGTAGCGAATCGCCAAAGAAACAGGGCTGCGCCGTAAAATGCTTATAAAGATGTCGCATCGCGCGGCACGCGAATCGGACATACTTGCATCTTTTTCGTGGCTTGCTGGGCATTCAGTTCGATCAATCCGCCGCCGGATTCAGATCGGCTAGTGCACTGAGCTTTTGCGCGTCGGCGATTTCTATTTCCGCATAGCCCAGCTTCAACGCGCCCTGCGCTTCGAACTGCTTGAGCACCTGATTGATCGTTTGCCGCGACAACGCCAGCATCATTGCCAGATCCTCCTGCGGCACTTTGAGTACACGCCGCAATGCACCGGGTTCGCCGTACCCGCCCGCCATCAACAACAAGCGGCGCGCCACGCGCTGCGCGGCGGGAAGCAAAGCGGCCTCCTCGATGGCATCGAAAGCGAGGCGCAACTTCTGCGTCAGCAGCAAACCGAACGCATGCCAATACTCGGGCGTGCGTTCGAGCAGCGCGGCAAGCGCGGCGCGCGGCACATGAAACAGCTCGGAATCGCGTTCGGCACACGCATCATGGGTTCGCGGGCGGTTATCGAACAGCGCGATCTCGCCGAACCAGTTCACGGGCTCGATGATCGCGAGCAACGCTTCCTTGCCGGTCGAACTCGCCGCGCCGATTCTCACGAGACCGTCGAGCACGCAATAGAGGCCGTCGTCGGAATCGCCGCGCGTGAAGAGCCGTTCACCGGCCGCGAGACGTTCGACACGCCCCGCTTCGATCAGCTGCGCCTGCATGGCAGCGGGCGCCGAGCGAAACCACGCGCTGCGCTCCAGCAACGCGCCAAGCTCATTCGATGAAAAACTCGCACTCATAGGACGGCATCCGTGTCGGATTGTCGGCTACCCGATGGTTTCAAATTCCGCTGCCCGCGATTATGCTGACTTTGACGGAGGAGCGGCATCCATGAGAACGCTGACGCAACAGCTTACGCAATACGCGGCCTATCATCGCGACCGGCGCAATATCGCCACGCATTTCATCGGCATTCCGATGATCGTGCTGGCGCTGGCCGTGTTATCGAGCCGGCCCGCTTTCAGCGTGGCTGGCTTGCCGTTGACCTTATCGCCCGCGTGGGTGCTGTTCGCCGCGGCGACCCTCTACTACCTCGTGCTCGACGTGCCGCTCGGTGTGATGATGGCCGTGGTGTCGGTGCTGTGCGTCGCATGTGGACAATGGCTGGCCGCGCAAGCCACGCTCACCTGGCTCGGCTCGGGTCTTGGCCTCTTTGTGATCGGCTGGGTCTTTCAGTTCATTGGCCACGTGGCATACGAACATCGCAAGCCGGCCTTTGTCGACGATGTGATCGGTCTGCTGATCGGGCCGCTGTTCGTCCTCGCCGAGGCGTTGTTTGGTTTTGGCTGGCGGCCCGCGCTGCGTGAGGCGATCGAGGCACAAGTCGGCGCGACGCGGATCAATGCGGACAGCGCGGCGGCGCATCGGTGAACCAACAGGGGCGCAGGATTCGCGTGTCCTACGCTCAACTCAACCCGCCATCCCGACGCAATCAATCTTGACTCTACCGCCATCCCCAACTCAATCAACCGTCTCAACTCAACTGGCCGCCGTGTCTCGGCCACCACGGCTCAACGCGCCGCGAGCCGAACGAGCCGCACGCCATGCAACGCCGTCAGCGAGACCGCAATCCAGATAGGAATATACGTGGCTAACTGCGCCGCGCTCAGCACCTCACCAAGCAACGTGATCGACACAAACACCAGCAACACCGGTTCGACATAGCCGAGAATGCCGAACAACGCGATCGGCAATAAACGGCTCGCCTTCAGATACGAAGCCAGCGCAACGGTGCTGAGCGCGCCGAGTCCCGGCAACAGCAAACACCACATGTCGACACGGTCGCCAATCACCGTCAGCGAACCGCCGATGACGATAAACACGGCCGCCGGCAGCAGCAGCAGCGCCATTTCCACCGTGAGCATCGCCAGAGAGTCCTGGTTGATCTTGCGCCGCAGCACGAAGTACGGCGGATAACCAAGCGCGACGAGCAAGGTCGGCCATGAAAACGCACCTGTCATCCACAGTTCATGCGCGACGCCCAACGCAGCGCAGATAACGGCTAGCCACTGCAGACCATCGAGGCGCTCGTGATAGTAAAAGCGTCCCACCAGCACCATCACCAGCGGCAGCAGAAAATAGCCGAGCGAGACTTCAAGCATGCGTCCATGCAGCGGTGCCCAGAGAAACACCCACAGTTGCACGCCAAGCAATGCCGCGCTGACAATCATCGCCACACCGAGCTTCGGTTGCGTCACCATGCGGTAAAGAAGTTGCCGCAGAATCGGCAGGCGTTTGCGCAACAGGATCAGCAGGAGTGCGCCCGGCACGGTCCACACGACCCGCCACGCGAAAATGTCGAGCCCGCTCAACGGCGCAAGCAGCTTGGCGTAAGCGGACAGTAATGCGAACATCGCCGACGCGCCGACGGACAACGCGATGCCGCGCTTTGGGTCATACTGATTCATTACGCGGCCCGTGACGCAATCGTTTTGGCATGCGGCGCAGGCGTGTGAGCCGATACTGATACTGACGCGGAAGCAAGTGTGTGCGGCGCAACATGCGGCTGCGCGCCTCGAGTTGTTGTCATTGGAAGTGAAGTCTCACAAGCAGGCAGCGTAGATCAAGCGCTGCGTTTTTTATCTTCGACAGGCGATGCAAGCGGGCATTCTAGACGGGTTCCGGAGCAAACGTGCCTGATGGAGCGTCGCCGGTTCGTCGCTGGTTTGTTAGCAAGCAGCAATTTATTCCGTGCGCATCGCGCGCCGATGCACTAGAACATAACTTCACGCGCGACGGGCAAAGCCGCTGCAGCAACGCCCGCCACTCCCCGCACAGATGCTCAAGCGCGAATCTTGCTACGAAGTCTGGCGACACCGTTTGCAACGTCATTCAGGACATCCTGGACATCCGTCGCAACCGCCATTGCAGCGTCATTTGCAAGCGTCATCGGCAATCTCAATCAGCCGGGCCGGCAAGGCAGTCCACGCGGACCGGGCCCGCCTTTCCTTCCCGCGGCATGCATCACCTGCGCTTCAGTGCGCCTGCCGCCACCCGGCCAGCAATCCTGCTCATCGAATGTGACTACTGGAGCCAGCATGACCCAGCCAGCCCTCTCGCACGACGCATCGCCCGATCTACTGCGCGCCACCTTCGCCGCCGACGTACGCGCCGGACTCACACACACGCCTCAGAAAGAACTGCCCTCGAAGTATCTGTATGACGAAGTCGGCTCCGCGCTGTTCGAAGTGATCACCGTGCTGCCCGAATACGGCGTGACACGCGCCGAGGAACGTCTGCTGACAAAGCACGCGGCGGACATCGTCGCGCATCTGCCGCATGACGTGACCGTCGCCGAACTGGGCAGCGGCAGCGGCCGCAAAACGCGGCGCATTCTGGAAGCGCTGTGTAAAAAGCGCCCTACTTCTTACTGTCCGATTGAAATTTCGCGCAGCGCGTTGCAGTTGTGCAGACGCGAACTCGGCGACATCGAGCGGATTTCGATCGTCGGTTATGAACGCGATTACCTCGCCGGACTGGCCGAAGTAAGCAAGAACCGCGCGTCGGACGAGCGGCTCCTTGTACTGTTTCTTGGCAGTACGATCGGTAATTTCGGCAGACTCGCTGCGACGCGGTTTCTGCGCGATATCCGCAATATGATCGCGCCCGGCGATGCACTGTTGCTCGGCACGGACCTGATCAAGCCGACCCCGGTGCTCGTGGCCGCCTACGACGATTCGATCGGCGTCACGGCAGCGTTCAATCTGAATTTGCTGGCGCGCATCAATCGCGAGCTCGACGGCGACTTTCCGCTCGATGCGTTCGAGCACATCGCCCGCTTCAATCCGGACGCGCGCAGCATCGAAATGCATCTGCGTGCGAAGCGCGATCTCACCGCGCGCGTGGGCGCCGCGCAGTTGACGGTCTCGCTCAAGGCAGGCGAAACGATCTGGACCGAGAGCAGCCACAAATATCGTGCGGACGAGATGCCCGCAATCGCCGACGACGCCGGCTTTGTGTGCAGCCATCAGTGGATCGAGGATCAATGGGGCTTCGCGGAGAGCCTGCTGGTGGCGCGCTAAAGCGCTAAGCGGTACGCGGTTTGCCTTATCGGGCCGCAAGCCGGATACGCGAGACACACCAACGACAAAACGGCGCGCTATCGATGTGATGGCGCGCCGCCTTTGTCTTGCCCTGCACGAAGTCCCCGCGCTCAGTGTTGCTCGAAACGCTCGAAGCGCTTTTCGGTCGCGCGCTCTTCGCCGGCCACTTCGGTCACGCGCGCCGCCGGCGGCCCGTGACGCAGCCACGACAGCATCCGGTCGACCTGGTTGGCCGAGCCCTGCAACATGGCTTCGACGGAACCGTCGTCGAGATTCGCCACCCATCCCTTGATACCGAGCGCGTGCGCCTGGCGTACCGTAGCGTGGCGAAAGCCCACGCCCTGCACCGTGCCACGCACGCGTACGTAGTATGTTTCGATCCGTAGATCCAGATCCGGAGCCATGCCGTCCTCTCAACGCAAAATTCTTTCAAGCCGGCATTCTAGTCGCGTCGCGGCAAGATTGCTCGGCGGCGCATGAGCTCGTCCGAGCTCGCCCACGCGCTCGAAGCACCCTGCGCGGCACGCGGCACGCGCGCCACGTACAATCCGTCGACTGTCACGCAGGGAATCAATCAGAATGACCGAACAGAATCGCGATCTCGTGCTCGTGACCGGCGCATCCGGCTTCGTCGGCTCGTCGGTGGCGCGCATCGCGCAACAGAAGGGTTTCAAAGTGCGCGTGCTGGTGCGCGCCACCAGTCCGCGCAAAAACGTCGAAGCGCTGGACGCGGAAATCGTCGTGGGCGATATGCGCGACGAAGCGTCGATGCGCAACGCGCTGCGCGGCGTGCGCTATCTGCTGCACGTGGCCGCCGACTATCGGCTGTGGGCGCCGGACCCGAGCGAAATCGAGCGCTCGAATCTCGAAGGCACCGAGGCGACCATGCGCGCGGCGTTGAAGGAAGGGGTCGAACGTATCGTCTACACGAGCAGCGTGGCCACGCTGAAGGTCACCAGTTCCGGCCAGTCCGCCGATGAAACCTCGCCGCTCAAAGCCGACCAGGCGATCGGCGTGTACAAGCGCAGCAAGGTGCTGGCCGAGCGCGCGGTGGAGCGGATGATCGCCGAGGACGGCCTGCCTGCCGTGATCGTCAATCCGTCCACACCTATCGGCCCACGCGACGTCAAGCCGACGCCGACCGGCCGCATCATCGTCGAGGCGGCGCTCGGCAAGATTCCCGCGTTCGTGGATACGGGGCTGAACCTCGTGCATGTGGACGATGTGGCCGCCGGGCATTTTCTCGCGCTCGAACGCGGCAAGATCGGTGAACGCTACATTCTCGGCGGCGAAAATCTGCCGCTGCAGCAAATGCTCGCGGATATCGCCGCGCTGACCGGCCGCAAGGCACCCACGCTGAGTTTGCCGCGTGGGCCGCTTTACCCGCTGGCCATTGGCGCCGAAGCGGTTGCGAAGTTCACGAAGCGCGAACCATTCCTCACTGTCGACGCGTTGAGGATGTCGAAGAACAAGATGTACTTCACATCGGCGAAAGCGGAGCGCGAGCTAGGCTATCGCGCGCGGCCCTATCGCGAGGGCTTGAGCGACGCGCTCGACTGGTTCCGGCAAGCCGGGTATTTGAAGCCCTGACGCGAGCATGTCAATCGGGCGGCCGCGCGTAAATCGAGCCGCGTGGGTGGGACCGCACAGCCCTAGCCGCCCAACCCGACGCGACCTGCACGCACTTTGTTACAACGTCACCGTGTTTGCGGCAGGTAAAAGCCCGCGCGTAGCAGGTAAAATCGCGGGTCTTACCAGAGAAACCTCGCATGAATCTTCACGAACAGCTCGGCGCGCTGGAAGTGGGCGTCGATCAGCTCATCCAGGCTGTCGTGGCCCCGCAGGCCGAAAACATCCCCGAGACACACGCAGAGGCGGCAGCGCAGGGAGCGCCGGCGGCAAATCACGTCTCGTCCCAATCGAAAGCAGAAGACCTTGCGCCTGAACCAGCGGCAGCCACAACCGCGGTAGAAGCGGCGGCGTCAGCACCTGCACCCAGCAGCGAGGAACCGGCCGCCCAATCGCAGCCCACGCTCGAAATCAACCGCCCTGCGCAAAACGAGATCACGATGACGATCGGCGGCCAGACGGTCGCGCTGCGTGCTGAGCAGATCGGCCAACTGATCGAGGAATTGGCGAACGCGCGGGCCTCGATGACCCCGGAACCGCCGCCGGGCATCTCGCCGGGCTGGCGCTTCGTGTCGACCAAAAATCCTGTCATGGCCGTGCAGAAACAGTCGAACGGCGACCGTCTGCTGGTCATGCGCCACACCGGCCACGGCTGGGTGCCGTTCACGTTTTCGCCCGACATGGTGATCCAGATGTACATGATGCTCACCAAGGGCTGACATACAAACGGTCGGGATAAAAAAACGGCGCCTGAGAGCGCCGTTTTTTTCGTCCGACAAATCCTTGAGCGCGTGTTTCAGCGCTCCTGCACCGGCGCCTGCACACGCGCCTTCCATTGCCCACCCTTGCCGCGCCAGTAGCGCACCGCCGACGCAAACGTCGCGCCGACATAGAACAACGCCACCAGCGGCAAAAATGGGGCCCAAAGGGGCGAACGGCGGTAATAGCTGAGCATCGGCGCATAAGCGCAGCACATGAGCGCCCACGCGAGCCACGCGGGCCAGCCCAGCGGACCGAGCACCAGCGCGGCCACCGGTGGCATCAGATAAATGATCGTCATGCCCAGCAGCGTGCCTGCCAGCAGCAGCGGCGAATAATGCAACTGCGTAAAGGCCGTGCGCGCGATCATGTTCCAGATATCGCGCCAGCTATCGTAAGGACGCAACGACACGCTGCGCGCCGCCACATCCAGACGGATCGGATGACGCCCCGTGCCACGATGCTTGATCCGCGCGGCAAGGCTGCAATCGTCGATCAGCTCGGCGCGGATCGACTCGATGCCGCCCGCTTCTTCCAGCGCGCTGCGCCGCACCAGCATGCAGCCGCCCGCCGCCGCCGCCGTGCGGTTGCGCGGGTTGTTGACCCACGTGAACGGATACAGCTTGGCGAAGAAGAACACGAAGGCCGGAATCAGCGCCTTTTCCCAGAACGAGTCGCAGCGCAAGCGCACCATCAGCGAGACGAGATCGCGCTTTTCCGCATCAGCCCGGGCGACGAGTTGCGCGACGGCGTCAGCGGGGTGGCCGATGTCGGCGTCGGTCAGAAGCAGAAAATCGGCGCGCAGCCCGAGCGTGCGCACCGCTTCGATACCTTGCGACTGCGCCCACACCTTGCCGGACCAGCCCGGCGGCAGCGGCTTCGCGCTCAACACCGTCAGGCGATCGGGGCATTGCAGTTGCAACGCGGCCGCGCGAGCGGCGTCGGCGGTGCCGTCGGTGCTGTGGTCATCCACGACGATGACGTGGAATTCGCCCGCATAGTCCTGCTCGAGCAAGGTGGTGACCGCCTGCGCGATCACATCGACCTCATTGCGCGCCGGCACCACGGCGGCAACCGCCGGCCAGGTTTCACGCGGTTCGAGCGTCAGCGGCGCAGCGGGACGCGTCCGCCAGAAACCGCCCCGCGCCAACAGCAACACACCCCAGATCAGCAGCGAAAGACCCGAAAGAAGAAATAGAACCGCCGCCATTAAGCCCGCCATTAAGCATTACCCTCGAGTGAACCCGCTTCCACGCCGACCCGCCGCGACAGGCGCATCACCAAAGTGCGCACCGCGACGATGCACCAGTCAAACGTGTTCAGCACCGGCCGCTCGCGAAACACGTCATAGCCGGCCTTTTCGATCCGCTCGAGGATGCGCAGGCCACCGTGGATGGCGCCACACAGCTCGATACCGAGCCGCCCGGGAATCCGCAACGCGAGCGGCGCGCCGCGTACCAGCGTGGCCCGCACAAACGAAATTTCGTAGGCCATCAGCTTCGTCCATGCATCGTCGACGACGCCCTTGGCGATCTGCGCCTCGGTCACGTTGAAGCGCCGCAGATCCGCCAACGGCAGATACAGGCGATTTTTTTTCCAGTCCGCAGACACGTCCTGCCAGAAGCTGATCAGTTGCGAGGCCGTGCAGATCGCTTCGGCGTCGGCGAGATTCTGCGGCGTGGCAGCGCCTACCAGATGCAGCATCAGCTGGCCGATCGGGCTTGCCGAGTGACGGCAATAGTCGAGCAAAGCGGTCCGATCCGCGTAACGGGTGGTGTCGATGTCCTGCCCGCAGCCATGGAGCAGATCGTAGAACGGTGCGAGCGGCAGTTTATACTGCGCGATCACACCGGCGAGTTTGCCGAACAGCAGCGGATGCACCGGCGCCGCGCGCCGCTCCGCTATCGCGTCGAGGCCGGCGCGGAAGTCGGCGAGGCGGGCGTGGCGCTCGGCCGGACTCCAGTCGCCTTCATCGGCGATGTCGGCAGCGGTGCGAACAACCTGATAGATAATGTCGATTGGCGTGCGCAGCGCCTTCGGCAGCAACACGCTCGCGACCGGAAAATTTTCGTATTGATCGACGTCCATCCAGCGAGCCTCGAAACCATTCTGTAATGCGGCCGCCAACATGCGCCGCAGGACCACGTAGTTTAAGGGTTCCGCCAAACCGCTGCAGCGTGTAATGATTGCCGGTTATGCCATGCACAGGGCGCCGGACGCCGGACCCATGGCGCGGCGCCTGCCCAACACCTTGGCGGGGCCTCGAAGCAAAGCCGGCCTGATAGCGTTAGAATGCGCGTTTGGTTTTGCTGTACCGGCTCATCGCCGGGGCTCAAGACGTCAACTAGATAGATGATCGCGGCGATAAAGTCAGAATTACCGGCTTCTTCGAAACCCGCGTCAGTCGGAGTTCGCCAATTTATGCGAGTCATCCTTGCTCAACCCCGCGGCTTTTGCGCGGGTGTTGTACGCGCCATTGAGATTGTCGATCGCGCGTTACAGCAACACGGGGCACCCGTGTATGTTCGCCACGAGATTGTTCACAATCGCCACGTGGTGGACAATTTGCGCCAGAAAGGCGCGCGCTTTGTCGAGGAACTCGACGAGGTACCGCAAGGCGCCGTGGCGATTTTCAGCGCCCACGGTGTCGCGCAGACCGTCGAGCGCGACGCGGAACAGCGCGGCCTCGACGTGCTCGACGCGACCTGCCCGCTCGTGACCAAGGTCCACGTGCAAGGGCGCCAATATGTGGCCGCGGGCCGTACGCTGATTCTGATCGGCCACGCCGGCCATCCGGAAGTGGAAGGCACGGTCGGCCAGATTCCGGGCAAGGTGCTGCTGGTGCAAAGCGAGGCCGAAGTCGCGCATCTGGACCTGCCGCACGATACGCCGCTCGCGTACGTCACACAGACCACGCTGTCGGTCGACGACACACGTGGCATTATCGATGCCTTGCTGCGCCGCTTTACCGACATCGTCGGTCCCGACACGCGCGACATCTGCTATGCCACGCAAAACCGCCAGGCGGCGGTGCGCGAACTGAGCAAAGAGGTCGACGTGCTGTTGGTGGTAGGCGCAACCAATAGTTCGAACTCGAACCGGCTGCGCGAGATCGGCAGCGAAACCGGCGTGGCGAGCTATCTCGTCGCCGACGGTTCGGAAGTGAAGCCGGAGTGGTTTGCGAATGTGCAGACCGTCGGCATCACAGCCGGTGCTTCGGCACCGGAAGAAATGGTGAAGAACGTAATTGATGCGCTGCGCGCATTGGGACCCGTCGATGTCACGACGATGGCGGGCCGTGAAGAGAAAGTCGAATTCAAGTTGCCATCGAAACTGATGCAACCACTCGCTGCACGCGAAGTTTAAGGAGGACGTCTTGTCTATTCCGCTGCTACAGAAAGTCCGGGTCGGCGCATACATCATGCGTCAGCATCTCTCCGGTAACAAACGCTACCCGCTCGCGTTGATGCTGGAGCCGCTGTTCCGCTGCAATCTCGCCTGCAATGGCTGCGGCAAGATCGATTATCCGGATCCCATCCTGAATCAGCGTCTGTCGCTCGAGGAATGCCTTGGCGCAGTCGACGAATGCGGTGCACCGGTTGTTTCCATTGCCGGCGGCGAGCCGCTGCTGCACAAGGAAATGCCGCAGATCGTGAAGGGCATCATCGCGCGCAAGAAGTTCGTGTACCTGTGCACGAACGCGCTGCTGATGGAAAAGAAAATGGACGACTACGAGCCGAATCCGTATTTCGTCTGGTCGGTTCACCTGGACGGCGACGAACAGGCGCACGATCACTCCGTGTCGCAGGAAGGCGTGTACGTCAAGGCAGTGGCCGCGATCAAGGAAGCGAAGCGCCGTGGGTTCCGCGTGAACATCAACTGCACGCTGTTCAACGACGCCGTGCCGGAACGCGTCGCCGCATTCTTCGACACGCTGGGCCCGATGGGCGTGGACGGCATCACCGTCTCGCCGGGTTATGCGTATGAACGCGCGCCGGATCAGCAGCACTTCCTGAACCGCGACAAGACCAAGCACCTGTTCCGCGAGATCTTCAAGCGCGGCAACAACGGCAAGAACTGGTCGTTCAGCCAGTCGGGCATGTTCCTCGACTTCCTCGCCGGCAATCAGACCTACGAGTGCACGCCTTGGGGCAACCCGGCGCGTACCGTGTTCGGCTGGCAGAAGCCGTGCTACCTCGTCGGCGAAGGCTACGTGAAGACCTTCAAGGAATTGATGGAAACCACGGAGTGGGAAAAGTACGGCACGGGTAACTACGAAAAGTGCGCGGACTGCATGGTGCACTGCGGTTTCGAAGCAACGGCCGTGATGGATACGGTTGCGCATCCGCTGAAGGCGTTGAAGGTTAGCCTGCGCGGTCCGAAGACGTCCGGCGCTTTCGTCAAGGATATTGCTTTGGATAAGCAGCGTCCGGCCGAGTACGTGTTCTCGCGGCACGTCGAGATCAAGCTCGAAGAGATTGGGCGTGCGGGCAAGGGCAAGAAGGTGCAGACGGCAGCCTCCGCTTCGGCACACTAAGTTTGCTTAGGGCGGCTTGGGATGGCTTAGGGTGGTTTTAGCCATTCCATCCGCCCGATGATGTGCAGGTTTTGCAAAAAAAGCGCGGTGGCCTGATTGCCACCGCGCTTTTTTCTTTGTGCGTGAATCTTTTGCCTGACGTCAGCCAGCGCTTCGTGCGTTATGCGCCGTCAGGAACTTGATCAGCCCATCAACGCCGCCCTTGGAAAGCTGATCGGCGAACTGCGTCTGATAAACCTGAATCAGCCAGGCGCCCATCATGTTGATGTCGTAAATCTTCCAACCGTTGGGGCCCTTGGTCAGCCGGTAACCAATGGCATCGTCTCCGCCGTTGCTGATCACGTGCGACTGCACGACCAGATCACTGGCACCGGCAGGCACGCTGACCGGCAAGAATTTGAATTTCACATCCTGATCGCGCAACTGCGACAGCGATGCCGCATACGTGCGCACCAGCAGCAACGTAAACTGCTCGTACAGCTGCTTCTGCTGCTCGGGCGTTGCCGTGCTCCAGGCCTTGCCAACCGCGATCCGCGTGGTCCGCTGAAAATCGGTAGCCGGCACAAAGCGCGTCTGAACCAGCTCGGTGATCTTCGCCATATCGCCGCCACGCGCCTGCGGATCAGCCTTCATCGCGGCAACCGTGCCTTCGACGGCACTCTTCACCATCGCATCGGGCGCGCTTTGCGCATAAGCCGCAGTGGACACTACGGCCGCAGCCAGAAAAGCAGACAGATAACGTTTCATACGCTTGCCAAAACCCCAAGAAGTAAGCGCCGGCGGGCTCGCAAGCCCGTGGCGAAAGCAGGATAGACCAAGTATACCGATAATGCGTTCCCGCCCCATGTGCACCGTCCGGGAGCCGTCCTTGCTACCGAAATGGAGCCGAACCGCTCCGGCTCTGTATACTTGTGCACTTTCGTCGAAAACACCATCCGTGATAAGGCCCTCTCCGCCTACATGCTGAAGTCATCTATCGTCCGTCTCGTCGCCTATTCGGTGCGTCATCCGTCACGGATTATCGCTCTGTCGCTCGTGCTCGCCGTTTTGAGCGGATTCTATGTCGCCCATAACTTCAAGATCAACACCGATATCAGCAAGCTCATCGAGACCGACAAACAATGGTCCTCGCTTGAAAATGCGATGGACGAGGCCTTCCCGGACCGCGGTCAAACCGTGCTGGTGGTGGTCGAAGCCCGCGCCCCGGAGTTTGCCGACGCCGCCGCCAATGCCCTGACGGCCGCGCTCAAAGCCGATCCGAAGGAGTTTGTCGCGGTCTCGCAGCCCGCCGGCGGTCCGTTCTTCGAACACAATGGTCTGCTGTTCCCAGCAACCGATGAGGTCCTCTCAACCACCTCGCAGCTCGTCCAGTCCCGCCCGCTCGTCAATGCCCTCGCGCACGATCCGAGCCTGACCGGGCTCGCCGGCACGCTCACCACGAGCCTGTTGCTGCCGCTGCAACTGGGTCAGGTGAAGCTGGCCGACATGAGCCATTTGCTGTCGCAAAGCGCAACCACGCTCGACCAGGTGCTGGCCGGCCGGCCGGCGGCATTCTCGTGGCGCGCGCTGGTCGACAAAAGCGCCGCCACGGAGCCGGCGCGCGCGTTCGTCACGGTGCAGCCGGTGGTGAACTACGACGCGCTGGAGCCGGGCGCGACCGCCTCGAAATCGATCCGCGACACCGCCGCCGCGCTGCATCTCGATACGCGTTATGGCGCCACGGTCCGCCTGACCGGCGAACAGCCGCTCGCCGACGAAGAATTCGCATCGGTCAAGGACGGCGCCGTGCTCAACGGCATCGGCACCTTCATCGTCGTGCTGGTCATTCTGTGGCTGGCGCTGCGTTCGGGCCGCATGATCCTCGCGGTCTTCATCACGCTGTTCGTCGGGCTCGCGATCACCGCGGCGCTCGGCCTGCTGCTGGTCGGCGCGCTCAACATGATTTCGGTCGCCTTCATGGTGCTGTTCGTCGGGCTCGGGGTCGATTTCGGCGTGCAGTTCGGCGTCAAATATCGTGAGGAACGTCATCGCGACGACCGTCTTTCCGCCGCGCTCGTGCATACCGCGCACAGCATCGGCGTGCCGCTGACGCTCGCTGCCGTGGCGGTCGCGCTGAGCTTCTTCTCGTTCCTGCCGACGGCTTACCGCGGCGTGTCGGAATTGGGCGAGATCGCCGGCGTCGGCATGTTCGTCGCGTACCTCACCAACATGACGCTGCTGCCGGCGCTGCTGAAAATCTTCAATCCGCCCGGCGAGGCCGCTTCGCCCGGCTTCAAGCAACTCGCCCCCGTCGACGACTTCCTCGATCATCACCGCAAGCCCGTGCTGATCGGCACGCTGATCCTCGTGATCGGCGCCACACCGTTGCTCACGCATCTGCGCTTCGACTTCAACCCGCTGCATCTGAAGGATCCGCACACGGAATCCATGGCGACGCTGCTGTCGCTGAAGGATTCGCCGGAAGCGGCGGTCAACAACGTGCATGTGCTGGCGCCCACGCTTGCTGACGCGGACCAGAAGGCCGCGCATCTGCGCACGCTGCCGGAAGTCGGCCGCGTGACCACGCTGGACAGCTTCGTTCCGGCCGAGCAGCAGCAAAAGCTGATGCTGATTGCGAGCGCGGCGCAGCAATTGTTGCCCGCGCTGCAGCAGCAGCCCTCGCCTCAAGCCACGGACGCGGTGCGGGTCGCCGCGCTCAAACGCGCGTCGAACCAGCTCTCGCTCGCCGCCGACGACCACCCGGGCCCCGGCGCCGCCGAAGCCAAGCACCTGTCCACCACGCTGCAAAAGCTGGCCGCCGCCGACGCCGCCACGCGCGACCGGGCCGAAACCGCGCTGTCCGAGCCGCTGCGCATCGCGCTGAAGCAACTGGCGGATCTGCTGCAACCCACCGAGATCACGCGCGAGAACCTGCCCAAGGAGATCTCCACGAGCTGGCTCTCGAAGGACGGCCGCGCACTGGTCGACATCGCGCCGAAGGTCAAGGCCGGCACCGATCCGAACGACGACGCGACGCTCGCCCGCTTCGCGCACGCCGTGAAGAAAGCCGAACCGGACGCGATCGGCGGCCCGATTTCGATCCTGCATTCCGCGGACACGATCATCAAGGCGTTCCTGCAGGCCGCCGGCTATGCGTTGCTGTCGATCGCGGTTTTGCTGTGGATCGCACTGCGGCGCGTCGGCGACATGCTGCGCACGCTGGTGCCGCTGCTGGTGTCGGCGCTGGTGACGTTGGAGTTGTGCGTGGTGTTCGGCATGCCGCTGAACTTCGCGAACATCATTGCGCTGCCGCTGATGCTCGGCGTCGGCGTAGCATTCAAGATTTACTTCGTGATGGCGTGGCGCAACGGGCAGACTGGCCTGTTGCAGTCGAGCCTCACGCATGCCGTGCTGTTCAGCGCGGCGACCACGGCGACGGCGTTCGGCAGCCTCTGGCTGTCGCACCATCCGGGCACGTCGAGCATGGGACGCTTGCTGGCACTCTCGTTGTTTTGTACGCTGATCGGCGCGGTGGTGTTCCAACCCGTGCTGATGGGCAAGCCGCGCCCACGTCGCGCGAAGCACAAAGGAATATAAGCATGAAGCTGCGAACCACCGTGCTGGCGCTGGCCGCCACCGGTCTGATGTCCGGCTGCGCGACCGGCCCCGACCGCAAGCCGGGCGACCCGTTCGAACCGGCGAACCGCGTAATTTTCAATTTCAACGACGGTCTGGACCGCTACGTCGCCGTGCCGGTCGCCAAGGGTTACCAGAAGGTGACGCCGCAGCCCTTGCGCACCGCTGTGAGCAACTTCTTTTCGAATCTGGGCGACCTGAGCAACGCCGCCAACAACCTGTTGCAGTTGAAGATCACGGACGCCACCGAAGACATCGTGCGCTTCGCGTTCAACTCGACCTTCGGACTTGGCGGCCTGCTCGATTGGGCGACGCCGGCCGGTCTGCCGAAGCATCATCAGGACTTCGGCCTGACGCTGGGGCACTGGGGCGTGCCGTCGGGCCCCTACCTCGTCTTGCCGCTATTCGGCCCGAGCACGGTGCGTGACAGCATGGGTCTGATCGTGGACGTGAAATTCAACCCGCTGAACTACATCGAGCCGGCGACACGCAATCCGTTGTACGTGTTGCATTTCGTGAGTACGCGCTCCGACTTGCTGGGCGCATCCGACCTGCTGCAACAGGCCGCGCTCGACAAGTATTCGTTCGTACGCGACGCCTATAGCCAGCAGCGCCGCGCGCGTTTGCGTGGCACGGGCGACAACGCCGCGCCGCTGCCGAACTACGACGACGAGGGCGGCGAGTCCGGCGCAGCCGCCCCCGCCGCAGGCGCCCCGGCGGCCTTGCCGAACTACGCGGACCCGGGCGACGCAGCGCAAGCGCCGAACGCGGCATCTGGGAGCGCCACGGGCGCCCCCGCAGGCGTGCCGAACTACACGGACCCGGGCGACGCCCCGCAGGCCCCGAACGCCGCCTCGGGAAGCACCACGGGCGGCCCGGCAGGCGTACCGAACTACACTGATCCGGGCGGAACGCCGAACGCACCGGCGGCGGCGCCTGCTGCCGCCTCGGGCGTCACTACACCGACGCCATCTCCGCAAACCGCGCCCACGGACAAGAAACCGCAGGAAGTCGTTCCGGCGACACAATAAGGGGTGTGGGTCGGACATGCGGCAAGCCTCAAGCTGCCGGGTGGCCTCGAAGAGCGGGCTGGGAAATTAGCATACGAAGCGGTGAGGCCGCGGATGGATGGCCCCGGCCCTGAAGAAGGCCGGTCCGTCCTCACGACATATGCAGTTTCTGGCGTCCAGCAGTCTCTGCCCGCTCAGACGTAAATGTCGACGCTGTTCCCAGGCTTCGGAACAGCGCCATCGGCAGCCTGCGCAGCAGTGGGCGGATGCTCAGTCTTATCGGTGCCATCAGCCGGGGGCACCGGAAAAAGCATACCCATCAGCGTCGATTTCTCCAGGTCCTCGGCGGTAATTCCGTCGTGGGCGACATCAGCCTCGCCCGAACCATTTGCGCCCTTTGGACCGGCCGCTGCGTTCTTGTCCTTCTCCTGTTGTTTCTCCAGCTGGATGGACGCACGCATTGCGTCGAAGAACTGCGCGCCAGCGATTCTCATAGTTGCCTCGTAGTGGGTTGGTCGCAAGACGCGTGAAACCACTTCTTGCTTTGACATCGGCCGATGGCTTTGCCTTCACTGAATCGCCGTTTCTCGACCTGCGGGACGGCGCCCGCACACACTTTATCGCGTATGCGTCGCCTTTCAAATGCCTAACTCTAGCGGATACGGAGACAGATAAGATTCGCTCCCACCGAAATGCCTTTTCGCGACAAATGAACAATCAAGGGATGGGGTTGAACCGAGAACGTACAGCAAGCTCAGCCACGCGCAGGGGTACCCGGATTGTCACCGTGCGAGCGATGCAGCGTCTCCGATCGCCCTCTTACCCTTTGCGTTCACTGGACATAGCATGAGCACCTTCTCATTTCCACAGATGGCCCGACTCGTCAGTGAGCATCACGCTGTTTCAAATCGCCATCCCGCAAACCGCGCCGGCGAACAAGAAACCGCAGGAAGCCGTTCCCGCGACGCAAGAGGGGTCTTGGACGAGACGAGACGAGACGACCCGGCGCAGCAAAGCCGCACGGGTCGCCGAAGAGCGCCTCAAACGGGGGGTTTATGAAGAGCGCTTCGGCGCGCGAAGCGTCGCTGGAAGAATGACGGCTGTGTCACTCACGCTGAATGTGCGAGGGCACGGATTCCAGATGCGCCACTACGGTGACTGTGCGGGGGACCCACTTATGAGCTGGCGGTGTGAGCCGCTTTCTTTTGCCTACTTTTTCTTTGCGGCCGGCAAAGAAAAGTAGGTGCCGCCCCGCACAGGGGCGACGCTAATAGACCAATAAGAAAACAAGGAAAGGCCAAAGAACCAGTTCAAGAAAAGCCCAAATCGGCGCCGCCGAGCACCACGCCGACAGCGGCAAAAACAATCAGCCAACCCCCATCTGCAAAACCCTAGCCTCCTCCATCGCATGCCGTGCCTGCACCAGCGAGGTCCGCGCCGCGCGCGCATCGACGGCGACCTGAAGCAGCGCCCCGAGCTGTGACGGTTGCCGCAGCAACTCCCGCAAAATCGGCCCCAGCGCCGTGGTGCCATCGTCACGCAAGCCGGCGGTGGCAGCGGAAGGCAACGTCCGCCAGGCCGGATCGACAATCGCGCGGCACACCGCGAACGGCAGACCATGCGCGGCGGCCGTCGCGCCGGCAATATGCGATTCCATATCGACCGCCAAAGCGCCGCTCGAGCGATGCAGCGCGCGCTTGTCGTCGGCGCTGACCAAAGGCGTGGTGACGGCAGCCATCAGGCCGCGCCGCAGACGCGCCGCCAGCGGCCCAGTGACAAGCGCGGCGGCGAGCCTGTCAGCCCATGGCCGATCGGTCTCGAGCCGTCCAAACGGCCCCTCGACGGCCTCAGCAACGATCAACGTGCCCGGCTCCAGGTCAGGCGCCAAACCACCGGCCGTTCCGAAACTGACGATCCCCGCACAACCACGCGCGACCGCGGCGCTCAACGCCCGCTCCAGCAGATCGGCGCGCGCCGCGTAGACCACTTCAACACCCTTGCCGCGGGCGATGCGCGCTTCGAACGCCATACCCGTCACCACGATCACCGGCAAGGTGCTGCAGCCGCCGTTGGCTGACGGTGTTGTCGAAAACGCCATCCGTTACATTCCGACCGCGACGCGCGTCAGCCCGTTGCGTTTCAGATGACGGAAGCGCGCCAGCGCCCACAGCGGGAAGAACTTGCGATAACCGTGGTAACGCAGATAGAACACACGCGGGAAACCGGTTGCCGTGAAGCGCGTTTCGTCCCACAGGCCGTGCTCGCGCTGTTCGCGCTGCAAATACTCGACGCCGCGCGCGACCGCCTCGTGATCGACCTCGCCCGCCGCCATCAGGCCCATCAGCGCCCATGCGGTTTGCGAAGCCGTGCTCGGCGCACGCTCGTAGCCGCGGTAATCGAGCTTGTAGCTCTCGCCGCCCTCGCCCCAGCCGCCGTCCTGATTCTGGATCGACAGGAGCCACTGCGCGGCGCGTTTCATACGGGGGTCGTCATGCGGCAGACCGGCGGCGTTCAGCGAACACAGCGCCGTCCACGTGCCGTAGATGTAGTTCAGGCCCCAGCGGCCGTACCAGCTGCCGTCCGATTCCTGTTCCTTCAGCATGTAGTCGAACGCACGTTGCGCCGGCTCGCTGCCTCGCGGCAATTCGCCGAGTTGCGCGAGCATCGACAGGCAACGGCCCGACACGTCCGCGGTCGGCGGATCGAGCAACGCACCGTGATCGGAGAACGGAATGTTGTTGAGGTAGTACTGGGTGTTTTCCGGTTCGAACGCGCCCCAGCCGCCGTCGCTGCTTTGCATGCCGACCACCCATTCGCGCGCCCGCGCAATGGCTTCGCGATCGACATCCGATTGCGTTAGCGCCGCCGAGCGTTGCATCGCCATCACGACCACGGCCGTATCGTCGACGTCCGGATAGTGCGCGTTGTTGTACTGGAACGCCCAGCCGCCGGGACGCACGTTCGGACGGCGTGAGATCCAGTCGCCGCGCACGTCGAGAATCTGCAGCGGACGCAGCCACGCGAGCCCGCGTTCGGCCGCTTGCTCAGCATGCGCTTCGCCGGTCTCGATCAACGCGTGCGCCACCAGCGAGGTATCCCACACCGGCGACAGACACGGTTGGCAATAGGCTTCGTCGTCCTTGACGACGAGCAGCTTTTCGATCGACTGACGGGCAATCGCGCGATTCGGATGATCGGCCGGATAGCCGAGCACGTCGTACATCATCACCGAGTTGGCCATGGCCGGGAAAATCGCGCCGAGGCCGTCTTCGCCGTTCAGCCGTTCGTCGACGAACTTCACCGCCTCGCGCATCGAGCGTTCGCGCGTCGTCTTCGGAAACAGGCCGTCGATGGTGCGCAACACGACGTCGACACCACGGAAAAAGCGGAACCAGCCGAGGTGCTGATGCGGCGCCCGATCACGCATGCCGGTGTTGACCGGTGCGGCGCGGAACAGCTCGTCGATACGCACGCGGCGGGGATTGCGCGCCACCGGCCGCTTCGCGTTCAGCACCAGCAACGGCACGATCACGGTGCGCGCCCAATACGACACCTTCGACAGATGGAACGGGAACCATTGGGGCAACAGCATGATTTCCACGGGCATCATCGGCACGGCGCGCCATGACACCACGCCGAACAGCGCGAGCAGAATCCGCGTGAACACGTTCACGGTTTCCGCGCCGCCGTCCGCCAGAATCGCTTCGCGCGCGCGGATCATGTGCTCGGCATCGGGCGAGTCGCCGATCATTTTCAGCGCGAAGTACGCCTTCACGCTGGCGCTGACGTCGATCGCGCCGTCGGTGAAGAGCGGCCAGCCGCCGCCGGGCAACTGGATGCGGCGCAGATAGCGGGCGATCTTCTGCTCCAGTTCCACGTTCGGCGTTTCGCCGAGATAGTGGACCAGCAGGACGTATTCCGCGGGAATCGTCGCGTCGGCTTCGAGTTCGTAGACCCAGTGGCCGTCCGGCTTCTGCGCGGCGAGGATCGCGTCGGTGGCGCGTGTGATCGCGGCATCGAGCGGCTCAGCGGAAGCGTGCGGCACGGCGACGGGCGCAGCCTTCGACGCATTCAGCGCGGCATCGGCGAATTCAGGCAGGACGGCGTCCAGTGGCTGGGCTTGAGATAAATCGTTCATCGGCGTTCCATCGGTTGATTCAGCAGCGTGTCCGCGGCCTTCTGGCCGGAGCGAATCGCGCCTTCGATCGTCGCGGGCAGGCCGGTAGCCGTCCAGTCGCCCGCGAGCATCAAATTGTTCCAGCGAGTGCGCGTGCCGGGACGCAGTGTTTCCTGGTCCGGCAAGGCGGCAAACGTCGCGCGCTTTTCCATCACGACCTGCCAGGCCGGCATCGGCTCGGCCGGCAAATTGACGGCCTGGGCCACTTCGGCCCAGATGGTTTTCGCGAGCGCTTCATGCGGTGTGTCGAGCAGGCGTTCGGCGGCGTTGATCGTGACCGACACGCGGCCCTCGAAGGCGAACAGCCAATCGGCCGTCGCGTTGAGCAGCCCCGTGACCGGCGCCATCCCGAACGGCGGCTCGATCGCGAAATGCACGTTGGCGATCGCCGCGAAGCGGCTCGGCGAGCGCAAACCGGGCACGAGCGTCTGTGCAACATCCGGCGGCACCGCGAGCACCACGGCCTGATTGGCATCGATCGCGATGCTTTCGTCCGCGAAATTCAGCGCCGAGACACGACCGGTGTCGGCAAATACGAGGTCCGTCAGGCGCGAACCGAGCCGGATGGCCGCGCCGCCATGCTGCAATAGCCGCAGCGCCGGATCGACAAAGGCGCTACTCAGGCCGTTGCGCGGTACCAGTGGCCGGCACGCCAGACCGCCGGCGACGAGCGCCTCCCTGACCATGGCGCCCGTGAGTTCCGCCGAGGCTTCACGCGGCTCGATATTGAGCATCGCGAGAAACAGCGGCCGCAGCAGGCGGTCCCATAGCGGGCCATTGCAGCGCAGGGTCTGCGCCACACTGCGCCCGGGCTTGGCGAACAGCAGCGGCACGAGCGTCAGATAGTGGGTCGGCCCGGTGTTCGGCACGCGCGCGTTCGGGTCGAAGATCCACCAGGGCAAGCGGCCCGGCGACAGGCGCACGGTCCAGCGTGCCCGCGTCGCCAGATCCACGAACGGATACTCGGGCTGGGCCGGGCCGATCAACTCGTCGGCAGCGCCGACCGCCCGCAGATAGTTAAGCGTCGCGAAATTGCCGGACAGCACCCTGTGATTGCCGCTGTCGATGGTCACGCCGAGCTTCGAATCGTAATACGAACGGCAACGGCCACCGGCCTGCTCGGCCGCCTCATGCAACACGACTTGTGCACCGCGCCGCTGCAATTGCACCGCGGCGGCGAGGCCGGCGAGACCGGCGCCGATCACATGGACGAGCTTTTGCATCAGCTCAGAAGAGCGCGTAACGCGCGACGATCCACAGCATGCGCAGCTTCGGCTTGCTGACCTTCGTACGCGGAATGTCGAAACCGCGGTCGAGCGTGCGGTCGAGCAGCACGCGATACACGCCCGACATGATGCGCGGCGCACGCACGTGGTTGCGCGGCTCGCGGTCCATGATCGCGTCGGAGGCGGCGAAATGCTGCCTCGCGCGCTCGGCGAGCGTGGCGCAGACGCGCGGCAAAGACGGATCGTCAGCGATCTGCGTCGGGCTCGTCACCGCGATGCCTTCGCGCGCCAGCAACTCGTGCGGCAGGTAGCAGCGATTGATGCCGGCGTCTTCGTCGATATCGCGCAGGATGTTGGTCAGTTGCAGCGCGCGGCCCAGATGGTGCGCGAGCAAACGGCCCGGCTCCTCCTGCATCCCGAATATCCTCACCGACAGGCGGCCCGCCGCACTCGCGACACGGTCGCAATACAGGTCGAGCATGGCTTCGTCGGGCGCGCAGATGTCGGCGGCGGCGTCCATCGCCATGCCGTCGATCATCGCGTGGAAGTCTTCGCGTTGCAGATGGAACGTATGAATGTGTCGCGTCAGCGCGCGCAAGGAAGCGCGCGGTGCGCCGGCGTAGCACGCGTCGATGTCGGCACGCCAGCGCTCGAGCGCGGCGGCGCGTTCGGCGCGTGGCAGGTCGTCGCTGTCGGCGATATCGTCGACAGCGCGGCAGAAAGCGTAGACCTGATACATCGCATCGCGCTGCGCGGCCGGCAGGATCCGCATCGCGAGATAAAACGAGCTGCCGGACGTGGCGGCTGCGGCGTCGATTTCTGTATCGTCCACGACAAGATTGGAAACAGCCAAGACGATCTCCGCTGGAGGCGCCCGCTGAAAGGCGTTCAAGAAGTTTTAATGCCTACCCGCAGGGCAGGCGGCCCGCGCGCGCGGACACGCGCGAAACACCCGGCAGGGATGCCGGAAACGGCGAAAAGTATAACAATCTTTGTGAGATGCCGCTGTTGGGCGGCGAATAGGGGGCCGGAAGGCTCAGATAAACGCCACCGAGCGGTTGCGTCCCTGCCGCTTGGCGCTATACAGCGCCGCGTCGGCTTCATTGATCAGCACGTCGTACGCCGGCACGCCCACGCGTGCCGCCGCTCCCCCCACGCTCGCGGTCACCGGCACGCTCGTGCCCTGCACTTCGACAGGCGTATCGGCGATCGTGCAGCGGATCTTTTCGGCGACCCGCATCGCGTCTTCGAGTGGCGTACAGGGCAGCAGCAACGCAAACTCCTCGCCACCGAAACGCCCGAAGGTGTCCTGCGCCCGCACCACGCCGGCGACCCGCTGCGCCATCACGCGCAACACCGTATCGCCGACGCCGTGGCCGAACTGGTCGTTGATCTTCTTGAAGTGATCGAGGTCGAACAGCAGCACGGACAACTCGCCGCCGTAACGCTGCCAGCGCGTGTACTCATCGCGCAAACGCGCTTCGAAGAAACGGCGATTGGCAATGCCCGTCAGACCATCCCGGTCCGCATATTCCTGCAGCTTGGCGACTGCCTCTTCACGTTCTCGCTGCATGATGCTGACATGCGTCACGTCGGAGATGGTCACACACACGGCCACCACTTCACGATCGCGCATGAGCGGCATGAACGTACAGTCCTGCTGCATGAAATCGACACCGCCGGTAATCGGCCGGTCGTGATCGAATTTGAAGAGATACGGGCGCTGCTCCCACGAACTGAATGCGAAACTGCCGAGCTGAAACACGCTTTCAATCTTGCGCGCCAGCCACACGCGCGGCACTTCCGGAAAGTGCGTGAAGAGCGATTTGCCCACCACCTGGTCCGGCGACAAGCCGCTGTGATCCTGCATGAAGCGGTTCCACATGAGCACATTCATATCGCGATCGAGCACGAAGATACCGAAACCGACGCGTTCGACAACCAGATCGCTCAACGACTTCACAGGCATATCGACAGACATATTCACAGGCATATTCATAGGCTGGACAACAGCTCGTCGAGCGCCGCGCTCATGTGGCGAATCGACTCTTCGGCCATCAGCATCACAAGGTGCGCGCGGAAGCTCTGATCCTCGAGCGCGAAATTGACTTCCACCAGCAAGGCGACTTCCCATTGCAGCACGCCGGGCTGGAACACTTCGTCGAGTGTCAGCGCCTGGCCGAGCAGGCCCGGCGCGGAGAAGACCGGCGTGCGGCCGAGCTGGTCGAGAATGCACGAGACACACGCACCCGTCAGCACGTTCGCGACGTCGAACACGAGTTCTTTCTGGCTCACCGCTTCATAGGTCGAGCGCGAGTACGGATCGCTGACAAGCGAACACAACTGATCGACGCTGTCGCTGCGGCAGATCACCAGCGCTTCGCCCTTGATGTCGGAACGAAAGCCCTGGCGCACCGCGCTCACCGTGTCTTCGATCCCGGTCATCTGGCGCAGCGCCTCAGCCGCCTCGCTCACTGCCACCACCTTCACGCGCGGCACCGACAATTCGATGAATGCGTCGAGCAGGCCCGCGAGACGCGTCGCGGCCTGGCCCATCGCCAGATTGGCGACCTCTTGCAGCGCGTCGCGCTGGTCTTCGGTGAGAACTGGCTCAGACATACAACCCGTACTCCTTGAGGATGGGTAGTAGCGCCTCGGGCGTCACGGGCTTGGCGATGAAGGCAGCGGCGCCGAGCGCGCGCACGCGCGACTGGGCCATTGGCTGAACATCGGCGGAGACGACGATGACGAAGGTGTTCAGGTCCTCATGCTGCAAGGCTTCCAGCACCTGGTAGCCGGTCATGTCCGGCATCGTCAGATCGAGGAACATCACCGAGGCTTTGCCTTCGCGATACAGAACGAGCGCTTCGCGCCCGTTCGCGGCATAGGACACGTCGACCTCCCAGTCCGGCGGCAATGCCTTGGTGAGCACCTTGCGGGCAAGCAATGAATCGTCGGCGATCACAATAGGCAAAGGCATGGGCGGGTCGGTAAGCGGAATAAGCTCTGGCGCGTTAACGGTGGGTAGCGGCGATTTCTTTAGCGCGCGGTCTGTCGGCTCGCGGCAACGCGAACTGAGGCTTGCGAGAATGAAGCTTGCAAACGAGCGGGGAGTGCCTGCAGTGAGGCACTTTTGATGGAACCGCTTTTGACAGCACTCATAGGCACGCAGGGATGCGTGCGAGCACGGTGAACGATGGCTATGACCAGCATGTTCGAAGCCTACCCCGAAGATCAATCCGCGCGGCTTCATGGATCGGGCTTGGTCCCCTTGCCGCGCGCGTTTTCCACGCGAGCGCCCTCCGTTACGCGTTGTGCGCGTCGTCTGGCTGCCCTCGCGGCAGATGTATCCGAACATGGCGGATACATTTTTTGTGATGACATCGATTCTCGAAGTAAAACGGCGGAAAGGCAACCCGCCATATTCACTCTAACTAAAAATAATTTCCTGTTAAACGTTATTTAGGAACATTTTTTGATAGATTCAGAGGATATTTTTTTGAATTTACACTTTTGTGTACGTTTGCGCTTCCCGATTTGTCACTTATTAGACGGCAGACAAATCCGGAGACGATCATTGGTCACGGTAACGAGTACCGCCGCGGCATGTCTATGCTTTTTGTATGAGGCCGATATCAGGCCGACACCCGACCCTTGCGTCCCGAACGATCCTCGCTATCGACCATGACCCCAAACCGGTTCGACCCGCCCGAAGCGAGCCGCCTTTCCGCCAGCCGTCAGGACGAGGCGCTGTTCCCCGTCGTGCCGGAACAGAATTTCCACGTCCGGCGCATCACGCTGATCGCCCTGCTGATCGTGGCCATCGTGCTGCCGTGCGTGTACGTCGCAGCGATGGCGTACAGCGATCTGCACGCGCGCATGGCCGACGCGACCGACGTCACGCTGCGCACCGTGCGCGTGGCGGAAGAACACGCACTGAAAGTGTTCGACATGAACGAGACGCTCGACGCGCGCATCGTCGACCTGACACAAGGTCTGGATGACAACGGCATTCGCGCAAAAGAAGGCGAGATTCACGAGAAGCTGCGCACCATGGGCGGCGGCTATCCTCAGGTCGCGGCCGTGTCGATTTTCGGCCAGCAAGGCGATCTGCTCGCCACCAGCCGTTTCTATCCCGTGCCGGCGCTGTCGATCGCCGATCGCGAAGATTTCGTCGGCATTCGCGACGGCAAGGGCCTCGAACATGTCTCGAAGGTGATGACGGGACACGTGGTGGGCGAGCAGGTGTTCAACACGGGGGTGGAGCGGCACGCCGCCGACGGCTCGTTTGCCGGCGTCGTCTCCGTCGCGCTGCGGCCCAGCTATTTCGACGCGTTCTACCGGGAACTGCTCGGCGGCGGCGCGAGCACGCCGATGACCATGAGCCTGCTGCGCACCGACGGCGCGGTCCTCGCGCACTATCCGCGCCGCCCGCGCGAGCCGGTGGCGGTGCCGCCGAACTCGCCGCTGGCGGAAGCACTGACGCAAGGGCGGCGCGCCGGCGTCGTACGAATGCATTCCGACCTCGACGGCGAGAATGTGATCCTCGCCTTCCGGCGTGTCGGCGCCTACCCGGTGTACGTGTCGTGCGGCTATCGCACCTCGGCGATCTGGGCCGCGTGGTACCGGCACCTGAGCATGCTGATCCTGTCCATGTTCACGCCGTCCATCGTGCTGTGGTGTGTGATCTGGCTGTCGCTGCGGCGCCTGGGCGCCGAAGAAGAGGCGTGGGAGCGCTGGCAGGCCGAGGCGTCAATGCGGCGCTCGATCGAATCCGCCTATCGTCAGTCGCGCAAGATGGAGGCGCTCGGCAATCTGGTCGGCAGTGTCGCCCACGATTTCAACAACCTGTTGATGATTGTCTCCGCCAACGTGCAGATCGTCCGGCGGCGCGGCACGCCGGGACTCGACCGCGAATTGTCGGCGATGGAGCGCGCGCTCAAGAGCGGTCAGTCGCTCACCCGGCAATTGCTCGGCGTGGCGCGCAAGCAGCCGTTGCGCAGCGAGACGCTGGCGCTCGAACGCTGGCTGCCGGCGTGCCGCGAACTGCTGCGCGCGTCGCTCGGCGCGAAAATTTCGCTGGTGATGGACATCGGCGCCGGTATCTGGCCGATGCGTGTCGACGTCGCCGAGCTCGAACTGGCGCTGATCAATGTCGCCGTGAACGCGCGCGACGCCATGCCGAACGGCGGCCGTTTCACGGTTCGCGCCGCCAATCTCAACTTCCGCCGCGAGGACGGCTTTCCACTGACCGGCGACTTCGTGCAACTCTTGCTCGAAGACACCGGCGGCGGCATGCCGCCTGAGGTCCTCGCGCGCGCCTTCGAACCGCTTTTCACGACGAAGCCGAAGGGCATGGGCACCGGTCTCGGCCTGCCGCAGGTTTTCGCCTTCTGCGAGCGCTCCGGCGGGCTTGCCGCGATCGACAGCGCGATCGGCGCGGGCACCTCGGTGCGGCTTTATCTGCCGCGCGCCGCCGCCGCCCCCCAAGCGGATGTGCCCGTGGAAGCGGGCGTCGACGAAAGCAGCGCGCCGCAAGGCCTGCGCATTCTGCTGGTCGAGGACAACGATGAGGTCGCCGCGGGCACGGAAGCTTTATTGCAGATGATGGGCCACCAGGTCACGTGCGTGTTCAACGCCGACACCGCGCTGCGCCTGTTCGACGACGCCCACGCAAGGCAGGCGCGCACCGGCGAGCCGCTGCCGTTCGATCTGGTGCTGTCTGACATTCACATGCCCGGCACGATGAACGGCATCGACCTGGCCGAAGCCGTACTGGCGTTCGACACCAAACTGCCGGTCATTCTGGTCACCGGCTACGCGGAGGAACTCGACCGCGCGCGGCATGTGGACGTGCGAGTGCTGTCCAAACCCTTCGATATCGCATTGCTGGAAAAACTCTTGCAAGCAATCCAGCGCGACCTCGCGCAGACCGGCGCGGATCCGGCCGCGGCAACCCATCCCGCCGACTAAAGCCTGCGGCTTCAGGCTCGCCGCCTTTCGCTAGCGATTTACCACCGATTGTAAAAGCGCGGCGGCACGGCGCCGCGCGCTTGCGCGGTCCGATCTGCTCAGACAAGTGCCAACGGGCGTGCGGGCGCGTCCAGCCGGCCCGGCATGATCGTTGCGGCGTATTTGCGGAAGGAGGCCCGCGCGTGGTCGCGCCGGCCGTTCCAATCAAATACGTCGGGAGACAGCCATGCGACACACTGTGATTGGTTTATTCGACACCTATTCCCACGCGGAAGCCGCGCGCGACACGCTTGTACAGACCGGTTTTGCACGCGAAACGATCGAGTTGCAGGCGAATCCGGAACCCTCCGTCGGCTCCGCAACCGATGAGGTTGCCGGTTCCGGCGTGCTCGCCAATATCGAACGCTTTCTCTCGAGCCTGTTTTCGACCGGCTCCCGAGCCCCGGAAACGGCACGCTACGCGGAAGCCGTGCGCCTGGGCGCGGTGCTGGTGTGCGTCAGCGCGGCCAGCGAGTCGCACGCGGAACTTGCTCGCAACACCTTGACGAGGCTGGGCGCGACCGACATCGGCGAGCGCTCGTCCGATTGGGACACGCAGCCGGAAGCGAGTCGCGATCATTCGATCCTCGACGAACTCGGCATCGGCGCAGTGACGCCCGGTACGCCGCATACCTCGAGCGCGGCGGCAGCGGGCGTTGCCATGCCTGGTGCAAGGACGCCCGCTTCGACGGCCCGGCCCGCAACCCCGGCCGAGCCACTTTATCCGGCGCCGCTCATGGGCACCGACGCCGAGCCGTTTGTCCCGCCGCCGCTGGCTGAGCGGCCGGTGCGCGACCCAGTCAACGAGCCAGTCATCGACCCGCTGGTCGGCGACGCGGGACGCAGCGCGATCGCTGCCGGTTCGATGCCTGGTTCGGGCGCGATCTTGCAGCCGTCGGAAGTCGTTTCCGAAGCGGGGCAGCCGACCGCGGGCTTAGGCGGTCAGATGCCGAACGAGTATCTGGAATACGAAGAGGATTTCCGCGCCCATTACGACGAGCAATATTCGACCGAGAACGCGCGCTATGAAGATTACGTGCCGGCGTATCGCTACGGCGCCGAGATTGCTCAAGATGAGCGTTATCGCGACAGGCCATGGGACGACGTCGAGCCGGAAGCCCGGCGTCATTGGGAAACCACCTCGCCGGACAGCACGTGGGAGCGCTTCAAGCTCGCCGTACGTCACGGCTGGGAACGGGTAACCGGGCATCACCACGTCTAGGCCGACGCGGTGCCAGCGCCGACGGTGCCGTGAGTTAGCGGCAATATCGGCGCTTCAATGTTGGCTTGGCGCTTAAGGGACTTGGAGATTCAGGCTTTCGCGAAGCCGCCGTCAGGCCGCGGCATTCAGTTTCACCCACGCGACGTAGCGGTCGACGAACGTCTGCAGGAACTTACGGATGCCGTCATTCACGATCTCGCCTTTCTCGTTGATCACCGCAGGGTCGTGCTTGATGAACACTTCAGGCTGGCCGAGCGTGGGGACGTCGAGGTAGGCCAGCACATTGCGCAGATGCTGCTGAGCGAGCGCCGTGCCGGTGGCGCCGACCGAGGTGCCGATCACCGCGCCGGGCTTCCTGGCCCACGAATTGGTGCCCCACGGGCGCGAAGCCCAGTCGATCGCGTTCTTCAGGACACCCGGCATCGAGCGGTTGTATTCGGGTGTGACGAATAGCAGGCCGTCGGCGGCTTCGATGCGCTGTTTCAGTTGTCTGGCGACTTCGGGATAGTCGGCGTCATAGTCCTGACAGTAGAGCGGCAACGCACCGATATCGATGAATTCGAACGTGAAGTCCGCGGGGGCGAGTGAAATCACAGCTTGCGCCAACTGGCGATTAAACGACTCGCGGCGCAGGCTGCCGACAACCACTGCGATGTGATGGGCCATGATTCGTTTCCTTGAGATGAGGCGCTTGACGCGCGGAAGGGTACGAACTGTCCATCATAGGCAAAAGCTGCTCGCGATGGCGGCGGCGGGTAGAAAAACGCCATCCGCGGGCGGTGCATGACCCGTGGCTCCTGTCGCTGCCAGTGGATAACCCGATCGCGCCCAAAGTTATCCACAGATTCACTGAATAACCTTGTGGATAACTGGTACTTTTGCCTTGTCAATCAAGCATGCTTCCGGCTTAGGACGTTTTGAGGCAAACGGGCGTTTTTTCACCTACTTCACGGAGTATCGCAATGACTCAGAACTATGCAGGGAAGTCGCACGACGAAGCCGTGGCCGCACGAAAGAAGCAAAAGCAGCGGTCGCAGGAGCAAGCTGGCGGCGAAATGGCTGTCGACGGCACCGAAGCGGACGCGGTCCATAGCAGCGGCGAGCTATCCGAACGGGGCAAGGCAGTGTGGCGCCAGGGAAATGGCATCGACGGCGGCGGGAAAATCTGATCGCCCGTAGCGGCTGGCGTTGATGCCGGGCCGTGTGATTCGCGGCGGCGCAGCAATTTCACGTGACGCCACGGCTGGGTGGCGGGGGAGCCGCGTGTTCGTCGACTACACGTCACACGCGTCTTTCTTATGCCTCCGGGACGGCGATGTCCCCGTCCACCAGCTGCCAGCCATATGTTTCGGCGAACAGCTGAGCAGCATCGGCATTCTCAAAAAACGGCATGTCCGCGTGGCCCTGAAAGGGGTAAATCACGCGTTCGTCGCTCAAACGGGTCACTTTCAGTGTGGGCACCGTTCCGCTGGATGTGCGGCGCGACGACACCGCGACCTGATAGTTCGCGCGGCCGGTGAGCGGCGGGGAATGCGCGCCCAGCGAGCGCCTGGAAACATGGCTTGCCATCGGTGCTCGCATCAGAGTCCGGCGATCGACTCGCCGGCAACCATGCCGTCGATCACCCGCTCCGCGTAACTGGCTGAGGCAATTCGCGCGTCGCCTGCCGCGCCGAATGGCGAACGGCTCGGCACGCGGAACACGCGGCTGCTGGTCAAGGTGTCGTCGGTGCCGCGCCGGCAGATTCGCACTGCGGCGTCGAAGCCGGAGTCGTAGTGGCGGGCGCCATCGGGAGAACGCGGCTGGTGCGGATATACCAGCGGGTAAATCTCAAGGCCCCGGTAGCTTCTGATCGTATTGCTCATGGTGGTCGTCTCCGGTGAAGGATCTCGCTTGAAGCGTCGCTGTGGGTACGGCTTGACGCCGGCGAGTCGCGGCGTGCCAGCGAAAAACAAGGTGTAGGTCGACGATGTGCGTAGACAGCGGCCGCCTCTGGCCGGCCGCGCCGATGACATCGCAAAGCAAGAGTAGAAGGAAAGGACCCCGTTCGATTCAGGGCGCTGTGATGAGAGGCTGATGCCTGAGAAGCTGCGTAAGACGCGCAGGGGAACTGCAAGCTGTTGGCTCACTGTAACACGTTAGAAGAGTGAGCATTAGACGCATTTACGTGCCGGGCGCGGGTGTTGCTTCGGAGTGCCGCGTATTGCGTACCGCTTTCTATCTGATCCCGCTCGAACGCCGATGGAGCAGGCCTGCGGCCATGTTCCGCGGAGGTGTTGCACGCACGTCGAACGGTTTGGAGCAAATGCAAAAAGGGCGCCTTGATTGGCGCCCCTTTGGACTTCGAGAACATTCTCGTCAACAAACTGGAGCCGGGCATATAACCCGGCAAGTCACTCCGACGATCAGTTGCCGAAGAACACGTTGCAATATGATGCCGGGCCGTTGCATTGCGCCGGTGCAGCAGCCTGGGCTACGCCCGAAGCTGCGGCAAACAGAGCGACGGAAGCGATCAGGGCGGAAAGAATGCGTTTCATGGTGCTACTCCTCTTTGGCGTTTGGTTCGCGATCTGGGTGATCAATGGAGTGAAGAATAGCGATCCAGCGCCCGCCTAAAAACACCGAAGACTAGAAGATATTTTTTCAAGTATTGAAATAATCGGGACATGCCGTTTTCGGTGAACCGCGACATGGTCGGCGGCATGCCTGGCGCTGCGCCTTTGTTCAAAATTCCCCGCCGCAGGCCTGATTTCATTTTTCGCAATAATGTTTTTTGCAGTTTGTGTGGTTGTCATAAAACCCGTTGCGGCACGACTAAGGTCGTCAGGTCATCCTTTGCTGGCGGCCACATGTTCAATACCGATTCGCTTGCGCAGGAACGTGCGGGAGAATGGCGCACACGCCCAGGAACCGCGCGAAGATACCCATTTGCTTATGAACTACAACGATTCAGGAGAAAACCTGCGACAACCCCGATCGCGGCGAGGGAGCCTGACATGGCGCAAGTAAGCGGGCCGGCGCTCGACGATCCCGTCTATCTGACGCAGCTGCGGCGCGACCTGTTGCGCTTTGCCCGTTTGCAACTGCGCGATGCCGCCGCCGCCGAAGACGCGGTCCAGGAGGCTTTGGCCGCTGCCTGGACACAAGCCGACCGGTTTGCCGCGCAATCGGAGCATAAGACGTGGGTGTTCGGCATCCTGCGGCACAAGCTCGTCGACACGTTGCGCGCCCGGCAGCGCACTGTGAACCTGTCGGCGCTCGAATCCGAAATCGACGGCGAAACGCTGCTCGATCGCGAACTCTTCAAGGACAACGGCCACTGGTCGCGCGAGACCAAGCCGCAACCTTGGCCGGCACCGGAAACCGCCTTGCGTCAGCAGCAATTCTGGACCTTGTTCGAGATGTGCCTGGAACATCTGCCCGAGCACATTGGGCGCGTGTTCATGATGCGCGAATTTCTCGATCTCGAAACCGAAGCGATCTGCGCCGAACTGCAAATGACCGCCAATCACTGCAGCGTGCTGATTTACCGCGCACGGCTGCGCTTGCGCACTTGCCTGAGCGAAAAGGGCCTGTCAAGAGAGGATGCGAATGGGGAAATGTAAGAACATCACGCGTCTGTTATCGGACGCGCTCGACCGCCCTTTGACGACCGGCGAATGGGTGGCGATCCGGCTGCATCTGCCGATTTGCAGCGGCTGCCGCAATTACCGCAAACAGATCCGCCTGTTGCGCGTGGCTGCGCACACGGTCAGCGGGATTGCGACGCCGGGAATGGACGACCGCGAGGAGTGAGACGGTATTGGGTTTGAGCGGTGCGTCGAATTTGCAGCCTCGCGGGCTATAAAACGGCGGCCGTATTGACCACCGCCTTCATCTAAGGGCTCGTTTAACGTTCGGCAGGCGGCGTGTTCCGGTAACGCTCGAAGAAACTTGCGTGCGATGGTTCATCGATGGAAACGGGATGCGGTTCGGTACGCGCCGGATGTTTGGCCAACTGCGCGCGTGTGCGGATTGGCCGATGCTGGAAGTTGCCGCCGCAGTTCGGACACACATTGCGCAGCATGCTGAGCGCACACACTTCACAGAACGTGCATTCGTACGTGCAGATCATCGCGTCGGACGCGTTCGGCGGCAGTGATTTGCCGCAACCTTCGCAGGACGGTCTCAGTTCAAGCATGATGGCTCCGCGTTGACAGGGGAGCGAGGGGCTGGATTGCACCCTCGGTATGCCGAAGCAGTGTAAGCGGGGAAGGCCATACGGAATGGACAGCGGAGCGTCAATTCCTGCCACCGCCTGCGATCCCTACGCCGGGCTCAGGTCAGCACGGTCCACAGCACGAATGTCAATGCAAGGCCGACGACAGAGACGATGGTCTGCAGCACCGACCAGACCAGAACCGTCTGCTTCAATTGCAGGCCGAAGTATTCGCGCACCATCCAGAAGCCCGCATCGTTCACGTGGCAGAAGAACACGGAACCGGCGCCGATAGCGAGCGCCATCAGCGAATTGTGCGTCGCGCTGAGACCCGCGACGACCGGCGCAACGATACCGGCGGTGGTGGTGGTCGCGACCGTCGCGGAACCGGTGGCCTGGCGCAACGCGACAGCGATCAGCCACGCCAGCAAAATCAAGGGCATGTGCGCACCCACGGCGATCTTGCCGATCGTCGTACTGATACCGGCCACCACGAGCGCCTGCTTGAGTCCACCGCCTGCGCCGATGGTCAGCAGCAGCGCGGCGATCGGCGGCAAGCTCTTGCGCAAAATGCCGCCGACCCGGTCACGCGCCATGCCGCGCGACCAGCCCAGCGCCACGACCGCGAACAGCACAGTGAGGCCGAGTGCGACCAACGGTTCACCCAGGAAATTGAGTGCGTTGAACAGGAAAGTCTCGGGTTGAAGCAGAAGCTTGGCAACCGTGCGGCCCAGCATCAACACGACCGGCAACAGGATCGTGCTGAGCGAGATCGCGAAACTCGGCGGCTCGCCAGTGCTCTGCGGCGCGGTGAAAAGCTTGCCCATTTCTTCGGGCTCGACCACGTGCATCCGTTTCGACAACCAGATGCCGTAGACCGGGCCCGCGAGAATGACCGCCGGAATCGCGACGATCAAACCGAGACCGAGCGTCAGGCCGAGATCGGCGTGCAGCGCGCTGACCGCGATCAGCGGACCCGGGTGCGGCGGCAACAGCGCATGCAGTGTGGTCATGCCGGCGAGCGCGGGAATCGCAATCCGCAAGATCGGCTGCTGCGAGCGGCGCGCCATCACGAAGATGATCGGCACCATCATCACCAGACCCACCTCGAAGAAGAGCGGCAACCCGACGATGATCGCCACCAGCGCCATCATCCACGGCAGCGTGCGTGGCGTGGAATGTTTGAGGATGGTCGAGACGAGCCGGTCGGCGGCGCCCGATTCGGCCATCAGCGCACCGAGCATCGCGCCGAGCGCGATGATGATGCCGACGTCGCCGAGTAACGCCCCGGCGCCTTTGCTGAACGCGCTGGCTACCGCTTCCAGCGGCAGACCGGCCGAAAATCCCGCCGCGAACGTGCCGACCAGAATCGACAGAAACGGCGCGAGCTTCAGAACGCTGATGAAAATGATGATCAGTGCGAGCCCGAGCGCGCACGACAAAATCAGTTGAGTGTCGTGGGATGACCACGGCGCGAGTGTTGTCGTCAGATGCACGATGTCCCTTTTTTCGATTGACGCAGCCGCGACTGCGCGCGGATGACGGATTGTAGCGGGACGCAGCGCCTTCACGCAGCCTGACATGCAGCGAGCGAGCGCTGCTATGTCCCGGGCACGTCGGCGTGATTTGCTTATGCAAATTTATCGGTTCGTCCAGGCTTGCAGACGAATTATTGTCGGAGCCAATCGGTCCGTTTCGCGTCCGTCTTTTTAACGAGCACTTTTATGTCCCATCATCCGCTGCTCAAGCGCCGCGCGTTTATCGCCGGCGTGGGCGCCACGCTGGCCGCTGCGGCCTTGCCCGTTGTCTCCACGTCTGTCTTCGCCGCGGACGCCCACGCGAAGGAATTTCGCATCGGCTATCAGAAAGCGGCCAACACGCTTGTGCTGCTGAAGGCGCACGGCACGCTTGAAAAGCGGCTCGCGCCGCTCGGCATCACGGTTAAATGGACTGAATTTCCCGCCGGGCCGCAGTTGCTCGAAGGATTGAATGTCGGCGCGATCGACTTCGGCTATGTCGGCGAGGCGCCACCGGTGTTCGCCCAGGCTGCCGGCGCGAACTTCGTCTACACCGCTTATGAAATTCCGACGCCGCATGCCGAAGGCATCCTCGTCCATCAGGATGCGCCGATCAAAACGCTGGCCGATCTGAAGGGCAAGAAAATCGCTTTTAACAAAGGATCGGATGTTCACTGGTTCCTGGTCGCCGCGTTGCAGAAGAATGGCGTGAAGTACAGCGACATCCAGCCCGTTTTTCTGGCGCCCGCCGATGCGCGCGCGGCCTTCGAACGCGGCGCGATCGATGCATGGGCGATCTGGGATCCGTTCCTCGAGGCGGCAAAACGCCAGTCGAATGCCCGCTTGCTTGCCGACGCCGAAGGTATCGTGAGTCACCATCAGTTCTTCCTGAGCGCACGGCCGTTTGCGCAGCAGAACGGTGACGTGCTCGCGATCACGATGGATGAGGTGGGTAAAGAGGGAGCATGGGTCCGCGGCCACTACAGCGAAGCAGCCGCTCAGCTCGCGCCGATTCAAGGGCTCGACGCAGGCGTAATCGAAGCGGGTTTGCGGCACTACGCGCACATCTACAAACCCGTCGACGCGAATGTACTTGCGGAGCAACAACGTATTGCTGACACGTTTAGCGAACTTCGCATCATCCCGACGAGGATTGTGACGAAGGACGCTGCGTTGCCTGAGAAGGCTTAAGGCATTCAGGCACTGGAGCCGCGATGTTTCGACGCTTAAGCGAATAGCGCTTCGACATTTTCCGGCGGGCGGCCAATGACGGCTCGCCCGTTTCGCACGACGATCGGACGTTGCAGGAGAACGGGATGCTTTACCAATGCTTCGTATAACTGAGCGTCGCTCAGCGTGGTGTCCGACAGTTCGAGTACTTTGTATTCGGCCTCGGTGTCTCGCATCATCTCGCGGACTGTGCAGCCTAGCTGGGCGTTGAGTTGCTTTAACTGCGCGACGGTGAGCGGCTGCTTCAGGTATTCGACGATTTCCGTCGCTTCGTTTGCAGTGTTGTAGGTGCTAGCGATCAGGTCGCAAGCGGCTCGCGATTTGGAACAACGGGGGTTGTGGTAGATCGTGATCATGGTTGTTGGAAGGCGTTGGTTGGGTGGATTGCAGGACGAGGTTTGGCCGGGATTTTAACGGGTGCTGGGCGTTCGGTGGGCGCATGGACTGGGCGTGGCGGGGCCGGGCGGTCCGATTTCGTTTGGTGTTGGGAAGGGGCATTGGCTCTCGGAAACGGGGGCGTCCGGTTTATGCGCATAAAGCGGCTGCGGGTCGATGGGGTCGCCTCGCTTAGGACGGGGCGCGTCACGCTGCGGAACGGCCTCGACCCATACTGTGTGGTTGTGTGGTTTGCCGCTGGACACATAAGCGTTTTGCTTCGGGCGCCTTCGCCTTCGCCTTCGCAAGTCCCGGAGCCGTGCTCCGTGCCGTGCCGTGCCGTGCCGTGCCGTGCCGTGCCGTGCCGTGCCGTGCCGTGCCGTGCCGTGCCGTGCCGTGCCGTGCCGTGCCGTGCCGTGCCGTGCCGTGCCGTGCCGCCGGGATCATGTAACGCCGTCTGCTGAAGTCAAATCCGGCGGCCGAGACGACTCGCTCTGAGACTACGGCTTGATGGGTTTATGCGCATAAAGGCAAACGCCCACGAAAGCCTCGTGAGCGCAAGCGCGATCGGAAGACGCAGGTCACGCCAAACGGTCTAGCCACGCAAAAGCGGAGCGCGTGACACTCCGAGAGAAGCGCCAAGTCCAAAATGACGCCCCCGCTATTCCGAGCGCTTAGCGTCGCTTCACCTTCGTTTGAGTGACCACCTCAATCGTTTCCGATATTCCCCATCGGGCCCAAGATCTTGCGGCCACAGCCAAAATCTGTCACCGCTCATAGCTGCATCGCAGCCACTACGCCGGACCTCCCCACCGCCCACACCCTTTATGCGCATAAACCTAACCCGAATGGCTAATTTTTCTCGCGTTTACACAAAAACGATTGAAATGCGAATTCATCCAGGTAAAATCCATTTGCGTCTAAAAAGAGGAGGTGAAGTTTGGCAGCAGAAATCATCGCGGTAACTCAGCAGAAGGGTGGGGTCGGGAAGAGCACAATCGCGATGCACCTCGGCGCTGCATTCCATGAGAAAGGCAAGCGCGTCCTTGTCGTAGACGCAGATGGTCAAAATACGCTAGTCCACTGGGCCAGCGCATCTTCAGACGGCGAAACCGGTATCCCCTTTCCGGTCGTCAATCTCTCCGAAGCCGGCAGCCAGATCCATCGCGAGATCAAGAAGTTCGTGGCGGACTACGACATCATCGTCGTCGACTGCCCCCCTTCCATCACCGAGAAAGTATCCGGCGTCGTCTTGCTCGCGGCGAGCGTCGCGATTATGCCGACCTCGTCGTCACCCGCCGATTACTGGTCGAGCGTCGGACTAGTGAAGCTCGTTCAGCAAGCTCAAGTGATGAACGAGGACCTGCGCGCAGTCTTTCTGCTGAATAAGACCGAAGAGAAACGGATGCTGACGCGCGAACTGAAGCGCGCGTTGGAAGAGCTCGGTTTCCCACTGCTCAAAACCCAGATCCCGACGCGCGAAGCCTATAAGCAGGCAATGGCGTTAGGGCAGACAGTGCTTCAGATGAACGATCGCGGCGCCAAGCTCGCCGCCATCGAAGTACGGGCGTGCGCCAACGAGATCGCCGCCCTGCTCCCCTGAATTTATGCGCATAAAGGACCCTGAATGAAACCCTCCCAATTCGCCAAAGGCTTTCAAGCACGTCCTGATACGACCAGCAGCGAAAAGCGAACCGCCCTCGATCGTTTGAATGCGATTGATGGTTTGGTCAAGAATGGCACTCCGACTGGCGATGCACCGGGCCGCACCCTCCAGCCGGTCATGTCGCCCGACATCGCGGAAGTCGAAACCGCTGATAACGCCAATGAGTCGGCGGCTTACCGTATGTGGCGGATCGAGCACGCATACCGGCCGGGCCAAGTTATCGAGCTCGCGCTCAAGACGATCAAGCCGAGCCCGTTCAATCCACGCCATTTCTATCTGAAGTCATCGATTGCCGAGCTTGCCGTCAATCTCGCGAAGCAGGGACAGCAGCAAGCGATTCACGTCATCCCCGATTACGACAATCCTGGCACCTACTTCGTCAGCGACGGCGGCCGGCGTGTGCGAGCGCTGAAAGAAGCGAACAAGGAATCGGTGAAGGCGATTGTCATCGATCTGCCGATCGGCATCCAAAGCTATAAGCTCGGTTACGACCTCAACGTCCAGCGCGACTCGCAGACGGTGTTCGATAACGCAGTCGTCTGGAAACGCTTTCTCGACGATCGACATTTCCAGAGCCAGAAGGAGCTTGCCGAACATCTCGGGCTAGACGAGTCGACCGTCGCGGTCGCCTTGTCGATTGCGAAGCTTCCCGAAGCGGTGATGCATGAGATGGTCGCAAGGCCCGACCGCTTTGGCTCGAACATGGCGTATCAGGTAGGCCGTTATCACACCGCCCGCGGCGCTGACGCGACGCTGCGCCTGATCAACAAGATTCTCTCGGACGACCTGAGCACGCGACAGGTCGCGGACATCGTGAAGGGCAGGGCAAGCGCCCAGGAAAGCACCAAGTCGGCGGGACGGCAGCGCTATGCGCAACGTTTGGAAATCAAGCTTGGCGGTGTCGCAGTCGGCGATCTCAAATCGTATGGAGACGATCGAATCGAACTGCGCCTGAAGGGCCTCACGCGCGAAAAACGTGACGACATTCTTCGGCAGATTGAAAAGATGCTGAAGTAACAGAGGGAAGTATCAGGCAGAAAAGAGTCGGCGGCGCACGAGAGTGGCCGCCGTTTTTCTTGGCGATTATGCCGCGCGCGATTGGCTCAGCGTGAAGGCGAGCAAGTCGCCATCTGTGGGTTCGCCCCATGTTTTGCGAGCCAGCCAATCGAAGAACGCCGTTTCAACGATCTTCGAATCCAGCCCACGGCGGCGCCAATCATCTCGCATGTGAGTGCCGAGATCCGGCAGCTGATCTTCCTCAAACGACTTCCGCGCGATCTCCCGTTCAGACTCACCTTGCTCGTCGTAGAGCTCGCGCGCTTCCTTGCGGCGATACGCCGAATACTCGCCGAGCAGACGCGCTTTCAGATCGTCTGCCGGCGCGGCCACGGCGGCCTTGCCACCGCTGCCGGACGGCAGCGCTTCGACCGGCGGCGCATAGCCTTTCTTCAACGCATCCTTGAATAGCGCGGGCGCACTGCGCACGGCCGGCAACGACGTGCTGCGCATGCGTTGCTCGGTCATCTGCAGCGCTGCGCGAATCCGATTTTCTTCACTATCGGCGTACAGCGTTTGCGCTTCCTTCAGCGGAATACCGATCTTCACCATCCGGTCAACCAGCGTGCTGTCGAACACGTTCGGGTGTTCGTCGAGTGCAAGCATGGGCTGTTTGCGCTCGGTCACGCGGAACTGGATCTCGGCCACACGCCGCCCTTCCCGGTGCTCAATCAACTCGACGAAGATGTTGGTGACAGCATTCACCTCGGCGATGGCCGGGCGCAGATAATCGCGTTTGAAGTACTTGTACTCGCGTTTCGCCTCGTCGCCCGCTTCCGTATCCGGCGTGCCGGAGAGGATAGGACGCCACCATTCCCACGTTTCCCGCATCGTAAGATGGCTCGGATTGGTCAGATAGCGAACGCAAATCTCGTAAAGCGCAAGACCCGCGCTACTACGCAACTGGCTTTGGAACTGCAAACTCAGGCGTGCATACTGGACCGGATCGAGCAGCTTCTTCTTGATCTTCGGCGCAAACGAGAACTCCACCCAGACGCGGCGCGTAGTCGGGTCTTCGAGAATTTCCGCGTCGGCAATCAGCGTCGAAATACCCCACTTGCGGCCTGGCTTCTGACTGGATGTACCGGTACTCCATTCGACCTGCACCGACACCATGCGCCGCAGATGCTCCTTGACGAGCGCCGTGTCGTTCGAATCGAACGCCGAATTGGCGACGATGTCCGACAGCAAGGCCCGATAAGTGTCGCCGGACTCGTCCGCTTGCTGAGCAACCGCGAGCAGCACGTTGAATAGCTTGCGGGTGAGGAGCGTGATCTTGCCGCTCTTGGGCTGGATGGCAATCGCCTCGACGGCCTTGCGCAATTCGGCTGAACTCGGGCTGACTACATCGGTCTTCTTCGCGCGCTTCGTGGCCATGCGTCTGGTCGAGGAGGGATTTGGCGAGAGCATACCGGCTGTGGTGATACACGTCTATAGCGCGAGTCTCACCGTTCCCGGTGAAGTGAGTTTACGACGCGCGACTCACCTCGAGCAGCTCCCGAAAAACCTCACCTCATCTGTTTCACGCCAGGTTCGGGGCGTCCTTGCAGGTCGCGGCCTCCCGAAATACGCACCGTTTTCCGACTAGCAGTGAACGCACGCCAAGCGATCCCGAATCTTCTCACCTCAAAAAATTCTCGTTGATTTTGGACGCGCGCACGTTGCAAGCCGGTGCACCCGCACTAGTCGGTCGTGTGAACGTCAGCGGTGTGAACGCGCCTTGGCCCATTTCAATGGATAGGGAAGGGGAAGAGGGCTGCGCACCCGTCAGTGGCGGCCCCGTGGGCCTCCGCTACGCGGGTAAGCGCGGCAATCGCTGCGCGTGCCGTCTCAAGCAAAGGGCGCTGAACGCGGCAAACAGATACCTCATTCTCGCAAGAGTGATTCGAACGCGACGCACTCCCCCCGAAAAAGCTCACCTTAACGTTAGCCGAGCGCTTGGAACGACGCGGCCTCCAGACCTGGAAGTCTAAAAACGCACCGATAAACGCTCCCGAAAAACCTCACCAATGAGCCTTGAGGAAGTTTGCGAAGGCTTCAAAACGGTCCCCGAAAAACCTCACCTTTGCGCAGCGCACGAAAATACTTCAACGATTTCATTGGGTTACAGCAGTGCCTCGAGTCGAGCTGTGGAGTATATCTCCCGTAAATTCTCACCTTTAACGGGTTTTCCGTGAAATCCGGCATTTTCGGGCCCAACTCGATGAGCCCCGAAAAACCTCACCTTAAGATCTCAGCAAGCGCGAAACAGGAATTGCTCTGACAGCGTCCGTAGGGCTTTTCCGCCCTATCGAAGCGATTTTGGTCCTGTATTTCCTCACCTTAACGATCTCGAGGCTCCCAAAACACTCCCGAAAATCCTCACCTTTAGCCCAAAACAGGCAATTTGAGGAGCCGATGATCGCTCCGTCCCAGGTCTCCCGAATTCGCTCACCTTTCGTGGAAGGTGGTCCAGAAGTTCTGCAATGGGAGGAATGGAATCTCAGGCGAAATTCCAACCCGGCTCCCGCAAACACTCACCTTAAGCGTCTGTTTGCCCAGAAATGAGGCAAAAATGATGTCTCGTCCCCGAAAAGTCTCACCTTCGGTTCGCGTTTTCTCCCGTCTTGACTCACCAATGGGGTTTACGAGGCCCAAATAAGGCCAAAATCTGGGGTTCGCATGGGTCCCGAAAGCGCTCACCTTGCGGGCGGGCGGGCACTGAACCGATTTTTGAGAGCTGCCGTGCGATCCCGGACGTTCGGGTCCCGCAAAATCTCACCTCTAGCCAAACCACACTTTTGGGGCGGCTCCTGAACCCACTCACGTTCTGTCCCGGACCCGCTCACCGAGGCCCCCGAACCTCATCACTCGACAGTCCCGCAAGATCTCACCACCTCTCCCGCAAAGCTTCACCTTACCGGGCTGAAACGCCATCCAGGCAAGGGTTTGCCGTGGCGTTAACGTTTTTAACATGGGTTCAAAGGTGTTTACTTTTATTACTCTCTAGCATTTCCCCGCGTGTCCTTCGGACAAGAACTTTCCAACCACATCGTCCCTACGACACGTTCGTGAAACAGTGAGCGATCAGAACAAAACCTTCGAAATCTCTTTATTTACAACAGCTTATTGGCTAATCTTCGTTTTGTTTCACGGACAAAGCCCACAGGTTCGGATCTGGTGTGGTACTAGTAACCCTAAAACGGCCCAACTCGTCAAACCACACGCTCCTCACACAAATATGTATCGAACAATACGTAAATTGTTATGATTAATCCAATTCGAGCAACATCGAGGTCTACATGAATCTGGATCAGGAACGGCAAGCCATCCGTGATGAGCTTGAATCGCTGAGAGCCGGCGGAGCGCGGCGGCAGGAATTGTCATTGCATGCTTGCAAGCGGCTTTTCTTTGACTTGGGGATCCGTCCGTCCATGGCGGCTGTTCGCGATCTGACCCAGACAGGCAGCGCAAGCGACATACCGAAGGACATCGACCATTTCTGGGAACGCCTCAGAACGGTGTCGCGCGTCAAAGTAGGGGCCGGCGCGATACCTAAAGCACTGGAAGATCGCGCCGGAGAGTTATTGGGCGCACTCTTTGAAGACGCCGTCATGCATGCTCGCTCGACCCTGGATGACGAACGCGAGGAAATTCGCGCTCAAGTCGCCGCCGCCGAGCAACGCGCACGAGAAGCGGAAATTCGCCACAGCATGTCGGAAGAAGCGATCAGGCGCAGCGAACTGAAAGCTGAAGCCGCGTGGGAGCGCGTCCGCGCGCTCGAAACGGAGCTATCCAGCACCACCACACACGGGACCGCTCACCAGGAAGGCTTGCAGGCAACGGCACGCCGACTCGACAGCGAGAACGAGACGCTGCGTCAACGTCTTGACACCGAACAGGCAACCAATGCGGCGCTTCGCGACCGAATTGATGCACTTCATGTCGAATTGCGCCACAGCACAGAACATTACGCGCAACAGATCAAGGACGCCGTAGCCGAAGCCGAGCGGCGTGTGAAGCCGATGCTGGTCGAACTCGATTCGTTACGCAGCATGGCGGCCACCTATCAGTCGGGCGTGCGTGACGCAAGCCGGAAGGAATTCGAGTTTATCCAGCAGATCGCCGCCGCCAAGGCGCGCGGAGACCGGCTCGACGCGCAACTGCGCGAGCAATCGGACGAAGTGGACGTTTTGACGAAAGAAGTCGCCAGGCTGCGTGGCCAACAAGGCATCGACCCCGCGATCGCAAGCCTGCTGTGTTCGTTGGTCGAAGCGGGCAGGCTCACAACCGATGAACTGACCGTGATCGGCACCGCAGCGGATGGCCATGTCGCGTTGCCGCTGCGCTGCCCAAAATGTGAGGAAGGTGAGCCGGAGCTATCGCAAGTGGATCACCGCTTCGAACTGCAGTGCCCAGAATGTGATCACTCTTCAGGCCCCGGCGAATCAAGGCTGGAGGCGGTTAGCCGGTTTTTATCAAGTGGTTCGATTACCGCATCGGCATGATTGCCGACGCGGTGCAATAGTGGAGAAATCGCCAAAGGTGAGGAAATTCGGGACCTCAAAGGTGAGGACTTGCAGGGCTTACCGAATCACCCTTATCTCGTCAAACGCCCGTCCCGCCTAGGTGTGGGTAAGGGCGGTGCGGCTGGATCGGGTTCGTCGATGACGGGCGAATCCTGGTGATCCATCCAATTCTGCCACGCCCGATACAAACGGTTGGCCGACACTGCCTGTACAAATCCCAGCCATTGCCCGACCAGTTCTGCTTCTACCCCGCTCTCGAACAGATCGGCCGCAAAGGTGTTGCGCAGCGTTTGCGGACTGGCGCGTGAGGTACGCGAGGCGGCAATTCCCGCCGCATCGATCAACGCGTCGACGGCGCGCAGCATGGTGGCCTTGTGCATGGGGCGCCCGGACGGCGAAGCGGGAAACACCAGATTGCCGGCTAGCTCGGACAGGCGCCGTTCGGCGAGCCAGGCATCGAGAATGGCCGCCGCGAAGGGCGCGAGCCGGGTACGCCGCATCAGCATGGGATTCGCGGACTCGATCGTGACCCACGGTGAGCCGGCATTCACGCAACTAACCGTAAGCGTGGCAGCTTCGCCCGTCTTGAGTCCGCCGCCCAGAAACACGGCGATCAAAGCACGGTCGCGCCGCTCTCTCCAGCGTTGCGCCATGGACAAGACCGGCAACGGAGAAAACAGATGCGCAATGAGCGCGGCTCGTTCGGCATGGTTGAGAAAACCGGTCGGCTCGTTATCGCGTGCATTTCGCCATGCTGCTTCGCCATCCTGAGCAATGAAGCGGGCTGGATTGGTCGACGCTGATTCAATTTCGCGCACATGGTCAAGCACGCGTTCAATGAGCCGCAAATACCTGACGCGTTGCGGTTTTCGGATTGCAAGGCCGCCCGCGAATTCAGCGATGGTTTGCGTATCGACCGTGACCAGGCTCTTTTGACGAACGGCAAGCCAGTCGAGGAAAAGCCCCCACTGCGCTTGATAGACTTCAGCGGAAGAGCGCCTGAAATGCTGCTTGGCAAGCCACGCGTCGAATGCGATTTGCGGATCGCGACGCCAGTCTTCGCGTTCCTGATCGAAGAGATCGGTTGATGGGGCGGGACGCGGCACCGGGTCGGACAGATGAGGAGGTGACATACGCTATTCTTCCGTTAGTTGCGCCTATTGTAGGTGGCAACCGATGAAAGTACAGCGTCTAAGTCAGTCGCCCCACGCCCGCGCATGCTTTAGCGGAGCAGCTTTAGACGAAGGTCGTGCGGCGCGGCGTGCCGCCTCTTCATAGGCCGAGACGGCAAACGCGAACACCGCCGGCAGCGCGGTGGAGGTGCCGAAGTTCACCGCCTCGTCCGTTTCCGGATACGGCAGGTCGGACGGCCGCTGGAACAGCCCGAGCATGATCGCGTCGTGCCGGCTGGCAAACCCAAGATCCGCCAATGCTTCGGCTTCGATGGCATGTAGCAGCCGCCACGAGAGTGGCACCTGCTGGACGATGTAGCGTGCAGCGATATTGCGCACGATGTGTTCAAGATCGCGCGCCGCGGTTTGATAGCGCAGCGCGGCCAGAGCATGCTCGGCTTGTTCGGTGGTCAGGTCGTTCATCATCGGCTCCAGTCGATACCCTGTACTGTACAAATATACAGTGTCTCGCGCAACCTCGGCCGAACGGACAATTCAGCCCAAAACCGCCAACAGCCAGCAATGGTGCGCCTGCAACTCAGCCGTGAATCACCACCAGCAGCGCTTTCGCTTCGCCCTTGCCGGCGTTGCGGATGGCGTGCGGCTCGTCGGCGACGTAGCGCGCGGTGTCCGCGGCCTTGAGCCGCTTCGTCGTGCCGGCCGCCTCGATCTCGATTGATCCCTGCAACACGGTCAGATGCTCTCGCGTGCCGGGTTCGTGCGCGTTCGACACTAGCGCCCCGCCCGCTTGCAGCGTCAGCTCGTACCACTCGAATTTGCCGGCCAGCTCGATCGGCCCCCACACGCGCAGCTGATACTTCGCCTCGTGCCCACTCAAAGTCGGGATGTCGTGCGGACCGGAGACGGCAATCGCCTCCGGCGCCTTTTGTGGCGCGAACAGCGAATCGAGACTGACGCCAAGCGCGTTCGTCAAACGCCAGGCGACCGCGATCGTCGGATTAGCCTTGTCGCGTTCGATTTCCGAGAGCATGGATTTCGACACACCCGCCGCGCGCGACAGGTCGTCGAGCGTCATGCGCCGTTCGGCGCGCAGACGCTGAATCTGCTCGCCGACACGAGGCGGCGCAGCGGTCGCCGGGACCGTGCCGGTACCTGACGTGGGTGCCGCATTGGCTGCTGCGCGGCGGATTCCCGAACTTGCCATTTACTGACCTATCGTTTAGAGTTGTTCGACATACCGGATTTTAGTTCGGAAAAACGAAAATATCCGATAAAACTGACAGCCGACTATAACAGGCCGCCTCGACGTCGAACATGCCGCAAGCACCGGGCATGTCGCCTGTGGGCGCACCCCCTTTCAGGAGTCTGGTTCATGCGTGACCTTTACCTCGCCCATCTGCGCGGCACTCTCGAGCAGATCCGCGCCGACGGTTTCTACAAGAACGAGCGCGTGATCGCCAGCCCGCAGTCGGCTGACGTGCGTCTCGCGAACGGCACGGAAGTGCTCAATTTCTGTGCGAACAACTATCTCGGTCTTGCTAACGACGAACGGCTGATCGAGGCCGCGAAGCAAGGCCTGGATCACGACGGCTTCGGCATGGCGTCGGTGCGCTTCATTTGCGGCACGCAAACCGTGCACAAAGACCTCGAAAAAGCGCTCGCCGCATTCCTGCAAACTGACGACTGCATCCTTTACTCCAGTTGTTTCGATGCGAACGGCGGTCTGTTCGAAACCCTGCTCGACGAAAACGACGCCATCATCAGCGACGAACTGAACCACGCGAGCATCATCGACGGCGTGAGGCTTTCGAAGGCGAAGCGCTTTCGCTACAAGAACAACGATCTCGCCGATCTGGAAGCGAAACTGAAAGAAGCCGAGGCCGCGGGCGCGCGGTTCAAGCTGATCGCAACTGACGGCGTGTTCTCGATGGACGGCATCATTGCCAACCTCGCAGGCATTTGCGATCTCGCCGACCGCTATGGCGCGCTGGTGATGGTCGACGATTCGCACGCGGTCGGCTTTGTCGGTGAACACGGACGCGGCACGCCGGAACATTGCGGTGTGCTGTCGCGCGTTGACATCATCACGGGTACGCTTGGCAAAGCACTCGGCGGCGCATCGGGCGGCTACGTCGCCGCGCGCCAGGAAGTGGTCGATTTGCTGCGCCAGCGCTCGCGTCCTTATCTGTTCTCGAACACGCTGACGCCGAGCATCGCTGCCGCGTCGCTGAAAGTACTCGAACTGCTCGCAAGCGACGAAGGCGCGCAACTGCGCGCGCGCGTGCGCGAAAACGGCGCGCATTTCCGTAGCGCGATGAGCGCGCTCGGCTTCTCGCTCGTGCCTGGCGAACACCCGATCATTCCGGTCATGCTCGGCGACGCGCAACTCGCATCGAACATGGCTGACGCGTTGCTGAAAGAAGGCGTGTACGTGATCGGCTTCTCGTTTCCGGTTGTGCCAAAAGGCCGCGCGCGAATCCGCACGCAAATGAGCGCCGCGCACACGCCCGAACAAATCGACCGGGCCGTCGACGCATTCGCGCGTATCGGCCGTCAACTCGGTGTGATCTAAAACGAGAGGCGCACATGAAAGCATTGGCAAAACTCGAACGCGCACCGGGCCTCACGCTGACGGATGTGAAGAAGCCCGAAGTCGGGCACAACGACGTGATGATCCGCATCACGCGCACGGCGATTTGCGGCACCGATATCCACATCTGGAAATGGGACGACTGGGCGCAAAAAACGATTCCGGTGCCGATGCACGTCGGCCACGAATACGTTGGCGAAATCGTTGAAATGGGCCAGGAGGTGCGCGGCTTTGCGATTGGCGATCGCGTGTCGGGCGAAGGGCACATCACCTGCGGTTTTTGTCGCAACTGTCGTGCAGGGCGCCGGCATTTGTGCCGCAATACGGTGGGCGTCGGTGTGAATCGTGAAGGCGCGTTCGCCGAATACCTCGTGATTCCCGCGTTCAACGCGTTCAAGATTCCGCCTGAAATCTCCGACGATCTCGCCGCGATCTTCGATCCGTTCGGCAACGCCACGCATACCGCGCTGTCATTCAACCTGGTCGGCGAAGATGTGCTGATCACCGGTGCCGGGCCAATCGGCATCATGGCGGTGGCGATCGCGAAACACGTCGGCGCACGCAATGTGGTGATTACCGACGTCAACGACTATCGCCTCGAACTCGCGCGCAAGATGGGAGCGACGCGTGCCGTGAACGTCTCGCGTGAATCATTGCGCGACGTGATGGCCGATTTGCACATGGCTGAAGGTTTCGACGTCGGACTGGAAATGTCCGGTGTGCCAAGTGCCTTCACCAGCATGCTGGAAGCGATGAACCATGGCGGCAAGATTGCGCTGCTCGGCATTCCGCCCGCGCAGACCGCGATCGACTGGACCCAGGTCATTTTCAAAGGCCTCGAAATCAAGGGCATTTACGGCCGCGAGATGTTCGAGACCTGGTACAAGATGGTCGCGATGCTGCAGAGCGGTTTGGACTTGTCGCCGATCCTCACGCATCATTTCAAGGTCGACGATTATCAGGAAGCGTTTGCCACAATGCTCTCAGGCGAGAGCGGCAAGGTGATTCTCGACTGGACTGCTGCTTGAGTTGAATGAGTGAAAAAAGCGGCGCACTTGAGTGCCGCCGCTGAAAATGAAACGCCTTAAACACAACGCCCGCATCGTGCTCACGCGCCTGCGGGCGTTTTAACGAACTCGGCCTGGACGCGCACATGAATATCGTCGCCGACAGCCGGATACCACGTCGCCAAACCGAACTTCGCGCGGCTGAAATGACCGTCCGCGGAAAAACCGAGCGTGTCTTTTTTCGTGAGCGGATCGGGCGCGAAACCGTTGAACGTCACGTCGAGCGTGACAGGTTGCGTGACGCCGTGAATCGCCAGGTCGCCGGTCAACGTGCCACGCGACTCGCCGGTGCGCTCAAAGCGCGTGCTGGTGAAGCGCACCTCCGGATAGCGCTCCACGTCCAGCATGCTCGCGCTTTTCACCATCTTGTCGAGCAGCGGCACATTCGTGTCGATGCTTGCGGCGTCGATCGTGATCGTCGCGCTGCTCTTGTCCAGACCGCCTTCGTTCCAGTCGAGCTGGCCCTGCTTGCGGTCGAAACGCATGGTAAAGCGCGAATACTTGAAATGATCGATGTCGAAGGTGATGCTGCAATGGTCCCGATCGAGGTCGTAGCGCCCAACCGGCACGCGCGCTTCGTTCTGGCTGACTGTGTGCGTGAGTACTTGCACAGGCGTACAGGCCATTACCGTCAACAGCGTTGCGCTGAGCAGTGTGCGTACCAACGTTGCGCGGAAGGTAGAGCGATTCATGAGATTCGTTCCATTTGATGAATCGCCACCACGATAGCAGTAAGCATACCAATCCGCCGGCGCGCACAAAAACTTGACGAAGGAGAATGATCGTTCTACCCTTCGCATATGGCTACTCGAAACCCACCTGAATTGGCTGCGTCAGGCAGCGCGCGTGAAAGGCTGCTCGATGCCGCGGAAGCGTTGATCTACGCCGGCGGCATCCATGCAACCGGTGTCGACGCGATCGTCAAGGAATCCGGCACCGCGCGCAAAAGCTTCTACACGCATTTCGAATCGAAAGACGCGCTGGTCGCTGCCGCGTTGGAGCGGCGCGACGAACGCTGGATGAACTGGTTTATCGCGGGCACGCTGCAACACGGCAAGACTGCGCGCAGCCACCTGCTCGGCATGTTTGACGTGCTGCGCGGATGGTTTGCGTCGGAGGACTTTCATGGTTGCGCGTTTCTGAATGCGGCCGGTGAAATCGCTTCCGCGGAGGATCCGATCCGGATCGTCGCGCGTGAACACAAGGAACGCCTGCTTGCGTTCGTGCGAACCCGGTGCGAGGAATACGCGGCCGAATCGGGCATCGACGCCCGCCGCGCCGCGCGCCTGTCGCGCCAATGGCTAATCCTGCTCGACGGTGCCATCGCCGTGGCGCTGGTGAGCGGCGAGGCCGACGCCGCGCTCGACGCGCAGGCCGCCGCCGAAGCCTTGCTCGACACGGAAACCGCAAGCGAATCACCCAAAGTCACACCCAAACGCGCACCCAAACCCGCCCGCAAAACTGCAAGCAGATCCCCGAGCAAACGACCGCCATCCCGGCGCACCACAACCTGACTGAGGAACCACCATGGCTGACCCGATCGAAACCCGCCCACCGCTGCCCCCATTCACGCGCGAAACCGCGATCCAGAAAGTGCGCGCCGCGGAAGACGGCTGGAATACCCGTGACCCCGAGCGCGTGTCGCTCGCCTATACGCCGGATAGCGTGTGGCGCAACCGTGCCGAATTCACGCATGGACGCGCCGAGATCGTCGGACTGCTGCGCCGCAAATGGGCGAGAGAGCTCGACTACCGCCTGATCAAGGAACTTTGGGCATTCACGGACAACCGTATCGCCGTTCGGTTTGCCTACGAATGGCACGACGATTCGAACAACTGGTTCCGGTCCTACGGCAACGAAAATTGGGAGTTCGACGAGCATGGACTGATGGCGCACCGTCATGCCAGCATCAACGATCTGCCGATCCGCGAGGCCGACCGTCTTTATCATTGGCCGCTCGGCCGCCGTCCCGACGATCATCCGGGTCTGTCCGACCTCGGCCTCTGACCTTTCACGAACATTAAAAGGTAGACGCTTGTCGCGTGTTCACCGTTCCGCCATGGGTTCTCCGTTATTGTTCTGATTTCCAGCCCGCAGGGCACGTCCTGTGCCCGCGCGCCCGAGCGTGTCCTCAACATGGCCTGTGCGGGTTGAGGTACAGTGCGCGACGGACGGCAAGCAAGAATACTCAGAACGTGGATGACACCGGCGCTCGACCGGTGACGGAGAACACATGCATTTTCGGCAGCTAAAGAAAAAGATTCGACACACGGTCGTCGCGCTTGTCGCGAGCCTGGCTGCGGCCTCCGCGGCGCACGCGGGCAACTGGTGCGATGGCGGCGTATGGGTCGACGCCATGCTTGGCTCGTATCACATCAATCCTGACCCAAATACCCATTTCAACGAGTTCAATCCCGGCCTTGGCGTCGAATGCTGGCTCAACAATCAATGGGCGGTGACCGGCGGCGGCTTTCGCAACTCACTGCGGCGGCCCTCGTACTACGGCGGCGCCGTCTGGGCGCCTGAGTTCGCGCATTGGGGCATCGTGCGGATCGCGGCGATCGGCGGGATCATCTCGGGCTATAACTACGGCAACTGGGGTCTGGGGCACAACCATACGATCGGACCGGTCGTCGCGCCGATCGTAATGCTCGAATACAAGCGTGTAGGGGCCAACTTTATTGTGATTCCGCCGATCCCCTCGGACAATCTTCCATTCACGATCGGCTTTCAATTGAAAGTGAAGTTCTGATCTGGCGCAATTAGCGCTGGGCCTGGCGTAGAAAGCCGCTTGCGGGTGCGTGGCTGGTACCCGTTGAAAAGATTCGCTACCGCTTCGGCATCCCGCGCGCTATAACACGTATTTGCAGGGCGATTATTACGTGTCGTAGGGTCCACAAAATCCGTTGACACTGCCAGTTCGCACGCCATCTTGCGCCCCGGGACCTCGGCTCGGCGCACTGCTCTCCGCATGCTCATCACGACCTAAAACTTTGGCTTCGGGCAATTCGGCCGTAGACCGAAGCGCGCCTTCGCGCGTTCGAAAATCCCGTATCTCTGTTGTTTGACTTCCGGGCATGCGGCTAACTATTCGCACGAGTGAAAAATCCACCCTGAATCAAGGAGCTAAAAGTGAAAACACGACTAATGGCGGCTTCTGCCGCCGGACTGCTTGTCATGGCCGGCTTCGCGCATTCGCAAAACATGCCGGAGCCTCAGCAACCCAACTCACAGGAAAACGCAGCGACTCAGCCCGCGGCCTCGCCGTCCGACACCGGGACGCAGGCATACGGCGGCATGCCGGACACTAAAATGCAGAGCGGCTGGAAACATACGAAGCCGTGCAGCACCGATCCGCAATGCAACATCTTCTTCGGTGGGAGTTAACAAACATCGGTGCCGTGCGGAGAATAAGGGGCAAACGGAAAACGGGACGCGTGACTGACGTCAACCGTCTTGCGCAACCGTCGAGTCAAAACGTGGGCGATTCCCAGAACGGTGAGGAATTCCAGGAGACGGCGCCACCTCGCTTCATGTGGCAGGTGATAAACGGTGAGGAATTCCAGGAAATGACATCACCACGGCCAAAGGTGAGCGATTCCAGGAGATGGCGCTATCTCACTCAACGGTGAGGAATTCCAGGAGATGGTGCTGTCTCACTCAACCGTGAGGAATTCCAGGAGATGGCGCTGTCTCGCTCAAACGGTGAGGAATTCCAGGAAATAACATCACCACGGCTAAAGGTGAGCGATTCCAGGAGATGCCGTTAAATCAATTAAAGGTGAGCTGCGTCATTGGCAACACATCACACTGCCCGAAGGTGAGTTATTCCAATAGCCGAGCAGCACCGTGGAAGCATCCAAGACATTTAAGGTGAGGCGTTCCAGGAGATCACTCACAAAAGGTGAGCGCTTCCAGGAGGTGAGCAACTGCCGTGTTGAACCCGCACCTGAAAAACGGTGAGGATTTCCAGGAAATCCTCCTCTTGGCAGCCGACCGCGAAGCACCATTCAAACAGCCTTCAAAGAAGCACGCAAAAATCCATAGGTGAGAATATTCAGGAGCCGGCGAGGTGAAAATATCGCCACCTGTCTGCGCACTTTGACCTCTAAGGTGAGGGAATTCGGGAGCCCGCGCCCGGGCCTTCCCCGATCAAGTTTATGACGAGCTTGACATTGGTTTCCTAGGAAACTAATATTCGATCAACGCTCATCAGATACCCATCCTTCGATGCCCAGTTCCCGCCATAAAGACAACGTCGCTAGCCCATCTCGCAAGAAACCGGTGAGCGACCTCGAAGCACATGTCGGCTACTGGTTGCGCTTCGTGTCGAATCACGTGTCGCATGGTTTCCAGATGAAAGTAGAGGCGCATGGCGTGACGGTTTCCGAGTGGGTGCTGCTCCGTGAAATTTACGGTTCCGGCCCGACATCCGCCACGGCATTGGCCGCGCGCACCGGCATGAGCAAAGGCGCCGTATCAAAACTGCTGGCGCGCATCGAGGCCAAAGCGCTCCTCGAACGCGCGACTGTCGAAGAAGACCGCCGCAATCACGTTGTGGCGTTGAGCGCGGCAGGCAAGAAGCTCGTGCCCGAACTGGCGCAACTGGCCGATCAAAACGATGAAGAGTTTTTCGGCCACCTGCCCGCCTCGGTCAAGGCGACGCTTGTCGGCGTGATGAAAGACATCGTCGCCGTCCATGGTCTGAAGGCCGTTCCCGTCGAGTAAATACGCAACCCTGTTGGAGATAGACATGTCCGCAAACCTGAACGAGGCAAGCCGCCGCATTGCTGAAGACTGCGCGCAACGCTCGCACGCCGGTTCGATCGATTTCGGCTCGATCGTCCGCGCGCTCGGTGAGACTGGCATTGAATCGTATTTCACCGATTACCGGCGCGGCGAGCACGCTTACTATGCGTCCGGAGGCGAGACATATTCGATCGCTTTGCCGATCGCGGAGGCCGCTATCGCCGACGCATTCGATGCGGATGCAGTTAATCAGGCCGTGCGCGGCGCACAAAGCGGAGCGGTCAAATATCCGGAGTTCGTGCGCCGAACGATGGCGGCGGGATGCGTGGGTTATTTCGTCTGGATCGCGGGACGCCAGGTGCAGTATCTCGGCCGGCGCGGCGAAATTCACGTCGAGCACTTTCCCCAATGACACCCAGCGCTGTGGCGAAGAAATCAAGGCGGCACTCTGCGTGAGACGTCGAAGCATTTGCCCTCGATCCGCTGACACTTCTAACGCCATGCGTTTGCCGTCCATTTTGCGGTGTGTGCCAGCACACCGCACGCTTTTGTAAAAGCGCGGCGTATTGCAGCACGCAAATCAAAGAGCGTCAGTTAACGACATCAAAATCAAAAACTTTAGCGGAATAGTTAACCCCACGGGCGTGGCGAAAAACCGTGTAGTCATCGCTTAGTAATATCCTTCAGCAATACTCGGCAGCGCTGTAAGGTTGATTTGGATTTCGTAAAAAACGCGCTGCTCCGATCGAGAGCTGACGCGAAGGCCAGACCCTCGGGGGGTTCACATGACTATCCGTCAGCGCATCACATTACTCGTGGTTTTAATGTTCGTCGCCTTGTCGGCGATCGGCGGCTACGCCATGTATCAGACGCGCGCAAGCGCAGCCGAAGTGCGTAAAGTGACCGAGGGCGTCGTCCCTAGCGCGCTCGCTTCGGCCGATCTCGTCTCGCAGGTCAAGGACGTGCAACTCGCCACCATGACCCTCGTCTACGCACCGGACGCCAATATGGTCGCCCAGGCACAAGACGAACTGAAGAAGAAAAAAGACCTGCTGCAGCAAGGCCTCGCACTGCAAGCCAAGGATGCCGCGAGCCACGCGCAGGAAGGTCTCGTGTCCCAGGCCAAAGACAGCCTCGAGAACTACTTCTCGGCGATCACCGAGACGGCGAAAATGAAAGCCGACGGCAAGAACGAACTCGCCCAGGCGTATCTGTTCGCCAACGTCGCACAGTATCGCGACGAACTCGAAGGTATCGTCGAAACCCTGCGCGTCGAAAAGAATCGCCAGAAAGACGAAGCGATCAGCACACTCAACGCCACGCTCGCCACCACCACGACGGCCATCGCGATCGTCACCGGTATCGCGATTATTCTGCTGACTTCGTTCGGCTCCCTGCTCTACCGTCAGATCACTCGCCCGCTCAGCCGCATGCAAGCCATGATGAGCGAGATCGCATCGAGCCAGGATTTCACGCGCCGTGTGCCGGTGGGCCGGCTCGATGAGATCGGCCATTCGATCGTCGCCTTCAACGGCATGATCGAAAAGATCCAGGAAAGCTCGGCGCAACTCAAGCAGAAGACCGCCGACATTCAGGCGATGTTGCAGAACATGCAGCAAGGGATTCTGACGGTGATCGACGGCGCCGTGATTCACTCGGAGTATTCGGCGTATCTGCAAGACATCTTCGAAACGAAAGACATTGCCGGGCGCGGTTTGATGGACCTGGTGTTCTCGGATACCGATCTCGGCTCGGACGAGCTCTCGCAAGTCGATGCAGCCGCGCACGCGTGCCTCGGCGAAGACTGCATCAACTTCGCGTTCAATCAGCATTTGCTGGTCGGCGAAATTTCGAAGCGCATGCCCGATGGCCGCGTGAAGATTCTCGACCTCAGCTGGTCGGCGATCACCGACGAGAACGACGTCATCGTGCGTTTGATGCTGTGCGTGCGCGACGTCACCGAACTGCGCAAGCTCGCCGCGCAAGCCAGCGAACAGCGCCGCCGTCTCGACATGATCGGCGAGATTCTCGCGGTGAGCGAGGAGAAGTTCCATCACTTCATCGAAAGCTCAGCGGGCTTTGTCAGCGAGAACGAGCGGATCATTCGCAAGCATTCGGAAGCGGATCACGCGGCGATCGCCGAGCTGTTCCGCAACATGCACACCATCAAGGGCAATGCGCGGACCTACAATCTCGCGCATCTGACGAACGTCGTCCACGAAACCGAACAGAGCTATCACGAACTGCGCCAGCCGGACGCGGACCGCTCGTGGGATCAGGAACACCTGATGCAGGAACTGACGCGCGTGCGCGAGGCGATCGAGAGCTACGCGAACATCAACGAGCAAAGCCTCGGCCGCAAGAGCAAAGGCGGCGCGAACAACGCCGGCAATGCGAGCCGCTACGTCATGGTCGAGAAGAAACAGATTCAGCAGACCTTGAACATGCTGGATAAGACCAACGCAGGCGAACTCCACGATTTGCAGGCGATGCGCGATGCCATGCGCCAAACCTTGCGCGCCCTCGGTAGCGAAAGCGTGCGCGATGCGCTGTCCGGCGTGCTGGACTCGCTACCTTCGCTCGCGCAGGAGTTGGGCAAGCCGGCGCCGACGGTGCGCATTGACGACAACGGCTATCGTCTGCGTGGCCAGACGGGTGCCATGCTGAACAACGTGTTCATGCATCTGCTGCGCAATTCGATGGATCACGGCATCGAGACTGCCGAGGAGCGCAGCGTATACGGCAAGACGCCGGCCGGCGCGATCGATATCGAAGTGGGCGTCGACAGCGGTGCGCTGCAGATCACGCTCAGCGACGACGGCCGCGGCCTCGCGCTCAAACGGATTCGCGGCATTGCGCTCGAGCGCGGCTGGATCGGCAGCGGCGAGCACCTGAGCGACGAAGCCATCGCCGAATTCATTTTCCGGCCGAGCTTCTCGACGGCCGCCACGGTCACGGAGGTATCGGGCCGCGGCGTCGGCATGGACGCCGTGCACGAATTCCTCAAGCGCGAGCACGGCCACATCGAACTGCGCTTCACCGACGATCACAAGGGCGCATCGTTCCGCCAGTTCCAGGTGATCGTCTGCCTGCCGGATAGCGTCGCTGTCGATACGCTGGGTGCGCAAGCGCGCGGCGAATCTAGCCATCGCGGCGAACTGCAACTCGACGCGATGGCGGATTGAACGCGAGTCGACGGACTTAGGAAGGGTGGGTTGTGATTCAACAGTATGTATTCGCTGCAGTGGCAGGCAGTACGGTGACCGCGTTGCTGGCGTTTGTCGCGCACAAGCTGCGTAGCGCGAAGCTGACGGCGCGCCTGCGCGCCGATGCCGATGCCAGGATCAAGGCGTTGTCGGAGGAACGCGCCGAGCAGGATGAAGCGATCCGCGAACGCGAACAGGCCGCGCAAGATATGGAAGCATTGGCCACGCAATTGCGCGAAGAACTGATGCAGCAATCGACCAGTCTTGACGAGCTTCGCGCAACGCTGAAAGCAGCGACCGACGATAAAGACCAGTGGGCGTATCAGGCGCATCAGATCGCCGGCGAAGCCGCGCGCCTGAAAGGTCTCGGCGCAACCTTCGAGCGTTGGCACGAGCAGATGATCTCGCTGATGACGCAGAACCACGACATGCACGCGAAGAATCAGGAGCTGTCCTCGATCGTTCGGCATGTGGTGATCGTTTCGCTGAATGCGTCGATCGAAGCCGCGCGCGCCGGATCGGCCGGACGCGGTTTCGCGGTGGTGGCAAGCGAGGTCCGGGCGCTTGCGGCGCGGTCCGAGGAATTGTCGAAGAGCTATCGCGACAGCCTGCACCGCAACGATCTGACCACGACCTCCACGTTCCAGGACATTCAGGCGGGCGGCAAGATGATCGCGGCGTCGCTTGCCACGGTCGAGTCGCTGGCCAATCAGTTTCAGGCGAAACTGCACCAGGTGCCGGCGTGATCTCGGGCAACGCGAAGGACAGCTTCGATCGCATTTTTCGCAAGGCGGCGCAGGCGCGTTTGCCGATGAATGGTGCCGATACCTGCGAGATCGTGCCGCTCGACGAAGCCGGCCTGGGCGCAACGAAGGACACTCAGGTGGTCGTGCTGACCATCTCGTCGATCGTGTTCAGAATGCTGCTGATCCTTCACTTCGACGAAACCGACAACACTCGCAACTACTATCTGAAAGAGGCCAACGAGCAGCCGTTTCAGGAAGTCTTTCTGGAAATCTGCAATCTGTGCAGCGGCGCGATGAATCAGGAACTGCTGCGTTATTTTCCGGACCTCGGCATGTCGACGCCTTATGTGCTGAGCGCGCGTTGCCTGCCGCATCTGCGGGAATTGAAGCCGGCGTTTCTATCGTCGTATTCGGTCACGCTTAACGGCTCGGTGCAACTCGCCGCGACGGTTTGCGTCTGCGCCCACGCGCCGATCGACTTCGTGGCGGACACGAGTGTTGTCGAAGAAACCAGCGGTGAGCTTGAGTTGTTTTGATCATCGAATTGATATCCGCAAAGAGCGGGGACGCGACATGAACATCAATAAGCCGGTCAGCAAGGTGCTGGTGCTGGACGATTGTCCGATACATAAAGACGCATTGAAGCGCTTCTGCGACGAGAACAATCTGGTCGGTGTGAAAGTTGGCAAGAACCGCTTGCAGTCGGTATTGCGCTCGAATATCGATCTGGGCGCGGTGCTGTTCGCGGAAGGTTACGGCGGCTCGCCTGAGGCCAGCGCCGAGATCGCGATCAGGATCAACGCGGTGCGTCCCGAGCTGCCGATCATCATGCGGCGGGACCGCGATCCGGGCGTCGACAGTTTGCCGGAGAGCCTGCGCCGCGTGATCTGTGCCGCCTACGTCGCGCACGATATGGCGCCGTTGCGCCGGGTGATCGACGAATACATCTTCAGCCTGGATTACCCGAACGCGCTGGTGCGCGGCATCTCCGACCTGACCCAGGCGATTCTCGGCGACGTCTTCAAAGACCTGACCATCACGAGCGACACGCCTTATATCGTGCGTGACCGGATCATCTTCGGCGAGGTGTTAAGCCTGATTCCGCTGGAAAGCGCGTGGTGCCGCGGCTACATGATGATGCAGGCCGAAGAAGCGCCGATTCTCGACTTGCTCGACCGTTACCAGATGATCGACCAGCCGAAGGACGGCGAAGCGGACTTCCGCGATCTGAATAGCGTGCTTGGCGAAGTGACGAATCTGATTTGGGGTTCGTTCAGGAACCGCTATGTCGGCGACGCGGATGCATCGCTGCGCAGCCAGGTGCAGGTGCCGCTGCTGGTGAATCACAAGCATAAGTACATCTCGTTCGGCAGCGGCAATCCGCAGCTGTGTTTCATGTACTCGCTGACGGACCCGCATTCGGGCCGCTCGGTCAAGTTGTATCAACGTTTCGTGTTCAGCCTGAGCTGGTCGCCGGAGGACTTCAAGGAAGTCAACGACGACGTCGGCGCAATGGTCGAAGCGGGTGAACTGGATCTGTTCTGAATGTTGTCATAGGAAAAAACATGTCGAAAATTCTCGTGGTGGATGATTCGAGCACGGTGCGCGACGAAGTGGCCGGCTTTCTGAAGAAGAACGGTCTGGACGTCGACACGGCTGTAGACGGCAAGGACGGCCTCGCCAAGCTGAAGGCCAGCCCCGGCATCAAGCTGGTGATCAGCGACGTCAACATGCCGAACATGGACGGCCTGACGATGGTCGAGAAGATCCGCGGCGAACTCGCGAACACGAGCGTCAACGTGATCATGCTGACGACCGAGAGCAGCCCGGCGATGAAAGAGCGTGGCAAGGCGGCCGGCGTGAAAGGCTGGATCGTCAAGCCGTTCAAGGGCGAAGCGGTGCTGGAAACGTTCCGTAAGCTGGCGAGCTAAACACGGCAAGCAGGGCGGCCGCGCGCAAAGGTGAGGTTTTTCGGGAGCCCGTGCGCGGGTGCATGCGCAGGTGATTTGCAAAGCATGATTCGCTATAACGGCGGCGCTGGAAACACGCTAGTCTGCGAACATGTGCCAATTGCTCGCCCTCAGCTGCGCCGAACCCACCGACGTCAGTTTCTCGCTGACGGGGTTTGCCGCACGTGGCGGGCTCACCGACCATCATGTCGACGGCTGGGGCGTGGCGTTCTACGAAGATCGCGCGTGCCGCGTGTTCGTCGATGAAAAGCCCGCGTATCAGTCGCCGGTGGCGCAGTTTCTGAAGAGCTATCCGATCAAGTCGCGCAATGTCGTCGCGCATATTCGCAAGGCCACGCAAGGCGGCGCACGCGTGGAGAACTGCCACCCGTTCATGCGCGAGCTGCGCGGCCAGCAATGGGTGTTCGCGCATAACGGCGACCTGCAACCGCTCGGCGAACCCGAGGCCGGTCCGTATGCACCGGTCGGCACGACCGATAGCGAAGCGGCATTCTGCTTCATCATGAATCGCCTCTACGCGCATTTCGCCACTCAGGCGGACGCGGACGTGGACGACATCGACGCCGCCTTCGACGTGATCGAACAGGCGACGCGCACGCTGAACCCGTATGGCATTTTCAACTTCGTGCTCTCGAACGGCAAAGCGCAATTCGCGTATTGCTCGACGCGGTTGTCGTACGTGATACGTCACTGGCCGTTTTCGAGCGCGCGTCTCGTCGACGGTGACCTGACGGTGGATTTCTCCGAGCGTGGCACGCCGGCCGATCGCACGGCGGTGATCGCTACCACGCCGCTCACCGATGAAGTCTGGACCGCCTGCGAGCCGGGCGATCTGCTGATGTTCCGCAGCGGCGCGTTGGTGCGGCGCGCGCACGTTCCCGTTCCCGCCGAAGTCCTTGCGACCTCGAAATACGCGCCTTCGGAATTGTCAGCCGTTCCGGCGTGATATCGCTTCAGCAGCGTAAATTTCGCTGTGGGAACTGGTCTACCAGCAAACGCAACGATGGCTGAACGCAGGTTGCTTCGAGGCGACGGTCAACGATTTGCGTTCGATGCTGCGCGCGGCGCAAAAGCGTCAGCCCAGCCCAGCGCGGTTATCCAGGATGGACGCACGTTGCATCCACATGCGAAAGCGCCTGCCTGAAACCTTGGCAGGCCTGCACTTCATCGTCTTCGCCATCCTCATGCACGTGCATGTTGGACCGATTATCCAAAGTGCCCAACACGCTCTAGTGCACTGACTAGCCGCTCTTGCTTCCTAGGCGTAGCCCCAGGATTGCCGAATAGTGCCTGCCGAAATCGTCATAGCGTGTTTGTATTTCGTTTATTCGTGCCGATACAGCTAATTCGCCCAGTGCAGCAATGCCGCAGTGGATCTCTTTGTTGCGCGGCCGGGCAGACATAGTCACATTAATCGAAATATATCGGTTAATGTTGCGCGCTTCTATTGCGCGAATTTCATCGAGGTTTCTCAGGCGATGGATTATCACCAACTCGCAAATATTGTGTCAATGATTGGTGTGGTTAAAAATTGTCTGTGATTGTCAATTTGTGTCTTTGAACGCTATTTTCTGCTTCCATCCCAAGCTATTTGGAGATGATTTAATGCATTGATTTTAATGAATATTAATGATTCAGCAAGGTTGCCATCCCGGCCGGGTTTGTCGTGGAATGATTGCTCTAAATATTTTTATCTCATTAAAAAATGCAGGGCAATCAAGCTCGATATATATCTGTTTTAATGGACGGCAGGTTATTCTTCGTGTTATTAACCTGTAATTTACGATCCAACTCCATCGCCATCAGTCAATCGAATGCGGATAATCAGCCTGTTTGGATGCCGTAATCCGGCGCAAGCGCGTATTGAGTCGACAAAGGAGAAAGCAGCTGACTCGAGGGGTCCTGTCCGGTCGCGTGTCGGGGAATTGCTCAATGAGCGAATGGTCGATGAGGGCTACGCAACGATGCACGGCGTTCAGGCGGATCTGGGCGGCGGTGGCGCGGTGTTCGGCCTGATTGGGCTGGATCAATAACTCGCTGGATCTGCGCGCAGCGTTCCGGCAACGCACGTTCACCCCGGAATTTTCCCCGTTTTCCGGTTAAGGCGTGTGCCCGGCTAGCACGGCCTGACTTTTTTCATCAAGGAATCCCCGCTTCATGATAGTGACGTTTCCGCTCGAAGACGATCCGTATTACAGCGCTCCCCCAGCGCAGTCCTA
>NZ_JAQQEF010000010.1:0-273800 GCF_046027605.1 Paraburkholderia fungorum
GTCCGAGTCATTGAGCACGCGAGCGCGTCGAATGTCGTATTCACCCTACGCTACATGCTGGCCAAGCCACGCAAGTAATGTGTCAGTGACGAAGGACTGATTTTCAAGGTTTGAGATGTGGCCGGCGTCGGGTATTAGCATTTGCCGGCAGCCAATCACCGCAGCCATCCGTGCCATTTCCGTTGGCGGGCGCGGAATGTCGAGTTCGCCGCACATGATCAGCGTACTGGCGGCATCAAGACCGGCAAGACTGGCAAGCGCGTCGGACCGCCCGAAAATTAACCGGCCCAACGGTATAACCGACCGTCGCAACTGGTCCGCAGAGAATCCCGCCAGCGCTTTTCGAAACCTTGCGTGCACTTCACCGTCCAGCGTTGCGCCCCGGCGGAAAAACAAAGGCACGATGACGTCGATCATCGGTGCGGGGATGCTGCCAAGCGATTCGATCGCGTTGAACATCTGGGAATATTGCTTGAGCGTCGCATCAGGTTCGGCGCTCCTGTCGGTATCCATCAGGACGAGGCACTTGACACGGCCCGGTTCGCGCAACGCGAGTTCGGACCCCCACATTCCGCCAACCGACAAGCCGACTATCGCGCATTGTCCGATACCCAGGGCATCCAGAAGGCGGCCCGCATGTGTGGCCAAATCGCCAAGCGAATGCGTATTCTCCGGGAGCCGCCCGGATTGCCCGTGGCCCCAAAGGTCCGGAACGATGACCTGATAGTGGCGAGACAACGCGTCGATTTGCGGCGCCCACATTGACGAATCCCACAAGTAGCTGTGCCCCAGCAGTACCGGGAATCCCGTGCCGCGCGTCTGATAGTGGAGCGGCCTTCCTTCAATTTCGATGAATGGCATGTTTGATCAGGTAAAGGTATTGAGTTCCGTGCGGCAGGCTCGCTCCGTCGCAACGAGTGCTGCGTAACAACGCTTGAACCGATCAAGGCATTCCATCGGTTCGTCATGTTCCTGGGGCGCAACATTGTTGAGGCACAGTCGTGCTAGACCGCGGGCACGGGAGGAGAGTTCCGCGTATAGGCCCCGCCGCAAGTCGGCCCGAAGCCATCAGTCAAGCACTTGTGCCACCATCGACCTTCAGACTGGTGCCCGTTATGAACGCCGCGTCGGGGCTTGCCAGCCAGGCGACAAGTCCCGCAATATCGTCGCCTGATCCGTACCGGCCCAACGCAATTGAGCCCCGGATCTGGTCGGCCATCGGACCGTTAGCTGGGTTCATCACCGTATCGATCCGTCCGGGCTGGACGTTATTGATCGTAATTTCCCGAGTGCCAAGATCCCTTGCCAGCGCCCGCGTCATGCTGGTTACAGCACCTTTCGTCGCGGCGTAGACGGACACGCCCGAAATCGGCATGTAGTCGCTGCTGATGCTGCCGATATTGATAATCCTCCCGCCTTTTTCCATGAAACGGAGCGATTCCTGAATGGCGACAAGCAGGCTCCTCACGTTGATGGCCAGCATCCGGTCGATATCTTCCAGTGGGAAGTCGTCGATCAGGCCGCGGCGGAACATCGCCGCGTTGTTCACGAGAATATCCAGTCCTCCGAAGCGTTTCGAGGTCGATCCGACCGCGGCTTTTACCGCTTCCGCGTCGGCACAATCCGCGCGAATTGGCACGCCCCGTCCCCCGGCGCGTTCGATGTCCTCGATGACGCGATCCGCGTCGGCACTCGAGTTCGAATAGGTTATCGACACGGCCGCGCCATCGCGTGCGAGCCGTCTTGCGATGGCCGCGCCTATCCCGCGAGAGCCGCCGGTCACGAGCGCCACTTTGCCAGCCAGTTGTCCTTTAGAAAAAGTCACGTTTGCTCCTTTCAATTGCATTCTCTGCTCGTTTCAGATCGGCCCCGTTTGCCTCGTATATCAGCAAGCGGGAAGCGCGGGTGAGGGGCTCACTTCTGAACCTGGTATCGCTGCGCTGCTGCGACAGGACACGACATGTCGTGTGAAAAATTCTAGCTAGTCTGCGCCGGTCGTACGTGCCAAAATTAGCCAATGAATTAACCCTGTGTGGCAACGTTAGGCACATTTTCGTGTTTATTTGAGACGATGAGCCAATGAAATTGGACCGGATCGACATTGACATCTTGCAGGCGCTACAGCGGGACGCTCATGTCAAGGCTGCGGACCTCGCTGAATCGCTGGGCATTTCGCTTTCGCCGTTCTACCGGCGCATTCGTCTGCTCGAAGAGGCGGGCGTCATTACAAAATATGTGTCGCTTCTGGACCAGGAGAAGGTTGGATTTCCAGTCACCGCCTACGTATCGGTCGCAATGGAAAAATCCGCGGCAAAGCTGGCTGCTTTCGAGCGCGCCCTGCTGGGTTGCGAGGAGGTGATGGAGTGCTATCTGATGACGGGCGCGTTCGATTACATCGTGCGGGTGGTGGCCAGCGACATGGCGGGAATCGAGCGATTCGTGATGACACGGCTCGCGACCATCGAGGGTGTCCGCGACGTCAGCACGTCGATCACCTTGCGGCGCGTCCAGTACAAGACCGTGCTACCGGTTCGCGAGGGCGGAGAGTAAAAAAATATCGATTGACCTTGCGCACGCTCAGCCAGAGCCGCCCAGCAGCCCGCCCGGGCTTCAGTCCCATCTCGACGATCGCCTGAATGACCTTCAGTCTGTCCAGTTCGCGCATGTTCAATGTCACCAGTTCGGCTGCACGCATGACGAACTCCCGACCTCAGACCGGAAGCACCCAGCATGGCACCCGCTGCAAATTCGCTGATTGCGCGAAAGTTATCAAACGGCCGAGCCTTGCTTCAAGCGGCTCTGCGCGCGGCTACCGCCAGATTTTGCATGGAAAGTACGACAACCCCTCCATGCGCTTGGTCTACGCCTGCCGAACAAACTGTAACGATACATCCCCGGATGTACGACATTGGGATGCTGAATTTACGCGGACCATGTATGCCACTTGCGTGCAGCCGAAGATATTCCAAGAGGCTGAGTGCGGCATGACAGCCACTCTTCGAAGCGCTCAGCGAGCGGGTGCGGGCGGCGGTCTCAGGGCGTGCGGCAAATTTCTGAGGCTTGCCCCAGCGGTTGAGATCTGTCCTCTACGCTGCCGGAGTTTCGGCGACATAGCCAAGTCTGGCGCTGATCGCTTGTGCCTCGCGCCGCACGGCCGCAGCGATTGGCCCATCGATCGATGAGTCGAATCCTCCCGTTGCGCCGAGCGCCGTCAGCGTTCCGCACAGCCGGCCGTTGAAGTCGAAGAGCGGCGCAGCGACCGCGCTGATTCCTTTCAGGTTGGTGTCTTTGACCGTTGCACATTGCGCAGCCTGGACTTCGGCTCTGAGCCGCCCGACAGGATCGTTGGCGTCGAGCTGGCCTCGTAGGTCGGCTGGAGCGTGCGCCAGTTCGTCTTCCGCCATTGCCCGGACGCGGGACTCGTCCAGCATCCCCAGAAAGACCCGGCCCGTCGCAGACCACAGCACCGACATTACGGAGCCGACTCGGACGTTGACCGTCACCGGCAGGCCAGGCTCCTCAAAACGCACGATCGTTGGACCCCGGTTACCCATCACCGCGACGAAACAGGTGACCTCAAGACTTTCCCTCAGCAGCACCAGTGACGGCTCGGCCACCCGGATTGGGTCGACCATCCGCATCGCAGCGAGTCCGATCGCGAGACATTCCGTCCCCAGCACATACAACTGGGTGAGCGACTCCTGCGCGACCAGAGATTCTTCCATCAGGCTGACCAAATAGCGATGCACCTTCGCCGGACTCTCGTCGACGTAGGCTGCGAGCGCCGTCAGCGACGCGCGTCCCCCGAGAGTGGCCAGGCCTTTCAGCAAGACCACCGCAGTCGTTGCGGATTGCACCCGCTGGCGGCGTCCGCGCTCCGGTGCGGCGGCTGCTGTCGTCTCGGCCGGCGTGATAACTGAGCTTTTTTTCATGGTTGCATTTTAACGGGGCGCGCCTTGTGGCAACGGATCATCTCGTAAACCCTGACGGCAATTTACGCAATGCGTATTATAGTTACGCAAATCGATCTTACATCCGGAGACTCAGATGAGCGAGACCCTTTCCACGGAGCGTGGCTCCGCCTGTCCCTTTCACCATGGCGCGCGAACTAACCCCAGCCGCACGGGGTCGGGTTGCCCTGTCAGTCAGCGGGCCGCGGAGTTCGATCCGTTCGAAGATGGCTATCAGCAGGACCCGCCGGAGTACGTGCGCTGGGCACGCGAACAGGAGCCGGTGTTCTACAGCCCGAAGCTCGGCTACTGGGTGGTCACCCGTTACGACGACATCAAGGCGATCTTCCGCGACAACCTCACGTTCAGTCCCTCGATCGCGCTCGAAAAGATCACGCCGACCGGCCCCGAAGCGAACGGTGTGCTGGCCTCGTACGGTTACGCAATGAACCGGACGCTGGTGAACGAAGATGAACCGGCGCACATGCCGCGTCGGCGCGCGCTGATGGATCCCTTCACGCCCGAGGCGCTCAGGCATCACGAGCCGATGGTGCGGCAACTGGCGCGCGAGTACGTCGACCGTTTCATCGACGACGGCAAGGCGGACCTTGTTGACCAGATGCTCTGGGAAGTGCCGCTGACCGTCGCGTTGCATTTCCTCGGCGTGCCCGAAGAAGACATGGACACACTGCGCGAATACTCCATCGCGCACACGGTCAACACCTGGGGGCGCCCCAAGCCCGGAGAGCAAGTCGAAGTCGCGCATGCGGTCGGCAAGTTCTGGCAGTTCGCCGGCAAGGTGCTCGACAAGATGCGTCAGGATCCGGACGGCCCTGGCTGGATGCAATACGGCATTCGCAAGCAGAGAGAGCTGCCCGAAGTCGTAACCGACTCATACCTGCATTCGATGATGATGGCCGGCATTGTGGCCGCGCACGAAACCACAGCGAACGCAACTGCGAACGCCATGAAGCTGCTGCTCGAGCATCCTCAGGCATGGCGCGATATCTGCGAAGACCCAGGTCTGATTCCGAATGCAGTGGAAGAGTGCTTGCGGCACAACGGTTCGGTCGCAGCATGGCGGCGTCTTGCAACACGCGACGTGACCATGGGCGGCATCGACATTCCTGCGGGATCGAAGCTGCTGATCGTCACGTCGTCAGCGAATCACGACGAACATCAGTTTGCCGATGCCGATCTGTTCGATATCCGTCGCGAGAACGCCAGCGACCAGTTGACGTTCGGCTACGGGTCGCATCAATGCATGGGGAAGAACCTCGCCCGCATGGAGATGCAGATCTTCCTCGAGGAGTTCACGCGTCGGCTTCCGCACATGCGGCTCTCTGCACAGCGCTTCTCGTATGTGCCCAACACGTCGTTCCGCGGCCCGGAGCATCTGCTTGTCGAATGGGACCCGGCGATGAATCCCGAGCGCCACGACGCTTCAGTGCTTAAGCCGCGTACCGCGGTACGCATCGGCGAGCCGTCGGCACACGCGCTCAGCCGGCCGGTCATCGTCACGTCGGTGTCCCGCGTGACGCCCGATATCGTCCGTGTCAGGTTCGCATCGCCGGATGAGCGGCCGCTGCCGCGCTGGACGGCGGGTTCGCACGTCGACGTTGAATGTGGTGCTACGGGTATCTCGCGCCAGTACTCGCTTTGCGGGGACCCCGGTGTTGCAGGAGCGTTCGAAATCGCAGTGCTCAGGGAGAAGGAAAGCCGGGGCGGTTCGGCGTGGATGCACGATAACGTCAAGGTCGATGCGCAGTTAAGAATTCGCGGACCGCGCAATCATTTCCGACTCGACGAATCAGCGAAGAGGCTAATCCTGATCGCGGGCGGCATCGGCATCACGCCCATCAGTGCCATGGCGCGACGCGCCAGAACGCTTGGCATCGACTATGAAGTTCATTTCAGCGGACGCACGCGGGCCTCGATGGCTTTGCTACCGGAGCTTGCCGAGCTTCATGGTGAACGGCTTCGCGTGTACGTGTCGGATGAAGGCAAGCGTAACGATTTCACTGCACTGAACGTGGAAAACGGCACACAGGTGTATGCATGTGGACCCGTTCGCATGCTCGACGCCCTGCAGGAAGCGAGCGCCACCTGGCCCGATGACTCGCTAAAGGTCGAGCATTTTGAATCGAAGCTCGGCGCGCTCGATCCCGCTAACGAACACGCGTTCGAAGTGGAGTTGAAGGATTCCGGACTCGTTGTGGTGGTTCCCGCCGATCAGACACTGCTCGAGGCGCTGCGCAAGGCGAACGTCGATGTGCAGAGCGATTGCGAAGAAGGCTTATGCGGGTCGTGCGAAGTTCGTGTGCTCGCCGGCCAAGTTGATCATCGTGACGTGGTGTTAACCAAAGGCGAGCGGCAATCCAATACCCGAATGATGACCTGCTGTTCCCGCGCGGCAGGCAGGAAGCTCGTGCTGGAACTTTGAAAACATTTCTTTTGTATTTACTGCCGAGCCGCCAGAACGAACAGGTCGTGAACAAGAGCGGCCGGCTCACCAGGAGACATCCATGAGCAACAAACTTAACGTCAGCGAGTTGATTGACGACGGTCGCTTCGGCATCTATCAGTTAATGATCGTGACGCTCTGTGCGTTATGCCTTGTCATGGACGGATTCGACGTCCAAGCGATGGGTTACGTCGCGCCCGTTGTGATCCGCGAGTGGGGAATTGCCAAGGAGACATTGTCGCCCGTGTTTGGCGCCGGGCTGCTTGGTATGCTGGTTGGTTCCCTTGCGTTCAGCACGCTTGCGGATCGGGTCGGGCGCCGACCTGTGCTGATTGCGGCCACATTCTTCTTCTCGATCTGCATGTTCGCGACGGGATTTTCGCATTCGATCGCGGAACTGGTCGGCTGGCGCTTTGCCGCAGGGCTGGGGCTTGGCTGCATCATGCCGAACGCGATGGCGCTGGCTGGAGAATACAGTCCGCGCCGGATCCGCGTGACGCTGATGATGATCGTGTCCTGTGGCTTTACGATCGGCGGTGTCATAGGGGGGCTCATCACGGCGTCGTTGATCCCGCATTTCGGTTGGCGTGCGGTGTTTTTTGTCGGCGGCGCGATCCCGTTCGTACTCGGCATGCTGATGTGGCTGGCGCTGCCGGAGTCGATCCAGTTCCTGATTTTCCGCAAGGGCGACGCTGAGCATATTCGCCGAAGCCTCGCGAGGATTGCGCCGGCTGTAGCCATTCCCGCAGGTCACGTGTTCGAAGTCGCCGAAGAGAAACCGCGCGGCGTGCCGTTCATAGAATTGTTCAAGGACGGGAGAGCGCGCGTGACGTTACTGCTGTGGATCGTCAATTTTGCCAATCTGCTCGACATGTATTTTCTGTCGAACTGGCTGCCGACGGTGGTGCGCGAAGCAGGCTATACGACTTCGGTTGCGGTCTACGCGGGTACGGCCCTTTGGGGTGGTGGCGTGATCGGCACGCTTGCGCTGGGCCGTATCATTGACCGCATCGGCTTCACGCGTGTCCTTATCACAACCTTCATGCTTGCGATCGTGACGATTGCCGCGATCGGAAATCCGACTGTGCTTGTCTCCGTCGGTGCGTTGTTCCTGTCAATCTTCCTGACGGGCTTTTCGATCATCGGCGGACAGCCCGCACTCAATGCGCTCGCCGCCACCTACTACCCGACGGCTTTGCGATCGACCGGCATCGGCTGGAGTCTCGGGATCGGGCGAATCGGATCGGTTGTCGGTCCGGTGCTCGGCGGCACGCTGATGCATCTGCAGTGGTCGTCGGCGTCGCTTTTCCTGGCTGCGGCCGTGCCCGCATGTGTCTCGCTGGCGGGTGTATTCGCGATCCAGCTTTCGATGCGTGGCCGCATGGGAACGGGTGAGGCAGCGGGCGCGTTACATTAAACCGGCGGCCCCGGGCCGCCTCGTTTCATACAGGGCGAAACTTGCTTTGCGAATGTCATTCTGGTCAAGTGCATCTGACCGTCAGGACATGCCTGAAAACGCTCCATACGGGTCTAAAAGCGGCCCTTCGATCGGGGAATAAAGGGTCCAGGTTGTGTAAAAACGCGACGCGGACGCATTGAGGTTGTGTCGCGATAAGAAGGGCACGTCGAGCCAGTTCGGATATGAAAAGGACTGCTTACATCACAATAGAATAGAATTGCTCAGCAGGATTTCGGGCGATGCCATCGTCTCGCATTTGCCCTTTCCGGATCATATGCATGACTTCTATGCCTGCCAGGATAATCCGGGCGCAGCGAAAATCCTTGAAGCCCATCATCGGCTTGACAATACGTTTGATGGCACGATGATCCTGTTCGACGACATTGTTCAGATACTTGACCTGTCGGACCCTGATGGGCGTTTCCCGTTCAGCGTTGATGGCCTGCAAGGCCGCCAGATTGGCCCCGCTTTTATCCATGGTCACGGTCTCAGGAGCGCCGTTCCGATCGATGGCCTTCTCGAAGTAGCGGCGCGCGGCAGCCTTGTCGCGATGCGCCCGCAACAGGAAATCGACCGTACTGCCGGCCTTGTTCACTGCGCGATACAGGTACTTCCACTGGCCACGCACCTTGACGTAGGTTTCATCCATCCTCCAGCTCTTACCGACCGGATGTTTGTGCTTGCGAAAGGCCTTCTCGAACAACGGTACGAGCTTGATGACCCAGCGATGCACGCTCGAATGATCAACCTCAAAGCCGCGCTCAGCCATCATCTCTTCGAGATTGCGAAGGCTTAGCGAGTAGGCCACGCACCAGCGCACACACAACAGGATCACATCGAACGGATAGTGCAGTCGCTTCAGCACTTTCGCGATCCCTGGGATAATGTTTTGCGCGGCGTCTTGCCCATCATGGCCATCGTAGTCGTCTCAATTTCGGGTGCCGAATTTACATGATCGCCTTAGCGAGACAGAGCCCGAATGTCAGCTTCCGACCGAGGCATGGGACCGGGGTCGACCGCAACTGCCGTTCGGGTGAGCCTTGCCCCACAGGCCGTTCGGGCGACAGCGGCCATTTATCCTTTCGCGTGGATCGGCAACTCGTCGTTCATTGCGGTCGTTGGATACTGCGCCGAAGCAACTCTGTGGTGCGCCCGCGTTCCCAGTGCAACGACTTCCGCTGACGACCCGATATACATAGTCATCCGGAAGGGAGGAATATCAATGGGTTCGGCATAGCCGCAGGCTAACCGCGGGAACTGAAGGTTTGCCCCTGCTACGGCTTCTCCGGCATGACCGATGAGTGATGACTTGTAATTAGCCATTGCGCCCCATCCCAGTGATAGGTGTAGGTGTAACGAGCCTTAACAACCACTCCAGTTCTTGCGAAGGTGAATGTGTAAAGCCCGGCATCCACGGCGGAATTGCACCCCAGTTCAATGTAGCGGAAGTCAATCTTTCCCGATGGACGATCCTGTAGAAAATAATAGAAATAGTCCTCCTTGTCCGCCACCGTCAAGCGCGGCTTGTTGGATACCGTTGGAAGAAGAATGGACCGCTCCGCATAGTTGGCGACGACCTTGTGCGGATCACCGGTTTGCAGCGACTGATTCCATCGCTCGAACAACGCCGCAATCTCCTGATCTGACGTGACCTTACAGCTTTCCGTGCGCGCCGCCGGCGCATTGTTTGACATACCTTGGTTCGCGGCGCATCCGGCGAGCACGACCGCCAGGATAGCAATGGTAAATAGCTTCATGGCAGCACTCTCCTGTCAGGCGGTGAGAGGAAGGCATCACGCTTGAAGTATGGTCCGTCCCGTGCGTGTTAGCCACATTTGACTGACGGCTTCTCCGATCACTGCTTGACGGCGACGGCGGCACGCGACCGAGGATTGCGGTAGGGATGCCCATTACTGAGCACCCCCGCACAGATCCCGGCGTGCCCAATTCGGGCACCGGGCTCCTACCTCGGGTGTTTGACGGCGAAGCGCCGATCAGGCCACGGATGAAGGATTCGAGGGGGCGGAAGCCAGGCATTGGCGATTCGTCTCATTCGCTCCCACGTCATGGCGTCCTTTTGACTGCGCGCCGGAGCATGCGCCGCCATAGATCGGTGACGTGATGTCGGAATGCGACGAGTGCCCGCGAGTTGGTAGGCACCGCGTGATACGCGAAGTATCCGCGAACCACCTGCCTGAGCCATTGCCCTTGCACTGGAATCGGTTCGTGCATGCGCTTCCGCAGCGCCTCCTTGATCTGCCCGAGTCTCGCCCGCATGCGATCCCCTCGGTCTTCCGCTGCAATTGGAAAGCCCCGCGACGAGATCTGCCGCAGATAAAGATGAAACCCAGGAAGGTGAAGGTCTTCGGTCGGCCAAGACCCCGACTCAGGCGGTTGGCCGCTGCATAGCGGCCGAACTCCAGCAGCCTCGTCTTGTCCGGATGTAGCTCAAGCGAGAACTCTTCCAGCCTCGATCGCATCGCGTCCCAGAAGCGCCGCGCGTCGGCTTCGTGCTCGAAGCCAACAACGATGTCATCCGCATACCGCAGGATGATCACGTTGCCTTTGGCTTTCGGGTGTCGTTTTTACCCTTCCCAAGTCACTGCCAAGCCAATACAGCGCGATCTGAAGGGCCGATTTTCTTGAGAACCTCATTCAACATGCGTTTCACACAGCCTCGTTCGTTTTCGGACAGGCTCGATACATAGCGTTTACCCGTATTCAGCAACAGTCCCTTCCTGACATCGGCCTTAATCTTAAGCGCATGCTTACTTAGACTGTAGTCACTGATTTACGAACAGGGCTGTTCGTAGCAGGACAAAACAAAGTCTCGAGGTAAGTATCATGAAGTCCCTTATTCAAGCTGTTGTTGTTGCCGCTGCGCTCGCTGCGCCGGTCGTGTCGTTCGCCCAATCGAATGCGCCTGTCACCCGTGCACAGGTACGCGCCGAACTGGTCCAGCTCGAAAAGGCTGGTTATCACCCCGGCGATGGTGACAACAGCACTTATCCGGCGCAGATTCAGGCTGCCGAAGCCAAGGTGGCAGCACAGAACGGCGCAGCAAATGGTTACGGCGGCGTCGTGAGCGGCTCGTCGGCATCGGGTGCCCCCGCAGTTCGCCCTGCTGCCAATGACGGCATGAAGTCGATCTACTTCGGCAATTAAACCGTCACGTTGGCGAGCCGCTGGCGCCCTACCCGGTTGTGGGGATCGTTAATTGTGCTAGCGGCGATGGCGGGTGATTGACACGTACGACTCCCTGCCTGGTGGTCAGCCCAACGCTGGCTGTCCATTCATCAAAGGCGATCGGTGCGCGCCTGTCAAGTCAGCGAAGGCGAATGTAAAGCTTCTAACCGTCAGTCGTGACAGAGGTTGGAATAATTGCTCCGGTTTCGATGCGACTCACTCCTCCCACGGCAACAGGATCATTCGCCGGAAAGGTTTCTTCGAGCGCCTCATCGAGAGAAGCCTCCGATCGGGACCTTGAGGTTCTTCCGTCTGCAGGGAGGGGGTAAGCGCAGAAGACACGCTGAAATCAGATCGTGATTTTTGCATGACGCAACATTTTCTCTTCCATCTGAAACGGTAGGGAAAAACAAAGCGGCATGGCGACAGGCCGTATCGGCGAAGAACCTGTGCTGCTCTTTTTCAATCCGCGGCTCAGCAACGATTAGTTCTTGCACCCTCTTCCTGCTCCTGTTGCAAACGCGCCCGTCTGTGAAACATAGCGAATCGCCATGCAGATGATTGTGGTGAGTCTTCAGGCACTGTTTCCGAGTCTCGCGAAATGAGATATCACGGCTCCCGCGCTCGGGACGCCCCTCTCAATACACCCGATGCTGTCGGATTGAATGTCTGATGTAGTTTGATTTTACCGTCGGCAGTGCGCTCAACGACGACGGCATCTTTAAGTTGCACCCATAGTGTCCTCAATCATTAGCTAAAGAAAGTCGGGTTAGACTCGCAGCAACAAAGGGCGCTGTCGATTTTTTTCCACACACGCCTGATCCGACGAGGCACCCATCAATTTTTCTACCACTATCGCCCCAGTCTGCGCGCGATCGCCCGCGACCGCTCTTGATACGGGACTTGGACCCCTCTTCGCCCTTAAAAAGGCATTAGGAATTTGACAAACGTTGTCGACCTCCAGAGAAGTAACGTTGGCGTGCGGCCCTGATCGCTGTATCAAACTCCTGTTCCGTCGCGAGGTGCTTATGGTCAACGCTTACCAGCCAACCCTCGCCTGCCTTGCACCATCTTATGCGGCCCTCATCGTATAAGCCACAAAACCACCGCCACAACGAGGCGTCTTCCTCGTTGGCACGACTGGCAGCTTGACGCCGTAGTTGTTCATGATGAATTGTCGACATATCTGACTCTCGGAGTTTCACGTTCGCGATGTCGACGCCCGTGCCGTCCGACTTGACCCGGACTTTTACGTTGTAGTCGACCACTCGCTTCGGGGCTACAAGGATTCTCATTTCTCAACTCCAACAATCGCAACATTCCAAAGGCGAACTTCCGAACTCCAAGGAAGGCGTCCGAAAGACCGACGCTGCCTCCGCTGAATAGCAAAGATGTAATGACTGAGCGAAAATCCCATTCAAAGATCAACGTCTTTAGTCTCTGGCCCCAGCAGCGCACCGATACATGCGATGACGCCGCCAATGCAGAGTAACGCGACCGGTGTGTATTGCATCGGCATGAGCGCGCCGAGCCAGTTCATATAGAACGCGTAAAACGAGGGAATGATGACTGAGAGGCTGTAACCGACTCCGAAGCCTGTGGCTCGAACACCGGTCGCGAAACGTTCATTGATGTAAGTAACGATGACCGCCCACGCAGAACTTACTGTAATCGCCAGTGCGCAAACAACGAGCACGATAACTGGAAGGCCCACACCGGTTGCTCCGATGAGGAAATACAGGAGGGCTGCGCCGACGGTTGCTGTCGCAGCACCAATGAGAGAAAGCATCTTGCGGCGACCGAATCGCTGCCCCAACATACCGGCGCCGATATAGCCGAGGCAAAGAACCGCGTATGCCAGCATCAACGTTCCCGTCATCTCAAACGGCGTCAGATGCAGACTCTTCAATAGCACCCCAGTGGGCAGAAACAGCCCGACGATGTTCTGCGTGAGCCAAAATCCGGTCATCATCAAAAGGACCTGCACCAGATTGCGTCGAGCCTGGCCCGTGACGAGCCGACTAGCAGAAGCTGTCTGCGGATTTCCCGATAATTTGCCTTTCCATACCTGGGACTCGGACACCTTGCGGATGTAATACACGGCAAGGAGCGCGGCCATGGCAGCCCCAAGAACAAACGGAATTCGCCAACCCCATTGGGCGTAGAGGGATTGCGGACCATCCATCGGGAAGACAGCAAACATGATCATCGCAAGAAGGTTGATTGCGACATAGGCAGCCGGAAATCCCGCAAGGATCAATCCGCCCACCAAGCCTCGCTGCTCCTTCTTCGAATACTCGATTGCAAGAGGCAACGCCCCGGTGTATCCACCGCCGAGAAAAATTCCGTCGACGAATCTCAGAATCACAAGGATCCAGTAAGACGCGATCCCAATGGACTGGTACCCGGGGATCAAGGCGATCAGGAACGTCGCAACCGCAAAGCCGCTTACAGAGGTAATCGACGCCGCTCGCCTTCCTACCCGATCCGCAATGCGGCCAAACAGCAATGCGCCTAGTGGACGCCCGAGAAGCGTCATGATGAACACAAGCGACTCTAGGATTACCTGATGGCCTGCAGACACATTCTTTGGCAGGAAATATGCCTGCATCGGCGCGAGAATGATCACCGGAAGGTATATATCGAACATGTCGATAAATTCTGAGAAGACCGCGCCTTTGATGGCACTTTTTCGCCTCTCCTCAATGGTCTGTTCGTTCGTCACGTTCCCAATACCACCAACGCTTGCCGTTTTCATCACAGTCTCCATTTTTTTATACGCTCTAACACGTTCTATGTGCAGATCGATTTCGCCCACGATCGGTTCGATCAGGACTCTCGTCTATCAAATCAATGCTGCTTTTTCATTCGACCCAAACATCCGGGAACAGGTCTCGCCGCCTGCTTAGCCGAAATGCCCGTGGTCCGTCATCGCGCCGCTGCGAAACCACCGGCGCCTTGCAATGCGCTACTTCTTCACGAGTTGACAACTGCTTTCAGACAAGGGCTCAAAACGCCTCTTCCTTCAGAATTAATGTCAACTGGTTCTACCTTCGCTGCATCGGATGCCTGACAGATGCTTGTTGCCGCTGCGAGTGAACAAGTCATCGTGGCTCTAAAGGCAGCGCTCATACCAAACCAATGTTGTGTTTTCATTTCGTGTCTCCTGACGTTCTTCTAGTTAATTTCTCTTCGGACCCACCCTTCAACCGATGACTACCGTCGCCCTCAATAAATAAACTTTGCCTGGCGTCTTGTTATTAGGATGTCTAATTTCGTCGTGCTAGTTTATTTTGTGATCTACGTTATCTAGCTACTATTTGAAGGTAAGGATGACCCTACCGGCGATAGCTCGCCTGTCCACTTCGCTTAGCGCCTGAGTGGCGTTTTCAACCCGCACCTTGAGAGCGACGCGAGCGTTTATTTTACCGGCCTCGAAAAGCTCGTGCAGTTTGTGCTGCACTTCGCTCACGCGTTGCGGCTGACGATCCCGATAGTCACTCCATTGGACACCCGACACCTCTATGTTTTTTACAAGGAGATAGTTGACCTTGATCTGGGGGATTTCACCTGAAGCAAACCCTATTACCACTGCCCTGCCGCCCCATGTGAGGGCCCGAAGGGCGGCGCCGAACACGTGTCCACCGAGCGCATCCAGCACGATATCGGCTCCCCGCCCATCCATAGCATCTTGCACCTGCTTCCGCAGACTTTCCCGGATATCAGGCATTGAGAGGTCAACAACGTGCGAAGCTCCGTCTATAAAGGCTTGCTCAGCCTGCTCGGGACGGTTGACTGCAGCTATCGCAATTCCGCCAAGAGCGCGCACCAACTGCAAGGCGGCCGCACCTACTGCGCCGCTGGCGCCGGTGACCAGGACCGTATCACCGGGAGCAAATCTGCCGCGCTCGCACAGAGCAAAGAAGGCCGTCTGAAATGGCAAGCCGATCGCAACGGCATCATCAAAGGAAATGGATGGCGGCAACGTTACACAATTGCCCACGGGAACTGCCGCGCATGACGCATATGCACCGTATTCCATGTGGGCCACGACTCTGTCACCGGGCTTGAAAGTGCGCACCGCCGATCCCACCTGACGCACGACACCAGCTGCGTCCTTTCCGGGCGCAAATGGTAACGGCGGCAGGTTCTGGTAGCGACCACGGATGACAAGGAGGTCCGGATAGTTAATAGCCGCTGATCGAACGTCCAGCAGCACGGAGTGCTCGCCGACCAGCGGATCCGGGATGTCACCAAACTCGGTCTCTCCCGGCTCTCCGAATTTTCGAACAATCAAGGCTTTCATTCGGCAGCACCCCGTTGCCCTTCGGGTCGAAAGAACACGGGATGCTGGTCCAACCGTGGCGCGTCGATCGTCTGTTCCTGCGAGCGGAACTGTTGATCTACTGGGACAGGCAGAGCGGATATCGACGCCCCTCCGGACAGCTTCACGTTCTTCGCGAAGATCCCGCGATGTTCAAAATGCGGATCCGCTGCCGCGTCGTTCAGATCAACGACACGTGCAACGCAAGTGTCCATGTCAGCGAACTTCTCAAGCCAGAAATTTGCCGGTTGCTGCCGAATGACGGTTGCGATTTTCTCTTTGACTCCGTCTTCCGTGCCCTCTGCTGCGGCAAGTTCAGGCAGACCTATCGCACTTACAAAATTGCGCCAGAATTTTTCTTCGAGCGGCGCGGCGGCGAGATATTGACCGTCGCCCGCTTCATAGATCTGATACCGCGCCGTTCCGCCAGTCACGAGTTCGCCCGCGGGACGCGGCCAACCATTTCCGGTCAGACCCTGGCCCAGGCCCCAATAAGCGAACGTAAAAAGATTGTCCGACATCGACACATCGAGATGCCGCCCCCTTCCGTCGATATCGCGCTGACGCAATGCGAGAAGAATGTTCATCATCGCCGGATACGCTCCGCCGGCGATGTCGGCTACCAGCACTTGCGGAAGGACCGGGGCGCCATCATTGCCACGGGACAAGCCTAGCAAACCGCTTTCAGCCATGTAGTTCAGATCGTGAGCGGCACGGTTTGCTTTGGGCCCAGTCTGACCATAGCCAGTAATTGAACAGTAAATAAGCCTTGGGTTGACTTCTCTGAGTGTCTCGAAACCCAGCCCCAACCTTTTCATGACGCCCGGCCGAAATTGCTCAACCACAATATCGGCTTCGGCAACAAGCGAGATTACCGATTTCACACCTGTGTCGGATTTCAGGTCAACAGCAACGGATCGCTTTCCGCGGTTAAGCAAGCCAAAATTGACACTGTCATCACCGGACTTGGGGGTGTAAGAGCGCATGTCGTCGCCAACGCCAGGCTTCTCAACCTTGATGACCTCCGCGCCCGCTTCGGCGAGCAGCAACGTGCACATAGGACCGGGCAAGAGTGTGCTGAAATCCACCACCTTCACGCCAGTCAGGGGCTGACTTTTCATCATTCGGCTCCTGAGGCGCGCTGATTTGCCACCTGTGCCCGACGCGCTGGCGCGTAAGCCGAATCTCCAAGCGCCATATACAGCGCTGTTGTGACGGCGCAATGATGATGCAGTCCCGTCCGGTTAAGCAACGCAATGGGACCTTCCGGGTATCCAAGCCCAAGGCGCAGCGTCTTGTCCAGATCATCGGCCGTGGCAAGCTTCTCGTCGAGTCGACGCAAAGCGGCGTTGTAGTAAGGACGAACCAGTCGGTCAACGATGCGTCCGGGGAAGTCGCCGCAGACCGCTACGCGAAATCCCGCGGCCTCAAATGCCGCTTTGGCAAGGGCGATGGCTTCGGGATCTGTCGCAGGCTGCCGAACCAGTTCGATCAGGTTGCTCGGATCTGCGTCACCCAGGCGGAATCGAGCAAAGCCCACCACATTTGAACCTTCCTTCCCGGAGTCTTCACCGGTGTGTTGCCCGAGGCATTCCGTGCCCAGCTCGATAGCGACGAACGGCACGTCAAGAGCTGCTTCTCCCGCCTCGATAAACGCTGCGCCCGCAGCGTCACCGACAAACACCATCGCCTGACCACCACTTCCATTCTCAAGAAAAGGGTGGGACGACGGGAAGGAGCGGCTTTCGCCTGATTTAATCACTCGGTAGCTCATCGTCATGCTCCAAACATCCTCGTATCACCATAGGAATGAAATCCCTGGCCCGATTTCTTGCCCAGCCGTCCGGCCGCGATCATGCGACGCACCAAGGGCGGACACGCTGCACGAGGTTCATTGGTCAGGCCGTACATCGCGGCACACAGCAGCCGCTGGGTATCCATACCGATCAGATCAAGCAACTCAAGTGGTCCCATCGGGTATCCCAATGCCGTTTTGATTGCAAGGTCGATATCAGCCGGCTCCGCAACACCCTGCTCGACGAGCCGGATAGCATCGTTGTTAAATGGGATGAGGAAATAATTGAGAATGAATCCCGGGGTATCCTGGGTCCGTACTGGCGTTTGACCCATGGCTTGTGCAAAACGCCAGGCTTCCTCGAACGTGTCGTCGCTAGTGGCGAGCCCAGCGGACATTTCAATCAATTTCATCAGCTGCGCGGGCAGGCAAAAATGCATACCGACGAACCGGTCAGGCCGGCCCGAACCGCCTGCGATCTCAGTGATCGAAATCGTCGAGGTGTTCGACGCAAAGAGTGTATGAGGTGGGCAGACCTTATCCAATCGCGAAAACAGATCATGCTTTACCTGGAGGTCCTCGAACACCGCCTCGATGACCAGGTCACAGACCTTAAGATCCTCCAGCTTCGTAGTGCCTTGCCAGCGCTCCATAATTTCAGGGATCGAGTCCGCGGAGATCTTGCCGCGCTGCGCGGATTTCTCGAGGAAAGCCTTCGTTTGCGCACGTGCGCGTTCGAGCGCGTCTTCTCGCGTGTCATAGACCCAGGTCTTGAAGCCGGCCCGCGCGGCGACAATTGCAATGCCCGCACCCATTGTGCCGGCGCCCGCGACGGCAACAGTTTTTATTGATGTCATTTGCGTCTCCTATTTTGCGATGAAGCTTCGACCGATGAGCTGGCGATGAATCTGGTTAGTGCCCTCCCAGATTTGAGTAATCTTGGCATCACGCATTAGCCGCTCCACGCGATAATCCGAGCAGTAGCCATAACCGCCAAGGAGTTGCACAGCGTCGGTCGAGATTCGCATAGCGGCATCTGACGCGCGCATCTTGAGGATTGATGCCTCAATACCGAAGTCAGTTTCTCCGCTATCCACTCTGCTCGCGACTTGCCACAACAGCGATTCGCACAGCACCAACTCTGCCGCCATGTCTGCGAGCATGAACTGGATACCTTGAAAATCGATGATCTTTCGACCGGACTGCTTCCGTTCATTGATGTACGCCGCCGAGTCTTCGAAGGCTGCACGCGCGATGCCCAACGCGTGCGCAGCGACACTGGGACGTGATCTGTTCAACGATCCGAAAAGGATTCGAAGCCCATCGCCGGGCTGGCCGATCAGATTGGCTCGTGGCACACGACAGTTGTCGAACGAGAGAGACGCCGTGCTTGATGCACGTGTACCCATCTTGTGTTCAGTTCCGGTGACAGAGAGACCCGTAGTTCCTTTTTCCAGGACGAGTACGGAAATGGCATCCTTCCCGTTGTCGATTTCAGACCACTTGCCGAAAAGCAGATACAAGTCCGCAACGTCGCCGTTGGTGATAAAGACCTTGCTCCCATTGATGACGATATCGTCGCCGTCGGGCGTAAAGGTCGTACGCATACCTGTCGCGTCGGAGCCTGCTCCATTCTCGGTGATCGCGAGAGACGCCAGAGCACCTTCGGCGATTCGCGGCAGAAATCTGCTCTTCTGTTCATCGCTCCCATACTCCACGACTGGCTTGATGGCATGAAAGTTGGTTGCCCATATGATGCCCGTTGACGCGCAGGCCGCCGAGATCTCTCGTACGCATGCGGCGTAGCAGGTAAACGAAAGCCGTGCACCGCCATATTCTTCCGGGATGAACATCGCATTCAAACCCAGCTCGTTGATCGCCCTGACGTTGTCCCAAGGAAACGCTCCCGACCGGTCATACTCTGCCGCTCTCGGCGCAATCTGCTCCCGTGCCAGCGCCCTTACGCTATCGACGATCATTCTTTCTTCGTCAGATAGAATGACGCTTGCATCCAGTCTTTCGAGTACATTCATTATTGATATCGCCTTGATACTTCAGTTCCAATTCATGGCTGCCTAAAGCGCCATTCCCTGACCACCGTCCAGGTACAGCGTCTCGCCAGTCATGAACCCTCCGGAGACGGTGAAGAGCAACCTTACCAATTGCGCGACGTCATCAGAGTCGCCGGGCGCTCCAGTAGGAATGCGCTTCGCGAGGAACCGACTAAGTGGCCCGTTCAGGAGTGACTCCTTGTTCAGGTCCGTCGCGATGTAACCCGGCGCAACGTTGTGAACGCGTATTCCCTGGTTTGCCCATTCCACAGCAAGACAGCGCGAGATGGCACCGACAGCGGCCTTCGACGCGCAGTAGGCGGAATTGCGCTTGACGCCAAGCTTGTCAAAGAACGATCCGATATTGACGATGGTTCCACTACCGTTTTCTTTGAGGTACGGATAAGCAATCTGACTGGTCATGAATACGGAAGTAGCATTCGCCGTCATGACCTTCTCGAACTCGTCGATCGGCTGGGATTCCGCATCTCCATCCAGATGTAGGCCCGCGTTGTTGACCAGACCAATCAGAGGCAATCCGGTTTGATGCATCACTTCCGCGATCGCCTGCTTGACTGACTCGTAACTCGTCACATCGCATCCGGCAGTTATGAAGCGCGCACGAATTTCGGGCTCAGAGATGTCCCGGCTCGGAAGTGCACCTGAGCGGGAGAGACATCCGATGACAAAGCCGTCGCGAGCCAGCGCTTCGGCGATTGCCGCGCCAATCCCTCTGCTTGCGCCGGTAACGACGATGCAGCCTTGTTTCATGTTACTCATCCTTGAAAACTGGTTTGCGTTTTTCGACGAATGCGTTCATTCCTTCTGCGGCGTCCGCAGTCTGGTATGCCAGTGTCGACAGGTCCGCCTCGACCCTGAGGCCCTCTTCCAGATTGACCTCGGCAGCGCGTTGTACTGCCTCTTTCGCAAACAGCGATACGCATCGGCTGTAACCCGTAAACTGCGACGCGAATTCGCGACCGATTGCCACAGGATCGTCCCCTTCGACAATCCGGTTGACCAAGCCAATCCGCTCTGCTTCCGTTGCGTCAATTGTCTTGCCGGACATCACCATTTCGAGTGCGCGGGCCTGACCTACCAGCCTCGGCAACCGTTGCGTACCACCATAGCCCGGAATGAGCCCGAGTTTTATCTCCGGCAAGCCCATCCTGGCGTTGGGCATGGCAACCCTGAAAGTGCAGGCCATAGCGAGCTCAAGGCCACCACCGAATGCATAGCCGTTGATAACTGCGACCGACGGAACCGGCAACTTGTCCAGCTTCAGAAAGGTGGCTTGCCCCAAAACGGCGCCATCACGCTGGGCGATCAGGTCTCGATCCATCAGCTCCTTGATGTCTGCACCTGCGCAGAAAGCCTTACTGCCGCTTCCCGTTACAACCAGCGCTCTTGCCTTGGAGTGACCAACCTGATCGAAAACATCCGAGAGCTCATTGAGAACGGTAAAGCTCAGCGCATTGAGTGCATCGGGCCGGTTTAGACGCACCACGGCGATTCCGTCGTTGATATCAAGCATGACTGACACTTCAACCTCCTGCCGTTGTCTTCGCGCGGTACCGTACCGCCTGCGGGGTAAGTCCGCCGCCTCTTACCAGATCCACGAGCTCGCGCTTCAGGATTTTCCCGCTCGCAGTGAGTGGGAACACATCGAGGGAGGCGAAATACTCTGGCATGTCGTATTTGGACAAACCCGCGGCCGCAAGATGCTCCAGCATCGATTCAGCGCTCACAAAAGTGCCCGGCTTGGCAACGATGGCGAGACAGACCTTTTCCCCAAGTCGCTCGTCGTAGACCGGGAATGCAGCCGCACGCTCAGTGTCAGCGTGACGCATCGCGAGTTCCTCGATTCCCGCCGGAAAGATGTTGTGGCCTCCCCGGATGATCAGGTCCTTCTTGCGGCCAACGATCTGCAGACATCCGTCCTCGGTCAGGACCCCCAGATCGCCGCTCATGAACCAGCCGTGCCGATTAAAGGACGTTTCAGTCGCAGCCTGATTATTGAAATAACCAAGCATCAGTACGGCGCCCCGGCCGCCGATTTCCCCGATCTCACCTGGTTCTGCTTCGACGTCGATGTCGTCCTGCTTCCAGAGTTTGATCTCGTATCCGTTGCAGGGACGACCACAGGTAGAAACGATCGTGTCAGCGGTGTCACTCGGCCGCGTGTAGTTATGTGATCCGTTCTCCGTCATACCGTATACATTCTGTGGAGTAACGCCCAAACTCATGAAACGCTGCGCAACATCGCGCGGAATGGCTGAACCCGCCATATAAAAGGTCTTAACGTTTCCAAGCCTCGCGAGGCCTCTTTTTTTAAGGTCAGCGAGAACGTCCATTGCATGAGTAGGAACCCCCATCACGTAATCCGCTTCGGTTTCGACTATCCAGTCGAGGCCTGCGGCGCCTTTCGATGGATCACTCATAATCAGCTCGAGACCGGCTACTAACATCTGCTCAATTGCCACTGTCGCGATGTGGTGACTCATCGGGCTTAGCGACAGCAGTCTCGTACTGCTGGAGTGCGCCCAATCCGCCGCCAGCGCACGACCATTCGCGAGAAGCGTGTTGTCACTGTGCATAACGCCTTTGGGGACGCCCGTAGTCCCAGATGTAAACGCGAGATATACGATCTTGTCCGCATCCAGATCCGGAGCGTGCAGCACCGCCGGAGGAGTGCTTTCGGGGAAGGCGAGTTCATCGGAAATATTGGGATCCGCCTGACGATCAAAGACCATGAGGAGCCCGGCGATCGATCTGGTCCGGTCGAAGATGGATTGCTCGTGGCCATTCGCACCGTAGTCCCGCTCCGCAAAGAGCGCCTTGCACTGGATACGCTCGAGCAGAATCGCTATTTCCTCTACCGTATAGTTCTGATGCAACGACGGTGCGCAGACGTAACCATTTCTTGAGCATGCAAGAAAGACAATAACCGTCTCGATTACGTTGGGAAGCCATACACCCACGCGGTCACCCGATCGCAGACCGCCCCGATGCAGCGTTTCGGCGACGCTATCGGCCCACTCAGTGACCTCCCGCCACGTAAGCCGTCGAGTCGCGTCCCGCAGCGCGTAAGCCGAAGATTGCTCGCGGGCGTGACGACGTGCGAGCGTGTAGAGCGTCTCCTGCTGCCAGACGCCGGTCAGATAGTATTCCCGCGCCCTCTGGGGATTGTGAAGCGTCAATATGTTTTGCATGACGTCCGTCCGAAAGTCGATGAACAGGCGCGGTCAATGACCAAACTTGGATGCGTCCGGCTCACGACGCTCAGAAAACGCCGATGCGAGTTCAGCGTGCTCGTCGGACTCAAGGTAGCCGCGCAGCAGAATGTCATGCGACATGCGGGACAAACCGCTCACACCGCCGTGACGCGCGTTGAAAGCGGACTTGATTGAAGCGAGCGCGAGCGAACCGCGCTGTGCAATTTCGAGGGCATAGGATCGCGTCGCATCGTTCAGTTCGCTATCCGGTACCACCATGTTGATCAGACCCATCTCAAGCGCCTCTCGTGAGCTGATCTTGGGGTTTCGATACCAGATGTCTTTCGCACGCTTCTTGCCGACCAGATCCTCCAGGTACCACGTGCCGTAACCGGCATCGAAACTGCCGACCATTGGCCCGACTTGCCTGAAGACGGCACTTTCCTTGGCGATGGTAAGGTCGCATACGACCTGCAGCACGTTTCCGCCGCCGACGGCAAAACCGTTCACGGAGGCGATAACAGGTTTCTGCAGGCGATCGATGCTCTCGTACATTTCCAGCGTTGGGAGCACGCCTGCGTAGAGCAGTGAGTCTTCCATGCCGTCCTTCCGGCCTCCAGTGCAAAAGAATTTGTCGCCTGCCCCCGTGATGACGATGACCCGTGTGCGCGTTTCTCGACGGATGAGTTCGATGCAGTCTCGAATCTCGTGACACATCTTCTCGGTGAACATGTTTCCGTCATGCGGACGGTTGAGGGTAATTGTGCCGATCGGACCATCTTCCTGATACAGGATCTCTTCGAATTCCATGACTGTCTCCTTTCTGATGCTCAAATGATTTGACGTTCTCTAAGCCCTGCAATGCAGGCTTCGGACATACCCAGTCGTTCGCGCAACACCCGTTCGGTGTCCGCGCCTAAAACCGGGGGCGCGCGGCGATGCACGTCGCTCTTGCCATCAAAGCGAATTCCGAGACCAACTTGCGGCACTTTCCCTGCGGCCCCTTCGACCGAATAAAACAGCCCTTCAGATAGCAGATGACTGTCTCGTACGACCTGGTCCACACGGTTAATGGGGCCTGCAGGGATCCGGTTCTCGTTGAATAAAGCTAGCCAGTACTCGCTCTTGCGACTCACAAGTAGAGACTGAATTGCAACCACAATATCCGCACGCCTGGCGCGCCGGTTCGCGTTCGTTGCCAGCGAAGCGGTAGCACCATATTCCGGCTGACCCACTGCCGTCCAGAAACGATGCCAAATTGCATCGTTACCCAGCCCGAGCGTGATCGGCTCGTCTGCAGTTTCAAATACCTGGTAAATAGCAATGACCGAATCTCGGCCACCGGACCGCGTAACACGTTCACCCGAGCCCAGGTAGGGAACAACTCGTGGCGCCATGAATCGGACCATGCTCGAAACCATCGAAACATCGATGCTCTTGCCGCGCCCCGTTCGTTGCCGCTCGTACAGCGCCGCCAGAGTCGCCAGCGCGACGTCCTGTCCGGCGAGCAAGTCGGCGGCCGGCGTGCCGACTTTTTGAGGACCGCATTCTTTCTCACCGGTCAGATCCATCACACCTGAATACCCTTCCGCAATGAGGTCGTAGCACGGTAAATTCGCCTTGGATCCCTGCGATCCGAAACCCGTCAGCGCGACGTGGATCAGCGACGGATAGCGGGTCTGCAAAGACGCGAAGTCCAATCCGAGTCTCCGCTGAACGTCCTGAACCACGTTCACTACAAGAACATCGGTCGACTCGAGAAGGCCGGCAAGAATACTGCGACCCTCCGGCTGTTTGATATCGAGCGTCAAACTCTCCTTGTTCCGATTGATACTGAGGAACCAGAGGGATTCGCCGTCAAGAAAGGGAGGGCCCCATGCGCGGGTATCATCGCCAGCGCCGACGCGCTCAACTTTCGTTACTTCAGCCCCCAGGTCCGCAAGCAACTGGGTACCGTAAGGTCCAGCGATGGAAGTAGTGAGATCTAAAATCCGGACTCCCTTCAGCAGTTCGAGTCCAGTGGTCGCGTTCGCGGTCGGAAGTGTGTCGAGTGGGCTCATTGCGGTGTCTCAGTCGTTTGCTCCCTATATGCGACAACCGTGCCAAGCTGCTGAATTCAAATGCCCCATCAAGCTGAAACCCATGCCAGCAAAGGGTTTGCGTCATCGTTCGAGCTAAGGTTCGCTGAAAGCGCCCAACTCTTTCGTTCGCAAAAGTGTCCACCACCGAGGACACAGGACAATAATTAGTGTATTCGACTACACTTGCGTGGACAGAAGACACTCAGACGGAGGAGACATGGGATCGCCGACAAACGGCGTGCTTGTGATGGACATGGCCGGCCAGGTGAGATTTGCTGCCGGGCTCGGAAGCGATACATCCGTGATCGATGCCGTCACCGCGATCTGGCGTCGGCGAGCGGCGACACCACTAAAACGCCTGTTCGCTCTCGACGAATCAGAGCAACCGCTGACGGTAGCAACAGTCAGCACCGCTCAAGGCGCCTGCTTCCTCCTTTTCCAAGGGGCGCAGGGCGACGAACTCGCCGAATTCATCGCTAGCGTGGATTTCTCAGACGAAATTCTGCGCCACTTCGTGACCAACCCCTACGAGGCCATCACCGTTGTCGACAAGGACGGGACGCTGCGCTACATCAGCCCAATACACGAGCGGTTCTTCGGCTTACGCCATGGAGAGGGGACCGGAAGGCCTGTTACAGAGGTAATCGAGAATACTCGGCTTCCAGAGGTCGCGAAGTCTGGAAAACGCGAGATTGGACAGGTGCAGGAGATGAACGGGATTACGCGGGTCGTCACCCGTACCCCTATCTTTGACCGCGAGCGGAATTGCGTTGGCGCGATCGGGCAGGTGATGTTCAAAGGACCGGAGGCAATTGAACAACTCAGCGTCGAACTCGCTCGGGTGCGCCAGGAGCTTGCCTTCTATAAGCGCGAACTGTCAGGCATACGCAACCGCGCATACGGGCTTGACCAGATCGTTGGAAATAGCGATCAGGTGCGGCGTCTGAAAGACGATATCGTGCGTGTGGCACCGCTTGACGTGCCTGTGCTACTCGTTGGCGAAAGCGGAACAGGCAAGGAACTGGTCGCGCACGCGATACACCTTCTGAGCGGACGCAGCGACAAACCGCTTGTTCTCGTCAACGCCGCAGCAATGCCGGCCAATCTGGTCGAGAGCGAACTCTTCGGCTACGAAGGTGGCGCATTTACGGGCGCAGATAAGAAGGGACGCAAAGGTAAGTTCGAACAGGCCGACACCGGGAGCCTTTTTCTCGACGAGATCGGCGATATGCCTCTCGAAATGCAGGTCAAGCTATTGCGGGTGTTGCAGGATGGAACATTCGAACGCCTGGGGGGTGACCGTCCCAAGCGCTCCGATTTTCGCCTTATTTCCGCCAGCAATCGCAACTTCGACACCATGATCAAAGCGAATAGCTTTCGGCTCGACCTGTTCTATCGGATCAGCGCGGTGACTCTTCGTCTTCCGCCGTTGAGAGAGCGGCTTGATGACATCCCTTTGCTGGCCGAGAAATTTCTCACTGACTTCGCCACGCGCCATCGGATGGAGAAAAAGATATTAAACCCGGAAGTGATACGCCACCTTCAGGAGCGTTCCTGGCCGGGAAACATCCGGCAATTGCAGCATGCCATTGAGCGCGCCGCAATATTTTCTGACAATGCCTTCCTTGATGTGGAGAATTTCGAACAATCGTCAGTTGAGTCTGACCTCGAGCCTTCCGGCTACCCACATCTTTCGACTGATTCACCGCTCAGCAAAGCAGGTATCCGCGTAGCCAAGGAGAAAGTAGAACTGGATCTGATCAAGGAGGCACTGGCGCAGCACAACGGAAACAAGAAACGGGTTGCAGAAGTGCTCGGCATGTCTCGTTCGTATCTTTACAAGCGATTGAAAGAGCTCGATACGCATTGAACATCGGAAATTGCAAATTGCCTTCGCACCATTGCATTCAGACTCGGCCGTATAGGCGGGGAAGAATCACAGCGCGAGGTTTTCACGACCGGACAATCGCAACATCGATGGCTGCCCTCGATAACCCGCGTTATCGCCGCAAGCCACCTCCCATATCTAAACATGCGAGAACTGAGGGGTTGCAGCCGCCCGTTCCAGGGCTCGAAGGACCGAGATCGACCGATTCTGTTGAAAAGTCGTGTTTTGGTTTGTGGCGCTGGTTTTGGCAGTACGTTTCGAGTTGGAGAATTCAGCGAGACGGCTCACTCACCGTCGCTGCATGCCTTACTGCTTCAGATGTCTCGTACTGAATGATGCGGATATCTCGGCTCCTCGCCGGAACCGCGAGTGGCTTGCTCCGACAGCTGGATTCTGTAACGTACACCACAGGCTCCCGGAAACGGTGCCTGCGTCCGTATTCCGGCTATCAAATCACTTCGACGCCGCGCATCGGGCAATCATCCGTTACCGCGAAAAATGCTTGTTTCGGGCCACCGGCCGCCTGCGCTAGCAGAATTGATGGGCAGCATTAGCGCACGAATGGGCACCGCTAGCAAAATTAACGATCTCCAACAACAGGTGCGCTAGCGGAAATAGCGGACGTCTGGTGGTGGTGAGCATATGCAATCCGCACCACGCAAAATAGACCAAGTATAGATAGCCCCCGACGATACAGAGACGACTGCGGTGGCAGGAAGCGACGCTGTAGCACTGAAAAGAGCGCCCACATCGATCCGGCTAGAGCGAACAGGGTATCGCCAACCCATACTGTCGAGCTGCCGTGCAGCAACCCGGGAGCGGCCGTGACAGCTAGCCCGAATACCACGACAGCGAGGCCGGTTAAGCGGGTTGTGCTCCGACGCACACTGAGAATCACAGTTGCGAGCAGAACCCTGACCAGGGACAACATCCCGAGCTAGATTACCGCTGCGTGGGCCAGTGGCGCGAAGTAATAGCCACTCGCGCTCACGACGACAACTAGAGGCCCGGCAAGTGCGGCAAGGCACATGCCCTTGCGCCAACCCATGCCAGCGAGGCGGTGTGGAGAATGCCGCAACAGCTAGGGCAGCATAAGCAAGCTGGATGTCAGATACCGCAGGAAGGCGAGATCGGGCGCTTTGAGGCCCGAGCCGATACCGTAGCGGGCGACAACAAGGAAAGCCTCCCGAGATCAGCGTAGCGGTGAATTCCAAGGCCAATCCCTGATGGTGCACGCCGGCGCTGTGACCCGCGAAGCTGCTATGGGCGACGCTCACCGCGCTTCTCCTGCGGTTGCGAGGTGTGTCCGGATGAACCTGGCAGAATCTTTGAGTGCACGGCGGGCATCGGGTACGAGGCTCGGAAAGAGTTGCCACTGGTGGACCATGCCGGGCCAAACTTCAACCGAGACTGCGACGTCGTCCATGGCGGCGACTCGCGCGATACGCAGGCTGTCGTCGAGAAGGATTTCCCCTGCGCCGACCTGCAGAAGCAGAGGCGGCACCCCGTGCAGGTCGGCGAACAAGGGCGACGCGTCGGGACTGCGCGGATCGACGCCATGCATGTAAATGCGGGTTACGTTTAGCAATCCGTCGCGGGTTAGTACCGGGTCTCGAGCGGCGTTAGTTCGCGTCGATTCGCCCGACGCGGTCAGGTCCATAATGGGGCTCATCGCGACCATAGAGGACGGCAACGGCCGGTGTGACGCGCGCAGCCGCAACGCCAGTTCTAGCACAAGGTTGCCGCCGGCCGATTCGCCTGCAAGTGCGATATTCGAGGCGGGATAGCCTTGTTGTAGCAGCCATTCGTAGCTGGTGACAGCGTCGTCGATCTGGGCCGGATAGACGGCTTCGGGCATGCGCCGGTAGTCGATCAGCAATACGTCGGCTTGAGCGTCTTTCGCAAGCGTGGCGGCGAGCACACGATGGCTGTCGCTGGATCCGCTATAGAAGCCGCCGCCATGCAGATACAGAATCACACCACGCTTGTGTACGCCGGACGCATTGCGATTGACCGGCGAGATCCACTTGCCGGGCACGCCGTTCGCGTCGACCGTGCGGATCGTCACGCCATCCGGAACCGGGAATCTTGCCATCAGCTTTTCGAAGGCCGCCCGGCGGTCGATGAAGTCGTGTGTACCGACCAGGGATTGTTGACGCATGGAGTTGACGGCAGCGATGCCGTCGCTACGCGACACCGGGGCGCTTTGCGCCTCTGCGCCGCTGGCGGTGAACGCGGCCGCTGCCGCGAAGCCCAGCGTGAAAATGATCAAGGGTTTCATGATTCTCCTTAGACTGGTCGTTATCGACCTCGGGGAGAAGTGTCGCAGCGCGCGGTGCGTCCGGCCAATTCGATGTAGTCGGGTACGCGATAAGTTTCGCTAATCGGGCGGCCCGCCGTCGCGGCGTACAAGGCGGCGCACCTGTGTCCGACGAGCTTCCTCGATGGCCAGTTCGATGAAGTCGAGCACGAGAGGACTACGCTCATGCTCGCGGAAGAAGATCTGCACGGCCAGCGGGTCGAAGCCGTCGACCGGGGAATGCGAGAGCGATTCGGGCACCGAGGCGAAGACGTAGCTTGCGCCGAGCAGTGAGCCCAGCCCTTGATCCACGAGGGCGATGCCGACCTGGGATTGCGTGGTTTCGTAGACAATATTTGGCTTGACGTTAGCGTCGGCGAAGTGGGCGAGCAACGAATCGTAGAGCGGTTCGTTGACGGCACGCGCGGGGACGATGAGTCGCTCACCCGCAAGTTCCTCGATTCGCAGACGCTTGCGTTGTGCGAACCGATGAGTGCGACGCATCAGCAGACTCCATCCGGAGTCCAGCAGACGTTCGGCGCTTATGTGCGCCTTTTGCTCTGCCTGCCCGACAGGTACGCCAAAACCTACGTCGATCTCGTCCGTCGGGAGCGCGGCCATCTGCCGCCCCGCGTTCATCTCGTGCCGAACGATATTGACGTCGGGGTAGAGCGCCTGTAATCGGGTCAGTGCGGGCGGGATAAAGGGCAGGTTGGTGTACTCAACCAGTCCGATCGATAGTGTGAAGTTCTGGGCGCTTCCAGCCTCGCGCGCTGCCCGGAGTGCTATATCGAGCTGCCCGAGCACTTTTTCGATACCGTCGCGGAGGGCCTCCCCGGCAGCCGTCAGCTTGACACCGCGAGGACTCCGGATAAATAGCGGAGTGCCGACGAGTTCTTCCAGCTTTGCAACCTGCTGACTTAAGGCGGACTGGGTCACATAGGCGACATCAGCCGCCCGCCCGAAATGCAGCTCGCGTGCAAGGATTGAAAAATAGCGAAGTTGCCGTAATTCCAGCGCTCTCATTGGGGGCGATCAATGCGTGGCGATCGTCACAAGTTCTGGCTGAAGGTAGCCGCGCAATGCTTCCAGACCGCCATCCGAACCGTAACCGCTGTCCTTGACACCGCCGAAAGGCGTCTCCGCGTAGGCAATCGCCGTATGATTGATTCCGAGCATGCCGGTTTCGACGCCTGCTGTAATGCGGGAGATGTCTTTTGCCGAGTCACTGAATGCGTAGGCGGCGAGTCCGAAAGGGAGGCGGTTTGACTCCGCAATCGCTTCGTCGAGATCGCGGTAGGACAACAAGATCGCGATAGGCCCAAACGGCTCCTCGTTCATCAAGGCGCTATTCCTGTTGAGATCTGCGATCACGGTGGGCTGGAAGAAGAACCCAGGTTCATCGAGTCGTTCGCCGCCCGCGAGGATGGTCGCACCTTGTTCGCTTGCATCAGTCACAAGCCGCTGCATGGCCGCGAGTCTCCGCTCATTATTGAGTGGTCCCATTTTTGTGTCCGGCGCCAAACCGTCGCCCACCTTGATGCTTTTGACCTGTTCCAGGAATGCGGCGGTGAACTCGTCGTACACCGAATCGTCGATCAGAAAGCGAGTCGGTGAGATGCAGACTTGGCCGCAATTCGCGTACTTCGCAAGCACAATCGATTTCGCCGCTCCCTCGAGATCGGCGCTCGCCGTGACGATCACAGGAGCGTGTCCTCCGAGTTCCATCGTGGTCCGCTTCATATGCAGGCCCGCGAGCGACGCCAACTGCTTGCCCACCGGCACCGAGCCCGTGAACGAAATCTTTTTGATAGCCGGATGCGGGATCAGATACGAAGAAATCTCGCTCGGCACGCCATACACGACGTTGACGACGCCCCGTGGCACGCCTGCGTCGACGAAGCACCTTGCCAGTTCCGACGTGCACACGGGTGCTTCTTCGGGCGGCTTGATGATGACCGAACAACCTGATGCGAGCGCCGCAGAAATTTTGCGTGCGACCTGCGTGAGTGGAAAATTCCACGGTGCGAACGATGCCACGGGACCGACAGGCACCTGGATGACGTGCTGCTGAATATCGGGGTGCCTGCTGGGAACGATGCGGCCATAGGTTCGCCTACCTTCCTCGGCGAACCAGTCGATGATCTGCGCAGCGAGCTCGGCTTCGAGCCTCGATTCGGAGAGCGGCTTGCCCTGTTCGACGGTCATCGCGCGGCTGATGTCCTCGGCACGGTCGCGAAAGAGCGCTGCGGCGCGCCGCAGAATATTCGAGCGTTCGAGTGGCGGTGTGCGGCTCCACGTCGTAAATGCGCGCGAGGCCGCGCGGGCCGCACGCTCCAGATCGGCCTCGGTGGCGACAGCAACGCGCCCGATGACGTCCAGGGTCGCCGGATTGTGGTTATCTAGCCATTTGTCGCCGGCGCCGTTCGTCCATGCGCCATCGATGAAGAGATCGACATCGCGCGTCGTATGAGATGGCAGCGTCATGTCACGCCTCCGCGAGTTGCAGGGCGCTCACGTGCGCCGGGCTATTGGGGCTGGCGGTGAGGCCGCCGTCCACGACGAACTCGGCACCGGTGACGTGGCCTGCTTCGTCGGAGGCGAGGAACAGCACCGTGTTGGCGACGTCCTCTGGCTCGGCAATGCGGCCGAGCGGGCTGACCATCCTGCCGAGGTCGTCTACCGTAGCCCCCGCTTTCTGCGCGCCATATTCGGCGATGGCCGTACGCACGAAACCCGGAAACACCGCGTTGACCCGCACCTGGTCATAGGCATATTCGATTGCGACCGTCCTGCTCATGATCCGCACCGCCGCTTTGCTGGCGGCATATGCCGTGCGTCCGGCGATGCCGGTGAGCGCGTTGGTCGAGGACATGTTGACGATCGCCCCGCGGCGTGCTTTCGCCATAAGCGGTGCGAACGCTCGCATGCCCAGAAAGACGCCCTTGGCGTTCACGTTCATCATGCGATCCCATTCCTCGACGGTCGTCTGGGCGAGAGGGCGGATGAGATATACTCCGGCGTTATTTACCAGTATGTCCGGTGTCCGGTACTGGTCGACCGTCCACGCTGCCACTTCACGCCACTGTTCTTCGGAAGTGGTATCGAGCGTCCTGAACGCGCCTGTGCCTCCCTTGCTCCTGATTTCCTCAATGACGCCTGCGCCGCCATCCGCATTCAGGTCGGTCGCGATCACGGTCGCGCCCTCGGCGGCCAGCCGCAGGCTGATGGCACGGCCGATCCCCGACGCCGCTCCGGTCACCACTGCTACCTTGTTACTCAAACGCATGAGACCCTCCTGATCGACCACTTCCCGCTGAGAAAATTCATTATATGGATAAAGATACCATAAAATGGTGCTTGCATAGATTGAGACGCGACTTGCTATCGAAGATGGAGGAACACACACGTGCCTAAACTCGCAACTGGTCAGACGTTGCGGTCCGCAGAGCGTATGCTCGACGTCCTCAAGCTCTTTTCGACCGATGAAGCCTCGTTGACGATGTCGGAGATCACCACGCGGCTCGATCTGGCGCCCAGCACAGTGCGGCGCATCCTCGACGCGCTGGAGAGCAAAGGGTTCGTGAGGCAGGATCCGCGGAGCGGAAAGTATTCCCCCTTTGTCGAGATCGTCCGGCTGGCGGCTGTGGCGGTGCAGGGCAACGACCTCATATCGGCAGCGAGCCAACCGCTTGACGATTTGCGCGACAAGACGGGCGAGAACGTCCAGCTGACCGTACTCATCGAAAACGACGTCGTGTTCGTCGATCGCCGCGTGACGAATCAGACGATCAAGATCTTTAGCCCGATCGGCTATCGTCGGCCGCCCTGGGACGGGCGCGCTTCAGGACAGGTCCTGCTCGCATGGCTGCCCGAGAATCAGGTCGAGGGCATGCTGCCGACGGCGTCGCAATGGCGTCCGGGGCACGTCGCGGGGCTCGCTAGCTCGAAGGCGTTCCTGAAGCTGCTGGTGGACGTGCGCGAAAAGGGCTACGCGATCAACGACGAGTTCACGGAGCGGGACGTGTGGGCGGTCGCGGCGCCCATCCGCGATCACACGCGGCAAGTCATCGCCGCAGTGAGCATTCCCGTGCTGAAGTCGCGCGCGAGTGATCCGAAGCGCGTCGACGAGCTTGTCGACGCCGTGGTCGGGGCGGGCCGGGAAATCTCCCGCCGGCTGAGCTATTTCGAGTAAGCGCCTGTGCCGCCAAGGGGAGATGGAGTGCTTCCGGGCGCGGCCTACATTGACCAGACGTTCCCGTCGGGATAGAGCATGGCGCCTTCATAACGCAGCGCCGGATCGTGGTCGCGCGCGAGCAGCAGCGGTCCGTCGAGATGCACGGCGTCCGCCGCCTGCGCGAGCACGATTCCGGGCGCCATCGACAGCGAGGACGCGACCATGCACCCGACCATGACTTTCATGCCGGCCGCGCGCGCCGCGTCGGCCAGTGCGAGACCTTCGGTCAATCCGCCCGTCTTGTCGAGCTTGATGTTGGCGAATGCATACTTCCTCCTGATGTCGTCCACCGACCGCAGATCGCGGCACGATTCGTCGGCCGCGAGCGGAACCGGGCTCGCATAGCCCAGCAGAGCCTCGTCGGCGCCTGCCGGCAGCGGCTGCTCCAGCAACTCCACGCCTAGTCTCGCGAATTCCGGCAGGAAGGTGTCCAACTGCTCGGGCCGCCACGACTCATTCGCGTCCGCCATCAGCCGCGCTCGCGGCGCCGCCTCGCGCACCGCGAGCACGCGCTCGAGGTCTCCGTCGCCACCGAGCTTCAGCTTCAACAGCGGGTAATGCGCGAATTCGCGCGCTTTCTCGGCCATCTCCCGCGGCTCCCCGAGGCTCAGCGTAAATGCGGTAAGCACCGGCCGGAGCGGCGCGGCGAGTCCAGCTGACGCAGCTACGGTATGGCCGCTCAGGCGGCTGCGCAAGTCCCACAGTGCGCAATCGATGGCGTTGCGCGCCGAGCCGGGCGGCAATAGCTGCTGTAACGCCAGCAGGTCGATCCCTTGCTCGATCGCCGGCCGCGCCGATTCGATCTGCGCGCCGACGCTCTCGATACTCTCGCCGTAACGGCCATAGGGCACGCACTCCCCGCTGCCCACGGCATTGCCCTCCCTGATGCTGACAACGATCGACTCGGCGATCGTCTTCGAGCCGCGGCTAATACGGAATACACCGCGAATCGGCAGGGTGCAGTGCTGCTGTTCCATCGTCCTGCGCTTCATCTCACTCTCCCTCGTTCAGAAAATAGTTTGACACAGCCAAGATTGAACCATATTATGGATTCACAAAACATATTATGGTTTGATCTTATGAATATCGATTCGATAGTGCATGCAGACGAGCCGACCCGGAGGAGCAAACTGACCAGCCTCGCCGACGCCATGATGAGCGTGAAGGCAGGGCAGTTCGTCGCTCTCGGGGGCTTGTGGTTTCACAACAATCCATGCGCGGCGGTGAGAGAGCTTGCGCGGCGTAAAATTCGCGATCTGCATATCGTCGCCGCGCCGCCGTCGAGCTATGCGGTCGATCTGCTGATCGGCGCAGGTTGCGTGTCGCACGCGACCGTGGGGTATGTTTCCTTCGAGCATCTCGGTTTCGCGCCGAATTTCCGGCGCGCGGCGCAGGAGGGCGCTGTGCGCATCGTCGACGCCGACGAGGCCACGATCCTCGGCGGTCTCATGGCGACCGTCGAGCATCTCGACTCGCACCCGGTGACGTCCGTGAAGGGCACTGATATCTGCAGGTCGTCCGCCGCGCCGCGCAATCAGGACGGTGTCGTGGCGCCGGTCGCGATGCGCCCGGACGTGTGCATTCTGCACGCGCAGGAAGCGGATAGGTACGGCAACGTGAGAAGCCTGGGCACGCCGTTTTGCGACCCGCTCTTTGCGAAGGCGTCGAAGTACGTGATCGTCACCGTCGACCGGATCGTAGACAACGATTCGATTCGTGCGCAGCCGCATCGCACCACGATTCCCGGTTATCTCGTCGACGCCGTCGTCGAGGCGCCGTTTGGCGCGCATCCGTGCTCCAGTCACGGCGTCCACGTGCACGACGAAGCGCATATCCGGTCGTACATCAAGGCGGGCGCGAACGCCGACACGTGGAATCGCGATTATCTTGCTCCGTACGTCGAAGCACCCGCGTCGCTCGAAGGCTATGTTGAGCGCGTGGGTGGCGCAACGCGGATTCTTGCGCTTTCGGAGGTGGTGCGATGAATAGCTACAGCAACGACGAGTTGATGACGGTCCTGCTGGCCCGCGAGTTGAGAAACGAAGATCTCGCCGTTACAGGGGCCAGCTCGCTGGTGCCGGTCGCCGCTTGTCTGCTCGCGCAAATAATGCACGCGCCCGACCTGACGCTCATCACGCCGGCGGGCGTCGTCAATCCGGCGCCACCGAGACTGTATCAATCCGCATCTGATGGACGGTGGGTAGAAGGCGCCGAAGCGGTTGGGACTGCATATGACCTCTTCGAAATGTCAGAAAACGGCAGGCTCGACGTGATGTTTTATGGCGGTGTCCAGATCGACCGGCGAGGCAACATCAATCTGACCGGCACGGGTTATGGCACAGACGGACGTCCCACGTTTCGCGGGCCGGGCCTGGCGAATACATCGTTTGCCGTCGTGTCGAAGCGCATCCTGCTCTTCAGTGCGGCACATACGCCGCGGACGTTCGTGGAGAAAGTGGAATTCCTCACGGCGGCCGGACATCTGAACGGTCCCGGCGACCGGGAAAGGCACGGCATAACGACCGAAGGGCCGGTCATGTGCGTCACGCCGCTCGTAACCTTCGAATTCGACACGGAGAAGTGCATGCAGGTCCGCTCGATCCATCCGGGCGTCGATCCCGATGACGTCGTCAGGAACACAGGCTTTCCATTGCGTCTGGCGTCATGGCCTCGCACGGACGCGCCCACATCAGAGGAACTGTCGCTGCTGCGCAGATTCGTCGATCCCAGCGGAGAACTGTCGGCCTGAGCACGGCTGCCGGATCTGGATAGAGCACAAAACACTCGGTAAAACACCATGAATCAGAAAACTTGCTTGAAGGGATTGCGCGTGATCGATTTCACGCGCGTGGTGGCAGGTCCGTACTCGACGTCGATACTCGGCGATCTGGGTGCGGACGTGATCAAGATCGAACGGCCTGGAACCGGCGACGACAGCCGCGGCTGGGGACCGCCGTTCGTCGGCGAAGTCAGCTCCTATTTTCTGGGGCTCAACCGGAATCGGCGCAGCGTCGCTATCGATCTGCAAACCGTGGAAGGCATAGAGGTCGCCAAGCGGCTGGTCGCCGACGCGGACGTGATCGTCGAGAGTTTTCGACCTGGCGTGATGGATCGCCTCGGCCTCGGTTACGAAGAACTGAAAAAGACAAATCCCGGCCTGATCTACTGCGCGATTTCCGCGTTCGGCCAGAGCGGGCCGTACAAGGAGCGGCCCGGCTATGACCTGATGATTTCCGCGCTTGGCGGATTGATGGGCGTGACCGGCAACGCGGACGGAGAGCCGGTCAAAACCGGCGTGGCGCTGATCGACGTGTCGACCGGGCTGCATGCCGCCATCGGCGTGCTGGCCGCGCTTCATCACCGCACCGTGACGGGCGAAGGGCAGCGCGTCGATGCGTCCTTGCTGAGCACCGAGCTGGCCATACTGATCAATGTCGCAAGCGAATATCTCATCGGTGGGAGCATCGCAAAGCCGCAGGGCTCGGGGCACGCGAACGTGGCACCGTATCAGGCGTTTCCGACCGAAGATGGCTGGGTGCTGATGGGCTCGCCCAACGACAAGCTGTTCAGGAAAACGTGCGACGCGCTGGGCAAACCTGAATGGAAGGACGATCCGCGCTTCCTCACGAACGGCGACCGGGTGGTGCACAAGCCGGAACTCGTCGGGATGATCAGCGCCATCACGCGCACCCAGAAGACGAGCTACTGGGTGGACCTTCTGTCGGCGACGGGCGCGCCGGTCGCGCCGATCAACAAGATGGATGCCGTTTTCGAGGATCCGCAGGTCCGGCATCTGGATCAGGTTGCCTATGTCGAGCATCCGCTGTACGGCCGGTATCCCGTGGTGACGTCCGGCCTCCGGTTTTCTGCGACGCCGCCGGTCGTCGGTCCAGCCGCCCCGAGGCTCGGCGAACATACCTTCGATATTCTCGAAGGCGAGCTGGGCATGAGCGCACGTGAAATTGAGCAGTTGATCGAAAGCGGCGTTGTGGAGTACAGACCTGCCGCAGGCAACGAAGTCACAGCAATGGAATCGGCCGCCCCTTCGACGGGACTGGCTTGACCGATCATGGCGCACATGATGCCTGGTGCGCCCGATAAGAATACTGGCAACGGTGTTGTCATGTGAGGACGGTGGAGACAAGACATGAGTACTTTGAACGATTCGATTCATACGAGAGCGGAGCGCGAGGTCGAGGAGAGCCTCGCGCACGATCCGGCGCGCCGGCGCCGCATTGTCATCGGCGCGGGCATCGGCACCGCGATCGAGTATTACGATTTCACGATCTACGCCTTTCTCGCGACGACCATCGCGCAGGTCTTCTTTCCGAAGTCCGATCCGACTGCGGGCCTGCTCTCCACGTTCGCCATTTTTGCGGCGTCGTTCTTTCTGCGACCGTTCGGTGGCATCGTCATCGGCCACCTCGCGGACAGGCTGGGTCGGCGCAAGGCGCTAACGCTGTCAGTCGCGGGCATGGTCGCTGCGAGTGTCCTCATCGGATTCATTCCGTCATACGAAGCGCTCGGCGTGGCGGCGCCCGTGGTACTCGTGCTTTTGCGTTGCATTCAGGCGTTTTCCGCAGGCGGTGAATTGGGCACGGCTGCCTCCTATGTGGCGGAGCAATCACCGATCAACCGGCGCGGCTACCTCACCGGCTTCGTCAATCTGGGAACGGTCTCGGGCACGCTACTGGCGTCGTTCACCGTGGCGCTAACGCGGGCTCTCGTTGTGGAGACGGATTTCGCAACGTGGGGCTGGCGCATTCCTTTTCTCGTTTCGCTGCCGCTCGGTCTCATCGCATTGTTCGTGCGCCTGCGCATGGAGGAGTCGGTCGCGTTCGAGGAAATCGCCAAGGAAAAGGAAATCAAGCGGGCGCCGGCGCTCGGCGTGCTCAAGGCGAGGCCCACTGCCGTTCTCGTGGTGATCGCCCTGGCTTTGACGTCGAACGCGAGCTACTGGACCGTGTTCACCTATCTGAGCACGCTGCTTCAGACGCAGCACGTGGTGGATGCGAAAACAGCGGCATGGGCGACCACGGCGACGCTCGTGCTCGCGGCCGTATCGATGCCGTTCTGGTCGCGTCTTTCCGACCGCTTCGGCCGCAAGAAGATCATGGTTCTGCTTAACGGGCTGTTCGTTGTGAGCGCGTATCCGCTTTTCACTCTCGCCACGCATGGCGCGGTCGTGGGCATCGCCGTGCAGCTCGTCCTCGGACAAATCACCGCGTGCTATCTGGCGAATCTGCTTGCGACGCTCGCGGAAACACTGCCTGCTTCGATGCGTGTCAGCGGCTTTGCGCTCGGCTACAACATCGCTTCGATTCTCGCCGGTGGCTCGGCGGGCTATATCGCGACCTGGCTCGTGGTCAGCACCGGAAACCCGGCATCACCCGCGTTCTTTGTGATGAGCGCGACGGGCATCGCGTTCGTCGCCTCCGTCCTGATGCGTGAGACCGCGAATCGTCCATTGCTTCTGGATCTCTGACGCCGGCCGCGAACGCAGCAGTAGCGGCAGCCGTCACAACAACGCAGGAACGGCGGGTTCGATTAGTTCATATCGATCCGTCCGCAATATATTTAATTAAGACAACTGATTATGAAGCCATTCGATTTGCTCCCCGTACAACGCGATGGAGGGGGTTTGCGCATGCTGGAGGGCATTCGCGTATTGGACCTGACGACCTCCATCGCCGGCCCCTACGCGACCCAATTGCTCGCGGACATGGGCGCGGAAGTGCTGAAGATCGAGAAGCCCGGCGCGGGTGACGACACGCGGGCCTGGGGGCCGCCGTTTCTGGGCACGCAGTCGCTCTGGTTCCTGAGCGTCAACCGGAACAAAGAAAGCATGACCCTCGATATTCGCCAGCCGCAGGGACGGAATATCGTGGATCGGCTCGTCGAGGAGAGCGACGTCATCGTACTCAACATGGGCCCGGGCGTGCAGGCGAAGCTGGGACTCGATGAAATGAGGCTGCGAGCGCTCAACGAGCGCCTGATCCACGTTTCGCTGACGGGCTTCGGCCTCACGGGCACGCGCGCGGACTTGCCCTGCTACGACCTCATTGCGGAAGGCTATTCGAGTGTGATGGATCTGACCGGCGAGCCCGATAGCGGCCCGCAAAAAGTCGGCACGCCTGCGGCGGACCTGCTCGCGGGGCAGGACGTCGCGCTCGCGACCCTGGCGGCGATCATTGAACGGCAGCGTACCGGTAGCGGCAAGGCGATCGACGTGTCGATGGTGGAAAGCATGGTCCGCTTCATGTCGCCGCGCATCGTGCCTTGGCTCGGGAGCGGCGAAGCGGTGACGCGATCAGGCGGGCGCGATTCCGTCATCGCAGTCTACCAGGTGTTCGACACCGGGGACGAGCCGATCACGCTCGGTCTCGGCAACGATGCGATCTGGCGGCGCTTCTGGCAAGCGGTTGGCGATCCCGCGTACGGTCAGCAAGCGCGTTTCGCCACGAACGCGGCACGCAGGGAGCGCCGCGAAGAAATCGTTACCGAAGTCAGCCGCATTCTGCTGGCGCGTCCCCGCTCGCACTGGCTTGCGCTTTTCGAATCACACAGGATTCCCTCCGGACCGATCAACCGTGTCGAACAACTCGTCGCCGATGAAGTGCTGCGCGAAAAGAGCATGTTTTACGCGGTCGAGGGTGCGGACGGGCTCGTTCCCCAAGTGGGGCTGGGCATTCGCTTCGACGGCATCAGCAACGTTCACAGACGAGCGCCGCCCGAACTCGGTCGTGACACTCAAAGCGTGTTGCGGCAGCGTCTCGGGCTGGCCGAAGAGGAAGTTGCTCGTCTCGTCGCGGCAAAGATCATTTGATGGAGGTTTCCATGGCTTACGAAGAGATTCTGTATGAAGAAGATGGCCCGATCGGGACCATCACGCTCAATCGCCCGGACGACGGCAACATGTTCACCGAGCGTATGTGTCATGAGGTCCGCGATTGCATCAACGACATTCGCCGCGAGACGCGCACGCGCGTCATCGTGCTCACCGGGGCGGGCGAGAAGTTCTTCTGCACGGGCGGTCGCAAGGACGGCATGCAGGACTCGAAGCTCTATGCGGGCGTGCTGCCGGTGCTCGAAATGTACGAAAGCATCGACCGTCTGCAGAAGCCGGTGATCGCTTCGGTCAATGGCTTTGCGGTCGGCGGGGGCAACGTGCTGCAAGTCGTTTGCGATCTCACGATCGCAAAGGAAAGCGCGATCTTCCGCCAGGTGGGACCGATGGTCGGTAGCTTTGACGCGGGGTACGGCACGTGGTACCTCGAAGATCTCGTGGGCAAGAAGCGCGCGAAGGAAATCTGGTATCGCAACCAGAAGATCTCGGCGCGTGAAGCGCTCGAAATGGGTCTCATCAACAAGGTGGTGCCGGATGGTGAACTGAAGAGCGCGACGCAGGAATATGCGCTTGAAATCGCCGAGCGCGGCGCATTCGCGCTCGCCTCGATCAAAGGCGCTTTCAATGCGCGGCATGGTGGCGTCGCGGGTCTTTCGCGAGTGACGCACGATCTGCTGCTACGTGCCTACATGGGCAGCGAAGAACAGGATGAACTCGCGCAGTCGTTCGCCGAGCGTCGTTCCCCCGACGCGGGCCGATTCGGTCATTGAAGGGGCGAGGCATGAGCGTCGAACTTTCATTCCGTGAGGACGTCGCATTCCTCACACTGAATCGCCCGGAAGCGCTCAACGCGCTCAGCTTTGGCGTTCTGCGCGAAATATCCAGCGCGATCGACGAAGTCAAGGCGTCCGGCGCTTCCGCGCTGGTCGTTTCGGGACATGGGGACAAGGCGTTTTGTGCGGGCGCGGATATCAAGGAGCTAACCGCACGCTGTCTGGTGGAGCAACGACAGGGAGCGAGCTTCGGGCAATCTGTGTTTTGCAAGCTCGATGAGCTGTCGATCCCGTCGATTGCCGTCCTCAAGGGCTATGCATTTGGCGGCGGCCTCGAGCTTGCGCTAGCGTGCACCTTCCGCGTGGCGACACCATCCGCGAAGATGGGCCTGCCGGAAATCAAGCTCGGTTTGATTCCGGGCTACGGCGGGACGCAACGTCTGCCGCGCATCGTCGGTCCTGCGCGTGCGCTGGAACTCATCATGTCGGGCAAAACGATCGATGCTGAGGAAGCCGCGCGGATCGGCCTCGTCAGCCGCGTGGTGGATGAGGGCGATCCTCATCAGATTGGCGAAGCGTTCAGCCGCCAGTTCACGGGACACAGCAAGATCGCCCTGATGCTGGCGAAGCAGGCCGTCCAAAGGGCATTCGATTCCGCACTCGAAGAGGGGCTGCGTATCGAAGCGGACCTCTCGACGTTGGCGTACCAGACCAACGACGCCGACGAAGGCATGCGTGCGTTCATCGAAAAGCGCAAGCCGGCATTCAGGAATTGGTGAAGCCGGAAAAAGCATGCAAACAACCTAGGTGGAGTAGACGTGACAAAAGTGAATACGGTAACGGTCGCGGGTAGCGGCACGATGGGTACCGGAATTGCCATCGTGGCGGCAAGGGCGGGATTTCGCACGATCGTGTTCGATACGCGCCACGATGCGCTCGATCGCGCCCGGCGGCAAACCGAAGCGTTTCTGAATAAATCTGTGGCGCGCGGCAAGCTCAGCGCCGAAGAGGTCGAATCGATTCTCGCGCGATGGTCGTCCACCACGCGTCTGGAAGACCTCGCGTCGAGCGACGTGATCATCGAGGCGGTGTTCGAGGATTTGTCTGTCAAGCACGAGCTTTTTTCCGCGCTCGACGCGATCTGCAAGCCCGAGACGATTTTCGCCTCGAATACCTCGACGATTTCCATTACCGAAATCGCAGGCGGCTCGGGCCGGCCCGATCGCTTCGTCGGCATGCATTTCTGCCTGCCCGCGCAATTGATGAAACTGGTCGAAATGTCGCCCGGCCTTGCGACGAGTGACGACACCTGGCGGCGCGCGTGGGACTTCACCGGGCAACTCGGCCAGAAGCCCGTGAAAACAAAGGATACGCCGGGATTCATCCTCAACTATTTTCTGATTCCCTATAACAACGACGCGATCCGTCTCGTGGAAGCGGGCGTTGCGGAACCGGCGGAAATCGACAAGGCCATCAAGACGGCGCTGGGCTATCCGATGGGGCCGCTCGAATTGCTCGATCTGATTGGCATGGATACCCAGCGTCTGCTGTGCGAGGCAATGCACGGCTTGACGAACGAGGATCGGGCCGCGTGCCCGCCGCTCGTGAAGCGCATGATCGCGGCGGGCCGGCTCGGCAAAAAAACGGGCCGTGGATTCCACCAGTACACCGACACGAAGATGTTTGGAGCCTGAGATGAGTTATTGCATCAAATGGGCCGGCGCGAGCCGGTCGTTTCCCGAGCGCCATGCGTTCCTCGACAACGCGTCAGCCGAAGGCGATTGCCAGGTCTATCTCGGCGCGTGCGCCGGCAAGGAGTACGTCGACAATCGTGCCAACCTTTGCGCAGACGCAATTGTCGCGATCGAACTGAAGGACGAATGTCTTGGCGTTTACACGGATGAAGCCGAAGCGTTGCTCGACGCGCAACGCGGATCGAAGCGGGTGTTCGGCTTCGCGCGCTTTCGGCTCGGTAAGGCAGCACCCACGCAATTGATCGAGCTCGTCGTGCCGCGCGAGCATGACGAGGCGGCACTGCAGGTGCTCAAGGCGCTTTTCGAGAATGCAGGCTTTGTCGTGGCCATCTGCAACGACTTTCCGGGCCGCATTGTCAATCGCCTGATTCGCCCTTATTACAACGCCGTGCTGCGCCGCTATGACGAGAAGCTCGCCACCGCCGAGGATCTCGATACGACACTGAAAATGGGACTGGGCTACCCGGAAGGCCCGCTTGCGCTGCTCGATCGAACCGGTCTCGCGGAACACGCGGACACCTCGCAGGCGCTCTATGAAGCGCTGGGCGATCCGTCGTTCGCGCCGGCGCGACTTGCCGCGAATGCGCGGCTCGCCGCGAGGGGCAATTCATAGCGGGCAAGCCTGCGCCGCCATGCGTTGCACGACAGAACTCGAAAACCCGAACCATACCTGATGAAAGAAGATTTCATGACGCACGCGCTCGGCATTGTCGGATCCGGCGCGATGGGCCGTGGCATCGCGCAAATCTCCGCGCTGGCCGGCATTGACGTGCATCTCTCCGACATCAATCGCGATGCGGTCGACACGGCGCGCGGACATTTGCGCGACACGCTCACGATGCTTGCCGGAAAAGGCCGCATCACCACCGCCGCGGCGGCCGAAGCTGTCGCGAGAATCATACCCGCGGACTCACTCGAGGCACTGAAAGGCTGCGATGTCATCGTCGAGGCTATCGCGGAGAATCTGGAAGCGAAGCGGGCGCTCTTCAAGCAGCTCGATGCAATGGTGCGCGACACGTGCATTCTTGCGTCCAATACGTCGTCGCTCTCCATTACCGCGATCGCCGCTGCGTGCTCGAAGCCCGAGCGCGTCGCCGGGTTTCATTTCTTCAACCCCGTGCCGTTGATGAAGGTCATCGAGGTTGTCGATGGTCTGCGGGGCGCGCGTTCGACGGGTGACCGGCTGGTTCAGCTCGCGCATCGGCTGGGCCACACGCCGGTGCGCGCGAAAGACATGCCTGGCTTTATCGTCAATCACGCCGGACGCGCGATGAATACGGAAGGGCTGCGCATCGTCGGGGAAGGCATTGCGGACTTCGCCGATATCGATCGCATCATGCGGGAGCAGGCCGGATTCAGGCTCGGACCGTTCGAGCTCATGGATCTCACGTCGCTCGACGTCTCGCATCCCGTCATGGAGTCGATCTATCAGCAATTCTATGAAGAGCCGCGATTCCGGCCTTCGCCTTTGACGGCGATTCGCCTTAGCGGCGGTCTGGTTGGGAAAAAGACCGGTGAGGGCTTTTACAAGTACGTGGATGGCAAGCCCGTACCGCAGCCAGAAGCCGGAATCGCGGCGGACCTTCCAGAGCGCGTCTGGGTGAGTTCCCGCGATGCCATCGCGCGCACGCAGATAGCCGGTTTGATTTCGGCGGCCGGCATCACGATGGAGAAAGGTGATCGGCCGTCGGAACATGCGGTGATTATCGTGGCGCCACTCGGCAAGGACGCCACGACGGCCGCGATCGAAGAAGGACTCGACGCGACGAGGGTCGTCGCGCTCGATTGCCTGCTTCCTGTCGGCGAGTGCTTGCGCCGCACGCTGATGACGACGCCCGTCACAGAAGCGCGGTTCCTTGAAGCGGCCCGAGCGCTCTTCGCACACGACGGCGCAGCCGTGACGACGATACGCGATTCCAATGGATTCGTGGCCCAGCGCATCGTGGCGAGCATTGTCAATGTGGGCTGCGATATAGCGCAGCAGAGAATTGCCTCGCCGGAGGACATCGATCGTGCCGTCACGCTCGGGCTGGGATATCCGAAAGGCCCCCTGGCGCTAGGCGACGCGATCGGGGCGGCCAGAATTATGGAGATCCTGAGCAATATGCAAGGCGCGCTTGGCGATCCGCGATACCGCCCTTCGCCCTGGCTGAAGCGGCGCGCGCAACTCGGGACGTCGTTGACGCGCGCGGACACCTGAGCGCGGAGGAACTCAAGTAAAGGCATCACGCGGCGGGAATCGGGCGCATTCACTTCTTGTCGCTAAACAAAAGCAATACAGGAAAAACCTGTCGTTATATTAGTACACCATATAAACCATATGTAGTAAGGAGACAGCATGAAGAAGTGTCACTTCTGGGTTGGTCAGATCATCACGCTGGCGGCTGCGAACGCAGCTCACGCGCAGAGTTCAGTCACGCTTTATGGATTGATCGACACCGGCATCAACTATACGAACAGCGCCCAAACGGGCAAAGGCGCGAATGGGGCTCTCGAAGGCAAGTCGCTGGTGAACATGACGGACGGCTCGACGCGAGGTTATGGCAGTCGCTGGGGCCTCAAAGGATCCGAGGATCTCGGCAGCGGACTTTCGGCGATCTTCACGATCGAGAATGGTTTCAACATTGCGAATGGCGCGCTCGGGCAGGGCGGAGCGATGTTCGGCCGTCAGGCTTTCGTGGGACTCAGGAGCGACACGTTCGGCACGATGACCTTCGGGCGGCAGTACGACTCGCAGGCCGACTTCGTGTCGAACTATTCGCCGTTCCTCGTTGCGGGGATTTCCGGCACGACACCCGGCGACGTGGACGGTCTTGGCCACACGCGACGCGTCAACAACGCGATCAAGTACTTGAGCCAGAACTATCGCGGTCTGACGTTTGGTGGCCTGTATTCACTCGGCGGTAAGGCTGGCGATTTTACCGGCGGACAGGTGTGGGCGCTCGGCATGGGCTATGAGGCCGGTGGGTTCTCCGTTGGGGTGGGGTATTTCAACGCGCGCGATCCGAATCTCTCATCCTTCGGCGACAACCCGAATTCCGGCGGCGCGGGAACGAACAATATGGGCTCGTTCGGTTCGGCGACCTCACCCGAATCCAACCCGATCTACGCGGGCTATGCGTCCGCGCATACGTTCGAAATCTATTCGGCGGGCGCGAGTTACAAGCTCGGCAAGACGACGCTGGCGGCATCGTTCAGTCATTCGGCATTCGAGAACCTCGGTGATCTGGAAGCCGGTCCCAGTCCGTTCGACTACAGTGGCACCGCCGTCTTCAATACGGCGACGGCAACGGTTTCCTACTTCGCGACGTCCGCTCTCCAGATCGGTGGAGGCTACAGCTACACGCATGGCGGCGGCGCTGGAGGAAATGGATCGGCGACCTATCATCAGGGCGTTTTCTCGGTGCAGTACTTTCTCTCGAAACGGACCGAGGTCTATTTCTACGGTGTCTATCAGGTTGCTTCCGGTACCGATTCGCTGGGCCAGCCGGCAGTCGCGAATATCGACCTCATGACGCCGTCGAGCACGAACCGGCAGTTCGTCGGCCGCGTTGGCATCGTTCAGCGCTTCTAAGGCGTTCCCGTTGCGTGCGGCGTGAATTCGCGCCGCACGTACGAGGTCTCGAGAGGATGGAGGAGTGAGGAGACAGCTATGCAAGAATCCGCACAACAGAGCATCGACGCGTTCATCGACGCCCAGCCGGTATCGGCATTTCAGCGGTGGATCATTTTTTTCTGCTTCCTTGTCGCGTCGTTGGACGGATTCGACGCCGCGTGTATAGGATTTGTTGGGCCGGCGATTCGCGCTCACTGGCAACTCTCCGCGGTCGCGCTTTCGCCGGTATTCGGCGCCGGCCTATTTGGAACGATGGCGGGCGGCGTGCTGCTGGGCCCCTCAGCAGACCGCCTCGGTCGCAAGACCGTGCTCGTTTTCTCGGTCTTGCTGTTCGGTCTCGCTAGTCTTGCATCCGCGTTTTCGCCCGACATTCATTTCCTCACTGTGATGCGCTTCATCACGGGGATTGGTCTCGGCGGCGCGATGCCGAATGCGATCACGCTGACCGCTGAATATTCGCCGGCAAAGAAACGCTCGAGTTACGTGACGTTGATGTTTTGCGGATTCACAATCGGAGCTTCCGCGGGCGGGGTGCTGACGGCGGCAATTGTTGACACCACAGGATGGCGAGGCGTTTTCGTTGCGGGCGGCACTTTGCCATTGGCACTCGTTCCATTTCTGCTGGCGTGCCTGCCCGAATCCATCCGATATCTTCTTCTGCTAGACGGCGCCAGATTCCATGTGCGGGCAACCTGTATTGCGTCGCGGCTTGCCGCGCCGGGCGTCCACGTGCCCTTGCTGCGCGCGGGCGAAACGATGCCGCGCTCGCCCGTGGGTGCGCTTTTCGCGGAAGGCGCGTTGACCGGAACGATGCTCATCTGGACGATATTCTTCAGCAGCCTGCTCATTATTTATTTGCTGACTAGCTGGATGCCCGTCCTGCTTTCGAGTGCTGGCATACCGCTGAAAGCGGCAGCGTTGATATCGATGATGCATCAGGTGGGTGCCGCATTGGGCAGTATCTGGCTCGGGCGGCAAATGGATAAATTCGATCCGCAACGTGTTCTCGCGTGGTCGTATTGTCTGGCCATACCGAGCATTGCGATTTGCGCGTTCGCCGGAACCCACAAATCGCTGATCGTGTTATCGGTATTCGCGCTGGGCTTCCTGGTGAGCGGCGGAAACATCGGTGCATACGCGCTCGTTTCGAATTATTACCCGACGAGCAGTCGCTCGACCGGTGTCTCGTGGGCGAACGCGGTTGGAAGAATCGGCGCCGCGCTCGGGTCGATGGCGGGCGGCGTCATGATGGCGGAGGGCCTGAAACTTCGGGGGATCATTCTCACGCTCATGCTGCCAGCGATTGTCGCGACTGTCTCTTTGTTCGTGCTCGGAATCGTTCGTTCGAGGCACCACCGCGAGGCGGCGGAAAACAGCGACGCATGTCCATTGCTGACCGACGGCATGCCATGATAAGTCATTGACGCGCTGAAGAAGCTGGCATGACGTTAATGCCAACTTCCCGCGAGAGTGGGTACAGGTGAGGTCCAGTCGCAGCATTCAGGAGGGGGAGATGGAAAACCATATCGACACAGTCGGCATCATATTGCATCACAAAAACTTGCCTGTAGGCTGGAAATTCAGAATCTTGAATCGAACGACTCAGGACGCGGACGTCTGCGCATTCGTGAGCGTGACGCATCTGACGCAGGTGTTGTTCACTGACATGGAGTGCACGCATACAAAGTCCGGGATCAAAGGACGGGCCGGGTCCGGACGGACTCGTCGACTGCTTCGCGGAGGGTTCGCTGGTTCAGTCCACGTTTCCGAACACAGGGCGGCCCCTCCTTCGAAAGGAACTCGACATCAAAACCCCCGCCTTCGTCAACGATTCGATCCACGCGGAGGTGGGAGTCATGGAGGCGCGCTGTTCGAGGAGTTGGCCAAACTGTGGACGGGTCCGACTGTGCAACCGGGTGCCCAGGCAGGACGATTCCTGTCGATGTGTGCACCGCTCCGAATCATGCGGTCTGGCGATTCAGGCGGGATTTGAAGCATGGTTCCGCTCGCTCGCGACGCATATATAAATGCGACTGAACTGCAGACGATTATCGATCGGTCGCCATTGAATCAATGGCTTCGCATGTCGGTAAGCGCCGTCGACCCCAGCTTCGTGAAAGTCACTATTCAATGGCGGGAGGAACTGATCTCCAGCCCGGAGCGCCAGTCGATACACGGCGGCATTCTCGCCACCTTGATCGATGGGGCGGGAAATTATGCGCTGGCTGCGAGGATCGGCAGAGCGGTTCCGACCATCAACCTGCACGTCGACTATCACAGGCGCGCCGTGGCAGGTGACTTACTGGCCGTGGCCTCGCCCATACATATCGGCAAAACGATCTCGACGGCGGCAGTCGAGATTTATGATCGAGAGGACGTGCTTGTCGCAAGTGGGCGCGGCACGTACTTCACTGGTGCGGTTTCTGGCTGAGGTCCTGGGCCGACGCGCGGGTCGCCGGCAAGCAGGCGTTCAGGCACTTAGAGCGCTCCGCGGGCGGTTTGTACGCCCCGATGCAAGCCGTGACGTAGCGCGGCAAACGAAACGGTCACTACGACCCCTGTAGCGACAGCAAGCGCGCCGTCGGCGAGCGTTCCGGTGAATGGTGCGGAACTTGTCTGGTGACCGCAGGCTCGGATGCTGATGATGACGGTCGTGAAGCGGTGACTGTGATAAAGCGATTTCGTTTTCATCATCGCCTCATTTTGCCGCCGCCTCACCATCAACCTGACAGCGCCCCGCGGATCGGCAATAACCGGTCCACGGGTGTGGATAAACTAGGGTCTCGGGAATCCGAAGGTATCGGCGAGTTCACGCACATCGGTGAATCGCGGTATCTCGTTCGATATTTCGGCAGCCATGGTCGCCGCCGTAACGGCTCCCGACGCTCCGCTGGCCGGCGCTGCAGGCACCGGTATCGGACATGCGCTGCCGAACGGTCCCGGGGCGACCGGAATCGCCGGCGCGTCAGTACGCGCCGGATGAGTGAAATCCAGAGCGTACGCAAGATTGAACGTGCCGGGAGCATTGCCGCGTACGCCGAGCGGGTCGATGCCAAAGCGCCATTGAATCAGTTGGTGAATGGAACTCGGGTCAAACGGAAAGCGCGTCACGGTCGCCGCTGGAACACGCGGGCCGAGCAATACGCAAGGCACGCGAAAACCCAGCTTTCCGTCGTTTCCAAGCGTCATTTCCGCGTCGCTCATGGGACGCGTCGGGGGGACCACGTGGTCGTGGAAGCCGCCCCATTCATCATAGACGACAATCATCAGTGTTCGGTCCCAGTTCGGCCCGGTCCGCAGTGCGTCGTAGATCTGACCGAGCAGGGCTTCGCCGTTGCGAATGTCCGCGTGCGGATGATCGTCTGCCGAGACGCCCTGCGCTTCGCCGGAGAAGATCGGATCGATCATGCAGAACGAGGGCAGTGTACCGTTCGCGGCCTGCGTCAGAAACTGCGGGAACATCTGGGATATGCCCGTGTAGCGGTTCCCGAAGAGCGCGGTGAACGGCGTGTCGTGATAAAAATAGGTGGCGCTGACATTCTTGGCGGCCAGCTTGTCCCAGATCGTCGGCAACGTCGAGATGGTCGTCGTGTTGCTAAGCCGATCCGTTGCGCCCGCATGCAGATAGATGCGGTTGGGGAACGTCTCGGACAGGATGCCACTGAAGTAGAAATCGGAAACCGTATATTGGCTTGCTACTCCTCGAAAGAAGTCGAGGTCGGCAGCCTGATAGAAGCCGATCGGCAGTAAGTCACCTTGCGTTTGGCTCGTCGCAGTCGACAACAGGAAGCCGTTCATCGCACCATTGGCAAGGTGGATCCGCCCACCGGCAAAGCTATGGTTAGGATCCGCAAAATTGCATGCCTGGAAGCCGTAGTCGGGATTGGCGGACAATAGGAAAGGCGCGTGCTGCTGTGCGAAGTTGTCGGTGAACAATTGGTTCGGCGGCATTCCCTCTGCGCCCGGCACCCAGCTCATGAAGTGATCGAACGAACGGTTCTCCATCGTTACGAGCACGATGTGGTCGATGCCCGAAGTCGTCGGATCGGGCAGTACCGGGCGCGGTAACGTATAGCGGTTCGTGCCGCCAGGTGAGGGAATCTCATTTGCCGATGTGCTGCCGGTACTCGCAGTGGTGCTTCCGGCCTGACCGACTGTCGCGCTGCTGCCGCCGTCGGAGGCCCCTCCGCATGCCGACAGCGCAAGTGCACCCGTGCCTGCGGCGAGGCCGGCAAGGAAAGTGCGACGGTCGATTCCACTCTTGTTTTTTTCACCGCTGTTCAATTTGAACTCCTTTGCATGAAATGGAGTACGAGACGATTGCGCCACGAACACAACGCTATTAATTGCGCCGTCAGCGACGCAACCGACGTATCCCGTGAACGTCGTCTCATACCAAAAGCGCTGATTTTCTAGCCGAAAAATGACAGCCATCTGACGCGTGGGTAACAAATGCCCGGCGGTGACGCAAATAAAAATACTGTGTGAATGGAATAAAAATGGCTCTGAATCGTTGGGAATCTGTGTCGGTGAGGGAACCGAAGAAGTGTTTAACGATGGAACACTGGCGACTGGCTTATCTGGGCATGCGGCGTATGCCGCGCAATCTCAGCGAGTTTGAACTCGCCACGTTCTTCACCTTCTCGTCAAAAGAGCGGGCATTGATCAACGCGCGCCGTGGTCCTCTGTACCGGCTCGCGCTCCCGTTGCATTTCGACTTCGTGCGGATGACGGGCGCCACGCTCGATGCTTACCAGTATGTCCCCCGATCCTGTGCAGACACCTGGGCAAGCACCTCGGGATCGAGCCGCCAGACCTTGGAACGCTACGCACTCTCTACGAAACGCGTCTTTTCGCTGCGCCCGGATTCTTCTCGGCGGAATCGAACTCATACATATGATCGTCAAGGGACAAATGAAGTGCTCTCGCCGAATCCATCCGTCTGCCGCTGACCAATTCTACGACTTGGTAAAATAAGCACTGCTTCGCATAGCGAAATAATTTGCTCCTCGAGTCTTATCGCGACAAAACCGAAAAAGGCAATAGACGCAACGGACTTAACACGCAAATAGAATCGGCGGCCGATGATCCCGAACGGGGACGAATACGCCAATGCAATTCGCCAGCTCGCCGATCGGCTATACGGGACAGTAAGCCCACTCGGGCTTATCACCGGGATTTGAAAGACGCCTGGCGGCGTCCTTCAAGTCGTGTGAAGTGCCAGGAGGGACAGCTCGAAATCAGCGTTTAGAACCGGTGACGCAAGCCGATCGCCGCGACTAACTGCTTGTTAGTCGAAGACTGCGTCATACCGTAGACGCCAGCGTTAAATATAGAGTTGCCATTGCCGCCGCCGACGAGCTGATAGACCGCTTGCGCGTACATTTCGGTGCGAGCCGAAAGCTGGTAATCGGCCTGAACCACAAAATTGTTCCAATGCGGGTCGGCCGCACGTCCGGTTGATCCGCCCGAAAACGCACCCATGGTGTACGTGTAGGACGCACCGAAGCTAAAATCGGGCCGCACAAAATAGCGACCGTTGATTTCGAAGTTGTCGAATTTCATCGACTGGCCCGAGATGGTGTTGCTGGCGCCGAAAAGCGAGCTGATGTCGTAGGTAACGGAATGGGTGTAGACGAGACCGACGGAAGACTTGTCGCCGAACTTGTACTGAGCACTGGCGCCCCAGATTTGTTGGTCGCCGCCCCCCGCCAGTTGGTCGCCGTCGTTTATGCTCGACGCGCCTGCCGCGTTCGGCGATGCCGCGTTACGGTTGAGTTGAAGATATGCGGCCCCAATATTGATCGGACCGTTGGAATAGCTGGCGCCCAAGCTGTATGCGTTGTTGTCCCCGCCTTCGCCCGCCATGTTGGAGAACGCATACATCGCGCCGGCCTTGAAGCCGCCGTACGAGATGCTGCTGAACTTGACAGAATTGTTCAGACGCAAGTCGTTGTCCAAGTTGTCATTGTCGTACGGGTGGGAGGCAAGATTGCCGCCGAAACCGGATCCCGTCCCGCTATTCGGTGCGACGTAGTCGACAATGAAATCGTATTGACGGCCCAGCGTAAGCATTCCGTACTGGTTGGAACTGAGACCAACCCACGCCTGGCGGCCGAACAGGTCCGTTTGCGCGGCTGTTGAATTTTTCAGCGCGCCATTGTTCACCGTGAAGCCGTTCTCCAAGTCGAACACGGCGTGCAGACCGCCGCCGAGATCCTCATTGCCGCGCAAGCCCCAGCGCGAGGTACTTAGGCTTCCAGAGGTCAGCAGAAATTGACTGGCACCTTGGCCGGTGCCGGTTTTCGCGTTGTTCGCATAGACCACGCTCGTGTCGATGATGCCGTAAAGCGTCACGCTGCTTTGCGCATGTGCTACCCCTGTCAAAAGCATGGCGCATGCAATGGCCAGATTCTTCAACTTCATTTCAGATACCCCGATAACGTAAGTCGTTCCCTAACAGGCGATTCATGATCGCCAATGCAAAAACGTGCGGAGTATAAATTTTGGTCGATGCGCCACAGCTGGAAGGCACAGTTTCAGAAACCTGAACAAAGTGTCATGAATGTTTAGCAATCGATCGAGAAGCGGGGCTGACGCACGTTGGCACAACGAGACGCAGAAGATACGGCGCTGCATTGCACGGTCTCCTGTCTCGTGTCCGCCACATTTGCAATTAAATCCAAGATTACAAAAATATAAATACGCCTGAAACAGAAAATGATTAGTAAGGTTATTCGTAACATTGTGCGTCTCACGGTTTCACCGTTTATTCGGCTTTATCGAATGCGCGTAGGGCGCGGTGAAGGCGCGCTTAGTGATCGCCGTGAGGCGTGGGTCGGACGCGGCGATCTATGGCCGGTGTCTCGGCGAGTCGTGGAGAACCGCGGCCCCCTATGACAGAGGCGTCTTAGCGAAGCGGACGCGGCTCACGTGGATGGTCAGAGGCGCGGCACGAACTCCGCGTCGGCTTCGCTAAAAATTCTTTGAACTAACCCGCTCCGCCGTCGTTGACGGCTATGAGCATCGAATCAAGGTAATGACGGCGGCGTTGGGATGACAGAGCGGACGGCGGAGTGGAAGATGCGCTCGGCGTTAGGGCGAAGCGAAGTAATCACTGGGTCCACTCGAACGTGCCATGTCACTCGTCGAAAACGAGTCGAGGCGCGCACTGGTTGCAAAGGTCGGCATAGGGAGGCCGACCTGTCCGTGCAGCGGGGAAACTCGGTATAGTTCGAGAGCGTGGGCATTTCGGTTGCCCCATTCTCATCGCAACCCACCACCGGGTCCGGTACGACAGCGGTCGGTTCTGTTATCGATATCAGCGCCTAAAGCACCACCGCATAGGAGTCGACCAGCCGTGCCTGGCCGAATTGTGCCCGGCTAGCGGTCGAATTTATCGTCATGTAATTCGAGGGATTGCTTTCGCGATCCGGCCGGGAAAATTCTTTCGCTCACGAAGGTGAGAATCAATGGTGAGCGAGTGTCGACTCGCGCTTAGGTCAACATTGGAGTCAAGTCCGGGTCGCCTTTGGCCATAGCTCGCTGATAAGCGGCTCGCGCGCCGATGCGCCCAAGATACGCACGTATGTTGGGATAAGGTGCGAGATCAACCGGATGGAACAGGCGCATCGTGGTCAGTGAGAAGACGCTCATGATGTCGGCTGCGGTGAATTCGCTTCCGGCGAGATAGTCGTTCTGCGCCAGCCGCGCTTCGACCAGCGCGAGCGCTTTGTCCAGTCGTTCCTGCACCGAGGTTTGAACGGGATGATCCGGTGCCAACCCGCACCGTTCCACGATCATCGATCGGCCCATCACCGGCTGAAGGTTGCCGTTGGCAAAATGGAACCAGTAAAGATACGACGCGAAATCGGCATGGTTCGGCCCATGCCGCAAACGTCCGCGACCATGTCGGGCGAGGATGAATTCAACGATAGCGGCCGACTCGGCGAGCAACAGCCCGTCGACCTCAATGAGGGGCGCCGCGCCGAGCGGATGCAGTGCCTTCAGATCCGGCGGCGATAGACGAGTGACCGGGTCGCGCGTGTATTTCTTGAGCTCGTAAGAAACGCCCAGTTCTTCACAAAGCCAGACGATCCGTTCTGATTGGGAGTGACCGAGGTGATGGATTTTCAGCATGGAGCTTCCTTGAAACGCGCACGGAACGCGTGGAGAAACGTGATGTGGAGGCGTAACCCGCGGCCACCGGAAAGCGCCCCATCGTTCTCCGGATTGTCGCCGATCCCGGCCGCAACGTCGAGTGACGGCTAATGGCCGGTGCCGTTGAAAAAGTCGCTGCTCTGCTTTTTCAAATCACCGCTGAGAAAAACGACCCTGAGCACGCCATAGTTGCGCCACGAGGCGGCGCGCGGCGCCTTGACCGGCACAGCACTCGCCTCGACCACCGCATCGACACCGTACGAGCGCTTCAGAGTACGCGCGGCCCCTTCGAGATCGCTTTGATTCGCTGCCTAGACTGGAGATTCGCTGATATAGCGGCTGCGCACCAGAATGATCACGATGGCGGGCATCGCGCCGAAGCCGAGTGTCAGACGCCACAGCCAGCCCAGTTGATGCTCGGGCATGCGCGGATATCCAGCAACCGTGGACTGGTCGGCGATTCGACGGCAATGACGCTGCGTTCGCCGGCCGCTGCCTGGAACGCGAGCAGTGTGCCTTCCGTGCCGCTTCCCGCCGTGCTCCATGCCGCCGGCTGGAACGGCCATGTCGGCGATATTGCGGCAACCTGGCTTGGAATCGCATGTTCCCGATGATCCGGATAGGGCAATCGACCAGATCATCACGTCCGCGCGCAGCGTCGAGCGGGTGCGGACGGCATGCTCGACGACGTTCATTCGGCGCAAGTGATTTTCGATGGCACGGCCGGCGAGCGGATCATCAATACGTTTCATCCGCCTCGCGAACGTGACACAGCCTTTCCGTCCACCGTGATCGCCCACTTGGCCTGCTGGTGCCAGAGCATCTCGCGCACGCCGTTGGCCGCGAGACGCATGCTGACGCTCGAGATGTCTTCCAGAATCGCAAAGTCGCCCTGCGTCACTTCACCTGCCCATCCGCCGTTCTGATAGCGCTTGTGCGCGTTGATCTGTCCTCCGGGCGGCCGCTCCGGCTTGCCGGACGAAACTGTTTTGGCGGTGGCGGCCACGCCGAGGGCGGCCGCCGATGCAGTAGCGCCTGCCAGAACTTCGCATTTAGACAGATCAGTCATCGTGAATCCTTTGCCTGTGATCAAAGCGCGATCGATAAGTTGATTCGAGTTATTGCGTAGTGGGTATAGATAATCAGGATGCTTAATCTATATGGTTTTGGGGCGCGGCTTTTACGGACCAGTCAAAGCCGCTCAGGCCGCATCCTCAATCCGGTTCGCCAACGTCACCTGGCGAGTGGTGAAGCGCAATCGGATTGAAGGGGATCGTCTGTTTCGAGGTCGGCAGATCCGCCGTGCTCCAGCTGCCGCCCACTGCGCCAATCAGCCCGACAGCTGCCTGTAGTTGGCGGGTCTGCACCTGAACGCTCGCAAGCTCGCTGCTCAGTGCGGCAGCCTGCGCGACCGTCACACTGAGGTAGTTGTCCAGACCGTTGGTATAGAGGCGCAGCGCGAGGTCCTGCACCTTGAGCGCGGCCTTGAGCGCATCTTGCTGCTGGGTGTTCTCCGTGACAAGACTGTTCGTCAGCAAGAGCTGGTCTTCGACCTCGCGAAACGCTTGTAGCGCAGTCGCGCGGTAATTGTCTGCGGCCTGCGCGAACGCCGACTTGCTCTGCTGTTCCTCCGCTCTGCGCAGGCCACCCTCGAACAGCGGCAGCATGGCCGATGCGCCGATCGACCAGAGGCTGTTGGACAGGGAAGCGAGGCCGCCGAAGGCATCGTCCTGGAATCCCGCATTGGCGCTCAACTGAATGTTCGGATAGAACGCCGCGCGCGCGATGCCGATCGCCGCGTTTTGCGCCGCCATTTGCCGCTCGGACTGTGCGATATCGGGGCGCCGTTGCAGCAGGGCGGAGGGCACGCCCACCGGAATCCTGGGAATCGCCAGGGATCCCAATTGTTCGGCGGGCAGGCTGAACGTCGACGGGTTTTCGCCTGCGAGCACGGCGATCGCGTGTTCGAGCACGCCGCGCTGCGCCTCGATGTCGGTATCGGCCGCCTGTGCCGAGGAGAGTTGGTTCTGAGCCCGCTCGACGTCGAGACCTGCCGCAATCTTCCCCGCAAAACGCAGCTTCGTGATCTTGAGCGCTTCGTCGTAATAGGCAAGCGTTTTCGTATAGACCGCATGCTGCGAGTCGAGCCCACGCAGCGCCATATAGTCATTGGCCAGTTCGATTTCGAGGCTCAATCGTGCTGATGCCACCATCGCGGCAGTGGCCTGGGCATCGGCCTTCGCATAGTTGGTCCGATTCCGAATCTCGCCCCAGAAATCCGGCTCCCACGACAGGGCCGCCTGGTAGCCGAGCGAAGCTTCCTCACTCGGCCCGGATCCACCGACGCGGAACAGTCGGTGCTCGGATTGGCGGTTCTGCGATCCATACGTTTGGGCGCTCAACTGCGGAAACAGCTGCGAGCGGGCCTCGCCCACGATGTCGCGCGCCTGGGTATAGGTCTCTTCAGCCGCCTGAAGGTTCGGATTGGCGGCATTCAGGCTTGCTTCCAGATGATTGAGTTGTTCATCGCCGAACATGGTCCACCAATCACCCTGCGTGAGCTGCGCTTCCGGATTCGCGAGCGCGAAGGGGCCCGTTCCTTTGTAACTGGCGGGCAGCGCCATGTGCGGCGGCGCATAGGCCGGCGCAAGACTGCATCCGGCAAGCGGACCGAGCAGCATCAGGACCGTGGCGACGGCAAGACGGCAACGAGGATTGAAGTAACGCATCATTTCGGCTCGCTCGTGGCAGCTGCGACGTTGCCTTGCGGATTCCCGCCTGAATGCGCCGGCTCAGCTGCCGCAGTTCGGACTTCCGCTTCCGGCGCGACGCCCGGTACGCCGCTGACGATTTGTACTTTCTCGCCCTCGAGGGTGCCCGCGGAAGGATTGGCGATGAAGCGATCCGCGGGTTTCAGGCCAGAGAGCACCTGAACGTTCTGGCCAAGATTCAGCCCGAGCTTGACGTTCTGGAGGTGCACCCTGTTATCCGAATCGATGACCGCCAGTTGCATGCCCTGGTCGCGGAACAGCAGCGCCTGTTCGGGCACGACGAGCACGCTCTGGTCGGTGGGCACGACAAACCGAACCGTCGCATAGGTGCCTGGCCAGAGCAGATGATCCGGATTGTCAGCCACCAGTTCCGTGACGACGGTTCGCGTCTGCGGATTGAACGCATTGGCGGTGGTCAGGAGCGTCGCCTTGAACTCGCGGCCCGGATACTGGGCCAGCGTGAAGGTCGCCTCGAGGCCCTGCTTCAGCATGTCCGCATAGTCCTGCGGCACGGAAACGAAGAGTCGCATCTTGTGTATATCCGCTACCGAGAACAGCTCATCCGCCGTCCCCCGGGAACTGACGTCACCGCCGGCGGCGTTCACATAGTTGCCTACGTCCGTGTCGCGCGAGGTGACGACGCCGTCGAAAGGCGCCACGATATTCTTGAACCCCTCCAGCGCGTGGTAGCGCGCGAGGTCATGCTGGGCTGCCAGCACTTGAGCCTGCTTCGCCGCGGCATCCGCGACTTTCACGTCCACCTCCTCCTGCGCGACAGCTTCCGTACCCGCAAGCGCCTTCCAGCGTTTCGCCGTCACATCGGCAAGCGTGCCGTTGGTTTTCGCCACGTCGAGATTCGCGACCGCCGTCTGGTACTGCTCGTCGACGGTAGGCGCGTCAATTGTGGCGAGTAACGTACCGGCCTTGACGGACGCGCCGTAATCCACGTACCACTTGTGCACGTAGCCGGAAACCTGCGCATAGATCGGGGCGGTGTACCAGGCCTTGATGTTGCCGGGCAGCGTGACCGTTCGCGTGGCGGGCCCTGACATAGGCGCCATCACCTGAACCTGCGGTACGGACTCCTCGTCGGCGACCGATTCAAGATCGGTGACATTGGCGTGGCGCTCGACGATGCCGTGGACAACAAGCCCGGCAAGCACAAGGGCGGCGATCGCGGCGGTCCATTTGGGTCGAATTCGGCTCGGGGCCGCAACTTCGCGATTTACGTTCATACATGAGACTCCGTGGCATTTTTGTCGTTGCGATGCATCATCGCGAACACGCAGGGAACAAAGAGCAAAGTGGCGAACGTCGCGACGAGCAGCCCGCCAATGACCGCGCGTCCGAGCGGTGCGTTTTGAGTATTGCTCATGGACATCGGGAGCATGCCGATGATCATGGCGAGGGCAGTCATCAGAACCGGCCGGATACGGGCGTAGCCGGCTTCGATAGCCGCGGCGATCGCATCACCGTGTTCCGCGAGGCGCTCACGGGCGTACGACACGACAAGGATCGAGTTGGCCGTCGCCGTGCCCATGCACATGATGGCGCCCGTCAACGCAGGCACTGAACCGGTCGTATGGGTGAGAAAGAGGCTCCAGACAATGCCGGCGAGCGCCCCTGGCAATGCCGTGATGATGATGAAAGGGTCGAGCCATGACTGGAAATTGACGACGATCACGAGATAAACCAGCAGCACGGAAAGCGCCAGGCCCCCCAGAAGTTGCACGTACGCGCTGTTCATCGTCGTAGCCTCGCCGCGCACGTGCACGCTCGCGCCATGCGGTACCTGCGAATTCATCTCCTTCACGACCTGTTCGACCTGATCGTAGACAGCGCCGAGGTCGCGCCCCTGGTTGCTGACGTAGATATCAATCGACGGGAGGATGCTGTAGTGAGAGACCAGCAGCGGCGTGCCCGTTTGCGTGACGGTGCCGAGTGCGCCCAGCAATTGCGGCTGCGGTCCACCTGCCTTGCCGCCGTTGCCTCCATCGATCGGAATCGTCTCAAGGTCGTTCATTGATGTGAGCTGGTCTTGCGGCGTCTCCATGTTGACGAGGTGCGAGACGCCGTTGGTCGTGTCGAGCCAGTACGTCGGCGCCGTCTGTCCGCTGCCGGACAGCGTCGCAAGCGCGTTGTTCGCGATGTTGGCTTCGGACAGGTTCATACCGGAGGCAAGCGAACGATCCGCGGTAACCTTGATCGTCGGTTCGTTGAACGCCTGTTGAATGTTGACGTCGGCGGCGCCTGGAATCTTGCGGATGCGTGCAGCAAGCGTCTGCGCGAAGGCCATGTTCTGCGTTTGTCCGCGGCCCGAGATCTGCACATCGATTGGCGCGGGCAGGCCGAAGTTCAGGATCTTGGCCGTGATGTCGCCGGGCAGGAAGCTAAACGTCGTGCCGGGAAACAGCTTTGGCAGTTCGCGGCGCAGCTTGAACCGATAGTCGTCCACAGGCGACTGTTCGTTCTTCAGCGTGATCGTTATGTCGCAATCCTGCGGACCGATCGTGCCGTCAGAGGTATAGGCCAGGTTGAGGCTGCTGGAGGGCAGGCCGCAGTTATCGACCAGATTGGAGACCTGGCCCGGCAGAATCTTCCGGATTTCGCCATTGGCGAGCACCGCGATCTTCGATGCATCTTCAAGCCGCGTACCGATCGGTGCACGCATGTGCATATCGATTTCGCCCGACTTGATGCTTGGGAAAAAGTCACGGCCGAGGAAAGCGAGCAGACTCATCGACGCGACCGCAAAGGTAACGAAGCATAGGATGAAGCGCTTGCGATGCAGCACGGCGGAGGTCAGCACATTCCGGTATTGCTCGCGAAAGTGCATGAAACCCTGCTCGAAGCGGCGCTGAAACCGGGTGAAGAAACCTGCATTGGCGCCGTGTTCATGCCCGTGCCCGTGAGATTTCACCTGGCCGCGCAGCAGCCATGCGGCCATCGTCGGCACCAGCGTGCGCGAGAGGATGAACGAAGCGATCATCGCGAAGATGATGGCTTCGGCAAGTGGACGGAACAGATACCCCGAGATGCCGTCCAACTGGAATAGCGGCAGCCAGACGATACAGATGCACAGCGTCGCGACGAACGTCGGCACAACGATCTGGTTGGCCGCCGTAATGATTCCCTGCTCCAGCTCGGCACCCCCTTCGAGGTGGGAATCGATGTTTTCGATCATCACGGTCGCGTCGTCGACCAGAATACCGACCGCGAGCGCCAATCCGCCAAGCGTCATGACATTGATCGTCTGCCCGGTGTAGTGCAGTACCAGGATCGAGGACAGGATCGCGAGCGGAATCGATGTCGCGACGATCAACGTCGAACGCCAACTGCCGAGAAAGAGCAGCACAGTCAGCCCTGTCAGGATCGCTGCCGTGATCATCTCCTGAACCACCTCTTGCACCGAATCGCGCACGAAGCCCGAGGCGTCGTTGAGCGGCGTGATCTTCACGCCCGCCGGCAGCGTCCGGATAATGCCCGGCAGCGCCTGCTTGATGCCTGCCACCACGGCGAGTGTCGAAGCGTTGCCGCTCTTGAAGATCTGGATCAGCACCGACTGTTTGCCTTTCACCAGCACCGCGTTCGTTTGCGGTGGCGCCCCGCGATGCACGTAGGCGACGTCGCGCAGATAGACCGTCGCGCCGTTGACCGTCTTGATCGGCATGTTGTTGAACGTCGGCACATTGAGAGGCGTCGAATTTGTTTCAACCATGAAGTCGAGTCCGCCGATCTTCTGATCGCCCGCAGGAAGGACCACGTTCTGCGCGCTGAGCGCCGCCGCTACGTCCGAAGCCGAGAGGCCGTGCGCCAGCAGCTTGGTCTGGTCCAGATCGATTTCGACGTTCAATGCCGCGCCGCCATACGGATTCGGAATCGAGACGCCCGGCACGCCTACCAGTTGTGGGCGCACCAGGTTGGACGCCATGTCGTACACCTGCGCGGCCGTCATGTTCGGTGCGGAGACCTGAAGGTCCAGCACCGGGACCGAGGACGCGTTGTAGACCAGTACTTGAGGCGGCGTGATGCCCGCCGGCATTTGCTTCAGCACGGTCTGCGAGATGGATGCGACCTGGGCCTGGGCGGCAGCGATGTCGGTGCCCGGCTGAAAGAAGATCTTCACGATGCCGGCACCGTACAGGGACTGGCTCTCGATATGCTCGACATTGGCCACCGTCGCGGTCAAGGCGCGCTCGTAGTAGTAGACCACGCGGCCGGACATATCCTGCGGGGACAGTCCGTTGTAGTTCCACACGACCGCGATCACCGGGATGCGGATGGCGGGAAAGATGTCCGTCGGCGTTTTCAATACGGCCATCGCGCCGAACAGGATGATGAGGATACTCATCACCACGAAGGTGAGGGGGCGGCGCAAGGCAACCAGGACAATGGCGTTCATGTAAAAGGCGTCTGTGTCGGATGAGCATTGCGTCGGCGCCCTGATCCTGCGAGAACCGACGAGGTGTGTAAGCAGAGGCCATGATCGCGGGCTCGGCATAATCGAACAACACCACTCAGATTAATTTTTATTTAGTTAGTGTTTTTGCGCAGTGTCGCTGGCCGGTCTGGTTTGTGAATCGCCCTATTGGCAACACCGTATTTGCAGTCGCGTAGATGACGAAAAAGTAATCTTGCCGTCAGCGTATGGCCACGCATTGCCTGCGCACAATCTTTACGTGACACAGGAAGCGGTTGAAGACCAGGAGCATCCAGCTCTTTCATTTCTACTCCCGCCGCTTTGTTCTTCCCTCGTTGATGCAGGTGGCCGGTCGTGCGGGTTCTTATTGTTGAGTCAGTCGAGCAGATTGCATGGCGGCTGGCGTCGGCTCTGCGTCATCAAGGTTATACCGTCGATCGGGTGAAGGACGATCGTGAGGCGCAGCTTGCGTTAGCGACTCCACGCTATGCACTTGTCGTGGCCGACGTTCTGCCGCCGCGCCGCTCTGGTTTCGATTTCCTCGTCCACTTGCGTCGCTTGAACCGCGACGTACCGGTCCTGACCTTCAACGAAGACGCCAGCTCCGCGGATTGCGTGCAAGCTCTCGAAGCCGGCGCGGACGATCATCTGAGTGCCCCTTTCGACACACGTGAACTGATTGCGCGATGTCGTGCGTTGATACGTCGCTCGCAGGGTCGAAGCACGAATCAGATCAAGCATCGGAAACTGTATATCGACACCGCGTCGCGAACTGTGATGCGCGCAGGCATTCCAGTCACGATATCGGCTCGCGAATGGGCCATCCTCCTTCGGCTCTTTGCATATCGGGGCATTCCTCAGTCGGTGGCAACGCTCGAAGATTGCATCTACGGGTGGAAGGAAGAAGTGGAAAGCAACACGATTCAGGTTCACATCTCGAAGCTTCGAAAGAAGCTCGGCGCCGATACGATCGAAACGGTTCGGCGGGTGGGCTATGTCATCCGCGACGCGTAGTTTGAAGACGGCACCGTTCAGAATCAGACCTTAAAAGAACCTCGGGTTGGTCTTCCGGCATACATAACGATTCCGTAATCTTTTAGACGGTTTCAGGTAACCACGCCGCCGCTATGCTGACACCTAACCCCTTACCCGGTGCGTGCCGGAGAATACGATGAACCTGGTGGCATCGATACGAATCTTCGTCAAAGTTGCGGAGTGTCTGAATTTCGCCGAAGCCGCGAAGCAACTGGGTATATCCAGCTCGGTTGTCACGCGTAGTCTCGCCGCGCTTGAAGAGCACCTGGGAGTACGGCTGGTCAACCGTACTACCAGGCGCGTCTCGCTGACCGAAACTGGGCGGAAATATCGGGAGCGCTGCATCGAGTTACTGAGGCAACTCGATGCCATGGATGAATGCATTGCGTTCGCAGTGGGACAGCCGATCGGTTCGCTGAGGGTTGCCGCGTCGTCGCTTTACGCGACCACGGATCTTCCCGAGGTCCTGGCCTCTTATCGCGCCCTGGAGCCTCGCATGCGTTTCGAGCTGACGGTGTTCGACAACATGAACGATGTCGCGGCTAACGAGTTCGATGTCTGCTTCAGTGCGGAACGTCGCTTACGAGACGCGTCACTGGTTTGCCGACCGCTCGCACAAACAGGCGATGTCATTGTTGCGAGCCCACGTTATTTAGCGCGGTGCCCGGCACCGTCCAGGCCTGGCGATCTTGCCTCCCACGACATTCTCCTCGCGTCGGATGCACCGAGCCGTTACTGGGAGTTTCGCGACGCTCATGGCACGCAGCGCGTCGTGGTCGAGCCGATCATGAACGTACAAAGCCCTCAGGTCGTCAAGCGGGCGGTACAGGCGGGACTCGGCATTGCGCGCTTATCACGTTCGTTCGTGCGGGACGAACTCGCCAACGGCAGCCTGCGGGAGTTGCTCCACGACTCGCCGCTATGTGGGGACGAACGCACGCTGTGGCTCCTTTATTCAGGGCAGCCGCACATGGCAGCCGCGCTGCGCAGTTTCGTCGATTTCGTGGTGGAGCATTATCGCCAGAGACCCATGGAAAGCAACGCGCAAGGCATCTACCAGCACGCCTCTGGCGGCGGTTCGGTTGCGGCGCCGCTCCATACCGCGTACCTCACTGGCGCTGATGCACCGTCGTCGAGCCCGAATCAGGTGCTGGCGCGTATTGGTATCCGGCATACGTTCTAGACGTTTCCCGTTTCCGGCCATCGGACGGCTTTCGTCCGATGGGCCCACGGCATTCGCATTGCTTCGCGGTCAGTTTGACGCCGATTCTGAATGGACGTCTACCGCGCTGGCAGTCTTCGTCAGACTTGTGCCGTCGGCGCCGTGCTGGATTGCGTAGATTTCACGATTCCGCGCGACGGCTTGCGCCGACGGCGGGTAATCAGTTTTCGGTGCATGCACGAGACCCTCACCCTCGGCCTCCACGAGTTGTGACCGCACCTCGGCACGCGTCAGCCCGGGCGGGGACGACTGGGCGAAGGCATTGGCGCCGAACGACAGGCTGAGTAAGGTGACGGCAAAAGCGGTAAGCAGTTTCATGATGAATCTCCCGTGAATGAGGAATGCGTGGCTTGCGCTCACGTTTCCTATTCTCGTCATGCCGGCTGTCCGCGCACTGACCCGCGGATTACGGCTTTGTTATCTGAACCCGTCACGATCGTCGACTATCGCCAAGTAAGGTAATCGAAATATTTTGTCCGTCTTCACGCCCGGCAAATAAAAGAGGACGTGAGCGGCATTAATTTTTGTCCACTGAAAGCGCGGAACCTCGCTGCGCGCAATCGTTCGGGTGCCTGAATGATGCTGCAACGATTGCCCCGCCCGGAATGCCACGACTCCGACGCGCCGAAATCATCATACGTATGAAATCGCGGATTCTAAAATGCGCGCCAGATGGCTAGAAAATGTGGAGCGCATCGCCTACGCTTAATCGAGCCGGCCTTTTGGGAACAGATGCCTCAACGCTTTCCCTTCTGCGGAGCCGACCCGTCCTGAGGAAGCGATCAATGGTTCGAAATCGTACGTTTTTGGGTGCTTGCGAGGGTTGCGCCATCCTGCCTTTCCGCGTCATCGATCGCGGATGAATGCCGCACTCCTGAGCTGAAATTCCTGATAGCAATAAAAAGCCAAGGAGACATTCATGCCATTTACCCGTATTCAAGGAGTCGTCGGCCTGCCCCTGCTTGCCATCGCATTCGGCCTGCCTGCGGTCTACGCCGCGGACGAAGTTCAGAACAGCTCGACGACCACGGCCTCGCCGGTGCCGTCGAGGCTCCAACCGGTCAGCCAGGAACAGCTCGACCGCGCCGCCGCTACGCCGGCCGACTGGCTGCATTCGAACGGCTCCTACGCGCAGACGCGCTATTACCCCGGCGCGCAAATCAACAAGACGAACGTGTCGAAGCTCAGACCGGCCTTCATATTCCAGACCGCTGTCAACGAGTCGATGGAAACGGCGCCGATCGTATCGAACGGCGTGATGTTCATCACCACGTCGTTCAACCACGTGTACGCACTCGACGCGGTAACGGGCAAGGAGTTCTGGCATTACAAGCACAAGATGGGGCCGGTCACGACGTTTTGTTGCGGGCCCAACAATCGCGGGGTGGCCATAGCGGGTGACCGGCTCTACATGGGCACCCTCGATGCGAAACTCGTCGCGCTTGACGCAAAAACCGGCAACGTACTCTGGCAAAGCCAGATCGCCGACCCTGACGAGGGCTACTCGGAAACGATGGCGCCGACGGTTGTCGACGGCAAGGTGCTGATCGGCACGAACGGCGGCGAATACGGCATTCGCGGGTTCGTCAAAGCATTCGATGCGAATTCCGGCCAGTTGCTGTGGACCTTCTACACGATTCCGGAAACCGGCCAGGAAGGCGTGTGGGCCACGAAAGACGCGACTGGGCGCGACGAAAAGCGCGACATCGATGCGGAGAAAAAGCAGCTTGCCGCGAAGGGTGGGGACTTCTACAAGACGCTCGGCGGTGGAGTCTGGATGACGCCCGCCATCGACCGGCAAACGCATACCGTGTACTTCGTCGTGGGCAATCCATCGCCGGATCTTTATGGCGCGATCCGGCCGGGAGACAATCTCTATACGGATTCGCTTGTCGCGATCGATCTGGACACCGGCAAATACAAATGGCACACCCAGTATGTGCCGCATGACGTATGGGACCTCGACGCCGTGAGCCCGCCGATTCTGATCGACGTGCGCGACAACGACGGCAAGATGATTCCCGGCATCGTGCATGGCGGCAAGACCGGTCACGTGTACGTTCACGATCGCGCCACCGGACGGCTGATCCGCTACTCGCAGGCAATGATTCCGCAAGAAAACATGTGGACGTTGCCGACGGCCGCCGGCGCGCGCATGCTGCCCGGCGCGAACGGCGGAGTCGAGTGGTCGCCCATGGCGTTCGATCCACGCACGCGCCTCGTCTACGCGGCCAATCTGCATCAGCCCATGACCTATCAAGTCGAGGATGCGGCCTACCCCGGCGGCAGCAAGCTGTGGCTAGGCGGTGCATTCAAGGTGATTGCGTCCGAGCAGCAATGGGGCAAGTTGTCGGCCGTGAACGTCGACACGGGTAAGGTTGCATGGGACTACAAGACCGAACAACCGCTCATCGGCGGCGTGCTTGCAACAGCGGGAGGTCTCGTCTTCAACGGCGAAGGCAATGGCCTGTTCCGCGCATTCGACTCCGCAACCGGCAAGAAGCTCTGGGAGTTCCAGTGCGGCGCGGGCGTCAATGCGCCCGCCGTGTCGTACACGGTGAACGGCAAGCAGTACATAGCCGTCGCTGCGGGCGGCAATACGCAGCTCGACTTCAAGCGCGGCAATAGCGTGCTCGTCTTCGCAGTGCCATGAGGATACCGACGCTACGGGGAGCGCGGGGTTCGACGCGTCGGGCAGCGGCGGCCATTCTATGCGGCTGGTTCGCAGCCGCATGGCTGCCATTGAACGCGCGTGCCGACGCCGACGCGGGCAAGGCGAAAGCGCAGGTATGCGTGGCCTGTCACGGGCCGATGGGCAATTCGACCAATCCGGACTATCCGATTCTGGCAGGGCAGACCGCGCGCTATCTCTACCTGGAACTGAAGGACTTCAAGGAAGGACGGCGCAGCGATCCGCGCATGTCGCCCATGGCGGCCAATCTGTCGCGCGAGGACATGCAGGACCTTGCCGACTACTTTGCCGCGCAAAAGCTCGTCCCTGTTCCCTTCAAATCGGATAGCGCCAGCATCGAAGCTGGAAGAAAGAAATCCGCCGAAGTGCTATGCACGATGTGCCACCTGGGAGGCTTTGCCGGCCAGAACGAGATTCCGCGGGTCTCCGGTCAGCTGTATCCGTACATCGTCAAGCAATTGCAGGACTTCCGCTCGCACACGCGGACCAACGATGCGGGCAATATGACCAGCGTAACGCGCAATCTGACCGACGACGACATCCGCAATCTTGCTGCGTACGTCAACAATCTCGAGTAGCCCGGAGCAGACATCATGAAAAAAACGCTCGCCCGCCGTATCGTGGCGGCTGTTCTACTCGCAAGCGCATACGGCGTGTGTCTGCCCGTGCTGGCGCAGGCAGACGGGGAAACCAACCGGCAACTGCTTGCCGCCGCAAAAGACGGCGACCAGCAGTCGCTTCTCTCGGCACTTCAACGGGGGGCGGCCATCGACTCGATGAACCGCATCGGCGACACGGCGTTGATCACCGCGTGCAAAAAAGGCGATGCGGCGATGGCGCGCACGCTAATCGAGCGCGGCGCAAACGTTCAGCACGCCAGTGCGCCGGGCGTCACGCCCTTGATGGCCGCGGCGTATGGCGGCTTTGATGAGATCGTGGCGCTCCTGCTGGCGCATGGCGCGGATCCTCTCGCAACGGATCGGGTCGGCAAGACCGCCATGGAGTACGCGGCCGGCGAGGGACAAACGAAGGTCGTCAGCCGGTTGCTCGACGCCGGCATCGACGTGAACCGGACTTACAAGAACGATCTCACCGCCCTGATGTGGGCCGCCGGATACGATCGCGCGGACACCGTCCAACTGCTGCTCGCACGCGGCGCGAATCGGTCGTTGAAAGACAATCGGGGAATGACGGCGAAAGACATCGCGGTGCAAACGAAATCGGATCGGGTGACGGGCCTTCTGTCCACGGGCTAATCATGAGATTTCCACACGCCCGGAACACGGCGTCTAAACGTCGCACGTTAATTCGCGCGCGTGAGGTGTCCCCATCGCGCGAGCGTCGCCGGTAACGCTTCGAATGAGTCGATCAGCGCATCGCAGCGCAATCCGTCGGCGCCGCCCTGGCCGGCATAGCCATAACGGACAATGATGACAGGCAGACCGGCTGCGCGTGCCGCTGCGACGTCGACAGGCGAATCGCCGACCAGCGCGCAATGTCCGGGGTCGACATCGAGCAGGTGGCACGCGTGCCAAATGGGTTCGGGCGAGGGCTTCATGCTGGCTAACGTGTCGCCCGCGACCAGCACGTCCAGATAGTCGCCGAGGCCAGTCCTCGTTAGTAGCGAAGCAGCCAGCGCCTCGGGTTTGTTGGTTACGCAGGCACAACGGTAACCTCTTTCCCGCAAGTCGCGCAGCCCGGCCGTCACGCCGGGAAATACCCGGCCCACCTGTCCGTTCGTATCGGCATAGTGCTGTTCAAACACGGGCTGGGCCTGCTCGATGGCGAACCGCTTGTCGATCCCCGCCGCTTCCAGCGAGCGTCGCACGAGATTCGGCACGCCGTTGCCGATAAACCCGGCCACCGTGTCGAACGGCAGCATTGGTGCGCCGAAGTGCTCGAGCATGCGGCTGACGGCGGCGACAATGTCCGGTGCGGTGTCGACCATCGTGCCGTCCAGATCGATCAACACGGCGTCGCAGCGGCTGCCCCCTACCATGGCGAGCCTGCCGTCGCTTGATTTGCGTTCCGCACCACGCTGGCTTGCATCGAGCGATCCTCGCAAAGATGATGTGCCGTTCAGACACGCATCACGATAGCCGAATCACGGGTCGATTCAAATTCAGAGATTCTTTCGGCGCCGATAAGCCACTCTTTGGGTATTCGCACCCGGTATTCGCGCCAGCCTGGGCGTGCGGGCCACCGCGTTATTTTCGGGGCTGAGGGTTGGTCACGAAGCCGATCTTCGTCAGGCCGCCGGTCTGAGCCGCCGACATCACCTCGGCGATTCGTTCATAAGGCACTTTGCGGTCGGCACGCAAATGCAGCTCCGGTTGAGGCGTGGCCTGCGCCGCCTGCGCGATCCGTGCGCGCAATCCGTCGTCGGTCACCGCATGGCCGTCCCACAGGATCGACCCGTCCGCGTCCACTGCGAGGTCCACGTGGGCGGGTTTGACTGCTTCCGGCTGGCTGCTCGCCCGTGGCAGATCGATCCTGACCGCATGTTGCATGGCGGGAATGGTGACGAGAAAAATGATCAGCAGGACCAGCATGACGTCGACCAGCGGCGTCATGTTGATCTCGTTCATCAGCCCCTGTTCGTCGTCGTCGGAAAACGGGCTCATTGCCATTTGAGGTCTCCGTCACGGGTTGCGCTACCGCTGCGCGGCACGACACGCATCTCCGGGCCGGCGCTCGACGGCAATTGCGAGCCGGTCACGAAGTACGCGTGCAAGCCATGCGCGAAGCGCCTCAAGCGGACGACGATCGACCGGTTCGCGCGAGTCAGCCCGTTGTAGCCGAGCACAGCGGGGATCGCCACGAAGAGCCCGAACGCCGTCATGATCAGCGACTCGCCGACCGGTCCCGCCACGTGGTCGATGGATGTCTGGCCGGTCTCGCCGATCACGATCAGTGCGTGGTAGATGCCCCAGACGGTGCCGAAGAGCCCGACAAAGGGCGCCGTGCTGCCGATCGACGCGAGGATCGCCAGGCCGCTTTGCAGGCGCGCGATCGTCTCGTCCATCGTGTCCTGCAAGCGCCGCGTGATCCAGTCGGATACGTCGATACGGTCGTGCAGATGCTGCTGCGTCTGCCGATGATGCGTTGCGGCTTCGTGGCCCGCGAGCGCGAGTGCGATGAGCGGATTGTCGTGCGCTGTCGACTCGGGGTGGCCGAGGCCGCGCAGCCCGTCCTCGAAGCGGTCAGCGCTCCAGAAGCGCGCATCGCTCTGCCGGGTCACGCGCCTGAGCCGCATGACCTGCAATAGCTTGATGATGATGACCGTCCACGACATGACCGACATGATCAGCAGCACGCTCAGAATGCCGCGCGTGACGAGGTCTCCTGCTTCCCAGACATTCGCGAGTCCGTAATGTTGCATGGTCGTTTCCTTTGTCCTTTGATGCGGTGGCGGAGTCAGTCGGTCAGTCCGAAGACGAACGACTGCGAGTACGCGGCGCGAACCGCGGCGCCGTTCTCGCTATAAGGTCGGCAGACGCTCGCGTGGACAGCGGCGAGCGCGGCTTCGTCGAGCCGCGCATAGCCGCTGCTCTGTTGCAGTTGCACCGTCTCGATACCGCCGGCCAGACCCACGACAAATCGCACGATCGCGGTGCCGCTCTCGCTGCGCCGCTTCGAGATGTCGGGATAGTCCGGCTTCGGGATCGTGCAGTCGATATGCGAGACGTTCTTCGGCGCGCTCGAGGCGGGCATCGTACGTTCGGCAGCGGGCGCGGACGCCGCTATGGGCGCTGCGGGCGAAGGTATCGCGGCCACCGGGGCCGCTGGCGTGGCGGCAGGCGGCGCGGTGTTCTGCGGGAGTGCCACCGGTGCGGGCGTTTCGACACTGCGCGGCACGCGTGGGCGCGGCTGCTGCGATGGTTTGACGCGAACGGCGGGACGGGCGGGCGGGGCCGGGGTCGGCGCGACGACAGCGGCAGGCGTGGCGGGCGTGACGGGCCTCGTGGGCGTCGTGGGTTCGGGCTCGGGACTCAACAACAGAGCAGTGATCGTTCGCGGTTCAATGGGCCGCTCGACCGTGATGTCGCGCGCCGTCAACGCGAGCGCCAGCAAAGCCAGATGCGCACTGATCACGGCGCCGAGCACGATCGCGGCGCGACGGTGGCGCGTCGCGACGATCGCAGGGTGTTCAGGCTTAGCCATGGCAACTTGCAGCATCACTGCCACCTCCGCATTCATTGTCCTCCCGAGCCCACGGTTTTAGAGCGCGCGCCTGCCGGCGTGAATCAATTCGGGAAATTCTCCCGCCCGATGTCCGTTGTCAAACAATCGCCCGGTGGGATACTTTGAATGGATGACGCGAGCTATCGCGGCGCAGCGATTTCACCACGGAGTACAACAATGCTGGAGACACGGATTCCCATCAGAGGTCCACGCCGTTCCATCGCGCTGGCTGCCGCGCTCGTGCTGGCCGCGAGTGCCGCCCACGCCGCCGCGCCGCTTGCCTACGTGACGAGCGAGAAGGCCGGCGTCGGCGTGATCGATCTCGATCAGATGACGCTCACAAAGACGTATCCGGTAGGCGCGGACGGTCCGCGCGGCCTGAGTCTGAATGCGGACGGCACCCGTCTTCTGGTCGCCAACAAAAATACGGACGATCTGTCGGTGATCGATACGGCGTCGGGCAAGGTCGTCCAGCGCGTGAAGATCGGCAAGAATCCCGAGTATGTGCGGGTGCACAACGGCTACGCCTATGTGACGTATGAGCCCGGCGAAGATGGCGGGCCGCCGGGCGCCAAAGCGGACGGCAAACCAGGCGGGAAGCCGGACGGAAAACCCGGCGCGGACGACGACGACGCGAACAAGCCGCCGGCGGAAATCGCGATTGTCGATATGAAAACGTGGCGCGTGATCCGCTCGGTGACGAGCGGTCACGAAACCGAAGGCATCGAATTCTCGCGCGACGGCCAGACGATGCTGGTCACCAACGAAGGCGACGATACGGTTTCGGTCTATCACGCGCGCACCGGTGCGCCGATCAAAACGGTGAAGCTTGCGCCCGGCGGCCGTCCGCGCGGCATCCGCCTGTCGCCCGACGGCAAGCACTATGTGGTCACGCTGGAATCGCTCAGCAAGTTCGTCGTGATCGACGCGCATAGTTTTCAGGTGCTTAAGACCGTCGATACCAAACTCGGGCCGTACGGCGTGGCGTTCGGCCCGAACGGCCAGCGCCTTTTTGTTGCCGCGGCGCGCGACAAGGCGGTCCAGGTGTTCGACGGCCACACTTACGAACACATCGCCGACGTGCAGGTCGGGCAGCGTTGCTGGCACTTCAGCTTCACGCCGGATGGCACAAAGCTGCTGGTGGCGTGCGGCCGGTCGGATTCGGTCTATGTCCTCGACGCGAAGAGCTATCAGCCGATCAAGCAGATCGGCGAGTTGCCGCTCGCGTGGGGCATCGTCACGTATCCGCACAGCGACGGCTCGATCGAATCGCATTGACCGTCGTAGTCCTGTGCGGCGGGGCTATTTCCACGCATAGCGCAACCCCACCCACACGCCCCTTGGCGCACCCGGACCGACGAATTGCTCGTTGACCGGGTTCGCGCCGTCGAAGGTATGGTTCGGCCCGTTGAAGAAGTTCTGACCGAGTGCGCCGAAACTGGCGTAGCGCTTGTCGAGCAGGTTCGTCACGGAGGCGAAGACCTGCAATTGCTTCGTCACCTGGTAGGACGAGTCCATATCGATCAGCAGGTAGCCGGAGATCCTGCCGTTCGCATCCTGGTTGTTTTCGTCGCCCTGCGCGTAGACACTGCCTCGCCATGTGAGGTTCGTGCCGATCTTCCATTTCGCGGTGGCCGAGTAGTCGAGCCGCAACTTGACGGTGGTCGCGGGAATGCCCGGAATATGGTTGCCCGGTTTGACGGTGATATTGCCGTTTGCGTCGGCGCTGGAGTTGCTCGCGCTGCTTTCGGTCCAGGTCGACTGGTAGGTCGCGTCGACATAGCTGTAGCTCGCGGCCACGGCCAGCGGACCGAACTTCGTCTGGCCAGCCAGTTCGACGCCTTGCCGGCGCGTGCGGCCGACGTTCTGGAAAAACCCTAGCGAGCTCCCCGCGCCATTGCTGCTGATGAACTGGATATCGTTGTCGAGCGTCGTGCTGTACGCGGCGGCACTCCACGAGGTGGCCGCGCCGATGCGGCCGCGCGCGCCGATTTCGTAGGTCTTCGAGATCACCGGCTTGAGGTCCGGGTCGGAGATGAAGTCGTTCGGCAGCGAACACGGCGCGGCCGGATCGGCGCAGGCGAGCTCGATCGCGGTCGGCGAACGCATGCCTTCGTTATAGGTGGCGTAGGCCGTCAAAGCCGGCGTCGGATTCCAGTTGATGCCGATGGCCGGGTTGAAACGCGAAAACGTATGGTGGCCGTCCAGCCCGGGCTGCAAGCCGCTTGAATCGCCGATCGTGGCTTCGGCCCAGTTGTAGCGTCCCGCGAGCGTCACTGACCATTGCGGCGTCAGCGACAGCGTGTCCGACAGATAGACGCCGTAGTTGGTGTTGTGCGTGTTCGCGTCGGTCTGCTGCACGAAATCGCCGATGCCGACAGTGGCGCGCGAATCGGTGAAAGCCGCATCCTGCGACGACTGCGTGAAGTGCGAATTGGCGATGTCGACGGCCATGCCCGCGATCAGCTGGTTTTCCATGCCGCCGAGTTTGCCGAGCAGCGTGAGTTGCACACTTGCGCCATAGCCGTCGGTGGACACGGTCGACTTTTCATTGGTCGCCTGCAACGTGTTGACGTTGCCGTCGTCATCCACCGTGCCGAAATCATCGTTGACGTTGCTGCTGGTATTGGTGTTGCGGAAGTGCCGGTAGTAGGCGTTGCCGCTCAGTTCGACGTGGTCGTTGAAGTAATGGTCGCCCGCCAGCGTCACGTAGCCGACGCTGTTCTGATTCTGATCGGGATACGTGTAGGGCTGCTTGAAGTTGTTGAGGAACGAGCGCGGAATGGTTTGCGTGCCGTGCAGATCGTTATCCGCGCCACCGGCGGACAGCGATAGCGTCGTATCGGCGTCGGTATAGCGCAGTTTGCCGAATGCCTGCCGCACGCGGCTCGAGTTCTGCTCGGCCCAGCCGTTGTCGTTCGCGGCGTCGGCGGTGAAGTAGTAGTCGAGGTTGTGGCCGGCGGTGCCCCCCTGTTCGATCTGCGCGGTCTTGCGGCCCCACGACCCGGCGGTCACTTCGGCCTCGCCGCCGGGGTTGTCCTTGCCGTTCTTGGTGGTGATCGAGAGCGCGCCACCGAGCGTGTTGAATCCATAGGTCGGATTCGAGCCGGGAATCAGCTGGATCGTGTCGATTGCCTGCTGCGGAAGCAGGTCCCAGTTCACCACATCGCCGAACGGCTCGTTCACCCGCACGCCGTCGACGAACACGGACAAACCCTGCGGCGTGCCCAGCAGCGGCGACGCGGTGAAGCCGCGATAGGTGAGGTTCATCTGATACGGATTGCCCTGCGCGTCGGCGATATCGACGCTCGGCAGATTCTTCGCCAGGTAATCGGTGAGCGTGCTGCGATGCTGCCGTTCGATGTCCTCTGCGTGAACCGTCTGCACGTTGGCCGGCACCTGCGTAAGCGGCGTGCCGATGCCCAGTAGCGGCGTGGTGCCCACCACGACAATCGGCGCGAGCGTCGTGACCGTGGCAGGGTTGGCGGGGGCAGTCTCCGAGGCCGCGGATGCCGCGGGAGCCGATGCCGCCACGGGTGGCTCGGCTTGCGCCCATGCGGCCGCAGACAGGCTCGCGAGGGCGCTCCCAACACAGAGCGTGATGCCGGTGCGCCGCTGAAGGCGGCGTTTGCGGCGTGCTTGTGATCGCATGCTCATCTTGTGTCTCCTGCCGGCTCGATACACGCGCGCATAGCGCGTTCTTTGATGTCTGTGTAAAGCTTCGCATAGGTGGCTGTAAGCCGCGCGGGAGCTTTTCCCGATCTGGCAGGGAAGCGTTCCCAAAAGCCGCGCAAAAATCCGCTGCGCGCGAGCGTGCTGGGTAGAATGCAAACGTCATGTCAAGCGATCCGATCCACTCATCTTCCGCCGGCCGCCTGCCGCCACATTCGACGATATGGCGCGATCTCGCATGGGTCTGCGCCGCAACCGCGCTGGCGGCGGTGCTCGGCGCCGCGTTCGATATCAGCGAACGGGCCTATCGGCTCACGCGCGGCCTGGAACGCTTCCAGCTCGACGAATTGCCGGGCACGCTATGCGTGCTGTCGATCGGCCTTGCGTGGTTTGCGTGGCGCCGCTACCGCGACGCGCGCCGCGAGCTGGCTCATCGCCGCATGCTGGAAGGGCAGGCCGAACGGCTGTTGGCCGACAACCGGCGCCTCGCCAATCAGGCGTTGCAGGCGCAGGAACTCGAACGCCGTCATATGGCGCGCGAACTCCACGATGAACTCGGCCAGTATCTGAACGCGATTGCGCTCGACGCGGCGCGCATCCGCGATCTGTCCAGCGAACGCGAGCCGGAGATCCACCATGTCGCTCTCGGTCTGATTCAGAGTGCGAGCCACGTGTACCGGGAGATCGGCGACATGATCCGCCGCTTGCGGCCCATCGGTCTCGACGAGTTCGGCTTGCCGAGCGCGCTCGAACATTGCGTCGACGGCTGGCGCGAGCGGCTGCCCGAAGCTTCGTTCTCTTTGGCGATCGAAGGGGATTTCAGCGGTCTGAGCGAGGCGCTCACCATTACGCTCTACCGGCTCGTGCAGGAAGGGCTGACCAATGTGTCGAAGTTCGCGCGCGGCTCACGCGTGGAAGTGTTCATGGTGCGCGGGCCGCGAGAAACGCAAAGCGCGGACGCGGATCAAGGGCTGATCGACGAAATCGTCGTGACGATGGCGGACGACGGCCCCGGCACGGATCTCACGAAGCCGCGCACGGGACTCGGTCTGATCGGCATGCGCGAGCGCGTCGAAGCGCTCGGCGGCGAATTCCACATGGCGAGCGAGCCGCAAGGCGGTTTTCTGTTCTGCGCGCGGCTGCCCGCTCACGCCGGGCTTGCCGAACCCGTGAACTGAAGTCCGAGCCGGTTGGCCATCTGCGCGAGCTGCACGCCGTTGTCGGCGCCAAACTTCTGGCGGATCACGGATTGATGGTTGGCCACCGTCTTCTGACTCAGTCCCAGCTTCTCCGCGATGCTAGGCAGCGTATAGCCCTGTACAAGCAGACGCAGCACCTCGAACTCGCGGGCCGACAGCTGCCGCCCGGGCGGCCCTTCGTTAAAGGCCGTGCGCATGGCGAGCGCCCGCGAGACATCCTGGCTCAGATAGCCCGCGCGCCGCGCGATGGAGCGCACCGCTTCCACCAGCACGTCGGGCGCGCTGGCCTTGGTCACGTAACCGAGCGCGCCGGCATCGAGCGCACGGCGCACGAAGATCGATTCTTCGTGCACGCTGAAGATCAGCACGCGCGCGTCCGGCTCGCGCGCGAGCATGCGCCGCATGGCTTCGATGCCGCTTGCACCCGGCAGCGCAACATCCATCACGACCACGTCGGGCCGTAATGCGCAAAAGCGCTGATAGGCCTGTGTGGCATCGGCCGCCTCGCCGCACACTTGCACGTCGGCGTTCAGTTCGAGCAGACGCCGATATCCTTCGCGCACGACCGCATGGTCGTCGACGAGCAGGACTGAGATGGTTCCCGCAGTCATGGTTTTGCTCCGCTGCCGCCGGTGAGGTCGGGCTCGCGGGCGGCGGTCGCGAGCTTGCGCGAGTTGGCATCGTTACGAAACAGGATGGGCTGCTCACGCGCCACGGTGGGCGCTGCCGGGGCCGAGGCAGCGCGTTGCACGATCTTCACCACGGTCTCGTGAAACGGCGACTTGTCGCAAACGGGATCGGCATTGGCCGGGTCGCCCGTGAGCAGGTAGGCCTGGCAGCGGCAGCCACCCAGGTCACGTTCCTTTTCGTCGCAACTCCGGCAGGGTTCCTTGAGCCAGTGCAAACCGCGAAAGCGGTTGAACGCATCGCTCTCGTACCAGATCTCGCGCAACGGCGTCTCTTTGACGTTCGGCAGCGTCAGGCCCGGCAGGCCGCGCGCGGCGTGACAGGGTAGCGCGGCGCCGTCGGGCGCGACGCCGAGAAAGACCGCGCCCCAGCCGTTCATGCAACGTTTGGGGCGGCGCTCGAAGTAGTCCGGCACGACGAAGAAAATCTTGCAACGCTCGCCGTGCTCGCGGCGATAGCGCGCGACCACCGCTTCGGCCTCTTCGAGCTGCTCGCGCGTCGGCATCAGCTGCGCCTCGTTCTCGTGCGCCCAGCCGTAGTACTGCGTGTTGGCAAGTTCCAGGTATTCGGCACCCATCGCGAGCGCCATCTCGATGATCTTGTCGACGTGCGGCAGGTTATAGCGATGCAGCACGCAGTTGAGCACCATCGGAAAGCCGTGCCGTTTGATCGAAGCGGCGACGCGCTGTTTCAGATCGAAGGTGCGCGTGCTGCTCAGGAAATCGTTCAGCTCCTGGGTCGAATCCTGAAACGACAACTGGATGTGGTCGAGACCGGCAGCCTTCAGATCGCCGAGACGCTTGTCGGTGAGGCCGACGCCGGAGGTGATGAGATTCGTGTAGAAGCCGAGTTTGTGCGCCTCTTCCACCAGCACTTCGACGTCGTCGCGCACGAGCGGCTCGCCGCCCGAAAAGCCGAGTTGCACCGAGCCGAGCGCGCGCGCCTGGCGTAGCACGTCGATCCATTGCGCGGTGCTGAGCTCGCGGCTGTGGTCCGTATAGTTGAGCGGGTTATAGCAGAACGCGCAGTGCAGCGGACAGCGATAGGTCAGCTCCGCCAGCAGCCACAGCGGTGGCGGCACGCCGGCGGTGGTGTCGTCGGGCTGGGCGCCCGCAACGGCTTGCGAGAGATCGGTCATCGCGCTACTCCAGCCAGCCGCGCCCGTGCGCGTCGGCAATGAAAGCCCGCACCTCGGCGCCGAGCCCGGTGGCGTTGAACGCCTGCTCCAGTTCGGCGATTAGCGTGTCCATGTCGCGCGTGCCGTCGCAGCGTTTAAGAATTTCACCCGCGCTTTGATTGAGCTTCACCATGCCCTCCGGGTAGAGCAGCACGTGCGCGTTCTGTGCGGGTTCCCATTGCAGGCGAAAGGGCTTCGCGATCGTCAGCGGAGTGGCGGGTTGCATGGCGCCGCCGGCGCGTGTCACGTCATTCATTGCGGGAACGCCTTTTCGATCGAGTCGAGCATGGTCCACAGAATGTCGAGCTTGAATTGCAGGATCTCGAGCGCGCGTTCCTGCTGGTCGCGCCGCGTGAAATGCGCGAGCGTGACTTCGAGCCCGTGCTGCACATCGCGCTGTGCGAGAGAAATGCGCGAGCGGAAATACGCGAGGCCCGCAGCTTCGATCCACGGATAATGTTCCGGCCAGCTCGCGAGCCGGTCGCGGTGAACCTGCGGCGCGAACATCTCAGTGAGCGACGAGCAGACCGATTCCTGCCATGGCGCGCGGCGCGCGAAGTTCACATACGCATCGACCGCGAAGCGCACGCCGGGCGTCACGTGTTCGAGCGACCCCAGTTCGTCGCGCGACAGGCCGACTGCGTCCGCGAGACGCGCCCATGTTTCGATGCCGCCTTCCTCGCTCTCGTAGCCGTCGTGGTCGAGAATGCGCAGCACCCAGCGGCGGCGCGTCTCGCGGTCCGGACAGTTCGACAGGATCGCCGCGTCCTTCAACGGAATGTTGATCTGGTAATAGAAGCGGTTCGCAACCCAACCGCGGATCTGCTCGCGCGAGCAGCCGCCGCTATTCATCTTCACGTTGAATGGATGGTGGATGTGATAGGCGGTGCCTTTCGCGCGCAACTGCGCTTCAAATTCGTCGCGGCTCCAGGCGGGTGCGTCGGCGCCCGAGGTTCGCTTCGTACTCGCGTTTGTACTCGCGTCGCGCATCGGCGTCGTCTCATGGGTATCTTTCGCGTTCATGCCGTCTCCGTTTTTTTGTCGTTCACAGTCGCGCCTCGTCACTGATCTTCTTTCACGCGTTCACATTCAAAGTTCGAAGGTCATTCCGTCGTGGGCCACCTCGATTCCGTGCTCGGCGAGCACGCGCCGCTCGGGGCCGTCTTCGACCAGGATCGGGTTGGTATTGTTGATATGGATGAGCACCTTGCGAATCGCGCGCGCGTCGCCGGTGCGATCCACGCCTAGCGAATCCAGCGTTTCGATCATCCCGCCCGCACCTGTCTGCGGCAGATGTCCCATGTCCGCGGCCGTCTTCTTCGACAGGCCGAGGCGGATCATTTCATCTCCGGTCCACAGCGTGCCGTCCACCAGCAACAGGTCGGCCTCTCGCATGGCAGCCAGCACATGGGCTTCGATCGCGCCGAGTCCCGGTGCGTAGAACACGCGCTTGCCCGATTGCAGGTTGGTCAGGACGAGTCCGATGTTGTCGCCCCGCTCGGGCGCATTGCGATGCGGCGAGTAGGGCGGGGCCTTGCTCGACAGCGGCAGCGCGTCGATCCGCACGCCGTTCAACGCGTCGACGGCGAGCGGCGCGCCATCGAGCGCAATGCGGCGATGTTCGATGCCGCAGTAGTGCGCAAGGATCGGCGCGACCGGAAAGCCGGAGCCGAGGTCTTGCCACACCGCGTCGGTGGCGTAGAGCGGCAACGGCGTGTCGCGCTCGCGCAGCATCAATAGTCCGGTGACGTGGTCGATCTGCGCGTCGATCACGAGCACGGCGGCGATGCCGCTATCGCGCGCACGGCGCGCGGGCTGAAGCTCGGGATTCGCCGCGATCTGCGCGAGCAGGTCGGGTGACGCATTGACGAGCAGCCAGTCCTCGCCGTTCGCACTCACCGCGATCGACGACTGCGTGCGTCGGGTGGCCTTCAGCGTGCCACGGCGGACGCCGTCGCAATTGCGGCAGTTGCAGTTCCACTGCGGAAAGCCGCCCCCCGCCGATGAGCCGAGTACCTTGATCTTCATGCCGCGCGACGCATGGTGCGCCCCTCCTGAATGGTCGGGATGAACATCGCGGCGAGCGCGTGCGCGACGCGTTCATGGAGCGCCGGGTCGCTCGCCAGATGCCCCGCGTTCACTCGCTCGATCTGCGCGGCGGGCACCGCGCGGGCGAAGCGCCGCAGATTGTCGGGCGGACAGACCGGATCGCGCGCGCCGTGCACCGCGGCAAGCGGAACCCCCGCCGCCGCCGCGCGGCGCGCCAGCGACAGCAGACGGGTTTCGCCAAGCCAGCAGCGATGCGCGAGGTAGTGGGCCTGAATCCGGTACTTGTCGATCAGCTGGCGGGCATGCCGCGGCGCGTTTCTCGTGCAGGGCTGCACCGCGCGACGGCTGGCGGCGCTCGCGAGCACCGCGTCTTCGTAGCCGCGCCACGCCAGCGCGAGCGCGCGTTGCCGCGCTTCATTCGCGCCGCGTTGCAGGCTCTCCGCACAGCGGTCCGCGAGACCCTCGGGCTGCTCGCACCCGGCCGCCGCGCGCAGCCTCGCCCATGCGCGCGGCGCGCGGCGGCGGGACGTGACGAACAGGCCGCGCATCTCCCGCGCCGACGTGAGGAACAGGCCGCGCATCACGACGCCCGAGACCGATTGCGGACATTGCCCGGCATACGCGAGCGCGAGAGCCGCGCCCCACGATCCGCCGAGCACGCCCCAGCGAGCGAAACCGAGCCGCGCGCGAATCAACTCGAGATCGGCGATCAGATAGTCGGTGCGGTTGTGGCGCACGCTGCCGTGCGGCGTCGATGCGCCGGTGCCGCGCTGATCGATCAACACGACCCGGAAGCGGCTCAGATCGAAGAGTCGCAGCACGCCTGGCTGGCTGCCACTGCCGGGCCCGCCGTGCAGGACGGCTACCGGTACGCCGTCGGGGGCGCCGGCCACCGCGTACGACACGCGATGACCGTCGCGCGTGCACAGCGTGCCGGTTTCGAGCGGCGGCAACGCCTCGCGCGAATCGCGCTTCTGGCGGCGCATCGTCATGGCAGCATCCTCGCGAGCAGGTTGTCGCGATCGATCCATTGATGCTTGAGCGCACCGGCCACATGCAGCACGACCAGCGCGATCAGCAGGTACGCGATGGCCTCGTGAATGCCGAAGAACAGCTCGCGCAAATGCGCATCGTCCCAGCCCCACTTCGGCAGCAGGATGCCCCAGAAGCGCGTGCCATAGCGGTTGAACGACGAGCCGAGGTAACCGGCCAGCGGCATCGCGACCATGCCGACGTATAAAAGACCCTGCGTAGTGCGCGCGGCGGCGCGTTGCCACGGTGGCATCGCCGGCAAGGGGGGCCGATGAAGGACCGCCCGCGCCCCGATGCGCAGAAGCACCAGCAGGAAAATCGTCAGTCCGAGCGACTTGTGCAGGTTGATCAGCGTCGCTTTGACCGGCAAACCCTTCGGCAAACCGACCATATAGAAGCCGACCGCCAACATGCCGATGATGCCGAGCGCGATCAGCCAATGCAGCGCGATCAGCAAGCCGGCATAGCGCGGCGTGCCGGCGCCTGTTGCGGAGTTCGCGTTCGGAGAATGCGCTGTCGTCATGCCCGTCTCCTTTCGTTATTAGCTGGCGTCTCTTGTCGAACACCCTTTCCATCTGCTCCACGGGCCGCGCTGCTTTACCCGGCAATCAGTATTTCGCCTCTACCGTCCACCGCGAGATCGCCCGCATAGCGGACTGGCAAGCGCTCCGCGCGCCACTGCGAAAAGGGCGCGATTTCATCCGCGAGACTGCGCACGAGCAAAGACCAGAATACGTTGAAACCGTGGCCGCCGCCTGTGAATGTCGCGGGCAGTTGCGCGGGCCGCCGCGCGAGCAGCAGCGTGCCGCGCCTCATCCCATACGCATAATGCGGGCCCAGCTCGCCGGCTATGCCCACGGTTCCGGCCACTAGCCGCGAAGCCGCGAAAGCGCCCGCTTTTCCGCCGACCAGCACCAGTCCGCGGCGCATCCGGTCGGCCAGCCGCGCGCCCGTGTCGCCATGGATCGTCAGCGTGCCGCCGGTCATGCCCTCCATGTCGCCGGTCAATGCGCCGGCGGCGAAATCGCCGCTGTCGCCGGTTACCGTCAGCCGGCCGCCGCGCATTTCGCAACCGGTGAAATGCCCCGCGTTGCCGTCGATATGCAGCACGCCGCCCGTCATCCTGAAGCCACAGTGATCACCGGCCGAACCGCGCACGGCGAGGTGCCCGCCGTCCATCTCCGCGCCGAGCCGGTCGAGCCACGGCGCGGCGCCGTCGATGATCAGCGTGGCCGCGTTCTGAGCGGCGGACAGCGGCGCTGCGGTGGCTTCGTCGCGCAACACCTGGAACACGTCGCCGAGCGCGCAGTGATCGTTACCGGCGGGCAGAACGATGCGCTCGATCTCAGCCACGCTCATGCTCGCCAGCGATGCCGGCCGCAGCACGGCGGCATCGACGCGAAAACCGGGCGACGTCTTGACGCGCAAGGTCGTCGTGCTCATGCGTGGCTCCCGCCCAGACCCGCCGCAAGCGCATGCAGGTGGAAGTGGTACGGCCCGAGTTTGCCGCCGTAGTTGCCCGCGGAAATCCGCAGCACGCCGGCCGCGCGGCCAAGCCCGGCGGCCGCGCCGATACCGGCCGTCATCGCGGCGCCGACGTCGGCATCGGTCAGGCCGTCGATCACGATCTCCAGCACGCAGCCGATTTCCGCGCTGAGTTCGCTACGGGCGGCGAGGCCAATCAGGGTGGGACAGAATGCGTCATTGGTGGAAGCGCTCGCGCCTTTGTATCTGGAGCCGATTTTCGACCCCGAGCGGACGATGCCGCCGGGAAACGGCATGATGACGTTCGGCAGCCGGCGCATCGCCGCGACGGCGGCTTCGGCGGCGGCGAGCGCGGCGTCGAGGTCGCGCGCGAGCAACAGCAGGTTGCCGCCGCCGACGGCTTTGACGGTCACCGCCGTGTCTTCGCAGACGAACTCGCCGTCCATCACCGGCACGCGCCAGTAGCGGGTGTTGCCGATCATCTTCGAGATCTGCCAGCCGTCGCCGAAAAAACGCAGCCCGCTGCCGAGCGCTGCGTTATCCGATAGCGGCGCGCGGCTCGTTGCGGGATCGATACCGCTAAACACGGCGGTGCTCGGACAGGTGAGGACGCTTTGCCCGACGCGCCGTCCGATCTGCTTCGCCAGTTCTTTCGACGATACCGCGAACAGCAGCACCGCGACGCCGGGACGGCCATCCGGCGTTTCTCCGGGCGCAAGCGTGCGCTCGACGCCCGCCTCACAGCCGCAGCCGATCACCGAAGTGGCAAACCCCGTCAGCGAGTTAGCCGCGTTCATCGCCCAGACTGGCGTATGCGCCGTGATGATCAGCCGGGTCGCTTTCATCGGAAAGGCTTCCGCGAAGGTGGCGTCGATCGCCGTGCCGTTGATCTCGAGCGGGGCCGGAGCGGTCATTGTGTGCGTTTCGCCTGGCATCGGTCAGCCGTTACCCGTTAGCCAGACATTCGACGGGCAACAGGCGCCCGCCGCGGCAGCAGTCGCAGACTTCGTCGTCGCTGATCGCGGCGTGCGCGAAGTTGCTCGCGAGATTGGCGTCGCTGTAGGCGCGCAGCGTCTTCTCGATGCCGCGGTCGAATTCCGGCGACACGAAATGGATGCCGCCCGTCGGCGTGGCGACGAGGGTGCCGTCGCGCGCGACCAGTTCGCCGTCCTTGAATACATAGGCGGGCGACGTGAACATCCGCTCGCGGTCCGGCGCGTCGCGATAGACGGCGATGTCCGCCGCCGCGCCTGCGCCGAGATGGCCCCGGTCGCGCAGGCCGAGCAGCCGCGCGGGACCGGCGCGCGTGATGATCGCGATCTCGTACAGCGAGAACTCGCGCGTCAGGCCCGGCAATGCGCTGGCGACCTGAGCGTCGGGATTGAGCTTCGCGAGCTGCTCGTCGCGGAACGGCTTGTCCATCAGCAGACGGATCAGATGCGGATAGCTGGTGAACGGGCCGCCGTTGGGATGATCCGTGGTCATCGCGACGCGCCACGGATCGTCGACCAGCAGGAAAATTTCCAGACCGATGATCCATTGCAACGCGTTCACATAGCTTTGCTCGCGATAGCGGAACGGCACGACGCCGCAGCCCGCATCGCACTCGATGTCGCCCACCGCCCACTTGTGCGGCCTCGCGAGCGGGGTGTTGCGGAACTGCATCATCGTGTCGCCCGAGGCCGTGACGGTCTGTCCAAAGATGATCTGGCCGACGTCGATCGAGACATTCGGCCGCGCGTTCACCGCCTCGGCGATCTGCCGCGCGCCCGACGAAAATTTTTGCGGCCCTTCGGCCCCATAGCTGTGAAACTGAATATGCGTCAGATGGATCGGCAGGCCGTCGGCCGCGTCCATGGTCGCGATCGTGGAATCGATGTTGCCCGGCACGCCGAGATTGCTGGCGTGCACATGCAGAGGATGCGGCACGCGCAGTTCGGTCAACGCGCGCGATAACGTGTGCAGCACTTCGCGTGGTGTCACACCGTAGTGCACGTGCGCTTCGTCGACGTCGAGCGAACGCTGGTTGAACTTGAATGCGGAGATGCCGCCCGGGTTGACCACTTTCACGCCGAGCGCCTTGCTCGCGTGAATCGTCCAGCCGATGTAATCGCGCAGCCGCGCGAAGTCGTCGCGTGCCGCCAGCATCTGCAGGAATAGTTCGTCGTTGCCGAGCATCACGTACGCGCCGTGGTCGATGATCGGCGTGTCGCCCATTTCGAGGTGCGTATGGCGCGCATTGGAGGGCATCATCGCCGGTTCGAAAACAGCGGTGTAGCCCATCTCGGCGTAGCGGTAGCCGGTCGCGAGCGTCCCTGGCGTGCAGACGCCGCAGGACGGCAGACGCAGATAGCGGCCCTCGGCGTCCTGTGCCGATTCGTAGGCACGGTCGCGCAGTGGATCGGCGCGATGGTCTTCGGGGAGCAGGAGGCGCGACAGGTTGGTCTTGCCGCCGCCGATATGCGAATGCATGTCGATGCCACCCGCCATCACGATCATGCCGGTGGCGTCGTATTCGCGATCGACCGGCGTATTGGGCGCAAGGTCGACGATCCGGCCGTCGCGGAAGCTCAGATCGCGGCGCTCGCCGTTCACGCCGTGGGCTGGGTCGAAGATCGTGCCGCCTTTCAATCGAACGAGGCTCATCGCTGCTCCTCGCCGCTGCGTTGCTCATGCAGGCGCGCGCTCAGTCGCGTCGTCAACTGCGCGGCAAGCGACGCGACCGAAGCAAGCGCGGCGCCGCGCGCGGGGGCCAGGGGCATCACGACTGAGCCGTCGACGCGAAACAGATGGCCGCCGCTGTCGATGCCGGGTGTCGCGACGGGGATGAACACGGTGTTCGCGCCGCGTGCCCTGGCCGCGTCCGCGAGCGCCGGATGGCCGAGCACGATCAACGGGACGGCGGGATCGAGCGGCATTGGCCATGCGTGCGGAGTGAAGCTCGCGACCCACAGCAGCGCGTCCACCTCGTCGCCGGCGAGCAGCCGGCTGGTGCGATAGCGGTACGGATCGTAGTCGAGCGGCGCCGTGCCGGCGCTGCGTGCTGGTGTCGATACGCGCGTGCGCAGCGGCATCCCGGAGAGCCAGGTCACCGTCTGGTTGACTGTCAACGCGCCGTCGTCGCCGCCAAGCGGGAGACACGCGGCTCGCGTGGCGCGGTTCGCGGCTTTGACGATCCGGTTCAGGACTTCGATCAGCAGCGCCGCATGCGGGCTGGGCAGGGCGGCCGGCTCGTAGACGAGCACCGCGTAGCGCGCGGCGGCGAGGCGCGCCTGCAGTGACGAGAGCGTGGCCGCCGCGTCGGCGTCAGCGCCGTTGGCGTCGCGGTGCAGTGCGCCGGGCGCGCGTCCTTCGGCAAGCGCGGACCACAGTGCGAGCGTCTCGTAGGGCTCGGCGTGCGGCAGCAGCGTTTCCGTTCGCGTATGCGCGAGGCCTGCCGCCGCCGGGTCCACTGCGCAGCCGACGAATATCAATTCGCGCGCGATATCGGTGCCTTCCAGCGTTCGCGAGAAAAAACGCGGATAACGCCGCGACGGCTGACAACCGAAAAACACCAGCAGGTCGGCACGCGTCCGCACTTCGGAGAGCGTCGTGAAGAACGAGCCGCGGTCCTGGAACGCGAGGGTCGCCGGTGTCAGCGTGTCGCCGTGCAGATGATCGAGAATCGCGCCGCAAGCGGCCGCGAGGTTATAGAGCGCACGAGCGCCGGCGACGTCGGTGGCAAGGCCGCCGAACAACGAACGGCGTGAGGCCGTGAGGATTTGCGCGGCGCGCGCCAATGCCGCATCGAGTTCCACCTCGTTTCCGTCCACCATGCTGCGGCATTGCACGTCCGCCGCGCCGTACTGCGCAAGTGCCGCGCTCAGCCGCGAACAGTCGGTGTCCGCCACGCTGAGCGTTCCGTCGCTGTGCGAGTCGACCCTGAGGTCGTCGCACAGCAATGAGCAGAACGGGCAGATCCAGTCGCGGGTGATCACCGGCACGCGCGCGCCGGCTGCGCCCGGTGCGTTTGTGCTGGGGGTCGATGGATCGGTGGGCGAAAGGTGCATGGCGCACTTTTAGCAAGCTCCATGCCGATTGATGTAATGACGTGATGGCGCTACCCCGGCGCGCATCACGTGCACGGTCGTGCTGCTTTGCGTTCAGAGGAATTGCAGGCGTGAATGCGCGTTCAGCTGCGCCTCTCGTTCGTAGCGCGGCACACGGCCCCGGACGCGATTGTGCCGTACAGGTTGTGTGCCGCGCTGGAGCAGAGTGTCACGCGCAGTCCGCGTGGCTTGCCGTTCGGTTGCATTCGCAGGTTGCTTATGCCGTGGCATGGAAATTGTGTAGCAAGCCTACAAGGATTCGGAAGCTGCGAGGCCGATCTGTCCATCGTGCAGCGCGGAGGCCACCAGCCATGCGGTCGCACCGGTGCTGGCCGCAGCCGTCAGATCGTCGCGATTGCGGATGCCGCCTGCGCCGATCACCGTGGTGTGCGCCGCGGCACTGGCGCGGATGCGCTCGAAGGTGCCCAGGTCAGGGCCCGCGTAACTGCCGACCTGATCGAGTGTCATCGCGATCACGCGCGACGGCCACCAGGCCGACGAACGCTCGAGTTCGGCGGCCGTCAGCAGCTGGCCCGCGCGGTGGTCGAGCGAGAGGATCGGCGAGAGGCCGGCAGTCTGTGCCGATTGCAGTGCGTGGATATCGCGCAGCGACTCCGTGCCGAACACCGGGACGAGGGGCGCGAGTTTGAGGTGCGCAGCACGGCCATCGCGTTGGCCGATGGCGTCGATGTGGTCGAACAGCGTGCGCATCGATGCATAGTCTGCGAAGCCCGCATCGAGCCAGAGCTCGATCCCGGGCAACGCGGCGCGCAAGGCGGCGAGCTGCGAGGCATGCGTGCCGCGCTGCAGGATGGCGCCGAGATCGGCGACATAGAGCGTGTGTGCGCCGCTTGCGGCGAGCAGCGCGCGGGCGATGGGAAGCGGCTCGCTGACGGCGGTGAGGCGGGACTGGATGGGCCGGTAGGCTGCCCGCTCGCCGCGTAGCGCGCGCACGACATGGCCGTCGAGAAGATCGAGAACCGGTATCACCTGCATAGGGGCGCGTTCCTTTGACCAAGATCTTTGTCTACGAGTATCTCACCGGCGGCGGCATCGATCCCACGCTGGCCGGCGCAGGCAGTCTCGCCGACCTGAGCGCGCTGATCGTCGAAGGGCGCGTGATGCGCGACGCGCTGGTCGCCGATCTGCGTGAACTCGATGGTGTGCACGTCACCTTCGCGACCTCGCGCTTCGAAACGGTCGACCCGGCGCATACGCATTGTATGGCCAGGCCCGGCGAATCGATGACGGCCTTCGTCGCCCGCGCGGCGCGCGAACACGATTACGCGTGGGTCATCGCGCCGGAATGCGACGGCCTGCTGCTGCACCTCTACGATGCTGTCGGCGCCGCCCGCTGGCTAGGCTGCGGCAAGGAAGCGATCCGCGTGGCGTCGAGCAAGAGCGCGACCGCAGCTTGCCTTGTCGCGCACCGGATCGCCGCGACGCCCGCCGTCGAACCAGGGCAAGCGGGCCAATTCGGGGACGGCCGTTGGGTCGTGAAACCAGACGACGGCGCGGGTGGCCTCGATACCTTCGTGTTCGACGGCTTTGCCGATGCCTGCGCCGAATACGAGGCGCGCGCGGCCGCGGCGCGCAATCCGGTGCTGCAGGCATGGGTTGACGGCGAACCGTTGAGCCTGTCGCTGATCTGTCGTGACAACGGCGCCGAGCTGATCTCCATCAACCGTCAGCAGATCGGCTTGAGCGGCGGCGACACGCCGGGCCGGCATCCACGGATCGTCGAATTCGACGGCGTGCTGGTCAATCAGATCGATCGTCGTAGCGACGTGGGCCGCACGCTCGACACGCTCGCGCAACGCGTGGCGACGGCGCTCCCAGGCTTGCGAGGCTTTGTCGGAATCGACGTGGTGTGGCATCCGCAGCGTGGACCGGTCGTGATCGAGGTCAATCCGCGTCTCACGGTGGCTTATGCGGGGCTGTCCGCCGCCTTCGGCGGCAATTTCGCGCCCGCCTTGCTGGCGGCGCATGAGGTGCGCGTCGAGCGAGCCGGGGCGGCGCGCAGGAACCCCTCTCCGTCGACGCTCGGGGTGCGGCCTTGAGCACGGCGCATACAAACGCTGCGGCAGCGGCCGCGACGGTATTCGGCTGGGACGTCGGCGGCGCGCATGTGAAGGTGTCGATGGCCGATGACAGCGGCACCGTGCTCGACGTGGCGCAATGGCCCTGCCCGCTGTGGCAGGGGCTCGGCCATCTGGAGCGCACCATCGACCTCGTTTTCGCCCGCTGGCCGCAGGCACGCAAGGCCGGCGCGCAGCATGCAGTGACGATGACCGGCGAGATGGTCGATCTGTTCGCGGATCGCGCCGAAGGCGTGCGGGCGATCGTGGCCACACTCGCAGAGCGGCTCGGCGCGCGGCTGCGCTTTTACGCAGGCGACGCCGGTTGGCTCGCCACCGACGCGTGCGCGGCCGGCTGGCGTCACATCGCGTCAGCAAACTGGCTCGCCACCGCGCAGTGGGTCTCCACCCGAGTGGCTGACGCCGTGCTCATCGATATCGGCAGCACGACCACCGACATCATCCCGATCGTCGGCGGCCACGTCGTCGCGCGCGCCTCGACCGATGCCGGCCGGCTCGCCACCGGTGAGCTCGTGTATCAGGGTGTCGTGCGCACGCCGTTGTGCGGGGTCGCGCACCGCATCGAATTCGCCGGCGTCACGGTCAACGTGATGAACGAATGGTTTGCGACCAGCGCCGACATCTATCGTCTGACTGGCGAACTGGACCCGCTGCACGACGTGCATCCGAGTGCCGACCAGGGGCCGAAGACCGAAGCCGCGAGCCGTGCACGCCTCGCACGCATGATTGGGCGGGATGCGCACGAGGCGGGGGGGCTCGAATGGCGCCGCTTTGCGCAACGCTGGCGCGCGCTCCAGTTACGCGAGATCGGTGCGAATCTGGCGCGGGTGGTCGCGGCCCATCCGGAACTGGCCGCCGCACCGCTGCTTGGCGCGGGGTGCGGCCGGTTCCTTGCCGCCGCATTGGCGCGAGAAGAAGCGCGCGGCTATATCGACTTCGGCAGGCTGGCGGGCGTGCCCGACAGTTGCTGCGCGTGGGCGGCAACTTGTGCGCCGAGCGTGGCGGTCGCGCTGCTCGCGGTTCGCGATCCGCACGGACCGGAACCCCGACAGGCACACAACTGGAAGCGAGGACAACAGTCATGTGGGTGGTCAAGATCGGAGGCAGTCTGAGTCACGACCCGACGCTGCGCCACTGGCTCACCGAGCTATGTGAAGTGGGTGGCGGACGCGTCGTCATCGTGCCCGGTGGCGGCGATTTCGCGGACAAGGTGCGCCAATACCAGAGCGAGTGGCGTTTCGACGATCTCGCCGCGCACAATATGTGTCTGCTCGCCATGACGCAATACGCGTTACTGATGCAAGGCGTGTTGCCCGAACTCGTGCTCGCGTCGAGCGAGGCCAAGATTCGCCGCACCTTGCGCGACGGTCATGTCGCGGTGTGGGTGCCGACCGCGCTGATGCGCGACACGCCCGATGCGATGAGCAACTGGGACACGACCTCGGACAGCCTCGCCGCGTGGCTGTCGACGATGCTCAACGCGGAGCGGCTGGTCATGGTGAAATCCTGTCCGATCGCCGCCGGCGAGCCGCTCGAAACGCTGGCCGCAGCGGGTGTGGTCGACCGCCGTTTCGTCGACTATGTGACTGACGCGAACTATGTGGTCGAACTGCTCGACAAGAACAGCGTTGCGTTGATGCGTGACCGGCTGCTCAATATCCCGGTCACTTGATTCACGCCCTCCTACAGCCGCGCCGCGTTCGCGACGCCCGGTGCCGACTCGGCGCCGCTCGCGCCCACGTCGCCCGCTGGCCGGTGCAAAGCGCTGGCCCATTGCGCGACGCGTTGCGGATCGAGCCTCGAACGGCGCCCGTCGGTGCACAACGCGGTGCGAAAGCCCGCGACGTCGGGCGCGAGCCTGCGGATCTGCTCCAGCTGCGCCCAACCCAGTGCACCGGCGATCCCGCCCATCGCGCCGCGCTCGCGCGTGAGCCGCAGCCAGCGGGCAAGCGTATCGACATCCACGTGATCGAATAGCGTGCTGCCGTCCTTGCCGGCCGTATCGAACATCACGCCGGCAAATCCGAGCGCGGCGGCGTGGGTGACCAGTTCGTCGTCCATGCCGCCGTCGCATAGGAGCACGGGTACCACCGTGGCCGGCAGATCGGCCAGTTGTTCGAGACAGCGTCGTGCGTTCGGTCCGCGCGCCACGCCGACCTTCACGTAATCGATGCCCGCGTCGCTGACCTCAATGACGCGCGCGGCGATCTGGTCGAACGCGTCGGCCGGTATGTCGCCGATGGCTGCACTGATCGGCTTGACCGGGTAGCGCGCGCGCAGCTGGCGCGCGATGTTCGTAATCTCGCCAATCGACAGGCCGCCAAGCGCGCCGGCGTTCGGTTCCTTCAGGTCGATCAGTTCGGCGCCGGCGCGAGCGGCGTCGAATGCTTCCTCATCCGAGCGGACGCTCGCGAGCAATGCGGTCATCGGTGTTCTCCGGGAAGACTACGGGTGTACGGCCGCGGCGGCCTGGCCGCCGGATGATTCGAGGCTCGCCCGGTGCCTGGCGACTGCGGCGACGAGCCAGCCCCATGCGGTGAGCTCGTTCTCACCGGCGGTCTTGTCGATTGCGATCTGCAGGTAGGCCATCTCGCGATCGATCTTGTCGGCCGGCAGCATGAAGAGCCGGCTCACGAGAATCGCGCCTTCGACCACGGCTGCCTGCGCGCGGTTGAAGCCCGCAAACGGTGCATGGTTTTCGCGGTGCACGCATTTCATCAGCAGCACAGGCCGCTCTGCGTCATCGCGCAATTCGTCCAGTTCGAGTTCGGCGTGCGCCAGAGATTCGGCGAGGCGCACGCCGGCGACGCGGCTTGCGCCAACGGTCGGCCAATCGGTTGCGCAGCGCGTGACGCAGCCTGCGAACACGCGCACGTCAGTGGTGAAGTTGAGAACCGCCGCACGCGACGCCACGATGTTGTCGAGCGTCGTGGACGGACGAAAAGGGGAAAGGATAATGCGGTCAGCCTCATACCGCGCGCCCATCGGAGCGACGTGAGGGCGGCCGTCGCACGCTGCCGTGGTGACGATCGTTTCGTGGATCATGGATGAGAACGCGTGTCCTGACAGCGCCGAAAGGCCGGCCGGTTAGCTGATGACAAACACGATTCGCAAAGGGGCCGCGACGTGCGGCCCGATTACGGGCTTAACGCGTATCGACGTACATCACGATTTCGAAACCGAGACGCACATCGGTATAGCTCGGAGTGGTCCACTGCATACGTGCTTCCTCCACGGGTTGATACGGCGTTGCCGTCGGCCCGGCGCGATGCCGGACTTCATGGGCATCCGGCATCACGCAAGCTTTATGCCCAGGCGTCATGCCGAATTGCTGCGCTGGCGTGCGTCAGACCGGTTATACAGCGTCTGCCGAATTACGCCAGTCCAACCGCCACGCGCCCTTGCGTGCAAGGGAAGCGCGCGGTGTGGCGAAAACGAAGCAAAGTGTTCCATCGCACCCGAATGGATTGCAGTGCGCTGTCACGCCATTCCCTGTTTCGTCACGAGACATTCTGCGCCGATTTTTCGCGCGGGTCGCGAATAACCCCACCGCACTATGCGTTCGATAATGGATCGGTTAAGTCTGCCAAATAAAATCGTGAATTCCCCTTGGGGTCGTCCGTGCCTACAGTGCAAACAAGCGCTTCGTTCTTCCGGCAGCGCGCTTGCCACTTCCAAGGACACGTCATGAACGATTTCAGCCAACCGGTCATCGAGCCGGAACGCAATGCGCGCCAGCGGTACGCAGCAGGCGTGATGAAATATCGCGAAATGGGTTACTGGCAACCGGACTACGAGCCGAAAGAGACCGACGTCATCGCGCTGTTTCGTATCACGCCGCAACCCGGTGTCGATCCGGAAGAGGCGGCGGCCGCCGTGGCCGGCGAATCGTCGACGGCGACCTGGACGGTCGTGTGGACCGACCGGCTGACTGCCTGCGACACGTATCGCGCCAAGGCGTATCGCGTCGAGCCGGTGCCGGCTTCGCGCGCCGACGAGCCGCAGTACTTCGCGTACATCGCTTATGAACTCGATCTGTTCGAGGAAGGGTCGGTAGCGAACCTGACCGCCTCGATCATCGGCAACGTGTTCGGCTTCAAGCCGCTCAAGGCGCTGCGTCTCGAAGACATGCGCATTCCCGTTGCCTATCTGAAGACGTTCCAGGGTCCGCCGACCGGTATTGTCGTCGAGCGCGAGCGGCTCGACAAATACGGACGGCCGCTACTCGGCGCGACGGTCAAGCCGAAGCTGGGGTTATCGGGCAAGAACTATGGGCGGGTGGTCTATGAAGGCCTGCGCGGCGGCCTGGATTTTCTGAAGGACGACGAGAACATCAACTCGCAGGCGTTCATGCATTGGCGCGACCGGTTTCTGTTTTCAATGGACGCGGTGAACCGGGCGCAGGCGGAAACCGGCGAGGTCAAGGGTCACTATCTGAACGTCACGGCCGGCACGATGGAGCACATGTACGAGCGCGCCGAATTCGCGAAGGAGCTCGGCTCGTGCATCGTGATGATCGACCTCGTGATCGGCTGGACCGCAATTCAATCCATGTCGCACTGGGCCCGCAAGAACGACATGATTTTGCATCTGCATCGCGCCGGGCATAGCACCTACACTCGCCAGCGCAACCACGGCATCTCGTTTCGCGTAATCGCGAAATGGCTGCGCATGGCGGGCGTCGATCATGCGCATGCGGGGACGGCGGTCGGCAAACTCGAAGGCGATCCGCTGTCGGTGCAGGGCTACTACAACGTCTGCCGCGACGCCCACAATGCCGTCGATCTGTCGCGCGGCATCTTCTTCGATCAACCGTGGGCCGGTTTGCGCAAGGTCATGCCGGTGGCCTCGGGCGGGATTCACGCGGGGCAGATGCATCAACTGCTCGACCTGTTCGGCGACGACGCGATTCTGCAGTTCGGCGGCGGCACGATCGGCCATCCGGCCGGCATTCAGGCCGGTGCGGTGGCGAACCGCGTGGCGCTCGAAGCGATGGTGAAGGCGCGCAACGAGGGCCGCGACATTCTCAACGAGGGCCCGGACGTGCTCGAAGCCGCCGCTCGCTGGTGCACGCCGCTCAAGCAGGCGCTCGACACGTGGCGCGACGTGACCTTCAACTACGCATCGACCGATACGCCGGATTTCGCCGCCACGCCGACGGCTGCGTAAAGGACGTAAAGGACGTAAAGGGCGTCGAGCGCTGGCTCAGCGCCGGTTTCCGATTGACAGGCTGGTCCGCACGGCGGTGCCGCGTCACCGCACGAGAGACTGCTGACGCCGTTCTGAACGTGACATCAATCAACGAGGTTCGTCATGCGCATTACACAGGGAACGTTCTCCTTTCTGCCTGAGCTGACCGACGAGGAAATCAGTTTGCAGATCGACTACGCGCTACGCCAGGGCTGGGCATGTTCGGTCGAATTCACCGATGACCCGCACCCGCGCAACACCTATTGGGAAATGTGGGGCTTGCCGATGTTCGACCTGCACGATGCGGCCGGCGTATTGCAGGAAGTGAAGGCATGCCGCGCGGCGCGGCCGCAACACTACATCAAGGTCAATGCGTTCGATTCGGTGCGCAGCTTCGAGACCATGCGGCTGTCGTTCATCGTCAACCGGCCGGACGAGGAGCCGGGCTTCCGTCTGCTGCGTCAGGATGCGCAAGGGCGGGTGCAGCGTTACAGCATGTTGAGCTACGCGGGCGACCGGCCGTCGGGCGAGCGCTACGGGCCGGCACGCTGATGGCCGCGCTGCCCGACCCGCAACCCGACTCGCGCCGCGAGCCGCCACAAGTCGATCTCGCGGCGCTATATCGCGACTCGGGCATCGGCGACGTACTCGGCGAACTCGATCGCGATCTGGTCGGACTCGTGCCGGTGAAGACCCGCATCCGCGAGGTGGCCGCTCATCTGCTGGTCGAGCGGGCGCGCGATGCGCTTGGCCTCGCCGGCGGCGCGCCGACCTTGCACATGTGCTTCTCCGGCAATCCCGGCACCGGCAAGACGACCGTCGCGCTGCGCATGGCCGAGGTGCTGCACCGGCTCGGCTACATTCGCCGCAATCATCTGGTCTCGGTGACACGCGACGATCTGGTCGGACAGTACATCGGCCATACCGCGCCGAAAACGCGCGACGTGCTGAAGCGCGCGATGGGTGGCGTGCTGTTCATCGACGAAGCGTACTACCTGTATCGCCCGGAAAACGAGCGCGATTATGGCCAGGAAGCAATCGAAATCCTGTTGCAGACCATGGAGAATCAGCGCGGCGATCTGGTGGTGATCCTGGCTGGCTACGCGTCGCGGATGGACGTTTTCTTCGAGAGCAATCCGGGTTTCCGTTCGCGCATCGCGCATCACATCACGTTTCCCGATTACGCCGAAACGGAACTGATCGAGATCGCCGAGCGCATGCTCGGGACGATGCATTACCGCTTCGACGCCGCCTCGCGCCACGCGTTTGCCGACTATCTTGCGCGGCGCATCCGTCAGCCGAATTTCGCCAATGCCCGCTCGGTGCGCAATGCGCTCGACCGCGCGCGGCTGCGCCAGGCCAACCGGCTGTTCGCGAGCGCGCTGCAAGGCGGCGCGCCGCTCGACGCCGCCGCCCTCACGCTGATCGAGGCCGCCGACGTGCGCGCGAGCCGCGTGTTCGACGAGCCGCCGCCGGCCCCATCGATATCGCGCGCCATTACGGCGCCGCCAGGTTGAGTCACGACACCCTCCAGGGAGAACGCCATGCAAGACGGACGTACGACACTTTCGAAGTTCCTGATCGACACACTCGACCGCCAGCCGTCTTCCGTAAGCACGGTGGAGACGGCGGGACTCTCGGCGCTGCTGATCGACGTGGCGGCCGCGATCAAATCGATCTCGGCGATGCTCACGAAGGGCTCGCTCGGCGGCAACTACGGGTCTGCGCAGACCGTCAACGTGCATGGCGAGGAGCAGAAGAAGCTCGACGTCGCGACCAACGAGATCTTCGTGCAGCAATGCGAGTGGGACGGTTTGCTCGCTGCGATGGTGTCCGAGGAAATGGAGGACATGTACGCAATTCCGCCGGGCTATCCGCGTGGCGACTATCTGCTTGCGTTCGATCCGCTCGACGGTTCGTCGAATATCGATATCAATGGCGTGGTCGGCTCGATTTTCTCGGTGCTGCGCACGCGCGGCGACCAGCGTGACGCGGTGAACGAGGCCGCGTTCCTGCGGCCGGGCTGCGAGCAGGTTGCGGCGGGCTACGCCGTCTACGGGCCCTCGACGATGCTCGTGCTGTCGGTCGGCAATGGCACGCATGGGTTCACGCTGGAGCGGGACATCGGCAATTTCGTGCTCACGCATTCGAATATCCGGATTCCCGAAGACACTGTCGAATTCGCGATCAATGCGTCCAACGAGCGCTTCTGGGAGCCGCCCGTACGGCGCTACGTGCAGGAGTGCAAGGACGGACGCAGCGGCTGCAGGGCGCACGACTTCAATATGCGCTGGATCGCCGCGATGGTGGCGGAAGTGCACCGCATCCTGATGCGCGGGGGCGTATTTCTGTATCCGCGCGACTCTAAAACGTCGGCGATGGAAGGGCGGCTGCGCCTGCTGTACGAGGCGAATCCAATGAGCTTTCTGGTCGAGCAGGCGGGTGGCCTGTCGATCACCGGACGCGAGCGCATTCTCGACGTTCGTCCGCATGCGCTGCATGGACGGGTGCCGGTGATTCTCGGTTCGAAGAACGAAGTCGAACGCATCGCACGCTATCACGGTGAATACGATCGCGGCGAGGACAAGCCCTTCTCGTCGCCGCTGTTCAGCCCACGCTCGCTCTTCCTGCCGGACTTCGCGGCTTGACGCGCGGCAGCCGGGCCGGCCAGGGCCACGCGGATCGCCCGTTGAGAAGGCGGCCAGAACATTGCCATCCGGAGACAAATGCATGTCAGTCAAACATCCCATCATCGCGGTGACCGGCTCGAGCGGCGCCGGCACCACCACCGTCATGAAGAGCTTCACCCATATCTTCCGACGCGAGCACATCAACGCGCAGATCGTCGAAGGCGATGCGTTCCATCGCTACGACCGCAACGGCATGCGGGCGGCCATGAAGGAACATGAACATGACGGTGCGCCCAACTTCAGTCATTTCGGTCCGGAGGCGAACCTGCTCGAAGAACTAGAAGCGCTCTTCACGCGCTACGGCGAAAGCGGCACGGGGCAGTTGCGCCACTACGTGCACGATGCGACCGAATCGCAGCGCTTCAACCAGGATGGCGGGACCTTCACGCCGTGGGAGGACGTCGCACCCGGCACCGATCTGATGTTCTACGAGGGGCTGCATGGCGCGGCCGTCACCGACAAGGTCGACATCGCGCGGCATGCGGATCTGCTGATCGGCGTGGTGCCGATCATCAACCTCGAATGGATTCAGAAGCTGCACCGCGATCAGACGATGCGCGGCTACTCGCATGAAGCGGTGGTCGACACGATCTTGCGGCGCATGCCCGACTACGTGAACTACATCTGCCCGCAGTTTTCGCGCACGCATGTGAATTTTCAGCGCGTGCCGACGGTGGACACCTCGAATCCGTTCACCGCGCGCGAGATTCCACAGCCGGACGAGAGCTTCGTGGTGATCCGCTTCGCGCGGCCGAAGGGGATCGACTTCCAGTATCTGTTGACGATGCTGCACGACTCGTTCATGTCGCGCCCGAACGTGATCGTCGTGCCGGGCGGCAAGATGGGACTCGCGATGCAGCTGATCTTCACGCCGATGATTCTTCAACTGATCGACCGGCGCGCGCGCGCCTGACGCGCGCGTCGGACCTATGCCGCCGGAAATCGTGCTCAATGTTGCAAGGAGAGATTCGATGAGTGCTGTCGCAGAAACGGTGGCCATTCCCGCCACCCAGTTGATGGCCGACGCGCTGCGCATGCTCGCGATCGATGCGGTGGAAGCAGCGAAGTCCGGGCATCCCGGCATGCCGCTCGGGATGGCCGAGATTGCCGTCGCGTTGTGGGACCGTCATCTGAAGCACAATCCGCGCAACCCGGCATGGCCCGATCGCGATCGCTTCGTCCTGTCCAACGGCCACGGCTCGATGTTGCTTTATGGACTGCTGCATCTGAGCGGCTACGACCTGCCGATCGATGAACTCAAGCGCTTTCGCCAGTTGCATAGCAGGACGCCGGGGCATCCTGAAGTGGGGGTCACGCCGGGCGTCGAAACGACCACCGGGCCGCTCGGCCAGGGGCTCGCGAACGGTGTCGGCATGGCGCTCGCCGAGGCGCTGCTCGCACGGGAATTCAACCGGCCCGGCCATCGGATCGTGGATCATCGTACGTACGTGTTCGCCGGCGACGGCTGCATGATGGAAGGCATTTCGCATGAGGCGGCTTCGCTCGCGGGCACGCTGAAGCTCGACAAGCTGACGGTGCTCTACGACGACAACGGCATTTCGATCGACGGTCATGTCCAGCAATGGTTCGCCGACGATACGCCGGCGCGCTTCGCGGCGTATGGCTGGCACGTGGTGCGCGAGGTGGACGGGCACGACGTCGACGCGGTCGATCGCGCGTTGCAAAGCGCGCGCAGCGCAGCCCGGCCGACGCTGATCTGCTGCCGGACGGTGATCGGCCAGGGCGCGCCGTCGAAAGCCGGGACGCACGACGTGCACGGTGCGCCGCTCGGCGCGGACGAGGTCGCACGGACTCGCCGGGCGCTCGGCTGGCCGCATCCACCGTTCGAGATTCCGGACGACATCCGCGCACGCTGGGACGCGCGCGCCCGTGGCGTGGCCGCCGAAGCCGACTGGAGCGAGCATTTCGAAGCGTATCGCAAGCACTATCCGAACGAGGCAGCCGAGTTCGAACGGCGCGTGCAAGGCGCGCTGCCCGCCCATTGGCGCGACTCGGTGCGTGCGCTGTTGCGCGACGCCGATTGCGCGGCCGAGTCGATTGCGACGCGCAAAGCCTCCCAACAGGCGATCGCCGCGCTCGCGCGCAGCTTGCCGGAGCTGCTCGGCGGCTCGGCCGACCTGACCGGCTCGAATCTGACGGACTGGCCGGGCGCGCTCGACGTCCACACTGACGACGGCGGCCTGCAGCGGGGCAACTATCTGCACTACGGCGTGCGTGAATTCGGCATGAGCGCGCTGATGAACGGCATCGCGCTGCATCGCGGCTACCTGCCGTTCGGCGGCACCTTCCTCACGTTCTCCGACTATTCGCGCAACGCGCTGCGTATGGCCGCGCTGATGAGAACACGCTCGATCTTCGTGTTCACGCACGATTCGATAGGGCTTGGCGAAGACGGCCCGACCCATCAGGCGGTGGAACATGCGGCGAGCCTCAGGCTGATTCCGCGCCTGGAGGTGTGGCGTCCGTGCGATACGGTCGAGACCGCTCAGGCGTGGGTCTGTGCGGTCGAACGGGAAGGGCCTTCCTGTTTGCTGCTGAGCCGCCAGAACCTGCCGTTCGTCACGCGCTCGGCCGAGCAGATTGCCGCGATCGCGCGGGGCGCCTATGTGCTGCGCGACTGGCCGGCCGCAGCGGCGCATCCGCAAGCGTCACGCGTCGTGCTCATCGCCACCGGCTCCGAAGTCGCGCTCGCGTTCGAAGCGGTTGCGCCGCTCGAAGCCGACGGCATCGCTGTGCGCGTCGTTTCGATGCCGTCCACCACTGCGTTCGACCGCCAATCGCGCGCGTGGCGCGAAGCGGTGCTTCCGCCGGGTGTGCCGCGCGTCGCGATCGAGGCGGGCGTCAGCGCGTTCTGGCGGCAATACGTCGGGCTCGAGGGCGGCGTGGTCGGCATCGATTCGTTCGGTGAATCTGCCCCTGCCGCAGCGCTGTTCAGGCATTTCAACCTGAGCGCGCAGGCCGTGGTGGACGAAGCACGCCGCGTCGCGCACGACACGCGCTGAGTCGTTTCGATCCGCTTCGATCCTGTTTCGATTCCATCTCGAGGAGTAGGCAATGGCGTTCATCACACTGCGGCAACTGCTGGATCACGCGGCCGAACACAGCTACGGCGTGCCCGCGTTCAACGTCAACAACATGGAGCAGATCCACGCGATCATGCAGGCCGCCGAGGCCACCGGCAGCCCGGTGATCCTGCAGGCGTCGGCGGGTGCGCGCAAGTATGCGGGCGAGCCCTATCTGCGCCATCTCGTGCTGGCCGCCTTGGAGGCCCACCCGGATATTCCGCTGGTGCTGCATCAGGATCACGGCGCAAGTCCCGCGGTGTGTCAGCAGGCGATCCGCTCGGGCTTCACGTCGGTGATGATGGACGGCTCGCTGCTGCCGGACCAGAAGACGCCCGCGGCCTACGACTACAACGTTGATGTGAGCCGCCGCGTGGTGGACGCCGCGCATGCGGTCGGCGTGTCGGTCGAAGGCGAACTGGGCTGCCTCGGCTCGCTCGAAACCGGCACTGCGGGCGAGGAGGACGGCGTCGGCGCGCAAGGCCAGCTGGCGCGCAAAGACCTGCTCACTGACCCGGACGAAGCGCGGCGTTTCGTCGAAGCAACCGGCGTCGACGCGCTCGCGATTGCGATCGGCACCTCGCATGGCGCGTACAAGTTCAGCCGCGAGCCTACCGGCGAGATTCTCGCGATCGACCGGATCGCCGACATTCACGAACGGATTCCGAACGCGCATCTCGTGATGCATGGCTCGTCGTCGGTGCCGCAGGAATGGCTGGCGGTGATCCGCGAATACGGCGGCGAGATTCCGACGACATACGGCGTGCCGGTCGAAGAGATCCGGCGCGGCATCGCGCATGGCGTGCGCAAGGTCAATATCGACACCGACATCCGGCTCGCGATGAGCGGCGCGATGCGCAAATCGCTGGCGAATGCGCGTTCCGAGTTCGATCCGCGCGCCGCGCTGAAGGCCGCGACGGCGGCCGCGAGCGCGATCTGCGTCGAGCGCTTCGAGGCGTTCGGCTGCGCGGGCCAGGCGGCCCGTATCAAACCGCTCCCGCTCGATGCGATGGCGCACCGCTATCACTGAGCGACGAGCAATGAGCATTGAGCATTCAGCACTGAGCACTTGCAAGGAGAAGGTGATGCGCGAATTCCTGATTGCCCCGTCGCTGCTGTCGGCGGATTTCGCCCGTCTCGCCGACGAGATTCGCGACGTGACCTCGGCCGGCGCGGACTGGATCCATCTGGATGTGATGGACCACCACTACGTGCCGAACCTCACCGTCGGCCCGCTGGTGTGCTCGGCGATCCGGCCGTACACAAAGCTGCCGTTCGACGTGCATCTGATGACCATGCCGGTCGACCCACTCGTCGGCGCGTTTGCCGAGGCGGGCGCGAATCTGATCAGCTTTCATCCCGAGGCGTCGCTGCATGTGCACCGGACCCTCGAACTGATCCGCTCCCACGGCGCACGCGCGGGCCTCGCGCTCAACCCCGGCACGCCGCTCGCGGTGCTCGATCACGTGATGGAAATGCTCGACGTCGTGCTCGTGATGTCGGTCAATCCGGGCTTCGGCGGCCAGGCGTTCATTCCGGAAACGCTGGACAAGCTGCGGCTGCTGCGCGAGCGGGTCGATACGACGATGCAGCGTACCGGGCGGCAGTTGCTGATCGAAGTCGACGGTGGCGTGAAGGCGTCGAACATCGCGCGGATCGCCGCGGCGGGCGCGGACGTGCTGGTCGCCGGCTCGGCCGTTTTCGGCGCCGCCGATCGCGCTCAGGCGATCGCGCGGCTGCGCGACGAGCTGGGTACCGTGAAGGAAAACACCGGCATGGCGGAAATGGCCGGGTGACTGGGCGGCCGTCGAGCCCGTCAGCCTTTCTTCATCGTTTCGCCGGGCGCCTGCCAGACGAGAAGGTCTTCTTCGGGCCGGTCGAGCGCGCAGCCCCAGTCGAGCGGCTGGTCCTGATCGAAACGCTTGCCGAGCCGCCAGGCGATCTCCGCGCGCGCGAGTTGCACGCCCATATAGAACGCGTGGCCGCCGTCGTTCTCGAGATTCAGCTGCGGATAGAGGGCGAACGGATCGTCGCCGCGCCGGTGGCCGTCGCGATTGTAGACATGAATGCCTTCGGCGCTGACCTGCACGCGAAAATTCGGATCGCGCACGCCATGGGCAAGCTCATCGATTTCGTCGGCGCTATACGGAAAGGGACGTTTTGCGTGGACGGTCGCGAGATCGCTGCTGATCCCTTTCGGCAGCACCTGCGCGTCGCGCGCGGCATGCATCACGCGGCGCGCGACATCGGCTTCGCGCACCGCGCGACGCGCATGCAGGCTCACCGAGGTGGTGAGCACCGCGGCGATCCGCAGTTCGGCGGCCATGCCAAGCAGCACCGCGTTGATTCCGCTCGTATCGGCTTCGGTCAGTTCCGTCACGTTGCCGACGCCCATCATGATCGCGATCTCGGGATAACGTTCGCGCAGCCGGACGTAGCGCGCAACCGACGCGGCGAGCCCAAACGGAATCGGGTCGAGAATCGGATCGGCAAGGAATGCGCGGCCGCGCGCGGATAGCTGGTCGATCGCGGCATCGAGCGAGGCCGGGTCGCCGGGTTCGCGCGCGACGAGGATCGGTGTCGACGGCACCTCGTCGGCGATCCACAGCGTGTCGAGGTTCAGGCTCATCAGATAGTCGGCGCCCGCGCGGCCGCCGCGCAGCAGTTCGTCGGTGTGCATCGAATCGACGCTCACCCGATAGCCTTCGGCCTTGAGCCGCCGGACCGCGTCTTCGAGATGGGGAAACGGCGTTTCGGGCAGGCAGCCAATGTCGATGACGTCGGCGCCCTGGGCGGCATACTCGCGCGCCCGCGAAGCGATGCCGGCGAGGTCGAGGCGCGGCGCATCGACGATCTCCGCGAAGATTTCCGTTTCGTAACGGCTCAAATCGAACGGCTGCGCCTTGCGGCCAAAAAACTGCGGCAAATCCTTGACCTCTTCCGGGCCGCGTTCGAACGGCACGCCATAGTGATTGGCCAGCATGTCGAGATCGCCCCGGCAGCGCCCCGGCACGATCACCCGCTGTGCATCGAGCGGCACGGGCACGCGGCGCACGATCAGGTCGGCCGTCATCAACGCGGCGACCTGCAGGCCGATTTCGCGGACCTCCCAGCTGAACGGCGTCGGCGCCATGCTGTCGAGCACGCGCAACAGGCTCGGTTGCGCAAGCCGGCCGGTCAGGAAGAGGATGTGGTCCATGCGAGATCGAGGGTCGACAGGCGTTGATCGAGCGCCGCTTTGAGTTCGTCGAGCGAGCGGACGAGCGTCGTATATTCGAAGCGCGACAGGCGCTCAACGTTGTCGAGTTCGATCGTCCGCGGACGCAGTTCGACCCATTCATCCGGGCTGTGCGTCACCACGGTCGGTTCGGTGTCGCATGCAAAGACGATGCCCGGGATGCACTGCTTGCCGGCCTGCGCGTACATGTTGGTCGGCAACGTATCCGAGATGCCGTACGCGCATTTGGCGACCGTGTTGCTGGTGGCGGGCGCGATCACGACCGTGTGATAGACACCGTGATAAAGCATCCCGACCGGCACGCCGCTCGCGCTGTTGTCGCGTAGCACGCGAAAGTTTTCGCGCAATTTTTCGAGCGGCCAGCCGTAAAGCGGCAGCACTTCCTCGGCGGCCGCGGACAGGAAGAGATCCACGCGCGGCAATTGCAGCGCGAGCGCGATGGATTCTTCGAGCAGATGGCCGGAGCCGGTCACGCACCACGCGAAGCGCGCGTCCGGCTTGAAGTCGGCGAGATCGCGTGCGGGCGTGTGGGTCATGCGTCGAGGTCGAGCGGCATTCCGTCGGACGGCGAGCCTTCATGCGAGAGCCGGATGTGCAGCCGGCGCATCTTCCGGTACAACGTGTTGCGGCTGATGCCGAGCGCCTTGGCGACGTTGCTGACGTTCCAGCGGTGCTCGTCGAGCAGCGACAGCACGGTTTCGCGCTCGTTCAACTGGATCGCGTTGAGCGCGGAGATGTCGGCGTCGTCGGCGGCATGTGCGTCCATGTCCGCGGTGGCGAGGCGCAGGGCGGTCGGCAGGTCCATGGCCGCTGCGCGTTGCGTGATTTCGGGCGGCAAGTCCTCGCAACGGATCGGCTGCCCATCGGAGAGCGCGACGCCCATTTGCAACACGTGCCGCAGTTGCCGGATGTTGCCGGGCCAGTCGTAAGTCAGCAATGCGTGTTCCGCTTCCGGGGTCAGTTCGGGCGGATCGTCCGTTTCATTGGCGAGCAGGTGGTGGATCAGCGGCAGCTTGTCCAGCCGGTCGCGAAGCGCCGGCAGATTCAGCTCGACACCCTTGAGCCGGTAATACAGATCCTCGCGGAATTGCCCGCCATGCACGAGTTCGAGCAGATTGCGGTGGCTCGCGCTGATCAGCTGGAAATTGACCTTGACGGTGGTTTCAGTGCCGAGCGGCGTGACCTCGTGTTCCTCGATGACCCTTAGCAAGCGCGCCTGCAACGCGAGCGGCATGTCGCCGATTTCATCGAGAAAGAGCGTGCCGCCGTTGGCCTGCACGATCTTGCCGCGCCGTCCTTCGCGCTGTGCGCCGGTGAAGGCGCCGGCGCGATAGCCGAACAGCTCGCTTTCGATCAGGTTCTCGGGCAGCGACGCACAGTTGACGGGTACAAAGGGGCCGTCGGCGTGTGGGCTGATGCTATGCAGCGCTTGCGCGAAGACTTCCTTGCCGGTGCCGGTTTGCCCTCTCAGCACGATCGGAATCTTGCGTTGGATCACGCGCGCGGCCAACTGGATCTGCGAAGCCATGCGCGGGTCACCGAACTCCAGGTGCGCGATCTCGTCGAGCTTGGGCGACACCGCGCGTTTGTCGGGCGCCTTGCTGCGCGCTGACGAATCGGTCACGAGCACCCGCGTGGCTCGCCCGGCGCTGTTCTGCGGGGTCTGCGCGACGAGGAAGAAGCGATTCGTCGCATTCGCGCTATAGACGGTGACTGGATGGAACGAGCCGCGGATGCTGCGCGCGATCATGTCTTCCAGCGAAGCATTGAAGGCCTCGTCGATGCGCCGGCCCCGCAGTTCGCTGAGCGAGCGGAAGCCGAGCTGGAACAGCGCACTGCGATTCGCGGCGAGCACCGTGCTGTCGTCCGCCACCGCGAGCTTGCCGCCGTGGAGGGTGCCGACGAATTCCGGGCGGCTGTGAAAATGAATCATGTTCGCGTGGCGGTAACGCGCATCCAGCAAACGGTTTTCGATCATCTGCCTGGACATGCCCACGAGTACCAGCGAGTGCTGCTGCAGCAGCTTCGAGCGGCTCGTGACGTCGAGCACGCCGGCAATCTCGCCGCTGTCGTCGAAGATCGGCGCGGCGGAGCAGGTGAGCGACGTATAGCGCGGATAAAAATGCTCGTGCTGACAGACGGCGATGCAGTCGCGCTCGGCAAGACAGGTACCCATGCCGTTGGTGCCGGCTTCGCGCTCGCTCCACAGCGCGCCGATCCGGAAGCCGTCGTCGGCGACCGCCTCGGCAAACGGCACGGACGACACCTGATGAATGATCACGCCGCCTGAATCGACCAGCACGACCGCAAGTTCGGGGTCGGCCAGTTGCTGATAGAGCGTCGTCATCTCGAGTTTCGAACAGGCGATCAGATCGCCGAGCGCTTCGCGGCGTGCGCTTAGTTCGTACTGCGTGAGGACGGGCGGGGTGACGAAACGGGAAGGATCAAGCTGAAATTCGTTGATGCAGCGCGCCCACGATTGGGCGACGGATTCGCTCGTCGGGCGGGTCGTCAATTGATGATTGACGACGTTCAATACCTCTCGGACGTGCGTATTGCTGTCAGCGAGCAACGACATGGGGTTTGTCTCCGTTGCGTCATTTCGGACACACTATTAAGCATGCCACGAATGCCGCTTTTTTGATCCTGTATTCCCCTGACGCTGCGACATCTTGCGTTCGCATACGCCTGATCGACCGGCCGTGCTATTTGGCGGCGCCTTAAAACTGTACGCCCGATGGCGGTTTGGTTCAACAAGAAGTCGCATTATCTCTATGCACTGCGCCCGATACTTGCTTTTACCGATTGCTTGCCTCAATGACGGACGTAACGCCGCAGGCGTGTTGCAGCTTCGGCACACAGTGTGCCGCCTGCCGTTCCAGCCGTCTTTGATCGGCTTTTTTAACGCTCTAACCAGAGCCGCCTCGCGGCGGAGTACACCATGGATCGTATCGATACCGTTCGCCTTGCCGCTTTCCCCAGCATCGGCTCCGACGCCAGCGCGTTGTCCGAGCGCTTGGATATCGTGTTCATCGAAAACTTCACAGGCGAGACGGTCATTGGTATCGACAGCAGCGAGCTGCACGTGCCACAACCCGTGCGCGTGAACCTCGCAATCGGCGTACCTGCGATTCGCGCGTGCACGACGGACCGGATCGAAGATACGGTCAACTATGCAGCGGTACGCGAAGCGCTGCTTGCGCTGTTCGCGTCGCATCGGGTCCGCCTGCTCGAAGCGCTAGCGGAGACCATTGCGCAATTGCTGATTGCCGATTTCGGCGCTCACTGGGTGCGCGTGTCCCTTGCCAAGCCGGCGAAATTCGACGACGTGGCGGCCGTCGGCGTGCAGATCGAACGACGCCGCAGCGACTTGCCGGCGGAAGGTGCCGGCCTTGTCAGCTACGCATCGCTTGGGAAAGGGCTGGTGCCGAATTGAACTGAACTGAACTGAATTGAATTGAACAGCACGGAGGGATAGACGGCGCGGCGGCGCCGTCAGCGTTACATCATCCGCACGGCATCTGTGTGCACTGCATCATTTCGCGACTGTGGGCGTTTTCTGCGGACCCAGTCCGCACGCCTGATACGCATCCGTCTGCAGCGTGCGGAATTTCTTCGTTTGCGCCTTCGCATGGTCGACGCGGAATTCCGAGCCGCCTTCGCCGCCGAGCGTCGCGTACTTCGAGAAGGTCGACTGGCCGACAAACTCGTCGTACGGCAGTGCTGCGGCCATCTTGTCGATCACGCACGAGCATTTATAGACGTTCGCGAAATCGTGACCATTGTCGTCCATGCAAGTCAGCACGTATTCCACCCGGCCCTCGGTCGGATAGTTGTAGCCGCCCGCCGCAGCGGACGGCCTGGGCGCCGCGCTGCCCGCCCAGGCGAGCGGCCCCGCTAGCGCCAGGCAGGTGAAGGCGAGCAGCGCGCGGCATCTTACGGCCCGGCATTTTATGGTCATTGCGTGCCTCTGTCAGAGCATTGGGACTGCTTCACGAACTGGTTGGCTGTCAGTAGCGTGAATGGGTGCGTGAGGAGGCGGTCCCGGCGACCCCGCCGCGTCGCCTCCCCTCATCGCCCCTCGTCAGTTTGGCGCGAACGGATGCGAGACGTTGCCTTTTTGCGCCACCACTTCCGCCGCGCTCGGTTCGCCGTTGACCGCGCGCTTGATTGCCTCGCGCGTGGCCTGATAGTTGAACTGCTGGATCTTCTTGTCGTCGTCCGCCTGCCAGTGAATGAAGACACCGACGCACAGGAACAGGTCGTCGGCCTCGTCCTGGGGAATGGTGCCGTCTTCGACACTGTCGGCGACCGCAAGGGCAACCGCATGCTGCGCAGGGCCGAACATCTGGACAGCCTGCTTCGCGCCCTTGATCGTGACCTTGTTGAACAGGATCGTATTCGGCTTGGTGAGCAGGTTCGGCGCGACGACAGCGAGCAAAGAAGTGAAGCCATCCTTATTGTTGGTGAGTGCATTGCAGAATGCGGTTTCCGCAGCCGAACCTCGCGGTCCGATCAGCAAGTCGATATGCGCGACCTCGTTGCCGTCGCCGACGAGCGACTCTCCGATCATGACGCGGTTGATCTTGGCCATTCTGTTCCTCCGGTGTGTGAGTACGGACCTGCTGACTGGCCGCTGCCTGCTGTCATTCCGAGTCTGCATCGCACGGCAGCGTGGTGATGCACGGTGGTACTAACTAACATTTTTCGTGCCAACGCGCGGCGCGGGCAGTGTGGCGGGAGTCCACTAGCGCGCTTTCAGGCAGCCGGCGACGAACAGCGTGGCCACCGCCAGATCCGCGCTGGTGCCGGGGTTGATTGCGCGAGCCTTCAGCTCGGCATCCCATGCATCGAGTTGCGCGGAGGCGGGCGCGCGTTGCGATTGGAGCGGCGTTTTCCGCCACTGCGCGCGCTGTTCGCGCGCCGCAAGCGTGACACTCTGCGCCAGCGCCATGCCGTGTTTGCGCACAATGTGAGAGTCGGGCCAGCCGCTGAGGAAGGCGAGGAACACGTTGAGCATCGCTACTTCGGGCGCATGGGGTGGCGCTTCGCCATAGGCGGCGAGGCCGGTTTCGAAGATGTCACGAAAGCCGTTTGCGTATTGCCGCGCGATGCTGTCGCGTTCGCTGGCGAGGCACATCGCGTCGCGCAGGCCGATGGTCGGTGGCGCGTGGACCGACTGTTCGGGGGCCTCGCCAAGGCCGCCCGGATTGGCGAGGGCGATTGCACGGTAGGCGAGGCGCGCGTCGTCGACATCGAGAGCCGCCAGTACGTTTGCCGTGGCTTCACGCCAGCTTTGCGCGGACGGGGCTCGCCCGGCGTGATCGAGGGCTGCGGCGAGCGGTGCGACCAGCAGCACGATGCCGAGGTTCGTGTTGCAGCCGACCGCCTCGCGCGTGCGCGTGACCGCATCGAGAATGCGCAGGCCGACCGGTGCGCCGCGTGCGAGAAGCGCGTCGGCCGCGGCGTCCGCGCTGGCGAGGAACTGCGCCGCGCTCATGCCGTGCCCGGGGCTATGCACGCTGACGTTGCCGGGTTTGGGTGTGGCTACGTCAAGTGCGCAGGCTGCGAGGAACGCCGCACGAACCGGTTCGGGCGGGATCGCGCGGGCCTCAGGCATGACGGCCGGGCCACGCGACGCAGGCTGGCTCCCCGGCCTGCTCGACGAGGCGTCGCGGCACTGCCAGCTTGCGATCGAGCAGGTCGTCGGCAAGTGCCGCAGCGAGGTCGACCGGCGTGACCGATTGCAACCCACGCCATGCCGCTACGCCGTTGACTTCGAGTACGAGCGGGCGCGCGGCATGGTCGGGATCGGGGATCAGGTCCACGCCGGCGTAGTCGAGCCCGAGCGCGGCGGCGGCCTGCACGGCGGTTTGCGCGAGCGGCAGGTCGAGTTCGGCCGGCTCGCAGGCAGCGCCTTGTGCGAAGTTGTGAATCCAGCCTTTGCCGCCGATCCGCCGCATCGCCGCAACGGCCTGGCCGCCGATGACCAGCACGCGCCAGTCGAAGCCGGGCCGTCGGCCGGGCACATAGCGCTGCAGGTAAGCGACCTGCTGGTAACGCGCCAGCGAGGGCAATGGCGCGAGCAAACCGCGGCGCGCGCCGAGCCGTTTGAGCCCGTGGCCCTGTGAGCCGAATAGGGGCTTGAGCACGACCTGGCGCCCGGCCGCCGCTTCGCGCATCAGTACGCGCTGGGCGAACGCCGCGGATTCGCAGGCCCAGGTGGCCGGTGTCGGCACGCCGGCGCGGTGCAGCAGGAAGCTGGTCATCGATTTGTCGACGCTGCGCTCGATCGCGCGGGCATCGTTGTACACCGGCACGCCTGATTCGCGCAGCGCATGCAGAATGCCGAGCCGCAACGTCACCTGCTCGAACGTGCCGCCGGCGATGCCGCGCACGAACACCGCGTCAGGCAGCGTGTGGCCAAAACCGGGTAGCACCAGCCCGTGGGGTTGCCACGTGGTGTCGATCCGGCAATCCGCGAGATCGACACAGCGCGCTTCGGCGCCGCGCGCGCGGAACGCTTTCTTCAGGCGTCCGGTGTGCCAGCCGGTTTCATCGGTCATGATCGCGATGCGCACGGCCGTGGGAGTGGCGCCGGGATTCGCGTCCGGCTCCGCGTTCGGATTCGCGCCGTTTTGCATGGGCGTCATGGCGCGACGGACTTGCCGCCCCACTGATCCTGTAGCAAGCCGCTCTCGATCCGCCCGCCATGGTAGGTCGCGCCGCTTTCGAGGCTGCTCACCCAGACCTCGGCGGGCGCGAACAGCGCCGGATCGATCTGATAGAAGTCGAAGTTGAACGACGTGAAGATGTCGGCAAAGGGCCGGCCGTAATCGCGCGAATTGGCGGCAGGCAAGGCGTCGGCCAGGCGTCGCGCGACTTCATCGTGTTTCACGCTCAGATGCACGCGGCCGCCATAGAGGATTGCGTCGTTGGTGCGGCCCATCGCCTGAATCCCGTCCGGCGCGGGCGGCGGCAACGGCGCAGAGCCCGCCGCTTCCACCACTTCGTCGAGCGGGACGCCGAGCACGTGCACTTTGTGCAATGCAACTTCGACGACGCGCGCCACGACCTGTACCGTTCCCGCGACAGACTGTGTCGGCGTGACGATCAGCGTGAGCCGTTCGGGCGCGAGGTGGCAATCATGCAACACCTTGTCGATGACGATCTGCGGCGGCAGGCGGTCGACTTCGAGCACCAGCACGCCGCGATCGTGGTGTTCGCGATAGCCCAGTTCGGCGAACAAGGGCTCCTTGACCGCCAGCGCGCGCGCGGGACCGGAACCCAGCGAAAAGAACTTCTTGCCGCCGGTCTGCTCCTTGGTCGCCGCCAGGCTCCACCCCGCGTATTGGCTGCCGAGGCAGGCCAGCACGGGCGACGACGTGCGCACGTCGATCATGGTGGGCCACAGCGGCGCCGCGTCGAAGTTCGAGCGCACGGCGACGTGGCCGAGGCCGCCCATGCAGATGCGCGCGATCAGCACCCCGGCGTCGATGCTGCCGCGTGCGTGGACGCCGGCATCCGCGATCACCGTTCCGCCGGCCGTACGGATGATCGCGACATTCAGACGCGCCGCATCGTCGACCAGCCGGGCGACGAGCCGCTCGCTCAACGCGTTGACGCCGGGCGCGGCGGACTGCTCGGAAGCCTCAGGAGGGGTATGGGATGCAGGCATGGTCGGGTTCATCGCAGGTTTCGATTCGTTGTACGACGCAGGCACGCTGCGCGTCGAGCGCGCGCCGCACCGCGTCTTCCGACGCCGCGCGCACGAGCAGCGTGCAGACGGGTTGCCCCGCGTCGACGCGCGTGCCGGGCATCGGCACGTCGCGGCACTGGGGATCGCGCAGGCACGCCTCGGAGAAGCCGGTCGACACGGTGAACGGCCTGGGCGCGAATAGCACCTGCTGCCCGGCGCACCAGCGCGGCTGACGGGCCAACGCTGTGCTCGCGCCCGGCGGCGGCCGGCCGCAGCGGCATGCATCGAGGTGCCATGCGAGTAGTCCGCGTGGCCACGCATCGGGCGACGCGGTTTCGTAAAGCGCCATCGTGGACGAAGGCCGCGCGTTGATTTCGAGCACGTCGAACGCGTCGCCTTCGAGCAGGAAGTCGCAACTGTTGATGCCGACGAGGCCGGTGTGCGCACAGAGGGCGTCGAGCGCTTCCTGCACGCGCGCCGCGAGCTGCGGCGGCAGATCGATCGGGCCGATCGATCCGGCATGCACGAACGCCAGATCGCCCAGCGTGCAGGTCAGTTGCCTCGCGAAACCGATCAGGTGCGCGCGGCCGCGCGCGCCGATGAATAGCGCCGACAGCGGCAGGCCGTTGCCGATTCGCTGGAAATAGCCCTGCGTGGGCACGGCGTCTGCGTCGAGCGTCGCGGCCGGCTTGATGTGCGTACCGCCGCAGCCATACGCATCTTTGAACAGCCAGCCCGCGGGCGATACGGGCCGCTCGAACGAGACGGCGGGATGCGCAATTCGCAGCGCGTCGAGCAGCGCGAAAAAGCGCCGTGGCTCGCGTACCGCGGCGCTTGCCTCGGCATCGTTGCCGATGAATCTGGGCAAACCGGGCTCGCGGCCCAGTTGCGCCATCAAGGGCTCGAGCCCGCCGCCGCCGATCCAGCCCAGCAAATGCGGCAGGCGCGCGACGCGCGTGAGCGCGTCGGTGATCCGGGTCCGGTCGATCGCCAGTGCGCCGCCGCCGATATCGAACCAGAGTTCCGACGCGTCTCGCGTCTCGCGGTCGCCAAAGATATCCAGCGCGGCGACGCGCATTCCCGCGCGCGCCGCGGACTGGGCGAGCAGGCGCGCGGACAGGCCGGCTACCGCGACGAACGGCGCGTGCGACAGCGGCTGGCGCGACTTCATGATGGCCGGCTCAGCCGAGCCCGGCCGCGACGGCGCGGGCCTCGTCGAACGCTTGCGGGAAGCCGAGGTAGACCGGCTTGCCGCCTGTGCGCATTTGCATGAACAGCCGGTGTTCGACCTGATACTTGACGTTGCCGATCGCCAGCGCGCCGATGCCGACCGCGCCCGCATTTGGGATGCCGTCGATCGGTTTGCCGTCGTTCATCACGTTGACGCCGGCAATGCCTTCGGGCGGCACGGCGTTGACGTCGGCGGCGATCAATAGACGCCTGGCATGCGCCAGATCCGCGCTGCTGACCACCTGGACGCCCGCGAGCGCGGTGGCGAGCACGATCTCCGCATCGGCCAGCGCGCCATGCAATTCGTCTGGTGTCGCCGTGCTGATGCCGTTGGTCACGATCCCGAAACGCTGGTTGATTTCGGCCGCGACGCCAAGCGCGCGAGTGTGGCTGTGGTGGCTCGCGATCGTCACGTCGGCGCCGCGCGAGGCGGCCATCGCCGCCGCCACGCGCCCGACTGCGCCGGTGCCGCCGAGAATCAGCACCCGCTTGCCGCCGAGTTCCATGCCGTGTTGCTTGCCCAGATGACGTTCGACCAGCGCGACGAGCGCGGCCGCCGTCGTGTACGAGCCGCTCGGATCGGCGAACACCGAGACTTCGAACGGCGGGACCATGGCCTTGCGCGCGGTGTCGAGCATGTCGGCGGCCTGCATCACGTCGCGTCCGCCGATGAAGATGCCGGTGCGCGACACGCCTTTAGGGCCGCGGGAAAAAATCGCGTCCTGTGTGAGGTTCGCCACCATGCCGGTGTCGACGCAGCAATACGGCACGATGACCTGGTAGCCGGCGTCGGCCGCCATGTTGACGTCGAACGGACTCATCTGCGGCGTGGCCGTGAACATGTGCAGGATATAAGGCCTTTCGATGGTTTCGGACATGGCAGGAGGCTCGTTTCAGTGGCGTTCTCGTGGACGGCGAAGCGCCGGGCTCATGGGGGCGCGTCGGCAGCGCTGCCGTGGCGGGTGTCGGCCGGGAGGGGATAGATGGGAGATGGCGTCATGCGGCGTCGATCCGCTGGGCGCGCGCCTCGGCGCTGCGGATGGTCGCGCCGTTATTTCGTCCCGCGACGATCGCGCATTCGATGTGGGGCATGGCGCGTGCCGCTTCTTGCGCGGTGGCGAGCGCGCTGTCGGCCGCGCGCGCACTCGCGACGATCGCAAAACCCGTCGGTCCCCACGAAGTCTGGCCGATGCCTGCGGCTCGTTGCGCGGCGACCGCGCGCAACACGCGCTCGACGTCGGGACTCGCGAATACCCCGCCTTGCGCACTGGCGAAGTATTCGCCAATGGTCTGCTGCATTTCGGTGAGGCCGTCCGCGAACGGCGCGAAATTGCATTCCGCGGCGCCCGGCAGGATCCGCATCAGCACCAGATGACACAGGTGCGCGGCGAGCCGCTGGGGGAACGGTGCAAGCGAGGCGAGGGCGCGGCGCTCCTCCGCGCCGTGCAAACCTTCGCGGCTGTGATCGCTCACGAGCAGCACGCGCCATTCGTCCGGAAACGGCTGGCGCGCGAGCAGCGGCGGTGCGCTCTGGCGCAGATCGCCGGCCGGGCCGCCGTCCAGCAGCAGGCCGCCGGCTTCGAAACCGAGGATGCCGATGCCGGATCGGGCGCCGCGCCCAAGCAGGCTGGCCAGCTCGGCGCTGCTCGCTGGGTGGCCGACGAGGCGCACGAACGCAGTGCCGACGGCCAGCGCCAGCTGCGTGCCGGAGCCGAGGCCGGTATGCGCACGCGGCGCACGAATGACGTTGATCGCGACCGGCGTCGGTCCGTAAGCGGCCTGCAGCCGCGCCAGGCAAAGCGTGATGCGCTCGCGGTCCGCTTCGGTCACGGCGCCGTCGATCTGTTCGCGCTCCGCGACGCGCGCTTCGAGCCGTGTGCCCTGCGTGTCGATCACCAGTCCCAGGCTGCCGAACGCGCGCCCGAGCGACGCGTTCGGGTCGAGAAAGCCCAGATGCAGGCGCGCGGGCGCCTCGATTGTCACGGCCGTGTGAGGCGGGAGGCGGCGAATCTGAAGCGGCATCGCAAGTGTCCTTGTGGGTGCGCTGAACAGGGTCTGGCCGGAGGGCGCCAATGAATCCGGCGCACGCCACAACAGCAGGCCATAACCGCAGTGCGCCGGGCGACTTCAAGCAGAAGCCGTACCAGGCGCGGACCATGGCCGCCGTGGCTGTTCCAGGCCGCCGCGCGACCCGCTGAGTGCCGTGCTCTCTCGCGGGCGCGTGGACGCTGTGTGACGCCGAAGGTGCACTGTGTCACCTGCTGTTGCAGCGGGCGACCGGCGGCAGGCGTCCGCTCGCCGGAACGCGCGCCACGGGCGGCGCTTCAGTTGCCTCTCAACCGCCTTGCGCGGTTTTCGGCGCGTCGTACTTGATATAGCGGAAGCGCTGATCGTCGGACGGCGTGCCCTCGAGCGGCCCCTCTTCCAGGCCGGGCTGCCACTGGATCACCGATTCCATTTTTGTGGCGAGCGCGAAGTCTTTGTCCGTGATGCCTTTGGCGCTATGTGTCTTGAGCTTCACGGTGACGAATGCGTAGGAGACCGTCAAATCCGGATGATGCCAGGCGGCCTCGGCGAGATGCCCCACCGTATTGACCACCATCAGCGTTCCCTTCCAGCCCTCGGTGCGGTACTTGCGCCGCAGCCAGCCGTCCTCGAGATACCAGTGCTGGAGCGGACCGACGAGGCGTTGCTGGACCTCGTCGTCGGAATAGACCTGCTCTGCGTTTGCCATGACCGCTGCTCCTCGGATGCGGGAACCGCCCGCCGAACTACAGGTTGATGCAAGTGACGGGCCAATTGCGCGAGTCGCGACGCGCAAAGGACACGTTTCGTATCACGGAAGTGACACAGTATGTGTCGCCCTCCCTGGCGCAACCGGTCAAGGTCGTCAATCCGTGAGGCCGATCTCGAAGGACGCAATGGCTGCGGCGCGAAGCGCGACCGGAGTCGAGGGGCGCGCGTACGGGATGCAGGCAACCGTCGTTACTTTCCGGCATGGAATATGCGTTGGCCCTTCATGCGCCGCGAAGCCCGACATCGAATCGGGATAGGGCGTTGATCGTTACCTGCACTCGAGAAGGCGCGCACGATGCGATGAGGTAGCGTGGGTCATTCGTGAGTTGAACAGCAGGACAATTCTGGAGGAGACATGAACTTACGCACTGTGGTTCTTGGGCTCGCGATCCTCGCATCGGCAGGTTTTGGCGCTATCGCCGCTCAAGCCGATTCGCAGCTCGACGGCCTGATGAAAAATCCATCCAACTGGGCGGCCCAGGCGGGTGATTATGCGAATCACCGCTACAGCCCGCTCAAGCAGATCAACGAGAACAATGTCGGCAAGCTGCAGGTCGCATGGACCATGTCGACCGGCGTGCTGCGCGGCCATGAAGGCGCGCCGCTCGTGATTGGCGACACGATGTACATCCATTCGCCGTTCCCCAACAAGGTCATCGCCCTCAACCTGAAGGATCAGACATTCATCTGGCAGTATCAACCGAAACAGGACGAGCAGGTCGTCTCCGTCATGTGTTGCGACACCGTCAACCGTGGTCTCGCGTACGGCGACGGCAAGATCTTCCTGCAACAGGCCGATACCAAACTCGTGGCCCTGAACGCGAAAACAGGCGATGTGGTCTGGACCGCGCAGAACGGCAATCCGAAAGCGGGTGAAACCAACACCAACGCGCCGCACGTATTCGGCGACAAGGTGCTGACCGGTATCTCGGGCGGCGAATTCGGCGTGCGCGGGCGTCTCATTGCTTATGACATCAAGACCGGCAAGCCGGCCTGGACGGCTTATAGCACGGGCCCCGACAGCGAGATGCTGATCAACCCGCAGAAGACGATGACCTACGCCGACGGGAAGATGGTGCCGGTAGGCGCGGATTCATCGCTCAAGTCGTGGAAGGGCGATCAGTGGAAACTGGGCGGCGGAACCACGTGGGGCTGGTATGCGTGGGACCCTAAACTCAACCTTGTCTATTACGGCACTGGCAATCCGGGTACATGGAACCCGTCGCAACGTCCGGGCGACAACAAGTGGTCGATGTCGATCTTCGCGCGCGACCTGAATACCGGCGAGGCCAGATGGGTCTACCAGATGACGCCGCACGACGAATGGGATTATGACGGCGTCAACGAAATGATCCTGTCCGACCTGAACATCAACGGCAAGAAGGTGCCCGCGATCGTTCACTTCGACCGGAACGGTTTCGGCTACACGCTCAATCGTGAAAACGGACAGTTGCTCGTCGCGCAAAAGTTCGATCCGGCGGTGAACTGGGCTGACCGCGTCGACATGAAGAGCGGCCTGCCGATTCGCAACGCGGCGTACTCGACTCAGGCAGCAGGCTCCGATCACAACGTGAAGGGCATTTGCCCGGCAGCGCTCGGCACCAAAGACCAGCAACCCGCGGCATTCGATCCGGGGACGAGCCTGTTCCTCGTGCCGACCAACCACGTCTGCATGGACTACGAGCCGTTCGATGTCGACTACGTGTCGGGACAGCCGTATGTCGGCGCCACGCTGTCGATGTATCCGGGCCCGAACGACAACAATTCGATGGGTAACTTCATCGCGTGGGATGCGAGCAAGGGCAAGATAGTCTGGTCGAAGCCGGAGAAATTCTCGGTCTGGTCGGGTGTGCTCGCCACCGCTGGCGGCGTTGCGTTCTACGGCACGCTCGAAGGCTACATCAAGGCGGTCCGGATCAAGGACGGCGAGGAACTGTGGCGCTTCAAGACGCCGTCGGGGATTATCGGCAACGTCTTTACCTACGAGTATCAGGGCAAGCAGTTCATCGGCGTGTACTCGGGCATCGGCGGCTGGGCCGGTATCGGCATGGCGGCCGGGCTGGAAAAGTCAACCGAAGGTCTGGGTGCGGTCGGTGGCTATCGTGAACTGGCGAAGTACACCGCGCTCGGCGGCACGCTCTTCGTGTTCGCGATTCCCGGTGAAAAAGGCTGAATGACCGGGGCGCACTGATACGCACGGCCGGCGCGTCTGTTGCAGCAGGGCGCACCGGCCGACCGTTGCGTGCGGCGGTCGAATCATTCCCGCGCGCGCCCGTTTCGCCGATGCGTTCATGAAGCGCATCAGGGCGCCGCTCATATCGAAGGAGGCACATGCATGAAAGGCCGATCAATCTTGTTGCTCGCGGCATTGCCTGCGGCACTCGTCCTGCTACCTGTCGGATACGCGCAGAACAATCCCTCGGTGGCTCAGGTCGCATACAAGGTGGTCGACGGTAGCAAGGTCGACAGTAATACGCTGCAGGGCTGGAAAACATGGCGCGCGCTCGCTTGCGAACGCTGCCACGGAGCGCAGCAACAAGGCATGGTCGGACCGTCGCTCATCGACGCTTTCAAGACTCTGGACAAGGACGAGTTTCATCGAACGGTGTTCGGCGGCCGGGTGGACAAAGGCATGCCTGATTTCAGCACGAGCCAGATGATGCAGAAGAACTGGGAAAACCTCTATGCCTATCTGAAAGGGCGCTCGGATGGACAGATCAAGCCGGGCGATCTCCAGGCCATCGATGCCAAATAAGGCCGGCGCCGCTACTCTTTCGGAGGCTCACGATGCGTCATAAAAGAAGCATGTCCGTCCACGCCACGCTGATCGCCGCCGCGCTCTGCTGCGCGGCGCTCGCGAGCGCCGCGGTCAAGGCGGACGGTCCGATACTGCCTAATAACGACGGCGCGGACGGCGTGCTCAGAGTGTGCGCCGACCCGAACAACATGCCCCTGTCCAACAACAAGGGCGAGGGCTACGAGAACCGGATCGCCAGCCAGATGGCCAGCGACTTCGGCTACAAACTGGAGTACACCTACTTCCCGCAGCGCATGGGCTTCGTGCGTCACACGCTGCGCGAGAAGGCGGAAGGCAGCGAGCGCTTCAAGTGCGACCTGATCATCGGCGTGCCGAAGGGGTACGACATGACCTCGACGACGCAGCCGTATCTGCGCTCGACCTACGCGATGGTGTTCGCGAAGCGCCCCGAATTCGCCAGCATCAACACGCCGGACGACCTGCTCAAATTGCCGCCGGAGCAGTTGCGCAAACTTCGCTTCGGGATCTTTTCGCAGACCCCCGCGGTGGACTGGCTGCTCAGCCACGATCTGATCGATCAGGCGGTCTCGTACCAGGTGCAAAGCGGCGATCCACAGGAATATCCTGGCCAGATGATCGAGCAGGACCTGCGCGCGGGCAACGTCGACGTGGTGTTTCTGTGGGGGCCGATCGCGGGTTACTTCGCCAAACGTGCCGGCGACACGGTCAAGCTCGTGCCGTTTCCCGCCGGGCCCGGCATCCGCTTCGACTATACGATTTCGATGGGTGTCCGTTATGGCGAGAAGGCGTGGAAAGACAAGGTGGATCAGTGGATCGGCGCGAACCACGACAAGATCGACAGCATCCTGACCAGCTACCAGGTGCCGCTGCTCAAACCTGTCGACGTGCCGGCATCGAAGTCCGGCGATGCGTCGCCATGACGGCCACGGCGCCACGAAGCGGCTGGCTTCGCGCGATTGCGGCATGGATGATGTGGACGATGTGCGTCGTGCCGCTCGTCGCGCGCGCAGCGGGGACGCCGGGAAGCGACGACATCACGCCGGCGGAGCACCTCATCTTCACGACGGATCACCTGCACGGAGTCGCCGCACAGACCGAGCTCGACTACGCGGTGGTCAACTCCGAACAGCCGTCGCGCAGCGCCGACCTCGTCAAGGTGCTGGTGCTCAGCCCGGACAACGCGAAAGGCGACGCCCAGGTGTCCGACCATAGCGGCAACGTGCCGTTGCCGACGGGCGGGCTTCAGTGCAATCCGGTGATCATCTATTTTCTGGAGCGCGACATCTCCGAGATGCAGGGCCTGACGGGCGGCCAGCGCCGTTATTTTCAGCAGCGGCTGCGCCTCGCGCTCGCTGCCGGGCCGCGCATCGAGGCCGTGACGAGCGAGGCCGCCGGCAAGTCCGTCCGAGCGCGGCGCATCGTCGTGCAGCCGTACCTGAACGATCCGAATGGAGAGCGCTTCGCGCAATACACGGCCAAGCGTTACACCTTTTTGCTCGCCGACGACGTGCCGGGCCAGGTCCTGCTGATTCGCACCGACCTGCCTGGCGCGAACAACGACTTCGCGCATCCCGCGCACACGGAGACGCTGAGCTTCCAGGCTGCCCTGCGCACCTTGCCGCCGCCGGCCAAAGCGCCGCCGAAGCCGTCCAACGCGCCGAGAGCAAGCCGTTAGCGCACGCTGGCGGACGGGCGGGGGCATCTGAAGCGGCACCTGAAGCGGCACCTGAAGCGGCACGCTGGTGCATCCCGCGCCGTCTCGCAACTGTCTGACTTCCTTAGGGAGCTGATGCATGCAGACCGCGCGCTTCGCGACGAATCGGGTCAACCTGAATTTCATCCGCTCATTGACCCTGCGGCAGTTGCAGATCTTCGTCGTGGCAAGCCGCTATACGAGTTTCGCGCGCGCGGCGGAGGAACTGCATCTGACCCAGCCGGCCGTCTCGATGCAGATTCATCAACTGGAAGATGCGGTCGGCCTGCGGCTGTTCGAGCGCGTCGCGCGCAAGCTCGCGCTGACCGAAGCGGGCGAGATGCTGTCACATCACGCGAGCCGTATTCTTGGCGAAATCAAGGATGCCGAAGATGCGATGATGTCGCTCAAACAGGCCGATAGCGGCTCCATCAATGTGGGCATCGTCAGTTCCGCAACCTACTTCGCGCCGAAGCTGCTGGCGCTCTATTCGCATCTGTACCCGAAGGTCGACGTGCACTTTTCGGTCGGCAATCGCGATGCGCTGCTGCGGTTACTGCAGGACAACGCGATCGATCTTGCGATCATGGGACGTCCGCCGCCCGAACTCGACACGACCACCGAGCCTTTAGCCAGTCATCCTCAGGTGATGATCGCGCCGCTGAATCATCCGCTGTGCGGCGCGCGGCGCTTCGATCTGCAGGAGTTGCGCGGCGATACGTTCCTGTTGCGCGAGCCCGGGTCGGGTACTCGCATGGCCGCCGAGATGATGTTCCGGCAGCATCTGTTCAAACCCGCCAAGGTCGTCACGCTCGGCAGTAACGAGACCATCAAGCAGGCAGTGATGGCGGGCATGGGCGTGAGCCTCATCTCGTTGCATACGTTGCTGCTGGAACTGCGTACCGGTGAGATCGCATTGCTCGACGTCAACGGCACGCCGATCGAACGCACGTGGCAAATCGTGCATCTTCGCTCAAAGCAGCTTTCTCCGACCGGCGTGGTATTTCGCCAGTTCCTGCTCGATCATGCGGCGACTCATCTGGAGCACGAGTACGCGGCGTTTGCGAGCTTTCCAGCCGGCACGGAGGTGTGAAATGAACCGGCCGTTTGGGTGGCGCGCAGCATTCGTACGGGGTGCTCGCGTGTTCTGCACCGTCGCCGTTGTCGGGTTCGCCGCTGCGCCGGCGCGCGCCGGGCCGGTCGCGATTGCCGTGCTGAACTGCACGCTGATCGACGATAACGCCGCCTACAACGATGCCGATACCAATCGCCTCCAGCAGGCGCGCATCGGCATGGTCAGCGACGTGCTGCGTGCGCAACTGGCTGCCAGCCAGCGCTACCGTATCGCGGACAACAGCCGCGCTACCGACCTGATCGCCCGGCTCGGCGCGATGCAGGATCTGACCACGTGCGAGAACTGCGCGCGGCAGGTTGGACGTGAGCTGGGCGTCGAACAGGTGGGGACATGCTGGATTCAGAAAGTCAGCAATCTGATCCTCAATCTGAACTTGCGTGTGGAAGAGGTAGGCAGCGGTAAGACGGTGTTCCAGCGCTCGGTCGACATTCGCGGCAATACGGACCTGTCGTGGCGTCGCGGCGCGACGGCGCTTGCCGGGCTGCTCGTGGAGCAAACACCGGCGGATCGCGTCGCACCGTGGCGATGAGCCGCGTTGCGGCAGCGAGGAAGCGACGCACGCGCGGGTCGGGTGGCGGCTCATGCGCGTGGTGCGTTGAGCGTCGCGACCGATGGCACAGTGTGTACCCGAACGTCGTGACAGGATGACAACCATCCGGGCGCGGCGTGGCGCGATCCGGTGGTCCGCGTGATCGGCACAAACCGTGCTTGAACAGATGCTGGCGAGCGCAGGACCCGTCGACACTGAAAACCGCACGGGCAGAACGAGAAAAAGCATGCGGGTGTCGCTGGCTCAGGACAAAGCATCCGTAGCACCACAGGCAGCCTGCTATAAGAAGGGGATCGCATCGATGAGTTCTGGCGAACAGCTTCAGGACTGGCGTTTTCATGCACTGCAAATCGAAAACGAAGTCGCCAAGGTCGTCATAGGCCAGCAGCAAATCCTACGGCTCATCAACGTCGCACTGTTCGCCAGGGGCCACGTGCTGCTCGAAGGTGGCGTCGGCGTTGGCAAGACGACCGTATTGCGCGCGTTCGCGCGCGTGGTCGGCGGAGAGTTCGAGCGCGTGGAAGGCACCATCGATCTGATGCCGGGCGATCTCGTCTATCACACCTACGTCGATGCCGACGGCAAGCCCCGTATCGATCCGGGTCCGTTGCTGCGCCACGGCGAGCAGTTGACCACCTTCTTCTTCAACGAAATCAATCGGGCTCGTCCGCAGGTCCAGTCGCTGTTGCTACGCGCGATGGCCGAGCGGTCTGTCTGGGCTTTCGACCGCGAACATCGTTTCCCGCATATGACCGTGTTCGCCGACCGCAACAAGGTCGAGAAAGAGGAAACTTTCGAGCTGGCATCGGCGGCGCGCGACCGCTTCCTGTTCGAACTGAACATGCCTACGCCCGCCGCGCCGGACGTACGGCGCGCGCTGGTGTTCGACACGATGTTTCATGACGTCGATGTGCTGCTCGCGCAACTGACGCCCGCGATCGTGGCCTGGCAACAGTTGAACAGCATCGGTGCGGCGATTCAACAAGGCGTGCAGGCGAGCGAAACGATCGAGCGCTACGTGCTGGATATCTGGCGGGCCACGGAAACGCCCCTGCATTTCGGCATCACGCTCGACGGCGTCGACATGCAGCAGCTGATTCTGGCGGGCGCGAGCCCGCGCGGTATGAGTGCGCTGTTGCGGGCCGCGCGCGTGGTCGCATGGCTCGCGGGCCGCTCGCATCTGATTCCGGAGGACATCCATGAAGTGCTGATGCCGGCGCTCGGACATCGCGTGTTCTTCACCCCGATCTATGAACTGCGCCGCCAGGAACTGGCCGAAGCGTTGATCGCGCAGATCATGGCCAAGGTTGCCGTGCCCTGAGGCGCACCGGACGATGAACGGCATAGCCGAATTCCACTATCGTTTGCCGACCCGTGCCGGCGGCGCCCGGCCGGGTTCGCATCCTGGCTCGAGCTTCGGCTCCGGCCAGCAATTCGCGATGCACGGGCGGCTGTTCGACTACCCCGATCCGCGCCGTCTGGATCTGCGGGCGAGCCTGCGCGCGGCGCGCTCGGAATGGCTCGTGCGAGTTCACCTCCAGCGCGTCGCGGTGCCGGTGGTGATGATCGTCGACGTGTCGGCGTCCATGCATTTCGGCGCGCGTCAAACGAAGCTGCAGGTTGCCGCCGACTTCGTCGAGACGTTGGGCTACAGCGCGTTTCGTGTCGGCGATCGGCTGGGCATGCTGGCATTCGACGCCGACGAACGCGGCGATCTTTTCATGCCCCCGCGAAACGGCCGGGGCACCGGCAATCTGTTGGCGGCCATGCTGCGCGCGTGTCCCGGCGGCGCAGCCGCGAGCGGCGGTATCGAAGGACTGCGGCGCTGCGCGACGCGCCTGGCCGGGCGGCAGGCGCTCGTTTTCGTCGTGTCCGACTTCCACTGGCCGCTCGCGCAAATGCCGCGCGTACTCGACACCCTGGTTCACGCATGCGTCGTGCCGATCGTCGTTTGGGATGAGGCTGAAATCTCGCCGCCTCGGCGCGGCCCGCTGCTGGCGGTCCATGACGCCGAGTCCGGTGAAGATCGCAGGGTATGGCTGCGCGACGGCATCCGCAAGCGCTGGCTCGAAGGCGTCGCACGCCGTCGCGCGGAACTCGACGGGATCTTCGGCTCGCGTGGCATGCCGCCGTTTTATGTCGAAGGCGCGTTCGATCCGGAAGCCATGTCGCGTTACTTTCTGGAGACGACCGTATGAAACTGGGCGGACTCCGGGTCGGCTTCACGCGCGGTTTGCACAGACACGTGCTGCTGGCCGCGTTGCTGGCTGCCACCCACGCGGCCAGCAGCGCCGCTGCCACGGCTGTGCCCGCGATCGTTCAACAGCCGCGCGCATTCGGCTACGTGCTCGGCGATGTCCTCACGCAACGCGTGCTTCTGCAAGCCGGGGGCAACGACGTGAGCAATGTCACGCCACCTTCTGTCGGCCGCGCGGGTGTCTGGCTCGAACGCCGGCCAGCATCGTTCGAAACCGATGCGGATGGGCGCCGCTGGATCGTGATCGGCTATCAGGTCGTCAATGCGCCGCAAGCCCTCACGAAGATCACATTGCCCGCGTTGACATTGACGTCGCCAGGCGGCGTGCAATTGCAGGTGCCCGAATGGCCCGCGAGTGTCGGCCCGCTGACCCCGCCGGGCGGGTTCGCTGCCGGCGACCTGCAGCCGCTGCGGCCCGATCGAGAGGCGCCCTTGCCGGCGAACGCCGGATTGCGCCGTCAGATGACGTGGGCGCTCGGTCTGTTGCTCGCGACGTTGCTCGCGTGGGCGGCCTGGTGGTGGTGGCGTAACCTGCGCGAGTCGGCGCGCTTGCCCTTTGCGCGTGCATGGCGGCGCATGCAACGGCTGCGTGGCGCGCAAGCCGCTTCGTCCAAAGACGCCTGGTTCTGTCTGCATCATGCGTTGAACGAAACGGCGGGGCAGGTGGTGCACTCCGGGTCGCTGTCCGCTCTGTTCGCTCGCGCACCGTATCTGCAACCGCTGCGCGCGCAACTCGAGCACTTCTATCAAGTATCGGCCGAGCGCTTCTTCAAGCCTGCGCCGGGCGCGGCCGACTTTCCGTTGCAGACGCTGTGCCGTGCGCTGTATCGGGCTGAACGGCGCCACCAGCGATGACCATGGCTCTCGATTTCGCCGCGCCGTGGATGCTGGTCTTGCTGCCGCTAGCCGCGCTGCCATTGATGCGCCGGCGCAGCGATAGCCTGGTGTTTTCCAGCGTTGCGTGGTTGCCGGTCGATCGGGTCGGTCGGCTGGCCGGCTGGCTCGCGCGCTGCAGTGGCGTGCTGGCGATGGCGGGTATCGTCGTCGGGCTAGCCGGGCCCGGGCGCTCGCAACTGCAGGTGGTGCGCACCGGAAGCGGCGCGCAGATCCTGATCCTGATGGATCGCAGTGCGAGCATGGACGAGCCGATGGGCAGCGCGGGCGTCGAGGCGCCGCGTGGCGACGCCAAGAACAAGGTGGCGCGCGCGTCGTTGACGAGCTTCGTGAATCAGCGGCCCAACGACCGGCTCGCGTTCATGATGTTCGGCAGCAGTCCCGTGCTCGCGATACCGTTCACCTACAACCATCGCGCGATCGAGGCGGCAATCGCCGCCACCGCCATTGGCCGGGGCATGCCGGACACGCAGCTCGACCGGGGCATGCTGAACGCGATCGACCAGTTCGACGGCCGCCCGTCGTCGGGCCGCCGCGCGATCGTGCTCGTCTCCGATGGCGGAGCGCGGCTCGATGAGGCGGTGCGACGACGCATTCAGGCGGGTCTGCAGCGCAACCAGATCGCGCTGTACTTCATTTACTTGCGCAGCAGTCTCTATAGTCCCGATCTGAATGCCGCGATACCCGCCCGCGAGTCTTCGGCCGAAGCCGAATTGCATCGATTTTTTCTGACGCTGCAGACGCCTTACCGACTTTTCCAGGCGGGTGACGCGAAAGCCATGATGGCGGCCGTCGCCGAGATCAACCGGCAGCAAAACGCGCGGACGTCGTTTGTCGAGCATTTGCCCCGGCAGGATTTGAGTCCGTATTGCTTCGCGAGCGCTTTGTTCTTCTCTGCCGTGTTGATGGCGTTGCGTTTGCTTCAGGTAAGGAGTTGGGCATGACGCGTATGCTCGTCCACGCCGTGTTCGGAACCCTCGCGATCTGCTGCGCCGGCGTGGCCGCGTATGACTGGATGCGTCTTCAGCACGCCGCGCAGATGAATCAGGCGATTGCGGCAGCGAGCGCGGACCCGCGCAAAGACCGCGCCGATGACGACGCGCCGCAGGTCCAGCTCGCACGCGCGGTGGCGTTATCGAAAGCGGGCGCCTACGACGCGGCGGCCCGGCTCTACGATGGCCTGATCCACGAGGACCGTCTTGACGATCTCGGCCGCACGGCGCTGTTCGATCTCGGCAACATGTATCTGCGCGAAGGTGGCGGAGAGGGCGCAGGCGCTGTCAGGTCGCTCGCGATGATCGGCGAGGCCAAAGCGCGCTACCGGATGTTGCTACGCGCGGCGCCCGACGATTGGGACGCGCGTTATAACCTCGAGCGGGCGCTTTGGCTCGCGCCTGAAACACAGTCCGCGTCCGATGAGCCCGACGTGAAAGAGCAGCACAACGTGAAATTGCGTGACCCGCAAAGCCAGGACTTGCCGTGAGCATCGGGACCCGCGAGCGTGGCTTCTCCAGGCTGCGTCACTGGTTGATGCCGGTCGCGCTCGTCGCGCTGATCGCCGCGGTCGTCATGCCGAAGGTGAGACTGCCGCGCGATGCATTCGACTACATTGTCACGTTCGATATTACGCAAAGCATGGACGTCGACGACGTCAGTCTGAACGGCGTGCCGGTGAGCCGCTTGAAGTTCGCGCAGGCGGCGATGCGCGACGCGCTTGGGCACTTGCCTTGCGGCTCGAAAGTTGGCTGGAGCGTGTTTACAGGGCAGCGGACTTTGCTGTTGCTGCCGCCCATCGAGGTGTGCGACAACTACGACGCGCTGCTGGTGTCGCTCGACGGTATCGGCGCCCGCATGCGCTGGACCAACTGGAGCCGGATCGCCGAGGGCGGCGTTTATTCGGCGGTGCGGGTGGCGCAGGATGTGGGCCAGGGCGCGGCCGTGGTGTTTATTACTGATGGGCAGGAGGCGCCGCCTGTCTTGTCATCGCGCGCGCTGATGCGCGATATCAATTCCGCGGGCATCAAGGGTTGGCTGATCGGCGTGGGGGGCGACCAACCCGCGGCCATTCCGAAGACCGACGCCGACGGCAACCGGATCGGATACTGGCAGCCCGAGGACGTGATACAGGTGCCGACAACGCCGGGCTCCGATGCAGCGGTCGAGACACACGAGGAGCTTTCCGAGTTGCGAGGTCAGTATCTGGCGTTCGTGGCTGGGCAGACCGGTCTCGGTTATCGCCGGCTTTGGAACGCGGCGTCGTTGAACGACGCGATGCTGGACGCGCGCTTCGCTCACCGCGAGCCGATCCCGACGGATTTGCGCTGGTGTCCTGCGCTGCTCGCGTTGTTGCTGTTCGTGGGGCGGTTTGCGCCTGATGGGGTTTGGGCGTGGTGGGACTTCTGCTGGAAACATGGGCGACGGTTTGTTCGGGGGCTTGCTCCGGCGGTGGGTAGCCGTCCGCCACGGGCTGAGTAAGTCTACAAGCCGGCCATTCGTTTATCGTGGCGAGCAATAAGGCGACCGTCCCAGCGAGAACGAACCGAAGCGGCAAATGGCAACGCCTACGCCTACGCCAATCGCAGATCCCACAACACATCAAGGACGTGTTGCGTGGAACGCTCAACATACCCCGCACGATGTGCAATGCCGAGCCGGCGCCACAACGCCGGGCGCAGCGGACGCATGACAATGCGCATGTCGGGTAATGGCGTAGTGGCCTCATGGGGCAACAGCGCGGCGCCGTAACCTGCCGCTACCAGACTCTTGATCGCGTCGTTGTAGTTGAGCTGGATGCGCGGCGCAGGATGGTGCCCTCCGGTCGCAAACCACTCTGCAGTCAGACGCGAGAGGCGCGTGGTCGCGTCATTGAGAATGAGAGGTTGGGCGGCGAGCCATTCAGGCGTGATGCGAGCCGGACACCGCCAATGCGCCGGCACAAAAGCCATCACGGGGTCGCGGCGCCAAGGCTTTATCACGAGTCCAGCCACCGGAGGCTGAGGCAGTGCGACCAGCCCAACATCCAGCGTTCCATCCGCCAGTCGGGACAGCGTTTCATGCGAGGTGAGCACTGCAACCTGAATGTCGATAGCGGGATGGTGCTGGCGCAGCACCTCGAGCGCTTGCGGCAACAGGTGCGCGATCGCGCCAGTCGACGCACCGAGCCGCGCGCGCCCTTCGAGCCCCTGCACCTGGCGTTGAATATCGTCTAACGCCTGCTCCGCATCGGCCAGCAGTCGACGCGCGCGCTCCACCAGCACCTCTCCTATCGCCGACGGCCTTACATGTCCGCGCTTACGTGACAGGAGTGGAGCGCCAATGCGGTCTTCGAGTTCAGCGATGTGGAGGCTGACGGTTGGCGGCGCCAGGTTCAATGCACGCGCCGCATCGGCAAATGAGCCCCGGTCGGCAATGGCGACCAGGGTGCGCAAGCGGTCCAGGCTGATTTCTCGCATGTGGCGTCCAGATTCAGAAAAACTGAATATTCACGTTATGAAATTCAACTTTCTCTATTCTAGCGGTCCATGGAACATAGGGGCTCGTTCTACCTGTTACGACCTATAGTCAGCGGAGTATTCCACGTATGAGCTCTCCTGTTGTTTTCATCGACGGCGACCAAGGCACCACCGGGTTGCAAATTCACGAACGGCTGCGCAACCGGACCGACCTGAAACTGGTCACGCTTCCCGCGGCGGAACGCAAGGATTCCAGGCGTCGCGCCGAAGCCATCAACGCCTGCGACATCGCCATCCTCTGTTTGCCGGATGCCGCCGCGCGCGAGGCAGTGGACGCCATTGTTAATCCTGCCGTCAGAGTAATCGACGCAAGCTCCGCTCACCGCACGCAGCCGGACTGGACATACGGCTTTCCGGAAATGACGCGGGGACAGGCTGAGCGCATTGCGAACGCACGCCGGGTCACCAATCCCGGTTGCTATCCGACCGGTGCAATTGGCTTGCTGCGTCCTCTGCTGCAGGCCGGGCTCATACCAGGCAACTACCCTATCAGCATTCATGCGGTGTCCGGCTACTCCGGACGCGGGCGTGCCGGCGTGGAGGAACACGAAGGGCAGCGTGCCGTCAACGCGCCTTCATACCAGGTATATGGTCTGGAACTCGCGCACAAGCACACCCCGGAGATCCAGCAGCACGCCGGGCTCGCGCAGCGTCCCATTTTCGTCCCTGCGTATGGTGCGTTCCGCCAGGGCATTGTGCTGACGGTGCCTCTGGAGTTGCGGCTGCTGGCACCCGACGTGGACGGCGCCGCGCTACACGCGTGCCTCGCACGCCACTATGCCGAGGCGGCCCACGTACGTGTCTTGCCGCTGCACGAATCGTGCGTCTTAACGCACCTGGATCCGCAAGTGCTGAACGGTACGAACGACATGCGCTTAAGCGTATTTCCCAACACGGAACACGGGCACGTCCTGCTGTCCGCGGTTTTCGATAATCTTGGCAAAGGCGCATCCGGCGCTGCGGTTCAGAACCTGAACCTGATGCTCACGCAGCAATAGTGGCCGATGGCTCGAGCTAATGTTCGGCTGCACCCATATGCCCACGATTGCTGCCAATCCGGTCGTGGCCGTCGTTGACGGCGGCCAGAATGGAGCACACCCGCGATGGGGATCTGGCCGACCGATCAATACGTCAGGCCCAGGCTGACCGTCCAGCCTTTGACGTGAGAACCAAAGAGATAGGGCGCTCCCGCTCTTAGGCGTTTCGACTGTGCGTTGTCTCTCGAAAGAGGAAGTTCGCATGCATTTTCGTGCCAGTTGAACAGCGGCCATCAAGGACGGGTTTCAGGCTAGTGGCCGCGCCTGCATACGAGGCGTCATTGAGCAATCTGGCCACGCTAAGGTCCAGGCCCGGCTCGAATGTGAACCCATAGCCCAGCCTGCTTTTCAGGAACAGGCCGCCGTCGCGCTGAAGGCTGACCACTTGCTTGCGATACTGCCTGCCGCGCCGTTCGGCGCGTTGATCGTGAATTCGTCCTTTTCGCGAAGGTAGCCGCCGGAAACTCGCCAGCCAATACTGTTTCGATCCGAAAACGTGAGCAAACTACCTTCGTAAGGGATTCGGGTGACGGTGAACGATTGCGGGACGGCACCGTCCGACACGTCGAGATGTGCGGAGCTGATGTCCGGGGTCGCGGTCAAGTTGAGAATTTGCGAATAGCCTGAACCGAGACGCGCGGCGCCGATAATGTCCCGGCTGGACTGCGCAACAACAGATGCCGCGCTTGTGACGGCGAAAAGCACAAGGAACCGGGCCATATGGACCGGCGCAACGCTGCGGTGGTTTCCAGCCGAAGATCGCATGCGGGGTTCTCTCCGTTTGGCGGGTGGATCCGCGCAAGGATAGCCAGAATGCCCCCGGCCAGGCGCTTCATCTTGCTGCCGCACTACGGACACTTCTCGCCCGACTCGGGCAAATACCTTTGAACGTCGCGCGGTAGACGTCCCCGCAATGCCTTATGCGGCGCCCCTCGGTGCCACCAAACTCTCCTGCCTGCGTGCAAACACGGATCGATTCGCAAACGCGCATCGTCGCCAGCGCCTGCTTAGCGAAAACACCACCTTGCGCCTCATTTATGGTGCGAGTATATTGAATTACACCATCAACTATTTCTATGCGATATTAAATGACTAAAGATATCCTGTTGTCTAGTCATGGCCGCGTTGCGGTCATCACGCTTAACCGCCCCGAAAAGCTGAACGCGTGGACGACCCCCATGCGCAACGCGATCATTGAGGCACTGGATCGCTTCGACGCTGACGACGAAGTGGCGGCGATCATCATGACGGGCGCCGGCAATCGCGCCTTTTCGGCCGGGCAGGATCTGTCCGAGGCGCACGATTTCGATGGCGAGCGCGCGGTTGCCTGGGTCAAGGAATGGCAGCGTTACTACGCTGTGCTGCGCGGCCTGAAGAAGCCGCTGGTCATGGCACTGAATGGCACCGCGGCGGGCTCGGCGTTTCAGGTGGCGCTGCTTGGCGATATCCGGGTCGGTCACCCGGGTGTACGCATGGGCCAGCCGGAAATCAACGCGGGGATCGCGAGCACCACTGGCCCGTGGATCATGAACTCGATGCTCGGCATGTCGCGCACCATCGAACTGACGCTTACAGGCCGCCTGATGGACGCCGATGAATGCAAGAATATCGGTCTGATCCACCACGTCGTGGCGGAAGAAAAGGTCTTCGAAAAAGCGCTCGAAATCGCCACTGAACTCGCCAACAAGCCACCGGTCGCGATGCGTCTCGACAAACAACGTTTCCGTGAAATGACTGAAGCGGGTTTTCAGGACTGCATCGAAGCGGGCATCCGCATCCAGCGCGAAGCCTACGACTCGGGCGAGCCGGCTCGCATGATGGAAGCGTTTTTCCGCAAGCGCGCGAAGTGAGCTGATCGAAGTCCGTTTCATCCCGCCACTCATCGAGCAGGAGACCACAGCAATGACGCAAGACTTCAACGAAAAGCGGCGCCGCATGTTGCAGGGTGCGGGGGCACTCGCGCTCGCGGGCGCCATGCCGGTCCTGGTACGTGCCGACGATAAGCAGATCGTCGTATCGGATCCTGGTGGTCCTTACACGGCGGCCTACCGTCAGGCTTTCTACGATCCGTTCGAGAAGGCGACCGGCATCAAGGTGGTGAGCGTGGCGCGCGAATCGCAGCCGGTCGCGCAATTCGAAGCGATGGTGAAGACCCGGAATTATGTGTGGGACGTGACGACGCTCACACTCTCCGCCGACATCCCGTACCTCGAATCGAAGGGCCTGCTGGAGCCGATCGGGCTGAAGCCCTCGGACTTCCCGGACGTGATGCCGGAAGCGGTCACGAGCGACTGGCTCGGTGTCGACGTGTATTCGACGGTGCTTGCGTACCGCACCGACAAGTTTCAGAACAACGGTCCGAAATCGTGGGCGGACTTCTGGGACGTCAAGCGCTTTCCGGGCCGCCGCTGTCTGCGCCGCAGCCCGCTCGACACGCTCGAGCAGGCATTGCTGGCCGACGGCGTGACGCTCGACAAGCTCTATCCGCTCGACGTGGACCGCGCTTTCAGGAGTCTCGACAAGATCAAGCCGCATATCGCCATCTGGTGGACGTCGGGCGCGCAATCGATGCAGGCGATCCAGAGCGGCGATGTCGACATGATCTCGCTATGGAATGGGCGCGCGCAATCGGCGATCGACGCCGGTGCGCCGGTCAAGATCGTCTGGAATCAGGGCTTGTATTCGATCGAAGGCTGGGGCATTCCGAAGGGCACGCCGCACGCCGACATGGCCAAACAGTTCGTGCGTTTCTGCGCCGATGCCAAGCGCCAGGCCGTGCTTACCCAGACGCTCGCTTACGGTCCGACCAACCGCAAATCGTTCGACGCGATTCCGCCCCAGCGCGCGCCTTTGTTGCCGACCGCGCCGGACAACATCCGCAACATGAAGCTGCCGAGTCCGCAGTGGTGGCAGGACAATCGCCAGAAGGTCACGGAACGCTTCAATTCATGGATCATTTCGTAAAGGTGCCACGATGAGCGCAAAACTCGAAGCGATCGGCCTTTCCAAGCGCTATGGCAACACCGTCGCACTGGAGCCGACCAGTTTGACGGTGCAAGCCGGCGAGTTCCTGACGCTGCTGGGTCCTTCGGGGTCGGGCAAGACCACGCTGCTGCAGATGATCTCAGGCCTCGTCGCACCGAGTGCCGGACGCATCGAGATAGACGGGCGGGATGTCACGCACGTCGAACCGGGCAAGCGCGGCATCGGCATGGTGTTCCAGAGTTATGCGCTGTTTCCGCATATGAGTGTGTGGGACAACGTCGCGTACGGCTTGCGGATGCGCCGCAAGTCGCGCGACGAGGTGCGCGAGGCCGTGGACGGCGCGCTCGCGATGGTACGCATGAGCGAATACGGGACGCGTTTTCCGAAGGAACTCTCTGGCGGGCAGCAGCAGCGCATTGCACTCGCGCGCTGCTTCGCCTATCGCCCGTCGGTGATTCTGCTCGATGAGCCGCTCGGCGCACTCGACAAAAAATTGCGTGAGCACATGCAGGCGGAAATACGCCGCCTTCACAAGGAACTCGGCGCGACCTTCGTCTATGTGACGCACGATCAGGACGAAGCGCTCACTCTGTCGGATCGCATCTGCCTCATGAACGACGCGCGCATCGAACAGATCGGCACGCCCGCGGATCTGTACGATCGACCGGCGACGCGCTTCGCGGCGGGCTTTATTGGCCACTCGAATCTGCTCGAAGGCGCGCTGGCGGACGCACCCGATGCGAGCGGCGAGCCAATCCTGCTCGCGGCCGGCGGCCGCATTCCGCTGCCGCGTACCTCGAAGATCGGATCGGCGGCGCGCCATACGCTGCTGCTGCGGCCCGAGGCGCTGCAATTGGTCGAGCCGAAGCAAGGTTTCGTCGATGCCTGCATCGACGACGTGGTGTTCTTCGGCAGCGACACGCACGTGCAACTGTCGCTGCCCGACGGCAGCGAACTCATGGCGCGCTGCGCGCGCACGCTGAGCCCGCGTGTCGGCGATACGGTGGGCCTGATCTGGGATCCCTACCGCACCACGCTACTGCATGCTTGACGGTTCGCGCCGCAAAGGAATTCCCATGACCCTCGCTACACGCGTGCTAAGCCCGACCGATACGCCCCGGCGACCCAGCACGTGGCTCGCAGCTTCGTTGCGCATCGCGCCGGCGGCACCCACGCTGCTATTCCTGCTGGTTTTCTTCATCGTGCCGGTGGGGGAAATCCTGCAAGGCGGACTCGTCAACAGCGACGGCACGTTCGGCCTCACGCAGTTCGCCCGTATCGCGCACACGCCCGTGTATGCCAAGGTGCTATGGATAACCTTCGCGATCTCGCTGCTCACGGCGGCGTTCTCGGTGCTGCTCGGCTATCCGGTCGCCTATCTGCTGAGCCGCGTGTCGGAGCGCGTGCGCGAGCGCTGGCTGCTATGGATCATGCTGCCGTTCTGGACCAGCTATCTGGTCAAGACGTACGCGTGGATGTTGCTGCTGTCGAAGACCGGCGTTCTTTCCACGATCGCGCTCGCGCTTGGCCTCGTGCATGAGACGACCGGAACGATCCCGTCGCTGACGGGCGTGCTGATCGGCATGGTGCATTCGATGCTGCCGCTCGCCGTCATGACGATGCTGCCGGTGATGCGCGGCATCGACGAGCGTTTTTCGCAAGCGGCCGAGACGCTCGGCGCCGATCGCAGCACGAGCTTTTTCACGATGTTTCTGCCGCTCTCGTCGCCGGGTGTGGCGGCTGCGGGTCTGCTCGTGTTCGTTTCCAGTCTCGGCTTTTTCATCGTGCCTTCGCTGCTCGGTTCACCGCGCGAGACGATGATCGCGCAACTGGTGATTTCAGCGGTGCTCGAACTGTTCGACATGCATTTTGCCGGCGCACTCTCTACTGTGCTGCTGATCTGTTCGATTGCGATTTTCTTCCTGTACGACCGCGTCGTTGGCCTGACCTCGCTGACGGGAGAAGTGCGTGAGCGCGTACGGGCGTCGCGTGCGCAAGGATTCAAGCTCGCGATGCTGATCTGGGCCGGGCGGATCTGCGCGCCGCTGGTAAAGCGGCGCGGCACGGCCCAGCGCACCGGCGGCGTGCGTGTGTTCAGCCCGCTTGGCCTCTTCACGGTAGCGATCCTGATCGTGCTGGTCGTGCCGGTGTTGTCCGTGATTCCCTATGCCTTCACGAGCGGCGACTTCATCGCCTTTCCGCCGAAGCTCTTCAGTCTGCGCTGGTTCGGCACCTTCCTCGGTTCATCGGTCTGGCAGAGCGCGGTGATCCGGTCGTTCGAGGTGGGGTTCGGCACGGCGGTACTGTCGGTCGCGCTGGGTTTCGGCGCGACGCTGGCGATGACGCGCATGTCGCAGCGCGCCGTCAAGCCGCTGTTCGCGCTGATGGTCGCGCCGCTGATCGTGCCGCGCATCGTCGTCGCGGTTGGACTGCTGTATCTGCTGAGCCGCTTCGGGCTGACCGGCACCAACACCGGTCTGATCATCGGCCACACGGTGCTGGCCATTCCGTACGTCGTCGTGACGCTCGCGGCCGGCTTTCAGCGTTTCGACTGGCGCCTCGACGACGCCGCCCGCGTGATGGGCGCGTCGTCATCGCAGCGCATTCGCACGGTGGTGCTGCCGCTGCTGATGGCGAGCGTGAGCGCCGCGTTCCTGTTCGCTTTCCTCGTCTCGTTCGACGATCTGACGATCGCTATCTTCGTGAGCGGCGGCATCAATACCACGCTGCCCAAGCAGATGTGGGACGACATTCAACTGGCGATCACGCCGACATTGGCTGCGGTTTCGACGACGCTCGTCGTGCTGATCGCGCTGGTGATTTCGGTGTCCGCCTGGCTCAAGCGCCGCGTGCGTTGACCTTGCAAGCTCGATAAACGATAAGACATGCATTGCTATTCAGACTACTTTGCGAACCGTCATCCGCAAGACGAACTCGACTGCGTGCCGCTGCTGGCGGCCGGCCTGAGCGCTGATCCGGCGCATATTTTCCTGCATTACGAGGACCGTGCAATTCGCTGTGCGGAAGCGGCCGCACATATCGCCCAACTGCAGGCGTGGTTCGAGCGCTGCGAACTTGTACAGGGCGACCGCGTCGCAGTGATGCTCGGCAATAGCCCGGAGCATATTTATCTGATCTATGCGCTGATGCTGAGCGGGATTGTGTGGGTGCCGGTCAATACGAAGCTGCGTGCAGCGGGCCTCGAATACCTGCTTCAGCATGCCGAGCCGAAACTGCTCGTCATCGACGAGGAATTCGATGCGGTGACGGCGCAGATCGATTGCGGCACGACGCGGCTCACGCGTTTGCCGGCCTTCGATGCCGCCGCGGCGGCGCCCACGCTGCGCACGCCGGTCGTCGGCGTGCATAGCCCGCTGTGCATCATCTACACGTCCGGCACGACGGGCGCGCCCAAAGGTGTGCTGTTCACGCACCGGATGATGCGCATTGCCAGCGAAGCCGCTTTGCGGGTGGCCGACGTGCGTGAAGGCGACCGTCTTTTCATGTGGGAGCCGCTGTGCCATATCGGCGGCGCCCAGATGTTGCTGCTGCCGTTCCTCGTACCGGTCAGTCTCCACGTGGTGCCGCGCTTCTCGGCCTCGCAGTTCTGGTCACAGGTGACGCAAGCGGGCGCGACGCAGTTGCATTATCTGGGCGGCGTGCTCGACATCCTGATGCAGTTGCCGCCCGATGAGCAGCCGCGTGACCATGCGCTGCGCGTTGCATGGGGTGCGGGTGTAGGCGCGGCCGCGTGGCACGCCACCGAGGCGCGCCTGGGTGTACGGCTGCGCGAATGCTACGGCATGACCGAATGCTCGAGCTTCGCGACGCTCAACGCAACCGGCAAACCCGGCTCGATCGGCAAGGTCCTGCCATGGTTCGACCTCGAACTGCTGGACGAGCACGGCCGCCCGGTCGCGGACGGCGAGCCCGGCGAAATCGTGTTGACCAGCAAAGTGGATGGCGCGCTGCTGCCGGCCTATCTGAAGAACGAAGCGGCGACCCGGGCCGCGCTGCGCGACGGCAAGCTGCACACCGGCGACCATGCGCGACGTGACGCGGACGGCGATCTGTTCTTCATCGGACGGGGAACCGACAGCATGCGCGTACGCGGCGAGAACGTGTCGGCATGGGAGATCGAACGTGTTTTTGCGGGGCATCCGGCGATCAAGGCGAGCGCAGCGATCGGCGTCGCGTCGACGATAGGTGAACAGGACATCCTTCTGAACGTGCAGTTCAAGGGCGCGGCGGTGGAATGGGAGGCCTTGCATGCATGGGCCAGCGAGCGCCTCGCAAGCTTTCAGTTGCCGCGCTATTACCGGGCGGTCGGGCAGTTCGAATTGACGGCGAGCGAACGGATCCGAAAGCATCTGTTGTCGCGAGATGTGCGCGATGCGTGGGATCGCTTGCAGCGTTGACCTCGCCGCTCGGGCGAGAGCGGATTGCACTGACGTTTATCTCATTCCAGGAAAATCGATGTGGTATGCAATAATATCTATTCGCCGCAAAGCAATTCCGGGAATGAGAACGTGAAACCCGCCCAGCCGACAAACCGCCGCAAACGCACCGCACCACCCGCCGCTCCCGGCGAGGAAATGGCGATCGATCCAACGCAATCTTCGCTGTACGTACAATCGGTTGAAAAGGCGATGCGGGTACTGATCGCCTTCGACGGTACCAAGCGGCAATTATCGCTTTCGGAAATCTCGGTGCTAACCGGCTTCGACATGAGCGCGACGCAACGCTTCACGTTCACGCTGGCGGCGCTCGGCTATCTGTTCAAAGATCCGGATAGTCGCAAGTACGAATTGTCGCCCAAGCTGCTCGATTTCACTTACCACTATCTGACCTCCAACGAACTGGTGAGCCGGGCCACGCCTTATCTTCAGCAACTCGGATCCGAAACGGAAGAGGCCACCAACCTGACGGTGCTCGACGACATCGACATCGTATTCGTACTGCGCATCGTCAGTCGGAATGTCTTCAACGCGCATGTCATCACCGGCTCGCGTCTGCCGGCTTATTGCACGGCGCCCGGCCTCGCGATCCTGGCCACGCTATCCGATGGTGAGGTCGACGATATCCTGTCGCGTACCAATCTCGTCCAGTACACCGCTTCCACCGTGCATCAGCCGCGCAAGATCAAGGAGCGCCTCGTGCAGATCCGCAAGCAGGGCTATGCACATACCGAGGACGAGTATTTCGTAGCCGACATCTCCACTGCCGCGGCGATTACCAACGCGCACGGCCGTGGCATCGGCGCGGTGAACATCGCGATCACGCGTTCGCGCTGGCAAGCGGACCGCGATGAGAAGCGCTTCGCGGACCTGGTCGTTTCGACCGCTTCGGCTATTTCTGTACGTCGGCGCGTGGACTAGATAGTTGCTTTGGCGCTTCTCCGGGCAGTCAGAACGTCGAGGATCGTCAGAACTCGGTGACAGGGCGCCTTTCACGGAGTGCTTTCCGGTCGACCTTGCCCGATTGCGAACTCGGCAGTTCGTCGAGGAATTCGATCACTTTCGGGTAACCAAATTGCGAATGCGCGTCGCGCACAAATTGACGAATACTGTCGGCCGTCTCCGCGTTGGCATTGAATCCGCCGGCAAGAACGATGTACGCCTTTACGCGTGACCCGCGTTCTGCATCGACGACGCCGATTACGCCGGCGGCTTCGACCGCGGGATGCCGGCAGCACGCCTCCTCAACTTCGAATGGGCTGATGCGGTAGCCGGATGCCTTGATCACGTCGTCCTTGCGCCCGACTTATCGTCGCTACTCGCCGCAATGGGGGCTGACCGGTCACACGCATCCAGATAGCACATGCATTTCCCCGACTTGAGGTAAACATGACACATGTGTCACAAATAAAGTCCTGACATGAGCGTCAGAAAATGGCAAAAAAAAAACAAATCGAAACTTTCGTCGACCGAATGGCCCTATCAGCCGACGAATCCGGGCTGAAAAAAGGCGAACGTACCCGTGGCCAGCTCAAGCTCGCGGCAGCACGTTGCCTCGAGACCAGCACGGTCGCGCAACTCGGGATGGACCAGGTGGCTGCCGAAGCAGGCGTATCGCGGCCGACGATCTACCTCTACTTCCGGTCAGTGGATGATCTCGTGCGTGAAGTGCTCGGCGATTTCCGCAAGCTGATGCTCGATACGCTCGCGCAAGCGCGCAGCACGGGTAGCGTGGAAGAGAATATTTATCTGACCAATGTCGCGTATGTCGAGCACTACGCACATAACGCTGCGCTGATGGAACGTGTGCGTGAGCTGATGAGCAAGGAGCCGGACATGCTGCTCGAACGGCAGCGCGTCAATGCGCTTTGGACGCGGAGAATTCTGTCGCGCGTGTTGAGTGCCGGGGCCGCCGATATCGATGAACAGGCGCTCGAACTGCGCATTCACTGTCTTGGATCGATGGTGGACGATGTGTTGCGCGAAGCATTCGTGGTCCGCAATCCGGCCTTCAACCTGGCGAGAACCGATACTGAAGCATTTGCTCGCGAACTTACCGCAATCTGGCAGCGCGCATTGCTGGCGGGGTAAGCGGGGACGTCTATGACCGTGTTGTTATACAGCGATCGATCGTGCGCGGCCACGCAGAGAACATCACTGATCACAATCAAACATCTACGTACACGTAGGTCCCGCCAGGTTGATCCGGCGGGACGGCGTAATCAAACGTGTCCGTATTTCGCCAGGGCCTTGGCCAGGCTAAGGCCCTGTTGCAATTCCGTGCGGATAAGGCGTTCTTTCTCCGTCAGGCGTTCTGCTTCAACCAGGACGGTATCGACCACTTCGTGTGGAATGATCAGAACACCATCCTCATCGCCGAGCACGAAGTCGCCGGGGCGCACCGTTACCCACTGTGAAGTGGCGCCGCGAACGCTTACCGGCACTTGCCAGCCATTGACCTTCCAACGGGCAATGGATTGCACTGGAGTGCGATAGCGCGCGAACACCGGAAAGGCCTGGTCGGCAATCCAGCGGATATCCCGGATCCCGCCGTCGACTAACGACCCTACGCAGCCTCGCTCTTTCATGCCAATGGCGATAAGCTCGCCGAAGTAGCAGACTCCTTCCCCGTCGCCGCTCCAGACCGTGACTTCACCTGCGGACACCCCTGCGCAGGCTTGCATCTTGTCGGGGTCCCCGCCGAGTTCATATGGGGACATCTGGCCGCGAATGGTGTATGCCCAGCCTGCCAGCTTGCCACCCGAGGCGGGATAGGGGGCAAGGACCGACGAGAGCCCCTGGTGGAACAAGCCGAGGGTATCGAGCACATCCGCGACGTTGGATGTGTCAACTAACAGGAATCGTTGGCGAATGGCCTCGCGATCCTCGGCGCTTCGTGCTACTGAAATGGCGTCCATCATCTGTTCCTTGAAGAATGTTGTTTAAATGCTGAGGATCATGCCGCCGTCGACGCGTACGACGGAGCCCGTAATGAAAGCGGCGCGCTCGCTGGCGAGAAATGCCACCGCGTCGGCGTATTCTTCGGGCTTGCCGTAGCGTCTGGCAGGTATCGACGCCGTGCTCGCGGCTACGACCTCCTCATAGGTCTTGCCTTCGCGGCTTGCACGTGCCTCGTCCAGTGAGCGAATGCGATCGGTAGCGATTCGACCTGGCAGCACGACATTGACGCAGATGCCGTCGGCAGCGACTTCATTGGCCAGAGTCTTCGACCAGCCCACCAGGGCCAGACGTAACGCATTGGATATTCCGAGGTTGGGTATCGGTGCGACTACGCCGGAAGATGTACTGGTGATGATTCGGCCCCAGCCTTTCTGTTTCATCGCCGGTAACAGAAGATCTGTGAGATGCATCAATGACAGAACCATGGAGTCAAACTGGTTTCGCCACTGCTGCGGCGCCACGCCTGCGGCCAGCGTGGGGGGCGGTCCGCCGGAATTGTTGATCAGGATGTCCGGGTTGCCCACTGTGGTCCTGACATTTGCGACCATGGCCGAAATGCTCTCGAGGTCGGCCAGGTTGGCCTGGAAACCGTGGGCTGTTCCTCCTGCCGTACGAATGCGTGACACGGTGTCTTCCAGTGCTTGACCGTTCTGGTCCGATACGGCAACCGTCGCGCCTTCGCGAGCCAGCGCCAGGGCAATGGCCGAGCCCAGTCCACCACCAGCTGACATGACAAGCGCGACGCGGTTCTTGATACCTAGGTCCATGGAGAACTCACTAATGTTGGAAGGAAGTGGAAATGCCTGGCAATCAGGCAATCGGGCAAGCTCGCTTGTGCGGATTCCACTCAGGTGCAGATGGAAATCCGCCAGATTTTCAAATCAGTAGTTCGCAGGCTTGACGGATGCGATCACACCCCAACGCTAAACGCTCGTCTGACGTAGAAAACGAAATCCGGAAGTGACCGCTTGTGCCGAACGCGATCCCGGGCACTACTGCCACGCGCCCGTAGTCAAACAGGTAATCACACAGGTCAACATCGTTTTGCAGGACCTTTCCTTCTGGTGTGGCTCTGCCGACCAGACCTTCGCAAGACGGAAAAAGATAGAACGCGCCTTCCGGACGTCTGCAGCGAATGCCGTCGATCGCGTTTAACTTTTCCAATGCGGTGTCACGCCTTCGTTGAAAAGCGTCATTGCGTTCCTTGATGAAATCCATCGGGCTGTCCAATCCGGCTTGCGCGGCCGCTTGAGAGACAGAGCAGGGATTGCTGGTGCTTTGTGACTGGACGGTTGCCATCGCCTCGATTAGCGGCTTTGGGCCGCCGGCGAATCCGATACGCCATCCTGTCATCGAGTAAGCCTTCGACATGCCGTTGACGGTAAGAACTCGCTCCCGCAACTCTGGCGCGGCTGAGGCAATAGTCGAGAACTGCCAGCCGTCGTAACGAATGTGCTCGTAAATGTCATCCGTCATCACCATAACGTGCGGATGCCGGAGGAGCTCGGCTGCCAGGGCACTCAGTTCTGCGCGCGAATAGCCCGCTCCAGTGGGATTGCCTGGCGAGTTGAGAATCAACCACTTGGTGCGAGGCGTAATCGCTTCGCGAAGCTGCTCTGCGGTGATCTTGAAACCTTGTGCTTCGCCGCACTGGATATCGACCGGCACAGCGCCGATCAACCGGACCATGTCGGGGTACGAGACGTAATAGGGGGCGGGGAGAATGACCTCGTCGCCAGGGTTCAGCGAAGCGAATAGGGCGTTGAAAATAACCTGCTTGCCACCCGTGCCCACACTGATTTCGCTGACATCGTATGAAAGGCTGTTTTCACGCCAGAACTTTCGAACGATAGCCTCCTTCAACTCCGGAGTGCCATCAACATCGGTATAACGCGTGACGCCGGAGTCGATGGCGCGTTTCGCTGCATCGCAGATATGTTCGGGCGTGGGGAAGTCTGACTCTCCCTGAGAGAGGCTGACAACATCGACACCTCTGCGACGCATGTCGGCTGCACGCCTGGTAATGGAAAGTGTCGGTGAAGGTTTCACCGCGTCAAGAAGTTGAGATAATGTGGGAGAGAACATTCGTCTTCCTAAATTAACATGCTGCGGAACCACCATGGTAGAGGCAAGTTTCTCAGAGGAAAATCAATATATATCCTTGCCACTCACCAAATATTTTGATGGGTTAAACGATCGCCGGAAAATTGCGAATGTCATCAAATCACCGCGGCAGCGTGACATCTTCGTCGAAACCGGGTTAGTGATGGAGAATTCTCGAAAGGAACTGTTGTGCACGATCAGTTCGCTCCGCTACGTTGCCGAAGAATTCTTCCTTCGGGGTGTCTTCCAGTATCCTGCCCTGATCCATGAAGATCACGCGGTGGGCAACCTTCTTCGCGAAGCCCATTTCGTGCGTCACGCACATCATCGTCATCCCTTCGCGCGCAAGCTCCACCATCACATCGAGCACCTCGTTGATCATCTCGGGATCGAGCGCCGAGGTCGGCTCGTCAAACAGCATGGCAATCGGGTCCATCGAGAGCGCGCGAGCAATGGCTACGCGCTGCTGCTGGCCGCCCGATAGCTGGCCGGGGTACTTGTCCGCCTGCGTCTTGAGGCCGACGCGGTCGAGCAGCTTCAAGCCCTTACCGGTCGCCTCCTCCTTGCCGCGCCCCAGCACCTTGATCTGTCCGAGTGTCAGATTCTCGGTGATCGTCAGGTGTGGGAACAACTCGAAGTGCTGAAACACCATGCCTACCTTTGAACGAAGCCTGGAGAGATTTGTCTTCGGGCTGCATACGGGCGTTCCGTTCACAACGATGTCGCCTTTCTGTATCGGCTCGAGGCCATTGATGGTCTTGATCAGCGTGGATTTCCCTGATCCGGAAGGACCGCATACCACCACCACCTCACCCTTGGCGACATGGGTGGTGCAATCGGTTAGTACCTGGAAAGCGCCGTAGTGTTTGGATACGTTGTTTATCTCGATCATGTGGAAGCCTTTTTCTGGAGACGCTTTACCATCCGGGAAGCGAAGAAACAGATCACAAAATAGACGACACCGGCGAATAGCAGCATGTCGACCGTGCGTCCGTCGCGCTCACCGATGTCGTAGGCGCGGCCGAAGAAGTCCGCAAGCGCACTGACGTAGACGAGAGACGTATCTTGGAAGAGGATGATCCCCTGCATCAGAAGTAGCGGCACCATATTGCGAAAGGCCTGTGGCAGGATGACCAATAGCATGACCTGTCCATAGTGCATTCCCAGTGCCTGAGCGGCGAATAGCTGACCGCGTGGAACGCCCTGAATACCCGCGCGAATGATCTCGGAGCAGTACGCGGCCTCGAACAGCGAGAACGCGATCAGCGAGGACGTCATTCGTAGATCCGAGGCAGCCGACAGGCCTAAAACCTTCTGTAGAAACTGCGGGACGATCAAGAAGAACCACAACAGCACCATCACGAGCGGAATCGAGCGGCAGACGGTCACGTACCCTTCCGAAAACCAGCTTAACGGCCGAATTGAAGACAGACGCATCATCGCGAGAATCGATCCCCAGACAATGCCGACGATTGCGCCCGTCAAGGTAATCTCGAGAGATACCATCATGCCTTCGCCGAGCACTTTGAGGTTGGCGGGATTGATGAGACTGAAATCGAATGCGTAAGCCATATTGATCTCTTATTGGGTGCTGATGTAGCCGGGAACTCGAGTGCGACGTTCGATCCAGCGCATCAGCATCATGACGGCCACGTTCAGGAGGCAGTACAACAGCGTTATCGTGATGAACGACTCATAAGGACGGGCTGTGTAATCGACTAACTGCCGTCCCTGGCCGGCGAGGTCGAGAAGCCCGATGGTTGAGGCCACCGCGGAGTTCTGAAAGATGTTGACGAATTCCGTTGTGAGTGGAGGCACAATAATGCGGAACGCCATTGGTAGAACCACGTAACGGTAGGTTTGTAGAGAAGTCAGACCCAGAGCGAGGCTTGCATTTCCCTGGCCACGCGAAAGACTGCCGATACCGGAGCGCACCTGCTCGCAAATTCGCGCGGCTGTGAACGTACCCAAACAGATGACACCGGCGAGGAATTGCTGAATGAGAGGATCCATCTGTTTAATTGCTGCTCCCCATGGCAGCAATTCGGGAACGACGAAATACCAGATAAATAGCTGCACCAGCAATGGAACGTTTCTAAAGAGTTCGACATACGCGCTGGCGAACCCGGACGCCCATTTATTTGGCAGCGTACGCATCACGCCGAGAACGGAGCCAATGCAAAGCGCGATGATCCAGGAAGTCGATCCGACTGCGATGGTTACCTTCAGCCCGGATACTATCCAATCAAGGTACGTTTGGGTGGCAGAGGCCTTTTCAAGAAATACGCCCCAATGGAATAGATAAGGCATGGTATCCGTATGAACGCGTCCCGAATGCGCAACTCTTCAGGCTAGCTCGCAGTCTTTCTACGTTCGTCAAATATAAAAGCATGGATCTTGTGCTTCGCCTGGTCACTGGATATGACCGGGCGCCTGCGCGCGTACTAGTCTTTGCCGTACCCGAAGGCGACTGCCTTCCGGTCGTCAATATTCGATACAGGCACACTAGCTACTCGTCGAGCGCTTTGTCGCTCGGGTTGGCGATCAGCGTTTTCATATCGGAAGACATTGGGAAATCAACGTTGAATCCTCGCGGCGGGATCGGCTGCGTGAACCATTTGGTGTAGAGCTTGTTGATCGAACCATCCGACATCATTTTGGCAACGACGTTGTCAACCAGCTTCTTGAATGGGGTGTCGTCTCTTCGAAGCATGCAGCCATAGGCTTCCCGGGTGAACGGCTTGGCCACCACGACCCAGTCCTGGGGCGATCTTGCTTTTGCGCGCTCGGCGTACAGGATTGCATCATCGTCCATGTATCCGGCCGCGCGGCCAGATTCCAACATCAAGAATGCCTCTCCGACGTCTTTGGCACCAATGATGTTCATTCCAAGTTTTTCCTTATCGTTCATGTTGCGCAGCAGGCGCTCACCGGTCGATCCAGCTGCCGCAACGACGTTGTGACCTTTCAGGTCTGACCATTCCTTGATTCCGCTGTCTTTTTTAACAAGGAGGCGAGTGCCGATAATGAAGATGGTGGTTGAGAATCCCACCTGCTTCTCGCGCTCCAGGTTGTTGGTCGTCGTGCCGCACTCGAGATCAATTGTGCCGTTCATCAGCAGCGGGATCCGGTTCTGGGAAGTGACGCTCAGCTCCTTTACCTGCAACGCCGGCATTTTCAGTTGCTGCTTGACCGCATCGACGATCCTGGTGCTGATGTCGTACGAATATCCCGCCTGTTGATTGCCGCCGAGGTTGTAGTTGAACGGGGGCGAGTCATATCTCACACCAAGTGAAATGATTCCCGTGTCTTTGATCTTCTGCAGCGTGGGGCCCAGATCGTCAGCCATGGCATTACAAGCGATTGCCAGCAAAGCGATCCCTGAGAACATCTTAAGGTTCTTAAGCATGGTTAATATTCCTCTACATTGGTCTCGGTTTGAAAATCTTGTTCTGGGTTGCGCGGGGAGATAGGCGCGCACGCCGCTATGCGGTTCCGGGGTCACTCAGGGTTCACACCTGGAAGTCACGAGATGCCTCTTCACTTCTCAAGGTGGATCGTTAGGGGTAGTCTATGGCGAAAAATAAAGCATCGAAAACGATATGTTTTTGCCCTTGTGAACATTTTTTTTGATGAGTCGCGATGCTTCGAGAACTTCAGACCTTCCTGGCCGTGGTGCGATACGGGTCATTCGCCAGCGCTGGCGCTAATATCGGGCTCACACAGTCGGCCGTTAGCGCGCAAATCCACAGGCTCGAGGAGGAACTGGGCCTCGCGTTGTTTGACCGGAGCGGCCGGCACGCGGTACTCAATTCGGCTGGCTACGAGGCTCTTGCCGTAGCCGACGAAATTATGGCGGCGTACTCAAAGCTTGGCCGTAGCGCGGCCAGCTCCCGTGCCGGCCTGATCCGGGTCGGCGCCATTTCCTCGGCGCAGGGCTCTTTCCTCGCGGATGCGCTGGCAATCTTCCGATCTGAGAATCCAGAATGCCGCGTGAGGCTGGTTCCAGGGGTTTCCCTGAATCTGCTGGGACAGGTGGATTCGGGGGAGGTGGACATGGCGGTGATAATCAAACCCCGGTTCACGCTCCCCGCGGATCTACAGTGGAGGGTATTGTTATCGGAGCCCTTCTTCCTGCTGGCGCCCAGGACGCATAAACGTGTCGCGTGGCGAGCATTGCTGGAATCGGAGCCGTTCATCCGCTACGATCGAAACGCTTTCGACGGTAGGCTGGTCGATCAATTTCTGCGTCGATCAAAAATCTCGGTGAAGGAAGCGATCGAGCTTGATGAGCTTCAAGGGATTGTTCAACTCGTTCGGCGCGGCGCCGGGGTGGCGCTCCTTCCATCTACATCTGCTTTGTCGCTTCCGGATGGGGTAGTTGCTTTGAGTCTTGGGGAAGCCACCTTCTTCAGGGAGGTCGGACTGGTCGAGCGTCCCGCCCATAGTCGCCAGCCTGCTGCCAATCTGTTGGCGTTGCGGATACTTGAAGCTGCACAAGCTCAAGCTCGTGGAGACTAGCTGATGTTTGCAGGCACGCTTGCTCAGATCTGCCGGACGGCCATATCGTCGTTGGGACGTGAATTGGCCGCCTGGAAGCCTTCCAGAGCGCGCGCGACATTCGGGGCGGAAGCGATGCTCTCGGTCGCACTTTCAGTTGCGCTCGCCAACGCATTACATCTTTCCGACACATGGTGGGCAGCAATCAGCGGTTTCGCCGTCATGCAAACGAGTTTTGCCGGCTCCGTGCAGCGTGCCGCACACCGCATCATAGGTACGCTGATCGGTGCCGCGCTTGGCACCCTGGTGGGGCCCTGGATCGGCGACCGGCCGTGGCTGTTTGTGCCCGCATTGGGCGTGATCGGAGGGGTGGCGGTATATCAGGCCAACGGGTCCAAAGCGGCGTACGCCTGGGTGTTGGGCGGCGTGACTGCCCTGATGGTGACGTACGAAGCGCATGCGCTCGTGTCAGTCCGATCAACCGCATTATTTGCAGCGCTGCGAGTCGCCGAGGTCATGGTGGGAACGCTCGCTTGCCTGCTGGTGGCGAGCGTGTTTCACTTCGGGCCGAAGTGGTATGCGAAGAACGGGCCGTCGTCAGGGTCTGCAACTGCTCGCGCGGCCGGCGAATCCGTGGCGCCTTCCGCTTCAGTTCTTCCGCCGTCTCCAGAATCGATGCGCCCGACTCGCATGCTGCTGGGCTTGCAGAGTGCACTGGCAATCACCATCCTGGCAGCCCTTACCTATGTTTTGCATCTGCCTGGATTCGCGCAAGCAATGGTCACGGCGATCGCAGTGCTGATCTTGCCGGCAGGCCTGCCAGCAGACAGAACGCGGCAGCCGGTCATGGAAAAGATGGTGCACCGCGTGGCCGGCTGCCTGCTGGCCGGCGCGCTCGGCGTGGCGCTGCTGCCGCTGATGCAGGGGCAAGCGATCTTGTGCATGTTGGCGCTGTCTGCCGGCGTATGGATAGGCTGTCACGTGCAGACGGGGCGGGAAGGCGCAAGCTATGTTGGCCGGCAATTCACGATCGCGTTCATCATGGTGTTTGTGCAGGACCATCATTGGTCGGCGGATCCGGTACCTGCGATGATGCGGCTATCGGGCATTCTCGCCGGAATCGTCGTGCTGGCGGGGGTAATGCTCGCGACCAGTAGGCTGCATCTGGCGCCGTCGTCGAACGATGTTAGCGTTTAGGCACGATGATCAGAAGGCACAGACGACAACACGCTAGATAACGACAACACGCTAGATAACGACAACACGAGGGCTCTCTGCCATCACACTGCTGGACTCATCACTCAAATTTCCAGCGCATTTGCCGCTCGCTCAATAAGACCAGTAGCCGAAGCGTTGCGGGTAACCGTAGACGACGGGCGCAGGCGCATACGCGACGGGAGGCGGAGCGTAGACCGGAACCGTGCTATAGACGGCCGGTTGCGAAATACTGTTGCCCTTCGATGCCATGCATTGCGCGTAGGCGGCGTTGTATCTCGCCTGCATGGAGGCCGAGTTCGCTTGCACACCGTTTGCACCGACGGCACTGCCGAGCAGCAGGCCAGCACCCGCGCCGATTGCCGCGCCGATGCCTGCATTGCCGGCTGCGGCGCCGAACAGGGCGCCAGCGGCCGCGCCTCCCACAGTTCCGATTGCACTGCTGCCGACACCCTCCGGGATTCCGTCATGGGACGGTGCGCCGGCATTGTCCGAGCGGAACGCGTAGTCGCGGCATGCATAGTCTTCCTGCTGGAATACCGCTATCGGTTTGCCACTGGGCGGCAACGCCACGACTGACGGGCCAGTGGGGGGAACGACGGCGCAGCCGGTGAGTGCAATGGCAACGAGGCCAAGGGGCAAGGCTACGCGCGTGATTTTTACGAGGTTCATGATACGTATGTCTCCAATTCGATGGAGCCATCATGAACACGGATAGTTAACGCTGAATTAGTGCCGGGCCGGTTATCGGTGATCTAAGCGCATTAACGGCCGTTTGCGACTGTTCTTCCCGGCACAAGCGACGAAGTGCTGCCGCCACGCAATCCGGTCGCGCTCAGTCTCGCGCTGCCCCATGCGACTCTGGTGCGAGTCGAAAACAGCGCCCACGCGACGACGTATCAGTACCCTCAACAGTTGGCAGAGCGTAGAGAAACATTCATCGCGAAGGGCACTAACGGTTCACGACTCAGGGCGCGGGACTCACTTTCAGGATGACACTGTCATCCGTATCCGTGACGTATAGCGACTGGCCGAACCATGCGAGTTGAGCGATGTCGGGAAGCGTCCCTGGCAGCGGCCCGAGACTCAGACCGTATTGGTCGGGCGTGCCCGCCAGCGTGCTCACCACGCCGGCCGGCGAGATTTCGCGGATGGTGCCGTTGTTGAAGTCGTTGGCGTAGATATTGCCCGCTGGATCCATCACCAGCTCGGACAAACCATCGAAGGTCGCGGCATTGCCCGGGCCGTCGGAAGAACCGGCAATCGTAATCGAGCCCGCCATCGTGGTGAGCTGCCCGGTCGAGCCATTGATCGCGACCTTGTACAGCACGCCCGCATTGCCCTGGTTGTTCTCGTCCGCGATATACACGTTGTTTGCGCTGTCCACCGTCACGCCGGACGGATTGATCAGGCCGACCGGCGCACCCGTCGACGAGGTGAGCGTAATCGGAATGACGGCACCGGCGGCGGTGACCTCGGTCAGCACGCTGGCGCCCGTGCTCGCTTGCGTCGTGAAGAGATAGAGATTCGAGGCGCTGTCGGTGGCGAGGACTGTGCTGCCGTCTGTTTGCAGTGCCTGACCCGTGGCTGGAACGACGAGGGTCGTCACCTGGCCCGCCGGCGTGATCTTTCGCACCGTGACCGCGTTGCTGCCCTGGTCGGTCACATACAGGTTACCGGCGGGCGAGATGGCGATATTCGATGGGCCTGAGAACGAGGCACCCGCGCCCGTGCCATCGGCGGAACCGGGCGCGTTCGCCGTCCCGGCAAACGTCGACACGGTGCCCGCACTGATCTTGCGGATGGTGAAGTTCTCGGAATCGGCGACGTAGAGGTTGCCGCCCAGATCGGCGGCGACGCCCGTGGGCACATTGAACTGCGCCGAAGCAGCAGGGCCGTCCACTGCGCCGGCCGCGGCAGGGTTGCCGGCAAAAATGCTGATGCTCGAAGTTGGCGGCGGCGGTGGCGGGGGATTCGCTCCTCCGCCTCCACCTCCGCCTCCGCCACAGGCGGTCAGTACAACAGCGGTGAAGCCGGTGATCAGCAACGTGGTCGCATAGCGTACGCGTTGTCGAAAAGAGTTCGCGCGGGAAATGGACATGGGATGGCTATTCGGGTTCATGGTCGGAGCATCGCTTATTAAAATTTTTGAAATTGATGCCGCTCGCGGTGAGCGGGCAACTATTCCGTCGTGCGCAGTGGCGTCGGCGAGGAACCGCATCATGGAGGCGAAGAATGAGATGAAAATTATGAGCGCCGCCGGGAAGCCCCATCAGTGCGAATTCGCGCGCTCCTCAAGCAGACTCACCGGTTAACCCTCGGCTAATTCTTGCTCCTTATGATGCGCAGCAGTACTGGCCGATATGTGAATCGCCGGTCTCGGCCCTCCAGCCGTAACCCTCATCACGAATCCAATCATTGTTTTATGGAGTGTTTTATGAAATCCGCCAAAGTCCTGCTGGTCCTGGTCTGTATCGCCGCGGCTCAAGCCGCCAGCGCGCAGGAAAAGAAAGTGAGCCCGGTGAAAATGACCTGCGCCGACTACGTCGCGGTCGACGAGATGTATCGGCCGGCCCTGATTTACTGGGTTGCCGGTGTCGACAAGCTTGGGATCAAGGAAACGGACACGATCGTGGTCGATACGGCTCATCCGGTGAGCGAAACCGTGGCGCAAGCCTGCACGGAAGATCCGCAAGCTTCCTTTGTTTCGAAAGTCCGGTCGATGATCAAGTCGAAGAAGATTTCGCTCTTCTCTCACACGTAAGCCGCTGTGCGGTGCGTGGGTCGCTGGAACACCCGCGGACACGCCCGCGTCAGGTTTGGTACGGAAAGGCAAAGCGATCTCCGTGAGAGTGATAACGCCTTCGTATTTCATTTACCTTCAGGAGCCGACAATGCAAAGTCTTACCTGCGAGCTGAGCACGAAAGACGGGACCCACGAGACGAGCTGGATCTATCGCAGCGCCTCCCCCACCGAGCTGACCTACATCGAAACGAACACGGTCGTGGTAAGCCGGAGCAGCATCGCCGGAAAGATCACGAGAGAGCAATTTGACACGGCCATTTTCTATCTGGAAGCCCGCTTCAGCATCCTTCGTTCGATTGTTCTGGATGGGCAGTTTGTAGCGCGAATGGATGATTCGCCCACAGTCGCGACATGGTTGTCTTCCGACTCGTGTTCCGTTGATGCCGTATACGCGTCATTGCTCAATTCCGGGTTAGATACACGGACTGGTATCTATAGCGTTCACGTCGTCGCCGGCGACGACGCGCTCGACGTTTTCATGCGTAGCTCCCACGCGATCACGGATGCAACATCGCTGGTCGAGCTGCATTCATGCCTCGCCTACATTTGCGATTGCGTCGCGCGTGGCAACGCGCACCAGGCGCCCGTTGCGCTCAACATCTCCGATATGCAGGCAGTCAAGTTTCATTGGCCGACAGAGCGGCTGAAAGTGACCGGTTTCGAGTACGCATTAGGTTGGCACAAGAAGTTTCCGAACGTTTCAGTGTCGGTCTACGAGGGTAAGCTCATCGCCAATACCGTGTACGTAGAGGAGTTTTTCGAACCCGAAACCATCCCGGCAATCTGCGAAAGCGTTGCGAGAAAACTGCAATCCGCCTGCTAGAGATCAACTATGAACAATCATTGCGAAGCGATAGATCGACTGTACGTCGATGTTTTACTCGAGCAATTGAACACTCGCTCCAACAGGACCGTATTGCGCTATCGCCACACTGACATTACCGGCGACAACCTGCGCAGGGCGATCTTTCGCTACGCCCGCGCGCTGGAATCGCTGGGTATTGGCAGGGGTAGCGTCGTTGCATTGCTCGCTGCCAACTGTCCCGATGCACTCGCCATCCGCTACGCCGCGAACACGCTTGGTTCCACGACGATCTTCTTGCCGGCGTTGGGAAGCGCGGAGCGTCAGAAGGTGCTGATCGACCGGATCAGCCCCACGCTGCTGGTCGTATTCGCGGAAACCGCACACCTCGTTGCCAATGGATGTTCTGCGCGCGTCGTTTCAGTCGGAACTGGAGCGGACGCTTCGCGCATCGACAAGTTTGCGCAAGTGTGTTCCGACCAGCCGTTGCAGCCCCGTGCAATGCCTGACGATGTCGCGGTGCTGGTCTCGTCCGGCGGCACGACTGGCGTGCCGAAATGCAGCCGGCGGTCGTTCGCGGGCTATACGGCCATGGTCAAGCCCGGGAAGGCGGATGACAGGCGCCAGCTCATCAACGGCCCACTCGCGTACATTTCCCAGGTACTGGTCGACTCGACATTGACCAGCGGAGGCACGGTCGTGCTCGAAGACCATTACGATGCCGCCGGCACGCTGGCAGCGATCGAGTCCGAGCGAATCACGGACGTTCTTCTCATCGAGCCACAGCTATTCGAAACAATGGATCATCCAGACGCACGCTGGCGCGATCTATCTTCGTTGCGGTCGATCGCCCATGTCGGCGGTTCGGCACCGCCGACTCTGCGGCAACGTGCGATCGAGCGGTTCGGCCCTGTGCTCACGCATCTGTACGGCGCGAGCGAGGCGGGCATCGTGAGTGTCGTTGCGCCGCCCAGATACGCGGAAAACGCCACTCAGGCAACCAGCGCAGGGCGCATTGTGGATGGAGTGGAAGTCCGCGTTCGTCGGGCCGACGGATTGCTCGCCGGGAAAGGCGAGGTGGGAAGCATTGAGGTGCGTTCGCCCTTTGTGGCGCAGGGATACTACAACCAGCCGGATGAAGCGTCGCGAAAATTCCGCAATGGCTGCTGCATGACAGGCGACGTCGGTTTCGTCGACGAGAAAGGTTATCTGCATGTTTTAGGTCGCGCACCGGATGTCGTCATCGATCGAGACATGGCTATCGGTCCCACCACGATCGAGGAAATCTTGTGCCGCTTGCCGGACGTTCGCTATGCAACCGCATTTGCGTCGAACCACGCCTCTGCGGGACGGACCTGGATTGCGGTTGTCGAACCGTGGAAGGGAAGGCGAGTCAACCTCGCGCAATGCGAAGGTGCGCTGGAAGCGGCACTCGGTACGAGCGTCTCAAACCAGGTGCGCATTGTTCCGATGGATCGTGTGCCACAAACTGAGCAAGGCAAAGTGAACCGCGCGCGGATCGAGGCTGCGCTTCTCGCGGGCGGGGATGTTCCCGGGCCGGCGTCGAATCCCTCGGCGCGTTACGCCGATGTAATTTCCAGCTAAGTTTCGGCGGGCAATCTACGCACGGTATTCGATACTTCGACACTCACGCCTAACCCAAGAGAGACGATCATGAAGCTCAGCTGGACAACCTTACTTCTCACACTCACCGCGAGCGCACTGATTTCCGGATGCGCGTCGCCGGTTCAACGGGCCAACGCGAAAGACGATCTGCTTGCAGCAGCGGGCTTTCATATCGTTCCGGTGACGACCGACCAGCAGCGTTTGCAGCTGAATACGTTGCCACCGAATCGCGTGGTGCAGAAGGCGAAAGACGGGAAGCCGGTCTTTCTCTACGCCGACCCTTATGCATGTGGCTGCCTGTATATCGGCGATGAAACCGCGTGGGATAACTACAAGCGCGAACAGCTCCAGCAAAATTTCCTCGACCAGGAGCGCATGAACGCCGAGATGAATGAAAATGCGGCGTGGAACTGGGGCATGTGGGGTCCGGGCTGGTGGGCCTACTAATCGAGGATGCGGCCCAGCCATTTTCAGTCACCGATCGCTTTAGCGTCTTGCCCCTGGTTCGCTTGCCCGCGCATCAGCAGAAGCAGCGCGATAAGCACAAGAACGATCGTCAAACCGACGAAGAGCAGCGTCGCGCGTTGAACATCGGCGAGCTGCACGGCAATGCCAAGACCGATCACAGGCAGTGAGATCGCCACGTAAAGCACGACGAAAAAGCTGGACGTGACTTCCGCTCGCCGGTGCGCAGGCGCCGCGGCCGCGATCTCGCCCAACCCGGCGCGAAAGCTGATACCTTGCCCGATCCCAGCGAGGGCGGTGCCGAGCAGAAGCGCGCCGAGCGAGCGCTCCGGCACGCACAAGCCGACACACAGCAGTCCCACCACGAGTCCAATGCAGCCGGTCGCTTGCCGCCACCGCGCAGCAATGATCGTCTGTACGATCTGCCCGAGGGCGGAGCACGCGAACAGCAGGAACACAATCGAACCGGTCACGATGCCGCTGTGAAAGCCGAGCACGACACGAATCAGTTGAGGGGCGACCGCCGCAAAGAAGCCCACCACGACGAAACCGGCAAACCCTGCCAGTGCGGCAGGAATGAACGCATGGCGTACTTCGGCAGGCAGGGAAATTTTCTGGATGCCGAGCTTCACCCGCGCCGGAATCGCAGCGGTCTCCGGCACGCTCAGGACGACTAGTGCGGCGACGCCGACCAGCGCGAGATGCACCGCATACGGCAACTGCATCGGCCACGGAAATAGTTCGACGAGAATGCCGCTTAGCAAAGGACCGAAACCCAGCCCGAGCATATTGGACGCGGTAGCCGCGAGCATGGCTTTGCCGCGCCACGCGGGCGGCGCGAGTTCGATCACGGCGACGGTGGCGGTTCCTGTGAAAATGCCGGCCGAGATTCCCGACAGCAGGCGGCCTAGCATCAGAAGCGCCAGTCCGTCGCTGAGCAGGAACGTCAGCGCTGACGCAGCCGACGCGCAGAGTCCCGCCAGCAGCATGCGACGGCGGCCAAGCTGATCGGACCAGTTGCCGACCAGCAGCAATGCACTCAGCACCCCGATTGCATACGAGGCATAGATGACCGTGATGACCGTCGGTGTAAGACCGTACTGCAGTTGGTAGTACCGATAGACTGCCGTGGGTAGCGTGGTACCCATCATGTTGATCGCGAACGCCAGCGCGACAGCCAGAAATGCGATCGGGGATTGCGGTGCGGCACAAGCTGCTTTCATCAAACGTCCCAACGGTTGCTAGAAGAAGACTGCGCGCAGTTATCGGCAATTTCCCGCAGTTCTGCTGGCCGCCAGACCGTGGCGATCAGCTTCGCTCGCGCTTTTACGGCAGCGATGCCAGGCGATGGGCACATCACGCGGATGTAAGCAATCGATCCGCTTTTTCGCCGTGGTCGAACTCGCGGCGCGCCAACTCCATTTCGCTCATGTGGAGTTCGACCCAATCCCATATCCCGCAGATCTTGTCGAGCAGGCTACGCCCCAGCGGCGTCAGCTGATAGTCGACCCGCGGCGGGATCACCGGGTGCACGTAGCGCGTAACGAGGCCGTCACGCTCGAGCTGCCGCAGTGTCTTGGTGAGCATTTTCTGGCTCACGCCCTCCACTATTTCGCGCAGCCGTGAAAAACGCATCTCGCCATGCGTGCCGAGCGCATCGATGACGAGGATCGTCCACTTGTCCGCGATCTGTCCGATGATGTTCCGCGCCAGGTCGTCGGTTTTTTTTTGCGGGTTGTCGTGCGCGTAAGCGCCGTCGTAGCAATTAGTTTCCATGGGGAAAGTATGAAACCGTCAGGTGCCTTCTTGTGATCGCCGGATGCCACTGAAATAATCGGCTCGCCTGCCCGTCAGATGGGCACGTCGCCGTTAGTCAGATCGCATTCGACCCGGATGCGGTGCTTTACACAGTACTTCGATTAAAGAGCTTCACATGACTATTGAAACAATCGCAATTGACGGTTTAACGACCCCCGTCTCACGTATCGGCCTGGGCACCTGGGCAATCGGCGGATGGATGTGGGGGGGCACCGACGAGAAAGACTCGATCGCGGTGATCCGCCGCGCGCTTGATAGCGGTGTCAATCTGATCGACACAGCGCCGGTGTACGGCTTCGGCGCTTCGGAGGAGATCGTCGGCAAGGCGCTGGCCGATGGGTATCGGCACAAAGCAGTCATCGCGACCAAGGTCGCATTGGAATGGCGCGACGGCGCGGTATTCCGCAACTCGTCGCCGGAGCGCATTCGCCAGGAAGTAGAGGATCCGCTCCGGCGCTTGCGGACAGATTACATCGACCTGTATCAAGTCCATTGGCCCGATCCGCTGGTGCCGATCGAAGAGACCGCCGCGGTGCTCGACGATCTGCGCAAGGAAGGCAAGGTGCGGGCGCTGGGCGTCAGCAACTTCTCGCCGGCGCAAATGGATGCGTTCCGGCGCGTGGCGCCGCTGTCGGCCACGCAGCCGCCGTACAACCTGTTCGAACGCGATATCGACCGTGACGTGCTGCCGTACGCAAAACAGCATGGGCTTGTCGCGCTTGCCTATGGGGCGTTATGCCGCGGGCTGCTGGCGGGGCGCATCGGCGTCGAGACGCGCTTCGAGGGCGACGACCTGCGTCAGCGCGACCCGAAGTTTTGCGCGCCGCGTCGCGAGCAGTATGTCGCGGCTGTGACAGCGCTCGACGTGTTCGCGCGCGATAACTTCGACAAGTCGGTGCTCGCGCTGGCGGTGCGCTGGGTGCTCGACCGCGGCCCGACGATCGCGCTATGGGGCGCACGTCGGCCGTCACAACTGGACGGGATTGAAGATGTGTTCGGCTGGCGCCTCGACGAGAAGGCGTTCAGGCAGATCGACGCAATTGTCGCGCAGTTCGTCAAGGATCCCGTGGGGCCGGAATTCATGGCGCCCCCGGAACGCGTGCGTGAGAAAGCCTCGCAGAATTAAAACTCCCAAACATAGCGGGAAGAAATCCGGCAGACCAATGCCGGTCCGTCCTGGCCCGATGCCAGGACGGTTGCGGAGGAATTCGGGTACTTTGCCCGCACGCGTCGTCGTGTTCTCCTGGGGGCAGCAGCAAACGCCGGCTTCGAACAAGGCTTAAACAACAAGAAGCAACCCGAGGCGTTCGATTTGCTCCATGGCGGCCGTTCGCAGCAACGTCTGTCAGGCTTCGACGAATATGCCAGGTCCCTGCAGCTCGCACAACGCCATTCCTGCTTCGAAGTTCCGCTGGGAAAAGCTTCTCGGGTTTTTCTGAGCGGACCCGGTACGTCTCAGCATAAGCACATCAGCATCACGTCAGGCGCGCCGTCGCCAGCCCGTCATCTCATCCTTGAAAAACTATAAGTCATTGAAAGATAGAAATATTTTTTTGTCTTTCCAATGTGCGGGAACGGCGTCGCGGGGCGATTATTGACGCGATATCTTGATTGCCAGTCGTGTAGCGCCATGACTGTTGCTGAGCGGGTGAGCCGTGCCGCTTGCCGAGTCTTTCCGCAACCCCCCACCTGAATTGCACCCCTTTATTTTTTCAGCTGCCTCCGGATTTTTGACTATAAGGAAGTTGACGATGTCGAAATCAGATCTTTTCCATCCCTTCAAGCGGGCCAGCGTGACGATCGCGCTGGCCAGTCTGGGACTCGTGACGAGCATCGCGGCATTTGCCGCAGACCGCTTCGTGCCAGCGCCGCCTGAAGCAGGGACGAGCATCCCCCAGCAGCAGGTGAAGTTCGGGATGCGTCCATTTGCCGACAATACGTTCTACGTCATTGCGATGCAGAAGGGCTGGTTCAAGGATGTCGGCATCGGGATCGACCCCGCACCCGAAGGGCTGAAGGTCAACGACACCAATGCAACTGCGCTGCTGCTCAACGGGCAGGTGGATGTGATCAGCGAAAACTGCCCCAACATGCTGCCGACCTACAAATCGGCACGGACGCTCAAATGCGTCGGTTTCACGGACAACTTCCTCGGCAACGCGATCCTGGCCAACCCGCGCTTGCACCTCAAATCGTTTAAGGACTATATCGCGCAGGGCATGAGCTTTGATGCCGCGCTCCACGCCGCACTGGCTCCGCTCGAGGGCAAGACGCTAGTGGGCCCGCCGCAAGTGACCGACCGGCCGTTCGAAATCCTCGCCTCCAGCATGGCCAAGGTGAACTGGAACCTGCAGGTGCTCGATGATTCGAAATCGGTGGTACTCGCCCGTGCCGGTCGCGAAGACTTCGTCAACCCCGACGGAGCGCCGATCGTCTACTCGCTCGAACAGGCAGGCTGGACCGATGTTCTTGACGTGGGCGACATGAACAAGTACGCACCTGCCGGAGCTGGCTCGCCGGTCGAGCATCTGGTGACGGTTGTCGGAGTTGGCGCCAACGGAAACTTTGTCAATAGCCACCCAAACGCAATGCTGCGTTTCATGTCGGTGGTGTGGCGTACGCTCGACGCGGTCAAGAAGGATCCGTCGCTGTTCGCGCTGCAGGCGCCGTATCTGAACAGCGTGGCGGGCACCTCGTTGAATGCGAAGGACGTACAGAACGCGGTGGACCGGCTCGATCCGTTCTCGACGTATGACTATAACGCCACGTATTTCACTGACCAGAAAAACGTGTACTTCTACAAGAACGCGTGGTCAGCCATCATCGACGACATTGCCACCAGCGGGATCATCGGCAAGGGCTCGGTCACGCCGGAAGACATCGTCTGGGCCGCGCCAATCTGGCAGCAGATGAAGGATTATCAAACCAGAACCGATGCCCTTTTGAAGACGCTCGATGGCCAGAGTCTGACGGCCGACAAGGCCAATCTTCTCAAGCAGGCACACCAGTACTACACATGGTTCGACTTCCTGGATGCCTATCGTTTCGCAAGCGCCGCAAGCAGCAAGGCGTAAGGAGTATTGCGATGTTTCGTAGTACGGCATCAGAAGTGACAAGGGCAGGCAACCGGACGCGACTCCCGCGTCCGCGAGTCTCGAGTCCCGCGTTCTGGCGACGCTTCGACCCGCTGGCGCTTCTCGGGATCGTCCTCGTGGTCGTTGGCTGGCATATCGCCAGTTGCTTCGTGGCGGGGTCCCTTTTGCCCTCGCCGCTGAACGTCGCCAGACGCATCGTCGCAGACTTCTGGGTGGCGCGCGAGCTGACCTACTATGGGCTGGGTAACACCGGGCTTTTCGGCAGTCTGGTGTTTACCGGTGTCAATGTGCTCGTCGCCGTCTTCGCGGGCTCGCTGGTCGGCATCACGATAGGCTTGCTGGCGGCCCGCTCGAAATGGCTGGGGCCGCTGGTGCAGCCGGTGATGATGACCGTGGGCACCGTGCCGACGCTGGTCATCGCGCCATTCTTCCTGATCTGGTTCGGCGTGGGGCGGGGTAGCTCGATTCTGCTGGTCCTCGTGTATTGCGCCGTGATCCTCTATGTGTTTGCCCAGCGCGCCGCCGATAACCTGGACCGGGTATTCGAGGATTATGCGCGCACGCTCGGCGCGAGCCCACGGCGTGTGATTCGCGATGTGCTGATCCCCGGTACGGTGCCGCAGATTCTCGGTGGCATCCGCATCGCGCTGGCGGGCGCATGGGGTATTGAAGCGATCGTCGAACTGCTTGGCGCGCAACAAGGGATCGGCAAGATCGTTTCAGTACTCGCCCAGTCGATCGACATAGAAGGCATTTTTGCCGCGTTGGTGATGTTGGCGATTGTGGCGATCGCATGTGATGTATTGACCGCCTGGGTAATCGAGCGTCTGGCCCCGTGGAGCCCCGCTGCAGTTCGGCATAAGGAGTAGTGAAATGTCTTCGCTTATTGATGGCTCGACGATTACGGCCAGCAACGTGTCACAGCGCTTCAGGCGCGCCGACGGCCAACTGGTGAATGCGCTCGCTTCGGTCAGCTTCACCATCCCGGAGGGCCAGTTTGTATGCCTGGTGGGCCCGTCCGGCTGCGGCAAAAGCACGTTGCTGCAAGTCATGTCGGGCTTGCTCGCCGCCACCGACGGCACATTGGAGGTAGGCAATAAACGCGTGACCCAGCCGGCACCCGAGCGCGGCGTGGTGTTTCAGAAAGACAGCGTGTTTCCGTGGCTGCGCGTGATCGACAATGTGGAGTACGGCTTGAAATGCGCTGGTGTTGCCAAGGGGAAGCGCCGCGAGATCGCCGAACATTACCTCGAACGAGTGGGCTTGAGCCACGTCAGCCGCGCGTGGCCACGCGAACTGTCGGGCGGCATGCTCAAGCGGGTGGCGATTGCGACGGTCTTCGCCAACGGGGCGAATGTGCTCATGCTCGACGAACCATTCGGCGCCCTCGACTACGTGACGCGTCGGCAGTTGCAGGAGGTGCTGCTTACGTTGTGGGGTGAGACGACCGGAAGCGGCCATCGCCGCACGGTTATTTTCGTCACTCACGATGTCGATGAGGCATTGCTGCTGGCCGACCGCATACTGGTGTTGCGTGGCGGCCGGCTGGTGGACGATCTCGCGGTGGCCGCGCCGCGTCCGCGCAATACCGACAGCCTGTTGCGTGCCGATCTCGTGCAAGCCAAGCATACCTTGCTGAATCACCTCGGCCTCGAGCGGAGCCACGCATGAACCGTCAACTTTCGCGTGGCGGCCAACTGGTTGTCTCCGTACTCGTGCTGCTTGCCATGGCGGGCGGATGGCAGTTGCTGTCACTGATCTATACAGCCGAGGCCGCACCGGGTGAACCGTTGGTGCCCGGCTGGCAGGTGCTATTCACGCACACGTTCCAGTCGCTGTCCGATTACTGGCCCGGCGGCCTTGGGGTGCCATCGGTGGCCGAAGGCGCACCGCGCAGCTACACAGCCGCCGCGCTCGCAGTCCTGCTGCATTCCTGGGACACCATGCTGCGCCTCTATACCGGGTTCGTGTGCGGTGCGTTGGGTGGAGCGGCCCTTGGACTCGCGGTGTCGTGGTCGAACTGGTCGCGACGGCTGGTGAACTTGCCCCTGCAGTTCTTGCGCACCTTGCCGCTGCTCGCCATGGTGCCGCTGTTCGAATTGTGGTTCGGTACTAACTTCGCCGGCAAAATTCTCTTCGTCGCCTATGGAGTCGGTGTGATCTTCTTTGCCGGGGTCGTCAATGCGGTGAGCAATGTACCGCAGTTGTATATCGACTATGCACGCACGCTCGGCGCCTCCCGCTTCCGCCTGTACCGGACGGTGATCATTCCCGCGATCCTGCCCGAACTGCGTTCTTCTATCCTGCTCAGCCTGGGCACTGCCTGGGCGGCGGTGCTGGGGGCCGAGTATCTCGGCGCCCAGTCCGGCATTGGTTACGTCATCGAGTATGCGAGCCAATTCGGTTACGTGGATCGCATGTTCCTGATCGCGCTTGTGATCGTTGTCTACGCATCGATCAGCTATGCGCTGTTCAACTGGCTGGCGTCGAGGTTGCTCGTATGGACCCCGGGAGCGCAGCCACGCCGACGTGCCGCTTAACGCCATCGTTTTCAACCCCCAGCTACTTCAAGGTACGACATGATTGAACGCATCGATTCCGGCAAACGCTTGAGCAAGGTCGTGATCGCCAACGGATTTGCTTTCCTCTCGGGCTTTACCGCCAATGTAGTCACGCCGGGCGACGTCCAGGCACAGACCGCCGACGTGCTGGCGCAAATCGACGAATTGCTGGCCAAAGCCGGCACGTCAAAATCGAAAGTGGTTCGCATCAACATCTGGCTCGACGACATGCGCGATTTCGACGCCATGAACGAGATCTACGAAAGTTGGATCGATCCGCAATGTCCGCCGGCGCGTGCGACTGTGGAATCACGGCTGGCGATAGAAGGGACGCTCGTGGAGATCATGGCCACAGCGGTTGTCGACTGACATTCGCAGTGATCGCAACTGCGGGTTGCGGCAAGCCTGCGTATGCGTCACAGGAGTCAAAGGGGCCACGTTGCCCCTTTTTGCTTTTCTATGGCTGTCATCCGTCTTTCAAACGCGCCGCGCGACGTGCTTGATATTCCATCTGTCAACAGCGCTAACGCGCGGTTTTAAAACGGTTTTTTATGTCTATTCCGACGCCCGGGATTTCCTTCGCGCCGCAAAAATGAACGGCTATTTTTGAGCTCTGGCACATGCCGGAGAACGGTCGGCGCTGAACGCCCCGCCGTTGCCGGTTCGAGAGAGTTCCGCCCGATCAGCTTGCCATTGGCAGGCCCGGTGCGGCAGCAATCACTACTGGAGAGCGTCATGCAAGCAACAGTCATCCGTGGCGGCACGGTTATCAATCATGATCGCGCGTTCAAGTCCGACGTGCTGTGCGTCGACGGGGTCATCACGGCCGTCGGGCCCGACCTCGATGCGCCAGCCGGCGCGGAGATCGTCGACGCGGGCGGGCAGTACGTGATGCCGGGCGGTATCGACCCGCACACCCACATGCAGATGCCGTTCATGGGCTTCGTCACCATGGACGACTTCTACACGGGCACCGCAGCGGGCCTTGCGGGAGGCACCACCACCATCATCGATTTCGTCATACCCAGTCAGCAGCAACCGCTGATGGAGGCCTACCGTACCTGGCGCGATTGGGCGACCAAGGCCGCGTGTGATTACACATTTCACGTGGCGGTGACCTGGTGGGATCAGAGCGTGCATGACGATATGGGCACGCTCGTGCGCGACGAGGGCGTCAACAGTTTCAAGCACTTCATGGCCTACAAGGACAGCATCATGGCCGACGATGGTGTGCTCGCCAACAGCTTCCAGCGCTGCCTTGAACTCGGTGCCATGCCTACCGTGCATGCGGAATTCGGCGAGATGGTGTTCGTGCTGCAGCAAAAGCTGCTGGCCAGCGGTATCACCGGCCCTGAGGGGCATCCTTTGTCACGCCCGCCCGTGCTCGAAGGGGAGGCCGCGGAGCGCGCCATCGCCATTGCGAAAGTATTCGATGTGCCGGTGTATATCGTGCACGTCTCGAGCAGCGACGGTGTGGATGCGATCGCGCGGGCGCGCGCTCGCGGGCAGAAAGTCTTTGGTGAAGCGTTGGCGGGTCATTTATGCGTGGACGATTCGGCCTATCGTAGTTCCGACTTCACATTTGCCGCAGGCCATGTGATGAGCCCTCCGTTTCGTGCGCCGGAGCACCAGACGGCGCTTTGGAAAGCATTGCAAAGCGGCACGCTGCAAACCACCGCCACCGACCATTGCTCCTTTTGCACAGCGCAAAAGGCTGCCGGTCTTGGCGATTTCACGAAAATACCAAACGGCTGCGGCGGCGTCGAAGAGCGCATGCTGGCGGTGTGGGACGAAGGTGTGAACCAGCGCGGCCTAAGCCCGAGCGAGTTCGTTAAGATCACCTCGACCAATGCCGCACAGATGTTCAATCTTTACCCGCGCAAGGGACTGATTGCCGTGGGCGCCGACGCGGATCTGGTGGTATGGGATCCGCATGCCACCAAAACGATCTCTGCGAAAACGCAGTTCGGCAAGAGCGACTTCAACGTGTTCGAGGGACGCACGGTAACGGGCATTCCCACCCACACGATATCCGGCGGAGAAGTGGTCTTCAAGCAGGGCGACTTACGCGCCAGGGCCGGGGCAGGGCGCTACCTGAAACGACCGGCGTTCACTGCAGGCTTTGACGTTCTCGGTCGCTTCTCCCGAGCCGCCGGTGCCGCGACCAGTTCGGGCAATGCCAAATGACGGGCCGTGTGATGGTCAGCTTTGAGAATGTCCGACTCTTCCCGGAATCACTATGAAACTCGCTTCGCTAAAATCCGGCGGCCGGGACGGCACGCTCCTCGTTGTGTCGCGCGATCTGCAACGCGCGGTGGTGGCCGGGCCGCCCGCACCGACGCTGCAGTTTGCGCTGGATCGATGGAATGACGTGGTCCCTTACCTTGATTTGCTGTACCGGCAGCTCAATGACGGGCAGTTGGACGATGCCACTGCCTTCGATGCCCGCGCTTGCGGTGCGCCCCTGCCGCGCGCCTATCAATGGCTGGATGGCTCGGGCTTTCCGAATCACATGCGGGTTATCAATGGTGCTGCCAACGCGTCGGCGCCAGTTGCACTGCCGGCATTTCCGTTGATGTATCAAGGTGCGTCAGATGACTTCATCGGCGCGCATGACCCAGTGCGCCTGCCTGCCGAAGGCGACGATATCGACTTCGAGGGCGAGGCCGCCGTGGTGCTCGACGATGTGCCAATGGGGGTCCTCGCGCAGGACGCGCTTAAGCATATCAAGCTGGTCATGCTGCTCAACGACATCAGCTTGCGTGCGTATGCGCCTCGCGAAACTGCGGGCGGGTTCGGTTTCATCAATGCGAAGGGCGAGACCAGTTTCGCGCCGGTTGCGGTCACGCCCGACGAACTCGGTAACGCATGGCGCGAGGGCCGCATCGAATTGCCCATGCGAGTATCGCGCAATGGCGAGTGGTTCGGCCATCCCGGCGGTGAAGCCATGCACTTCACTTTTCCGAAGCTGATCGAGCATGCGGCGCGCCGGCGCAACCTGAGAGCGGGCACGATCGTTGGCTCTGGCACGTTCTCCAACTCGCAGCGAGAGGTGGGTTCGGCCACGATCATCGAGCGGCGCGCACTCGAAACCGCGGATGCCGGCACACCGCAGACGCCTTACTTGCAGTTTGGCGAGACGATTCGCATCGAGATGCTGGACAGTGCAGGGCATTCGATTTTCGGTGCGATCGACCAAAAGGTCTTGAAAAGCGAAGACCTTTGATAAGAAGAGCGCGGCGCGCGGATGAAAATGAAGAGCCGGGGCTATGCCCCGGTTTTTTTATATTTTGGCCTACTAGCGAATTCATCGATCAGGAAGAGCTCGAAGGATCCTAGGCGACACACCCGGCAAAAAACCTGCCGCCGAGGCCCGGAATTTCGCTGAATTGTTCTTCTATGCCACTGTTTTTAAACGACTTATAGATGCAGTTCCACGGCGCAGAATTGCGCTATTGCTCAGGTTTTAGCGGGATAACTTAGGACGACTTCAAAGTCGTCACAAACTTCTATCCTGGAGCCTTAATCATGAAGCATCTGTTGCCGAAAGCGTCGTTTCAAATGATCGCATTGCTGGCATTGAGCACCGGTATTGTCCACGCGCAAAGCAGCGTGACCTTGTACGGCGCGGTGGACGATGGACTGTCCTACGCCAACAATCAGGGCGGCAAAAGCAGTCTGCAGGCCGTCAGCGGCATGCCCACCGGTAGCCGCTGGGGGCTCAACGGTGTGGAAGATCTCGGCGGAGGTCTGAAGACGATCTTCACGCTGGAAAATGGCTTCGACCTGAACTCGGGCGAGCTGGGTCAAGGCGGTCGATTGTTTGGACGACAAGCATTCATGGGCCTGTCCGGCACATTCGGCACGCTGACTTTCGGGCGCCAATATGACCTGGTCGTCGACTATGTGCAGCCGCTGGCCGCCAACGGGACTTGGGGCGGCGCGTATTTCTCGCACGCGGAAGACGTCGACAACATTAACAATAGCTTCGTGGTCGACCGTAGCATCAAGTTTGCCAGCACCGACTATGGCGGCTTCCACTTCTCCGGCCTGTACAGCCTGGGCGGGGTGCCGGGACAGTATGGCGAGGATCAGGTCTGGAGCGTGGCTGCGGGCTATGACAGCGGTCCGCTGCATGTCGGGGGTGCGTATCTCGACATTCACAATCCCGAGACCGCGGTGCAGGGCAACCAGAACACCCCTACTTTCACCAACGTGATCTACGGCAACTATGTTGCCGCGGCGTCGAGCCAGAAGATTGCGGCACTGGGTGCCGCTTACACGATCGGCAAGCTCAAGTTACTTGGCAATGTGTCGGGTGTGGTGTTCAAGGACGGCAGCGGCGGCCAGGACGTCAGCTTCGGTACGGCCGAAGCCGGCGCAGGCTGGCAGATCACGCCCGCGGCGCTAGTCGCTGCCGATTATGGCTATGTGACGGGCAAGGTGGACGCCACCGGTCAGCATCCCCGCTACCATCAGTTCAATCTCTTTTCGAGCTATTCGCTTTCGAAGCGGACCACGGTGTATGCGCTGGCGGTGTATCAGCTTGCAGTGGGCGATGCGCAACAGGCGCAGATCACGGGCTTTAGCGCCTCCAGCACGAATCGGCAGGTCGCCCTGCGTGCTGGTCTGCAGCACGTGTTTTAGCGGGCAGTGGCGGGCAGCCCCGGCGCTGACAACACGTCGGCTGGCTGCCTGCCACCGAAGGCGATCGTGATTTCTCGCGCCGCGAGTATCGTGGCGTGGCCAAGTTCTTCCATGCGCTGCATCGTCACACGCAGTGTCGAACCCACTACGCTAAGGGCGGCTACCGGCATCGACAATTCATCGAAAATGGGCGCAGCCACGCAGCGTACCCCCAGAGAAGTCTCTTCATTATCCATCGCATAGCCCACACGGCGTACTTCCTGCAATTCGCTATGCAATGCGGTCGGGCGGGCAATCGATTGACTGGTGAGCCGTTGTAAACCACCGCGCTGCACGAACGATGCAATTTCCGCGTCTGACATCGCAGCGAGAACGGCTTTGCCCATAGCCGTGCATGCTAACGGAGTCCGATTTCCAGGTCTGGACGACGCGTGCATCATTTCGCGACTTTGCATTTGCAGTAGTAACAGCATGTCGTGTTCGTCGACACAGCCTAGCTGGACGGTTTCGCCGCTGGCGTCGCGCAGGCGGCGCATGGCTGGCGTAGCCAGTTCGGTCAATTGGCGGCGCCCTCCGAACACAGCGCCGACCGAGAAACACTGCGCACCGACAAACCATAACGCCCTGTCGCGTTGAAAGCAGACAAAGCGCCTCTGCTCCAGGGTGGTCAACAATCGGTGTACGGTCGATGCCGGCAGGCCCGTTCGTTCCGACAGATCAATTAATCTGTAACCCTGATCATCTTCGGCGAGGATTTCAAGCAGCGAAAGCGCGCGCAGCAAAACCTGGACGGAGCTTTTATCTTCTCGAACGATGCTATGTACATTGGCGTCACTTTTACGTCGAGTCTGTGATCCGCGTTGCATTTCTTGAGACCTCCTGTCCGCTGAAGGGAGCGCGTGCTCTCTCGCGATAATGTCCATACCTTCGGGTGTCTTCGAATTGCGTGCAAATTATGTGCCAATAGTTATCCGGGTACGAATGGCGGGCGAGCGCCAGCTATGTGGCCCGATCGCTCTTGAGACGGCACGGCGACGATGCACAATTTCGGCGCACTTCACCATTTGTAGTCGATGAGTGCACCGTCACAAGTCGCAATATCCTGCGCGCTGGGCGGCCGTGTATCCGGCTCAACACCTACACGACCCGAAGCTTACGGCCCGACCGGTTCTCGTGATGCGGAGCGTCGCTGATGTGTGGAATATACGCAGCGAAGCTCGCGGCGAGCGAGCTGCCGCGGGTCGCGCGGATGGTTTCGCCGAAACGGCCGACGCGTTGCGGCTGCTGGACTACGTGCCAGGCGACCAGGTGAAGACAGCAGTGCCGGCGAGGCTTACGAACGCCCGCGACTTGGTGAACGATTGTCGGGATCGTAACGTGACGCTGCATGTCGCGCGCAATGATGAGCGCCTCGGTGGCCGCGCGATTGACGGCCGCACTTCGCGGCACGAATGCCACCGCATCAGCCAGATCATCCGCAGCGTATCGAGGCGCATTTCGGCCGGGGTAAAACGGTCGGTCGGACCCGGCAGACGGTTTATCGTGGGATCCGGCGCGTCAACCATGCCGACCGTTCAGCGTACTAGGCACTAGCCTTGTTGAGCATCGCAATCGCCTCGGAAGGCAGGCGCACCTGTGCGGCTGCCATCAGGTCGTCCAGTTGAGTGAGCGAGGTGGCGCTGGCAATCGGTGCGGCAACGGTCGGCTGCGCGATCAACCAGGCCAGTGCGATCTGTGCGGGTGTCTTGCCCAGACCCTGTCCCACTTCGTCGAGTGCCGCGAGAATGCGCATGCCTCGCGGGTTCAGGTAGGGCTTGACCGAATCGCCACGCGCACTGTTAGCCAGGTCCCCAGACGTGCGGTATTTGCCCGTCAGGAAGCCGTTTGCCAACGAAAAGTACGAGAGCACGCCGATGTTGTACTTCTCGCACACACCCCGGGCAGCACTTTCGAATTCGGCCCGGTCGTAAAGGTTGTAATGCGGCTGGAGTGTCTGATATGCAGGGAGTCCTTTGCTGCTGCTGACCTTGAGACTTTCTTCGAGTCGCGCCGCCGTATAGTTCGAAGCACCGATGGCTCGCACCTTGCCTTGCTTGATCAGACGATCGTAGGTGTCGAGGGTCTCCTCGAGCGGAGTCCCGGCATCGTCCTCATGCGACTGGTATAGATCGATGTAGTCCGTGTTCAGCCGCCGCAATGACGCCTCGACGGCCTCGGTGATGTATTGCTTCGACAAGCCCTTCTGGCCCGGTCCCATCTCCATGCCCACCTTGGTAGCAAGCACGACCTTGTCCCGCTTGCCGCTGCGGGCCAGCCATTTTCCCAGGATCGTCTCGGACTCGCCGCCCTTCAGCCCTGGAATCCAGTTCGCATAGACGTCGGCTGTATCGATGAGGTTGAAACCCGACGACGAAAAGGCATCCAGAATGCTGAACGAGGTGGCTTCGTCGGCAGTCCACCCAAAAACATTTCCGCCCAGAGCAAATGGCGCGACACTGATACCTGTATGTCCTAACTTACGCTGATCCAATTTCGCTTTCCTCGTAGTTGCTTAGCATGGTGTGGGCGTGCGCTGTACGCACCCGCGATGGCCGGCAAGTACCGGTCGTAAGGCCGGTTAGTAACGGAGCTTCGCGGCTGGCAACAAAGGTATCGCGTCAATAACGCCGCTCCGGCGGCTTTTCATACAGTGGATTTTCGGACGCAACTTCTTTTATTTCATATGCTTGCGTGAACTTTTGAATGAAATTGCCGTGTGCGCTATTGCGCCATGCGCCGCCGGCCGCCGGTCCGACTGCCAGTTGCAACGTGGCCGGGTCGAACTGTTGCAGCGCGATGGAGGGCACACGGGCCGGATCGACCACGTCGTCGTCATGCAGCGAGGGGTGTGTGAGTTCGTCACCGTTGGTGCAGCGGACGGCGAGCGGGCCAGAGCTTATGACATGACACCGCGTTTGCGTACCGGCGGCGTGGTGATCAACGGCGGCCTGTATTCATTGATGGACGCGCCGTTCGGCGGATATAAGCGATCCGGCTTGATGAGCGCGAATTCGGCGCAAACTGGCTGGATGAATAGACGCAGGAGAAGTCGGTGCTGTTCCGGATTGGGGTTTGAGCCGGGCGGCGCGCAAGCGCAGCCCGCGCACAAAAGTATCCATCTTCAATGACGCGGCAAGCGTTTCCCGGTCAATGGGTTCGAGCCTGCTCCGCTGCCGGCACGCGAGCTTGAGATGCATGGCCGATGCCGCCTTCCTGCAGCCAGTAGCCAAGGCCCATGAAGATCGCACCGCCTGCCAGATTGCCCGCGGTCACGAAGAATTCGTTATGGATAGCCCCTGCGAGCGTGATCGAGGCGGGATGATCAGCCATCAATGCAAGCGCAAACGCGAACATGTTTGCGACGCTGTGCTCGAAGCCGCTTGCAACGAATGCGAAAATCGGCCAGAAGATCAGCCCGAGCTTTGCGCCGTCGTTCGTCGTACGTGCGGCCATCCAGATCGCGAGGCAAACCAGCCAGTTGCACAGAAGGCCCTTGGCGAACAGAGGGAGATCCGGGGCAGACATCTTTGCTTCCACGGCCTTGAAGAATGCATCTGAACCGTCAGTCAATAGAACGCCGCCGCCTGCTGCGTGCAGAATCGCCGCCAGGATAATGGCGCCGATGAGATTGCCGATCCAGCATATCACCCACACTGCGAACATGCTGCCGATCCCCGTCTCGCCTTTCAATACGGCCAACGGCATGTACATTGCCGTTCCCGTGAATAGATCGGACCCGGCAAACACGACCATTGTGAGGGCACACGCAAATACGGCACCCATCACGAGGTGCACGTAGGCCGGCCCGACGTGCGCGCCAACCGAAAACATGAGAATGTCGCCGAAGCCAATATAGGCTCCCGCCATTGCCGCACCAATCAGAAACGCCAGCGGCGATCGCCGTACAGTCGACGCCTTGTGAGCACCCACCTTCGCGAACTTGTCGATACTTTCTGCGTACATCACTACTCCAGATAAAGACGCACCTTCGCTGCTCGGGGAGGTGCTGAGGCAAACTGACGCATATACCAGTTTTCGAAGCCGTGATATTCGCCAGGAAACTTGCAAAAGTCGACAATTCGCTCTGTCTGCTGCAACTGTGCTCCTTGAGAGCGCTCTACTTTGTACCCTTTCCCGCGTGTTTTCTTGTGCACCTAACGTGGCGGAAAGTTAGTTTGTGGGTTACAGAAAGGCGGTCGTAATTGAGCGCGCAACCGGATTCGCTACCCGAGCGGGCAGCTCATCGCCTTAACATGCATGCTCTGGCAGGGGTACGACTCAGGCAGCTGCGGGCTGCGCGCCGCACTCAGATTTGAATCGCCACTGGTCGCGGCGCAGCCGGCGAGCATCATGACCAGACCCGATATGACCGCAACGTGGCCCCACACAATAAGTCGCATATGTACTCCACACAAAAAGAACGGGTTGCGGTTCGGGAATTTTCCGGTGAACGGCGTTTCCGGTGAACGGCGCTATGTGACGATTCTGCTCGAATGACTCTTACCGGCAAGCGTCGAAAGCATTACGGGTTTGTTATCTGGAAGTCCGCGTCAGTGATAGAACAATCGCCTGCCTGTTTGTGTACATAAATTCACGTGCAGTGCTTTCCAGATTGGCTCATGTTCAGACCATACATGGGCGAGACGCACCGATAGATAGCGTGGCTCGCACCACGGCGGAACATCGCGTGCGGCTGGTTTATCGCGCTTCAATGAAGAATTTCGACGCCGATTCACAATGGACAACCCGCTCCGGCGTGCCGCCAAAGCGAATACATAGACCAATTGTTTTGCATACAATCCAATAATCAATTGTTGGCACACATGTTGCTCTATCGAAGCATCACCCCATTCGGGCGCCTATCTTCGAGGAGAAACACCCATGTTTCGTCAAGCATTGATCGCCGCCGCGTTCGTCGGGCTGGCCGTCACGTCGCCCGTTCACGCGCAGTCGAACGGCGCGAAACCGGAAGTGAAACTCGGTTTCGCGAAATGCGCGCAGTGTCTGTCTATGGCACTGGTGCCGCAGTTCACCAAGGACGCGAAGATCGAAACCATCAACTTCACCTCGGGCAACGACGTGCTGACGGCACTCGTGTCGCACAGCGTCGACATCGGGCAGGTCACGTATCTGCATTTCGTTACCGCGCTGGATCGCGGGCTCGATGTGGTCGCGGTATCCGGCCAGGTGAACGGCGGCTCGGAAATCCTGATGCGCAGTGGACTGAACCTGAAGCAGGACGATTGGGCTGGTCTGAAGAAACTGGTGGCCGACGCGAAGGCAAAGGGCTCGCCGCTGAAGGTCGCGGCCTCGCGCGGCAACGCGCAGGACCTGCACATGCGCGGCGAATTGCAGATGCACGGCATCGATCCGAACAAGGACGTGCAGTTCATCAATATCCCCAACCCGGCCGACCATGTCGGCGCGTTGCAGCGCGGCGAGATCGATCTGGTGTGCTCGGTCGAACCGTTCGCCTCGCAGATTCGCCTGTCCGGCGCGGGCAAACTGTTCGACTTTCCGTATGACCAGGCGGCCGGCAAGCTCAGCAACCTGATCGTCACACGCTCCGACGTGATCAAGGATCACCCGGAAGCGGTCAAGGCAACCGTCGCGGCCGTCGTGAAGATGGTCGACAGTTTGAAGACCGATCAGACCGGCTGGCTCGATTCGATCAACAAGTACACCGCGCTCGATAAGACCGTGGCTGTCGAATCGTTGAAGAATTCCTACCCCGACTACCACATGTATCGCACGCAGACGGTAGCGATCGCGAAGATGATGAAGGACCTGCATTACGTGTCGACCGACGTCGCGCCTGCCATCGACAAGAACATGAACTACACGTTCCTGAGCGAAGCGACCGGCCAGCCGAAGAGCGCGCTGGGTTACTAAGGAGCGCATTCATGTCACAAGCATCCGCCACGCCCGAGCAAGCCGATCACGGCGACACTGCATCCGCCAGCCGGAGGTCCCCATTGGCCCGCGTGCTCGCGAAGTCCGGCGCGCAGGCGCGTGCGGGCTTCATCAGATTTTTCGTGCCGGTCGCGCTGCTCGTCTTCTGGGAAGTGTTCGCGCGCTCGGGGATCATTCCGGCCTCGTTGCTGCCGGCGCCTTCGCGAGTCATCGCAACGTGGGCCGACTGGCTCTTCGCGATCGACGGTTCGTCGCAGGCCGATAGCGGCCGCTGGATCGTCGACGCCGCCGCGAGTCTCGCGCGGGTGTTGTCGGGCTACGCGATCGCGGCGCTGTCCGGCATTCTGCTGGGCGTGGCGATCGGCTGGTGGCGCTGGGTCGAACAGGCGATCGAGCCCACGCTGCAGATGTTGCGGCCGATTCCGCCGGTCTCGTGGATCCCGCTCGCCATCATCTGGTTCGGCATCGCCAACAAGCCGGCGATCTTCCTCGTGTTTCTAGGCGCGTTCTTTCCGATTCTGATGAACACGATTCATGGCGTGAAGAACGCCGATCGCAACCTGATTCGCGCGGCCGCGATGATGGGATCGACCCAGTTGCAATTGCTGCGCTTCATCATTCTGCCGTCCGCGCTGCCGAGTATTTTCGCGGGCTTGCGCATCGCCATCGGCTCCGCGTGGATGTTGACCGTGACCGCGGAAATGGTCGCGGTAAAGAGCGGGCTGGGCTACGTGCTGTGGGACTCGTATTACTTCCTGCGCTACGACCTCGTGATCGCGGCAATGGTGAGCATCGGGTTGCTCGGCTATCTGTCCGATCTGGGCATGAGGCGCCTGATGGCCTCGGTGCTCCACTGGCAACGCCGCGGCGCCGCCGCCGGCCGTCACTGAACGAACGTAATCGAAGGAGCCCATCATGTCCTATGTCGAATTCGACAATATCACCAAGGTTTTCGCCGATGCGAAACGCGGCACGAAACTGGTGACACTCGATCACGTTTCATTGAGTCTCGAGAAACAGGAGTTGCTGTGCCTGCTCGGCCCGTCCGGCTGTGGCAAGTCGACCTTGCTCAACATGATCGCCGGCTTCGAGAAGCCGACGAGCGGTACGGTACGCGTCGGCGGGCGCGCGGTGGATGCGCCGGGTGCCGATCGCGGCATGGTGTTCCAGCAGGCCACGCTGATGCCATGGCTGCCGGTATGGGAAAACGTCGCGTTCTATCACAAGCTTCAAGGCCGTTCGAAGAAGGAGCGGCGCGCGCTCGCGCAGCCGTATATCGATCTGGTCGGTCTGACGGGTTTCGAGCATCACTATCCGGCGGAATTGTCGGGCGGGATGAGCCAGCGCGTCGGTATCGCGCGCGCGTTGCTGCTCAACCCCGGCGTGATCCTGATGGACGAGCCGTTTGCCGCGCTCGATGCGCAAACCAAAACGGAGATCCAGGAAGAACTCGTGACGATCTGGCAGAAGTCGCGCTCGACCATCGTGTTCGTCACGCACAGCGTCGACGAGGCCTTGCTGCTCGGCACCCAGGTCGCCGTGATGACGCATCGGCCCGGTCGCATCCGCGAACTGATTCCGGTTGATCTGCCGCGCCCGCGCGATATCACGTCGCCGCGCTTCAACGATCTCAAGCGTCATGTGCTTGCGCTGATTCGCGAAGAAGCCGCGGCGGCCAAACGGCTCGTTTCGGAGGCCGCATGAAAGACGACGTGTGCCTCGATCTGGTCGTGCGCAACGCGCGCATTGCGACTGGCGCGGACGTCTATGAGGCCGACATCGGCATCGTCGGCGGCGTGATCGTCATGCTCGGCGCAAATCTGCCCTGCGGCGCGAGCGAGATCGACGCGGCCGGGCGTTGGGTGCTGCCAGGCGGCGTGGATGCGCACTGCCACCTCGACCAACCCACCGGCGACGACTCCGTGATGGCCGACGACTTCGAAAGCGGCACCCGCTCGGCTGCATGCGGCGGCACGACGACGGTGATTCCGTTCGCCTGCCAGCAGCGCGGTGGCACCTTGCAGCAAGCCGTCGACGATTACCATAGCCGCGCGGAAGGCCGCGCGCTGGTCGACTACGCGTTCCATCTGATCGTCACCGATCCGACGCCGGATGTGCTCGAACGCGAACTGCCCGATCTGATTGCGCGTGGTTATACGTCGTTCAAGATCTACATGACGTATGACGCGCTCAAGCTGAACGACCGGCAGATTCTCGATCTGCTGGCCGTCGCGCGGCGCGAGCAGGCCATGACGATGATTCATGCCGAGAACGCCGACTGTATCGCGTGGCTGACCGAGCGGATGCTGGAGCGCGGCTTCACCGCGCCGTCGTATCACGCGCTCTCGCGCGTGCCGGTGGTCGAGCGGGAGGCGACGCATCGCGCCATTTCATTATCGGAGCTGCTCGATACGCCGGTGCTGATCGTGCACGTATCCGGCCGCGAGGCGATCGAGCAGATTCAGCAGGCGCAGTGGCGCGGCGCGCCGATTTACGCCGAGACCTGCCCGCAATATCTTTTTCTAACCGAAGACGATCTCGCGCTCGAGGGTTTCGAAGGCGCGAAATGCATTTGCAGTCCGCCGCCGCGCGATGCCGCGAATCAGGACGCCGTCTGGCGCGCGCTGGATCACGGCGTGTTCAGCGTGTTTTCATCGGATCATGCGCCGTTTCGCTTCGATGGTCCGGATGGCAAGAAGGTGCACGGCGAGCACGCGTCGTTCAACGAGGTTCCCAACGGCATTCCAGGTCTGGAGACGCGGCTCGCGCTGCTGTTTTCCGAGGGCGTGCTGGGTGGGCGAATCGATGTCAATCGCTTTGTCGAGATGACCTCGACGGGGCCGGCGAAGCTCTACGGCCTGTATCCGCAGAAGGGGACCATTGCCATCGGTTCGGACGCCGATCTGGTGATCTGGGACACGTTCGAGCCTCGTCCGATTCGCAATGCGGACCTGCATCACAACGTCGATTACACGCCGTATGAGGGGCGCACGGTGCGCGCCTGGCCGGGCATCACGATCTCGCGCGGCGAGGTGGTGTGGGAGCGGGCCAGCGGCGCCGTCGCCGATGCCGTGGGACGCGGACGATTCCTGCCGTGTGAGAGACCGGTGGCGCTGCACCGGTCGCGCCATCAGCGCAAGACGGCAGGAAAAGTATTTCCGTGGCTCGAGGCGTTGGGAATGTAGGCCGTCTGGTTATTCGAGAACGGGAGCTCGCCAGTCAGTCTGGATGGACTATCGCAACAGCGGGCAGGTCGTGGCCGAAGTGCTGAACGCTACGGCCGCTTCCCCGCCGCCACCTCCCGAATCAGATTCCCCACCACCTCGACATCCTCGACCCCCGTCAAATCGCTTTTCGCTTCGCCCGTCTCGGCAATCTCTCTCAATAGCCGCCGCACGGTTTTCCCCGCGCGTGTCTTGGGCAGCGCCTTGCAGACAAACACCTGCTCCAGGCGCGCGATACTCCCGATCGCCTCGCTCACCGCCACGCAAATCCGCTCGACAGTCGCTTCGACCGGTGCCCCAGCCATCAAGGTCACGAACGCCACGGGCACCGTGCCCTTGAGCGGGTCGTTCACGCCGACCACCGCCGCGTCCGCAATCCCGGGCTGCGACGCGACCACCGATTCGATCTCCATCGTACTCAGCCGATGCGCGGCAACGTTGATGACATCGTCGCCGCGTCCGAGCACCCACAACTGCCCGGTGCTATCGACCACGGCCTCATCGGACGTGTTGTACACGCCGGGATAACGGCCGAAGTACGTCGTCAGATAGCGCTCATGGTTATCCCACACCGTGCGGGCGAGCGTAGGGAAAGGCGCCGTCAGCACCAGCGCGCCTTTAGCACCGACCGGGGCAATCGATCCATCCTCGAGCAACACCCGATACGCGTGTCCCGGCACGGGCGTGCCGCATGAACCCGCTTTCAACGGCTCGACGCCGAAGACGGGATACGTCCAGGTCGAGCCGGTCTCGGTCTGCCCGTATGCGTTGACGATCGGCAACTGATCGCCGAGCGTGTTCGAGGTCCAGTGATACGTTTCCGGATCGAGCGGTTCCCCTTGCGTGGTAATCAGCCGCAAGCCATCGATCCGATTAGCCTTCGCCACCTCGTCGCCGAGCGCGCGCAGCATACGCAACGCGGTCGGGGCGATCAGAATCTTGGTGACGTGATGCTTGTTGGCGATCTGATAGAAGCGATCTTTGCCCGGCGTATCGAGTGCGCCTTCGTAGCACACCAGACTCGCGCCATGCGCGAGACCGCCGATCACGGCCTGAATCGGAAACGTCAACCAGCCGACATCGGCCGCGCACCAATAGATGTCGTCTTCTGCGGGCCCAACCTGCCATTGGACATTCGCCCACGTGCCAAGCAGAAATCCGGCGACGCTATGCACCACGCCCTTGGGCTTCGATTCGGTGCCGCTCGTAAAAATCAGAAATGCCGGTGCGTTGGCCTCGAGCGGTACGCACGGACAATCGTCGGACTGCGCGTCGACCAGCTCCCGATAACCGGTCTCGCCATCCTGCAACGCGGGCGCCGCCCCGGTGCGATCGATCACGACGATGCGCTCCAACGCCGGCGCCGTGCGTCGCGCCTTGCGGGCGTTTTCGAGCAAGGGCACCTGCTTGCCGCGCCGATAGCTGGCGTTTGCGGTGACCAGTACTTTAGCCCGCGACGTTTGCAGTCTTAGCGCGGCGGCATCGGCCGAAAAACCGGCGAACAGCACCGTATAAATCGCGCCAATCCGATTGCACGCCTGAATCGCGACAAACGACTCCAGCATGTTCGGCAGATAGATCGCCACGACGTCGCCCTGGGCGACGCCGAGCGAGCGCAGCCCGTTCGCAAAGCGCGCGGTGGCGGTACGCAGTTGCGCATAGCTGAGCGTGGCGCTGTCGCCCGGCTCGCCTTCCCACGTGATGGCCGGCCGCGCTGCGTAATGCGGATCTTCTGCGTAGCGATCGACGCAGTTGTCGCACACGTTGAGCATACCGCCGGGGAAGTATTTGAATTCGGGGAAGTTGCCGTCGCGCACGCTGTTCCATGGGCGCATCCAGCGGAATTTCTTCGCCACCCACTCCCAGTAGGCGTCGGGACCGCCGACACGTTCGATTTCGCGCGCTTGCGCGAGCAAGGCGGCCTGTTGCGGGACGCGCCATTGTTCAGGCCACGGGAGAAGCGGCTCGGCAAGCAACGTGCTCAGCGTATCGGTGGAGCTCATGCGGTGTCTCCTGCATCTTTTTTCTGATTGCACGATTGCCGTTTGGCGTGTGAAAATCTACCTAACGTTTGTTAGATAGTCAAGCATCGGAGGCACGTGTGGGCGCAGAGGATTTCCCTGATCAGCAGCAACGTTCGCCCTATTTCAGCGAAGAGCACAGCATGTTGCGCGACGCGATACGCCGCTTTATCGCCAAAGAGGTGCTGCCCTTCGCGGATCAGTGGGAGATCGACGGCTATGTGCCGCGCGAGCTGCTGCGCAAGATGGGCGAGCAGGGTTTTCTCGGTATCCGGCAGTCCGAGGCATTTGGCGGTGCGGCAATGAATGTGCTCGGCACCGTGGTGCTTGCCGAGGAATTGGGCCGCTCCACCTTTGGCGGTTTTGCGATCACGGTGCTGGTTCATACGGACATGGCGTCGCCGCATCTTCAGCATGCGGGCAATCCCGCGCAACTCGAACGGCTGATGCCCGATCTCGTCGCGGGCCGCAAGATCGCCGCCGTCGCCATGACGGAAGCAGGCGCAGGTTCCGATCTGGCGTCGATGCGCACCACGGCACGCCTTGAGGGCGACCATTACGTGCTGAACGGCGCGAAGATGTTCATCACCAACGGCGTGCACGGCGATGTCTATTTTGTCGCGGCCAAAACCGGCGGCCCGGGCCGCAGTCACGGCGGCATTTCAATGTTCATCGTCGAGAAGGGCATGCCCGGATTCTCGGTCGCGCGGCCGCTGAAAAAGCAGGGCTGGTTGTCGTCGGATACCGCCGAACTGGTGTTCGACGAATGCCGCGTGCCCGTGCAAAACCTGCTTGGCGAAGAGAACAAGGGCTTCTATTCACTGGTCAGGAATCTGCAGAACGAGCGCATCACGCTGGGCGCCCAGGCGTTGGGCGAAGCATCGAAAGCAATCGAAATCACGCTCGCTTACGTCACCCAGCGCACGGCCTTCGGTCAAACGCTATGGGAAAAACAGGCGATCCGTCAGAAGATGGCGATGCTGCTCTCGCAGGTGGAAGCGGCGCGGCAACTGCTTTACAACACGGCATGGCGCGATGCGCAGGGGCAAACGGTTGTCGCGGAAGTCTCGATGCTCAAGGCACTGTGCGGAGAACTCGTCAACGAAGTGATGTACGCATGCCAGCAGTTTCACGGCGGTTTCGGCTACATGCGTGAAGCGCCGATCGAGCGCATGGTGCGCGATGCGCGTGTGCAGTCGATCGGCGGCGGCGCGACCGAGGTGATGCTCGAAGAAGTTGCGAAGCGGATGGTATGACGTCCATGGTCAGCACACCTGTTTCCGCCATGTCAGCCACGGCGGCCGCTTCGGAAGATAGCGGCGGCAGCACGTCGGCGGCGCCCACAACCGCAGCCAATGATTCGCGCCGCACGATTCTCGATACCGCCGCACGCCTGTTTCGTAAAGAAGGTTACGCGGCCGTGTCGTTGCGTGACATCTCGGCGGCTTGCGGGATGAAGGCCGGCAGTCTGTATTACCACTTCGCGTCGAAAGACGAGATCGTGTCCGAGGTCTTGAGGATCGGCGTCGAGCGCGTATTCGCCGAGGTGCGCGCGTCGATTGACGCATTGGGCCAAGACGCGGCGCCCGAGCAGGTATTTCGCACGGCGGTCCGCGCGCATTTGCGCGCGTTGCTCGAATCGCACGACTACACGTCGGCCAACATCCGCATTTTTGGCCACGTGCCCGCGCCGATCCGGGCGGCGCAATTGCCGTTGCGAGACGAATACGAAGCGGTGTGGGCCGACATCATTGCGCGACTGGCGCCGCGGCGGAAAAAGCGGAGTGACGAATTGCGTTTCGTGCGGTTCTTTTTGCTCGGCGCGATGAATGGCACGCTCGACTGGTTTCACGCAGGCCACGCTTCGGTCGATGAAGTTGCGCAACGGTATGCGTCATTGGCGCTGTCGGGCCTGCTGGGTGCAAGCCCGGGCTGACGCGCAGGCATAGTGCGAGAACAGGGATACGTCAAGGGATATGTCAGCCACCGTCACGGCGCACGACCCGATCCAGAAACGCCAGCAGCGCGTCGCCGAACACGTCGTTGCGGTCGCCGGCCACCATATGCCCGGCGTCCATCACGTTCACATATTCGCTTTGCGGACATAGCGCGCGAAACTCCCGCGCGCCTTCTTCGCTCAGCACGTCGGACAAGGCGCCGCGTACCAGCAGCGTCGGACACGTCAGATGGCGTGCGCAATTTTCGAGTCGCTGCTGCCGTAACGCGAAGTCCCACTCATGAGGCTTGAAGCGCGGGTCCCAATGCCATCGATATGTGCCGTCAGCGGCAAGCCGCACGTTTTTTGCGAGGCCATCGAGATTTTTCCGTCGCGCGCGTTGCGGCTGATAACTGGCGATCGCGTCGGCCACTTCGTCGAGCGACGCAAAGCCCTCGGGTTTCTGCGTCATGAAGCTGTGCACCCGGTCCGCGCCGTCCATCTCGACACGCGGCGCGATATCGACCAAGATCAGCGCGCTGGCCTCGACGCGGCCTTCACCCGCCGCGATCAGACTGGTTCCGCCGCCGAGCGATGCGCCGATCAGCGCGGCCCGCGGCCTGCCGAGCGCTGCGATCACGCACCTCAAATCCTCGACCATCACGTCTTCGCCGTACGCGCCGTCGGGCGCCCAGTCGGAATCGCCGTGGCCGCGCGCGTCGAACGCGACGGCCCAATAGCCCTGTGCGCCGAGCTTTTCCGCGGCGCCTTTCCACGCGTGCCGGGTCTGGCCGCCACCATGCTGCAGCAGGACCAGCGGGCCGCCGGGGTCGCCCCACGCGTCGCCCGTAATCGCGATGCCGCCCGCGCCGCGCCACGTGAACATCGGCTCGGGGGTGCCAGGAAGTCTTGTGCCTGCTGTCACGCGATGACTCCTTCAGAGAGAGGCGGGCGCACTGGCCTCACCGCGAACGGTTCACCAGGAATCGAAGGTCGGTGCGCGCTTCTCGGAAAAGGCCTGCATGCCCTCTTTCCATTCGTCGCCACCCACCAGCATCGACAAGGCCTCGATACCAAAGCGCCGCGCCGTGCGCAGATCGGCGTCTTCGCTGACGTAGATGCTGCGCTTCGATTGCGCGACCGAGCGCGGTCCGAGCTTGCGGATCTCCAGCGCGATATCGAGCGCGGCTTGCAGCAGCATGTCGCCCGGCACCACGGCCGACACGAGCCCATAGCGGTCCGCGGTGGCCGCGTCGAGATGGGTGGCCCGCAGAATCCAGTCGAGCGCCCGGCTGCGGCCGACGTGGCGAATCAATTTCTGCACGCCGCCGGCGCCTGCCACCGCGCCAAGTCTGGTTTCGGGCAAACCGATTTTAGCGTGCGACGCAATTACACGGAAATCGCACGACAGCGCCAGCTCGCATCCGCCGCCGAGCGCAAAGCCATTGATCGCGGCGATGGTCGGAAAGTGCAGTTCCTCGAGCCGGTCGAACAGCACGGCGATATCGGCCAGATAATGGTCGCGCGCCTCGAACGGTTGATGGATCGATGCTTCGGGTCCCGCAAAATAGCGCAAATGCGCGCCGCAGCAAAACGCGCGCTCCTGCCCCGTGACGATCAGCGCACGGGTGCTTTCCTTGTCGACGAGATCCAGTGCGTGATCGAACTCGGAGAGCAGTTCGAGCGACAGCGTATTCATCTGCGCCGGGCGCGTCAGCGTAATCAATGCAATGGCGCGCTCGATCCATTCGAGCCGTACCGCGCTGCCTTCGAAGGTCGGTCCTTCAAATGTTCCACTCATAAGGTCTCCGGGTTTTGTGCGCACGGCCACGCTGACGGCGCAGTGCCGGGCGTGCCGATTCCTTTGGAAAGGGTAGGGGGACGGCGGGCAGTCTGTCAAGAAAATGAACTGACCGTTGGGTTAGTTTGGATGATATGACACGGTTGAGTCGCCGGATATACGGGTGATCCAGCAGCGAAAAATCGAAAACTAACCGTCGGGTTAGGAGATTGACCGCCAAGATTCAGCCCGCTATGATGGGATCTGGAGACAACGCGTAAGCACGCCTTGCAGCCTTCGCCTTCCGTGGCGGGAGCAGGGCGGCCGTCACGGGCGCGTGGCTCGGGGAACAGCCTGCCAAGGGCTGGCCTCATCCGCGAAACGGAAAATAAAGGTCCAATATGGATGTCTATGTGATGGGAGTGGCGATTCATCCCGCCGCGGAGGCGATCGGCGATCTGCGGCTGGAGGAAATGGCCTACCGCACCGCGCGTGCCGCGCTCGACCATGCGGGTATCGAACGCCGCGAGATCGATCATCTGACGCTCGCCGCAAGCGATGAAATCGACGCGCGCGGCATCAGCAGCATGCTGCTCGCGGCGCCCTCGGGCGGTTATCTGAAAGACGAAATGCGTGTCACCGATTCGGGCCTCACCGGCCTGCACCTCGGCGCGATGCGCGCGGCGGCGGGCCACTTGCAGCTTGGCCTCGTGGTCAGCTCGAACCAGAGTTCGGTCGTGCCGCTCGAAGACATCGCGCGGATGCGCGGCGAGCCTTTTTTTCTACGGCCGGTGGGCCTGAACTTCGCGATCGCCGATGGCCTGTTCGCCGGCGCGGTGGCCCATCGGTACGCAATTTCCGCCGCGGCCGCAACCGAACGCGTGCTTGAGCGCATGCGCTCAGCGGCTCGCAATAGTCGCGCCGTGGCGCGTGCGTTGCCGCGGCATGACGACATCGCGGGCTCACCGTGCCTCGCTTATCCGCTGCGCGCCGGGCATCGCGCGCCGGTCACCGACGGCGCGGTCGCCATGGTGCTCGCGTCCGGTGAATGGCTGCGCGCGCATCCCGAACACCGGGCGCTCGCGCGCATTGCCGGTATGGCGTGGGGTGTCGACCGTTATCAGCTCGATGGCGAGCGTTTGGCTGGACTCGATATTTTCCGGCGTGGCCTGCGGGACGTGCTGTCGCGCGCGGGCCTCGATGGCGTCGACGAACTCGAAGTGATTGAACTCGAAGCGCAAAACGCGTGGGCCGACGTGGCCTTCAGCCACGCGCTCGGCGCCTCGGCGCGCGTGAGCGTCAGCCCGTCGGGCGGCGCATGGGCGCAAAACCCGTTCTTCTGCACCGGCTTGCTGAACGCAGCCGAAGCGGCGCTGCAAGTTGCCGGTGAGGCGGGCGCCCATCAGGTCGACGGCGCGCAGCGCGCGCTCGCTCACGGCGTATCCGGCTTTGCACAACAGACTCATGGCTTCGTCGTCATGGAAGGAATCGCGGCATGAAGGCGCACAACGTAGCGGTGATCGGCGTTGGCCAGACGGAATTCCGGTCGCGCTCCGACAACCAGACCTACCCCGAACTCGCCCAGGACGCGGTCGCGCTCGCGCTGGCCGATGCCAATCTGCAACCCGAGCAAATCGACGCAGTGGTGTTTTCCATGGCGCCGACCACCTTCATGGGTGTCGCGGACGCGGACAAATGGGCGGTCGATTACACCTGGGCGCGCGGCAAGCCGTTCATGCGCGTGCACACCGGCGGCGCGACCGGCGGCTCGGCGTTGCAGGCGGCGCACGCGCATGTCGCGTCCGGGCAATACGGCACCGTGCTGGTGGTGGGCGCCGACCGGATCACCGAAACGCCGGACGCGCAGTTCGTGCTGAACCTGATCTGGGACGCCTTCTACGAGCAGGACTTCGCACTGAACACGGTGACGATGACGGCGCTCGCGACACAGCGCTACATGCATAAGTACGGCACGACGGAGCGACAATACGCGAACGTCGTGGTGCGCGCGCGCCGCAACGCGTTGAACAATCCGTCCGCGCACCTGAAGGGCGCGATCGATATCGAGGCAGTGCTCGCGTCGCCGCGCATTTCGTGGCCCTACAAGCTGTTCGATATCTGTCCGCGTTCGGCGGGCGCGGCGGCGGTCGTACTCACGTCCGAGACGCTCGCGCGCGAACGCTGCACACGCCCCGCATTCATCACCGGCACCGCGGGCGTGTCGAACACCATCTTCATGGGCGACCGCATGGGTCCGCACGCCGATACCGACTTCGCCGATTTCGCGGAATTGCGCCAGGCGGCGCGCGAGTGTTACCGGCAAGCGGGCATCACGGATCCGATGCGCGAGTTGCAAACGGTCGAAATCTACGACCCGTTCAGTTCATTCCAGTTTCCGCAGCTCGAATCGCTCGGCTTCTGCAAGCCCGGCACCGCGCAGCAACTGAGCGACGATGGCGCATTCGACATGGATGGCGCCATCGCCGTGAATCCGTCCGGCGGCACGCTGTGCACGAATCCAATCGGCGTAACCGGCCTCGTGCGCGCGGCGGAAGCGGCGCGCCAGGTGATGGGCCGGTCCGCCGCGATGCAGGTCAAGAACGTACACAACGCGCTCGCCACCGCGATTGGCGGATCGACGCAATTTTTCACGGTCACGATGCTGAGCGACGAGCCGCGCCGTGCCCCCGCGGCCTGACAGGAGACCCTCTATGAGCAAGAGTCCAGCAACGCCCGATGCACACACCTTTCCGGGCGAATGGCATGTGCGCTACAACTATCCGGTAGGCGACGTGGGCGCGCATTTCTTCGACGGACTGAAGGAGAAACGGATCATCGCGACGCGCTGCAGTGCGTCGGACATGACGTATCTGCCGCCGCGCGCGTACTGCGAGCGCAGCTTTGAAAAATGCGACGGCTACGTGGACGCCGGCATGGAAGGCACGATCGAGGCGGCGACCATTGTCAGCGCCGCATTCGACAACCTGCCCACACCGCCGTATGCGATCGCCTACGTGCGGCTCGACGGCGTCAGTACCGCGATGGTCAACTTCGTACGCGGCATGGACCTGTCGGACGTACCCGCGGCGGCGGCCAGACTGCAGCCCGGCACGCGTGTGCGTGTCGAGTTCATTGATGCGCCGCAAGGCCGCGTGACCGACTTCCACTACGTGCTGGCCACCGCGTGAGTACCATCCTCTCCCGCATCGATCGCCAGTCCGAGGCGTTCAGGGACAACGAGGCGCACTACGACTCGCTGCTTGCCGAACTGCGCGAGCGCCACGCGCATGTACTCGCGGGGGGCGGCGAACGGCTGGTCGAACGGCATCACGCGCGCAACAAAATGCTCGCGCGCGAGCGGATCGACCTGCTGCTCGATCCGCTCTCGCCCTTTCTCGAACTGTCGCCGCTCGCGGCCTGGGGCATGTACGGCAACGCGGTGCCGTCGGCCGGCGTGATTACCGGTGTCGGCCTGATCGCGGGCACGCCATGCATGCTGATCGCCAACGACGCGACCGTGAAGGGCGGCTCGTTCTTCGCCGAGACCGTCAAGAAACATGTGCGCGCGCAGGACATTGCCGAGCATCACCGCTTACCGGTGATTTATCTGGTCGATTGCGGCGGCGCGTATCTGCCCGAACAGGATCGCGTGTTTCCCGACAAAGACCACTTCGGCAATACGTTCTACCGGCAATGCCAGATGTCGGCCGCGGGCATTCCGCAGATCGCCGCCGTATTCGGCGGCTGCACGGCAGGCGGTGCCTATATACCGGCGCTCGCCGATGAAGTCGTGATGGTGCGCGGCCAGGCACGCATTCATTTGGGCGGTCCGCAAATCGTCAAGGCGGCGATCAACGAAATCGTCGACGGCGAGACGCTCGGCGGCGCCGAGATGCATACGCGCGTGTCGGGCGTCTCCGATTATCTGGCGGAAAACGAAGCGCAGGCACTCCAGCGCGTGCGTGACATCATCGCCAATCTGAACCGGCCGCGGCCGCTTTCAGGCGCGGTGCGCGAAGTCTTGCCGCCGCGCTACGACATTGGCGAATTGCGCGGCATCCTGCCGCCGGGCTTGAAGGAATCGTATGAAGTGCGCGAAGTGATCGCGCGGCTCGTCGACGATTCCGCGTTCCAGGAATTCAAGCCCGAGTTCGGCAGCACGCTCGTGTGCGGTACCGCATACTGGTGCGGCTATCCGGTCGGCATTCTCGCGAACAACGGCGTGCTGTTTTCGGAGTCGGCCGTGAAGGGCGCGCATTTCATCGAACTGTGCAATCAGCGCAATATTCCGCTGCTGTTTCTGCAGAACATCACCGGCTTCATGGTCGGCACCGAAGCTGAACGCGGCGGCATCGCGCGGCATAGCGCGAAGCTGGTCTACGCCATGGCGACCGCGCGCGTGCCGCGGCTCACGGTGATCATCGGCGGCTCATTCGGCGCGGGCAACTACGGCATGTGCGGACGCGGCTTCGATCCGCGCTTCCTGTTCGCGTGGCCGAACTCGCGCATCGCGACGATGAGCGCGGACGTCGCGTCGACGGTGCTGACCGACCTGCGGCGCAGCAGCCTGAAAGCCGCCGCCGACGAAGCCGAGATCGCCGAAATCGAGCGCGTCACGCGCGAGCAGTTCACCACTCAAAGCGATCCGTACTATGCGACCGCGCGCCTATGGGACGACGGGCTGATCGAGCCGTCGGAAACGCGCGAAGTCATCGGCCTGTGTCTCGCCCTTGCGGCGGCCGACACGCCGGCGACAGGTCCTTCACCCGTCTTCCGGATGTAAGGGCGACTATGTTCGAATCCATTCTTATCGCGAACCGTGGCGAAATCGCCTGCCGGATCGCACGCACCAGCCGCCGGCTGGGCATTCGCGTGATCGCCGTCTATTCCGATGCGGACCGCAATGCGCGTCATGTTCGCGAGGCCGATGTCGCGGTGCGGATTGGCCCGGCGGACGCCACGCGCAGTTATCTCGACGCGGACGCGATCATTCGCGCGGCGCTCGAAACCGGCGCGAGCGCGATCCACCCGGGCTACGGGTTTTTGTCGGAGAGCACGCAGCTCGTCAAGCGCTGCGCCGAGCACGGCATTGCGTGGATCGGTCCGCGCGGCGACGTGATCGAGCGGATGGGCTCGAAGATCGAATCGAAGCGCATCGCTGCCGACGCGGGCGTGCCATGCGTGCCGGGTTACCACGGCGATAACCAGAAGCCTGAGCATCTGCTCGAACAGGCGCGCGCCATCGGCGCGCCGCTGCTGATCAAGGCGAGCGCCGGCGGTGGCGGCAAGGGCATGCGGCGCGTCGACGACCTCGACGATTTCGCCGCGCAATTGAGCATGGCGAAGCAGGAAGCGTTGCGCGCATTCGGCGATGAGCGCGTGCTGATCGAAAAGCTGATCCTGCGGCCGCGTCATCTGGAAGTGCAGCTCGCGGGCGACCGTCACGGCAACCTCGTGCATCTGTTCGAGCGCGAATGTTCGATCCAGCGCAACTACCAGAAGGTGTTCGAAGAGGCGCCGGCGCCGCGTCTCGCGCCGGCCGTGCGCGAAAAGCTGTTCGACGCCGCCATGAAGCTCGGCAACGCGATCGGCTACGACTCGCTCGGCACCGTCGAGTTCGTGCTCGCCGAGGACGCCGACACGCCGTACTTCCTGGAAATGAATACGCGCTTGCAGGTCGAGCATCCGGTGACCGAGATGGTCACGGGCCTCGATCTGGTCGAATTGCAGATCCGCATTGCCGCCGGCGAGCCACTGCCGATGCAGCAGGACGCGATCGGCGTCACAGGCTGGGCCATCGAGGCGCGCATCAATTGCGAAGACCCGGCGCATGGACATCGTCCGGAGTTCGGTACGGTCGCGCGCTATAGCGAGCCGACGCTGGCTGGCGTGCGCGTCGATAGCGGCATTGAAAGCGGCTCGGAAATCGCGCCACATTATGATTCGATGATCGCCAAGGTAATTGGCTATGGCGCGACCCGCGCGCAGGCTGTCGAGCGTTTGCGCGCCGGTCTGGGTGCGTTCGAGGCGGCCGGCATCGGCACCAATCAGAGCCTGTTGTGCGCGATCGCCGATCACTCGCTGTTCCGTGCGGGCCGGTTGACCACCGGCTTTCTCGCGGAAGCATTTCCGCACGGCTGGCAGGACGACCCCGCGGACTTCCGCCATGCGATGTGCGCCGCCGTGCTGCATACACTCGCAGCTCGCGCGGCGCCAGGTCCCGATTACTGGCAACGGCAGAGCGGACACCGCTTCATGGCCGCAGCGGGGCGGCGAGCTGCCGCACGCATGCGGGTCGCATTCGACGGCGACGAACATTCGGTCAGTGTCGAACGCGATGGCGAGCGTTGGCTCGTGAAAACCAGCGGCGACGCCGCGCTCGATCTCCAGATGCGGGTGCTCGCCGACGATCAGCTGCTGTTGACGCCGCGCCATGGCGTGCCGCGCCGCTACACGCTCACCGCCGACGGCACGTACCTGTTCGTCAATTATGTCGGCACACGCTGGCGTGTACAGGTCATCAGCGAAGTCGAAGCGTTAGCGCGCGTGGCCGCGCAAGCGGGCGTGCAGGGTAGCGAAGTGGCCTCGGAAATGCCGGGCGCGGTGACCGAAATTCGTGTCGCTGCGGGCGACAAGGTGACGGCAGGCGATGTGCTGGTCGTGATGGAAGCGATGAAGCTGATCTTTCCGCTGGTCGCGCCGCGCGACGGCACAATCGCCGCAGTCCGCTGCGCGCTCAACGAAATCGTGCCGCGCGGCCAGGTGCTCGTGCAGCTGGAGCCGCTGGCCGCGCCAACTGACGTATCGGCAGCAGCGGCCGAGTCCATCGACAAATAAAGGGCGATACGGATATGCGTGGGCTTTACTTCGAGGAATTCACGGTCGGGATGCGGTTCGATCATGCGCTGACGCGCACGGTCACGGAATGGGACAACATGCAGTTTTCCAACATGACGATGAACCCGCAGCCGCTGCACGTCGACGCGCATTTCGCGGCCTCGACCGAGTTCGGCAAGCCAATCGTCAACAGCCTTTTCACGCTGGGGCTGATGATCGGCATCTCGGTGTCCGAGACCACGCTGCGTACTACCATCGCGAATCTCGGCATGACCGACGTCGCTTTCCCCGCGCCGGTTTTTCATGGCGACTCGCTGCACGTGACGACCGAAGTCCTGTCGCTGCGCGCGAGCAAGTCGCGGCCAGGAGCGGGCATCGTCGAGTTCAGACATACGGCGTTCAATCAGAACAATGTCGAAGTCGCGCGCTGCACGCGTACGGCGTTCATGCATCGGTCACCGGCATGAGCGCGGCGCAATCGTGGCTGTTCGTGCCGGGCGATAGCGCGCGCAAAATCGAACGCGCGCTGCAAGGCGACGCGCACGCGCTGATTTTCGATTGGGAAGATGCGGTTGCGCCCGCGGAAAAACCGGCGGCGCGGCAAATCACAATGGCTGCGCTGGCTGCGGCGGGTGCACCGGTTGAGCGCTGCTGGATTCGCGTCAATGCCTTGTCGACACCGTTTTTCGACGATGACATCGGCGCGCTGCCAGGCGCTGCGATTGCCGGCGTCGTGTTGCCGAAAGCCTGCGGCGTGCGCGATATCGAGCGGCTGAGTGCAGCGCTCGAACAGCTCGAGCGTACTAGCGGTCTTGCGGCCGGCGCATTGCGGATCGTCGCGATCGTGACCGAGACTGCCGCTTCGGTGCTGGCTCTGTCGGAATTCCGCGCGCCCATGCCGAGATTGCACGCCATGCTGTGGGGCGGCGAAGATCTCGCCGCCGATCTCGGCGTAGCGAACAATCGCGAGAACCGCACCGACGCTCACCCGGCCTATCGTGCGCCGTTCCAGTTCGCGCGCAATTTGACGCTGTTTGCCGCGGCTGCCACGGAGTGCCTGGCGATCGATGCGGTCTTCACCGACGTGCGCGCGCAGGACGCACTGCTCGCCGAAAGCGCGGCAGCACGCGCCGACGGCTTCGGCGCGAAGGCCGCGATCCATCCGGATCAGGTGGCCGTCATCAATCGCACGTTCGCACCGACGGCGGAAGAGCGGCGGTGGGCGCAACAGGTCATCGAGGCACTGGGCCAGCAGCAGGGCGGGGTTGCCGTGCTCGACGGCAAGATGCTCGACGCGCCGCATCTGCGGCTCGCCAAACGCATCCTCTCGCGCTAACAGATCTAGATTCGATACCGCACAGCACGTCGCCGCGTTGGAACTGGCGACGTGCTACTAACCTGTCAATCAGCGGCGTACTTCGATCCCCTCGCGCTCACGATCCCAAAGCTGCGCGCGGCGTGCATCGGCATCAAGTTTCAGCTTGTATTTCTCGAGCTTTTCGCTGGCGGTCTTGGGCAGCTTGTCGATGAACTCGACAAAGCGCGGCACCATGAAATAGCTCATGTGCTCGGCGCTGAAATGCACCACGTCCGCATGCGTCATCGACTCACCCGGCTTCAGCACGACATACACCATCACGTCGTCTTCGCTCAGTTCGGAGGCCACCGGAATCGCGGCCACTTCATGAATCGCCGGATGGCGGCACAGAATCAGTTCCACCTCATACGCGGAAATATTTTCGCCGCGCCGGCGGATCGCTTCCTTCTTGCGGTCCATGAAGAACAGATAGCCGTCTTCGTCCAGATACCCACGGTCACCCGTCTTGAACCAGCCGTTGTCGAATTCGCGTGCCGTTTCCTTCGGCATCTTGTAGTAGCCCTTCATCATGCTGCCGGGTTTGAGCGGCAGCATGTAGATTTCGCCGACCTCGCCGGCGGGCAGGACGGTGCCGTCGTCGGCGACGATGCGCAGTTCGCATTCGCCGCGCGGCTTGCCGGCCGAGCCGGCTTTCTCCGCCGGGTCGGAGGGCGTGAAGCGCGTCATCGCGAAGTTTTCGGTCATCGCGAACACCGAAGTCAGCACCACGCCGAAGCGTTCCTGAAACTCCGAGTAGATCTCTTTGGGTACCGGCACCGCCATGCACAGGCGCAGCTTCGTGGCGCGTTCATGGGGACCGGGCGGCAGCTTCCAGATGATGTTGGTCATCGCCCCGAGCGTGTTGAACTGCGTTGCGCCGGTGTTGCGAATGTCGTCCCAGAAGCGTGTCGCCGAAAAGCGCGGCGCAAGCGCGATGGCCGCATCGGCCCACAGTGCCGCATAACACGAGTAATACGCGGCGTTGCCGTGAAAGAGCGGCAGGCATGTGTACAGCACGTCGTCTTCCCGATAGCCGAAGTCGAGCGTCAGCGCGCGACCCACCGCATGACCTTGCGAATGCGGGCATTGCACGCCTTTCGACGGTCCGGTCGTGCCGGACGTGAACATGATGAGCTGCGTGTCGTCGTAGGCGACGCGGTCGAGCGGCGGCTGGCTTGCGTCATCCGATTCGAGTTCGGACAGCGCATGCACCGTGCTTTCCGCGTTGTCCGCGAGCTTGGGCACACGGCCGCCGCCGTGGAAGAAATATTGCTTGATCTGCGGCACCTCGCCTCTGATCGCGGCGACCCGATCGCTCCATTCTTCATCGACGACGAAACCCACCGAATCCGATTTTTCGAGGAAATAGCGCAGCAGCTCGCCTTTCGCGGCGGTATTGATCGGCACCGCCACCGCGCCGATCTTGCTCAAACCCCACACGACCCAGAAAAACTCCGGGCAATTGGGTAGCATCACGGCGATGTGATCGCCGTGACCGACGCCGTGCTCGATAAAGCCGTTCGCGTACCGGTTGGTGATCGATTCCAGGTCTGCGTAGGTGTATCGGCGCTCTTGCCAGATCAGGAAAGTCCTGTCCGGAATACGCTGCGCCTTGTCGGCCAGGATACGGCCCATGGTTCGGTCTTTTAATTCGTAATCCCGCATCGTCGTCTCGCTCCTTCTACTCGCCCAGATAGGCCTTGGTTAGTTCAGGATGGGTCGACATCGCTTGCGCGGTGCCCTGCATTTCGACGCGCCCGTGCTTGAGCACGTACACCTGGTCGGCCAGCTTCAGCACCAGATGCGCGTTCTGCTCGACCACGAGGATGGTCATGCCGAGCTCGCGCAGCGTCTGCAAATGCGCAAAAACCTGCTTGGTGATGACGGGTGCAAGGCCGAGACTGATTTCGTCCGCGAGCAATAGCCGGGGGCGCGACATCAACGCGCGCGCGAGCGCGAGCATCTGCTGCTCGCCGCCACTGAGCGTGGAGCTGTCCTGCTTCTCGCGCCGTGCAAGCGACGGAAACATCGTGAGCATGCGCGCATAGTCGTCGGCGATCTCGCTGCGCGCGTGGCGCGTATGCGCGCCGGCCAGCAGGTTTTCGCGCACCGTGAGGTCGGGAAACATGCCGCGTCCTTCCGGCACATGCGCGATGCCGAGCCGCACGATGTGTTCGGGTTTGGTCCGGCCGATGTCGGCGCCGTCGAAACGGATCGTGCCGCTGCCCGCGCGCACCAGGCCGCTGATGGTGCGCAGCAGGCTCGTCTTGCCCGCGCCGTTCGCGCCGAGAATGCCGACGAGTTGCCCCGCGCCGACTTTCAGCGAGACGTTGCGCAACGCGTGGATCGCACCGTAACTGACACACAGGTCGTTGATTTCAAGCATCGGCCGGCACCTCGCCGAGATAGGCCAGCAGCACACGCGGGTCACGCAGCACCTCGTCTGCCGTGCCCTCGGCGATCACGCGGCCGGCGTCGAGTACCACGACGTGATTGCACAGCCGGCGCACGAGCCCCATGTTGTGCTCGACCAGTAGCACCGACAGTCCCTGTTCGCGCTGCAGTTCGAGCACGACATGGCCGAGATGTTCGATCTCGGCGTCGTTGAGGCCGGCGATCGGTTCGTCCAGCAGCAAATGGCGCGCGCCCATCAGGATCACGCGCGCCAGTTCGAGCAGCTTGCGATGCCCATAGGGCAGGCTGCCGGTCAGCATGCCGAGGCTTGGGCTCAGGCCCACGCGCGCGGCGACCTGCATGGCGGCGTGGCGTGCCTCGGCCTCCGCGCGCCGCACGCTGGGCAGGCCGATCATTTCGGCGAGCACCGAATAGCGGAGCGTGCGATGGTTGGCGACCATCAGATTGTCGAGCACACTGAGTTCGGGAATCAGCTGCGGATGCTGGAACACGCGGCCGAGCCCGAGGCCCGCGATCTGATCGGGACGGCGGCCGATCAGATTCGTCTCCCCAAGCCGGATGGCGCCCGCACCGGGCCGTGAGATGCCGGAGATGCAGTTGAGCAGCGTGCTCTTGCCGGCGCCGTTCGGGCCGATCAGGCCGACGATGCTGCCGGGTTTCAGCGTCAACGACACGTCCTGCAGCGCATGCACGCCACCGAAACTGACACTGATCGAATCGATCGATAACGTGGCGGACGGATTCATGATTGCGCCCGGCGCCTGGCGCGCAGCAGACTGGTGAGGCCGCCGGGCAGCAGGATCACCACCAGCATCAGCGAGATACCGAAGATCAGACCCGGTGCGTCCTTGAAACCGCGAAATGCTTCGGGCACTGCGACATAGAACGCCGCGCCGAGCAGGGCGCCGCGCACGCTGCCCATGCCGCCAATCACGATCATCGCGAGAAACATGATCGACATGTTGACGTCGAAGCTTTCGGGGTTCACATAGCGCACGACGTTCGCGTAGAGGCCGCCGCCTACCGCGGTATAGAACGCGCTCAACGCAAACGCGATGACCTTGTAGCGCGCGACACGAATGCCGATGCACGCGGCCGCCGTTTCGCTTTCTCGCAGCATCGACAGCGCGCGGCCGGTGCGGCTCGACGCGAGCCGGAAAGCGGCCCACGTGCCGGCCGCGAGCGTCGCGGCGATCACCCACGCCATGCGGCTGCCGTCCGCGACCGAGAGGCCGAACAGCGAGGGCAGCGGCACCTGCATGCCGCCACCGCCGCCGGTTACCGTGCGCCATTCGAAAATCACTTTCTGCGTGACGATGCCGAAACCGAGCGTGGCGATGGCCAGGTACAGGTCTTTCAGCCGCAGCGCCGGCAACGCGATCAGCGCGCCGATCACGGTCGCGACCGCGCCGGCGAGCGGGATCGCGAGCCAGAACGGCACGCCCCAGCGTTGCGCGAAAATGGCCGACGCGTACGCGCCGATGGCGAAGAATCCCGCATGGCCCAGGCTCGTCTGGCCGGAGAAGCCGGTGAGGATCGTCAGACCGATCGCGACCAGCGCGAAAATGCCGATCAGGTTCAGCAGGTAGACGAAATAGCCGCCGCTAAAGAGCGCGATGAGCGCATACAGGACGACGAAGCCGCCGAGAAACCACTGGTCGCGGTTGCGCTTTGCGCGTACGGGTAGCGCGGTCGTGGTGGTGTGGTTCAGCGTCGGCATGGTCAGACCTTGGTCGATTTGACGCGGCCGAAAATGCCGGCCGGCGCGACAATCAGGACGACGATGATCAGGATGAACGACAGCGCTTCGTTGAAGGTTCCCGACACATACGCGCCCAGCAGGTTCTCGACCACGCCCAGCAGCAGGCCGCCGACAAACACGCCCGGCAGGCTAGACAGGCCGCCGAGCACCGCACCCGCAAAACCCTTGATGAGCAGCGGCGCCATCAGGTTGACGTCGAGAAACAGGATCGGCGCGACGAGAATGCCCGCCACCAGCCCCGCGACGCTGCCCATCGCCCAGGCGAGCGCGAACGAGCGGCTCACCGAGATGCCCATCAGCTTCGCGACCGCCTGGTCCTGGCTCGCCGCGCGCAACGCGATACCGGCGCGCGTGTGACGCAGGATGAGCGTAAAGATGATGATCATCGCAACCGAAACCAGAATGGTCAGCGCACTGTCGGGCGACACGTTCACGCCGAACATTCTGAGCATCGGAAGGTCGGCGACGGGGCTCGTGAAGACGTTGGTCAGGTTGCCCCAGATCATCCCGGCGATGCTGTGCAGCGCCATGTTCAGCCCGAGCGTCGCGATCACCGCGTTGATGGTCGGCGAGCCCAGCAGCGGCCGGATGATCAGCTGCTGCACGACGATTCCCTGCAGCGCGGCGAACACGATCGCGGCCGGCAGCGCGATCCACCAGCTCAGCGAATAGGTGGTGAGCATCGTGTACGCGACGAAGGTCGAGAACATCGCCATTTCGCCCTGGGCGAAATTCGGCACGTCGGTCGCTTGCAGTACCAGCACGACGGCGATGCCGATCAGCGCATACAGGCTGCCCGATGCGAGACCTCCAATGATGAGTTCAGCGATCATGGGGCGGCGTCCTTTGCATGCGTCGCGTTCGGGATCGATGCGGCGGGCGTGGCGCCACCGGCGAGCGCTCTCAGACGCGTTTTGCGCGCCTTGCCGCTCAGCATTTCGAGGAACCGCAGTCCGCGCGGATCGACGAGCGTGTCGAGCAGGTGCAATTCGGCGGCGGCAGGGGGCGCCGATACGGCGACTTGCGCGTGCCAGTCGAGTTCGAAGCCGGTATTGCGCTGCACGTCGTCGCGCGTCACGCCGGGATGCAGATGCGTGACCTGCAGCCGCCCGGCCGGTCCGCTGGACATCACGCACAGGTTCGTCACGACGACGATCGTCATGTCCACGCCGTTGTCCTTGCCCGGATGTCCCGCGCCGCTGCAGAAATCAAGCGACGGTACGAACACCTGGCGCGTATGGCGCGGCGCATAGTAGTAGAAACGGCGTGCCGCGGTGGACGCGTCGGGAATGCCCGCCGAGCCGGGCAGCCGCAGCGTCGGCTGCGCGTGCGGGCCGATGCAGACATTGTTGGTCGCGCCCATCGGATCGATCTGCGCGGGGCGCATGAATTCGGTCCAGCGCAGTTTGCCGCCGAGAAAAATCGCCGGCATGTACAGCAGATTGATCTGCAGATAGTCGAGCCATACCGAGGCGCGCGGCACGGTGTCGAATTCGTCGTGGCCGAGCGTCAGCGCGCGCGTGCCTTCCATCAGCGTGTTGCCGTTCGGGCACAGGCTCGTGCAATTCGGCGCGTGCATGTGCTTGGCGAGCATGTAGGCGGAGGTCGACAGGAACGTGCCGATGCCTTCGGCCAGAAAGTCGCCGTCTTCGATCAGGCGGGCCATCGCTACGACCATCTGGTCGGTCTGCGCGCGTTGTTCGTCCGACAGCAAAAGATCGCCGGGCGCTGGGACGCGCGTTGTGTCGTCGTCGTTGCCGTTGCCGCTCGGGTTGGTCATGCTCGTCGTGCTCATGCCAGTGCTCCCGTTGCCGTTTCCAGCCACTGCTGCCAGGCGCCGCTATCGCCGGTACCGGCTGTGCTGGCGGCATCGGCATAATCGAGCACTGCCGCAATATCCAGCGGATGCCGCGGCAGACACGAAGTCGGCAGGCTGCCGCCCGGCACTTCGACGAGGTGCGTCACGAAAATCCCGGGCAATTGAACGCCGCCGTCCATCGCGCGGAGTTCGTCGGGCTCGACAATGGTTTCAGCGGTGACAATCGTGATATCGGCGATGGCCGGCAGATGGCGGTCGAGCGCGAGTTGGCCTTGCAAGTTGCAATTGCCGAAGCGGTCGGCGGCGCTCGCATGCAGAATCGCGACGTCCACGTGCAACGCCGGCACCGCGAACAACGTCACCCCGGTGAGTGGGCACGCAAACGCTTTCAGGTCGGGCCGCACCTTGATGAGATCGGTGCGGGCAATGTCGCCGCGCATCGGCAGGAACGGCACACGCATCGCGGCGGCCTGCACGCCGTAGCTCAGCGTATATTCGGTCTCTTCGATCAGTTCGAGCGTGCCGTCCTGTACGCCGCGTGTGAAATGCGGTGCGAAGCCGACTACCTCGAGGCCCGTATAACAACTGCGCAGACGCCGCACGCAGCCGGCGCCGATCAGCAGATCGGTTTCAATGCCACCCGTCAGCGTGACGATTTCCAGATTGCGCCGCCGTGCCGCGGCGAGCGCAAGCGCCGCGGCGACCGGCCGCCGGTACAGCGTCATGCCGCCGAGCGCGACCGTGTGGCCGTCGCGCACGGCGGACAGCGCGTCGTTGAGACCGGTCCGTTTGTCGGAATTCATTCGGCCTTCATCCAGTCGGTCTTGATGACCCACTTGCCGTCTTCAGCACGCATGAACGCGACAGCATTGCTGCCCGCGTGCTGGGTGGCGGTGAACGTGATCGGGCTCATCAGGCCAGTGTTGAAATTGTTCATTTGTTCGAGCGCAGCGACAATCTTGTCGCCGGTTGGCTCGCCCTGCACATGCTTCAACGCTTCGACGAAAATTTCCGCGGCGTTATAGCCATGCATGCTGTACGTGGTGGGCGGGCTCTTCGGCAGATACTTTTTCTGGCGCGCAATGAAGTCGAGCACCGCCGGCTTTTTCGAATCGAGCGGTTCCATCACCGCCACCGCGATTGCGCCGTTGACCAGCGCGGCGCCCGCCAGCGTAAACGTCTGCGGGTCGCCGAGCGCATTGTGGCCGCTGAATTGCGGCTTCCAACCCATCTTGTTCGCTTCGCGCATGATCAGCGCGCCGTCGCGCGGAATGCCGAAGAACACAACGTCTTCGGCGCCTGACTGGCGAGCTTGCGAGACCACGCCGCTGAAATTCGACGTGCCGCGATCGAACGGCAGCTTGGTGAACGGCACGTTGTCCGCTTTCATTCGTGCTTCAAAGCCCGCGACCGCGTCCTGGCCGAAATCGTCGTTCTGGTAGATGGCCGCGATTTTCGTGTGCTTGAGCGTCTTCACGAGATAGGTGGCCAGCACGTCGGCCTGCAGGCGCACCTCGGGAAGCGATGTGAATACGTAGCGTTGTGTCGGCGTGGTCAGTTTGTGGCTGAACGCATAGGGCGCGATGATCGGCAGCTTGCGTTCCTGCGCATAGGGCAGCATCGCGGTGACGCCCGGCGTGCCGGTGGGCGACACGATCGCGACCACGTTGTCCTGTTCGGCGAGCTTTTTCACGCCGGCGAGCGAGCGCATCGGCTCGTAACCGTCGTCTTCCGCAATCAGCTCGAGCTTGCGGCCGTTCACGCCGCCCTGGTCGTTGATGTAATCGACGTACACCTGAATGCCGTCGCGCACGCCCTGGCCGAGCAGCGACATGCCGCCGGAAGCAGGGCCCGTGAAGCCGATCTTGATCGGGTCGGCGGCAAACGCGGGCGCGGCGGCGCAAACGCATGCCGCGGTGGTGAACACGGCTAGCACAGCGCGAAATACCGACGAGCGAAATGCGGTCATTGCGGTCATGCGTGTCTCCTGATTCTGATTTTTGTCGGGCTTGGAACGAATCCTGCCTGGACAGCGGGTGCGCCGGCATGACACCGGTGCGGTCCGTTGAAACTCCGCTTGAGCACATGCCGCCCGCCAGCCCCGTGTTCCAATCCAGCTTAACGCCATGCTGACTATCATGTCAACCAACTAACCGAGCGGTCAGATAACTTACTTCAGGATATTTTTTGGCTTGGTCATCGTTCTGCAATAAGGGTTTCAAGCGGATATGCCGGATAGCGATGCGTGAGGGAGTGGCAGCTTGACTACAGGGAAACCCCAATCGCGAGATGCGACGAAATCTTCGGCGGCAACCCGTTGTACCTTCATCTGACCGATGGGTCGGTCTGATTGACACGTGGTATTCACACGGCTATCGTGGGTAGCGAATTCGGGCCGGTTGGCGGCTCCGGAAAGTGTCGGACCTCGTGGGAGAACCGGGCATGACCGAGCCATCCGTGGTTGCAGTGAGTCGCGCCGGCACCGTCGGCGTCATCGAGCTCGCGCGGCCTGAAAAATTCAATTGCCTGTCGCTTGCGGTGTTCGCGGCGATCGACGCGGCCGTGGACGCTTTCGAGAAGCCCGATTCGGGCGTCCGCTCCATCATGGTCTGCGCGCAAGGCAAGAACTTTTGCACGGGGGCGGATCTCGACGAAGTGCTTTCGTTGCGAAAGGATCTTGACGCAATGCGCCGCTTTATCAGCACTGCGCACCGAACCATGAAACGGCTGTCGATGAGTAGTCTGCCGGTTATTGCGGCATGCCAGGGTTTGTCGTTAGCTGGCGGCTTCGAATTGATGCTGGCCTGCGACATCGCGATCGCCGCACACGACGCGCGCTTCGGCGATCAGCACGCACAGTACGGCCTGCTGCCGGGCTTCGGCGCGAGTCAGCGGATTCCCCGGCTGATCGGATTGCGTCGCAGCATGGATCTGTTCTTCTCCGCGCGCTGGCTCGACGCGCAGACTGCGCGGGAATGGGGTCTCGTGAATCAGGTCGTCGAAGCGGGTGAATTGCGCCAGGCGGCGCTCGATTATTGTGACGTGCTGGCCACGCGTAGCCGCATCGGGCTTGAAACGATGAAGCGGCTGGCGCGCGAGGGGCTTGAAGGGTCGCTCGAGGCGGGGCTGAAGCTGGAGGAAGAGGTCGTGCCGGGCGGCTTGCTGGAAGACGACGTGACTGAAGGACTGGCGGCCTTCCAGGCGCGGCGTGCGCCGCAGTTCCGTTCTTAGGCCGCATGCCGCAACGCGCCACACCCCGCGCGGCCCGTTTTGATCAAACCGCCGAGATGCCACCCGTGATGCTGATGGCCTGACCGGTGATCTTCGCCGCGGCCGGAGACGCGAGAAACACGACCAGCCCTGCGAGTTCTTCTCTCGTGACCACGCCGAGTTTCGCCATTTTCTCCGCTTTGCCGAACAGTTTGCCCGCAAAAGGGTCCGCCATGATTTTGTCGTAATGGTCCGTGCCGCGCGTGATCGACGGCGTGACGACGTTGGCGCGCACGCCGGCGTGTTTGCCTTCGGTGGCGAGTCCGCGCGTGAACATGACAATGCCGGCCATCGCCGCGCCGATCACGCTTTCGCCGGGTGTCGGCAACTTGGCGGCATCTGACGCGATGTTGATGATCGAGCCGCGCCGCGCTTCGCGCATGTAACGCAATGCGGCGCGGCTGCAAAGAATCTGCGCAAACAGGCAGCGTTCGAGAATGCCGGGAATCTCCGCGACGGCGATTTCATGCAACAGCTTCGGGATGTCGTTGCCGCCGGTCGAATTGACCAGCACGTCGATGCGGCCGAGCAATGCCATGGCGTCCGCCATGATCTTTTCAGCAATCTGCGGCTGCGTGGCGTCGCCGATGGAAAGCGCAATGGTCGCGTTCGGAAAGCGCTTCTGCAACTCAGCTCGGGCGGTTTCGGCGCGCGCCGCATTGCGGCCGTTGATAAGCACACCTGGGGCGCCCGCATCGAGCAGCGCTTCGGCGCAGGCGCGGCCAAGACCGGCCGTGCCGCCGGTGATGACGGCAGTCGTCTGATTTAGCATGGAGTGGGTCTCGAGAAGAAATAAGAGGGGCGTCGCCCTAGTTTAACCACAAATTAACTGCAGGGGAAACAGACCGACCTATGAGTTAGAATGGCTTCCGATCGAATTTTTTAAATCAGATTTTTGAATCAATCACTGAAATGAAACAGAGAGACAGCTTGCTTCGCCTGGCGCGAGGCTTTTGCGGAGTGTGTGTATGAGCACCTGGAAGAATGCGGTATTGGGCGCGAGCGAGCAATTCGATCGCAAGCGCGAGGTGCTGTTGCGCGAGGCGGCGGCGTCGTTCAACCGCAGCGGCTATCACGGCACGTCGCTAGCGGAAATTGCGAAGAAGCTCGGCGTGACGAAAGCCGCGCTATATACGTATGTTCCGAGCAAGGAAGAGCTGCTTTATTTCTGTCACGATTCGGCGATGGACAGCGCCATGGAGATTCTCGTGCAGGCGCGCGCGGCAGCCGGAACCGGCCTGCAGAAACTCGCCGCTACGCTGCGCGGCTATCTGAACCTGATGCTCGGCGAAGACGGCAGCTATGTGGTGCTGCTCGAAGAGAATGCAATGAAGCCGGTGCACATGCGCGCGATCATCAAGCGGCGCGACAAGTTCGAACAGGGTTTGCGCGATCTGGTCGAGGAAGGCATCGCGGATGGCAGCATCGTGTCATGCAATCCAAAGCTCGCTATTTTCATGATCATGGGTGCGATGAACTGGAGCCGAAAGTGGTATCAGCCGAGCGGCAGCTGGTCGGGCGCGCAGATCGCGGTTGCGCTGACCGAGATCCTCGAACGTTCGCTAGCGGGTACGCCGGTCGCGGCGCTGATCGCAGACCCGGGGAGCATTGAAGTGGACGAACCGGCCGAAGAAGCGCCGGTTGCGAAGGCGCGGCGGCGGCCGGCGTAAAAGCGGGAGCGGGAAGCAGGAAGTCGGGCCGCTGCTCAGGCGCGCCCGCGTTATGTCAGGCTTTTAGTAGAAATCAACCGTACTGCCCTCTTTATCCGCGGAGCCCCCGGGTATATCCATCACGACGTGTGCCAGCGGCATTGCGCGTGTCATCAATCGCTGTCCATTCCACATCCGTTCTTTCCCGATAGAACAGCTTCTACGTCATTTGTTCCATTGACGCTACATTCTGGCGCTTCTATTGTCGGCGCCATGAACCTGATACGCCCCGGCGACATACCGCTTGACCGTTTCCGCATAAAACGCGAATAGCGTATGCATGCGATGACCGTATGCACACGCAGGGTCATCGGAAACGCTTCGGCTCAAGTCCCACTTTTCATTATCGAATTCCACTCAGGCTGATTTGCACTGGGTTGGAAACGTGCGCCCTGGCGCCGTGCGAGGCCATTTTTCGTCAACCACAAAAAAGCAACTGGACCTATGAAACCCAAGCTAAAAATCGGTTTGTGCGGTGGCCTCGTCGCCGCATGCGTGACACCTCATGTCTATGCACAGTCGAGTGTCACGTTATATGGACTTATCGAAAGCGCTCTCGTGTCCCAGAACCATGCCAGCCCTGGCGGCGGGCACGTGTACTCCCTGAATCAGGCTGGTGAGGGATTCCTGTCGGCGAGCCGGATCGGCTTTCTCGGCTCCGAGGAGCTCGGCGGCGGCATGAAAGCGCGCTTTGTGCTCGAAAACGGCTTCACGGTAAACAACGGCAAGTTCGATCAGCAAGGCCAATTGTTTGGCCGGCAAGCCTTTGTTGGGCTTGCGGGCAACTTCGGCGAGGTCGATTTCGGCCGTCAGTACAACGGCGCGGTCGTCGCGATCTCGATGGTCGATCCGCTTTTCATCGGCGCACCGCCGACCAATTCCTGGCTGGTGTTTCTGACCGGTCAGCGCGACGACAACACGATCAGCTATACGAAGAAATTCGGGCCGGTCGGCGTGAATTTCCATTACTCACCGGGTGGCATTGCCGGCTCATGGAATGCACGCTCGTCCACAGCGGGCGGCCTCTCGTATGAGGATCGCGGGATTGTCGCAACGGCCGAATTCCAGCAAACCCATGACTCGCAAAGCCGGAGCGCGAAAACCTGGTCGGTGGGCGGCAAGTATGATCTCGGCGCGGTGAAGCTTTACGGCGATTATCTGCAAAGCCAGCGCGATGCCGGTTTCGACGTGACGAACGGCGGCACCGATACGGGTTCGATCACCAACATGAGTACGGCGGCTACGCCGACCACCGTGGCTGCAATCGGCTCTGTCTTCAGTGCCGCGCGCCGGGACCAGTTCGCCACGCTTGGGGCAAGTTACAACTTCACGCCGGCCTTCCAGTTGTTGGGCGTGTTCATGTGGGACCTCACGTCGGCAAGCAATTTCAGCGGCTCACGCAAGACGGGCTACGCGGTCGCCGACTATTTGCTATCCAAACGCACCGACGTCTATTTCGCCGCCGCGTATGAGCGTGTAAACGGCGACTGGTCCGGCTTGTTCGGCACAACCACGACCAACTGGACAGGCGGCTCAGGCGTCAAATTGAACGGCGCGAGCAGCCAGACCAGTTACTACGTCGGCTTGCGGCATCGGTTCTAAAGACCTCGCGTGGGACGGTCTTGAGGTAGCGTCGCAGTCGGGCGTGTCTGCGTTTTCTTGCCGTATTCGAGAGGACATTTAGGTGTTTGCCATATAGAACAATTGATCGCGCATTTGTTCTATTGACCGGACATTATGACACTTCTACAGTGGTTACATGGAAACGACGCTACCACTGCCGAAGTACCACCAGATCTACCTGGTGCTACGCGAGCAATTGCAGGAAGGACGCTTCGACAATGAAGGCGTGCCTGGTGAGCATCTGCTTGCCGACCAGTTTGCGGTGGCACGCATCACGATTCGCAAGGCGATGGAAATGCTGGTCGCCGACGGGCTCGTGACACGCCGGCCCGGCGTGGGTACATGGCCGTTACGCGCGGAGGCGGGCAAGAAGCCGGGGGGCGCGAGTGGCAGGCCGGTGTCGCGCGAAAAGGCGCATCTCACCGGCCTGCTCGAAAACATCGTCAACATGGGCTTGCGCACCACCGTCGAGGTGATCGATAGCACGGTGGTGCTAGCGTCCGAGGCGGTTGCCGAGGCGTTGCACCTGGCGGTTGGCGACCCTGTCTACAAGAGCATTCGGGTGCGCAGCACGTCCACGGGACCGGTGTCCTTCATCACGACTCACGTGCCGCAAGCGGTTGCCGAAATCAATCGCAAGGACCTGAAGCGCAAACCGCTGTTGATGCTGCTCGAAGAGGCCGGGGTGGAGCTGGGCGGAGCCACGCAAACCATCTCTGCACGCCTCGCGGATGCGGTGGTGGCACGGCACCTCGACGTCGCGGTCGGCTCGGCGCTGCTGGCGGTCACGCGGCTCGTGCGCGATACCGGTGAGCGTCCTGTTCAGCTGTTGCAAGGCTTGTACCGGCCCGATCGCTACCAGTACCAACTGCAACTGTCCCGTATCGGCGATATCGACGCCAAGGTGTGGGTCAGCGAAGAGTTGTCAGCGTCATTCAATTGAAGCATTCCTACGGAGATCCCATGAGTTCGCGTCGCACCTTCCTGCGTCAGTCTACTGCTGCGGCCGCGCTGGTTGCGGCACCTTGGGCCGCTCGCGCGGCGAACGCCAGAACCATCAAGGTCGGCGTGCTGCATCCGGTGACCGGCGCGTTGGCGTATTCGGGGCAGCAATGCAGATTGGGCGCGCTGCTGGCGATCGAAGACATCAACAACGCCGGCGGCATCAAATCACAGGGCGGTGCGCTGATCGAAGCGGTGCTGGGTGACGCGCAGTCTCGTCCGGAAGCCGGCTCAGCTGAAATCGAACGCATGAATGAGGCCGGCGTTTCGGCGGTGGTGGGTGCGTTTGCTTCGGCGATCTGTCTCGCCACCACGCAAACCGCCGCGAAATACGGGCTGCCGCACGTGGTCGATGTCGGCGTGGCCGATCAGATCGTCGAGCGCGGTTTGACGAATACGTTCCGCTTTGGACCTGGCTACAAAATGTGCAGCGCACGCGCGGTCGAGAATCTCAACGCGCTGAACACCGCGGCTGGCAAGCCGGCCAAGACAGTGATGATCGTGCATGAAGAGTCGCTGTTCGGTACCGGCACTGCAACCTTGCTGGGCAATGAATTGCCGAAGTACGGCTTCGAGATCAAGGAAGTCATCAAGCATCCGAATCCGACGCGCGACTTCAACAACATCGTGCTGCGCATGCGCGCGGTGAATCCCGATATCGTGATTCCGGCCAACTACTACAACGAATACGCGCTGCTGCTGCGTGCGATGAAGCAGCAGAATATTCGCCCGAAAGCGATCTATTCGGTATTGGGCGGCGCGGCGTCGAGCTATAAATTTCTCAAGGAATTTCCGGACATCGCCGGCGGCATCATCGACTGCAACCATTGGTTCAATCCGAAAGACCCGCGTGTCGCGCCGTTGAAAAAACGTGTCGAAGCCAAGGGTGCGTATTTCTCGTACGAAGTGTTCATGACGTACACGGCAATGACGCTGCTCGCCGATGCGCTCGAACGTGCCCGATCGGCCGATCGCGCCGCGATCAACGCGGCACTTGCGGCAAGCACGTTCAAGGATCATCTGATGCCGTATGGCCCGACGCATTTCGTCAACGGCCAGAACACCGGGGCACAACCGCTGCTCACGCAAGTGGTGGACGGTGACATCAAGGTGGTGCTGCCGGAGGCCTACCGTCAGGTGGCGCCCGTGTTCCCGTTGAAAACCTGAGGCGCGGCATGTTCGATCCCGTCATCCTTTTATCGGCGTTGCTGAACGGCCTGACGACCGGCGCGGTCTATGCCCTCATCGCGCTCGGCCTGACATTGATCTACGGCGTGTTGCACATCATCAACTTCGCGCATGGCGCGGCGTTGATGGTGGCACTGTATGCGGTTTATCTGCTCAAGGAGCGTCTGGGCATCGACCCGTATCTGGCTTTGCCCATCGTCACGCTCGGCATGTTTGCGTTCGGCTATGCGCTGCAGCGTTTCGTGATCAATCGCGCGAGCCACGGCAAGGACGAGAACATTCTGCTAGTCACGCTCGGGATATCGATCGTGCTGGAGAACGTGGCATTGGTGTGGTTTCACTCCGACACGCGCAACATCGACACGACCTACGCGTTGTCGACGATCGGAATCGGTCCAGTGATGATCGCGCTGCCGAAAGTCATCGCTTTTTTCGGCGCCCTGGTCGTGGCGGCGTTGCTGTTCCTGATCATGCGTATGACGGATCTGGGCCGTGCGATTCGCGCGGTGTCCCGCGAGAAGCATGGCGCGAAGCTGATGGGCATCAATGTCGAGAAGGTCTACGCGCTGTCATTTGGCATCGGCATGGCGTGTGTGGGCGCCGCCGCCTGTTTCCTGCTCCCCACTTACTACGTCAATCCGCAGGTGGGCGGCGGCTTCGTGCTGGTGGCGTTCACCGTCGTCGTGCTGGGCGGCATGGGCAGTTTCGTGGGTGCGCTCGTCGGCGGTCTGCTGATCGGCGTGGTCGAGTCGCTCGGCGGTTTGTGGTTCGGCGATTCGCTGGGTCAGATGGGCATCTTCGCGATTTTCATCGTGGTGCTGCTGCTCCGCCCGCAAGGCCTCTTCGGCGCGAGGGTCTAGGCGATGCGTGATCTTCGTTCGATCCTGATCTTCGGCGTGCTGGTGGCCGCGGCCGCGACGCTGTTGCAGTCCGGCGTGCTGCTCACGTTCCTGATGATGTCGTTGTACGCAGCGCTGCTGGCGCAATCATGGAACATTCTGGGCGGCTACGGCGGGCAATTGTCGTTCGGGCATGCGCTGTTTTTTGGCGTCGGTGCTTACGCACAGGCCATCGCGCAATTGAGCTGGGGCTGGAATCCGTGGCTGGCTCTGCCGCTGGCGATTGTGTCCGGCGCCATCGTGGCGCTGGTCGTGGGAGCGTTGACTTTCCGCGGCGGCTTGAAAGGCTCTTACTTCGCGCTGGTGACGCTGGCCTTTGCGGAAGTGGCGCGCATTCTCGCGGTGTCCGTACCGTTCACCGGCGGTGGGGTGGGTTTGATGGTGCCGCTCCATGCGAGCGCCGCCAACCTCCAGTTCGGCTCGCGACGCGGCTATGTCTATTTGCTGCTGTTGTTCGTGATCGCCGCGCTGTGCGTGACCGCGTGGCTGCGTCATTCGCGTTTCGGCGCCTACCTGCAAGCCGTGCGCGATAACGAAAACGCGGCACGGGCGATCGGCGTCGATCCGGTGCGTGTGAAGCTGGGGGCGATCGCGATGTCCGCGGCAGTGATGAGCGCCGCAGGCGCCTGTTATGTGCAGATGTTCCAGTACATCGACCCAGGGATCGCATTCGGCTCGACGATTTCGATCGAAGCGCTGGTGGGCGTGATCGTGGGTGGCGCGGGCACGTTGTGGGGCCCGGTGCTAGGCGCCGTGTTGCTGTATGGCCTGGGCGAATTGACCCGCAACCTGTTCGGCGAATTGCCCGGTATCAGCATGGTTATCTATGGCGTCGTGCTGGTCGTGATCGTCATGTACCTGCCGCGCGGCATCACGGGTGCGGGCCTGTCGGCGCGGCGCATGATCGGCCGCTCGCCGGCGCAGCAGGACGCGCGCAAGCCGTCCGACGAGCGTAAGGAGGAAGCCCGTGTCTGAAGCGCTTTTGCAGGCCCGCGGCCTGTCCATCACGTTCGGTGGTCTGAAGGCCGTACAGGACGTCACGCTCGACGTCTTGCCGGATACGCTCACGGCGCTGGTCGGACCGAACGGCGCCGGCAAGACTACGTTATTCGCGTTGCTGTCGGGATTTCTGAAGCCGGGCGCGGGCCGGGTGCGTTATCTCGGCCGCGATATTACCGGCATGGCGCCTCACGAATCGGCAAGACTGGGTTTGACGCGCACGTTTCAGATCGTGCAGCCGTTCGGCGCGCAGACCGTGCGCGAGAACATCGCGGTGGGCGCGCATCTGCATGAGCCGAACCGGCGCGCAGCGCTGGCTGCGGCTGAGGACGTCGCGCTGCGCGTGAATCTGCAGGACAACCTCGACAGACCGGCGGCGGACCTGACCGTGGCCGGCCGCAAGCGCCTCGAACTCGCGCGTGCGCTCGCCGCCAAACCGCGTCTGCTGTTACTCGACGAAGTGCTCGCGGGTCTTAACCCGAGTGAGATCGACGAGATGATTCCTGTGATTCGCGGTCTCGTCGACGGCGGCGTCACCGTGTTGATGATCGAGCACGTGATGCGAGCCGTGATGAGCCTGGCTGAACACGTGTGGGTGCTCGCGCAGGGGCGCCTGATTGCGGGCGGCGCACCGCGCGAGGTGACAGCCGATCCGGCGGTGATCGAAGCGTATCTCGGTCACGGCACGGCCGAGCGGCTGGCGCGCGAAGCTGCGAGACAAAGCGCGAATCAAGGAGGCCGCCCGTGAGCGCATTGCTGGAAGTTGAAGCGCTGCGAACCGGCTATGGCCGCACCGAGGTGCTGCGCGGCGTGGACCTCGACGTCGGCGAAGGCGAGATCGTCGTGCTGCTGGGCAGCAACGGAGTGGGCAAATCCACGCTGAACAACACCGTATGCGGGATCAATCCGGTCTGGGCGGGCAGCGTGCGCTTCGACGGGCATGAACTGGCCGGTCGCCATTATCGGGACGTCGTGAAAGCGGGGTTGATTCAGGTACCCGAGGGCCGGCGGATTTTCCCGAACCTGAGCGTGCGCGAAAACCTTGAACTCGGCTCGTTCTCGCGAGGAACAGCGAATCGTCAACGCAATCTTGCTCGCATGCTGGACGTCTTTCCGCGCCTCGGCGAACGGATCGGCCAGGCGGCCGGCTCGATGTCCGGCGGCGAGCAACAGATGCTGGCGATCGGCCGCGGTTTGATGGCGGAGCCGCGTCTGCTGATTCTCGACGAACCGTCGTTGGGATTGTCGCCGCTGATGGTCGAGGAGATGTTTGCTCTGATCCGGCGCTTGCAGGGTGAGGGCCTTGCCATTCTGCTGGTCGAGCAGAACGTTGGGCAGTCGCTCGAAACCGGGCAGCGCGGTTACGTGCTGGAAAACGGGCAGATCCGCTACTCGGGCACGTGTGCGGAATTGATGGCGAGCGACGCATTGCGTCGCGCCTATCTGGGGATGTAGTTGATGGCAGTAACACAAACACAAACACAAACGCTTGCACAAAAACTGATTGCCGCGGCCTGCGGGCGGGCGGCAGTCGAAGTAGGTGAAATCGTCACCTGTCGCGTCGATCTGGCCATGTTTCACGATTCGAGCGGCCCGCGCCGTCTGCAACCGATGCTCGACGAGCTCGGTGCGTCTCTGTGGGACAAGTCGAAAGTCGTGCTGGTGATCGACCACTACGTTCCGGAAGGGGACGACGAATCGCGCCGCATCGTGCGCATCGCACGAGACTGGGCGAGCGCGCAGCGCTTGCCGAATGTCTACGACAGTGTCGGCATTTGCCACGTCGTGTTGCCCGAGCGCGGCCATCTGCGCCCCGGCATGTTCTGCGTGGGAGGCGATTCGCATTCGCCGACCGGCGGCGCGTTCGGCGCCTACATGTTCGGTATCGGCAGTACGGAGATGCTTGGCGTCTCCGTATCCGGGGAAATCTGGGTCAAGGTGCCGGAAACCGTGCGGATGAACTGGCGCCATCGCCTCGCGCACGGTGTCACCGCGAAGGACATGATGCTGCATATGATCGGCCGCTTCGGGATGAACGGCGGCCGTTATCAGGCAGTCGAATTTTGCGGCGAAGCGGTCACCGCGCTATCGATGCAGGAGCGCATGACCTTGTCGAACATGAGCGCGGAACTCGGCTCGCAAGTCGGGCTGGTCGCGCCGGACGCGGTCACGCTCGACTATCTGCGTGGCGTCGGCGTGCAGGACGAGATCGATGTGACGCGCTGGCAAGGCGATCCGGACGCGCAAGCCGAAACGCACGACTTCGACGCCGCATTACTCGCGCCTCAAGTGGCCGCGCCGCATAGCCCCGCGAATACGCGCGACGTGAGCGCGTTCAGCGATGTGCCTGTCGATGTCGCCTATATCGGCGCTTGCACCGGCGCCAAACTGGAGGACCTGCGGGCGGCGGCGAGCGTGCTGCGCGGCCAGCGCGTCGCCCGCGGCGTGCAACTCGTGGTTGCGCCCGCAAGCATGCGCGATCAGGCACAGGCCGCGAGCGAAGGCGTGATGGCCGTGCTGGAAGACGCGGGTGCTCAACTACTCGCCACCACCTGCGGCGCATGTGCCGGTTATGGCGGCTCGATCCCCGAGGGCAGCACGGTGATTTCGAGCACCGCGCGCAATTTCAAGGGGCGCATGGGCGCGGCGTCGGCGCAAGTGTACCTGGGGTCGCCTTATACCGTCGCGGCCTCGGCGCTGCGTGGGCGCATTACCGATCCCCGGGAGGTGCTGGCATGAGCGATAGCACCATGAGCCCGAAGCCGGCCACGGCTGAATTGCATCGTGTGTGGCGCGTCGGCGCGGACATCGATACGGATGCGCTGGCGCCCGGCGCCTATATGAAGTTCGGCATCGACGAGATCGCGCGGCACTGTCTGGAGAACCCGCGCCCGGATTTTGCGGCCGGTGTGCAAGCCGGCGACGTGCTGGTGGCGGGGCCGAACTTCGGGATCGGCTCGTCGCGCGAGCAGGCCGCTGCCGCGCTGGTGCACCTCGGCGTCCGGGCGGTGATCGCGCCGGCTTTTAACGGCCTGTATTTTCGCAATGCCTTCAACGTCGGTCTGTTGCTGCTGACATGCGCCGATGCTGAATCGATCGGCGAAGGCGAAACCATCGCGCTCCGTCCGCGTGACGGCCAGATTCTGGCGGCCGACGCTCGCGTGCTGCGCTGCGAGCCCGTACCGGCGTTTCTGCTCGATATGGTCGACGCCGGCGGTCTGCTCAATCTGCTCAAGCGGCGTTACCCCAAACCCAATGGAGTCACCTCATGCTAGATCCGGTCACACTGGCGGTCCTCAAAGGCCGGCTCGAACAGATCGCCGACGAAATGGACGCGACCCTGTACCGCAGTGCTTTCAATCCCATCATCGCCGAAGCGCACGACGCCTGTCACGGCATCTACGACGCCGTCTCGGGCGCGACCCTGGTGCAGGGCAAGTCGGGCCTGCCGGTGTTCGTCGGCGCGATGGCCTTCGCGGTGCAGGCGGCGATGCGGGTGGCCGCTGAACGCGGCGGCATGGTCGACGGTGACGTGTGGCTCTTCAACGATCCGTACGAAGGCGGCACGCACGCGAACGATTTCAAGCTGGTGCGCCCGGTGTTCCGCGACGGCAAGCTGTTCTGCTTTCTCGCCTCCGCCGCGCATTGGCACGACGTCGGCGGTGCGGTGCCGGGCAACTACAATCCCGCCGCCACCGAATGCTGGCAGGAAGCGGTGCAGATTCCGCCGGTGCGCATCATCCGGCGCGGCGAACTCGACCTGGACGTGCTCGCGATTCTCAAAGCCAATACGCGCCTGCCGGATAGCTTGTGGGGCGACCTCAACGGCCAGCTTGCGGCGCTCGAACTGGGTGCGCGCCGGCTGAACGATCTGCTCGACGACTATGGCGACGCCACCGTGCTCGAATCGCTTGCCTTGCTGCGTGAACGCGCGGTCAAGCTGATGCGCTCGCATGTGGCGTCGTTGCCCGACGGCGATTACCTCTTCGACGACATGCTGGACAACGACGGTGTGCGCGACGAGCCGTTGAAGATCGCGCTGCGCATGCGGGTAGCGGGTGACACATTGACGCTCGACTTCACCGGTACTTCGCCGGCCTGCGCGGGACCCGTGAACATCTCGCGCGCCACGGCGATTGCGGCGTGCTACGTCGCGCTCAAACACCTTTTCCCCGATGTGCCCGCCAATGCCGGAGTACTCGACGCCGTGTCGTTCGTCCTGCCGGACGGCCTGGTGATCACGGCCGACCGGCCGCGGCCCGTCGGCGGCTATACGGAAACGATCCTGCGGATGATCGACGTGATCTTCTGTGCGATGGCGCAGGCCGCGCCGCAGCTCGCCATGGCGCAGGCGTACGGCACGATCAACGCGCTCTCGATCGCCGGCCATCGCAGCGAGGGGGCGCGCAAAGGTCAACGCTGGGTGATGTTCAGTTTCTTCGGCGGTGGTCACGGCGGTCATTCACAAGGCGATGGTCTGAGTCACGGCAACGCACCGATTTCAACGGCGACCATTCCGCCTCTGGAGATTCTCGAAGCCGCCTATCCGGTGCGCTTCACGCAATGGGCGCTGCGCCCCGATTCCGGCGGCGACGGGAAGTATCGCGGTGGCCTTGGCGCGATCTATGAAATCGAATTGCTGGAAGACCAGGCCGAGGCGTTCATTTTCGGCGAGCGCGGGCGTTCGGCTCCGCAAGGGATCGCGGGCGGCGAGCCGTCCGTGCGCAATGTGTTCCGCTTTCAGCACGACGGTGAATGGCATACACCGCCGATGGCGTCGAAGATGCTCGGCATCACGCTCAAGCGCGGCGAACGGGTGCGGCTCGAAACGCCCGGCGGCGGCGGTTACGGCGCGCCGGCCGAGCGCGCGGACGCAGCGCGGCAACATGATCGCGCGATGGGTTATGTCACGGTAGGTCTGAAGGAGCAACAAGCATGAAGGCTGCTGCACACCGTTCACTCGTCGTCGGCGTCGACGTGGGTGGCACGTTTACCGATCTGTTCGTTCTCGACGAAATTGCCGGCACGGCGCGCGTCGTCAAGGTCCCTTCCACGCGCGGCGAGGAAGCGCGCGGCTTCATGAACGGCATCGAGCGGATCGGCGACGAAGGCCGGGATGGCGAGGAAGGCGAGGAAGGCGCAAGCGGCGGAGCCGGCGCGATTGCGACGATCGTACACGGCACGACCGTGGGGACGAATGCACTACTGGAGCGCAAGGTGGCGCGCACCGGCATCATTACCACGGCGGGCTTCCGTGATGTGCTCGAGATGCGCCGCCGCGACCGGCCGCGCACCTGGGGGCTGCGAGGCAGTTTCGAGCCGGTGGTGCCGCGCGATCTGCGCCTCGAAGTCAGCGAGCGGGTACTGGCCGACGGCACCTTGCATACGCCGGTGGATCTCGACCAGGTGAAGGCGGCGGCGCGCCGTCTGCTCGAACAAGGCTGCGAAGCGGTGTGCGTGTTCTTCGTCAATGCCTACGCGAATCCGCTCAACGAGGCGCAGGCCGTCGAGGCGGTACGCGCGATCTGGCCGAATTCACACGTGACGGCGGCGACCGAGGTGTTACCCGAGATTCGCGAATTCGAGCGCTGCTCCACGGCCACGCTGAACGCTGCCTTGCAGCCGGTGGTGGGGAGCTATCTGACGCGGCTGGAAAGCGATCTGAAGGCGCATGGCTTCGGCGGCGAACTGCTGGTGGTGCAGAGCAACGGCGGCATCATGTCGCGTCAGACTGCGTGCGACGTTCCGGTACGCACGGCGCTGTCGGGCCCGGCTGCGGGCGTGATCGCCTGTGCCGCGATCGGGCGTGCGGCGGGCTATCCGAACCTCGTGACGGGCGACATGGGCGGCACCTCGTTCGACGTGTCGCTGGTGGCCGATGGCGAAGCATCGTTGTCCGCGCAGACCTCGATCGACTTCGGCATGGTGGTGCGCGCGCCGATGATCCAGATCGAGACGATCGGTGCCGGCGGCGGTTCGATTGCCTCGGTCGACGCGGGTGGCTTGCTGCAAGTCGGTCCGGAATCGGCGGGCAGCGTGCCGGGGCCGGCCTGCTATGGACGCGGCAACACGCGTCCGACGGTGACCGACGCCAACGTGTTGCTTGGGCGGATCGCGGCGGATCGGCCGTTGGGCGGTGGCCTGCTGGCGCGCATGGATGCCGGCAAATCGCGCGAGGCGATCGACGTGCATGTCGCCGCGCCGCTCGGTCTCGATGCGTATGCGGCGGCTGAAGCCATCCTGACGGTGGCGAATGCGAAGATGGCCGGTGCGATCCGGCTGGTGTCGATCGAACGCGGGCATGATCCGCGCGAGTTTGCCTACATGCCGTTCGGCGGCGGCGGCGCGTTGCACGTGTGCGCGATGATGCGTGAAGTCGGGACCACGACCGGTATCGTGCCGCGTTTTCCCGGCGTGACGTCGGCGATCGGCTGTGTGATCGCCGACATGCGTCACGACGCGGTTCAAACGCTCAATCGCGCGCTGGCCGATCTCGACGTCGAAGACCTGCGTGCCCGCGTCGCGAGCATGGCCGCGGCATGCCAGCAGCGGCTGGACTCCGCCGGTGTGCTCTTCGAAGCGGTGCGCGAAAGTGTCGAGCTGGACATGCTGTACGTCGGACAGAGCCATACGGTGCGGGTGGAAGTAGCGCGCGAGGCGCTCGACCGTGAGTCGATCGGCAGCGCCTTCGAAGCGGCATACCGCGCGGCATTCGGGCGCGCGCTCGACGGCATCGCGGTGCGCATCATGAACCTGCGCTATGCGCGTATCGGCGTGCGGCCGAAGTTCGACCTCGCCGTGCTGGCGCCCAAAGCGGCGGCGATGCCGGAATCGCTCGGCACGCAAGCGGTCTTCCACGCCGGGAAATGGTGGGAAGCGGCGCGTTTCGCCCGTCTGGACTTACCGGTGGATGCAACGGTGGAGGGTCCGGCGATTCTCGAACAAGCGGATACCACGATCTGGCTCGAGCCGGGGTTCGGCGCTCGCGTGGATACGCTCGGCAATCTGCTGATCACGCGCCAGCCGGCCTAAGGAGGTGTCTGTGACGACCTCGGAAAAGTTACTCGACGCGAAGCACACCGCGCTCATCATGGTCGATCTGCAGAACGACTTTGTGAGCGACGGTGGCGCATACCATCGCGGCGGCGCGGCCTCGGATGCGGCGCGTGCGTTGCCGGCGCGCGTCGCGCCGGTGGCTCGCGCGCTGAAGCAGCGGGACGGCTTTGTCGCGGCGAGCCAGTTCACGTTGTGGCCGGATGCGCACGGCGAACCGATGATCTCGCCGCATCTGAAGCGACTGCGGCCATTTTTGCGGCGCGGGGATTTTGTCGCGGGCTCGCGCGGCCACGCGACCGTTCCCGCGCTCGAGTCTCTGGTCGACGTGTCGGTGTGGAAGGTCGCCTACTCGGCCTTCTTCAACACGCAGCTCGACTGGGTGTTACGCCGGGCGGGTATCGATACCGTGGCGGTCTGCGGCATCGTCACCAATGGCGGTGTCGCCAGCACGGCGCGCGATGCGCATATGCGCGACTATCGGGTGCTGGTGCTCGGTGACGGCTGCGCCGCGTCGACCGAAACGGCGCACGACGTAGCGCTTGCCGATCTGCGCACGGTAGGCGAGGTGATCACGTGCGACGATTTCGCGCGCCGTCTTGAAGAGGGGCAGGCATGAGCACGCCACTCGTCAGGACCGGAACGTTGCCCGTGAGTGATGCGCCCCATGTGCCGGTCGTCATTGTCGGTGCGGGCGCGTGCGGATTGACGGCTGCGCTGCGTCTCGCCGATGCCGGCATCGAGGTTGTCGTGCTCGAGCGCGATGCCGTGCCGAGCGGCTCGACGGCGTTGTCGTCCGGCTTCATTCCGGCGGCCGCGACAGCGGCTCAGTGTGCTGCTGGTATCGAAGACGACGTGGCGCGTTTTGCCGCCGACATCATGGACAAGACCGAAGGTACAGCGGCTGCGCATCTGGTCGACGCCTATGCCACAGCCTCGGGCGCGGCGATCGACAACCTCGCGCGCCACGGCCTCGAATTCGAAGTGCTCGATGGCTTCCTGTATCCAGGCCACAGCGTGCGCCGTATGCACAGTTTGCGTGAACGCACTGGCGCGGCGTTGGTGGCCGCGCTCGATCGCGCCGCTCAAAGCGCGGGCGCTTACCTGATGACTCACGCGCTCGTGCGCGAACTCTGGCTCGCGCCAGACGGCCGGATCGACGCGGTGGGTTTCGTTCGACCCGACGGCCAGACCGAATACTTGCGATGCGACGTCCTGCTGCTCGCGTGCAACGGCTTCGGCGGCAACCCGGCGATGCGTGCCGAGCTGTTACCGGAGATGGCGAGCGCGGTGTATGGCGGTCACGAAGGCAACGACGGCAGCGCGATCGCCTGGGGGCGCCAGCTTGGCGCACGACTCGCCGACCTCGGCGGCTACCAGGGGCATGGTTCCTGGGCCAGCCCACACGGCGTGCTGATTTCGTGGGCCGTGATGATGGACGGCGGCGTGCAGGTCAATCGCTCGGGGCAGCGCTTCCACGACGAAACGCATGGCTACTCCGAAGCGGCCGTGCACGTGCTGGCGCAGCCGGGCGGCATCGCCTGGAATGTGTTCGACGAGCCTACCTTGACGCTTGCGCGCGGCTTCCCCGATTTCCGCGAAGCCGAATCCGCCGGCGCGCTCAAGGCCTGCGCCGATGTGGCGGCACTCGCGGCGCTCATGGATTGCGACGCCGATGTGTTGCGCGCGACGCTCGAGAGCGTGAGTCCCGGCACGACGGACACCTTTGGCCGCACCTTCGCGCGCCGCCTGAGCGCGCCCTATTACGCCATCAAGGTCACGGGCGCGTTGTTTCATACGCAAGGCGGACTCGACATCGACGCGGACTGTCGCGTGCTGGACGGCGACGGCTCGCCCTTTCCCAACCTGTTGGCCGCGGGCGGCGCGGCACGCGGCGTATCCGGTAATGCGGTATGGGGCTACCTCTCGGGCAATGGGCTGCTGAGCGCGGTGGCGGGGGGACACATTGCCGCGCGAACAGCGGCTTTGCTGCTTGGCCGATCGCTGGACCGGCCTTCTGAATCGAAGGAATGAAATCCATGACAACCGAATCCAGACAACTGACAACATTGCTTGAAAAGGGTGCCGTGCTCGCGCCGGGCGTTTTCGATGCGCTGAGCGCGGTGGTCGCGGAGCAGGCTGGCTTCGAGGCGCTGTATTTGTCGGGCGCGTCGATTGCGTACACGCGGCTGGGACGATCGGACGTCGGTTTGACGACGTTCCCGGAAGTCGAGGATACGCTGGCGCGGATCACCGAACGTGTGGCTTTGCCCGTGATCGTGGACGCCGATACGGGTTTCGGCAACGCGTTGAACGTCAAGCGCACGGTGCGCGGCTTTGAGCGCGCGGGCGCCGCGATGATCCAGCTCGAGGATCAGACCTTCCCGAAACGCTGCGGGCATCTGAATGGCAAGTCCGTGATTGCCGCGGATGAAATGTGCGGCAAGCTGCGCGCAGCGCTCGACGCGCGGCGCAGCACCGATACGCTGCTGCTGGCGCGCACCGACGCAGCCGCGGTTGAAGGACTGGACGCCGCGTTCGAGCGCGCCGAGCGTTATCTGGAAACGGGCGTGGACGCGTTGTTCATCGAAGCGCTGCGCTCGCTCGAAGAGATGGACGTTGCGTGCAAGCGCTTTGCGGGACGCGTGCCGCTGCTTGCGAATATGGTCGAGGGCGGTAAGACTCCGGTGCAGAGTGCACAAACGCTCACGCAACTTGGTTTTCGTATCGTGATCTTCCCGGGCGGCACGGCGCGCGCCGTGACGCATACGCTGAAAGGGTATTACGGGAGCTTGCGCGCGCATGGGACAACGGCGCCCTGGCGGGATCGAATGCTCGATTTCGATGGAATCAATGAAGTGATCGGTACGGAGGCGCTGCTGGCGGAGGCCCAGTTGTACGAATAGAGGGTCCTATGCGTCACCCCTCGGCTTTCGATTCGTTCATTTCGCTCTTGCATAAGTTTCATCGCAATGCATTTTCGCGCTATGTCATCATAAGGAAACCTTGCTCGGCGCTATTCACTTATGGTACTTGACCGCAACTCCCACCCAGAGGCATCCGTCGTTGATGCGGTCATTCGCTCGCGCCGGGCGGTAAGGTGTTTCAGACCGGATCCTGTTCCGCGGCAAGTCATTGAAGAGATACTGGATGTCGCGAAGTTCGCACCCAGTAACTCGAATATTCAGCCCTGGCATGTTTACGTGCTGGCCGGCGAGGAGAAAGCCGCGCTTAGCGAGTTGCTGGGACGCGCCCACGTCGAGGACCGGCATCCTCCCTTGCGACACCTGCCGGACCCATTACCTGAAGCCATGCGGCTCAGGCAGGAGGCCTTCGGTGCGGTGTACTACGGAGCGCTCGGCGTGCCAAAGTGCGACGCTCAGCAGCGCGCGAAGGTCACGGGAAAGAACTTTGATTTCTTCGGTGCACCGGTCGGGCTGGTCTTCGCTATTGATCCCACGCTGACGAAGTTCAGTTGGCTCGACTACGGGCTGTTTCTCCAGACGGTCATGATCGCCGCGAGGGCCGTCGGTTTGGCTACGTGCCCGCAGGTATCTTTTGTGCGCTATCAGGACATCATCGCGGAGCACCTCCACTTTCCGCCGGGTTTTGAGGTGGTGTGTGGAATGAGCCTTGGATTGCCCGGCGAGGAGTCGATACTGAATCGCCTCGATATGACTCGGGAGCCGGTTGAGAATTTTTCCAGTTTCCTGGGTTTCGATTCCTGAACATGCATCTGAAGGTTGAGCTTCTGTGGCGCTTTAGTCCTCTCTTTCACGCCGGTCTTTTCGGAACGCTTGCTGTTGTCGGGCGCATGGTTTTCGCATACGGCGCGGGCCGGAACGCGTTGTCTTTCTCAAACTGCGGTGTCGCGTAATCCGATCTATCTCGGCATCAGCCTATCCTTATTCGGTCAGGTTCTGTTGGTTCAGACGTGGCCCGTTTTACTGTGTTTTATTGTGTGTGACATCCTCGCGCAACTTCAGGTTCGCTTCGAGGAGGCACACATGCGTGTTCTCGATCCCGCAGGTTATGCAGCTTATTGCGCGAGAGTTCGCCGCTGGCTTTGATTGAGCGCGAGTAAAATAAAGCCACCGCAATGCTGATCTATTAATAATATGAACCTCGGACGGATTGACCTTAATCTCCTGCGAGTATTCGACGCGGTGTTCGAGGATCGCAATCTGGTCCTCGCGGGAAAGCGGCTGAATCTTAGTCAGTCCGCCATTAGTCATGCGCTGGGGCGGCTGCGGGACGCACTTGAAGACGATCTGTTCGTGCGTACGGCGAAAGGAATGGAGCCAACTGCGCGGGCAGTCGCGATTGCAGCGCCGGTGCGCAACGCACTCCAACAGATTCAGGTGGCACTAGGCGACGAGCCGTTCCAGCCCCAGGTTGCCGAACGTGAGTTTGTCGTCGCGGCGAACGACTACATCACGATGCTGCTTCTCGGCCGTCTCAGTCAGCGGCTCGCCGCCGAAGCGCCCATGGTGAACCTTGTCATACGGCCTTCCACCCGGTTGGACCTGGCCGGGCAGATCGATATCGGCCGGATCGACATCGCCGTTGGAATTTTTGCGGAAGTGCCGCCGCGCTTTCAGTCGGTGATGATATGGCAACAGAGAGACGTGCTGGTGATGCGTCTGGATCATCCTATCGGCGACCGGGCCGTCACGCGCGACGATCTGCTGAATTACCCACTTGCTGCGGTCTCGCTCGGCGGTTCGGAAGAGGGCGCCGTTGGCGGCTTTATCGTTGAACGCGGTTTGGCGCGGCAATCGGAGATGTTCGATCGGCAAGCCCTGGAGGATGCCTTTGCAGACGAACCGGCGCGACCCCGGCTGCGCGTCGCTGTGGCCCATTCGCTGGCCATTCCCGCGCTGCTGCGTCACAGCGAAATGTTTGCCGTCGTGCCTTCTCCATTGGGGCGCGAGTTCGAGCGCTACGGCGAGTTGAAAACGCGGGCAACGCCGTATCCGTGTCCGGAGTCTTCGGTCAGAGCGGTGTGGCATGCGCGAAATGCGCACGATCCGGCGTTGCAGTGGTTGCGCTCGCAGATACTTGACGTCGGCCGGCAGGTTCGAAGCTAGGCAATCCTGTTTTCTTCAAGGTTGTCTTGAAGTCTTTTCACCGCGCGCGGTGTTCGGGCTGTGCCATCATGCAGACACTATGCAGATAGATATCCTTGAAGCCGCAGAGACCGGCCATCAAATGCATTCGGACGTTTACCTTATTGATTCGGTTATTCGATCCCGGAAAGCCGTTCGCGTTTTTCGTCCAGATGCAGTCTCCCAGAAAGACATCGCTGATATTCTCGATGTCGCTCGCACAGCCCCAAGCAACTCGAACATGCAGCCATGGCGGGTGCACGTCTTGAGCGGAACAACCAAGGAGTCGCTGAGTGAAGCGCTTGTGCGCGCTCATGAGGCGGATTTGCATCCGCCGCTCCAGCATATTCCCGATCCCATGCCGCAAGCGTATCGCCCCATGCAGGAGGCGTTCGGATCCCGATACTATGGTGCGCTCGGGATCGACAAGGCGGACCTCGCTGGCCGGGCTCTGGCCACTGGCCGCAACTTCGGTTTTTTTGGGGCACCGGTTGGCCTGATCTTCAGTGTCGACGCGAGACTGACGAAATACAGCTGGCTCGACTATGGCCTCTTTCTACAGACCGTCATGCTTGCCGCACGCGCGCGAGGTCTGGATACCTGCCCGCAGGTGTCGTTCGTACGTTATCAGGGAATCATCGCGGAGCATCTCTCACTCGACCCCGGCTTTGATGTGGTGTGCGGAATGTCGCTGGGTTATGCGGATCAAGCTTCGGTCGTCAACAAACTCGCTATTCCGCGCGAGAAGGTCGAAAGCTTTACGACGTTTGTCGGCTTCGATGCCATCTGAATACGCCACGCAGATCCGCTAGCGCGTGTTCAGTCAATTTGCCTCAACCCTTTCTTTGACCTGGTTACGTTCAGACTATGACTGTAAAAATCCTCGCCTTTTGTGGGAGTCCCCGCCGTGAATCCCTTAATCGAAAACTGCTGGAAATAGCCGCATCCGGCGCGACGGCGGATGGTGCGGAGGTGACGTTTATCGCCCTCGCAGACTATCCGCTGCCCATTTACGATGCGGATTTCGAACGCGAGAACGGCGTCCCTGAGCGGGTCCGTGCGCTCCAGGAATTGTTCGCCGCACATGACGCGCTGCTTGTCGCTTCGCCGGAGCATAACGGTGGCTACACGGCCGTGCTCAAGAACATGCTTGACTGGGTAAGTCGGCCGACCGCGGCTGGAAACCCGGGCTTAACACTTTTCGCGGGTAAGGTAGCAGCGGTTATTTCGGCGTCGCCGGGGCCAATGGGCGGAATTCGCGCAATGCTGGGCACGCGCGGGGTGCTTGAGAAGCTGGGTGCGATCCTGATCCCGCAGGTGTTCTCGCTGGGTTCTGCCCACCAGGCATTTGCAGGGAGTGGCAGGCTTGCCGACGAGAAAGCGGACGCGGAAGTTCGGCGCGTGGGTCTTGGTCTCGTCGGCGTGACGAAGCAACTGATCACTCGCTGATTGCGGTGCCCGGGCGCGATCCTATGCGCCCGGGGCATGCTGTTGATCAGTTTGCGTCGGGCGCTTTGATGTTGTACGCAATGCGCCCTGCGGGCAGAAAGAACAAAGCGATAATTGCACCGCCCTTGGTTTCCGGATAGTGATGACTGCCCGGCGCCGGCGCAGTCCAGCCGCCATAACACCAGCCGTTCGGGCCGGCGAGGGCCGCACCTTCGTTTAGCGCCACCACCATGTTGAATTCGCCGTAGGGATGGGCGTGGTAGTCACCCCGGAAGCTTCCCTCGGGGTTGTTCTGATCATTGCCGGTGCTATCCATATAGACAGCGGTAATGCTGAATCCAAAGGTGTCTTCAGAGGGGTCCACAAGACGTGCACGCCGGTACTTGCGTCCGGCTATCTCGACGTTGGCGGCCCAGCCTTCCTCTACCACACCAATCGTGATCAGGCGTTTCAGATCGCGATAGAACTCGCTCGACGGGCTGTATTTGTCGTTGAGCCATTGTTCGACCTCGTTACCGGTAGTCAGGTCTTTGACCTCTTCAAGAAAGGGCAGACATTTCGCTATCAGTTCGTCCTTACTGCCTGGAGTATTAGTTTGTGACATATCGTCCTCACTAGTCTTTTAAAGTTTGCCTGTGCGGCCCAGATTGACGGCGCCGCATCGGAGAGGGTCCGCACTGTCTGCCGACACACGACAATAAGGTGCTCACTTCCAGGATCACGATGCCACATCGTTGCTCAACGATGAAGGGACGAGTTTGCAATACCACATTGAATGGCATTCAAGTGCCAGCGCACAGGCTGTACACCGGTCGAGACGTCGTGGAGGCCACGCACGGGTTACTTTGTTCAATAGGGATATGAACACAATTCACTTCGACATTCGAGGTGGTAAGCGGTTCTCTCTCAAGGGTGAAGATTAAAAAAAGTCACTAATGATTGAGCGTAAAGCAGGAGAATTTTAGGCATTCTATGAATTCACTGGAATTTAATTTTTAAGGATTTGCTGACCAGACAGATGGAACTTCTGTCGCCCGGTGTTTCACCGTGTTGTTGCTTTTTATTTGCAACCCTAAGCTCAAAACCAATGATCCGTACCACATAAAGTATTTGGTACGCCGAAACGAATGAACATTCATTGGGAAGAATATGAAGCGTGGACTGGTTGCGGCGTTTGGTTTTGGAATGGTGAGTGCATCGGCTTTCGCACAAAGCAGCGTCACACTGTATGGTTTGATGGATACCGGTATCGAGTACGTGTCTCACGCAAACGCTGCGGGTGACCACGTCATCCGGATGCCGTCCATCAGCGGAGAACTCCCTTCCCGATGGGGGATTCGCGGCACCGAGGATCTTGGGGGCGGGTTGAAGGCCATCTTTACTCTGGAGAGTGGCTTCAATACGCGAGGCGGAGACTTGGGGCAAGGCGGGCGGCTTTTTGGGCGTCAGGCGTGGGTTGGCCTGGAGGGGCCGTGGGGCGCGCTGACTTTCGGGCGCCAGTACAACATGGTGTTCTGGGCGCTAGCTGACGCAGACATGCTTGGCCCCGACATTCATGGCATCGGCGCGCTGGATAACTATCTGCCCAATGCGCGAGCCGATAACAGCGTCGTCTACAAAGGAACCTATAAGGGGGTCACGCTCGGTGCCTCGTATTCGTTCGGGCGCGATTCGGCCGGTACCGGTAATTCGCCCGGGCAGGGTACATGCGCGGGTCAGGTTCCCGGCCAGTTCACCCAATGCCGGGAGTGGAGCGCAATGCTCAAGTACGACGGGCCCGGCTTTGGCGTGGCGACTGCATACGGCGAACAGCGAGGCGGTACCAATGCCGCCGCGAGCTTCTTTGACGGCGTCGGCACGTTTCCCATTGCTTCAGGCGCAGACAAGGACTCGCGTATCGAGGCCAACGGTTACGTGCATCTTGGCGGACTGAAACTCGGCGCGGGATGGCTGGGCAGGCACGTCGAGACAAACTCCACGGCGGCAACCGATGTACGGTCGAATCTGTACTACGTAGGCGCTCAGTATTTCGTCACGCCGACTTTTGTTATCGAGGGCGAAGGGTATCGGATGGTGGTGCGCGAACAGGATGCGCGGGCGACGATGACAACGGTTCGTGCGACTTATTTTCTGTCGAAAGCAACCGCTGTCTATGTGGACGGTACGTATTTGTGGAACAGCGCCAACGCGCATTTTTCCGCAAGCGCCGGTGGCGGAGGCACCACGCCGGCGGCAGGCATTGGCCAGCTTGCTGTGATGGCGGGCATCCGGCATTCGTTCTAGCGGGACATAGGGCGGAAGCGCGAGTTGACTGAATGAAGCGTCAAACCCCGCGCTCCGTCGATTCACACGGCAATGATTAACCACGGTACGTGGGCGGTGTTCCAGCGAACGCCCCACGTGCTTCATCACGGAGTTGGCATGAGCACAGCGGATATCGGCGAACAGAAAGTACTCAACGTCGAGCAGTTTGTCGACGAACGTAAATTCTCGCCTTACCAATGGCTGATCCTGTTTTTCTGCTTTTTGATCGTCGCGCTAGACGGATTCGATACCAGCGCAATCGGGTTCGTTGCGCCGGCGATCGCCAAAGAATGGGGTGTCACTAAAATCGCGCTTGGCCCCGTATTGAGCGCAGCGCTCATCGGTCTCGCGGTTGGCGCACTTCTCGCTGGCCCCCTTGCCGATCGGGTCGGGCGCCGTAAGGTTCTGATGGGATCGGTCTGCTTCTTCGGCGTATGGACGATCGCGTGCGTATTCGCCGGCGGTGTGTGGCAACTGTCGGTCTTTCGCTTCTTTACCGGCATTGGGCTGGGCGCCGCGCTCCCCAACTCGACGACGCTGTTGTCGGAGTATGTGCCTGCGAGATGTCGATCCTTGCTGCTGAACATCATGTTCTGCGGGTTCACTTTGGGCGCATCGGCAGGTGGTGTGGTGTCTGCCGCATTGATACCCGACTTCGGATGGCGCGCGATCTTCCTCGTGGGCGGGATTGCACCTGTGCTGCTTGCATGCGCTCTTGTTGCGCTGCCGGAGTCGGTGCGATTCATGGTGATCAAGGGTTGGCCGGATGAACAGATTCGCCGGGTGCTTCGAAGAATTGCACGTGGAGAGCCGGTGATTGCTTCAAGGTTCTCCGTGTCTGACCGGGTGGGCGAGAAGGATAGTGCACCGCTTGCTCTAATCCTTTCCACGCGCTACAGGTTCGGCACGTTGATGTTGTGGCTAGCGTACTTTATGGGCTTGCTGGTCTATTACATGCTGACGAGCTGGATGCCGACAATGATCCATGACGCGGGGTTCACACTGCGCCAGGCGTCGTTGGTGTCGGCGCTGTTTCCCGCAGGAGGCGTGATCGGTGCATTGGGTTGTGGCTGGTTGATGGACCGCTTTAATCCATGGCGGGTGGTCGCCCTCGCATTTCTGTTGCTGGGCGCTGCCGTCTGCGCGATGGGGCAAGGTGCTACTAATGTTCAATCGCTAGGGATCGCGACTTTTGTCGCAGGTGTCTGCATGACGGGCGCGCAGATGTCCATGCTGGCTCTCGCAGCGCTGTTCTATCCGACTCATGGTCGAGCATCCGGGGTTGCGTGGATGCTGGGCGTTGGGCGTTTGGGAGGGATTCTCGGGGCGCTCGGTGGTGGAGCGCTTTCGGCTGCGGGCTTTGGCATGCTCGCCATTTTGACGTCGATGGCCGCGCCCGCGGTTATCGCGGCCATGGCGTTGCTGGTCGCGGTATCGGTCGGTAACAGGCAGCGCAACGTGTTGGCATCAATTGCGGATTCGCGCCTGTGATGATTCGCGATTAATCAATCGTTCAGCGAGCCGCCCCCTGCGTGGCTCTTTCATTTCGTTCCGTCGAGCCCAGGTCTGTGATCGCGGTGAGAGCCTCAGCCGGAACATCCACCGCGCGTGCAAGCTTTTGTCCATGACGCCGCTCGACCCGCCGCTTCAGAAACAGCAGCGCGGCGCTCACCACGCCGTACATCATCGTGACAATGAACGCCGCCTGTAGCAGCGACTGCGGTGCGTAGCTCGACACATCTTGTGAACGATGCAGCAGTTCATCATAAGGAATCACATAGCCAAGCGACGTGTCCTGCACGATCGCGAGCACTGAACTGATCAACGCCGGCAACATGCTACGCAAGGCTTGCGGCAACACGACAAACAGCATTGCTTGATGCGGCCGCATGCCAAGCGCAAGCGCGGCTTCGTGCTGGCCGCGCGGCAGCGACAGAATCCCCGTGCGAATCACTTCAGCCGTCAGCGCGGAATGATGCAAGGCCATCGCGAAGACGAGAAACCCAAGCGCGGGCCAGTCGAAGCCGAGCGCGGGCAGCTCGATCACCATGAACAGAATCAGCAGCAACAACGGAATCGCGCGGAAGAACTCGATATAGGTGCTCGCTGCTTTGCGAATCCACGGCCGCATGGAGAGCCGGCCGAGCGCAAGCGGAAACGCCATTGCGAAAGCGACGATCGCTGAACAGGCCGCGGCTTCGAGCGTCGAAACGAGTCCGTCGAAAAGAAACTTCGCCGTGCCCCAGTGCAGGAAGATCGCCCACTTGTCGGCGTCGAACTGTCCACTGGCTTCGAGACGTATCGCGATCGCTGCCAGCAAGCCGCAGACGGCCAGTGCACTCACCACTGAAAATATGCGCTGCCGGAAGCGGCCGATCGGGCCAGGCGCTTCATAGAGGGTGCCCGGTCGACTCATCGCGTCACCGCCATTTTCTGTTCGAGCCGCCGCATTGCAAGACCCAGAGGAATCGTCAATACCATGTACGCGAACATGGCGCTCGCAAAAGTCGGCACGGCCTGCGCTGTTTCGAAGTTGATGCGTTGCGCGGTGTACGTGATGTCGAACACACCAATCGCGGCCGCGATCGACGAGGCCTTCAACTGGTTGACGAACAGGTTGCCAAGCGGCGGAATCACCGTCCGCATCGCCTGCGGAATGACGACGTTCGACAGCACCTGGCTAAACGTCATGCCCATGCTGCGGGCCGCCTCGACCTGACCCGCGGGCACGGCATTGACGCCGGCGCGCAGCACTTCGGCAATCCACGCGGCGGTGTAAAAGCCGAGCACCAGCACCGACGAAGTGACAAGCGAATACATGAACCCGAGCTTCGGCAAGCCGAACACGAACAGCAGCAGCAACGCGAGCAGCGGCGTCATGCGCATGATTTCGACGTAGACCGCGGCGAACCAGCGCAACGGTGCGAGCGGGCCGACGGCCATGACGGTCAGGGCAGTGCCGAGCACGAACGCCATCGCGAACGACAGCGCCGTGAGTTCGAGCGTGACGCCCATCCCTTCGATGAAGCGCCACGCAAACGGAAGCAGGGAGTTCATGGGGCCGTCGGGCTCAGCGTTCGATGGCGGGCACTTGCGGCTTGCCGAACGTGCCTTCCAGGTCCTTCGCGTAGAGCTTGTTCCAGGTGCCGTCCTTGATCGACTGTTCGAGCTGGGCGTTGATCCAGTCGCGGAATGCAGTGTCTTCCTTAGGCACGCCGATACCATAAGGCTCCTGGGTGAACGGCTTGCCGACAATACGGAATTTGTTCGGCTGACGCTGCGATTCGCCGGCGAGTGTCGCGCCGTCGTCGACATACGCGTCGAAACGGCCGTCGGCCACGCCTTCCACGCACGCCGCCGTATCGTTGAACGTGACGAATTTGGTCTGCGGCGCGAGTTTCTTCACATTGTCTTCAACGGTCGTGCCGTTCAGCACGCAGGCCGTCTTGCCGTTGAGATCGGTCACACCCTTGATCGACGTATCGGCGCGGCGCGTCAGGACGTCCTGACCCGCCACATAGTACGGGCCGGCAAAGCCGATCACCTTGCGACGCGCGTCGTTGATCGTCAGCGTGGCGATCACCACGTCGACGCGGCCGTTCTGCACGAACGGCAGGCGGTTCTCCGTGGTCGTCTTCACCCATTCGACGTTATCCGCCGAGCCGGTCAGCTTTTTGGCGAGCAGTCGTGCGAGGTCGCCTTCGAACCCTTCGGTTTGCCCCGTCATCGGATTACGTACCGAGAACATCAGCGTGTTGAGCGAGGTGCCCACCACCAGCTTGCCCTTCTTCTGGATTTTCGCCATCGTCGAATCGGCGGGGAAAGTGTCTGCGGCATAAGCCGGCGCCATCGCCGCGAAAAGCGTGCCGGCGACGCACGCCGTCATTACCGCAATCGATCTGAAACCCATGGTTTGCATCTCCTCTGTTATGAGACAGGTTCGTCCTGTCGAATGAATTCGAAACCCGAGAAATCAGTGCTCCAGAATTCTGGAGAGGAAATCGCGCGCGCGCTCCGAGCGCGGCGCTTTGAAAAACGACTGAGGGTCGGCGATCTCGACGATACGTCCGCCGTCCATGAAGACGATGCGGTCGGCGGCCTGGCGCGCAAAGCCCATCTCATGCGTCACGACCACCATCGTCATACCGCTGCGCGCGAGTTCGAGCATCACGGCGAGCACCTCGCTCACCATCTCGGGATCGAGCGCGGAGGTGGGTTCGTCGAACAGCATCACCTTCGGGTTCATCGCGAGCGCGCGGGCGAGAGCCACGCGTTGCTGCTGGCCGCCGGACAACTCGGCCGGCACGGCGTCGGCCTTGTGCGCGAGACCGACGCGGGCGAGCAGACGGCGTGCGGCAGCCTCGGCGTCCGCACGCGACTGACGCAACACCTTGCGCGGCCCCATCGCGACGTTCTGCAGCACCGTGCGGTGCGAAAACAGATTGAAGGACTGGAACACCATGCCGATTTGCGCGCGCATCGCGGCCAGTCCGCGGCCTTCTTCCGGCAGACGCTGACCGGCGAGCAGAATTTCGCCGGAGTCGATCGTTTCGAGCCGGTTGATGCAGCGGCATAGCGTGGATTTGCCGGAGCCCGACGGTCCGATCACCACGACGACTTCGCCGGGCGCGACGTCGAGATCGACATCGAACAGCACCTGCTGCGCACCGAACGACTTGTTGACCCCGCGCAGCGAGACGAGCGGCGCGGCGGCGCTCGCCGTGGCGACATGAGCGTGGTCGTTCACACCCATGTCAGTTGCACCGTCGCCTTGAGTTGACCGACGGCGGTGCCACGGACGTTGCGCAGCACCGGGTCGGCCCATTTCGCGAGCGGCGTGCCCTCGGTTTCGAGCGGCAGGCCAAGTTGTTTCAGCACGGCGAGGGTCGTCGCATAGACGGCACCAAAGTTGCCGTCGGCGATCCTGATCGCGACACCTACGCCGGTGCTTTTGATCCCGATAGTGTGCACGCCGTCGGCGCCGACCTTCGCGACCCAGTCCCCGCCCGATGCATTCGCCAGCGCGAGATCGCAGCGGCCGGTGCCGGACACCATCGCCGGATGCGCGGCCATCGCCGAAAAAATGCGCGCGAGCGCGGCGTCCGTTGCCGCGCTCTGACCCGATGTCCCGGTGGCAAGCCGCGCCCACATCAGCGCGAGGCGCGCTAGCGGCATGCCGAGGTTCGGCGCGCTGCAGCCATCGATGCCATACCAGAGTTCAGAGTCCGGCAAACCGGCCAGCGCCGCCACGCCGCGGGTGATTTCCTGCTGAAGTTCGTGATCGCGCTCCAGGTAGCCGGCGCGCGCATAGCCATGCATGCAGCAATAACCGAGGAAACCCGTGTGCTTGCCCGAACAGTTGTGATGCCGCTGGTCGAACACGCTGCCGCGCGGCGGCAGATTGTCCTCGCTGTAGTGATCCGGCATGTGCACGCCGCAGCGCAGGTCGGACTCCGCCATGCCGATCTTGGCGAGCATCTTCGTCACCGCGTCGACGTGCATATCCTCGCCGCCGTGGCTCGCGCAGGTGAGCGCCAGTTCGGCATCCGTAAAGCCGAAGTGATCCGGACCGCCGTCGCGCACGAACGGCAACGCCTGGAACGGCTTCAACGTGGAGCGGGAGAACATCCAGGCGTGCGGGTCGCCTGCATGCGCCAGCAATGCGCCGTCGGCGTCGACAACGGCCACTGAGCCCCAGTGAATCCGCTCCACGTGGCCGTGACGGGTCGTGACGACAAGCGGGACATGCGAAGGAAGTGTCATTGCGTGTTTTTCAGGATTGGACGATCAACGGCGAGTTTAATTATTGCAAAAAAGTGCGTTTACTCGTAATTTCGAAAACGGTTTTGCACTGGACGCAATGACAATATGACCCTGAAAAAAGCGAAGGACGTGAGCCTCGACCATCTGAGCGCGATGCGCGCACTCGTGCGGATCGTCGAACTCGGCAGTTTCTCGGCGGCGGCGCGTGAGCTGAAGATCGCCACCTCGACGATCGCGCGCAAGATTACCGCGCTGGAGGACATGCTCGGCGTGCCGCTGCTGCATCGCTCGACGCATCATGTGGCGCTGACCGAGGCGGGCGACCTGTACCACGGGCGCGCGGTCTCGATGATCGCCGACCTGGACGACACCTTGCGCGTCGTGGCCGAACTCGATTCGGCGCCGAGCGGACCATTGAAGTTGACGGCGCCGGTGGCATTCGGCCGCCGCTTTCTGGCCCCACTGGTCGCGCCGTTTCTTGAGCGCTATCCGGGCATCCAGCTCGATCTTCGCCTCACCGACAACCACAACGATATGGTGATGGGCGGTTTCGATCTCGACATTCACGAAGGCGAAAACTATCTCGACAACCTGATCGTGCAGCCGATTTCGCGCAACGACAGCATCCTGTGCGCGACGCCCGCCTATTTCGAGCGGCGGGGCCGCCCGCAAACCCCCGCCGACCTGGCGCAGCACAACTGCCTGCGTTACCTGCATCCGGAGGGCGATCCGCGCTGGCATCTGTCGAACGGCAAGACCGTGCAGTCGGTGCTGCCTGCGGGGAATTTGCAGTCGGATCATTCGGAGCTGCTGCTGGAAGCGACGTGCGCCGGTCTGGGCATCGCCGAGTTCGAAATCTGGCTGATCCGGGACCTGCTCGTGAGCGGTGCGCTGGAGATCGCGCTGCCGAAATACCGGCTCGAAAACGCGTTGACCGGGCGGCAGATTTACATGGCGTATTTGCCGAACCGGCGCTTTTCCACCAAGGTCCGCGTGTTGCGCGAGTTCATGGCGGAGCACCTGAAGGGGATCGGTGAATGGCCGGGCGAGGGCCAGCCGTCGGGCCTGGACGCACGGCCTATCCGTGCAGACCCCTAGCCCGGAAAAGCTTGACACCTAAATTATGTGGAAATATTCTGAATTCAGAATGTTGAATTTAGTTTGAGGCCAATGGCCGGTTTCCTCCTCGCGGACGATCCGGCCCAATCTGGAAAGGACCATCCGTGCCCGACACATTGCAGGCTGCGCGCATCGTGAAGCCGACGATCTCAGCGCTGGAAGATTCACCCATCATCGACGTGTGGCGCCTGGGCATCGGCCGCCCGGACGTGATCGGCCTGTGGGCCGGAGAGAGCGATCTGCCGACGCCGGCCTTCATCTGCGAAGCGGCGAGCGCCGCGCTCGCGCAAGGCAAGACGTTCTATTCGCAGAACCGTGGCATTCCGTCGTTGCGTCAGGCCATTCACGACTACTACGCGCGGTTGTGCGGCGTCGAAATCGACGACTGCCGCATTTCCGCGACGTCCTCCGGCATGAACGCGGTGATGCTCGTCGCTCAGGCGATCGTCGGCGCGGGCGACAACGTCGTCTGCGTGACGCCCTCGTGGCCGAATATCCTGCGGGCGATTTCGATTCTCGGTGGCGAGGTGCGCGAAGTGCCGCTCGGTCACGATGAAAACGGCTGGTCGCTCGATCTGGATGCGCTGTTCGCCGCCTGCGACGAGCACACGCGCGCGATCTATTTCGCGTCGCCGGGCAATCCCACCGGCTGGATGATGGAGCGCGACGAACAGCAGCGCCTGCTCGACTTTGCACGGGCGCGCGGGATTTCGCTGATCGCCGACGAGGTCTATCAGCGCATTGTCTACGACCGTGCCTACGCGCCTTCGATGGTCGAAATCGCACAAGCCGACGATCCCGTCTTTGTCGTCAACAGTTTTTCGAAAGCGTGGGCGATGACCGGCTGGCGCATGGGCTGGATGATTTTCCCTGAAAGCCTGACCGCCACCTTCGAAAAGCTGATCCAGTTCAATACGAGCGGCGGCCAGGCGTTTTCGCAGGAAGCCGCCGCGCTCGCGCTCGCTGAGGGCGAGCCATTCGTGCAGTCGTTCGTCGAGCGATGCAGGGGCGGACGCCAGATTGTTCTCGACCGTTTCGCTGCGATGCCCGGCGTGCGGGTCGTGCCGAACCTCGCGTCGTTTTACGTCATGTTCGAGATCGACGGTGTGACCGACACGCTCGAATTCTGCAAGCGCGCGGTGCTCGAAGCGGGCGTCGGTCTGGCGCCGGGCATCGCCTTCGGCGCCCAGTCCGCGCATCAGATCCGGCTTTGCTATGCCCGCAGCGACGCCAGCCTGAGCGAGGCGATGGACCGACTTGAACCGTTCATCGCGCGGATGGCACAGCCGGCAAGACAGCCAGTAAGACAAACCGGTTAGCGGCGCAGCCCGCTTTTCCCTCTGACGCACACCGATCGCAGGCGCCACGCGCGCCCGCGAGGGTGCAACACGCACGCAGTTTTACCGTACCGGGGTTTTCAGATGACACGCACTGCCGACGCCACACCGACACAAGCGACGATCGATTGCCTGAGCCAGTTGATCGGTTTCGACACGACCAGCCGCAATTCCAATCTCGCGCTGATCGAGTGGGCCGCCGACCGTCTGGCGTCCGCGGGTGCAACGCTGCGCTACGACTACAACGCGGAGCGCTCCAAAGCGAATCTGTTTGCGACATTCGGCGCGGGGCCTGGAGGCGTGGTGTTGTCGGGGCACACGGATGTGGTGCCGGTGGATGGCCAGGCATGGACCAGCGACCCGTTCACCGCGCAGATTCGCGATGGCCGTCTGTATGGCCGCGGCGCCTGCGACATGAAAGCGTTCATCGGCGTCGTGCTGGCTCACGCGGAGCGCTTCGGCGCCGCGAAACTGCGCGAGCCGCTGCACGTCGCGCTGAGCTATGACGAGGAAGTGGGCTGTCTCGGCGTGCCGGGGCTGATCGCCGACATGAAAGACGCGGGGCTCACGCCGTCGGGCTGCATTGTCGGCGAACCGACGGACATGCGCGTGATCGCCTCGCACAAGGGCGGGCGCATCTACCGCTGCAATGTGCGGGGCTGTGCCGCACATTCGTCGCTGACGCCGAAGGGGCTCAACGCGATCGAGTACGCGTCGCGGATCATTTCCCGCATCCAGGATCTGGCGGAAGAAGAAGAGGCGCATGGCGAGCGCATCGACGGATTCGACGTGCCGTTCTCGACCATCTCGACCAACACGATCGAAGGTGGCAACGGACGCAACATCATTCCCGCCGACTGCGAGTTTTACTTCGAATACCGCTTTTTGCCGGGCGTGTCGCCGGACCGTTTCATCGATGTGCTCAAGCAGTACGTGGACGGCACCGTGCTGCCGAAAATGCGCAAGCGCAACGCGCTGGCGGATGTGTCGTTTGAATGCGTGGGCAGTATTCCCGCGCTCGACGCCCAGGAGAGCGACGAGATTCACCGTCTCGCGATGGCCTTGCTCGGCGATGCGCATGGCCGCGGCGGCAAGGTGGCTTATGGCACCGAGGCGTCGTTTTTCCAGAACGCGGGCGTACCCGGCATCGTGTGCGGGCCCGGTTCGATCGATCAGGCGCATAAGGCCGACGAATACGTGTCGCTCGAACAGCTCTATCAGTGCGAGCGTTTTATTGGGCGCCTCGTCGAGCGTCTGAGCGTGTCCTGATTCGCGGACTGCTTGTCACTGCCTGCTGCGTCGATCCTCTCACCGTTCTCTCCAACGCCACGCGACACGAACCCATGCAAACCGCTCACGCTTCACAAGCCGCGCCTGACAGCAGCGAAACCGCGCAGGACGTCGCGCTGTTTCGCAAGGTGACCTGGCGGCTGATGCCGATCCTCTTCATCAGCTACATCGTTGCGTATATCGATCGCGTCAACATCGGCTTCGCCAAGCTGCAGATGCTCGACGATCTGCACTTTAGCGCCGCGGTATATGGCTTCGGTTCCGGGGTGTTCTTCGTCGGCTTTCTGCTGTTCGAGGTACCGAGCAATCTGATCCTGTATCGCGTCGGGGCGCGCAAGTGGATCGCGCGGATCATGCTCACATGGGGCCTGATTTCGATGCTGACGCTGTTCGTGAAGACGCCCATGGCGTTCTACACGATGCGTTTTCTGCTCGGCGCCGCCGAGGCGGGCTTTCTGCCGGGTGTCGTCTATTACCTGACGCAGTGGTATCCGAAACGCCGTCATGGCCGCGTGATTTCGCTGCTGATCACCGCGGCGGCAGCCGGCGGTGTCGTCGTCGGTCCGCTGTCGGGCTGGATGATGGAAGCGTTCACGAATGTCGGCTCGTTGCGCAACTGGCAATGGCTGTTTCTGCTGCAAGGCATTCCCGCGTTGATCGTCGGCGTGGTGGTTTTTGTCGGTCTCGCCGATTCGCCGCGCACGGCGAAGTGGCTGAACGAGGCGCAGCGGACCCGTCTGCTTGCGATTGTGGAAGCCGATCATAGCGGCACGCACCAGCGCGCACGGATTCGCGATGCATTCGGCGAGGGCAAGGTGTGGCTGCTCGGCGCGGTGCTCGTCGCGCTGAATCTCGGCATCTATGCGGTGGTGTTCTGGACCCCGACCATTATCAAGGCCGCCGGCTTCGCGGATTACCGCACCATTGGCCTGATTTCGGCGATTCCTTATCTCGCGTCCGGTGTGGCCATGCTGATGCTGGGGCGGAGTTCCGACCTGTTTGGCGAACGGCGCTGGCATATCGCCGGCGCATGTATCGCCGGGGCCGTCGGTCTCGTTCTGAGCGTGGTGTTCGCCGCGAAGCCGGTGCTCTCGATTGCGGGCGTCGTGCTCTCCACAGCGGCGTTCATCGGCGCCACGCCGCTCGTGTGGGCGCTTGCTTCCAACTTCATGAAAGACCGCGCCGCGGCAGCGGGGTTTGCGTTGATGAATGCGCTCGCCGCGTTGGGCGGTCTGTTCGGCCCTTATCTCATGGGCCTGGCGCAGGACCTCACCGGTAACACGGCGCTGTCGATGCTCGGTGTCGCCGGATGCGCGGTGGCCGGCAGCCTGATCGTGTTGCTGCTGCCTTCAGCTCAGCGCCTGGCACAAGCCGAAACGCAAGCCGAAACGCAAACCAACACGCAAACCAGCAAGCAAGCACATACGCAAGGGCCAACCCCCACTCTCAACACCGGCGCGAGCGGTTCGCGTCAGGTCCCGGATCACCGCACGACGCAGTAAGACGTTTCGTTTTGAAAAGCAACTGGCTTACCTGTCGACGCGCGGCACATTGCGCGTCCCCTTCAATTCGCCTTACGCATTCGTCTCATCCCAACCTGATCGCTATCGATGAAACCGACGCCTAAAAAAATCGCCGCTTCCACACTGCTCGCCGGTCTTTGCACCGGCACGTCGATGGCCGCGCACGCGCAAAGCACCCTCACGCTCTACGGCATTCTCGATGCCGGCATTACCTGGGCCAGTAATGAAGGAGGCCACTCCGCGACGTTTCTCGACACCGGGGTCATGCAAGGTAACCGGCTCGGCTTCAAAGGTGCCGAAGACCTGGGCGGCGGCACCAAGGCCGTCTTCGACCTCGAAAACGGCTATCAGCTGCAGAACGGCAAGCTGGGGCAGGGCGGCGCGCTGTTCGGCCGCCAGGCGTGGGTGGGTCTGTCGAGCAACCGCTGGGGCGTGCTGACCGCGGGGCATCAATACGACTTCATGTGCGACACGCTGGAGACGTACTACACGCCGACCTGGTCGGCGGGCGGCTATGCGAACAATCCGCTCGATAACGACCGGATGAGCGGCCAGCGGGTCGACAACTCGATCAAGTATGTGACGCCGACCTTCGCGGGTTTCAGCTTCGGCGCCATGTACGGCTTCTCGAATCTCGCCGGCGATCTGAACGGCAACGGCCGCACCTACAGCTTCACCGGCGTCTACTCGCGCGGCAATTTCAGCGCGGGCGCGGCCTACACTGAAATCAGCGGGACCTCGATCGATATTTCGCCACTGATAGGCTCTGCCACACCGGTGAATGCCGGCGGCAACAAGTTGAGAACGTGGGGCGCCGGCGCCGACTATCAGTTCACTAATGTGACCGTGTATGGCGTCTATTCGCAAGCACAATATGAAGCGGCCCAGGGCATGCCCTCCGCGATGTTCCGCAACTATCAGGGCGGCTTCTCCTACACGCACAACGCCGCGCAGGTCTACGGCATCGGCTACGGACTCACCACGCTCGGCGCGAACAAGTACCACCAGTTGAACCTGACCTACGACTACTTCCTGTCGAAGCGCACCGACGTCTACGTGCAGTCGATCATCATGCACGCGACCGGCGACTCGGCGACCGCCGCCGTGATCAGTATTCCGGCTTCATCGAGCGGCAATCAGGTGTTGTTGCGCGTCGGCATGCGCCACAAATTCTGAGCGCCGTATCCACAGTCAGTCCAAACGCGACGAATCACACACACGTACTCATGCAATCGAACACACCTCAAATACCCGGCAAGCACGACGGCTGGCTCATGTATCACTCGGTTGGGCTGTTCCCCGAACAGGAAGCGGCCGTGCGCGATGCGCTTGCCCAGTTCGCGTCGAGCTGGTGCGCGCCGGGCCTGAAGCGCTGGGATGAAGGACTCGCCGCGCGGCAGCGCGTACTCGACGACTGGGCGCGCCTCGTCAACGCGGACAGCCGCAATGTGTTCGCCGCCGAGAACGTCACCGAGGCGTTCGGCAAGTTCGTCGCGGCGCTCGGCCCGCGGCTCAAAGGCCGCAAGGTGCTGATCGCCGCCGACTGCTTTCCGAGCCTGCATTTCCTGCTGTCGGGTCTCGCCGGCACGTTCGGCTTCACGCTCGCGACGGTGCCGCTCGCAGCGGGCGCGTCATGGGTCACCGACGAGGCGTTCATCGACGCATGGCGCGACGACGTGGCGCTGGCGGTGATCACGTGGGTCACCTCGACCGCGTCCAAACGCGCCGATCTCGACCGCCTGGTCGCACACGGGCGCAAGCAGGGCAGCCTGATTGCAGTCGACGTCACGCAGGGCGCGGGCATTCTCGATTTCGACGTCACCGCCCCGGCGGTCGATTTCGTCGCGACGACCACGCTGAAATGGTTGTGCGGCGCGCCCGGCACAGGGCTTGGCTACGTGTGCCCGGCCTTGCTCGACAGCGATCTCGTGCCGCAGATGACTGGCTGGTTCAGTCAACCGGACCCGTTCAACTGGGACATCACGCGGTTTTCGCTGGCGGCCGAAGCGCGCCGTTTCGATACCGGCACGCCGTCGCTCCTGCCGTTCGTGGCGTCGGCGCCGGGCCTCGCATGGCGTCTGTCCGAGGCAGCCGTTGGCTTGCGCGACTACAACCTGCGTGTGTGCCGTGCATTGATCGAGACACTCGATGCCAAAGGTTATGCCCTGCATTCACCGCGCGCCGACGAAGCGCGAGGCGGCAGTGTGATGGCCACACTGCCCGCGCATGTGGACCCGAAAGCGCTGGAAGCGTCGCTCGTTGAAGCGGGTGTCGTGGTCGACACGCGTGGCCGCGTGATGCGTTTTTCGCCGGGCGTCCTGACCCACGATTCGATCGCGAGCCGGCTCGCCGCGCTCTTGCCCGATTGATCCGCGCGTCGTCATCGACACGTTCCGAACCTGTTCAAGGGAGTCTTCAGATGGAAGTCACACCCGCAACAAACCGCGAGGCCGGCCTCGAGAAAGCGCTGAGCCAGCGGCAGATCACGATGATCGGCATCGGCGGCGCGATCGGCACCGGCCTCTTCATGGGTAGCGGTATCGCCATTGGCTATGCCGGTCCCGCCGTGCTGATCAGTTACGCGATCGCGGCACTGGTCGCCGTGATCATGGTGTTCAGTCTCGCCGAGATGGCGGTCGCGCATCCGTCGGCGGGATCGTTCGGCACCTATGCCGAGATGTATCTGAACCCGTGGGCCGGGTTTGTCGTGCGCTACACCTACTGGGTCATCGAGGTGGTCGCCGTGGGCGGCGAAGCGATCGCGGTCGGCATCTACATGGGCTTCTGGTTTCCAGGCATACCGGTATGGTGGTGGTCGCTCGCATTCGGCGCCGTGCTCGTGTATGTGAACTGCCGTTCGGTGACGAACTTCGGTTCGTTCGAATACTGGTTCGCGCTGATCAAGGTCGTGGCGATCATCGCGTTCATTGTGTTCGGTCTTGCCGCGATCTTCGGCTTCGGCGGTCTCGGCATGTTCGGTGCCGGCGGCCATTCGGAGCCGGTGGGCATGCATAACCTGACCGGGTTGCCCGGCGGCTTCATGCCGCATGGTTTCAGCGGCGTCTGGATGGGCGTGCTGATGGCGATCTTCTCGTTCTACGGCGTCGAAGTGGTGGCGGTGACATCGGGCGAGGCACGCGATCCGCAGAAGGCGATTCCGCACGCATTGCGCTCGATGGTGCTGCGCCTCACGCTGTTTTATCTCCTCGCGCTCGGCATCATGATCACCTATTTGCCGTGGACCGAAGCCGGTGCAAAGATCGTGCAGCAAAGCCCGTTCGTCAGATTGTTCGAACATGCGGGTGTGCGTCACGCGGCAGGGCTGATGAACTTTGTGGTCGTCACGGCCGCGCTATCCAGCATGAACACGAATCTCTATCTGTCTTCGCGGATGATGTTCTCGCTGGCCCGCGGCGGCTTCGCGCCGCGCTGGCTGGGCAAGTTGACGGCACGTGGCACCCCGCTTGCCGCCACGCTGGTCTCCGGGCTTGGCGTACTGGTGGCCGCGCTCATCTCGTTCCTGAGTCCTTTGGCCTATAACTATCTGTTCGGTATCGCGTTATTTGGCGGGATCATGGTGTGGATGGTCATCCTCATTACGCACTTGCAGTTCCGCCGTGCATGGCGTGGGCGCGCGTTGCCGGTGCGTATGCCGTTCTTTCCCTATGCGCAGATTCTCGGCATTGGCCTACTCGCTGCGATCCTGATCACGATGGGCCTCGATACGAGCTTCTGGGACATTTCGTGGATCGTCGGCGTGCCGTGGCTCATCCTGGTATCGCTCGTGTACTTCCTGTTCCGCAAACGGCTTGCCGGACTTTCCGCGGTATCGCCCTGAGACGGTTGGTCTGAGACGAGGAGACAAATGTGAGTCCTGTTATCAATCCGATGCGCGGACCCAATGCCTTCAAGGTCGGCGTGTTCTCCGCGAACGCCGACGGCGGGCTGAGCTTCACCACCGTCCCGGAACGCTGGCGCGCGGGCTGGGACGAGGTGCAGCGCGCGGCGCAGATCGCTGACGAAGGCGGCCTCGACTTCTTCCTGCCGATTGCGCGCTGGCGAGGCTTCGGCGGCGCGACCGATGTGCGTCAGTGGTCGTTCGAAACCTTTACGTTTGCCGCCGCGCTCGCTGCCGTGACGAAACGGATCGCGCTGTTCACGACCGTTCACGTGCCGCTCGTGCATCCGTTGTACGCGGCGAAAGCGCTCGCCACCGTCGACCACATCAGCCACGGGCGCGCGGGCCTCAATATCGTCTGCGGCTGGAACCCCGACGAATTTGCGATGTTCGGCATGCAGCTGAATCCGGAAGGCTATGCGCAAGCCGCCGAATGGGCGGACATTCTGCAGCGGCTCTATACATCGGCGGAGCCGTTCGACTTCGACGGCCGTTTCTATCAATTGAAGGACGCCATTTCCCGGCCGGTGGCCGTGCAGACGCCGCGACCGGTCACGATGAACGCGGCCTTCGGACCCCCTGGACGTGACTTCGCCGCGCAGCATTGCGACTGCCTGTTTACGACGTTCTCGGAACTCGACGCGGGGCGCCAGCACATCGACGATATCCGCCAGCGCGCGCAGGCTGTGCAGCGCGACGTGCAGGTCTATACGGTAGGGCATGTGGTGTGCCGCGAAACCGAAGCGGAAGCGCGCGCCTATTACGACCATTACTCACGCGACCATGCGGACGAAGCCGCACTCGATTACCACATGCGCCAGAAGAAAGGCTTCAGCCAGAGCCACGACGCCGCCGCTTACCGGTTATACCGGCAGCGCTTTGCCGCCGGTACGGGTACCTTTCCGCTGGTCGGTACGCCGGAGCAGATCGTCGCAACCCTGACGCAAATGCATGAGGCCGGTTTTGCCGGCGCGGCGCTATCGTTCGTCAATTACGTCGATGAACTGCCGTTCTTCTGCGAGCGGGTAGTGCCGTTGATGCGCGAAGCGGGCCTGCGCGTCGCTTGATCGGACATCTACTGCTTGACTAACGTGTCCCTTCACCATAATCTGAATTCAGAATTCGTAAATCAGGAAAGGAATCATCTTGGCTCAGTCTGACGATAAGGTTGTCAAGCTTCCGCGGCGAACCGCACTCAAGGCGACTACGCTGAGCGAAAGCATTTATCAGGAAGTGCGGGGACGTCTGCAGCGGGGCGAGATCGGCGCGGAAGAACGTGTGCTCGACTACGAAATCGCCGAGGAATTCGACTGCACACGCATGCCGGTTCGTCAGGCATTGCTGCGGCTCGCCAACGAAGGCTATCTGGTCGGTACGACGCGCGGCTTCGTGGTGCCGACCATCACGAGCGACGACATTCACGAGATCTTCGAAGTGCGCCGGCTGCTGGAACCGGCGGCCGCAGCAAGTGCCGCGGCCGTGTTGACGGACAAGCAGGAAGCCGAACTCAAAAAGGCCTATCAGAAGGCGCGCCGCGCTTACGAAAAACAGGACGTCGACCAGATGATTTCCGCCAACGTCGAGTTTCGCGCGACGTGGCTGGAGGCCGTGCAGAACGCGCGCCTGCGTTCAACCATTCTGCGTTTCGTCGATCACGCGCAGCAGGTCCGTATCGGCACGCTCAACAACCGCGGGACGCAGAAGATCGTCATAGACGGCATGCGGGCGCTGCTGGAAGCGTTTGTCGAGCGTGACCCGAAGCTGATCAAGGTCGCGATGCTCGAATTCATGCTGAGCGCCGAACAACAGTATTTCGCCTTGCTGAATGCGAACGAAGCAGGCGAATGATCGCTGGCTCGGCAACGCTCGCGCCGCCAGCGCCGCAGGCCGTGCCGGGCTCGCATTTCCAGAACTAAAGCAGGAGACAGTGTGCACGACACCCCCATTCTTTCGATGCTGCATGACAAGCAACCGATCGACCTTATCTGGCTTTCACTGGGCAGTCCCGCGATAGCGGAAATCGCAGCACATACGCGGCCCGGCGCGATCGTCATCGACATGCAACACGGGCTGTGGGACAGGGCTTCGCTCGAAGCAGCAGTGGGGGTGGCGCGTCACAGCACGCGCGTCATCGTGCGATGCGCCGACGATTCGCCGACTTCAATCGCGCAGGCGCTCGATTCCGGCGCGCATTCGGTACTGATTCCGTTGATCGAGAGCGGCCGCGCGGCAACGGCTGCTGCATCCGCAAGCCGTTATCCGCCGCAAGGCACGCGCTCAGCGGGCGGTGTGCGTCCGCTGCTGCGTGGCGTCGAGACGTTGCTGGACGCCAATCGTGAAGTGGCGGTGGGCGTCATGATCGAGACGGTCGCGGGCGTCGAACAGGCCAGCGCGATTGCGCAGGCGAATGGGGTGGATTACGTATTCATCGGCACCGGTGATCTCGCGATGTCTCGTGGTGCGAGCCAGCCCGCCGACATCGAACGCGATTGCGAACAGGTTCGGCGTGCGGCGCTCGCAAGCGGCCTGCCTTGCGGCATTTTCACATCTAACGCGGCGGATGCGGCAAAGCGGCTGGAGGCCGGCTACGCGCTGGCAGTCGTTGCAAACGATATCGAACTGATCAGGCGTGGCGTGATCGATGCGCGGGCGATGCTGAACACGCGCCACGCTTAACAGAACAGGCCATAGCAGCAAGCTGGCGGCGACGCACCCCGCGTGCGCCGCGGCTTGAACACGTCAATACGATTTCAACCCGATTTAAAGCGCGGCGAAAAAGCTGGCATCGATCCGCGCTGCTCGCATTACGGCATTCGAACAGGAAAGCATCGACATGGCTGAACGATCGTTCAAGGCTGAAGTAGAGAAACTGCGCACGCCGGCAGGATCGGAGTTTCGCGGCGAAGGGATTCTTGGCGTCACCAAGGCGCTGCTGCAATCAGGCGTGTCATACGTCGCGGGCTATCAGGGCGCGCCGATTTCGCATCTGATGGATGTGCTCGCCGATGCAAACGACATTCTCGAAGAACTGGGCGTGCACTTCGAAAGCAGCGCCAGCGAGGCGACGGCCGCGGCAACCCTGGCCGCTTCCGTCAACTACCCGTTGCGCGGTGCGGTGACGTTCAAGGCGACAGTGGGCACGAACGTGGCTTCCGACGCGCTCGCCAATCTCGCGTCCGGTGGCGTGACCGGCGGCGCGTTGATCATTGTCGGCGAGGATTATGGCGAGGGCTCGAGCATCATGCAGGAGCGCTCGCATGCGTTCGCGATGAAGTCGCAAATCTGGCTGCTCGACCCGCGGCCGAATTTGCCTTCTATCGTCCATGCGGTCGAAAAGAGTTTCGAGCTTTCCGAAGCGAGCAATACGCCGGTCATGTTGCAGATGCGGATTCGCGCCTGTCACGTGCATGGCCGCTTCATCGCCAGGGAGAACGTCAGGCCGTCATTCACGCTCAAGGATGCGATCGAGCAACCCGTGCGCGACGTCAGCCGCATTGTGTTGCCGCCCGCGAGCTTTCTGCATGAAGAGGAAAAGATCCAGCGCCGTTGGCCGGCCGCGGTCGATTTCATCAAGCGTGAAAAGCTCAATGAATTCTTCGGCAGTGAAGAAGGCGATATCGGCATTGTGACTCAGGGGGGCATGTACAACACGCTGATGCGCGCGCTGCAACTGCTCGGGCTCGCGGATATTCACGGCAACACCGACGTGCCGCTCTATGTGATGAACGTCGCCTATCCGCTGATCGACGACGAAGTCCGCGGCTTCTGCGAGAACAAACGCGCGGTCCTGATGATCGAGGAAGGCCAGCCGGAGTTCGTCGAGCAATCCGTCAGTCTGATCCTGCGGCAGGCGGATTGTGCCGCGCGCCTGCACGGCAAGGACATGCTGCCGCGCGCCGGCGAGTACACGCCGGCTGTGGTGATGAAGGGGCTGCTCAAGTTCTTCGAACGTTACTGGCCCGATTGGGACGGCAGAGCCGGATTGTCCGACGGCGTGCTCGCGGCCATCGCGCCGCAGCGACCGGTGTTTGTGCCGGTTCGCGTGGCCGCGCCCGACAGTACACAACAGGAGGCACAGGTCGAAGAGACTGCTGCACAGGTTACCGAGACGCTCCCAGCGGTTCCTGAGTTGCATCCACGGCCACCGTCTTTCTGCACGGGTTGTCCCGAGCGCCCCATTTTCACCGCGATGAAACTGGTTGAGCGTGAACTCGGGCCGCATCATGTGAGTTGCGATATCGGCTGCCATCTGTTTTCGATCCTGCCGCCATTCAATCTCGGCGCCACCACGATGGGCTACGGCCTCGGCTGGGCCGGCTCGGCTGCGTTCAATACCCAGGAAACGCAACGCCGCACGATCAGCATGATGGGCGATGGCGGCTTCTGGCATAACGGCTTGACGAGCGGCGTCGGCAATGCGGTATTCAACAAGAACAATAACGTGCTGGTCATCGTCGATAACGGTTATTCGGCGGCCACGGGCGGCCAGGACATTCTGTCGTCGCGCGCGGCGAATTCGATTCGCGCGACCAACAACCCGATCGAAACAGCCGTGCGCGGCGTCGGCGTGAAATGGGTCAAGACGATTACGCACACGTATAACGTGGCGCAAATGCGTGACACGTTGCGCGATGCGCTCACCACGCGCGAGCTGGGGCCGAAGGTCATCATCGCGCAGTCCGAATGCATGTTGAACAAGCAGCGCCGCGTCAAACCGCTCGTGAGGAAGCTGGCCAGCGAGGGCAAGCGGGTCGTGCGCGAGCGCTTCGGTGTCGATTCCGATACCTGCACCGGCGATCATTCGTGTATCCGCCTGTCGGGTTGCCCGTCGTTGACGGTCGCCGACAACCCCGATCCGCTGAGGCGTGAGCCGGTTGCCGCGGTCCTGAACAGTTGCGTGGGCTGCGGCTTGTGTGGCGAGGTATCGCACGCGGCGGTGTTGTGCCCATCGTTCTATCGCGCGGAAGTCATTTCCAATCCGAACTGGTGGGACAGGTTGTCGACACGCGTGGCGAATGCCGTGATCGGTTGGCTGCAACGGCGGGTGGCCGCCCGGGAGGTCCGCTATGTCTGAGCGTCCTATCGGCATTGCGATTCTGGCGATGGGCGGCGAAGGCGGCGGCGTGCTCGCCGACTGGATCGTCGATCTGGCTGAACACGAAGGTTATCCGGCGCAGACCACATCGGTGCCCGGCGTCGCGCAGCGCACTGGCGCGACGATTTACTACGTTGAGTTCCATCCGCGCGCAGTGGATGTTTACGATCATGCGCACGAGCCGATTCTCTCGCTGGTGCCCACACCGGGTGACGTCGACATTGTGATTGCGTCCGAGTTGATGGAGATGGGCCGCGCAATCCAGCGCGGGTTGGTCACGCCGGACAGGACCGTCTTGCTCGCTTCCACTCATCGCGTGTATTCGATGACGGAGAAGACCTCGATGAGCGACGGCCGCGTCGATCCACGCCCGTTTATCACGCAAGCGGAGAAAGCGGCGAAGCATTTCGTTCACGCTGATTTTGCGCAGATCGCGGAGCAGAACGGCAGTGTCATCAGCGCGGCACTATTCGGTGCGCTGGCCGGCGCTGGTGCATTGCCGTTTTCGCGTGAGCAGTTCGAAGCGGCGATCCAACGCGCGGGCGTTGGTGTGCAAAGCAGCTTGAAAGCCTTTGCGGCCGGCTTCGAAACCGCGCTCGGGTCGTACAGGGAGACGCGGGACGCCTCCCACTCGAAAGACGAAAAAGCGCCGGAGGATGCGGCGAGCGCACGCGAGCATCGGCCGTTCGACATCGGAGCGACGCGCAATCCTGCCATTGCAGCGCTCGATCGACGCATCGAAAGCGAATTTCCCGCGCACGCCGCGGACATTCTGCATCGCGCGGTTCGTCGTCTGGCGGACTATCAGGACGTGAGCTATGCCCGCACGTATCTCGATCGACTGAAGCCGCTGTGTGCGATAGAGGATGCCGGCACGCGCGGCGCAGCATCGCTTCTCTGCGAAACGGCGCGGTATCTCGCGCTCTGGATGTCGTATGAAGACACCGTTCGGGTCGCCGAACTGAAGATCCGGGCCACGCGTTTCGCCCGTGTGCGCGACGAGGTCAAGGCAACGCCGGGGCAGCTTTTGCATATCAACGAATTTCTCCATCCGCGGGTGGACGAAATCGCCGATACGTTGCCGGCGGCGCTCGGCCGCTGGCTGCTGAAGCGGGGACCGCTGCGGTCGATGGTTGAACGCCTGACATCGCGCGGACGCATTGTGCGGACCACTTCCGTACGCGGCTTTCTGATGCTGTACGGCGTGGCGTCGCTGCGCGGCATACGGCGGCGTTCATTGCGCTTCCAGCGCGAGCACGCCGAAATCGATGCATGGCTTGCCACGACGCTTCGCCATGCCGCTTGCGATTACGCATTAGCGATCGAAGTTGCGCGCAGCCAGCGTCTCGTGAAGGGCTACGGCGATACGCACGCGCGCGGTATGCGCAACTACAAAAAGATCGAAGTGGTTTTGCCGCTCGTCGCTCGCCAGACGACGCCCGCTCATTGCCTGAACGCGCTCTGTGAAGCCGCATTGGCCGACGAAGAAGGCGCACGTCTGGACGCGATGCTCATTGATCTGACGCGCAATGGAGACTCGCACGGTACGCGCGCGAGTCATGACCGAATGGGCAATTTGTCCGCAGTAGCGAGCGCTGCGACGCATTGACTGACGGCATGTTGAGCGGAATGCGGATGCCATTGGCCAGGTCCGCGTCCGCCAGCATCGACCGGATTGAAATCGACACTCGACGGGATAAAGGAAACTTCTGATGCCAGGTATTCTGCAGCAACTCGCCACCGCACTCAAAGAAAGCGCTATTGAGGTGATCGATCTGAGCCAGGCGCTTCACCATCGCACGCCGATCATTTCACTGCCGCCGCAATACGGACAAAGCGCGCCGTTCCGCATGGAAGAGATATCGCGCTACGACGAGCGCGGGCCGGGCTGGTACTGGAATAACTTTTCCTGTGGCGAACATACCGGCACGCACTTCGACGCTCCGGTTCATTGGGTGACGGGCAAGGATTTTCCCGACAATACGACGGACGCCATTGCGGCAGGCAATTTCATCGCGCCGGCATGCGTGATCGACGTGTCTGCGCGTGTCGAGAAGGATAGCGACTATCTGCTGACAATCGCGGACGTCGAAGCATGGGAGGCCGAACATGGCCGCATTCCAGCGGGTTCGTGGGTGTTGATGCGAACCGACTGGTCGAAGCGCACGGACCCGGAGGCATTTTTGAATGCGCGCGAAGACGGCAGTCACACGCCAGGGCCTCATCCCGATCTACCGGAATTTCTGGCAAAGGAGCGCGACGTTCTGGGTTGGGGCGCCGAGGGCGTCGGAACCGATGCGGGTCAGGCTTATGCTTTCTCGAAGCCGTTCCCCTGTCACTCGACCATGCATGGCAACAATAAGTTTGGGCTTGCAAGCCTTGTCAACCTGGACAAGCTTCCGGCGAAAGGCGCGATGCTGATTACGCCGCCGCTCAAGATCGTAGGCGGCTCGGGAAGTCCTTGCCGGGTGCTTGCGCTGGTTGAGCGTTGAGCTGCCATTGAGTGATGCCCAGCCGCGCGCGGCTGGCGAGAATCGGCGCGAGGCGGCTGAGAGAACCGCGCTCGAAAAGCCGGCGCCAGGTCTTCACGACCGCGCCGTCGTCGCAATCGCGACACCCACGATCGCGACCGCCATGGCCCACCAGGCCGGCGCGGGCAATACTTCGCCGAGCATTGCGTACGACATCAACGCCGCGCCCGGCGGCACAAAGAAGAATAGCGACGCCACCTGCGAGACTTTGCCGGCGCGCGTCATCGCAAGAAGCAGCGTGATGGCAATCAGCGAGTTGCCGATCACCAGATACAGCAGCGCGGCGACGAACGTGCCGGTCCATTGAACATGCACCGTTTCGAACCAGACGGACAAAGGCGCGCACACCACGAAGCCAATCGCGTACTGAATCAGATTCGCGCTCAGCGGGTCCTGACGCGTACCGAAGCGCTTCTCATAGAGCATCGCTGCGGTCATGCCGCCGAGTGCGCCGACCGCCAACAGCAAGGCGCTCAGTGACTGCACTTCGACGCGGCCGCGCGCCACGATCACGCCCGCTGCGCCCAGCAGGCCGAGTATCAGCCCAACCCATTTACGGGCACTGACGCGTTCAGCAACCAGCGCGGGCGCGAGCACGCCGACAAGGATCGGCTGCAACGACACCACCAGTGCAAGAACGGTCGACGCGAGGCCCGCTGTCAACGACAGATAGCTCAGGCCGAAATACATCACCTGAACCAGAAAACCGGTCACGGCAAGATGCAACCAGGCTTGCGCGCCGCGCGGCCAGACGGGGCGCCGCCATACGCACAGCACGAGCAGTACGGCTACGCTCAACGCGAAGCGGATCGACAGGAGGGCGAGCGGCGTTGCATAACGAAGCCCGATTTTGGCGATCGGGAAACCGGCCGACCACAGGAGGAGAAAGAGTGCCGGCGCAGCGGCAATCAGCCAGCGGTGCTCCAACGGTGTGCGGACTGACGCCTGATCCATCGCGGTTGTTCTCCCGTAGTCATACGTACGATAAGCATGCTGCCCCTGATTGCAACTCAGGACAGCATGCATGACAAGCCTTGTTTGTCGTCATTTTCCTGGACGAATCAGGTTTACCCGCAAACCATGTGAACGTTCGCATGGCTGGGTTTACTTCCCTGCGCGGTTGCCTATATTGGATCATGTGAACGATCACATTGCGGGGAAAAATGAAATCTGACGAAACCCATCGCGCGCCGACGTTAAAGGATGTCGGCAAACAGGCTGGCGTGTCGTATCAGACTGTTTCCCGCGTGATGAACGGCTCGGAGCGAGTGAGTCCCGCGACGCGGGACCTCGTGGTCGCTGCGGCGCAACAACTCGGTTTCAGAATGAATCGGGTGGCGGGCAGCTTGCGCACGAATCGTTCACGCACGATCGGGCTCGTGATGTCCGATGTGGCGAACCTGTTCTTCGCGGAGGTCGTCGGCGGTGTCGAAGCCGAAGCGGCGCTGAACGATTACTCCGTGATTCTCGCGAACAGCGGCGAGGACCTCGAACGTGAGCGTACGGCCGTGATGGGGCTGATGGAGCGGCGCGTCGACGGCTTGATCGTTGCGCCGGCCGAGGGCGATCACGGCTATATGGAGCGCGATCTGCCGGAGCGGCTGCCGCTGGTCGCGATCAACCGCATGATCGAGGAATTCGTCTGCGGCGCGGTGCTGAGTGACAACGAGGGCGGAGCGCGCCTTGCGGTGCAATATCTGCTCGAACGCGGCCATACGCGAATCGGTGCGCTGTCCGGGTCCCGCGGACTCATGACGTCGCGTGAACGGGTTGCCGGCTTCAAGGCGGCGCTGAAGAGCGCGCATATTCCCGTGCGGCGCGACTGGATACGGTTCGGCGGCTTGCAGGCCAGTTCGGCCTACATCGCGGCGCTGGCCTTGCTCGACACTGAAGACCGGCCGAGCGCCTTGTTCGCCACCAGCAACACGATCGCCGAAGGCGCATTGCTGGCGATGCGCGAGCTGGGTCTGCAACGCAATCGCGATGTCGAGGTGATCTGTTTCGACGACGTGCCCTGGGCACGGCTCGTCGATCCGCCGATGCCCGTCATCGCGCAGGACACGCATCAGATCGGCCGGATCGCGGTGCGCATGCTGCTGGGACTGATCGGCCACGACGGCTCGCAGGCGGAAATCGTCAGATTGCCCACCCGCCTGATGACCAACGAGATCGTCTTGCCGGCGCGCGCCTCGAAACCGCCTGCCGCGCCGCGGCCCGTTGCAGGCGCAGCGCCGCTCAAACGTGAGAGAAAAGCGTCGGGCGCCAATCCGAAAATACGCAGCACCGGAGAAGTCTCATGAGTCACGCGACCTTGCGCTCGGGCCTGGCACTGAGTCCTGTGACCTTGGCGCCCTGTGCGTTCGAACAGGCCTTCGAGCACACCGCACGGGCGGGCTTCACGGGCATCGGCTTGCGTTACGACCAGTTCGAGCGCTATCTGGCGCAAGGCGGAACCGTCGACGAAGTACTCGGCTGGTTGAGCGCCTACGGTCTGCAGGTTGCCGAGGCTGCGTTTCTCGCGGAATGGCAATACCACGGCGGCGTGCCGCTCGTCAGCCGCCGCCAACGCAGCGGTGGCGTGGACGAAACGCGCGAACATTTGTTGGGCCGCTTGCATACGTTCCTGCAGCATTGCGAGCAGTTCGAATGCGCGAACGTGACGGCCGTTCCCGCGTTGCGCGAAACGGGCGAGCTCGCGCTCGCCGCCGAGGAATTCGCGTCGTTATGTGATCTCGCACGGCCCTATGGCGTGCGCCTGTGCCTCGAATTCATGGGGACGTCCCCGCAGATTTCGACGCTGGCGAGCGCCACGGAGCTGGTGAATCTGGCCAACCGCGCGAATGGCGGCGTGTTGATCGACACCTTCCTGTTCCACCAGGGTGGCTCGCTCGTCAGCGATATCGCGCGGATTCCGCTAGAGCGGATCTTCAACGTGCAACTCGCCGACGCCAAAGACAAGCCGCTCGCGCAACTGGACATGCTGGCCGACCGTCTCTTTCCGGGCGAGGGCGTGGCCCCGGTCCAGACGATCGTGGATGCACTTGTCGCGCATGGCTACGACGGCTGGTGGACTGTCGAGCTGTTCAATCCCGACTTTGCCCGCCTCGATCCCGCCTCGCTCGCGTCGCGCGCGGCAGCGTCGGCAGCGGCTTTATTCGAGCGCCCGCTTACCGACAGAAAAATCGCAGGAGCCAGCGCATGAATTTCGATCTGCAAGGCGTCATGGTGACAGGCAGTGCGGGCGGCCTTGGCCGCGCGGTTGCACTCGGCCTCGCCGCGCGCGGTGTGAGCACCATTTGCGTGGATGCGAATCAGGACGGTCTCGCGCAGACCGCGAGCGAAGTCGAAGCGCTGGGCGTGCGCTGCCTGCCGGTCGTTGCCGATCTGGCGTCGGAAGCGTCGATCGCCGGCGTGTTCCAGCAGGCCGGCGACAGCGGCATCGCGCTGGACGGCATCGTCACGTGCGCCGGCATCACGAGCAAGACACGCGTGCTCGATCTCACGGTGGCTGAATGGGACCGCGTGATGAACATCAATCTGCGCGGCACCTTCCTGTGCGTGCAGCAGGCGCTTCGCACGATGGTGCCACGCAAGCGCGGACGCATCGTGACGGTCGCCTCGGACACGGCCAAACGCGGCGCGGGCCGCCTCTCCACGGCAGCCTATGGCGCATCGAAAGGCGGCGTGGTCACGCTGACGCGCTCGCTCGCCCGCGAGCTCGCCGTTCATCGCGGCGCGATCCGCGTGAACTGCTTATGTCCCGGTCCGATCTGGACCGACATGCATCTTGGCATGACCGCGGAAGAGCGCCAGACCGTCGAGAACTCGGTACTGATGGGCCGCTTCGCCAGGCCCGAGGAAATTGCCGCGGGCGTGCTGTTCCTGCTATCCGACGAAGCGTCGTTCGTCTACGGCGAGACGTTGACGGTGGATGGCGGCGTGGTACTCGATTAATTGTCGCGCGTCAGGTCGACGGGCGTCAGCCTGGGCGCGCAGCCCTAACTGATCGTCAAGGAGAAGCAGCAGATGGACACGTTCAAAGGAAAAGTCGCCGTGGTCACAGGTGCGGGGCGGGGCATCGGCACCGTGATCGCCGGCTATCTGATCGCCGAGGGCGCCACCGTGTATGTCCCCGATCTGGACGGCGAACGCTCACGCCAGGCGGCGGAGCGGCTCGGCGAATCGGCGCGGCCGGCGACGCTGGACGTGACATCCGCCGATCAGGTGAAGACCTTCTTTCGCCACGTGGATAAAGAGGCGGGCGGCGTCGATCTACTGGTGAATTGCGCGGGCGGTTACGCGCCGCTCGTGCCGACGTTGAACATCACCGAGGCCGAGTACGACCTCGTGATGGATTCGAATCTGAAAGGCACCTTCCTCTGCTGTCAGGCGGCGATTGCTTCGATGATCAAACGCGGCGGCGGCGCGATCCTCAACTTCAGTTCACTCGCGGGCAGACAGACGAGTCCCGCGCTCGGCTCGCCCTACACGGCAGCGAAAGCGGGCGTGCTCGGACTCACGCGTCATCTGGCGAAAGAGTTCGGCGCGAACGGCGTGCGTGTCAATGCAGTCGCGCCCGGCACGACGGAAGGCGAGCGCGTCGCGGGATTGCTCACGCAGGACGACCGCGAGCGTCAATTGGCCGGCATTCCGCTCGGCCGCTTCACCACCGCGGAAGATCTCGCGGACGTCGCGGTCTTTCTGCTCTCGGAGCGTGCCCGCTACATCACGGGCGCGACCATCGACGTCAATGGCGGCGTGCTGACCATCTAGGCCGCTTCAACGAGACCGATTGCAGCGATTACGCGGGAGACATCATGCGCACGGTGTACGTTGCCGGAACCTGTGACACGAAGGGCGCCGAACTCGGCTTCGTACGGGAACGGCTGCTGTCGGCCGGCGTGCCCGCGCTGCTGGTGGACGTCGGTACGCTTGCTGGGCCGCGTGACCATGTACGGCCGGATATCGATGCCGGCACGGTCGCCGCATGCCATCCGGACGGCGCGGTGGCGATCAGCCACGCGGCCGATCGCGGCGCGGCCATCACGGCGATGGGTTGCGCGCTGGCACGGTTCCTCGCGGGCCGTCACGACGTCGGCGGCATGATCGGCCTGGGCGGTTCGGGCAATACCGCGCTCGTCACCGAGGCGATGCGTGCGCAGCCGGTGGGTCTGCCGAAGGTCATGGTGTCGACGGTGGCCTCGGGCAACGTGGCGCCGTATGTCGGCACGAGCGATCTCATGCTGATGTATTCCGTGGTCGATATCGCGGGGCTGAACCGCATCAGCCGCGTGATTCTCTCGAACGCGGCGTGTGCGATGGCCGGCATGATGAAGGCGGACGCGGCGCTAGAAAACACTGCGTGGGCCGCGCACGTCAAGCCGACGGTCGGCATTACGATGTTCGGCGTGACGACGCGTGGCGTCGATCTGTTGCGCGAGCGGCTGGACGAAGAATACGAGTGTCTGGTGTTTCATGCGACCGGCACCGGCGGCCAGGCGCTCGAAAAACTGATCGACAGCGGCATGATCGAAGGCGCAATCGATCTCACCACGACCGAAGTGGCGGACTTTCTCGCGGGCGGTGTGTTTCCCTGCCTCGCCGATCGCTTCGGCGCGATTGCGCGCACCAAAGTGCCGTATGTCGCTTCGTGCGGCGCGCTCGATATGGTCAATTTCGGCGCGCCGGATACGGTGCCCGCGCGCTATGCGGACCGGCTGTTCTATCACCACAATCCGCAAGTCACGTTGATGCGCACGTCGGTCGACGAGTGCCGCCGTATCGGCGAATGGATCGCGCAGCGCCTCAATCGTTGCGACGGGCCCGTGCGGTTCCTGATTCCCGAGCGTGGCGTGTCGGCCATCGACACCGAAGGTCTGCCCTTCCATGACCCCGACGCCGATCACGCGTTGTTCGATGCGATTGAAGCGACGTTCCAGCCGAGCTCGATGCGGCGTATCGAGCGCCTGCCGTTCCATATCAATGACGCCGCGTTCGCGGACGCGGTCGTGGCGGCGTATCGCGCGCTCGCTGACGGACAGTCCCAAGCCAACGTTATGACGAGGTGAGCACACCATGCCACGTTTCGAAAGAACCGCTCTGCTTGCACGCTATCGGGAGATGATCGCGCGGCGTGAGCCGATTGTCGGCGGCGGCGCGGGAACGGGTCTGTCGGCCAAATGCGAGGAAGCGGGTGGCATCGACCTGATCGTCATCTACAACTCGGGGCGCTACCGGATGGCGGGGCGCGGCTCGTTGGCGGGGCTGCTCGCGTATGGCAACGCGAACGACATCGTCAAGGACATGGCGCGCGAGGTCTTGCCGGTGGTCAAACATACGCCGGTGCTCGCCGGCGTGAACGGCACCGATCCGTTCGCCGATATGGACAGGTTGCTCGACGAACTCGGTCAGATGGGGTTTTCCGGCGTGCAGAATTTCCCGACCGTGGGTCTGATCGACGGCACGTTCCGGCAGAACCTCGAAGAAACCGGCATGAGTTACGCGCTCGAAGTGGAGATGATTCGCATGGCGCGGCGCAAGGATCTGCTGACCACGCCCTACGTGTTCAATGCGAACGAGGCCGCGGCCATGACCGAAGCCGGCGCCGACATCATCGTCGCGCATATGGGGCTCACGAGCGGCGGCGCGATCGGCGCGAAAACCGGCGTGGCGCTGGAGGAGTGTCCGGTCCTGATCGAGGCGTGGGCATGGGCCGCGAGGCAGGTGCGCAGCGACATCATCGTGCTGTGTCATGGCGGCCCGATCTCGACACCCGAGGATGCGGCGTACGTGTTGCGATCCTGCCCGTCGTGCCACGGCTTTTATGGGGCGAGTTCGATGGAGCGCTTGCCGACGGAGATTGCGTTGACGCAGCGCACGAAGGAGTTCAAGGCGATTTCGCGCGATGGGTCGGAAGGTGAGTGATTGACGAGGAGGGCCGTATGAGCGGTTTGCCAGGAATTGCGGTGGTTGGTTGCGGGCGCATTTCGCGTTCGCATCTCGCCGCGGTGTCGTCGCAGCCGGAGCTGGCGACGTTGATTGCAACGGTCGACAGCGACATCCGCCTCGCGCAGGAAGCTGCGGCACGCTACGGCGCTCAGGTCGCCCTCGATAGCGTGGAGGCGGCGCTCGCACGCAGCGATATCGACGCGGTCGTGGTGTGCCTGCCCAATCATCTGCACGGGCCGGTGGCGATCCAGGCCGCGCGCGCCGGCAAGCACATCCTGGTTGAAAAGCCGATGGCCGACACCGCGGAGGATGCCCGCGCGATGGCCGAAGCCGCGCGCGAGCATCGCGTGGTCCTTGCCGTTGCGCAATGCCGGCGTCATTTCCGGGCGATCCGCTATCTGGCAGAGCATCAGACGCAGTTCGGCGAACTCATTTCCGCGCAGGTCAGCCTCGGCGTGTATTGGCCCGACGCGCAGGCCGCATGGTGGCGTGAAGCCGATAAGGCGAGCGGCCTCGTGGTTGCGTTAAACGGCCCACATGTGCTCGATTTCGTGCAAATGGTGATGCGTGACGATCCGCTGCGCGTGCATGCCGAAGCCGTGCGCCGCAACGATTTCTGGGCTGGCGAAGACGAAGCGATGATGCTGCTCGCCTATCCGGGCAAGCGTCTCGCATCGCTGCATCTGTCGTTCAACCAGCGGCCCGTCGAGAATCGCAAAGTGCTTGTGTTCGAACGCGGCACGGCCGTAATCGAGAACGACACCCAACTGACTTTCAACGGCGATCTGCTGGTCGCGCAAGGCGATGACGAGAAGCGTCACTACCTCGACGAAGCGGTCGAATTCGAGCGGCAGTTCCGCGAATTCGCGCTCGCCATGACCGGGCAGCCGAACCACTCGGTGAGCGCGGCTGAAGGCATCCGGCTGATGCGCACGCTCGACGCGGTGCATCAGGCATTTCGCAGCGGACAGACCGTGGAGCTGCCGGGCGCGGTTGAAGATGCGCAACCGATGGACGCGGTACCGTAGCGTCGAGCCAGTCGCATCGGCGGAAAAGAACGGAGACATGCAGTACCAGCCGGACATGCCGGCGCAAGCATTCAAAGAGCAGTCAAAGAGCAGCTACAGAGCAGCTACAGAGCAGCTACAGAGCAGGTAAAGGGAGGGTGCGGATCATGAACAAGCCAGTTCGTCGTCTCGTATTGAAAAGCGGCGTTGCGCTGCTTGCCGCGCCGCTGGTGGCGCGCTTTGCGCACGCGGCCGAGTACCGGATCAAGATCGGCAGCGACACGCCGCCGGCCTACGCGATGAATGTGCGGGTCAAGGAGGCCTGCGAACGGATCAAGACGCGGACGAACGGGCGCGTTGAAATGAACCTGTTTCCGAATAGCCAGTTGGGCAGCGACATGCTCAATCAGGTGCACAGCGGCTCGCTGGATTTTTTCCTGTCGTCGTCGCAACTGGCGGTGCCGCTCGTGCCTGCCTGCGCATTGCCGGGGCTGGCTTATGGCCTCAAGGACACGCCCGACGCCTTCAAGGCGCTCGACGGCGACGTGGGTGCCTATCTGCGCGGCCAGATGGAAAAGGTCGGCCTGTTCGCCATTCCGGCGATGATGCAAGGCGGCTGGCGGCAGATCATCAGCAACAAGCCCATCAAGTCGCCGGACGACCTGCAAGGCTTCAAGATTCGCGTGCCGATCAGCCCGATGTGGGTATCGCAATTCAAGGCGCTGGGCGCGAGCCCGACGCCCATCAGCATCAACGAGCTCTACACGGCTTTGCAGACGAAGGTGGTGGATGGCGCGGAAAACTACCCCTCGTTGCTCTACGCGATGAAGCTGTACGAGATCCAGAAATACCTGAGCATGACCAACCACATGTGGGACGGTTATTGGATTCTCGGCAATCAGCGCATGTGGGCGGCCATGCCGAAAGATCTGCAGGGCATCGTCACCGAGGAATTCACGCGCTCGGTGCTCGCGCAACGCGACGACATGGTGAAAGTGGACGCGGTCATCCCGGACCAGATGACGAAGGCGGGCATCACGATTATCAATCCCGATCGTCAGCTGTTTCGCAACAAGCTCAAACAGGCGGGCTACTACACGGAATGGCGCGAGAAATTCGGCCCGCAAGCCTGGGCGTTGCTCGAAAAATATAGCGGTCCGCTGGGGTGAACCATGCGTATTGTTCTGACTGAGAACCGGCTCAAGCTGCAGCATCTGTTCGGCTCGCTGGAGCGCGGCCTCGTGCTGTTCACCGAAGGCACCGCGGGCTTGCTGGTGGCCGCGGAAATCGTGCTGCTTCTGATCGGCGTGGTGTCGCGCTACGTGTTTCGTCATTCTCTCGTGTGGTCCGATTCGCTCGCGTCGCTGCTGTTCCTCTGGCTGGCGATGATGGGCGCGGTGATCGCGTTCCAGCGCAACGAACATATGCGCATGGCCGCGTTCGTTCGCGCGGCGCCGCCGGCCTGGCAGGCTTTCTGGCGCGCCCTGGCGTTGATCGCGCCGCTGGCGTTCCTCGTCCTTGTCTGCGGAGCGGCGCTCGACTATGCGATCGACGAAGCCAATCTGACCGACCCGGCGCTCAACATTTCGAATGCCTGGCGAGCGGCGGCGATGCCCACGGGCATCTGCCTGATGATCGCGAGTTCATTGTTTCAGCTCGCCCGGCTGGAGCATTGGCGGCCGGTGCTAGCCGCTATCGCGCTGAGCGGCGCGGTCGGGCTGGGTCTTTATCTGCTGCAACCGGTGCTGCTCGGCATCGGCAGCTGGAATCTGGTGGTTTTCTTCGTCGGCGTGGTGGGGCTGTGCGTGTTTTCGGGCGTGCCGATTGCGTTCTCGTTCAGCCTTGCGTCGTTCGGCTATCTGGCGATTGCCACGCATCTGCCCTTGCTGGTGATGGCGAGCCGGATGGACCAGGGCATGTCGCAAATCGTGCTGCTCGCGGTGCCGCTCTTCGTGATCCTCGGCATGTTGATGGAAATGACCGGCATGGCGAAAGCGCTGGTGGCTTTTCTTGCCAACTTGCTGGGGCATATACCGGGCGGTCTCTCGTACGTGCTCGTCGGCGCGATGTATCTGGTGTCGGGTATCTCCGGCTCGAAGTCGGCGGACATGGCGGCGTTGGCGCCGGTGCTGTACCCGGAGATGAAGGCGCGCGGCACGCAACCCGGTGAATTCGTCGCGTTGCTCTCGGCGACCGCCGCGCAAACCGAAACGATTCCACCGAGCCTCGTGCTGATCATTCTCGGTTCGGTCACCAGCGTGTCGATCGGCGCGCTGTTCACGGGCGGTTTGCTGCCGGGCCTCGTGGTCGGCTTGATGCTGTGCGCGCTGGTGTGGTGGCGGCATCGTCACGTGACGCATGAAGCGGGGCAGGGCGGCGTGCGGCCCACGCCGCGCCAATTGTTGCGCAGTTTCTGGATCGCGCTGCCGGCGCTTGCATTGCCCTTCGTGATTCGCCTCGCCGTGGTCGAAGGCGTGGCGACCGCGACGGAAGTATCGACGATCGGCATTGTCTATACCGTGCTGGCGGGTCTGCTGATTTATCGCCGCTTCGACGTGCGGCGCGTCTGGCCGATCCTGGTGGGAACGGCCGCGCTGTCCGGCGCGATTCTGCTGATCATCGGCGCGGCGACCAGCATGGCGTGGTGCCTGACGCAGTCCGGCTTCTCCGACGATCTCGCCAGTCTCTTCGCGCAATTGCCAGGCGGCAAGGTGACCTTCGTGATTGCGTCGATGGCGCTGTTCATCGTGCTGGGCAGTTTGCTCGAAGGCATTCCCGCGATCGTGCTGTTCGGTCCGCTGTTGTTTCCGATCGCCGAAACGGTCGGCGTGCATCCCGTGCATTACGCGATGATCGCCATTCTCGCGATGGGCATGGGGCTCTTCGCGCCGCCGTTCGGCGTGGGGTATTACACGGCTTGCGCGATCAATCGCATCAATCCGGAAGAGGGGATGAAGCCGATGGTGGCTTATATGCTGGTACTGGGACTGGGCTTGGTTATCGTGGCGGCGGTACCGTGGATTTCGATTGGATTTCTTTAGTATTTCTTGGATGCTCAGCGCGCTAGCGGAATTCTCTGGCCACGCTCTGCAATTTCTCGAAGGCACGATATCGCGCCTCGTGCAGCGCTGCCATGTTGCCGGTGGCCGGCTCGTAGGTTTTGCTGATCCGCGACATGCTGGCCATCGCCGAACGAACGTCGTCGAAACTTCCGCCCGCTACGCCGCCTAGCATCGCGGCACCCAGCAACACAGGCTCTTCCGCCTGCGTGGCGAGCACCGGCTTGCCCGTCGCATCGGCGAGCAGTTGCCGAACAAGATCGAGTTGCCCCGCGCCGCCGCTGATCACCACCCGCTCGATCGGTGCACCGGCCGTCGCCTGCGCTTCGATGATCTGGCGCAGGCCGTAACCGATGCTGCAGATGCCGGCAATGTAGAGGGCGACCAGGCTGTTCAGGTCGTCCTCCATACCGAGACCCGCAATCACGGCTCTTGCGTGAGGGTCGGCGAAGGGGGCGCGGTTTCCCAGGAACTCCGGGACGACATGGAGGCCGTTGGCTAGTGTTGCCGCCGCCGATAGGCTGGCTGTTGGTTGTGCTGCCGGTGCAGGCTGAGTCGCGTGAGCCGCTTGACCCACTTGCACCCCCTGCGCCGCCTGCACAGCGAGGCCCGCGAGCATCACCGGCAGGGACTGGCCTTCGTGCCCGGCGCGGCGCCGGGCGTCGGGCGTGGCCGGGTGCATCGAAAGCAGTCGTTCGATCGCCGCACCCGCTACCGATTGGCCGCCCTCGATGAGCCATGCATCCGGCACCATCGCCGAAAAGTACGGCCCCCACACCCCCGGCACGAAGACCGGGCTGCGGGTCGTGGTCATCGTGCACGATGAGGTGCCGAAGACATAGGCGAGGCAGGACTCGGGTTCGTCGTTGGCGCCCACGGTGCCGATCCCACCGGCATGGGCATCGATCACGCCGGTTGCGACCGGCGTTCCGGCTCGCAGACCGAGCTCCGCCGCGGCGGTGGCCGTCAGTCCGCTTCCTGACGGCGTTCCTGGGTCGACCACGGTCTGGCCGATGCGCGCGAAGGCCTCGTCCGCCAGCACGCCGAGGCCGATGCTCCGGAAGTAACTCTCGTCCCAGCGCCGTTCATGCGCCAGGTAGGTCCATTTGCAGGTGACCGTGCAGGTGGATCGGGACAGATCGCCGGTCGCGCGCCAGGTCAGAAAGTCGGTCAGATCGAAGAACTGCCATGCCGCCGCGAAGACGTTCGGCCTGTTTTCGAGGAGCCACAGCAGCTTCGGCGTTTCCATTTCCGGCGAGATCTTGCCGCCGACAAACTTCAGCACCTCGTGGCCCGCGGCGTTGATGCGTTCCGCCTGCTCCACGGCGCGGTGGTCCATCCACACGATGATGTCGCGCTCCGCTTGCTCGGAGGGCCCCACGGGCAACGGCTGACCCCCTTCGCCCAGCACGACGAGCGAGCAGGTTGCATCGAAGCCGATGCCGTCGATCTGATCGGGCGACACCGTGGCCTGCGACAGCGCGTCTTGCACGGCATGGCAGACGGCGCTCCAGATCTCAGCGCTCGACTGCTCGACGATGGAGCCGCTCGCGTGGAACAGCGTGATGTCATGTTTCGCCGAGGCCACCATGCGGCCGGCAAGGTCGAAAATGCCGGCCCGGGCGCTGCCCGTGCCGACGTCCACGCCGATGACATAGCGCAGATCGCGCGTGCTGGGTGTTGCGCCGGAGGTCGGGTTTGCTGAGGTCATAGATCGACGTTGTTTGGAAGAATCACGAGATCGCGGATGGTCACGTTGCGCGGCCGCGTCAGCATGAAGAGCACTGCATCGGCGACTTCCTGGGCTTGCATCAGGCTGCCCGAGGCGAGTGCTTCGTCCATCTTCGCCTTCGGCCAGTCGTCGAGGAGCGCAGTGACGACCGGGCCCGGACACACCGCGCCGACCCGCACGCCATGCTTGGCGAGCTGGCGCCGTGTCGTGTGGACGAAAGCTTGCACTGCGAACTTGGAAGCGGTGTAGATCGGCTCCCACACGACCGGGACGATGCCCGCGATGGAACTCGTAAAGATGATGTCGCCCGATTGTTGCGCGACCATGTGTGGCAGCACCGTGTGGACCGAACGGAACGCGGCATTGACGTTCAGGTTGAGGACGCGGTCCCAGTCGTCCGGATTGCCGTCCACCACCTCGCCGCCGACGTAGGCGCCGGCATTGGCATGGAAGATGTCGAGGCCGCCGGCAACGCCGAGGATGCGTGGCAGCATCGCGGATACCTCTGTCGGCTGCAACAGGTCCACGACTAGCGGCAGCGCGTTCGGTCCTAGTTCTGCGCACAGTTGCTCGAGCTTGTCCTGCGCGCGATCGATCAGAACGACTTTTGCGCCTTCCTCGATCAGCGTGCGTGCGCACGCGAGGCCGATACCCGATGCCGCCCCTGTGATGGCGGCAACTTTTCCCTTGATGGATTCACTCATTGACTGCTCTCCTGTCGACCAGAGTTAGCGCTTCAGCGCTTACTCGGGTCCCATGCAACGCGGTCGACCAGAGTTAGCGCTTCAGCGCTTACTCGGGTCCCATGCAACGCGGTCGACCAGAGTTAGCGCTTCAGCGCTTACTTGGTCCCATGCAATTTTCTGCGGTCGACCAGAGTCAGCGCTTCAGCGCCGACTCCGATCTCACGTAATCTGCTTGCCGTCCTGATCCAACTACGCCCGACCATGCGAAACACGCGACTGCCGGGCGAGCGAGTCGACGATCACCGCGATCGCCAGCACCGCCCCAGTGATCATGAACCGCAGCGACGACGACAAGTTCAGCAGCGTCAGCCCACTAGCAATCGACTGAATCACGATGATGCCCAGCACCGCCGAATACGCGCTGCCGCGCCCCCCGAACAGACTGGTGCCCCCAATCACGGCCGCGGCAATCGCATTCAGGTTCACGTCGCCGGTACCGGCCTGCTGACTGGCCGAGGCGAGCCGCGCTGCGGTCAGCACGCCGCCGAGCGCGGCGAGGCTGGCGCACAACACGAACGCGCTGGTGTAGATCGCGCTCACATTGATCCCGGCCCGCCGCGCCGCCTCGTGATTGCCGCCGACCGCGTGCATCGACCGGCCCCAGCGCGTTCTCTTGAGTGCGTAGTCCATTGCAACCGCGAGGCCGAGGAAGATGCCGAACATCAGCGGCACGCCGCGTCCCCGATTAAGGTAAGCCACCACCACTTCCAACAGGATGGTGATGGCCAGTGCCCGCACGACAAGACTGCCCACCGAGGGCGCCGAGAGATTCGACGCGCGGCGGCGTTCACGCGTGCGCAACCCGATCACCAGCATCACGACACCCGGTACCAGCGCGAGGAGATACGCGACGACGGCGGGGATGATGATGAGTTGTCCGAGGTTCACCATCGCCGAGTCGTACGGCAGATTGATCGACCCGGTCGCGCCGAGCACATACAGCTGCATCCCGAGGATCGCGAGCAACCCGGCCAGTGTGGCGACGAAGCTCGGCATGCCGAGCCGGTTGAGCAGAAACGCGTAGATAGCACCGACCACCGCGCCGACGACGAGCGCCGTGACGATCGCCAGCAACACCGGCCAGCCGTGATTGACCCACAGCATGCCCAGCAGCGCGGAAGCAAAGCCGCTCATCGAACCCACCGACAGATCGATCTGCCCCACCATCAGCACGCAGACGATACCCAGCGAGATCACGCCGACCGTCGAACAGTCGAACAGCAGATTCACCAGATTGTCTGCCGAGAGGAACACCGGATTGAGACTGGTGAACACGGTCCAGATGATGACGAGGCCCGCGACGACCGGCAGCGATCCCAGATCGCCCGAGCGCACCCGTTCGACGAAGGCGGCCACGGTGCCGCTCACTCCAGTGGCGTGCTTGACGCGGCTATCGCTGCGGTCGAGCAGTGTGGACGGCTGCGGCGCGCCTTGCGCTTCAGGCTGCGGGGCACCTTGAATGTCGTTGCTCATGATGGTTCCCTGGTCGAGGTGCCCTGTTCGGCCTGTTCCGCCTGGCGTCGGCCGGCGCGGCGCGACACGGCGTTTTCGGTGGCGCCGGTGATCGCGGCCACCAGTTCCTGATTCGAGGAGTCCGGATAGAAGACGCCGTTGTTGCGGCCCAGGCGCAGCACCACGATCCGGTCCGCCACGGCGCGAACGTCCTCCATGTTGTGGCTGATCATGATCACCGCGTGACCGCGATCGCGTACCCGCTCGATCAGGTTCAGCACCTCGGCGGTCTGGGCCACGCCGAGGGCCGCGGTCGGCTCGTCGAGCATGATCAGCTTCGGGTCCAGCAGCAGCGAGCGCGCGATCGCCACGGTCTGGCGTTGTCCGCCCGATAGCGAGGCGACCACGTCGCGCACACTCGGAATGCGGGCGGACAATTCGTTCAGCAGCGTCCAGGCCTTCACTTCCATCGCGACCTCGTCGAGGCGCGCCGGATTCAGCTCACGCCCGAGGTAGATGTTCGCGACGACGTCGAGGTTTTCGCACAGCGCGAGGTCCTGGAACACCGTGGCGATGCCGAGATCGAGCGCTGCGCCCGGATTGGACAGCGTGACTTCCTTACCGCCGAAGGTGATGGTGCCGGCGCTGGGTTGGTGGACGCCGGCGAGAACCTTCACCAGGGTCGATTTGCCGGCGCCGTTGTCGCCCACGAGCGCGACGACCTCGCCGGCGTGCACGTCGAGCTCGATGTCGGTCAGGGCCGACACGGCCCCGAAGTGCTTCGAGACGCCGCGCAGGCTCAGTACCAGTTCGCCACGTCTGGACCGTGTTGTGGAGTTGTCAGTCATGGGACGGATACCTCATCGAGAGTAGAGAGACCCGGCATGCGCCGGGTCCGTCCGGGATTTCGCGGCGCGCTCGCACCGCATTGCGTCACATTTGGGCCGGCTTAGTACGTGATGCCCAGCTTCTTGCATCCTTCGGCATAGCGATCGGTACACAGCTCCTTGCCGCTCGCGAAGCCCTTGTCGACAACCTCGGCCTTGAGGTTCTTCGCCGTGATGACCGCCGGTTTGAAGAGTTGCGCCGGCGTGTTGAAGAGCGTTGTTTCACCCTTCGGGGTCTGGCCGGACAGGAAGCCGACGGCCACCTTCGCCGCTGCGGCGGCGACGATCTCGCTCGGCTTCAGAATCGTGTTGTACTCGTCACCGGCGATGATCAGCTGCAAGCCCGCGGTCGTCGCGTCGTTGCCGGTCACGGGCGGCACCGGATTGACGCCGGCTGCCTTGAACGCCGCGACGGCGCCGCCGCCCGTGCCGTCGTTAGCGGCCACAACACCGACAATCTGCGAGCCGAAGCGCGTGATCTGCCCGCTGACCCACTGCTGCGCCTTCGGCGGCGCCCAGTCGGGGGTGTCGTACTCGGCCAGCGTCTTGTAGCCGCTGCCCTGCAGTCCGGCGTGGATACCCTTCTTGATCAGTCCCGCTGCCGCGTCGGTCGGCGAACCATTCACTTCGAGCACGCCGCCCTTGCTGGTCGGCACGTTGGTTTCTTTCAGGTGCTGAACGAGCGATTGCGCGATTGCCTTGCCGATGCCTTCGTTGTCGAACGACACGTAGTAGTTGGCCGGCGTGGAGGGTACGGGCCGGTCATACGCGATCACCTTGATGCCCTGGTTCTGCGCCATGTGGACCAGCGACGCGGCGGCCGTCGAATCGACCGGGTCGAGGACGATCACCTTGGCGCCTTGCGCGATCACCGAATTGAACTGCTGCTGCTGCGTCGAGACGTCGGCATTGGCGTTCTGGTAGAGCACCTTGCAGTCGGGACAGAGCTTGCCCATTTCGGCTTTGAAGCCGGGGAAGTCGTGCTGTTCGTAGCGAGTCGACGCCTGGTCAGGCATCAGAAAAGCGACCGTGCCGCTGGGCGCGGCCCATGCCGCGGTGCTGATCAACAGGCTCAGCGCGCTGGCGCCCATGAGGTGGTTCGAACGTCTGGTCATCGAATGTCTCCATTTTTAGAAAAATTCCGGCGCGAGTGCTGCCGAGGTTGAGCCGCTGGTGAGGCTTCTTGTTGAAATTCGTGAGTGGTTCGTTGTTTGACGCGTAGTGTCCGGATCACGCTTTGCGGCATTCCTCGACGCCCTGCGCTAGCCCGACGCTTCCGGAGCACGCGCGGCGTCAGGCGGTTCAGTGGCGCTCGCCGCATTGAGCTGTTGATAGGCGCGCCATCGCGAAGGCGACATGTCCTTCAAGGCAAGGAACTGGCGATTAAAATTCGAGAGGTTATTAAAGCCGACCCGATAGCAGATATCGGTGATGTTCAATTCACCCGACATCAGCAATTGACACGCGAGATTGATGCGCAGCCGGTTCACGTACTGCACGAACGGCACGCCGGTGTGCCGGCGGAAATATCGCGAGAAGGCACTCACGCTTTGTCCCACGAGTTCGGCCAACTCCGTTTCGCGCAACTCCTGCGACAGGTTCTTGCCAATATAAGCCAGCACGTGATTGATGCGCGTCTCGGCATAGCGCGCCGGGTCCGCGCAATACGCGGCGCTGGCCAGCTTCACCGGCGCGACGCTTTGCACCAGCAAATCGAGCAACGCAAGAAACAACGTGATACGCCGCATGCCTTTCGCGCCCAGCATCTCGCGCATGATCGGTTCGGCGGCCACACCCGTTTCGGATGCGAACAGCACACCCCAGCGCGATGCATCGAGTAACGACTCGACGCGCCTGAACTCCGGGAAAACCTTGATCGCGTGCGTGACGAATGCGGCATCGAATTGCACAATCAGACAGCGTTCATCCACATGCTCACCATGCGGCACATTGCTGACCCAGTTGTGCGGCAGATTCGAGCCCACCATCACGAGATTGCCAGGCGTGAAATTGCCGATGTAATCGCCGACGAAGTATTTGCCCGTCGTCGACGTAATCAGCTGAATTTCGTATTCGGGATGGAAGTGCCAGCGCACCGTGCGATAGGGATACCCGTGCGACCAGACCTTGAAGGACTCGTCGCGCGGCACGGCGACCAGTTCCAGATCCGGCTGGGCGATGTTGGCGTGGCGCGCATCGATACGCGCCGTGGCAGCCAGCGTCGTGGGCATCTGTCTTCCTCCTGAGCCTGTTCGGCTTTCTGGCGGTTCGCAGCGTCCATATTGCGCCTCGCCATGGGAGAAAGTTAGTCTTGTCGCGGCTACCCCGCCACTGAAAATAAGACCGCGAACTAATACTTTATTGCATTCGGGTAAGTCCGTAGGGTATCAGGAGTCAATTTTTGTGCAGTGCGGGGGCTGGGCTTCGCGAGCGGAATGGATGCGTGACGAGAAGCGCCGCGGCGCTTCTCGAACTCACCTCGCACTCACCATGGCAGCGAGTAAGTCTTCGTATTGGTAAAGCTCTTCATGGCCTCCTGCACACCTTCCTTGTAGCCGAGTCCCGAGTCCTTCACGCCGCCGAACGGCGTGAGTTCGAGCCGGTACCCCGGCACTTCGCGCACATTCACGCTGCCCACTTCCAGTTCGGTGATGAACCGCGTGATGTAATCGAAGCGGTTCGTGCAGACCGACGACGACAATGCATAGTCCGTGCAGTTAGACATGCGGATCGCTTCGTCGATGTTCGCAAAGCGCATGATCGGCGACACCGGTCCGAACGTTTCGTACTTGACGAGCGGCATGTCGGGCGTGACACGGTCGACAACCGTCGGCGAGTAAAGCGCGCCGTCGCGAACGTTGCCCACCAGCAGACGGGCGCCGCGCGACAACGCGTCGTCGACCTGGCGTTCGCAGAACTGCGCGGCCGCTTCGTCGATGAGGGTTCCCATGTCGACTGAACTGTCCGCCGGATTGCCGTATTTCCATGCGCGTGTTTTCTCGACGACGAGTTCGGTGAAGCGGTCGGCGACCGCTTCGTGCACCAGCATGCGCTTGATGGCTGTGCAACGCTGGCCCGAATTCTTGTACGAGCCCGACACGGCGAGTGAACTGGCTTCGTCGAGATCGGCATCTTCCATCACGATGATCGGATCGTTGCCGCCGAGTTCGAGCACGGCGCGCCGATAGCCCATTCGCGAAGCGATCGATTTACCGATCGAGACGCCGCCGGTAAATGTGATGAGATCGATGGCAGGGTTCGTGATCAACTCGTCGGCAATTACACGCGGGTCGCCCGTCAACACTTGCAGCATCTGCACCGGCAAGCCCGCCTCATAGAGAATGTCGGCCAGCAGATAGCATGACAACGGCACCTTCTCCGACGGCTTCACGACGATGCGATTGTTCGTTGCAATCGACGGCACGATCTTGTGCGCGACCTGATTCATCGGATGGTTGAACGGCGTAATCGCGGAGATCACGCCCAGCAGCGGATCGCGTTGCGTATAGACGCGCCGTTTCTTGCCGTGAGGTGTGAGGTCACACGAGAAAATCTGGCCATCGTCTTTCAGAACCTCGCCGGCGCCGAACACCAGCACATCCGCGACGCGGCCGGCTTCATAGATCGAATCCTTCTTGCACAGACCGGCTTCGGCCGTGATGAGGGCGGCGATCTCTTCCGTGCGTGCTCGCACGGCATCGGCGGCGCGCCGCAGAATCGCAGCGCGCTCATAACGGGTCAGCGCCGGACGATACGCGCGCGCGAATTCGAACGCGCGGCGCACGTCCTCGAGTGTCGCTTTCGGCACCGTGCCGACGAGCGAGCCATCATAAGGGTTGCGGACTTCGATTACTTCATCGCGAAAGATTTTTTCACCGCCAATGCGCAGCGCTTCGTGACGCACCTGCCATTGAGCCTTCAATTCAGCCACAGCGTTCATTTCCGTTTCCCCGATCATTGAAGGTGGTTGAGTGCGATATCGATGATGTCGAAGTTGCGCAGCCGTGCCCGCTCGCCGACCGACTTCGCGACCGGCTGGTTGAACAGGAGCGGCACGATTTGCTCGGCAAGGCCGCCGTGCGAGCGCAACGGCACGTCGAGGCCGGACAGATCGTGTCTGATGCGCCGCGTGCCGAGCACCACATCGCGCGTTGAGATCACGATCAGGTCGCCCATGCGCGCGGGCGGCAGTTCGAAGCGCGCACAGCCTTCCGCGCCCGTCAGCACCAGTTCGATGCCGGGCTCCGCCGCGAGCCGTCGGCGCATGGCTTCGAGGTCGGCCGAAGCGGGTAGGTAGACCGTCGCGAACGAGCCCAGCGCGCCGTGATGCACGACATAGGGATCGGTGATCGGCAGGATCACGCGGGCAGCGCCCTCGCCGAGCCACTCGTCGAACCGCTCCTGCAGATAGATCACGTTGGGCTCGCCGTCTTCGTTGTGCTTCGCATTCATCCCGTGATCGGCGGTGACCGCGACGATCGCGCCCAACTCGTCGAGCCGCTGCAGATAGCCGTCCATCATTTGATAAAACGCGTTGGCGCCGGCGGTGCCGGGGGCGCACTTGTGCTGCACGTAGTCGGTCGTCGAGAGGTACATCAGGTCGATGTCGCGGGTTTCGAGCAGCCGCACGCCGGCCGCGAACACGAACTCCGACAGCTCCGCGCTATAGACGCTCGGCACCGGTTTGCCGACCAGTTCGAGCAGATTGTCGATGCCGTTCTCCTCGAGCGTCGCTTCGTCGGCTTTTTCCGCCGAAAAGCACACGCCTTTCAGACCTTTGCCGAGTAGCCGGCGCAGTTTGTCCTTGGCCGTGACCACCGCGACGTTCGCACCCTGTTCGGCGAAACCGGCGAGCACAGTGGGGGCGACCAGGTACTTCGGGTCGTTCATCAGCACCTCGGCGCCGCTGTCGCGATCGAAGAAATAGTTGCCGCTAATGCCATGCACAGCAGGCGGCACGCCCGTCACGATCGACAGGTTGTTCGGGTTCGTGAAGCTCGGCACCACGCATTCGCCCTTGAGCGACGTACCGGGACGCAGCAGCTTGCCCAGAAAGGGCGCGACCCCCGCCGCCGCCGCCATCTCCAGATATTCATACGCGCAGCCGTCCACGCAGACCACGACCACGGGTCTGCGCATCCAGTTGTAGCTGCGACCGTTCACTTCGATGGAAACCGGTGTTTCGCTCATGACATGTCCTCTGGGCTAGGGGTAAGTCGGGGTTGAGGGTGAGGCGTTATGTGGCAAAGTGTGGCAATACTTGACATTAAAATTGATGCTTTGTAGATTGTCAACAACAGACAACAAGATCAAATCGTCAAACACAGGTCGTCAGGAGGGTTGCAACACGCTGTGGTCCCGTAGCACCGGTCGTTTTCGTCGCTGGCCGCGACGCCACTTTCTCAAGGGGTCTGGAAATGAAGGAAAAGCAGGGGTTAAAAGCTGGCAGAGGTCGTCTGAACGTGGCGCTGCGTTGTCTGGTGGCTGCCGCCGTCACGCTCGGCGCCGTCCAGTTCGCGCACGCGAAAACGCAGTTGCTCGTCTATACGGCGCTCGAAGACGAAGCGATGAAGCCGTATAAAGACGCGTTCGAAAAGGCCAATCCGGACATTGAAATCCGCTGGGTGCGGGATTCGACGGGCGCGGTCACTGCCAAGCTGCTCGCCGAAAAGAACAATCCGCGGGCCGACGTGGTGCTCGGGCTCGCGGCATCCAGCCTGACGCTGCTCGATCTGCAGGGCATGCTGATGCCCTACGCGCCGAAGGGCTTCGACAGCCTGACGCGCAAGTACAGCGACGCGAACACGCCGCCGCACTGGGTCGGCATGGACGTGTGGGGCGCGACGGTTTGCTACAACCGCGTCGAAGCAGAGAAGCGCCACCTGCCTAAGCCGACGTCATGGGAAGACCTGACCAAGCCTGTCTATAAAGGCATGATCGTGATGCCGAGTCCGGTCTCGTCTGGCACGGGCTATCTGGATGTGACCTCGTGGTTGCAAACGTTCGGCCGCGACAAGGGGTGGACGTATATGGACGCGCTCGACCAGAACGTCGCGCAATACGTGCATTCGGGTTCCAAGCCCTGCACGCTGGCGGGCACCGGCGAATTTCCGATTGGTATTTCGTTCGAATTCCGTGGACACGAGTTGCAGGCGCAAGGCGCCCCCATCGACCTGATCTTCCCGAAGGAAGGGTTGGGCTGGGACATGGAAGCGACCGGCATCATGAAGACGACCAGGCAGCCGGAGGCGGCCAAAAAGCTCGCGGACTTCATGGCTAGCAAACAGGCCAATGAAATCACCGCGCAATGGTGGGCGATCGTTGCGTACCCCGGTGTCGCGAAGAAACTGTCGGGCATCCCCGATAACTATCCGGAACTGCTCGTGAAGAACGATTTCACATGGTCCGCAAAGAACCGCGAGACGATTCTCGACGACTGGCAAAAGCGCTACGGCAACAAGGAGCAGAAGTAAGAGCGGCTTCGGCCAGATCTTGACGAGCGCGGGGGCGCGCGCTGCGTGGCCCCCAACGGTGCGGTGACGCAGCGGCGGTGCGTCGCTGCCATGCGGGCAAGGAAGCGGAGGAGCAGATGACAGCGTATTTGAGCGTGCAGCGGGTCTATAAGCGGTTCAACGACACGCCGGTTCTGGAGGACATCAATCTTGGCGTGAAGAAAGGCGAGATGCTTTGCTTTCTCGGGCCGTCGGGATGTGGCAAGACCACTTTGTTGCGCATCATTGCCGGGCTGGAAACACAGAGCGCCGGCCAGATCACGCAGGATGGCCGCGATATTTCGCGGCTGCCGCCTCAGCTTCGCGATTACGGCATCGTGTTTCAGTCGTACGCGCTGTTTCCGAATCTGACCATCTTCGACAACGTGGCCTACGGTCTCGTGAATCGCAAGATGAAGCGCGCGGCGATTGCCGACCGCGTGAATGAACTGCTCGCCCTGGTAGGCTTGCCGGACGCGCAGCGCAAGCATCCGAACCAGTTGTCGGGTGGCCAGCAGCAACGTATCGCGCTGGCCCGTGCGCTTGCCACTTCGCCGGGGCTGCTTCTGCTCGACGAGCCGCTCTCGGCGCTGGATGCGCGTGTGCGTGTGCGGCTGCGCCAGGAAATCCGCCAGTTGCAGCAGCGGCTCGGCGTGACCACGATCATGGTGACGCACGACCAGGAAGAAGCGCTTTCGATGGCCGATCGGATCGTGGTGATGAATCAAGGCGTGATCGAACAGATCGGCACGCCGCACGAAATCTATCGCGAGCCGGCGTCGCCGTTCGTTGCCGATTTCATCGGCAAGGTCAATCTGATTCCGGCGGAGGTGACGCACGACGGCAATCTCAAGGCGGGCTCCATCGCATTGCGCTACGGGTGTGGCGCGGAGCACGCGGCCCTGGGCTCGAAAGTGTCGGCGTTCGTGCGCCCGGAAGATATTCACCTCAGCGCGCCGGGCAGCGAGGCGGACAACCTGTTGCCCGCTTCCGTCGAGAAACTGGAATTCCTCGGTGCGTTCTGCCGGGTCAGCTTCAAGGTGGATGGGCTCGGCGAGCAGGAGGTCGTCGCCGATCTGTCGTTTCATGAAATGCATCGCACCCGCCTTGAGCCGGGGTCGCGCTTCAATCTGGCCATCAACCGCGAAAACGTGTGCGTCTTTTCAGCCGCAAAGGAGCGTCTGCAATGAGCGCCGTTCTGATCGAGCGCCGTAGCGGCGAGGAAGCTCACGCCGAGGTGCGCCAGAAGAGCCATTGGCATGACCGGATCGCGCAGTTGGCGCTCGTGCTGATGTCCGCGTTTCTCGGCGTGTTTTTGCTGTTGCCACTTGCTTTGGTGATCGGCAAATGTTTCGTGGATGCGGATGGTCACTTCGTCGGGCTTGCCAACTTCACGGGCTATCTGGTGGATTCAGGCGTGTGGACCTCGACCCTGCATTCGGTCACGGTTGCCTGTCTCGTGACGGCGATCGTGATTCCGATGGCTTTTACGTTCGCGTACGCGTTGACCCGTTCATGTATGCCGATGAAAAACGCCGTGCGCACCGTCGCGCTGCTGCCGCTGCTCGCGCCGACGCTGCTGTCCGCGGTGTCGTTCATCTACTGGTTCGGCAACTCCGGTATTCTGAAACCCTGGCTTCACGGGCATTCGATCTATGGGCTGCCCGGCATTGTATGCAGTCTCGTCTACGCCGCATTTCCGCATGTGCTGATGATTCTCGTGACGGCGCTGTCGCTCTCCGATGGACGCTTATACGAAGCGGCAGAAGCGATGGGCACACGCCGCGCGCGCAAGTTTTTCACGATCACCCTGCCGGGCGCGAAGTACGGTCTGATCAGCGCGACGATGGTGTCGTTTACGATCTGCATCAACGACTTCGGTGTGCCGGTGGTGATCGGCGGACCTTATTCGGTGCTCTCCACCGATATTTATAAGCTGATCATCGGCTTGCAGGACTTCAACCGGAGTGCGGTGGTCAGCTTGCTGCTGCTCTGTCCGGCGCTGGTTGCATTCGCCGTCGACTTTTTTATTCGGCGCAAGCAGCAATCGCAACTCGGCGCGCGTTCGACGCCTTATCAACCGAAGCCCGCGCGTGGCTTCGACATGGCGATGCTCGGGTACTGCGCAATGGTCTGCCTGTTGCTGCTGGCTGTTGTCGGCATCTCGGTGTTCGCTTCGTTCGTGAAGTTCTGGCCGTATCAGATGAGTCTCGGCTTACAGCACTACAAGATGGGACTGATCGGCGCCGGGATTTTCGACGCGTACAAGAACAGTCTGAAAATGGCCGCGTGCGTGGCGATCGGCGGCACCGTCATCGTGTTCGGCGGTGCGTATCTCGTCGAAAAGACGCGTGGGCCGCGCTGGTTGCGCGGCTTTATCAATCTGTGCGCAATCCTGCCGATGGGTGTGCCGGGTCTCGTGCTCGGCATCAGCTATATCTTTCTGTTCAACTCGCCCGCCAACCCTTTGAACGGCCTTTACGGCACGCTCGCGCTGCTCGCGATCGTCACGGTGGTGCACTACTACTCGTCAAGCCATCTCACCGCGGTTACCGCCCTTCGTCAGATCGACAACGAATTCGAAGCGGTCTCGGCTTCGCTGAAAGTGCCTTTCTACAAGACGTTTTTGCGCGTCACGGTGCCTGTGTGCCTGCCCTCGATCCTGCAGATCGCGCGCTATCTGTTCGTCAACGGCATGACGACGGTGTCGGCGGTCGCGTTTCTCTATTCACCCGATACGCAGCCGGCCTCCGTCGCCATTCTCAATCTCGACGACGCGGGACAGATTGGACCGGCCGCGGCGATGGCCACCCTCGTGCTCGTCACGGCGGCGTTCGCCTGCGTGCTGTTTGCCTGCGTGTCCCATGGCGTATTGCGCAAAACCCAGGCATGGCGCACGTCGCGCCGTGGCTGAATCAAGTTCTTCGTCAAGATCTATAAGGAGCTACTGTGAACCTGCCCTCCCAGCCCATTCTGCTCACACCCGGTCCGCTCACGACCTCCGAGCGCACGCGTCAGGCGATGCTGCGCGACTGGGGATCGTGGGACGGCGACTTCAATCAGATCACCGCCCGTGTCCGCCAGCAGACGCTGCGCATCGTGCATGGCGAAGGCACGCATGAGTGCGTGCCGTTGCAGGGCAGCGGCACGTTTTCGGTCGAAGCTGCGCTCGGCACGCTCGTGCCCCGCGATGGACATGTACTCGTGCCGAATAACGGCGCGTATTGCCAGCGGATCGCGAAGATTTGCAGGGCGCTCGGCCGTCGTCATCAGACGCTCGACTATCCGGAAGACAGGCAGGTCAAAGCGGCCGACGTCGAGCGCGTGCTGGCCGCCGATCCGAGCATCACGCACGTCGCGCTCGTGCATTGCGAAACCGGTGCCGGGGTGCTCAATCCGCTGCATGAAATTGCCACGGTTGTCGCGAAGCATGGACGCAGTCTGATCATCGACGCGATGAGTTCATTCGGCGCAATCGATATCGACGCCCGCGAAACGCCATTCGACGCCGTCGTGGCCGCCTCCGGGAAATGCCTTGAAGGCGTGCCGGGCATGGGCTTCGTGATCATCCGCCGCAGCACGCTGGAACAGTGCGAGGGCAACAGCCCTTCGCTTGCGATGGATCTGTACGATCAGTGGGTCTACATGAACCGCACGACGCAGTGGCGCTTCACGCCGCCCACGCACGTCGTCGCGGCACTCGATCAGGCGATCGCGCAATACGTGGAAGAGGGCGGTCTCGAAGCGCGCGGCGCACGCTATGAAAGCAATTGCCGGGCACTGATCGAAGGCATGGCCGCCCTCGGTTTTCGAACCTTTCTCGACCCGGCGATCCAGGCGCCGATCATCGTCACGTTCCATGCCCCCGAGGACCCCAACTACGACTTCAAGACGTTCTATCAGGAAGTCAAAAAGCGTGGCTACATCCTGTATCCAGGCAAGCTGACCCAACTGGAAACGTTCCGTGTCGGCTGTATGGGCCACTTCGGCGAATCCGGCATTCCCGGCGCGCTCGCCGCGATTGCCGACACGTTGAAGGCAATGAGGATCACGCGGGTATCGGCGGGAGCATTGGCCTGAGTTGGACTGATCCTGTTCACGCGCGAAGGCTTCTTTCCGTTGGAGCGGGGAGAGGTCTTTCCTGTTTGCCGTGTTGAGTTAAACCGTTCTATTAGTGAGGGCCATTCATGCGTCCGTTCTGGATTGAACAAGCACTCTTTGCCGATGGTTCACTGGCACCCGCACTGCAAGGCGCGGCGACGGCCGATGTCTGCATTGTCGGTGGCGGTTTCACCGGATTGTGGACCGCCATTCAGGCAAAACAGAAGAAACCGGATCTCGACATCGTGATCATCGAGAGCGACCTGTGCGGCGCGGGCGCAAGCGGCCGCAACGGCGGTTGCCTGCTGACGTGGTCGACCAGGTTCTTCACACTGCGGCGCCTGTTTGGCGAGGCCGAAGCAATCCGGCTGGTGAAAGCATCCGAAGCTGCGGTGGGGCGGATTCGCGACTTCTGCGTCGAGCACGCTGTCGATGCCGAGCTTCGGCTCGACGGCACGCTCTACACCGCGACCTCGCGCGCGCAAATCGGCCTGCTCGACCCGGTGATTGCCGCACTGAGTGAGCATGGCATCAATTCGTATCAACATCTCGCACCGGACGAAGTGGCACGCCGTTCCGGTTCGGCGCGCAATCTTGGCGGCGTGTACTCGCCGGTTGCGGCAACGGTTCATCCAGGCAAGCTCGTGCGCGGGTTGCGGCGTGTCGCGATTGAAATGGGGATTCGAATTTACGAACGCACGCCGATGCTCGACTTCACTCCCGGCGAGCGCGTGAGCGTGCGCACGCCGGCCGGCACCGTCACGGCACCCAGGTTGGTGCTGGCGATCAATGCGTGGATGGCGAGCCGTTTCAAGCAGTTCGAGCGTACGCTTGCCGTCGTCTCGAGCGACATGATCGTCACCGAGAAATGCCCGGAACTGCTGCAACAGATCGGCTTGAAAGATGGCGTATCGGTGCTCGATTCACGCATCTTCGTCTACTACTATCGCAGCACGGCGGACGGCCGGCTGATGCTCGGCAAGGGCGGCAATACCTTCGCCTGGCGCGGCCGGATCGCGCCGGTGTTCGATCAGCGCTCGCCGTATGAAGCCGATCTGACGCGCGGCCTGCACGAGTTCTTCCCGGCGTTGCGCGACGTGCCGGTGACGGCGAGCTGGAACGGTCCGTCGGATCGCTCGGTCACGGGCTTTCCTTTTTTCGGCAGGCTCGACGACGCGCCGAACGTGCTCTATGGATTTGGTTATTCCGGAAACGGTGTTGGACCGACCTATATGGGCGGCCAGATCCTGTCTTCACTGCTGCTCGGACTGGACAACGAATGGACCCGCAGTCCATTGACGAATGGACCGTTGGGCTATTTCCCGCCTGAACCGATCCGGTTCGTGGGCTCGATTACCGTGCGCGACGCGATTCGGCGCAAGGAGCGCGCGGAAGACGAAGACAGGCAGCCGTGGCTGGTCGACCGGTTGCTCAGCAAGCTCGCCAATGCTGCCGGGAAGTCGGATAAAGCGTAGTGTGACGGGCGGCCCGGGGCCCTCGGCGCGGGTCACTGGGCAACGGGGCGCGTGCCCGACTCTGAGGCTCTATTTCAGTTGTTGTCGGTATTGCTTGTGGACGCGGCCCAGTGCTCGTGGGCGTGCCGCATTCTCGCGAGGCCGTGAGCGAGGTGTTCGCGCACGAGTGTGACAGCGCGCTCCGCATCGCCCTTGGCGAGCGCATTGACGATCTTCTCGTGTTCCGTGACCGACGTCGCCAGAGCGCTCTTTTCCGATTCGATTGCGGCCTGGCGGAGCAAGCCAAGCTGGCGAACGAGATGCCGATAGGTTTCGATCAGATGCTGATTGCCGACGCCCGCCACCATTGCATCGTGCAACTGGACGTTCAATGCCGTGTAGCGCGTGAGGTCGTGATCTTTCTTCGCGGCTTTCATCGCCGTGATGATGCCTTTGAGCGTGGCAAGTGTTTCGGGCGACATCCGGGCGGCGAGTGCGCGGGCGACCGACTCGTCCAGCATGGCACGGACTTCATAAATTTCCTCGGCCTCGCGTAGCGATAGCGCGCGCACCGTGACGCCGCGGTTTTTCTCCGTCTTGAGCAAGCCGGCTTGTTCCAATGCGCGGAATGCCTCGCGCAATGGTCCACGCGACACATTCAAGCGTGTGGCGACCTCAACTTCGTTCAATTTCTCGCCTGGGGCGAATTCTCCTGAGACGATGCTGTGCTCGAGCGTTTCCTGGACCAGCGTGGCGAGGGAATGCCGTTGCAGCAATTCGATGGCGCTAGACGTGCTTGGCGTGGTCATGATCGGCGATTGGACAGAGGATGGGATAACGGACGTCGGCTTCTTTGAACATAGCGCGGCAGCTTGTTTATTGTCAACAATCGTCAACTCTGTGGCGTCGAAAGTAGCACGCGCCGTGCGCGTTCCGTTTCGCGCCGGTGTGGCCGTCGTATAACGCAACAGGTTATTTGCAGGCGCGGCATGGCGCGCCTGCGGAGTTCAGACCGGGGCCGTCAGTTGCCTAGTCCGCCTCAGTCGGTGCCGCGCACGATTCGCAGATCGCGCTCGACGCCGTCGCCGAGAGCCTCGAGCGCTTTCTTGTAGGCGTCGCTATCGTATGCGGCAACGGCCTGTTCGTAAGTGGGGAATTCGATCACGACAGTGCGTTCCTTCAAGCCCTGCTCGCGAACCTCCTCGGCTGCTCCGCGCACGAGGAATTTGCCGCCGGCGGCTGCCACGGCAGCTGGTGCCAGCTGTGCGTAAGCGGCGAGTTTCGCCGGGTCTTTAGTTGCGCGGTATGCGGTTACCCAATATCCCTTGCTCATGTGAATCTCCTTGTTTGCGGCGTGAACGGAGTGGTTGCGTTGCAAGCAACGTCGAGGGAATTATGTCATCGATCGGACTTGCGCATTGACCGACGAAACGGCCGTCTTGTGCGTGGCCCGGTCATGAGGCCGCGAGCCAGCGCGCCGATCGTTCTATCGACGTACGGCGGTTATCGCGGGATATTCGCGGGCGCTAGGTCTGACTCGCCATGTGCACCTGAAGCATGGCGGGGAGGCTGCCGCCGAGCTCGGACATGCCGAACAGCAGCAACGCGCCGCAAAGCAACAGAAGCAACGGATTGATTCGAGTGCTGAGCAGCACCGCCACGGAAACGAGGGCAATCGCTATGGCCGGTAGGCCGCCGTCGAGCGACTTCAGCAGAACCCAGCCGGCAGCGAGGATCATGCCGGACGCCACGGGACGCAAACCGCGTTCGAGCGCCAGTTGCCACGCCGCACCCTGATAACGTGTCCAGATGTGCGTCACACCGTAGATCAGAATGCCGGTTGGGCCGAGCAACGCCAGCGTTGCCACGACAGCGCCCCAGAAACCCGCGATCTGCCAGCCGATCAAGGTGGCCAGCAGCGAGCCGGGGCCGGGCGCCATGCGCGAAATGGCAAAGTCGACGCCGAACTGGGCGTGGGTCAGCCACCCATGCACGTCCACGACCTGCCGTTGAATATCGGCAATGATGGCCTGGCCACCTCCGATGGTCACGAGCGAGAGCGGCGCGAAGATCCCCGCAAGCTGAAGAAGAATGCGATTCGACATGGCTAGGCTTTGCGCAGTTTGAGGTATTCGAACAGCACGCTCAGGCCGCCTGCGCCTATCACGACCCACACCAGCGGCAGCCGCAATATGCCGACCGCGACGAAGGTGCCCGCGAGAAAAAGCAGAGGCAGGAGTCTGCGCGGCACGCGGCGCGCGGTGGTTACACCCATTGACAGCGACAGGCCGGTAGCCGCGGCGGCGGCCCCTGCAAGCAGAACGTGAGCAAGTGGGAACTGCATCAAACGGCTGAGAACCGTGCCGAGAATGATGATGAAAATGGCGGGCGGGATAATGATGCCGGCCACCGCCAATAGCGCGCCGCGCCAGCCGAGCAGCCGGTGGCCGATCCAGATCGCCATGTTTTTGACGTTGATGCCCGGCAGGGCCTGCGAAATGGCGAGGCCGTTCAGAAAGTCTTCTTCGCTGATCCAGTCGCGATCCTGGACGAATTCGCGCAATAGCCACCCGCTCAGCCCGCCGCCGAAGCTGGTGAGCCCAATACGGCTGAATATGAAGAATAGCCCGGAGAGGGTGGGCGGTGGACTCGTGTTAGCAAGTTGTTTGGACATCGAATCTTCTAGTCAGATTGACGTATGGCGGGCGAAATGGTTGCCCCTGACGAGCGGGTCGGCTCATGTGTGGCTGGAAAATTATAACAACCGGAGGTTTGCTTCCGGACGCCGATTGCGGCTAGCGTGTCAGGCACTTTCTGTCGGACCTGGTCTTCTGGTGGCATGAAAAGAGCAAACCGCAAAGGCTACCCGACTGATGTGTCCGACGAAGAATGGGGCTTCGCGGCACCCTGTCTGACGCTAATGGACGTCAGCGCGCCGCAGCGCCCTGGCGGATGCTACCCAATGACTTTCCGCTGTGGGAGCTGGTGTACCAGCAGACCCCTGCCGTGAAATCGTTATAGCGTGTTTGTATTTCGTTATTTATGCCGATACGGCTAATTCGCTCAGTGCAGCAATGCCGCAGTGGATTTCTTTGTTGCACGGCCGGGCAGACATAATCAAATTAACCGAAATATATAGGTTAATGTTGTGCGCTTCTATCGTGTGAGTTTCATCGAGGTATCTCGGGCGATGGATTATCGCCAGCTCGCAAATATTGTGTCAATGATTGGTGTGGTAAAAAATTGTCTTTGATTGTCAATTTGTGTCTTTGGAAACTATTTTATGCTGCCATCTAAAGATATCTTGAGATGGTCTATTGCATTGATTTTAATAAAGATTGGCGATTCAGCAAGGTTGCCGTTATGACCGGGTTCGTCGTGGAATGATTGCTCTAAATATTTTATCTCATTAAAAATGCAGGGTGATCAAGATTAATATATATCTGCTTTAATGGGCGACCGGTTGTTCTTCGTGCTATTAAACATGTAATTTCCGATCCAACTCCATCGCCATCAGTTAATCGAATGCGAATAATCAGCCTGTTTGGATGCCGTATCCGGCGCAAGCGTGTATTGAGTCGACAAAGGAGTCGACAAAGTTGAAAGCAGCTGACTCGAGGGCTCCTGTCCGGTCGCGTGTCGGGGAATTGCTCAATGAGCGAATGGTCGATGACGGCTACGCAACGATGCACGGAGTTCAGGCGGATCTGGGCGGCGGTGGTGCGGTGTTCGGCCTGATTGGGCTGGGTCCATAACAGAGTTCCGGCAAGGCACGTTCACCCCGGAATTCTTCCCGTTTTCCGGCTAAGGCGTGCGCCCGGGTAGCACGGCCTGACTTTTTTCATCAAGGAATCCCCGCTTCATGATAGTGACGTTTCCGCTCGAAGACGATCCGTATTACAGCGCTCCCCCAGCGCAGTCCTT
>NZ_JAQQEF010000100.1:0-296 GCF_046027605.1 Paraburkholderia fungorum
GTTTCCGGCACCTGAATGCCGACCAGAATCGAACTGTAGTCCGCGCCCTGGTTGCGATAGTGGAACAGGCTGATATTCCAGTTCGGCGCCATCGACGACAGAAACTTCATCAGCGCGCCCGGCCGTTCGGGAAACTCGAAGCGGAACAGACGTTCGTCGCGGGCCAAAGGCGAGCGGCCGCCGACCATATAACGGATGTGCTGCTTCGACAGTTCATCGAACGTCAGATCGACGGTGGCAAAACCGTGCGCTTCAAACGCACCCGCAATCTGCGCGGATTCGCTGCGGTTCCTGAT
>NZ_JAQQEF010000101.1:0-282 GCF_046027605.1 Paraburkholderia fungorum
TTGGCGGTGGCCGGCGCCAAGCAGTATGCCGAGCGCGAAGGCCTCGAAGACCAGACGCTGATCGCGATCACGTCCGGTGCGAACATGAATTTCGACCGCATGCGTTTCGTCGCTGAGCGCGCGGAAGTCGGTGAAGCACGGGAGGCCGTGTTCGCGGTGACGATCCCCGAAGAGCGTGGCAGCTTTCGCCGTTTCTGCGAACTGGTGGGCACGCGCAGCGTCACCGAATTCAACTACCGCATTGCGGACGCGAATTCAGCACATATCTTTGTGGGCGTGCAA
>NZ_JAQQEF010000102.1:0-282 GCF_046027605.1 Paraburkholderia fungorum
CTGCACGCCCACAAAGATGTGCGCTGAATTCGCGTCCGCAATGCGGTAGTTGAATTCGGTGACGCTGCGCGTGCCCACCAGTTCGCAGAAACGGCGAAAGCTGCCGCGCTCTTCGGGGATCGTCACCGCGAACACGGCCTCCCGTGCTTCACCGACTTCCGCGCGCTCGGCGACGAAACGCATGCGGTCGAAATTCATGTTCGCACCGGACGTGATCGCGATCAGCGTCTGGTCTTCGAGGCCTTCGCGCTCGGCGTACTGCTTGGCGCCGGCCACCGCTAG
>NZ_JAQQEF010000103.1:0-263 GCF_046027605.1 Paraburkholderia fungorum
AGGGGCTTCGTTTGGGCGTGGTGGGAGCCATCGGCTTCGCCTCGGCGCGGGCGGGCTTGCCTGGGAAACCGTGGCTTCGTTTGGGCGTGGTGGGGGCCATTGGCTTTGCCTCGGCGCGGGCGGGCTTGCCTGGGAAACCAGGGGCTTCGTTTGGGCGTGTGGGGGCCGTCGGCTTCACCTCGGCGCGGGCGGGCTTGCCTGGGAAACCAGGGGCTTCGTTTGGGCGTGTGGGGGCCGTCGGCTTCACCTCGGCGCGGGCGGGG
>NZ_JAQQEF010000104.1:0-244 GCF_046027605.1 Paraburkholderia fungorum
CGTCGCGCCCCGCTGTCATTCGGGAGTATGCGACCCTGCACACAATCCACAATGTCAGGCATACCGACCTGTGGTCAAACTTCGAATACTGGTTTGGCGTGACACCCAATGACGTGGCGTCGCCCGAGGCGCAGGAGGTGACGCTCGCCGCAGCGCCCGCAGGCCACCATGTCTATCAATACCTGAAAGGAATGCGGGAGTTCTTCAAGCACATCTCGATGCAGCGGGTCGTCAAGGGGGCGCT
>NZ_JAQQEF010000105.1:0-236 GCF_046027605.1 Paraburkholderia fungorum
TAAGTTGTCCGTGATCGTTTCCGACGTTAGTTACCTCGTGCTCAACGATCAGGTGATGTTTCGTGTCTACGGCTGCCTGGACGTTGTAGCCCACTATGCCGGAGCCTCTTCCGCTTGTTGCCATGGAGCGTGCGTCGGGATCCGTCATCGACAACTGTTTGTCCGGTTGCTTTTCTAACTGCTTCCTGACCTGTGCGAGCTCACGCATCTGCTGGCGCAAGCGGGCGATCTTCTCG
>NZ_JAQQEF010000106.1:0-203 GCF_046027605.1 Paraburkholderia fungorum
GACGGCGCTGCTCGACCGGCTCACGCATCACTGTCACATTGTAGAAACCGGCAACGATAGCTATCGTTTCAGGAACAGCACGACACAGCCTGAAAAGGAGAGAAAACGAACCCCGAAACATCCAACCTGAACCCCAAAACTGGATCAAAGGGTGGGTCAGTATTCGATGCAAATCCTGGGTCCGGATTCAGTGCAAATCAACA
>NZ_JAQQEF010000011.1:0-272861 GCF_046027605.1 Paraburkholderia fungorum
AAACATCGAATGACAGGATCAGGAAACATCGCCCGACGTTGCCCATACACCCCAGTCTTCCAGCGCTCACTCCTTTCCGACCAAAAAATTCCCACTCTCTGGCAGACCCTTGGCGCCACCACAGTGGCCTGCCACTCGCTAATCGCGTCGCTGCCTTACGCAGGCGCGGTCTCTGCACTTCGTCTTCAAATCTGCGTCAGTCCGCAGCGACGTCCCCGTCCTGAATGCCGCCGGCCTGTGTAGGCGCCAAGCCATCGGCTGCATACATCTGACCGACCTCGGCAAGCAACGCCTCGTCGCGCGCAATCATCTTCGGCACATGCGTGCGTAAGAACTCGACCCACGTCCGCGTCTTCGCATCGATAAACTTGCGTGACGGATATAGCGCGTAAACATTCGTCTTCTGCAGCGTATATTCGGGCAACACGCGGATTAACGTCCCCTCACGTAACCCGGCAATCGCCGCGTAGAGAGGCACCATACCAATGCCCATTCCTTCGTGAATTGCGACGATCAGCGATTCCGCGATATTCACGTGCACGGGGCCGTTCACTTCCATCACCTCGCTGCCGTGCGGACCGTCGAGCACCCATTCGTGAGGTGGAAATGCAGGCGTGTGCAGAATCAAACACTCGTGATGCGCCAGATCGCAGGGCTGTTGCGGTGTGCCATGAGCGTGCACGTACGTAGGCGATGCACACAAGATGCTGAACGTTGTACCGAGCGGGAGCGACACGAGATCCGAATTGGGCAAAGTCGAGGCGCTGATCACGGCGACGTCGGCACTCCCTTCGAATAGGTCAGGCATCCGCTGCGATAACGTCAGCTCGACGGTCACTTCAGGATAAAGCGCGCGATACCGGGAAATAGCCGGCAGCACGTAATGCTGGCCGATGCTGGCGAAGCTGTGCATGCGCAACGCGCCGCTGGGACGTTCGTGGGCACAGCTTGCTTCTTCTTCCGCGGTGTCGACATCTGCAAGGATTTGCTGAGATCGCTTCAGGTAACGCTCGCCCGCTGTGGTCAGCGCGAGTCGCCGCGTCGACCGGTTCAGCAGGCGCGTACGCAGATGAGCTTCGAGTTCTGAGACGGCGCGAGACATCGCGCCTGTCGTCGAGTTGAGCGACTGCGCGGCGGCGGTAAAACTACCAGCCTCGACCACGCGCACGAACACTCGCATATTTTGTAACGTATCCATCGATCCTTCTATTTCACGGCCGAAGCCGTATTGTCCGCCTGTCCCGCAAGCTCATTGTTGCTCGTTCTGGAAGGGACGTTCCGCGGCCGTCCTATTAATACACGCCGCACATGCTCCTACAATCGGCGCCTTGCCTGCCGGTGTGCGCAGCAGCGTTCACTGGTGCTTCTATCAGCGACAAACGGGGCGCGCAGCTTTCTGATGAAACGCCAACATGCGATCAAACCGACGGCGGATGCCCGCCGACAGTGGAGCGTCACGTTGCTGCCCCTCAATCCGGCCATTCGCGACTGGGCGAACAGCGACGGCCTGATCTGGCTGCATCTGCTGAAAACGGTTAGCGCGGGTCTGTTGGCGTTGGGTATTGCGATGTTGCTGGATCTCCAGCAGCCGCGCATCGCGATGACTACGGTGTTCGTGCTGATGCAGCCATTCAGCGGCATGGTGCTCGCCAAGAGTTTCTATCGGATTCTGGGCACCGCCGTTGGCACGGTCGCGGCCTTGGCCATTGGCGCGTTGTTTGTCCAGCAACCCGAGTTGTACATGCTCGGCATGATCGGCTGGGTAAGCGCCTGTATCGCAGCAGCGGTCCGATATCGGCATTTCAGATGGTACGGTTTTGTGCTGGCAGGTTATACGGCTGCCCTGATCGGCATTCCAAATGTCACGACGCCTCACGACCTGTTTCTGGCGGCGCTCACACGCGCGGCGGAAGTAGCGGTCGGCATCGTGTGCTCGAGCGCGGTGAGTGCGCTGGTTGTGCCGCAGCGTTCCAGCCTTGCATTGCGGCGCGCGCTCCACATTCGATATATCAATTTTACTGCGTTCGCTGCCGAGGTGCTGGGTCGTGGCATCGAGCGCGGCCAGTTTGAACGGCGCTTTGCGGATCTCGTCGACGAGATCGTCGGCTTTGAAGCGACGCGGACATTTGCTGCTTTCGAAGATCCGGCCATGCGTTCCCGCAGCCAGCATCTCGGCCGTCTGAACGGCGAATTCATGGACGCGTGCGCGCGGCTGCATGCGCTGCATCAGTTGCTCAAACGTCTGCGCGTGAACGGCCCGAGCCGAATAGTCGATGCCATTGCGCCGTACTTCCATGAGCTGTCGGTGTTGCTGGCATCAACGCAGGAAGCAAACGCAAACGCGGACGCTGCGCGCGTGGCCGCCGGTCTACGGCTCTTCCAGGCGAGCTTGCCACGGCGCGTGCGCGAAACGAGATGGCCGCTGGAAGCCGCACCCGCTGAATCGCTGGCGGATTTCGATACGGCTGCGGAGCTGCTATATCGTTTTGTCGACGAATGGATCCGTTACTCCGAGACTTACGCATCGTTGGCGCGGCGCAAGCCAGGCGCCGGGCAGCGCACGCCCGGCGGCTATGTGAGCAGGACGAACGGCTTTGTGGTCGCATTTACCTTTGCCAGGTCGGCAGTGGTCATGGCGATCGCCGGCTGGTTCTGGATCGCCACCGACTGGCCCAGCGGCGGTCTGGCGGTGATCGGCGCGGCGCTTGCCTGCGCGTTGACGTCGACCGCACCGAACGCATCGAAAATGGCCGTGCAGATGGCAGTCGGAGCGGTGCTGGCGACCATGACCGGCTACCTTTTCACGTGCTACGTCTATCCGAACATCGACGGTTTTCCGCTGCTTTGCGCCACGCTTACCCCGGTGCTTGCATTCGGCGCTTTCGTCGCATCGCGCAAGCTCACAGCAGGATATGGCATCGGCTTTTCGGTGTTCTTCTGCCTGCTCGCCGGCCCAGACAACGTCGTCACGTATGCGCCCGATCTGTTGATCAACAACGGCATAGCGATCACGGCCTCGCTCCTGCTCGCGGCGATCGCGTTTGCGGTGGTTTTTCCAGCGGATATGCCGTGGCTCACCGAGAGAATCAAGGGCGATTTACGCGCGCAAGTTGTGTCCGCATGCAAGGACGAACTGCCAGGCCTTAATCAGCGCTTTCAGTCGAGCACCCACGATCTGACGTCGCAGTTGCGCATGCTGCTGACGCGGCGCTCTCGCCGCCGCCGCGATGCCTTGCGCTGGATGCTCGTCACGCTCGAAGTAGGACACGCCGTGATCGACCTGCGCAATGAAGCGGCGCGTGCCAGCTACGCGCAAGCGCTTCATGCATGCTGGGCCAGCAGCCTCGCCCAGATCGAAGGCGACCTCGCGCGGCTCTTCACGCGTCCCAATTCGCATGCTCTCGAGCGGGCCCTCATTTCGGTGCGCTCGGCCACCTGGGTCGCTCAGGACGTCCTGAAAACCGTTCATGCCGACCGCGACAGGCGGCATGACCTGCAGCGCATCCTCAGTTGTCTGCACTTCATCCGCACGGCGTTGCTGGATAAAGACGCGCCTTTCAACGCGCGCTGACCCATGCGCGCTAGATCGGCCGCTCGCCCCGATCCTTCTGCCAGATGGAAAGATCACTTCCGTCCAGCCCGGTTTATCGATGTAGGTGGCAGTCATATAGTTTCACCACTGCCACGCAATTCCCTCAAAGGGAGTTCCTGCGGGACGGAATCGTAAGTATTGGAGAACGAAATGAATGTGTTGAAGATTGCCTTGATTGCCTGCTCTTTGTCCGTTGTTGTCGCTCATGCACAGACCGCACCGGCTGCCCCGGAACAACAGGTCGCGCAAGCGAATGCGCCGCGCGCCAACCATGTTGTCGAGCAAAATCGCGTCACTGTACCGAAGGCCAAGGCCGAAGAATGCGTCGGGCCCGTGAGCTTCTGCAATATCTACTTCGGCAGCTAAACAGCGCCACGAGCAACATCAGCAGTACCGCAAGATCTGTCGCGAGAATTTTTCACGCGACGAACCACCTGGCCGCGACGCCGTCCCATCGAGACGCCGCGGCTGGTGCGACAATCTGGCTACTGAGCGAAGCACACCGTAGACGTGCGCACCGGTAGACTGGACTGGTGACTATGGAGAGACTCAGTCATGTATCAAGACCGGATTCGTTGCTCCGCGCTATGCGGGAAAATCACGTCAGCCGCCGAGGCTGCGCTTCTGATTCAGGACGGCATGCACGTCGGCGCCAGCGGATTTACGCGCGCGGGCGACGCCAAGGCCGTCCCTGTCGCACTCGCCGAGCGGGTTCGTCAGGAAGGCAAGCCGCTGCAAATTACGTTGATGACCGGCGCATCGCTTGGCCATGACGTGGATCGCATGCTCACCGAGGCGCATGTGTTAGCGCGCCGCTTGCCGTTTCAGGTCGACAAGACTTTGCGCGATGCGATCAATCGCGGCGAAGTCATGTTCGTCGACCAGCATTTGTCCGAGACCGTCGAGATGCTGCGTGCAAATCAACTCGGCAAACTCGACATCGCCATTATCGAAGCCACCGCGATCACCGAAACCGGTGGCATCGTGCCGACAACCTCAGTCGGTAACTCGGCCAGTTTCGCGATCCTCGCCGACAAGGTCATCGTCGAAATCAATCTCGCACAGCCGCTCGCTCTCGAAGGGCTGCACGACATCTGGATTCCGGGCCGCAGGCCGAATCGCGAACCGCTGCCGATCGTGCGTCCGCAAGACCGTGTCGGCGCGCAGGCCATCGAGATTCCGCTCGACAAAATCGCGGCGATCGTGATTACCGACAAGGCGGATAGTCCGTCCACGGTGCTGCCCGCGGATCCGGAAACGGAACTGATCGCCGGCCATCTGATCGAGTTTTTCGAGCACGAAGTGTCGCGCGGGCGCATGCCCCGACACTTGCCGCCGTTGCAGGCGGGCATCGGCACGATTGCCAATGCGGTGCTGGCCGGCTTCGTCGATTCGCCCTTCGGCGCGTTCGAGATTTACTCAGAAGTACTGCAGGATTCGACCTTCGATCTGATGGACGCCGGCAAGGTGACGTTCGCCTCGGGTGCGTCGATCACGTTGTCGGCCGCGCGTCAGGCGCAGGTGTTCGGCGAACTCGAGCGCTATCGCGATCGTCTGGTGCTGCGTCCGCAGGAGGTCAGCAACCATCCTGAAGTGATTCGCCGGCTTGGTTTGATCGCGTTGAATACTGCATTGGAGTTCGACATCTACGGCAATGTGAATTCCACCCACGTGGGCGGCACGCACATGATGAACGGCATCGGCGGTTCGGGCGATTTTGCGCGCAATGCATCATGCGCGATCTTCGCGACAAAGTCGATGGCGAAGGGCGGCCGCATTTCAAGTGTCGTGCCGATGGTCCCGCACTGCGATCACAACGAACACGACGTGGACGTGGTCGTCACGGAGCAGGGTCTGGCCGACCTGCGCGGTCTCGCGCCACGAGAGCGCGCCATGTTGATCATCGAGAACTGCGCGCACCCGCTCTATCGCGATCTGCTTCGCGACTACTATCGGGACGCTTTGCAATGGGGTGGGCAAACGCCGCATCAGTTGGACCAGGCTTTCGCCTGGCATATGCGACTGCGTGACACCGGCTCGATGTTGCCGGCAGTGCAAGCGCTTTTCTAACTTCAGGTGAAACCGGCGTCAGGTGGTATTGACCCCCGACGCCGTAAGACATCAGGTGCTGCGCTCAGGTACCGCGCCGGACAAGCCGGATAAGAAACAGCAGAATGACGGCGCCGATCACAGCAGTGATGATCGAACCGATCCAGCCGCCGCCGAGCGAAATGTGCAGCACGCCGGCAAGCCAGCCGCCGATGAACGCACCGACAATCCCGACAATGATGTCGACGATCAGACCGAAGCCGCCGCCCTTGACAAGCACGCCAGCCAGCCAGCCGGCGATCGCGCCGATGATGAGCCATGCAATGATGCCGTGTTCCATAATCGAGACTCCATGGTTGAGTGTGAAAAATTCACGGTGACAGAGCTTAGTCGAAGGTTATGGGACAGTCCATATTCAGGACGCGGAATTAACATTGTCTAAATCTATTGCAAGCTAAGTGTAGACGATGCGCGCGAAGATGGGGGAGCTTGAGCGCGATGACTCACTCCGGCGTCGGCTCCGCTTCTCTTGCGGTCCAGCTGACGCTCGATACGCTCTTTTCCATGCTGATGCGGCTTGCCATCTGTTCCAGCTTCGGCTGATCTTTCGGATGCAGCTTCAAGGTTGCCGTAACGCGGATGCGTCCCGTATCACCTTCCACGTCTTCGCTCGTCAGGCTTTGGAACGACAGCGGTGTCGAATACATCGAGTTGGATACCGCGGTACGAATGTGGATCTCGTCAGCCTCGCGGCATACGATCGTCAGCACGTATTCACGCACGAGATCGGCGTTTGAAACGGGGGTCGCGTTGATCATCCGGCTCACTTCACGCAGCACCGTATTGGTCAACAGCACGACGGCGGTGCCGGCGAGTGCCGGTCCGTAATGGCCTGCACCGCACAGTACGCCGACCGCCGCCGAGCACCACAAGGTCGCGGCGGTGTTGATCCCCTGGATGGAGCCCTTGTCGCGCATGATCACGCCGCCGCCGAGAAAGCCGACGCCGGATACGACATACGCGGCAATCTGCGTGATGCCAGATGTGCCATTTCCGGTGAGCACGCCGAGCGTGACGAACAGACACGCGCCGCTCGCGACCAGCGTGATGGTGCGCAGGCCTGCGTTGCGCTGGCGCATCTGCCGTTCGAGGCCGATCGCGACGCCGCAGCTGAAGGCGGCAAAGAGCCGCCAGACGAATTCAATTGTCATCGATAAGAAAGGTTAAGGCGTGTGTTCGCACAGTGTGAACCCTGCGCGTGACAGCGCCACGTGTCCGAAGGTGGAGCGCGGGCGCGGTCGGGCGTGACGAGGCAAGCGAGCCGGGGCTCGCGCGCTGGAAGTCACTCAGCATCCGCAAGGCATCGAGCCATGCGGCACTTCACGGGTAGTACGAGGATATAAACGAGGTGCACCGTCGGGCCTGAAGGCAAGACGGCGACAGGCAAAGGCTGGCGCGGAAATCTTGCCGATCAGGCGATCGGGCGAATCGAAACTCGACGGGTGCGACTGCTACTGTCCAAGATCGTGATTCCGGTTAAATGAATTGGGCGAATTTTAGGCGGCTCTGCAAAGTTAAGTCAAGGCGGGGATGAAGCAGGGCGGCGGAAACCACAGGCCGATGCTTGCGGAATTTCCCACGGCAGGCTCAGTATTTTCCTCGCATAAATACGGACTCCGAATATTGACGATGTTCATCCCGGAAAACACACTGTTCGCACACTTTGAAACATGTTGTCCGGTTTGGCGCTCGATTCGCGTTTCACTTCTCACGGTTTCGTCTGGAAATCGTTCGGTTGTCCTGGCGCTCTTCCAGGCGCATCCGATCCGCACAACATCGTCTCTTTTCCGCTGTTCACCCCAATTGAGGAATGTATGAAAAATAAAGCCCTTGGCATCATTGCCGGTGCATTGATTGCTGCTGCTCCGCTCGCGTCGTTTGCCGCCGGTCTGCCCGCCCCGTTTGAAGGCAGCAGCACGCTGCAGGCAGAGGGTGTGGTGAAGTTTGTCGATCAGGCTAAACATTCGGTGACCGTGCTCGACGCACAGGGCGGCGAAGCTTCATTCAACATCACTGAGACGGGCAACCTGGCGCAGATCAAGCAGGGTGGCAAGGTCCACATCCGGATGATGCGCAACGCCATGGTCAGCGTTACGCGCGGTGCCGACGGCCACACGGGTGCTCAAGCGGTACAGCAGAACACCGTGCAGAACGTGAGCGCCGAAGTTCAGGCGATCGACCACGCTTCCGGAATCATGGCCCTGAAGAGCCCGAATGGCGCGGTGTTTCATATTCAGGGACGCGAGCCGGCAAAGGTCGCCGGTGTGACGCCGGGTATGCAAGTGTCGGTGGCGTACGCACCGCAAGTCAGCGTGGCCGTGGCGCCCGCGCAGTAATCACAGTAACGCTCATCAACTGAAGCGGCGCGTCAGCGCCGTAGCGCGAAGGTCCTTTATGAACCTTCGCCCTTTTTATTGCGCAATCCAATCTGACATCGGCGCGGCGCGATTGGGATCCGGTTCGACGCTTCAGTCGGGCTCGCCGGGCACGAGACGCAATCGCGTGATTTCCGAAGGAGCGCCCAGGCGCTTCGGCGGCCCCCAATAGCCCGTGCCGCGACTCGTGTAGACCCATAAGCCATTCAATCGCGCGAGACCTGCCGTGAACGGTTGCTGAAGGCGCACAAAGAAATTCCACGGGAAGAACTGGCCGCCATGCGTGTGGCCGGACAGTTGCAGCGTGAATCCCGCTGCGGCTGCTGCTTCCGCTGAGCGCGGCTGGTGCGCGAGCAGGACTTTGATCAGCACGTCGCCAGGCGCGCCGGCGAGGGCCGCGACGGGGTCGCTGCGATGCAACGGGTCATGATGGCCTGCCGAAAAATCGGTTACGCCGGCGATCACCGCGCGCGCGCCGTCATGTTCCACCACCACATGCTCGTTGAGCAGAACGGTCAACCCTAGGCGCCGGAACTCATCGATCCACGCGTTCGCGCCGGCGTAATACTCGTGGTTGCCGGTCACGAGAAATGCGCCGTGACGCGCGCTGAGCCGCGACAGCGGCTGCGTGTGCTTCGTCAGTTGCGGCACGCTGCCGTCCACCACATCGCCGGTGACAGCAATCAGATCCGGCTTCAGCCGATTCACCGCGTCGACGATTGCGTCCACATAACGGCCTTTGATAGTTGGGCCGACGTGGATATCGCTGATCTGGACGATGGTGAAGCCGTCGAGCGCCGCCGGCAAATCGTCGATTGGTATGTCGATCGTCACGACCTTGGCGCGGCGCCGTGCGTTGAACAGGCCGACGAGTGTCGAGAGCAGCGCAAGCAACGGTACCGCTGCCGCTGAGCCGGTGCGCCAGTGCGCGATGGCAATCGTGTTCGGCCAGATTGCATCGACGGTGAGCAGCGAAGCGAGCGCCAGATCGCGCGCGAAAGTCAGGACCAGCAGCGACGAGAAGAAACCCATCGCCAGCAGGCCGACCCACGCGAGCCTGTCGCTGAGCGGTTGCTGCTTGATGGTGCGCGCCAGCATGCCGAGCGGAATCAGAAAGATCGACAGCACCAGCCACAACGCACACGCCCATCGGGCGGCGTCACTAATCGGCATGTCGGGAAGCAGACGAAAGCCGACGTAGATATGCAGCAGGATGCCAATCAGGATGAAGCGAACAAGAAACGATGTGCGGCGCATAGAGAGGATAGAGGCGGGAAGGGGCCGGCTCGAGTGAAAAGACGGCGGCGGCTCGCCAACAGCAACCCTGAAATAGCCGACGAGCCGGACCATTCTACCGAGATGTGCAACCCCGTGCCGACGGCACCAAATTGGCTCACACCGGCTTGCCGAACACGTGCAGGTTTGGCGCGGCAGGCGGGTGTCGCATCGCAGCAATTCGCCCGTCGCCCGCAGCCCGGCGGAATTGCCGTGGCAGGCTAATTAAATGGGCTTTGAATTGTGTTCCGCGTGGACTATTCTCAAATAGAACCCGCTTGGCTGAAGGTCGTTGCGGCCTTGCGATGGTTCGCGAAGGTTCGTTTTGTCGCCGGTAAAGGGCGAGGCAGGAGACGCATCATGAAACTGCTTGGATCGGGCAATCACGTACGCCACCAACATCACGCGCATCACGTCGGACGAGAGGGCAGCCACGTGATGCTGCCGCTGGTGGGCATATCGCTGATGGCGCTCGCCTTGTACTTCGGCGTGCGCGACATCGACTTCTCCGAGCTGGGCAAAAACACGTTATTCGACGTGGTGATGGTATGCGTTGCGCTTGGCATCGCAGGGCTGTTCGGCGTCGTCGGCGCGTGGTTGCGTTCCAATGGCGATGACGCCGACGAAGGCTTCTGTTTTATCGGTGCGCTGATCGGCGCGGTGGTGTTCTACGTGGCGCTCTTCAGATAAACGCACCGGCGGCCGTTGGGCCTGTCAGACGATCTGGGCCGCTTCGTCGAAGGAGAAGCGCGGGCTGCGCGGGAATAGCTTCGACGGGTCACCGTAGCCCAGATTGATCAGGAAGTTGGACCTCACGCTCGTGCCGGCGAAGAAGGCCTCGTCGACCTTGGCGGCGTCGAAGCCCGACATCGCGCCAGTGTCCAGACCGAGCGCGCGGGCTGCGAGAATCAGATAGCCGCCTTGCAGCGTCGAGTTGCGAAAAGCCGTATCCGCGATCGCCTTGTCGTTACCGGCGAACCAGCTACGCGCGTCGGCATGCGGGAACAGTTTCGGCAGATGCTCGTAAAACGCCATGTCCATCCCCACGATCACGGTGACGGGCGCCGCCATCGTTTTCTCAAGATTACCCGCCGACAGGGCCGGACGCAGCTTCTCCTTGCCTTCGGGCGTTTTCACGTAAACGAAGCGGCCGGGGCTCGAATTGGCCGAGGTCGGCCCGAGCAGCACGAGCTGGGTGAGTTGCCTGAGTACAGCGTCGTCGACCGGTTTGGCCTGCCAGCCGTTATGTGTGCGCGCTTCGCGAAACAGCTGATCGAGCGCCTGATCGGAAAGAATCATGGTGGGGGTCCTTTGCAGTAGCAGAGAAAAAAAGCAGGATGAAAGCGCAAACCATTGGCGTGAGCGACATCGTCGTTGCCGCCATAATAGCCAGGGTTCTCAATCGCGCATGTATCGCGCGCGCAATCGCATTCAGGCAATCTCATGGCGGACCTTTTCGATGACCTTCCGGCGCCCGACGTGGACTGGTATCCCGAGTGGCTCGCGCCCGGGGCCGCAGCGCGTGCTTTAACGCAACTCATCGACGAAGTCGAATGGCGTCAGGACATGATGGGTACGCCTGCCGGCCGCGTGCCGCTGCCGCGGCTGACTGCCTGGCAGGGCGAGCCGGACGCGGTCTACGTCTACTCCGGAATTCGCAATCTGCCGCAATCGTGGACCCCGACTGTCGCCGAACTGCGTGCCGCTGCCGAGGCAGCTTGCCACGCGCGCTTCAATAGCGTGCTGATCAACCGCTATCGCAGTGGCACCGACAGCATGGGGTGGCATGCCGACCGCGAGCCCGAACTCGGCGCTCGGCCAGTGATTGCGTCGATCAGTCTGGGCGTGGCGCGCACCTTCGATTTGCGGCACAACAAGACCGGCGTCGTGCAGTCGTTTTCGCTGAAGGGCGGCAGCTTGCTGGTGATGAAGGGGGACACGCAGGCCGACTGGCGGCATCGCGTGCCGAAGGAGCCGCGGGTGGCCGGAGAGCGAATCAATCTGACGTTCCGGTGGGTGACGCCGCGAAGCCCCATCGAGCAAGCACATAAGCACGTAAGCACCTAAGAAGCGCGCCCAACGTCGCGCTCCAACGCCGTTCGTGCCCCGGCGAACCCCACCGCATTGCCCACGCCCACTGCACAGTCGATACCGCCCGCGATACCGAAATTGGTATCGCCGACGCGAATCATATGATTGGACGGTTAACGCCCCAGACACTACGCTACATCACGATCCACGCACCGTGAGGGCTGCAACGCTGGGCGGCTTCGATGGATCGCCTACACAACAACGATCAGGAGACAGTCATGGCGAATACACGACGCGCCGCATGTCGTGCGTTGGGCGCGCTCGCGCTTTGCTCGAGCATCGGCGCTCTGGCGCTGACAACGCCGGGTGCCTACGCGCAGGACAAACAGATCACGCTCGGCTTCGCCCAGGTCGGCGCCGAAAGTGCATGGCGAACCGCCAACACCGAGTCGGTGAAATCAGCGGCGGCGGACGCGAAGATCAAGCTCAAATTCTCCGACGCCCAGCAAAAGCAGGAAAACCAGATCAAGGCGATCCGCTCCTACATCGCGCAGAAAGTCGATGTGATCGCATTCTCTCCGGTCGTCGAATCCGGCTGGGAGCCGGTACTGCGCGAAGCTAAAGCCGCAAAGATTCCCGTGATCCTGACCGACCGTAACATCGACGTGAAAGACACGTCGTTGTACGTGACGATGATCGGCTCGGACTTCATGGAAGAGGGCCGGCGCGGAGGTCATTGGCTGGCAGATCACTACAAGAGCGATCCAGGTCCCATCAACATCGCGGAACTTCAGGGAACGGTCGGCTCGGCGCCTGCCAACGACCGGCATTCCGGCCTGATCGAAGTGATCAAAAACGATCCGAAATTCAAGATCATTGCGTCGCAAAGCGGCGACTTCACGCTTGCCGGCGGCAAGCAGGTGATGGAAGCGTTTATAAAAACTTATGGAAATAAAATAAATGTAGTTTATGCGCATAACGACGATATGGCGCTCGGCGCCATCCAGGCGATGGAAGAGGCCGGCATGCATCCGGGCAAGGACATCACCGTCGTTTCGTTCGACGCGACCAAGGGCGGCTTCCAGGCGATGGCCGCGGGCAAGATGAACGTCGACGTGGAATGCAGCCCGTTGCTGGGACCGCAACTGATGTCGGCGGTCAAGGACGTCGTGGCCGGCAAGCCGTTGCCCAAGCGCATCCTGACGGAAGAGACCGTCTTCCCGATGAGCGTCGCGGCGCAGACTCTGCCGACGCGCAAGTATTAAAGCGGACGGTATTGACGCCCAGTCTGGTGGCTAACTGATTAGCTATCCATACAATGGTCGCAGGATAAAAGCAGGACGGACAGATCGCAGGGTTTCTCCAGTGGTGCCTGACCGCCCGGCTGCTTCGGCAGCGGGCGGTCTCTTTTCCGCTGACTCAGGTCGCGCCCAACCTGGCCCGCCTGTGCCCACCCGACCAACGCACCGCCGATTGAGCGAGGTCTATGACGCATCCCGCTTCTGAACCGAATCCACCGGCCGCCGGCGCTCAGTCCAACGGCGCCATCACAGGCGACGCTCGCGCCGGCGCCTCGAGTGCCCTCGAGCCCATTCTGGCCACTGCCGGTGTCAGCAAGACGTTCCCGGGCGTGAAGGCGCTGCAGCGAGTCGACTTCCGCCTGTTTCCCGGTGAAATCCACACGCTGATGGGGCAGAACGGCGCAGGCAAATCCACCCTGATCAACGTGCTGACCGGCGTGGTCGCGCCCGACGCCGGCACGATCCGCCTGGCCGGCGAGATCGTGGCGTTCGCTTCGCCGCAGGAGGCGGAAGCGGCCGGCGTGCGCACGCTGTATCAGGAAGTGAACCTATGCCCGAACCTCTCGGTGGCGGAGAACATCTTCGCGGGGCGGCAGCCAAAGCGGTTTGGCGCGATCGATTGGCCCGACATCAAGCGCCGCGCGCAGGCCGCGCTTCTTCGTCTCGACGTGACACTCGACGTCACCCGTTCGCTCGACGCCTATCCGATCGCCGTGCAGCAGATGGTGGCGATCGCCAGAGCGTTGTCGGTGGACGCACGCGTACTGATCCTCGACGAGCCGACCTCGAGCCTCGACGACGGAGAGGTTGCCCAGCTTTTCAAAATACTTCGCCATCTTAAGCAATCGGGTATCGCCATTCTGTTTGTCACGCATTTTATCGAGCAGACGTATGCGATTTCCGATCGCATCACGGTGATGCGCAACGGCGAACGTGAGGGCGAATACCTCGCGCGCGATCTGCCGGCCGATCAACTGGTCGCGAAGATGGTCGGTCACGAGCGCATGAGCGCGCGCTTGCGCGAAGCGGCGCATGACGGGCACACCACGCACGAAGGACCGCAGAGCAAGCAGTCCGTTCAACCGTTCGTCGAACTGCGCGGCGTCGGACGGCGCGGCACGCTGCAGCCGATTGACCTCGACGTGCAGCCGGGCCAGATCCTGGGCCTTGCTGGCCTGCTGGGCTCGGGCCGCACGGAGACCGCGCGGTTGCTGTTCGGCGCGGACCGCGCCGACAGCGGCACCATCCTGGTCGAAGGCCGGCCTGTGCGGCTGCGTTCACCGCGGGATGCCGTGCGCCACGGCATCGGCTACTGCGCGGAGGACCGCAAGAAAGAGGGCATCGTCGCCGAACTGTCGATTCGCGAGAACATTCTGCTGGCGTTGCAGGCGCGGCGCGGCTGGTGGCGCAAGATCAAACGGCATCGCGCGCATGAAATCGCGGACATGTGGATCGAGCGCCTCGGCATCAAGGCGACGGACGCCGAACAGCCGATCGGGCTGCTCTCCGGCGGCAATCAGCAAAAGGCGTTGCTGGCGCGCTGGCTCGCCACCGATCCCAAACTGCTGATTCTCGACGAACCCACCCGCGGCATCGACGTCGCCGCCAAGTTCGACATCATGGACCGCCTGCTGGCGCTGTGTGCGAACGGTTTGAGCATCCTGTTCATTTCGTCCGAGATCAGTGAGGTGCTGCGCGTCAGTCATCGCGTGGCGGTGCTGCGCGACCGCCGCAAGATCGCTGAAGTGGCCGGCAAGGCTTCGAACGAAGACAACATCTATCGACTCATCGCGGGGAGCGGCGAATGAAGCTATCGAACTGGTTCGCGCGCGATGGCGCGGAGCGTCCGCTGATCTGGCCGTGCGTCACGCTGGTGCTGTTGTGCGTCCTGAACCTGTGGGTGAATCCGCATTTTCTTTCTTTAAGGATGCTCGATGGCCATCTGTTCGGCGCGCCGATCGACGTCCTGAATCGCGCGGCGCCGCTGGTACTGGTCGCCACCGGCATGACACTGGTGATCGCGACACGCGGCATCGATATTTCGGTTGGCGCGGTCGTGGCGATTGCCGGAGCCGCGGCAGCCACGATACTCGCGACGCAACCCGTGCCGAGCGCCGGATTGATCGCACAGGCGCTGATTGCGGCGCTGATCGTCGGCGTGTTGAGCGGCATGTGGAATGGGCTGCTGGTGTCGTTCGTCGGCATGCAGCCGATCATCGCGACGTTGATCCTGATGGTCGCCGGCCGGGGCATCGCGCAATTGTTGACGGCGGGGCAGATCATTCCAATCGGCGCAGCGGGCTATCTGTTCGTCGGCGGCGGCTATTGGCTTGGCGTGCCGTGCTCTGTGTGGATCGCGAGCGTGGCCGTGCTGGCCACCGCGGTGCTCGTCGAAGGCACGGCGCTCGGTCTCTTCATTCGCGCGATCGGTGTCAATCCGGTGGCGACGCGCCTCGTCGGCCTGCGCTCGAAAGCGCTGGTATTCGCGGTGTACGGCTTCTCGGGATTGACTGCCGCGATGGCGGGCATCCTTATCAGCTCGAACGTGCGCAGCGCGGATGGCAATAACGCGGGCCTGCTGCTCGAACTCGATGCGATTCTGGCGGTGACGCTCGGCGGCACGTCGCTGCTCGGCGGCCGTTTCAGTCTGACCGGCACCGTGCTGGGCGCGCTGATCATCCAGACGCTCACCTACACGACCTATTCGATCGGCGTACCGCCGGAAGCGACGCTGCTCGTCAAGGCGGCCGTGGTGCTTGCGGTGAGCGTGATCCAGTCGCCCTCGGCGCGCGCGCTCGCCATGTCGCTCTTCACGCAGCGCGGGGTGGCGCGATGAGACGACTCCTCGAAGCCTGGGCCCATATCGTCGATCCGCGCACGCTGCCGATCGCCGTCACCGTCCTGTTGTTTTGCGCGCTGTTCGGTTTCGGCTCGGTGATGTACACCGGTTTTTTCTCGTGGCAAGTGCTGCTCGATCTGCTGGTGGACAACGCCTTCCTGCTGATCGTCGCGATCGGTATGACGTTCGTGATCGTGTCCGGCGGGATCGATCTGTCGGTGGGCTCGGTGGTGGCGCTGACCACCATTGTCGAAGCGGTGCTGTCCGAACATCTGCATTGGCCGGTCTGGCTGATCCTGCCGATCGTGTTGCTGATGGGCACGGTGTTCGGCGCGGTACAGGGCGCGCTGATTCATTTCTTCCGTTTGCAGGCGTTCATCGTCACGCTGGCCGGCATGTTCTTCGCGCGTGGCTTGTGCTTTCTGATCACGACGCAGTCGATCACCATCAACGATCCGACGTTCCAGAAGATTTCCGCGTTCCGCCTCAACATTGGCGTCGGTTCGGTGACGGCCAATGTGTTGATCGCCCTCGTCACGCTTGTCGCGGCCATCTACGTGGCGCACTTCACCCGCTTTGGCCGCAATGTCTATGCGGTCGGCGGCAATCCGCGCTCGGCGTTGCTGATGGGCTTGCCGGTCGCGCGTACACGGATCGGCGTGTATGCGCTGAGCGGGTTCTGTTCGGCGCTCGGTGGCGCAGTGTTCACGTTCTATGTGCTATCGGGATATGGCTTGCAAGGGCAGGGCATGGAACTCGATGCGATCGCGGCGACCGTGATCGGCGGTACCTTGCTGACGGGCGGTGTCGGCTATGTGATCGGCTCGCTGTTCGGCGTCGGCATTCTCGGCACGATCCAGGCGTTGATTACTTTCGACGGCACGCTCAGTTCGTGGTGGACCCGCATCGTGATCGGCGCGTTGCTGTGCGCGTTCTGTCTGCTGCAACGGCTGATCGAGCGGCATGCGAAATCGGTGCGGCGTCCCGGTGGCCCAGGTGCTGTCGTGACGCCGGGCCGCGAGCGCGGGCGGGGCGACACGGCAGCGGCGCCCGATTCACATGTCATCGGACGCGCGCCGGAGCAGGCGCTGTAGCGCTTAGGAACGGTGACGCGGCTTAGGCGTCGAGTTCGCGTCCCTTGGTCTCCGGCAACGTCAGCGCGGCAAGGATCACGACACCATATGCCGCGGCGGCGAATACACCGATCGCGTGGCCGAGCGTCATGGTCTGCGAGACGTAGCCGATCAGGAACGGAAACGTCGCGCCGACTGCCCGCCCGATGTTGTAGCAGAAGCCCTGGCCGGAGCCGCGAATGCGGGTTGGAAACAGCTCGGTGAGGAACGCGCCCATCCCCGAGAAAATGCCGGACGCGCAGAAGCCGAGCGGGAAACCGAGCACGAGCATCGAGAAGTTATCCAGCGGCAGTTGCGTATAGATCAACGCGATCGCACACGAAGCCAGCGCGAACGCGATGAAGGCGCGCTTGCGGCCGATTTTGTCGCTGACATAAGCGCCCGTTAGATACCCGCAGTACGAGCCGACGATCACCACGCCCAGATAGCTGCCGGTGCCGATCACGCTCAGATGCCGCTCGGTTTTCAGATAGGTCGGCAGCCACGTGGTCACCGCGTAGTAGCCGCCTTGCACGCCGGTCGCGAGAATCGACGCGCGCAGCGTCGTCCAGAGGATATCGCCACGGAAGATGTCGAGCAGCGACGGGCGCGTGTGTGCGGCGGCCTGCGCTTGTTTCTGCTGCCGATGGACCGCCGGCTCGTCGACGAAGCGGCGGATCCAGATCACGAACGGCGCCGGCGCAATCCCGATGGCGAACAGCACGCGCCACGCGTAATCGGCCGGTACCCATGAAAACACGGCCATGAACAGCAGCGTCGAGACGCCCCAGCCGATCGCCCAGCCTGCCTGCACCAGACCGACCGCCTTGCCGCGGTCACGCGCACGGATGACTTCGCCGATCAGCACCGCGCCGGCCGTCCACTCGCCGCCGAAGCCGAGCCCCATCAGTCCGCGCGCCCACAGCAACTGCGAAAAGTTCTGCGCCAGCGCGCAAGCCAGCGTGAACACCGCGAACCAGAGGATCGTGATCTGCAAGGTCTTCACCCGGCCGATGCGATCGGACAGCACCCCGGCCGCCCAGCCACCGAGCGCCGAACTCAGCAGCGTGACCGTGCCGATCAGACCGGCGTCGCCGCGCGTGATGCCCCATGTCGCAATCAGCGTTGGAATCACGAAGCTCAGAAATTGCGTGTCCATTGCGTCGAGCACGTAGCCGATCTTGCAGCTCCAGAACGCACGCTTCTCGCCGGCGGAACTCTGCCGATACCACGCGAACGGTCCTTTCCCTGTGGCGGGCGCGTCGTAGCAGTCGGCGTCCGCGGTCAATTGCGCTTCGGTTTTCATGGTTGGCTCCGGTCGTAGTCGGCGGCCGCGTCTTGCCGCGCGGCTCGCTGGTTGGGAAAAATAACGCGGCTAGAGAACCGCCAGCGTGGTGTTGGGAATGTCGGTGACGAGCATGTGTCCGGGTTTGTGCGCGATCGCAAACGGCAAGCGCGCGCTTTCTATAGCGGCCTGCGGTGTGACGCCACAGGCCCAGAACACCGGCAACTCGTCGCTGCGCACTTCGACTGCGTCGCCGAAATCGGGCCGCGTGATGTCGCGAATGCCGATCAGCGAGGGGTCGCCGATATGAACCGGAGCGCCGTGTACCGCGGGAAAACGGCTGGTGATCTGGATGGCGCGGATTGCGTCGGCGGCTTTCATCGGCCGCATCGAGACCACACGGTTGCCGCCGAACACGCCGGCGCTCACGTTGCGTTCGCGCGTGCGATACATCGGCACATTGACCTGCTGTTCGATATGGCGCAGTGGAATGCCTTCGCGCCGTAACATCTCCTCGAATGAAAACGAGCAACCGATCGCGAACACCACGAGGTCGTCGCGCCACAGCTCGTCCAGACTGCGCACCTCCTCGGCGCGTTCGCCGTGGCGATAGACGTAAAAGGCGGGGACGTCATTGCGTATGTCGAGATCGGCACCGAGCGACGGCACGCGCCATGCGCCGGGTTCGCCGATGCCGAGCAACGGGCAAGCCTTCGGATTGAGCGTGCAGAAGCGCAGGAAGTCGTCGGCGTATTGCCTGGGCAGGATGGCGAGATTGGCTTGCGCATAGTCGCCGCAGTAGCCCGCCGTCGGCCCGGACAGGCGGCGGCTGCGAATCTGCTGACGAAACTCGGATGGCGTGTAGGACATGAAGGGCTTGACTCCAGCTAGGTCCGGATGACTGATGGAAGCCAGATTAGTAACGCCAAAAATATCCAGCCAGCGAGTTATTCTTGCGTTTCGTTAAATTAAACTTAACAGCGTCGTGATGATTTTCCGGTGATGATCGAATGCTTCGGGAATGCTGTTGGGAGAGTTGATGCAATGAATACCCGCTTTGTCGAAACGTTTCTGACGCTCGCTCGTCTCGGCAGTTTTCGAGCGACGGCTGCTGCCATGCACGCGACGCCCGCGGCGATTTCGCTGCGCATCAAAACGCTTGAAGCAGAGTTGGGCGTCGAGTTGATCGAGCGCGACGCCGCGGCGTTTCAACTTACCGCGCATGGCGAACGGCTGCTCGCGCATGCGCGATCGGTGGTGCAGGCCACGCGCTCGCTGCAACTGGCCGCGCAGGACGAAACCCAGGTGACCAAGCGGCTGCGGCTCGGTGTGATCGAAACAGTGGTGCATAGCTGGCTGCCCGACTACATCCGTATGCTGAACGCCGGGTACAACCGTATCGTCGTAGATCTGAGCGTCGACTCGAGCGCCGTGCTTGGGCCGCGGCTGCGCGCGGGGGATCTGGATCTCGTCATTCAGGTGGAGGAAACCGGCGAGCAGGAAGCGTCGATTGTTTCGACCTTGCTGGCGAGTTATCCGGTGCGCTGGATCGCGCGCGACGACCTGATTCCGGCGAGCCGCGCGAAACATGTGCAGACGGTATTGCAGAAACCGGTGCTGACGTTCGGCCGTGGCACCGCGCCACAACTCGCCGTGGAGGCGATCGTGGAGACGCTCGCGAAGCGCGCCGGTGTGCCGCTTGCGGATACTCAGGTGACCTGCATGCCGTCGGTGGCGGTGATCGTGAAACTGCTGCGCGATGGCTATGGGATCGCGGCAGTGCCGGCGCTGTTCGTCGAGCCGTTCCTGAGCAGCGGCGAGCTCGGGCAATTGCAGGTGCGTCCGCTGCCGCCGCCGATCGACGTTGCGATGTATTACCGCGACGACGCCGACGTCGGCGTGCTGGCGGCTTCACGCGTCGCGCGCAGCGCGTGCGATCAGTATGCGAAGGCGATGGGGCGGCAGTTGATTGAGAGGCGGTGAGGCGAGCGATCGAGAAAGCATGCAACTCCTCACGCAACCACACGTCATTCGTCTTATGCCATTTGCCGTGCTACACTGTAATAACATTGTGTTTACTTTTAAATGCCTACCCTTTAGCATTCCAGTCCAGGTGCTGCCATGAAAACGACCATCCGCAGAATGGGTAACTCCCATGGTGTACTGATTCCGAAACCTATCTTGACCCAACTTGGGCTGGAGGACGAAGTGGATATGCAAGTGGAAGGGAACGCCCTCGTGATACGGCGTCCCCAGAAAAAAGCGCGTACGGGGTGGGCTGACGCGAGCCGTTCGTTGGCGGCGTCCAAAGACGACGCGCTGGTGATGGGCGAGTTTTCCAATGCCGATGACGCGGGGCTCGAGTGGTAGCGCGCGGCGAAGTCTGGCTTGTCGCGATGGATCCAACCGTCGGCAGCGAGATTCAGAAAACGCGGCCATGCGTCGTTGTTTCGCCGGGTGAATTGCATGATCACCTGCGCACGGTGATCGTCGCGCCAATGACCACGGCCGGCCGGGCGGCGCCTTTTCGCATCCCGCTCACTTTCTTGCGCAAGAAAGGTTTGATCCTGCTCGATCAGATTCGCACGGTAGACAAGACGCGGCTTGTAAAGCGTGCGGGCTCCGTATCGGATACGGCGCTATCGAATGCGTTGTCGACGTTGCAGGAAATCTTCGTCGAGTGAAGGACGGCAGGGAGCGTAGGCCGAAGTGGTGGCGTAGTGGTGCTCAATCGCGGTGCTGAATCCGGACGCTCAATCTGCGCATTCAATCCGCGTACTCAAGCAGCGCCGAGGCGCCGCCGGGCAGTCGCCACGAGTTGGTCGAACGAGAAGGTACTCGCAGCAAGCGCGATCGTGTCCGGAAAATTATCACGCGTGAGGTCCGTCAACACCTGGCCCGGCGGCGCTTCGATCAGCACGTGGGCGCCCATTTCCTGCATGACGGTGAGCGCGTCGAACCAGCGCACGGTGTAGCGCATATTGGTCGTGAGATCGTCGCGAATCGCCTGAGCCGTGTACAAAGGCCGACCGCCGCGGTTGCCGATATAGGTGCTTTGAGGCACATGAAAAGGCACATCCTGTGCGTACACAACCAGCTCGTCTGTGGCATGTGAGAGCAGTTCGCAATGCGACGGCACGCTTACGGCGAGACGGGTGGCCCTGCGAGCGCCCGCTGCGAGCGCGCGCTCCATGAATGCGTCCAGCGCGGTGTTCGCACCCGCCATGACGACCTGACGTGGCGCATTCACATTGCCGATATACACACGTTGATTGTTCGCCTCCGCGTGCTTCCCGGCGAGTGTTTCCAGTTGGTGTTCGGTCAAACCCGATATGGCCGCAAGACCGTAGCCGGACGGATACGCTGTCTCCATCAACTCGGCGCGCTTACGAACCATCTTCAGCGCGTCGTCAAAGCGAACCGCGCCGCAACTGACCGCCGCCGCATACGCGCCTACGGACAAACCCGCGCTGACGCCCGGCGTGAGCTGTTCTTCTGCGAGTGCGCGCGCGATCGCCACGCCCGCGACCGTCAAGCCGATCTGAACGGCGACGGTCGAGCTCAGCGAATCTGGCGTGTCGAGTGTGAGTACGTCGGTGCCGAGAACCTGAGACGCTTCGTCGAGCGTTTCGCGCACAGCCTGGTGCTGCGGCAGACGGTGCAGGAATCCGTCCGACTGGGCGCCCTGGCCGGGAAACAGGAGGGCCAGCATCAGGTATTGCCGTGAAGAGGTGCCCACGGATCGACCATGAGCTGCGGGCCGCGAGCGTGGCGTACCATCACGCGTGCTTTGTCCGCGGCCCACTCGGCCAGCGCAACGCCGCCCGCGGGTGTTTCCAGTTGCGCATCCACGCGAATGCCGGCGCGTTGCGCGATTGTTTGCAGATAATCCAGCAATTGAACGGCGCTCGCGTGCGAGAGCTTTTCCGGCGTGCGGATCAGCAGATCGAGGTCACTCGCGCGCGTGACCGTGGGCGCCCGAGTGGCCAGTTCAAAGCCTGTGCTGCCGGTCGGTCCCCAGACGAATTCAACCAACGCGCCGGCCGTGTCGCTTTGCAATGTGGCGAGGGCCGTGAAAGCCGGCAACGCCTCGCGTTCCGCAAGCGGGTTGCGGAGCACCAACGCTTCCGGCGGCACGGCGGTTTCAATATCGTCCCGATGCGCCCACGTGCCGTAACGCTGCGAGCGCTCCACACCACGCAAGCCAATCGCCATGAAGCCGTCGGCGGCCAGCGCGCGTCTGACCACGGCATATGGCGCGCGCTCGAAAGACGCGCGAGCCCACGCCGGTTCGCCCTCAAATTGCCGCAGACAGCGCAGGCGCAACAGGTCATGCGGCTGCCAGCGCGTATCGCACGACAACGCGTGATCGGCTGCAAACGGCGGCGCTGCGCAGACCTGCATTACACGGCATCCCATTGTTCAGCGAGACGGCGTCGCACTTCGATCGACGCTGCGCGATTCTTTTGAGCCGCAGCCGATTCCAGACGATGCGACAGACCGGGTTTGCCATCGCGTGCGCTCTGAATCTGCTTGCTCAACACCTGACGCACGTGCTCGATTTGCGCGGCATCCGGCGCATCGGCGTCGACGCCTGTGATCAGTTGATCGAGCAGGCCGAGTTTGGCGAACGATGTCATCGAGTACGACATCGGCACAATGGTTTCGCCGAGCGCGTCGAGTGCTTCGACGGTGCGGCGCGTGACCCGTGCGGCCGCTTCCTTGCCCATGGCGTGGACCATCGTGCCGGGCGCGTCGAGCGCGACGATGCGGTTGGCCTGATAGCCGTGCGCGAGGAATGCGCCCGACATGGCGGGTCCGACGATCAGCGCGATGACCGGGTGGCCGGCGTCACGCGCCGACGCATAGGCGTCGACCGCGGCGGCGCAGGCGAGGTGAATGCCGAGCATTTCCTCGCGATAGCCGTACGCCTGACTTTTGACATCGACGATCGCGAGGATCGGGCGGCGCGTCTCGCTCTTCGCGTCCTGCGCAATGGTCTCGCGTACGGCGCGTGCGAGCTGCCAGCCCTGTTCGAGACCGACCACATTATCGGTCGCGCGCGGAAAGCGGTTGTCGGGATCGGGGACGACCGCAATGAAGCGCGCGGTCTCGCCGCCGAGCGTCGCATCGCCGCTCCATACGGGCGCGTTGCCGGATGGCTCGCCGGCGAGCGCGTGGAACCAGCGCGCGCCGCGGCTGAGAGTGATGTCGTTCATGCCTGCTCCTTGCCGGAGATTTGCGGGTTTTGCGCCGGGTTGTAAGCCGGGTTGAACACGTCACGCATTGTTTCCGGCGTGACGCTGGCCGGGTCGATTCGCGCGAGCCGGTCGAGGAACGTGTCGACCTGTTCGCTGCGATGCGCAGCCGGCACGCCTTGCGTGAATGCCGAGCGCACGGCGGCGCGCACCGCGTTGGCATCGTCGTCGACCAGTTGATCGGCGAGCGCGGTTGCCGCCCGTTGTTCGCCGCCGATCAATTGCCACACGCGGCGGCGATCGCTCGCGTCGAGTTCTTCGATACCGGCTTCCTGTTCGATCACCTCGGGGCCGTTCATGCCGAGCCGCCCTTGCTTCGTCACGACGAGATACGAGCACAGGGCCGCCGCCAGCGACATGCCGCCGAAGCAGCCGACCATCCCCGCAATCACGCCGACCACCGGCACATACCTGCGCAGCGCGACGATCGCGGCCTGCATCTCGGCGATTACCGCAAGGCCCAGATTGGCTTCCTGAAGCCTGACGCCGCCGGTTTCGAACAGCACGACCGGGCGGACGATCTTGCCGCGCTCGCAGTCCCGCAGCGCCATTTCGAGCGCGGCGGCGATCTTGCTGCCCGACACTTCGCCGATGCTGCCGCCCTGGAACGCGGACTCGATCGCGGCGACCACGGCCGGCTCGCCGTCAATGGTGCCGCGCGCGATCACGCAGCCGTCATCCGCCTGGCAGACGACACCTTGCAGCGGCAGCCACGGCGACTCGATCTTGTCGAACGGTCCGAGCAGTTCGCGGAACGTGCCCGCGTCGAGCAGCGAGCGGGCGCGTTCGCGCGCCGGCAGTTCGATGAAACTTTCGCGCAGCATTGGCGCGGGACGTGCGGCGTCGATGGTGTTCATGCGTCGTCTCCCTGTTCTGCCGCTTCGATGGCCTCCGCGAGCCGCAGCGCCACGACGCCGGGGGTCGCGCCGAAGTCGTTGATTTCGATTTGCGCCGCGCCGTCATAGCGCGTGAAGAAGCGGTCGAGCACGCTCTTCCAGATGTGGCTGTAGCCGTCGACGCTGGTGCGCACGACCACATGCGCGTTCAGCGCGCCGGCGTTAGCCGAAGGCGACAGCAGCACTTCCAGATCGCCCGAACCGACCACGCCGACATGCGCGCGGGTCGTGACAGCGCGTTGCGCCGGATAGTCGAAGGTCAGATGTTCCATGAGGCTGAACTCCCGCCGGCGTCGTGATGCGCCAGCATGTCGAGAAAGAGGGTGGCGGCGAGCAGATCGGCTGCGCCGCCGGGGGATGCGTTGAGCGACAGCAATTCGTGCTCGAGTGCGGCGAGTGCGGCGTGCCCGTCCCGCGTCGAGCTCCCGCCGTTTTCCAGCACGCGGCGCGCGCCATGTTGCGCAGCGTGCAAGCCAGGCAAACCCGCGCGATGCAGCAGGCAGGTATCGTCCAGCGAGGCCATGATCGACAGCAAGGCGTCGAGGCGCGCAGCGTTTTCGTCGACGCCGCTGGCTCGCGCCGCGAGCAACGCGGGCAAACCGATATCGATGACGTGCGGGAAACCATCTTGTGCCTCGCGGCGCGCTCCGCCTACCTGATAGCGCTGCCGCGCGCGCTCGCCGTGACTGTCGGCGGGCGCGGCGAAGCGATCCGGGAAGCAGGCAATTTGCGCGGCGAGCATGCACACGTGCGACGCGTTCGCATGCGCGGTAGCGCCTGGCATGGAGACGTCTCGCATCGAGGCACCGGCTAACAGCGAGGGGCCGCCTTGCACGGAGGCACCGCCTGGCATCGAGGCCCCCGCCACCAGCAGGCCGACGATCCAGATCGCGCCGCGATGTGCGTTGCTGCCGCCCGTGGCATGCAGCATGGCCTGCTCGCCGGCGCGGCCGATCTGCGCGAGTTCAGCGCGCAACAGCGCGGATGGCTCGCCACGGCGGCGCGCTGTGTGCGCGAGCGCCGCGAAGGTCGGTTCGAGCGCATGTGCCGAGCGCAGCATGATGGCGAGATCGAGGTCGCGATGCGCACCGCTGCCGCGCCGGTCGACCAGCGCGGGTTTCGGCGTGAGTTGCGCTTCTTCGATCAGCGCGGTGACCGCGTAACGGGCGGACTGGACATCGGACAGGGCTGGCTGTGCCGTGACCGCGGCGCCGACGGCACGCTCGAGCAAAGCTTCGCGCGAGCCCATCGTTACCAGCTCCTGAAGCGTGCCGGCGGCTCGTACAGTCCGCCCGACCACGTCACCAGGTCATCGATGCTGCGTGCCGCCAGCAGCGAGCGCTTGGCTTCGCCACGTCGAATGCCGAGATCTTCCGGATACGCGACAATGCCGCGCCGGCGCAACTCGGCCGTCTTCTCCGGCTTGGCGCGCAGCCCGATCGGCGTCACGCCGGCCACCGCGGCCACCGCCGCGCGGCGCTCGTCGATGCCTTCTGCTTTATGCAGATATGCAATGCCTTCCTCGGTGACGACATGGCTCACGTCGTCGCCGTAGATCATCACGGGCGCGATCGGCATGCCGCTCTTCGCACCGACGGCGACTGCATCGAGTTCATCGACGAAGGTCGGCTCGCCGCCTTTCTTGTAGGTCTCGGCCATCTGCACGACCAGCTTCTGCCCACGTGAGACCGGACCCTGATCCTTCAGCAGCTTGAGCCAGGCTTCGCTCGAATGACGCCGGCCGCGCGGATCGTGACCCATGTTCGGCGCACCGCCGAAACCGGCGAGGCGGCCGCGTGTAACCGTCGACGAATTCGCGTCCGCGTCGATCTGCAAGGTCGAGCCAATAAACAGGTCGACGCCGTATTGACCCGCTAGCTGGCACAGCACGCGGTTCGAGCGCAGGCTGCCGTCATTGCCCGTGAAAAATACGTCGGGGCGCGCCTCGATGTACGCCTCCATGCCGACTTCGCTGCCGAAGCAATGAATGCTGTCGACCCAGCCCGATTCGATCGCGGGGATCATGGTGGGGTGCGGATTGAGCGTCCAGTTGCGGCAGATTTTGCCCTTCAGGCCGAGCGATTCGCCGTACGTGGGCAGCAGCAATTCGATCGCCGCGGTATCGAAGCCGATTCCGTGATTCAGCGACGTGACACCATACGGCTCGTAGATGCCGCGAATCACCATCATCGCGGTGAGCACCTGCAAGTCGCCGATATGCCGTGGGTCGCGCGTGAACAAAGGCTCGACGGCAAAGGGCGTGTCCGCCTGCACGACGACGTCCACCCACGAGCCCGGGATATCGACGCGCGGCAGTTCATCGACGATCTCATTGACCTGCACGATCACGATGCCATGCCGGAACGCGGCGGCTTCGGCGATAGTGGGGGTGTCTTCGGTGTTCGCGCCGGTGTACAGATTGCCGTGACGGTCGGCTTTTTCCGCGCACAGCAGCGCGACGTGCGGCGTCAGATCGACGAACATCCGTGCGTACAACTCGACGTAGGTATAGATCGAGCCAATTTCCAGCTGGCCGTCTTCGAGCAGCTGCGCGACCCGCAAGCTCTGCGGCCCGGCAAACGAGAAATCGACCTTGTGCGCGATGCCGCGCTCGAACAGCGTCAAATGTTCAGGACGGCCGATGCTCGAAATCAGCAGATGGACGTCGTGAATCTTTTGCGGATCGACCTTGGCGAGGGAACGGGACAGAAAGTCGGCCTGTTTCTGATTGTCGCCTTCGAGTGCGACGCGGTCGCCCGGCTGGATCAGCGTTTCGAGCGCATCGACGATACGGTTTGTCGGCAGGATGCCGTCTTCCAGCCACGGGGCGATGGCCGCGAGGCGACGGTTCTTCTCGTCGCGACGCGTGGTCCAGGAGCGGGCGGTGGTGGAAGCCTGGGCGGCTTCGGCGGGTCGGTTCATCGGCGGATTCAGCTCCCAGTGGTGGTGCGCGTGCGTCTGGCGCGCGGCTTGGGTTGATTCGCAAGCGCGGCTTCCGCCTGCGCGCGTTCGGTCAGGAAACGATGGAGCAGGTCGCCGGTGCCGAGCAGATGCGTGACGACCAGCGACTGCGCAGCGGGGATATCACGGCGTTGTACGGCGTCGAGCAAGGCGGCGTGTTCATTGTCCGACTCACCCTTGTACGACGGCAAGCCGAACTTCAGGCGCAGATACCGTTCGCCGCGCCGATGCAGCGTGCCGATCATGTCCTCGAGCTGCGGGCGGGCGGCGGGTGCATACAGGCTCATATGAAATGCCACATTGCGCGCGACGTACAACGACGGATCCGACTCGCGCTCGGCGGCGCGGCAGAGGCTGGTGCATTCGCGCAGCGTGGCGGCGGTGTGATCCGGAATCGCGAGGCCGATGGCGAGACTCTCCAGCGCGGAGCGAATCTCGTAGATTTCGCGCGCTTCGTCCGCCGACAGCGGTGCGACAGTCGCACCTTTATGCACGGCGGCTCTCGCCCAGCCCTCGCTTTCGAGCTGGCGCAAGGCTTCGCGCACAGGAATTGCGCTGACCGAGAAATGCCGCGCGATTGCGTCCTGCCGCAGCGGCGCACCGGGCGCCAGCGTACCGTCGACAATCGCCGTGCGCAGCGCCTCTGCGATCACGCGGGACGTGCTCTCACGCGGCGCCGCAGCCGGTAAAAGCGGGCTGCGCGCCGGGGCGTCCAGGGGAAAACCATCTATTGCGTCGCTCATGATATCAAATATTATATATGAAAATGCGCGAGTTACAGCAAGGGTAAAGCGCGGAAAATTTTCAGCACTCGCGGCCTGCGGTGTCTTTCCAACCTCGTACGAGGCACATCGGTTCACCCAGAGGCGCGCTATCTCGTCGTCAGGCAAGTAAGCCAGATACATCAACCGTAGGGCCGGAGGAGCATGATGAATTCACTAACCGACCGCACGCCGGTCGCGCGGCGCCGCACGCCGCTCAATCGTTCGCAGATCGCAGGGTTTTGGGGAGCGTGGGCCGGCTGGACGCTCGACGGGATGGACTCGTTCATCTACGCACTCGTGTTGACGCCGGCGTTGACCGAGCTATTGCCGCGTTCGGGCTATGCGGCAACGCCCGCGAATGTCGGCCTCGCCGGTTCGATTCTGTTCGCGCTGTTTCTGGTCGGCTGGGGTCTGTCGTTCATCTGGGGGCCGCTGGCGGACCGCTTCGGCCGCACCAAGGTGTTGGCGGGCACCATTTTCACGTTCGCCATTTTCACGGGGCTTGCCGCGACCTCGCACAACGTGTGGGAGCTCGCCATCTATCGCTTCATTGCCGGTGTCGGCATTGGCGGCGAGTGGGCGCTGGCGGGGACGTACGTTGCGGAAGCGTGGCCGGAAGATCGCCGCAAAATGGGCGCCGGTTATCTGCAAACGGGCTACTACGCCGGCTTCTTTCTGGCTGCGGCGCTCAACTATACGATCGGCGTGCATTACGGCTGGCGCGCGATGTTCCTGACCGGCGCGGTGCCGGTGGTGGTCGCGATTCTGGTGCTGTTGCGGGTGAAGGAATCGGAAAAGTGGGAGAAGGCGGAAGCGAGCGCCGTGCGCGCCAAACCGCTGCGCGAAATCCTCGGGCCGATGTATCGGCGTCGTACCTGGGTCGCCTGCATTCTGCTGACGATCGCGATCATCGGTTTGTGGGCTGGCGCGGTGTACGAGCCATCGGCGGTGATCCAGCTGGCGACGAAGGCCGGCATGGCGAAGAACGACGCGATCAGGACGGCGTCGCTGGCCACCGGTTTGTTGTCGATTGCGACGATTCTTGGTTGTCTTGCGCTGCCGCCGCTGGCCGAACGCATCGGCCGCAAAAAGACGCTGGCGATTTATTTTATCGGCATGGCGGTGTCGATCGTGGGCAGTTTCGGCTGGGCGTTTTATTTACCGAACGGGCTCGCGCCGTTTATTGCGTGGCTCTTTGTGCTGGGCTTCTTCGGCGGCAATTTCGCGCTGTTCAGTTTGTGGCTGCCGGAGCAGTTCGAAACCCGCGTACGGGCGACGGCGTTTGCGTTCTGCACGTCGTTCGGGCGGTTTGTCGGCGCCGGTGTCAACTTTCTGCTGGGCGCGGCCGTGCTGCACATGCATACGCTCGGGCTGCCGGTGGCGTTGACGGCGCTCGCATTTATCGTCGGGTTGTTCGTGATTCCGTTTGCGCCGGAGACCAAGGGGGAGGTGTTGCCGCAGTGAGATTGGCCGTTTGGCTGAGTGGCGGGCGAGGGCGGCGGCAGGCATGCTTTCTATCGGTTAGACGACGTGTTCCTCCCTCGTTTTGGGCTTGGTTGATTTGTACGGTAACCTGTACAATGATCGCCGTGGTGCAGATGGGCTTTTTCGTCTGGACCACGGCCTTACCCTGACAGTCCCCGCAGTGCAGGAAGTCAATTCGGCGGTGGCATCGTCTCTAACTTTTGACAGGAGCGACTGGAGGGAAACCTCTCAGATCGATAAAACGAATGAACGTCCTTACTTACAGCGAGGCGCGTGCCGGCTTTAAGCAAGCGATGGACGACGTCTGCCGCGATCACGCGCCCATGCTGATAACCCGGCAGGGTGGCGAAAATGTGGTCATGGTTTCGCTCGAGGATTTCAATGCGATGCAGGAGACCTTGTATCTGTTGAGCTCGTCGAAGAATGCCCAGCGGCTCGCCAGATCTATCGCTCAATTGAACGCCGGCGGTGCGACTGCGCGCGAACTGCTGACCGATGAACAAAGAGAGAAGCCGCAACGAGGAGGCCGCAAAGGCTGATAGTGTTTTTATGTTCACCGACGACGCGTGGCGTGACTACTTGTATTGGCAGGAAACTGACAAAAAAGTCTTTCGCAAGATCAACACGTTGCTAGAGGAGTGTCGGCGCGATCCTTATCGCGGGACTGGAAAACCGGAGCCGTTGGTGGGGAGCTTGAGCGGGTTCTGGTCGCGACGTATCACGCTTGCTGATCGCCTGGTCTACTTGCCGAGAGACGGAAAGATCTACGTGATTACTTGCCGTTTCCACTACGACGACTGAAACAGAAAACCGGGTGGAGTCAGTTCCAGCCGCCGCTCCGCTCCGCGCGACCGGTACGCCGGATTCTCAATCAGCGTGATGCCGCGCGCGTCCGCCCGGACGCAGCATTGAAAGCAGCGGCCAGCCGAGATTGACCCCGAGGCTCGCGATCACGATCAATGCCATGCCCGCGAGCTGCGGCACCGACAGCGCCCGCCCATACACCACGGCATCGGCCACGATCGCCGTCAGCGGATAGACGAACAGCAAAACGGCGATGATCGGCGTGGTCAGTTTCGGCAGCGCGCCGTAGATCAGCACATACGACAGCCCCGTGTGCAGCACGCCCATGCCGACCAGCCAGAACCACTGCATCGGCCCGATATGCACGGCGGTGAGCGGCGCGATGAACGGCAGACACACCACGCCGACCGCGCATTGCGCGAGCGTCAGCAGATGCGGGCGCAAAGTGCCGAGTCCTTTGGCGATCAGGGTGACGCTCGCGTACAGCACCGAACCCGCCAATGCCTCGCCGATCCCGATCAGGTAGCTCGTATGCCCCTGCAGATTCTCGCTAGCCGCGACACCCGAGGCCAGAACGAGTCCGACAAATGCGGTTGCGATCCAACCGAGCCGGTCGATACCAAGGCGCTCATTGAACAGCGCCGCGCCCATCAGCACGACCCAGAACGGCTGCACGTGAAACACCACGGTCGCCACCGCAATGCTGGTGCGATGAATCGCATCGAAGAAGCCGACCCACTGCGTGACCATCAGCACGCCGGAGATCAGTGCCAGCGTCACCGTGCGCCGCGTGAAATGCGCGCGCGTGAAGAAGCCCTTCCACGCACAGTAGGCGGCGAGCGAGAGGAAGCCGAACAGGCAGCGAAAGAACACCAGCGTCAGCGCGCCAAGCCGCGCTTCCTCGACGAAGATGCCGAGCGTGCCCATCAGAAGCCCGCCGCTGGCCAGCGTGATGGCGCCTTGTTGACGTTGGGTGAGGGACATGCAAAGCGGCTCCGAAAATAGGTTGCATAAGGTGAGTCACGAGTATTGCGCGGCTTGCACGGCATCGACAAACGAATTAAATTGAGCAATTGCATAAGCTGGATTGATAAATCATGCACCCCGAATTCGACGTCGATTTGTTGCGCACTTTCGTCGCGGTGGTGGAAACGGGCAGCTTCACGAAGGCGTCGATCACCGTGCATCGTTCGCAGGCCGCGGTCAGCATGCAGATCAAGCGGCTCGAAACCATGCTCGGCACCACGCTGTTCGCCCGCAACACGCGCAATCTCTCGCTGACGCGGCCAGGCAATACCCTGCTCGAATACGCGCGGCGCGTGCTGGCGTTGCATGAGGAGGCCTGGTCGGCGATCGTGCGTCCCGAGGTGACCGGGCGGGTGGTGCTGGGCGCACCGGATGATTACGTGTCGTCGCTGCTGTCGCCGGTGTTGCGGCGTTTTTCGAACCTGTATCCGCACGTCGAAATCGAGATCGTCTGCGCGCAGAGCACCTCGCTCGCGCCCATGCTGGCCGATAACAAGATCGATCTCGCCTTCGTCACGCGGGACCGCAAATTGCGCGGTGAATTCGTGCGCAGCGAACCGATGGTGTGGGTTGGGGCGTCGGTGGATACGCCGGTGCTGGCGGCGTCGCCTTTACCGGTTGGACTTTACGAGCCGGGCTGTGTCGCGCGCCAGCATACGCTGGCGGCCCTCGACGGTGCGCGGTTGCGCTATCGGGCGGCCTTTAGCAGCGCCAGTCTGATGGGCCTGGTGGCGACGGTGGATGCAGGGCTTTCGGTGATCGCGCTCACGCGTTGCAGCGTGCCGCCGCGGCTCGCGATTCTGGGCGAAGCGCAAGGCTTGCCGAAGATCGCGCCGCTGGAAATCGTGGTGGCGCGCAGCGCCAAATCGGACCGTCCTACGTGCGATTATCTGGCCGCGCAGATGATGCAGGATTTGTCGCTGCGCACACCGGGGCGCGGGGCTGGGGCGGCGGCGTGATGATGCTGCGATGGGCATGCCCCAGAAGGGCGTTGCTCAGCCGCGCTGATTGGCTGCGTGGTTTAAACGCGCGGCATGAACGTGAAGCGCAATCTTGCAGCCTGACTACGCCGCTCAACCTCGCGGATAAGCCGTTACCTCGCCATCCACGGCAAGCCGCACATTTTCACCCGGCCGCGGCGACCGATACCCTGGCACGCGAGCGCGCACGACAGTCCGCGCGCCGGATTGCAATTGCAGCGCCACACCCGCGTCCTGCCCCTGAAAGATCACGTCCTGCACGACGGCATCATAAGACGCCACGCCGTTCGGCATGGTTTCTTCGGCACGCAACAGGCGGATCTGCTCAGGCCGCACCATCACATCGACCGCGCCGTTGCCCATCGGCTCGCACAGCGGCAAATCGCCGAGCTCGCAGTTCACGCGATCCTGCCTGACCACGCCCGGCAACAACACCGCTTCACCGACGAACGACGCAAGTTCGCGCGTCACCGGCCGGCGGTACAGCGTCTCCGGCGTCGCGGTCTGGATCAGCCGGCCGTTCCACAGCACCGCGACCTCGTGTCCGAGCGACAGCGCTTCCGATTGATCGTGCGTGACGAGGACGGCAGTCGCCCCCGTCGCGGCCAAAGCGCTTGCCACCGCTTGTCGCGTTTCGAGCCGCAAGGCGGCGTCAAGCGAGGAGAAGGGTTCATCGAGCATGACCAGAGTAGGCGACGGCGCGAGCGCACGCGCCAGTGCGACACGCTGCTGCTGACCACCCGATAACTGCTGCGGCGCGCGCTCGCCGAAGTTCGCCGGCAAGCCGACCAGCTCCAGCAATTCGGCCACCCGATGCCGCGCGCGGCGTTGCGTACGCGGCAAGCCGAACACGATGTTGTCCGCCACGGACAAGTGCGGAAACAGCGCGCCTTCCTGCGGCACGTAGCCGATGCGGCGCTGCTCGGACGGCATGTGCAGGTTGTCGCCGGCCACGCGGCGGCCGTCGATGTCGACGCTGCCGCTATCCGCGCGTTCGAAACCGCACAACAGCCGCAGCAAGGTGGTCTTGCCGCTGCCGGACGGGCCGAGCAGCGCGAGCAGCGTCCCGCGCTCGACGGAGAGATCGATGCCGTGCAGCACCGGATGGCCGTCGAACGATTTTTGCAGTCCGCGGATACGAAGTTCGCTCATGAAAATCCAAGGTCCAGGAACAGGGCGATAGGACGCAACGCTCAGCTGCGTTCGCCGAGTAAGGCCGATTTGCCGAGCAACGCGAACAGGAGGCCGGAGGCGAACAGCGAAATGCCGGTGAGCAGCGCCGCATAGGGCGCCGCGGCGGCGAACGCCATCGTCGAGGTGTCGGCCCAGACTTGTGTCGCGAGCGTTTGCGTGTCGATGGGGGAGAGCAGCAGCGTCGCATTCAGTTCGGTGACGACCGAGATGAACACCATCGCCGCCGCCGCGCCGAGTCCGGGGCCAGCCAGCGGCAACACCACCCGGAACAGCGTCTGCGACCAGCTCAGGCCGAGCGCGCGTGCTGTCTCTTCGAGACGCGGCTGCGCCTGCATGAAGGCGGCGCGCACGCTCACCAGCGCCACCGGCATGAACAGCATCGCGTAGGCGATCACCAGCAGTGTCGCGCTTTGATAAAGCGCTTGCAGCGCATGCACCGCAAGCGACACGATGGCCAGCGCGATCACCAGCCCCGGAATGCCTTGCGCCAGAAACACGGTGCGCTCGAACACGGTTGCGAAACGCGTCGGATAGCGCACCAGCAGGAACGCGAGCGGCACGACCAGCAGCGTGGTCAGCAGCGCGGCGGCGAGCCCGAAACCGAGCGACGAGAGCGTCGCGCTGAACAGCAGTTCGGGCGACACGTCGGCCGGTGTGACGGCAGCCGCGCCCGGTTGGGTGAGCCAGTAGCCGATCATGCCGAGTGGCACGCCGAGCGTCGCGATCGCCAGCGCCGCGAAGCCGGCGACGACGACCCAGCGCCATGCGCCGAGGTCGTAGCGCAACACCGCGCGACGTGTGCCACGATCCACGCGTTCATAGCGCGCCGCACCGCGTACGCGGAATTCGAACGCCAGCACGATCAGGCAAATCACGATCAACAGGCACGCAAGCAGCGAAGCGCCGCCGCCATCGAAACTGGTTCGGTATTCCGCGTAGATTTGCGTGGTGAAGGTGCGAAAACGCAGCAGCGTAAACGCGCCGAATTCGGACAGCACGCCGAGCGCGACCAGCAGCATGCCGCCGAGCAGCGCCGGGCGCAGTTGCGGCAGCACCACGCGAATAAACGTGGTCCAGCGATTGCAGCCGAGCGCGCGCGCACTTTCTTCGAGCGCCGGGTCCATGCTGCGCAACGCGGCGGCCACGGGCAGATAAACGAGCGGGAAATACGCGGAACTCAGCACCAGCAGCGCGCCGTTGAAGTCCTGCAGCTCCAGGCTCAGCGACACCCATGCATAGCTCGAGATGAAGGCCGGCATGGCAAGCGGCGCGGCAGCGAGGACGGCCCAGAGGCGACGTGCCGGCAAATGCGTGCGTTCGACAAACCATGCGGCCGCCGTGCCGACGACAGCGCAGACGAGCGTGGTCGATACGGTGATCAGCAGCGTGTTGACCAGCAGTTCGCCGACCAGCGGCCGGAAGATCAGATCGACCGCCTCGCTGATTCCGAAGCTCGCCGCACGCCAGAAGGTGAACGCAATCGGCAGCAACACCAGCAAAGCGCTGAGTGCGGCCGCCGCAAACAAACCGCGCGGCGCGCGCGCACGGGCGCGCGCCGTGGCGGGGATTACAGCCGGAGGCCCGGCTGACACGGCCTCGCTCATTTACAGCAAGCCAGCCTGGCGCAGCAGCTTGCCGGCCTGGCTGTCGTCGCCGAGTTGCTGGATCGTCAGTGCCGGCGGGGTCAGTTCGGTGAACGGCTTGAGGATCGGGTCCGGCGCAACGCCCGCATGCAGCGGATATTCGAACATGACGTGACTGTTCGCCATCAGCTTCTGCGCGCGTTCGCTCACCAGATACCCGAGAAACTTCTGCGCGCCGTCCGTGTTGTGCGCGGACTTCAGCACCGCTGCGCCCGACACGTTCACCAGCGCGCCGGCGTCGCCGTTGCCGAAGTGATAGATCGCGCTGCGGGTTTTCGCATCGCCGAGTTCGGCGTGCAGACGCGCCCAGTAGTAGTTGTTGATCAGACCCGTCGCGACGCCGCCGCGATTCACGGCGGCCACCACGCCTTCGTCGTCGTCGAAAATCTGCGCGTTGGCTTTCAGGCCCTTCAGCCATGCGACGGTTTGCGCTTCGCCCTTCAGCCCGAGCACGGCGCTTACGAGCGGCAGGAAGTCGCCGTCGCTCGGTGCAATGCCGACCTTGCCTTTCCATTCCGGCTTGGCCAGATCGAATAGCGACTGCGGCAATTGCGACGCCTGCACCTTGGTCGTGTTGTAAGCCAGCACGTTTTCACGCGCGGTCACGCCGACCCACACGCCGGTCGGCGAATTGAAGCGCGCCGGCACGGTGGCGAGGGTCGAGTCGTTCACTTTGCTCAGCAGGCCTTTCTCTTCGAGCAGTACCAGTTCGGGCGAGTTTTCCGTGAAGTAGACGTCGGCGGGCGTGGCGGCGCCTTCCGCGACGAGTTGCGCGGCCATGGCGGGGCCTTCGCCGCTGCGGATCTTCACCGAAATGCCCGATTCTTTTTCGAAGTCTTTTGCCAGCAGATTGACGACCTGCTCGTGTTGCGCGCTGTAGAGCGTGATCGACGCAGCGTGGGCCGCCGACGGCACCGTTGCTAATGCCGCCAGTGTGAGCGCTGCGCAGCTGAGCAGGCGCAGGCGAGTGCCAAACCAGGAATGAGCCATGATTCTAAAATCCGTTAGTGATGTGTTGTTGTCGATCTTTGATGAGTCGCATGCCGCTTCTGCTTGCCGCGCGCCTTGCGGCCCGCGGCTGACTTCCCGGCCTGCATTACGTCTCGAACAGCCCCGCGCCGATATACGAACCTGGCCTCGCGCCCGGCGGCACGGCGAACACCGCGCTGCCGACGTGCGTCGTGAACTGGTTCATCATGTCGAACTTCGCGAGCCTGTCGTTGATCGGAATGAAGCCGGTACGCGGGTCGCTCTGGTGAGCCACGAAAATCAGCCCCGCGTCGTATTCGGTTTCCTGGCGCCATGGCGGCCAGCGCTCGATGTAGAAGTTCGTGCCGTCGTTGTACGAATACGAGCGGCGCAGAATCTGCGCACCGTTGTTGCTCGCCTGATTCGACAGACGCACGTGCGAGTTTTCCGGAATCACCGGATTGCCGTCCTTGTCCTCTTCCTTCAGGTCCACGGCGTCGAATTCGTTCTTCTTGCCGATCGGCGCGCCGCTGTACTTGTGGCGCCCGAATACCTGCTCCTGGAAATCGAGTTCGGTGTTGTCCCAGTGTTCGAGCGTGATGCGGATGCGGCGCACCACCGTGTAGGTGCCGCCGTCCATCCACGGCGCGTCGGCGGTGGCCCCAGCCCAGACGAATTCATTCATCAACTGCGGCTTCGCGATCGACGGATTGTTGGTGCCGTCCTTGAAGCCCATCAGATTGCGCGGCGTCTGACCGCGCGGACCGGACAGGAAACCGGACTGGCCCCAGCGCATCGTCGCGACGCCGTACGCGAGGCGCGACAGCTGGCGCACCGCGTGAAACGCGACTTGCTGGTCGTTTGCGCAGGCCTGAATGAACAGGTCGCCGCCGGTTTTCTCAGCGATTAGCTGGTCGCCGTTGAAGCGCGGCAGATCGACGAGCGCGGCGGGGCGGCGCGAGGCCAGCCCGTAGCGGTCCTTGCCTTCATGCGTGAAGAGACCGGGGCCGAAACCGAAGGTGATGGTCAGGCCGCAGGGGCCGAGGCCGAGCACGTCGCCGGAATCGGGCGCGGCTTTGTTGTCGCCCGCCTCGCCGGTCGGCAGCGGCGCGGCCGTGGCGCCTTGCGTGAGGCGTGCGGCGGTGTCCGTCCAGGTGCGCAGCAGGGCGATGACGTCGTCGCGTTTGTCGGTCGTCAGATCGAGCGCGGCAACGTACGTGTGACTCTGCTGCGGCGTGATAATGCCGCCTTGATGCAAGCCGTAGAACGGCTCGAGCGCCATCTGCGGATCGGCGGTGTGCGCCGGCGTTCTGGCCTGGGCGGTCTGCGACGTCGCAAGGCCTGCACCGAGGCTCGCGCCGGCCGCTACCGCTGCGCCGCCCGCCTTGAGAAAGCCGCGCCGTGATGGCCGCGGGGGTTGATCGTTTGCCATGGTTACTTCACCTTCATTTGGCCGTGGGATATGCCGGGTTTGCGTCCGGCTCCGGGGCCGGTTTCGGTTCGCTGGTTCGCGTCACGCATTTGCGTCGCTGGTTTGCGGCGCGAATTCGCGTCACGGGTCTGCGTCACGGGCTTGCGTCGCTTACTTGGCCAGAACCAGCGTGTTCACGTCGTCTTGCACATAATAAAAACCGTCGCCTTCGGGGGTCATCGCGAGACCGAACAGGTCGCCGTTGCCGGGCGGCGATTGCGCCTTGTCGGTGTCGATCCAGCGTGCGTAGATCTGCTTGCCGCTGGCGGGATCGATTTCGACGATCTGGCCGTTTAGCGCGTTCGTGACGAGCAGGTGGCCGTTCGGCGCGGTGATCATGGCGAGCGGGCGATGCAGCAGGCCATCGGCGGTCAGTTGGCGGCCCACGCCTGCGCTGGTGTCGCGTGTCATCGGATCGTCGATTTCGGTGATGCGGTTGCCGATCGCGTCGGACACGTACAGCAGTTTCTGATCGTTCGAGAGCGCCAGTCCAGTCGGGCCGACGAGGAACACGCCCTTGTCGGCCTGCGCGCCAAAGCCGCTGCCCACCACGGTTTCCTTCTTCACGACAGGCGGTTTGCCGGCCGGCACGTCGAGGTCCAGACGCAGCACGGTGGCCTGCTTGAACACCGGCGGATTGCCTTGCGCACCACCCACGCCGAAGCCCGCGTTGCTGACGAACAGCGTCGCGCTGGTGCCGTTGTCGACGACCGCCATGTTGCCCCACGGGTCGTTGATATTCGGGCTGCTGATGGTCGACGCGACCTTGCCGTTCGGATCGAGCACGATCAGGCAGCCGGCGCCCTTGGTGCCGGTGGTGCCGTCGTTGCTCGGCGTGCTGCCGACGATCACGTAGCCCGACTTCAGCATCGTCATCGCGGTGGAAAGTCCGATGCCGCCCGGACATTCTTTCAGATCGCGCGGCACCGTGGCGAACACCGTCATCTCTTTGGTGTCCGGATGATAGTTGATGATCGTGCTGCCGGTGCCCTGCAGGTTAGTCGAGTTATTGAAGTTGCCGACCAGCACGTCGCCTTGCTTGACGGTGCCCACGCTGACCGGTGCGACCACCACCGCGTACGGATTCTGGTCGCCGTTGCCCGGCACTGTGTTGATCAGCGTGGTGTGATGCTTGACGGTTTCGAGGAAACCTTGCGGCTCGGCGTGCGCGACGCCGGCTGTCGCGAATGCAGCGGCGCTGACGGTTGCGGCGATCAAGGCGCGCGCGGCGCGCGGCGAAAACTTGCGCGTGGGATTGTTCATGAATGAGCCTCGGTGCCGGCGCACAAAGCGGTGGTTGCGGTCATGATCGAAAGCATGGGATTCGATTTATCGTGAGCAAAGGATGAGCGTAGGTAAGCGTAGGTAATGGGCGCGAACGGCATCAGAACGTGATGTTGGTCCGCACGCCGATGACGAACGTGTTGCGCAGCGGCTGCGTCGGATCATTCGGATTCTGGCCGGCACCGGCATTGAACGTGTATTGCGCATCGGCTTGCAACTGCCACCACGGATTGACCTGGTACTGGTAGGTCGCTTCGAGCGTGGTTTCGCTGGTGCGCACGCCGTAGGGGCCGCCGCTGAATGCCAGGTTATCCTGATCGAGACCATGCGCGTGGTTGCCGATCTTGATGTAGGTGAGCGCGATGCCGGCGCTGTCGTTGTCGCGGCCGGCGAACGGCGCCTTCATCACGATGCCCAGGTTAGCGGCGACGCTCACCAGGTTGCGGTCGCCCGGCGCGCCCATCACGCGCGCGAAGACGTTGAGGCTGCGCGGCTCGTCCGGATCCGGACGCCAGATCATCTGGTCGGCGACTGCGTAGAAGCTGTAGTCTCCGTGATGATTCTGCGCCACGCCGGTGCTCGCCGGATTCGCCAGCGAGAGGCCGGTGTTGTCGAAGCGCTGATCGGCGAAGCTGCCGTTGTTGTACCAGACGCCGAGCTTGTAGGTGCCCGGCAGGCCGCCGCCGCTCATGCCGACCATTTCGCCGTCAGCCGGCTGGTTGATCGCGTACTGCAACTCGCCGATGAACAGCGTGCCGTTGTGCAGGTTGAAGTTGGTGCCGCTCTTGTTGTCCGGATTGTTGCCGAGCGGATCGCCGTCGAAGATACCGGCGAGCGCCGTCAACGAAGGCGTGATCTGACCGCGCACGCGCACGCCGAGATCGGACAGCGGATAGGCGGGACCGCCGGACGGCATGTCGTAGGACGGCAGGGCGGGCCAGCCGAACATCGTATTGACGAATAGTGCCGAATTCGAGCTTGTGATGAATTCCTGGTCGATACTTTGCTGACCGATCTTGACGTCGATGCGCCTGTTCAGAAACGACTGCTGGTACCACAATTCCCACAGGCGGGTCGTGTCATCGGCTTCGATACCGCTTGCCGTATTCAGCGTGCCGAGCTTGTTGGCGCTGAGATTGGCGCCGTGGATCTGCAAGGCGCTGACGTTGAACAGCCCGCCTGGCAAACCGAACGCCTTTTGCGTATCCATTTGCACGGTCGCGGTCGTCAGGCCGTCGTAGTCCGCGCCGCGCGCGAGACCGCCGCGGACGTTGGCGAGCACTTCGCTGGTCTCGGTGAGTGAGAACGTCACGCCGTATTTGCCGAGCCAGGGGCGCAGGCCGCCGATGTCGCCGAGCATCGTCTGTCGGTTCCAGAAGCCGGTCCATTGATTCGTTTGAGTCGCCTGAATGTTCAGGTCGGCTTCGGGCGCTTCCGGGGCGGCATCGGGATTGGCTTCGGCCATGGCGGCGCCGGCGCTCAATGAGGCCCAGGCGAAAGCCGTGCAGAGCGCGGCGTGCCGCATGGCGGGCAAACGCGAGCGGCGCGTGGCGCCAGCGCGCGGCGCGGAGTCGCGCAGCAAACGCGCCCGGCCGGCGGGTTCAATGGATTGGGCGAACTTCATCGAAATCCTTATTGGTGTTGTATCGACTGATCTAACCATCGCACTTCCACATAGCGATATGCCTGCGACGGCGCTGCATTGGTTCGCGGGGCCAAATGCAGCAGATGGCGCGATCGTACGCATGCGAATTAGGTGCGTCAACACAAATGAGAACGATTCGCATCAATATTACTAGGATGTAATTCCCGGCTTTACGTACTGCTACTAAAGGTTGTTTGTGCGTAAATTAAATGGAATGAAAACGTAATGTTCCAGTATGTCTGTGGTCGTACCGAACCGGGGCAGGCGAGCAGTGTCGAACCGCACGAGTATCCCGAAAGGCCAATGTCAGGAGATAGATATGAATAAACGCATCCTTGTGCTTACGTTGCTGGCGAGCGGCGGTTTGCTCGTGAGTGGCGTTTCGAGCGCGCAGCTGAATCTGAAGCAGTTCGGCATAGGCGGCAATACTTCGGCGGATGCAGGCGCAACTGCTTCGTCGGGTGGCGTATCGCAGTTGTTGCAGACTTACGTCGGCGCGAACCAGCAGGTGCTGAGCGGCCAATCGAGTCTTGCATCGGCGATGGGTATGAGCAGCGCCGCAGGGCAGGCGCAACAGGCGGCCGGATTGCTGAGTGGCGGAACGCCCTCGGTGAATCAGTTGACGCAGGTGGGCAGCACGCAGCAGTCGTTATCGCAGTCGTTGACCCAGGCGTTCGCGAGCCGCGCGAGCGGGGGCGCATCGGCCACACCGGTGAACAAGCAGGCGTTCACGGACGGCTTGTCGTCGTTGGGCAAAGGTGTAAGCCAGTATTCCAGTTTGCAGTCGGGGCTGGGGAGTATCGGCCAGATGAATCCATCGTCGCTCCTGCAGTCGGGAATGAACCCGCAGACGGCGCAAAGCGCGTCGTATATCGCGCAGTCAGCGCCGGGGCAATTGCAGTCGCTGATGTCGACACTGAGCTCGGCGGTGCAGTTCGCGTCGAGCCATGGGATTAGTGTGCCGTCTATCGCGACGTCGGCGTTGAAGGGCGGGCAGTAGTGAGCGCTTTATGAAGCAGGCGCCGCCTCGCATTGGGGCGGCGCCAATCGATCACCCCGCACCACTACGAAAACAGGCAACGACCGGCGCCTTGGGCCGGCAGCAAAAGACGCTATGATCATCTCCCGACGCCATGCTGGAGCGCGAACCCTTGCATGCCCAGCGCCCAAATCCATACCGGGGACGACACCGATGTCACACGCCGTGAATCTGGAAAACTATTTCACCCGCATAGGCTACACAGGGCCTCGCGCGGCAACGTTGGAAGTGCTCCAGGAGATCCACCAGTTGCACCCCCGAGCGATTCCCTTCGAAAACCTGAATCCGCTCACGCGCCGCGCGGTAAAACTCGATCACGAATCGGTCGAACAAAAACTGATTGCGCAACAGCGCGGCGGCTATTGCTTCGAGCAGAACGCACTCTTTGCGAACGTGCTGATGCAGTTAGGCTTCGAAGTCACGCCTCTGCTAGGGCGAGTTCTTTGGGGCCGCGAATCCGCCGAGGTCCCCCCGCGCACGCACATGATCCTGCGTGTCGACATCAACAACGAAGCATGGATCGCCGATGTCGGTTTCGGCAGCGTGACGTTGACAGCGCCGCTGCGCCTGATCGCAGGCACCGCGCAGTCCACGCCCCTCGGCACATTTCGCCTCGCCGATGCATCGCACGGCGCGCTCTACCTCGAAGTGCAATCCCGCGATGAAAGCTGGGCGCGCGTCTACCGTTTCGATCTGCACCCGGTCGAATGGATCGACTATGAGACGTCGAACTGGTACACCTCGAGCGCACCGGATTCTATCTTCCTGAACAATCTGATCGTTTGCCGGGTCCTGGCGGAATCGCGCCTGACCCTGCTCAACGATCAACTGAACGAACGCGCGGCGGACGGCCACGTTATCAGCGAACGGCAACTGAAAAGCGCGGACGAACTCGCAATCTGTCTACACGATCAATTCGGTCTGAACACGGGAGACATCGACATCGCGGAAGTATTCGGGCGCGTGCGCTCGCCGGCGGTGGCTTCCGCCTGAGACAGGAGCGTAACGGGCAGCCGCAACCACCCGATCACGCATCGCCACCACCATCAACGAGCGCCACGCACTCACCATGATCACGCGCCTCATTCTGCAAACGGTGGTCTGGCTGGCATGCATGGGTGCGCTGCTGTTTGGCGCCGCCGGCACCTTCGCGTGGCCGGCCGGTTGGTGGTATCTGATCGAAACCGGCGGGCTGAGTCTATGGATCGGTTTCTGGCTGGCGCGCCACGATCCCGGTCTGCTTGCCGAGCGTCTCGCGCCGATCGTTCAGGCGCAACAAAGCCGCTGGGACCGCATCTTCATGGTGGCCGTGGCGGTAACGTGGTGCGCGTGGCTCGTCCTGATGGGGCTCGACGCGATGCGCTATCGCTGGTCGGCGCCGTTGCCGGTTTGGCTGGTGAGCCTCGGCTCGCTCTGCATCTTCCTCTGCCTGTTCATGTGTCTGATCGTCTTCCGGGCCAATAGCTATGCCGCGCCCGTCGTGAAGATCCAGGCAAGCCGTGGTCACAAAGTCATCGACACGGGTCCTTACGCCCATGTCCGTCATCCGATGTATTCCGCCGCGCTCCTGCTGTTCGTCGGCACGCCGTTGTTGCTCGGCTCGTGGTGGGGGCTTGCTTGCGTACCGTTGTTGGTAATGGGTATCGGCTGGCGCGCGGTGCGCGAGGAGCGCGTACTGGCGGAGCAACTCGACGGTTATACCGACTACACATCACGCGTGCGTTACCGCTTCGTGCCGTTCATCTGGTAGGGCGCGCTCCGCGGCCACTCGAAGTGCTGCAACAAGGAGTGCCTCAGCACTCCAGCACTTCCAGCACCAACCTGTCTAGACAAAGCGCACCACGCTGACGCAGACGCTACCATCCGGTGCATTGTCTCCCTGCTTTCAAAACTCCCTTAAAAGCCTTGTCGTGCCGCAGAGAGTAGGGGCTTACCCGGTGATCCATGCGATTTTGAACAAATCCGCTTGCGAGGGCTTTTTGACTCATGCAGACTTGTCTATACAAATTAAGCGCGAGTTAAAAATCCAGCTCGACGGTTTCCTCAATCCCAGGAGTTTCGACGTGAAAATGAAACGCACGACGTTAGCAAAAGCATTGATGGGCGCCGTCGTCGGCGCCGCGACGATCTTCGCGGCACCGGTGCAGGCCAAAGACTGGAAGACCGTGACGATCGCGCTGGAAGGCGGTTACGCACCGTGGAACCTGACCTTGCCGGGCGGCAAGCTGGGCGGTTTCGAACCTGAGCTGGTCGCCAATCTGTGCGAGCGCATCAAGCTGCAATGCAACCTCGTCGCGCAAGACTGGGACGGCATGATCCCCGGTCTGCAAGCCGGCAAGTTCGACGTCCTGATGGATGCGATTTCGATCACGCCGGAGCGCGAAAAGATCATCGCGTTCTCGAAGCCCTACGCCGCCACGCCAGCCACGTTCGCCGTGACCGACGCGAAAGTGCTGCCGAAAGCCGTGCCGACCGCGGGCGTCGTCAAGCTGTCGGGCGATCCGAAAACCGACCAGCCCACCGTCGACGCCTTGCGCAAACAGCTGAAGGGCAAGACCATCGGCATTCAGTCGGGCACGGTCTACACCAAATTCATCAACGACGGCTTCAAGGACGTCGCCACGATCCGCGTCTACAAGACCTCGCCTGAGCGTGACCTCGATCTGGCCAACGGCCGCATCGACGCCTCGTTCGACGACGTAACCTACTACGCCGCCAACATCGACAAGAAGGAAACCTCGTCGATCGTGATGGCCGGCCCGAAGATCGGCGGCCCGATCTGGGGTCCGGGCGAAGGCCTCGCATTCCGCAAGCAGGACGCCGACCTGAAAGCGAAGTTCGACACCGCGATCAGCGCCGCGCTTGCCGACGGCACCGTCAAGAAGCTCTCCGCCAAGTGGTTCAAGACCGACGTCACGCCTTGATGCGCCTGAGCGTTCAGCTGTAGCGGCATGCGCGCTGCGAAGAAACGTGCCTGCCGGCTGGTTCGATCCGCCGTAATGGATGAGGGGTAGGGAATGGCTCTGATACAGATGCTCGGCTTCGGGCCGGAAGGCTGGGGCGGCGTGTTGCTGCTCGCGGCATTGATGACGGTCGCGCTCACCCTGGCCGCACTCGCGGTCGGCGCCGTGTTCGGCGCGCTGATCGCGACGGCCAAGCTGTCACGGTTTCGCACGCTGCGTGTGATCGGCGATGTGTACACCACGGTGTTTCGCGGCGTGCCTGAGTTGCTCGTCATCTATCTGTTCTATTTCGGCGGCTCGACGCTCGTGACCACGATCGGCCAGTGGTTCGGCGCCGACGGCTTTGTCGGCGTGCCGCCGTTCGTGATCGGGGCGCTCGCGGTGGGCATGATTTCCGGTGCGTATCAGGCCGAGGTGTATCGCTCGGCGGTGCTCGCGGTCTCGCGCGGCGAGCTCGAAGCCGCGCGCTCGATCGGCATGCCCACCCTGACCATGGCGCGCCGCATTCTGATTCCGCAAGTGTTGCGATTCGCGTTGCCCGGCATCGGCAATGTCTGGCAATTGAGCCTGAAGGATTCGGCGCTGATTTCCGTCACCGGTCTTGCTGAACTGCTGCGCGCCAGTCAGGTGGCGGCGGGTTCGACGCATCAGTACTTCACGTTCTTCGTGGTCGGCGGCGCGCTGTATCTGCTGATGACCAGCATCTCGAACCGGGTCTTCAACCGCGCCGAAGCGCGCGTGGGCCGGTCCTTCAAACGCAACTTCGCGCGCAACTGACGGGGGCCGGACATCATGCATTTCGACTTCGATTTCCTGCTCGACACGCTGCGGCAACTGATTGCGGCCGTGCCGACCACCCTTGGCCTGTTCTTCTGCTCGCTGATACTCGGCGGTTTGCTCTCGCTCGTCATCGTGACGATGCGCGTCTCGCCGCATTGGCTGCCGAATCGTTTTGCACGCGCTTACATCCTCGTGTTCCGCGGCTCGCCCTTGCTGATCCAGATGTTCCTCGTGTATTACGGCATGGGGCAGTTCGGCGTGATTCGCGAGAGCTTCCTGTGGCCGGTGCTGCGCGAGCCCTACATGTGCGCGGTTTTATCGCTAGCGCTGTGCACCGCCGGATATACCGCCGAGATTATCCGCGGTGGCTTGATGGCCGTGCCGGTCGGTCAGATCGAAGCGGGCTATTCGATCGGCCTGTCGGGTTTCGCGCTGTTGCGCCGTGTGATTGGTCCAATCGCATTGCGCCAATGTCTGCCCGCGTATTCGACCGAGGCCGTGCTGCTCGTCAAATCGACCGCGCTCGCGAGTCTTGTCACCGTGTGGGAAGTGACCGGCGTGGCGCAGCAGATCATTCAGCAAACATATCGCACCACCGAAGTATTCATCTGCGCCGCGTTGATCTATCTGTTTCTGAATTTCGTCATCGTGCGTTTGCTCGGCTTCCTCGAGACGCGTTTGTCGCGCCATCTGCGTGCGGCGCCCGCGTCGAGCTCGCCGAGCCGGCCGGTTTCCACCACGACCGAAACACGCCGCGCCGCGCCCTGAACGAACGCACATCCTGCAGAATCTGGAGAATCTCATGAACGCTACGGCACCTGTCGCACTGTCGGTCAAGAACATCCATAAGTCGTTCGGTGACCACCACGTGCTCAAAGGTATTTCGCTCGACGCCCATCAAGGCGACGTGATTTCGATTCTCGGCGCGAGCGGCTCGGGCAAGAGCACGTTTCTGCGCTGCCTGAATCTGCTCGAAACGCCGGATGACGGCTCGGTGGCGCTCGGTGGCGAAGAACTCAAAATGAAGCGCCGTGGCGATGGCAAGCTGCAACCGAGCGACCGTCGCCAGGTGGACCGGGTGCGCTCGCAACTCGGCATGGTGTTTCAGAACTTCAACCTCTGGTCGCATATGACCGTGCTGGAAAATCTGATCGAAGGACCGATGCGCGTACAGAAGCGCAGCCGCGCCGAATCGGTCGAAGAAGCGGAAGCGCTGCTCGCGAAAGTCGGTCTCGCGGAAAAGCGCGGTCACTATCCCGCACATTTGTCCGGCGGTCAGCAGCAGCGTGTGGCGATCGCGCGAGCTCTCGCGATGCATCCCAAGGTGATGCTGTTCGATGAACCCACTTCGGCGCTCGACCCCGAACTGGTTGGCGAAGTGCTGCGCGTGATGCGCTCGCTCGCCGAAGAAGGCCGCACGATGCTGGTCGTCACGCACGAGATGGGGTTCGCGCGCCATGTGTCGAATCGCGTGATGTTCCTGCATCAAGGGCAGGTGGAGGCCGACGGTACACCAGACGAAGTATTCGTCGAATGCAAGTCGGACCGCTTCCGCCAATTCGTGTCGAGCCACCAGGATCGCACGACTAACTAACGGATCAGCATTCGCTGCTTACCACTTCGTCACTTCACCAGGCAAAGCACTATCATGGCCGTGATCCGTTCCGATCGTCCTCTCGACTGGGTTCAGGTGGCGGCCATTGCCGCCGGCGAACCGCTCGAGCTTTCCGCCGACGCCCGCTCGCGTATCGCGGCGGCGCGTGTGCTCGTCGAGCAGATCGTCGCGCGCGGGATTCGCGCGTATGGCGTGAATACCGGCGTCGGCGCGCTGTGCGATGTGATCGTGTCGCCGACCGAACAGCGCACGCTGTCGCGCAACATACTGATGAGCCATGCGGTCGGCGTGGGCATGCCGCTCGGTGTCGCCGAGACGCGCGCAATCATGGCGGCCGCCGTCAACAATTTTGCGCACGGGCATTCGGGGATTCGCCTCGAAGTCGCGGATCAGCTGGTCGCGTTGCTCAATGCCGATTGCCTGCCTGAAGTGCCGGCGTTCGGGTCGGTCGGTTATCTGAGCCATATGGCGCATATTGCTTTGGTCTGCATCGGCGAGGGACATGTGCGCTATCGCGGCGAACGCCTCAAAGGGCGCGACGCTTTGCAACTGCTCGGCCTCGAACCGCTCGTGCTTGAAGCGAAAGAGGGCTTGAGCCTCATCAACGGCACGCCGTGCGTGACGGGTCTTGCCGCGTTGGCGCTCGCGCGCGCCGCACGTCTGCTCGACTGGACCGACGTGGTCGCCGCGATGAGCTTCGAGAATCTGCGCGGGCAACTCGCGGCTTTCGATGAAGACTCGCTGGCGCTGCGCATTTCGCCGGGCCTGAACCTGGTCGGCGAACGGATGCGTACCGCGCTTGCCGATAGCGGTATTCTCGCCGCGGTGGTCGGCCAGCGCACGCAAGATCCGCTGAGCATGCGGACTATTCCACACGTTCATGGCGCCGCGCGCGACGTGCTCACCGCGACCGCCGACGTAGTCAATCGCGAACTCGCGTCGATTACCGACAACCCCATTGTTGCCGGCACGCCGGAAGAGCCGCGCGTTTATTCACAGGCGCATGCGGTAGGGGCGTCGATTGCACTGGCGATGGATAGCCTCGCCACCGCGATCGCGCAAGTTGCGGCGATGGTCGAGCGGCGCCTCGACCGCCTCGTCAATCCACTCGTGAGCGGCTTGCCGGCGTTTCTCGCGGAGCCGGGCGGCACCTGTTCCGGCTTCATGATCGCGCAGTACACGGCGGCCTCGCTGGTCGCGCAGAACCGGCGTCTGGCGATGCCCGCGTCGCTCGATGGCGGGATCACGTCCGGCCTGCAGGAAGACCATTTATGCCATGCCACGCCCGCCGCGCTGAAAGCGCTGGAGATTGTCGACAACGCCGGGCGAATCGTCGCGATTGAATTACTGGCGGCGGCGCAGGCCTACGATCTGCAGAGCGTCGATGCACCGCGCGCACCGCACACGGACGCACTCTGGCAGCGCGTGCGCCGCGTCGTGCCGACCTATCGCGACGACCGCCCGCTCGCGGACGACATGGCGATCGCGTTTCGCATGATCGCCGATGGAATGCCGCCGCCGCTGCCAAACCCGGGTAAGATTCGGCCGGGGCCGGATGCTTCAATCGACGGCGCGGGTCCAGCCGCATGGGCGCGTGTAACGAGCCTTGCTGCCGCGGGGATGCTCGGCGCCGATCCGGCGGCCAACGATGGCCGGGCGGCTGCCCACGCAGGCTGAAGAACCACCCACGAGGTCGACGTGAACACTATTACAAACACAAACGCGCAAACCGCAGACACGCAGGACCGCCCGGGTCGCACCCAGGAGACACCCGCCAAGGCGATGCCCGCCTATGAGCAGATCAAGCGCTACGTGATCCGGCGCATCAGCGAGGGGGACTGGAAGCCGGGCGGCCTGATCCCGTCAGAAACGGAACTGGTCAAGGAGTTCGGCGTCGCGCGCATGACGGTATCGCGCGCCCTGCGTGAGCTCACCACCGAACGCGTCCTGACACGCGTGCAGGGTTCCGGCACCTTCGTCGCGCCGCAGCGCTACGAATCGACCGTGCTGGAAATCCGCAATATCGCCGACGAAATCGCCGCGCGCGGCCATCGTCATTCAGCGCGCGTGCTCACGCTCGAACCGAGCGACGATCCGCATGCGCTGGAAGCGCTCGGCCTCGCCGGCGGCCCCGCGTTTCATTCGTGCATCGTGCACAGCGAAGAGGGCGAGCCGATCCAGTACGAAGATCGCTACGTCAATCCGAAGGTGTTCCCCGACTACCTGCAGCAGGACTTTAGCCTCGAGACGCCGAATCACTACATGGTGCGGCTCGCGCCGATCCAGCGCGCGGAGTTTCGTATCTACGCGCAAAAGCCCGACGCGTATGTGCGGCGGCATCTGATGATGGATATCGGCGAGCCCTGCTTGCAGCTATGGCGCCGCACATGGGTTGGTGACGATGTCGCGACGTCAGTGCAGTTGTGGCATCCGGCATCGCGTTTTCATCTGGCCGGAAACGTGTGAGCGGCAAGACGCGGACGAGGGTGCGGCGTTCGGGCTTCTAACCTGACCACTAGCCCTGACGCTGCGCCAGATCCGGCGTGAAACGGCAACCCAGCCGATACCGCGAGCCCGGATGCACGAAACGCGCGAACGTGACCGCAACGCCGCTCGTCCACGTGCGGCGCATCAGCGTCAGGCACGGCTCATCGGCGCGAATTTCCAGCCACTCGGCTTCGGCGCGCGTCGGCAAACCGGCGTCGACGACATGCTCGACGTCGTGCGCCGGCACGGTCTCGAACAGATACTCGGATGGCCTCGTGGTGGAGAAATCCTGTTTGAGGAAGTCCGGCGCCGTGACCGGATTGACGTAGCGGTCTTCGAGCTGCACCGGCAAGCCGTTCTCGCGATGCACGCAAATCACATGGAATACGGACGCGCCGGGCGCTAGCCCTAACGCGTTCGACACCGTCACCGGCGCGGTTTCGCGTTGCGAGAGCACGGTGTCGTAGCGGTATTCGTGACCGCGCGAGCGGATCTCGTCGCCGATATGGGCGATCATCAGCAGCGTGGATTGCGGCTTGGTTTGCGCGACAAAGGTGCCGACGCCGGACACGCGGGTGACGAGACCTTCATCGGCGAGTTCGCGCAGCGCGCGATTCACCGTCATGCGTGACACGCCCAAGGTCGCCACCAGGTCGAGCTCGGACGGCAGGCGATCGCCCGCTTGCCGCGCGCCCGATTCGATGATCTGGCGGATGTGGTGCTTGACCTGTTCGTAGCGGGCGGCCGGTGCGTCGGTCGCCACGCGCGCGGTTTTCATCGCCGCCGCGGGCGCGTTCATACCGGCTCCGCATCCTCAGGGCCCCGTGCCCAGAAAGCATTGCGGTCGAAGTAGTTCTGCAGAAACTGCCGCAAGCGCGGCTGCCCGGCATCGTGAAACACTTCGCGCGGCTTGCCTTGCACGGCGATGCGCCCCTGGTCGATGAACATCACCTTGTCGGCGACCTGCGCGGCGAAGCCCATTTCGTGCGTGACGACGGCCATCGTCATGCCGTCGCGCGCGAGCTGCTTCATCACCTGCAGCACTTCGCCGACCAGTTCGGGGTCAAGCGCCGAAGTCGGCTCGTCGAACAGCATGAGGTGCGGCTCCATCGCCAGTGCACGTGCAATCGCAACGCGCTGCTGCTGGCCGCCCGAGAGTTTCGACGGGTAGGCGTCGCCTTTGTGCGCAAGGCCGACTGTGTCCAGCATCGCATTGGCGCGGCGGCGCGCTTCGTCACGCGACATCTGGCGCACGCGCAGCAAGGCTTCCATTACATTGCCGAGCGCCGTCATATGCGGCCACAGATTGAACTGCTGAAACACCATGCCGACATTGCGCCGCACGCGATTGATTTCGCTTTGCGACGCGCGCACGCGCTTTCCATTGCGCTCGCTATAACCGAGCAGCTCGCCTTCGATGCGCACGTCGCCCTGATCGTAGGTTTCGAGCGCGGCGAGGCAGCGCAGCAATGTGCTCTTGCCCGAGCCCGACGGGCCGATGATGCAGACCACTTCGGAGCGGGCGATCTCGAGATCGACGCCGCGCAGCACTTCAACATCGCCGAAGCGTTTGCGCAGGTCGCGCACTTCGATCAGCGGCGCGCCGGGCGGCGTATCGAAAGCGGCAGGGGACGTGGAGGACGGCATGGCGGCGATAGCGTTCATAAATTGGTCCTGATTCCGTTCATGCCATGAAGCGCGCGATGCGGGTTTCGGCCCACATCCCCACGCGCGAAGTCAGTTCGACCAGCGCGAGGTAGCACACGCACAGCACCAGCAGCGTCTCGACGAAAGCGAAGGTGGCCGAGCCGATGCCGGTCAGCACGAACGTGAGTTCGGGCACGGTGACGATCGACAGCACCGCGGTTTCCTTGCTCAGCACGATGATCAGATTGGTCAGCGCGGGCACGATCAGCACCAGCATCTGCGGCACCTGAATGCGCAGGACCGCCTGCCAGCGAGTGAGTCCGAGACAGGACGCCGCTTCGAGATGGCCCGGTGGCACCGATTGAAAACCCGAGCGGAATGCTTCGGCGAAATACGCGCTGCCGTAGAGGCCTAAGCCGAGCACGCCGGCTGTCATCGGTTCGAGCGTGAGACCGAAGGAAGGGCCGCCGTAGTACAGCAAAAACAGTTGCACGAGAAACGGCGTGCCGCGAAACAGTTCGATGTAAAAGCGCAATATGCCGCGCACCCAGCGTCCGCAAAAAAGTTGCAGCACGGCGATCAGAAAGCCGATCAGCATGCCGATCGCCACGCCGGCGGCCCAGGTGCCGAGCGTGGTCGCCAGACCGGCGGCAATGGGCTGCAGGTTGTGGGTGATGACGGCGGGGTCGAGCTTTTGCATGGCTTGGTCGATCTCGAGCTCAGGGTCGCTCAGGCGTGCTGCAAACGGTATTCGGCCGCATGCGCGGCGAGCGCCAGCGTGCCGCAGATCACAAAGTAAATCAGCCCGGCAGCGACGTAGGCTTCGAGCGGCCGATAGGTGCTGGCGGCAATGTTCTGCGCAGTACGCGTCAACTCGGCGACCCCCACTACCGAGATCAGCGACGAAGCCTTGATCAGCAGCACCATTTCATTGACGAGCGAGGGCAGCGTCAAGCGGAACGCCTGCGGCACCAGAATGCGCCGCAGCATATCGAACGGTGAAAGTCCGAGCATGCGCGCGGCTTCGATCTGACCCGGTGGAATACTGAGGAAGCCGCCGCGCAGAATCTCGGCGATATACGAAGCGGAACACAGCGACACGGCGCTCAATGCCGCGACGATCGGCGACACGTTGATTCCGGCGAACGGCAGCAGGTAGTACACCAGCAGCAGTTGCACCAGCATCGGCACGCCACGAAAGAAGAACACGTAGGCGCCGCCGAACATCCGCGCCGCGCGCCTCGGGGAGAGCCGTGCCGCACACACGCCGATCGCGACGAAGAAGCCGATGACCAGGCCCGTCAGCGAAATGCCGATGGTGGCGAGCGCCGCATGCAGCAGCAGTGGCAAGCCCTGGAGAAAGACGGTGGTGCTGAACATCAATAATTCGGCGCGGGCATCGTGGTCGGCGCGTCCATCGCGACGCCGAACCACTTTTTCTGCAAGGCCGCGAGGCGACCGTCGTTGTGCATTTTCACGAGCGCGGCGTTGAAGGCATCGGCGAGCGGCTTGCTGTCCGCGTCCTTGCGCAGACAGTAAGCAAAGTACACTTTCGCGCCGAACGGCGGCTGCACCACGGCGAAGGTTTCGGGGCGTTGCTTGGCCACATAGGCGATATTGGTCATCGAGTTCGCGACTGCGGCGATGCGGCCGGCGGCGAGATCGGCGTAAGCCTGATTGTTGTCGACGTATTCGCGGATTTCAGGCGGTTTCGGCAAGGTGGCGACGTAGGCCTTCAACTGGTCGAGCTGAGCCGAGCCTTTGCCCGCACCGACCGTTTTGCCGACGATATCCGACGATTGCTTGACGGAGGTGTCGTTGGCGCGCTTGAGCAGCGCGTCGGTGGCGTCCGCGACCGGCAGGGTGTACGTGTAGCGCTCCATGCGCGCCTTGGTGACCGTCAGCGGGCCGCCCACCATGTCGAACTTGCCGGCTTCGAGACCCGGCAGCACGCTTGGCCACGGCAAGTCGATAAAGCGCACCTTCACGCCCATTTCCTTGCCGACCTCGGCGAACAGGTCCTTATTGAAGCCCGCTTGCTGGCCGTTTTCAAGGAAGTCGAAAGGCGCGAACTGCATCTCGGTGCCGACCACCAGTTCGCCAGCTTTTTTCACTTTGGCGAGCTGGTCTTCCGCATGGGCGGTGACGCTTGCGGCGCACAACGCCAGCATGACCAAACGACACTTCCAGCCTGCAAGGATGCTCATGGGATTCTCCGGTTGGCAAAGCGGTGTCGCGCGCAAGCGGTTCGGCGGCGGGCCCGGCGCGAGTCATGCGAGGCAGTATATACCGCAGTTTTCGCGCGAAATAAATAATCACGCGAGTAGAGAAAAGCCCTTACGTGAAGCACCGGGAAGCTACTTGCGAGTGCGCTTTTGGCGGTATATACAACTGGGACGAAGGAGGCACGCGAGCTTGTCGCGCGTGGTTTGAAAGCCCCGTTTTGCAAGCCAGGATTGGCGAGCCTCATTCATCAGTTGAACCGGCAAACCCTTCCAGGGAGTAACGCAATGGCCGTGACCCGCATTCCGATCATCGATCTCGCCGGCGTCCGCGCGGGCGATCCCCAGGCTGTGACGCGCGTGGCGCACGAAATCCGCGAAGCATGCACGACGATCGGCTTCTTCTACATCGTCAATCATGGCGTGCCGCAAGCAGCGATCGACGCAGCCGAACAGGCGGCACGCCGGTTCTTTGCGTTTCCGGTGGAGACGAAGCGGCGCGCGGCGGTCAATCAAAGGCATCGAGGTTTCAATGCGCTTGGCGACGCCACCATGTATCAGGCCACACGCCCCGACTACAAGGAGTTCTTCAGCATCGGCCTCGAATTGCCGGACGACGATCCCGATGTGCTCGCCGGGCAGGCGCTGCGCGGGCCGAACAACTGGCCGGATTTCATGCCGGAGCTGCGACCCGCGCTTTATGGCTACTACGAAGCGCTCGCCGCGTGCGGCGCCGATCTGCTGCGGGCTGTGGCGCTAAGTCTTGGCGTCGACGAGCAATTCTTCGCGCCGCGTTATACGAAGCGGATGCAGCGCACGCAGATGGTCTACTATCCGCCGCAACCGCCCCAGTCGGACGCGGATCAGTTCGGTGTCGCGCCCCATACCGACTACGGTTGCATTACCTTGCTGTGGCAGGACCAGGTGGGCGGCTTGCAGGTGCGTGAGATCGCCAACGATACGTGGGTCGATGCGCCGCCTGTCGAAGGCAGCTTCGTGGTGAATGTCGGCGATTTGCTGGCGCGCTGGACCAATGATCGCTTTCGCTCCACCTTGCATCGCGTGATCAATGCGTCGGGCCGCGAGCGCTATTCGATCGCGACGTTCTATGATCCCACTTACGGTGCGATGGTCGATCCGCGTGAGCTTGGGACGAGCGAAGCGGACCTCAAGTACCAACCGGTCGCCGCGGGTGACTATATCCTCGGGCGAATCAACGATTCGATGGGTTATCGGAAGAAAGCGGCCGTTGCAGGCACGCAAGGAACCACTGCATGACAGATAACAGTTTGGCAAACGGCGCGGCGGGCAATGCAGGCGGTAATGCAAGCAGCACTGCAATCGGTAGCGCGGGCACAGCCGCAGGCAATAGCGCACGCAGTAGCGCGACCCCCAGCGCTGCGCCGCTTTCCGCAACACTCGCAGCGCTGCGTGCCGCGCTCGGCGACGACGCGGTGCGGGTCGGCGAGCAGATCGGCGAACGCGCGATGACCGATTGGACACGTCACGATCCGACGCGTCCCGCTGCGTTGCTCCTGCCGCGCAGCACGGCCGAAGTCTCGCGCGCGCTGGCCATCTGCCACGGCGCGCATCAACCGGTGGTGCCGCAGGGCGGCATGACCGGTCTCGCCGGCGGCGCGATTGCGCGCGCCACCGATATCGCGCTGTCGCTCGAACGGCTCACCGGCGTCGAGGAAGTCGATAGCGCCTCGGCCACCCTGACCGTACGCGCCGGCACCACGTTGCAAACCGCGCAGGAAGCCGCAGCCGAAGCGGGCTTCGAACTCGCGCTCGATCTCGGGGCCCGCGGCTCGTGCCAGATCGGCGGCAATCTGGCGACCAACGCAGGCGGTAATCGTGTGATCCAGTCGGGCACCGCGCGCGATCAGGTGCTCGGCCTTGAAGTGGTGCTCGCCAATGGCGACGTGCTGACTTCGCTCGGCAAGATGGTCAAGAACAATACGGGCTATGACCCGAAGCACTGGTTCATCGGCTCGGAAGGCACGCTCGGCGTGATCACGCGCGCGGTGCTGCGGCTCCATCCGCAACGCGCGGCGCGTCACACGGCGCTCGTCGCACTCGACGGTTACGACGCCGCCGTGAGCCTGCTGCGCCGCCTGTCGACGCGCTTTGGCAACGACATCGGCGCGTTTGAAATCATGTGGCCGGACTTCTACGATTTCGGCGTGAAGCTGACGGGCACGCGCTCGCCGTTCGCGGAGTCGCACCCGCTCTATGCACTGATCGAACACGCGAGTTTCGACGCCGGTGATAACGGCGAACGTTTCTCCGCCGCCCTGACCGACGCGCTCGACTCGGCCGCGATTCGCGACGCGGTGATCGCGCAATCGGTGGCCGACGTACGGGCGTTATGGGCGATTCGCGAATGCACCGCTGAATTTCCGGTGCGGCTCGACGCGATCAACTTCGACGTGAGCTTGCCGATCAGCGAGATCGGCGCTTTCGTCGACCGTTGCCGCACGGCGCTCGAGCAACGCTGGCCGGGCAATGCGTCGTATTTCTTCGGCCATATCGGCGATTCGAATCTGCATGTCACCGTTGACGGCCATTCGATCCCCGGCGTCGACCATCACGCGGTCTATGCGTTCGTCTATGAGATGCTGGGGCCGTTGCACGGGTCGGTGTCGGCGGAACACGGGATCGGCTTGCTCAAGCGCGAGTTCTTGCCGATCTCGCGCTCGCCTGCTGAATTGGCCGCAATGGCCGCGATCAAACAGGCATTGGACCCGCACGGCATTCTGAATCCGGGCAAGCTGTTCTGAGCAACGCGTACCGCGCGTACCGCGCGTTTTAGCGTGGTGCGTCTTCGGCGTGCGTCAGCAGTTCGCTGGCGTAACGCCGGTACAGCCATGACAGCGAGGCCGCGGCGAACACGATGAAGATGGCATTGAGCAGCGCCTGCACGATCGCGATGACAGCCGCGTCCTGGGTCGCGTGCCCGGCCTGCATTCTGGGGCCCGCGACGAAGAGAAAAATGGCGCTCAGCACGAAGACCGGCAGATACGTGACGAAGCCCACGGCGATCATGCTCCATACATGCCCGCGGCTGTCTTTCCAGGCGGCGCGCAGCGCGAGCCTGCTGCCGAGCGCAATGGCCGGATAGAGCAGGATCAGCCGCATGGTGACGAACAGGTAGATCACCAGCATGGGCAGGTAGATCAGGACGCCCAGCCGCACCATGCGCATGGCGACGAAACCCAGGCCGGCAAACACCAGCATCGTCAGCACGACGACAAGCGAGACCAGCGCGTAGCGGCCGAGCGGCTTGCCGTTGAGCGGTACGAGCGGCTGCACGCCTTCGCCGAGCAGCACGAAACGATGGACCTTGATGGTCAACGTGCCCCCCACGGCCAATTGCAGCGCGGTCCAGACTAGCGGAAGCAGCCTCTGGCCGAGATGTGCCGTCGCGTCGACGCCGTCGGTGGTCGTGACAGCGGCAGGGTGCGGGCCGGCCAGCAGCGACGTGCAGGCCAGTACCGCGCAAACGCCCAGGAACAACCAGGGCATTTGCGTGACGGCTTGCCACGAACTGATCCAGCCTTTTTTTACGCAGGCCCCGAAGGTCAACTGTTCCATAGTTTTTAGTGAAATCGTCTTGATGGGTGATGCCCTTTAACTTTGCAGCTATCGAAAGAGGGGCTCGGTTTTGTTCTGCCAGGCAAGATGGACGGATCGCACGCGTTCCGTGTACGCGAGAATGTCAAAGCGGGAGTTCGCGTGCCGACCGCCCCTCGCCGGGCACATTGTGTCTCGAACTATGCTTCCGAGTCCATACGGAATATGAGTCGAGCCATGTAGGTATATACCGACTCAAGCTTCGTCAATGCGCATTCAGATACCGCGCAATCAAGGGATATACATCCACGGCCGCGTTCTTGCCGAAGATGCAGTCAATGTGCCCGTAGCCTGGAATGATGTGCCGCTCGTAAGGCTGCTCGGGGAACTGCTTGACCAGCATGTCGTACGTCAGTTGCGTACTCTTCGGCAGATAGGTTTCGTTTTTTTCGCCGTGGATAAAGCCGATCGGCAAACGCATACCCTCCAGGCCTTTCATGCCGTCGGCACCGCTCAGGTAGACGTCCCGGCCCCCGGCGTCGACGACCTTGCCCGCTCGCACCATTGCGGCGAGATGCTTGAAGACCGAGACATCATGCACGCCTAGAATTTCCTGCAGATTGGCATGCAGCGTCTCGTTCAGTTTTTCATGTTCGTAGAGCAAGCCGTAAAGGAAGGTGGCGCGATGGCAAATCGGGCTGCCGCAGCCCTGTTTGTGATTGAGCGGATAGAGCCGCAACGCTTCATCGAGCAGATTCTGAGGCCACGACCGGTGCTCCGTGAAGGCGGTCAGGTCGAGCACGCCGAGATGTTCCATGATGTCCGGCACGTGCAGGCCGCACTTGATCTTTTCCAGCGTGCCCGGCACCGGATGCGCGGACACCTGGGAGATGAGCGCCGAGCGCACGCCATCGAGGCCGTACAGCAGCGACATGGTCAACGCCAACCCGCCCATGCAGTGGCCCAGCACCTGAATGTCTGGCGCGCCGGTTACTTCCCGCACTTTGGCGACCGCCGCGGGAATGTCCTCGCGAGCGACCTTGTCGACGTTGGTCGGCACCAGCACGCTCGGCATTTCGATGCTGACGCGCAGATCGACCAGCCACACGTCGTAGCCGGCCGTGCTGAGAAACTCCACGAGGTTGGTCGCGATCAGATCGGTGGAATAGATGCGACTCGACACGCCTGAGCCGTGGATCAGCAGCACGGGACGCAGCGGTTTGTCGGGCGAGCCGGCGTAGCGCGTGAGCCGCAGGCGGGTCCCATCGGGCGTATCGAAGAAGACCACTTGCGGCGCCGGAGCGCGCAGCACGCGCTTCAGCCGCGGCGGCGCCTTCGGATCGTAAAACTGCAACGGCGCGGCGACGCCGCCGTATTCGGTGAACAATACGCCGGCAAAAAACTTGCCGAACTTCAGGGTCCATTCAAGACGCGTTTTCAGATCAGGCGTGTTGGTCACTTCAAGCGTGCGTTGCTGCTTGAGGAAATTTTCGGGTGTGATGATCAGCGTTGCGTGGCCAAGCGGCAGCGCATCCGCTTGCGCCGAGCCGCGGATGTCGGCGTAGAGCGTGTTGGTCTGTTCCCACAGATTGATCGGCGACGTGCGCGTGATGATCTTTTGCCCGGTCAGGGTGTAGGTCTTGCCTTCAGTGGAATTGAGCGTCATGCGGTAATTCATGTTGCGTTCGTCCACGTCCGATTCGTCGACCACGAACAGGTTGAAGGTCCCGTCCGTGATCGTCATCGGTTGCGCGGAGAGCGCGGGGCAGGTCAGCGTGCCGGTGGTGTGGGCCAGATGTTGCGGATTGCTCAGCATCGCGGCCAGATCGTCCGATTCGACAGTCAGCGTGAATTCAATCGGACTGGTGGCGGCTTCACCCTGCACGGCCGGCGTGTAAGTGCCGATCATCGTTTCGGTGAAGCGCAGGCCGATTTTTTGGGGTGTCGGTGTGCCGGCCGTACCCTTCGCCAGGTAGTCGATCTTCCAGCCCCGCGCGTTGGCGAGCAGCGCGCAATTGCGTTCCGCGAGCGCAGAAATCGTCAACAGCGGATTGACGCCGAGCGACATGGGCATGACGGCGCCATCCATCACATACAGGCCTTCGTGCACGGCATTGCCCGCCGTGCCGCTGAAGACGCGGCCTTGATGGTCGACGACACCGCGCCCGGCATCCTCGCCCATTCCGCAGCCGCCGAGCGGATGCACGGTGACGGTGCGGTTCTTGAGCAATCTGGTCGAAATGGGGTTGCGCACGTATTTGCCGCCGAGCGGCGTTTGCGCCTTCTCGAGCGTTGCTTCGACGGTCTGGAAGATCGGCTGTTGGCCGGCGTTTGGCCAGTCTATGCGCGGCCTGCCGGTGTCATTCACGCTGATCTGGCCGCTTTCGTCGTCATGCGCCATGACCAGGTAAGTTTGCGTGTGGTTGAGTGCGCCGTGATAGGGGCCGCGCAGGAAACTTTCGATCACGCGTGCGTCGTAGCCGGGATGTTCCCCGGCCGCGCGCGGCGCGGGAATCTCGACGCCTTCGAACGGCGCGGCGCCGCCGAGCAGGGCGACCAGCGCGGCGCCGACCGGTCCGGCGAGCGAACCCTCTTCGATCACGAAACCGTCTTTTACGTCAGCGGTGTTGCGGTGGTCGATGATGCCGGTGATGGTCGGCCCGACCGGCGCAATCTCGCCCTTCTTGTGCGTGCCCCAGCCGACCCCATTAATTACCTGATCGGTGTTGTACGCAAAGGCCAGTACGTCGCCGTTCCCGGTGAAGTGTTTGCCGAGCATGTCCGATACGGTCAGCCCCTCCTTGCGCGAACGCAACAGCAGCGCGGTGGAACCGATCGTGCCGGCCGACACGATCACGAGATCGGCGCTCACGAACAGATCAGGCGCGTCGTAGCTCTCGCGGCCCAGCTTCACCTCCTGAAAACGCACGATCCATTTTTGCGTGGCTGCGTCGCGCAACACCGAATGCACCGGCGTGCCCGTGAAAATATGGGCGCCGTGCGCGACCGCATCGGGCAGATAGTTCATGTGCGTCGAATTTTTTGCGTCGTAATTGCAACCCGAGTTGCAATCGCCACATCCGACGCAGGCCTGCTGCTCGACGCCCGCGGCGTTGACACGGTCCTCGAAGGTGACGGTGATCTCTGGCGGGTAAAAGCGATCTTCCATGCCGAGCGCCTGCGCGGATTTTTTGAGCGCCTGCAGTTTCGGCAACTGCAGGAAATCGCCGGATACCGCCGATGGCTGCAGCATGGCGCGGGCCAGTTCGTAGCCCTTGTCGCGGCCCGTTTGGTCCTCGCGCAGCGCGGCGGGCCAGCGCTCGTCGTTCCATAAGCGCGGTTCGGCTTCCAGCGCGACGTTTGCGTTGATCAGCGACGTGCCGCCCAGCCCGCAGCCCACCACTGCGTTCACCTGCTCATTCACGTGCACTTCGAGCAGCGCGAGCGGTGAGCCGATTTGCGCGAGTGCCGTGTTGTACTGCATCTGCGCGGCGCCTTCGAGCGGCGTGCGCGGATATTCGCCGGCCATGAATTCCCGTCCGCGTTCGAGCACGCACACACTTTTGCCCGCGCGCGCCATCCGGCTCGCGGCAATCGCACCGCCGTAGCCCGAACCCACCACCACCACGTCGTAATGCGCTTGCATCGCCGTCAGGGCGCTCGATAAGCGGTTCATGGAGACCACCTCATCAGGAAGGAGATGCCGGGTAGGGGAACCCGGACTTCGGAAGGAAGACGGTGTGTGGCTAAGGCTTTTTTATCGTAGGCGGTGCGCGATGACAAAAAAAGGCGCATCGTACGTGGCGCGTGGCGCGTGCGGCATGAAGCATGGGGCGTGAAGCATGGCGAGCGGCGACCGGCGCGTGCGCGATTTGTAAAAGGGAAGCAGCGCCGCCCTCGGCCCGCGCGAGTTTGACAGTGCGCTATTAGGCGGCTACTTCATTCAATTCGCTGTCGCTCGATTCGGCGGCGAGCAGGTTCAGTACGAGCAGAATCGCCGCGCGATTGTCGATGTCGATCTCGATGCCGAGCACGTCGGTCAGCCAGCGGCCGATCTTGGTATTGGAAAAATCGTCGGCGCCGGCCGTCTTTTTCATGGTGACGCCGAGTTTGACGGCACGATAGTGATACGAGGGCACACGATGCTGAGCAGCGACTGCCGACAGACCGCCTTTTCCTTCCGAGCACCAGCCGAGGCTGCCGGCCAGTACGATGCGCTCCGGCTCGTCGAGGCTGTCGATAAAAGCGCGCGCCGCGAACCGCACGCGTTGTTCATCAAGCCCGTATTGCAGCAGCACGCTTTCGACCGGGTCTTCCAGCGCGTGCGCGTGCAGATCGATTTCCTGCGCCATGCCTTCGTTTTCCATCGACACATTGCGCTGGTGGCCGGCGCTGCGCAGGCAGTCGATCAGGTAGCGGCGAAAATACGCGCACAGTGCGTAGCCATTGGACGGCGCGCTTTCGGCGCAGGCATTGGTTTCCGTATGGCCCGGCGCGAGGCGCAGCACTTTCGAATAGATGAACTGCGCGACCAGTTCTTCCTTGTCCTCGCCGAGCGCCTGCAACTCGAGCGGGTGATAGGTCCGCAGCGCCCGCTTGACCAGCTCGACCATCGACACCATTTCGTCGGCGGACAACTGGGTACGTCGACGCCACAGGTCGGGCAGGATCGCATCGTCGAGATTGCGGACGAACGCGTGGCTCGGAACTGCGCCCATGAAAACCTCCATAAGGGGTAGGACAAGGAGCGCGGGGAGCCTCGACTGCAGGCAAGCAACGGAGTGTCTGAAACGGTGAGCCGCGCTGGAACGTGAAGCCAGTATGGTTTCCGGCGGCGCCTTCGCCTATATGGATTAAGTGGTAGCTGATGGGTAAACTGCCGGGTAAACCGTCCCCGCGTCGGCCCGGTTGTTTGTCTGTTTGCCGTTTGAAACAACCGCAGAATGCATGGGACCGCAGTAAGCGCTGAAGCGCTAACTGCGGTCGACCGCAAAGATGCATGGGACCAGAGTAAGTGCTGAAGCACTAACTCTGGTCGACCGCAAAGATGCATGGGACCGCAGTAAGCGCTGAAGCGCTAACTGCGGTCGACAAAGGAGACCGCATGATGCGGGCCGACCCCATCCAGCGTGCAATCGACGAAGACCTGGTGCGCGTGCTGTATGCGCAAGATCCGATCGCCTTCTTTTCGCACTGGTTCTCGATCGCGGTGCTGGTGGCGATCTACTGGCCGAATGTGCCGTCGCCGCCGCTGTTCATCACGTGCTTCGGGTTTTATGCGGTGGCCAATTGCAGCAGCCTCGCGCTGTGGATCTGCAATCGCCGCTACCCGCATCTCACTACGCCGCGCGGCTGGATCAACCTGCACGCAGTGCGTGGCGTGCTGCTGTACAGTGCGCCTGGCCTCGCGGTGTGGTTCGCGTTCCAGAGTCCGCAAACCAATTTGCCGCTGCTGCATACGGTGATGCTCGTCACGCTCGCGGCCGGCGTGTTCATGTCGAACGGCTTCGACCTGCTGAACTTTTCGACCGCGATCCCGTTTCTGCTGTTTCCGACTATCGTGCTGCATTTCGGCGCGCATACGTTCGATCGCACGATTCTCGCGATCGTCCTCGCGTTCTTCTTCTGCGCGATCAACGTCTATGCGCTGAGCTACCGCAAGCTGTTCCAGCAGGTCGTGCAGGCGCGCGTCGATCAGCAGTACCTGGCGGAGTCGCTGGCGGCGCAAAAGCGTGTCGCCGAAGAGGCCAGTCTCGCTAAAACGCGTTTTTTTGCGGCCGCGAGCCACGATTTGCGCCAGCCGCTGCATGCGATCGGCCTGCTGGCGGCTTCGCTCAACGACCCGGCGGCGACGCCCGTGCAGCATGCGAAGACGGCGCAGCACATCGTCTATAACGTCGAGGCGTTGAATCAGTTGTTCAACCAGGTGCTCGATCTCGCCAGACTCGAAAGCGGCGTGACCCAGGTGATCCGCTTGCATTTCCGGGTTTCGGAACTGTTCGAGCGGGTCGGTAGCCAGTACCGCCCGCAAGCCGCAGCCAAGGGCCTGGCGCTGCGGATCGCGCCGGCCTCGGCGGTCGTGCACGACGATCCGGTGCTGCTCGAGCGCGTGCTGAGCAACCTGCTCTCGAACGCGGTGCGCTATACCGAAGAAGGCGCGATCTGGGTCGGCTATCGCCGCGCCGGGCGTCGTTCGGGTGGTTATATCGAAGTACGCGACTCCGGCATCGGGATTCCGGCTGAGGAACATGAGCACATCTTCGAAGAGTTCTATCAGGTCGCCAATCCGCAGCGCGACGCACGCCAGGGCCACGGTTTGGGCTTGCCGACGGTGAAGCGCCTCGTCGAGATGCTCGGCGGTGAATTGCAGATGCGCTCGGCGCCCGGCCGCGGCTCGGTGTTCCGCTTTCCGGTGCAGGCCGGCGACGCCGGCGGGATTGTCGCCAGCCTGAACGAGGCTGTGGCGGGCGGACCGTCAGCGCAAGGGCGGCGCGTCCTGTGCATCGACGACGAACCGTCGATTCTCGAAGGCCTCACCAGTCTGCTGGGACGCTGGGGTTGCATCGTGCATGGCGCACGCGACGAGGCCGACGCGCTCGCGGCGCTGGAACAGGGCTTCGTGCCGGACGCCGTGTTATGCGACTACCAGTTGGCGAATCACCGAACCGGTGCGCAGGCGCTCACCGCCGTGCGCAATGTGCTGGCAAGGGCGGGGTATGAAGGTGTGGTGACGTTGCTGATTACGGGCGATATGGCATCGGCGGAACTGGCGGCGCTGGCCTTGCAGGGAATTCCGGTGCTACATAAGCCCGTCACGCCGGCGCGTTTGCGGCGCACCCTGGAAATGCTGTGGCAACAAGCGGAACTGGACAAAGGGCGCCCGGCGCCCACGCTGGAAATGCGTGCGGGCGAAGCGCAGAGCGTCCACTACGAAGCGGGAACGGGGCTGGGGAAGGGAGCGCTGAAGGACACGACGTGAGGATCCGGGCTCGCCGCTCGCCGCTCGCCCGAGCGCGGGCTCAATCGCAAATCAATCCCAATACGAGCTGTAAATAGAGAGGCAGCCTCCCGCAGGCCGCCTGCAGACCCGCGCCGCCAACCCGGTATCACAGGGTTTTCCCGGCCTCGAGCCAGCCATTGATCACGGCGATCGCAGTGGACCGGTTGTGCACGCCGAGCGCCCGGAAGATCACCGACAGATGCACCTTGACCGTTCCTTCAGCGACACCCAGCTCGCGCGCGATCATCTTGTTGGTCCAGCCGCGATGCACCAGCCGCATGATGTCCTGCTGTCTTGGCGACAGGTTCTCCAGCAAATGTTGCTGGTGCGGCTGCAGCGCCTGGATTTGCGTGATCGGTTCGGTAAGCGCGGCGCCGGCCTGAGGGGTGGCGTGCGCGGTGCCCTGAGCGGCAACTTCGTCGGGCGCGCCGGTGTGCGCCGGTGCACTCTGCGTCTCGCGCGAACCCAGCAGGCTGAGCGCTTCCATCGGCACGTAGGCGCCCCCTGACAACACCAGTTCGATTGCCTTGAGCATCACGCTGGCGGGTTGCCGCTTGGGCACGAAGCCGAGCGCGCCGGCGGCCAGCACCGCGCGCATTTCGTCGGGCGATTCTTCGGCGGAAAGCACGACGACCGGTAACGCGGGGTTCGCCTTCAACAGCACTTCAAGCGACGACGCGCCGCTCATGCCCGGCATATGCAGATCGACGATGGCAAGGTCGTGATTGGCGTCGGGCCGCGCGGCGGCGGCGAGTGTTTCCCAGCTATCGGCCTCGTCGAATTGCGCATCGGGATCGAGGCCGCGCAGTAGCCCTTTGACGCCTTGCCGGATCAGTTCATGGTCGTCGGCCACAAGAAACTTCATGATGTCTCCGCGAGTCGGGCCTGCGCGTGGTGGACTGCCGCCGCTGTGCTGCTGCCTTCAAAGCGTGAGGCTCTGCGGCTTCTGGCTTTACTTGCCGTTTTACTTCTATTGTCGAATCGCGTCATTGCCGGCTACCCCGCGTTTCATATGCCGATCGATGGCGCGGCGCGCCTTCCGGTTTGCCGCCCATTTAACACTCTATTTGTGTGATCGCCGGCTGGTTCGCTGCACCAGCATGGTGTATAGGCAGGTCTCCCGCGCATAGGTTCCGGCTTGCTACGAAGACGAGCCGCATGCCTCAATTTTTAAGCCGTCCACGCGGGAATCCGAAGGTTATGCGCGCCGGATGAAATCACGCAAAAACAGGTTTCATTGACAGCTTCATTTGACCGCGAACAACGTCGCATTCATCAGAAGCTTGAACGCGAAACCGAGCGACACCGCGGAGGCTACGCCGAAGCACCAAAGCGCGATGAACCACAGCCAGCCGGGCAGTTTGCGGCCCGGTGTTTGCGAAGTGCTGCCCGCGGCGTGACGGCCCGTGGCGTGACTGCCCGTGTCCTTAGTGATAGTGATGTTGGTCGTCATGACGCACCTTGCCACGAAATACCCAGTAACCCATCGTCGTATAGGCGATGATAATCGGCAGAATCACCGCTGCGCCAACCAGCGTGAACATCTGGCTCGAGCGCGGCGCGGCGGCTTCCCACAGCGTCATGCTCGACGGAATCGCATACGGCCACAGACTCACCAGCAGCCCGGCATAGCCGAGCAGCACCAGCAGCAGCGCCAGCACGAACGGCGTGTTGTGATGCCGCTCACGCACCGCGCGGCGCATGAAAAACGCGCAGATCGCCACGAGGAACGGCACCGGCAGCAGACGGTAGAACAGGCTGTCGTGGAACCAGCGTTGCGCGATATTCGGATCTTGCAGCGGTGTCCACAGGCTGACCATCGCGATGAACCCGAGTAGTACCAGCGTCAGCGGCCACACCACGCGATGCAGGCGGCGTTGCAGATCGCCTTCGGTTTTCGCGACCAGCCAGCAGCAGCCGAGCAGCGCGTAGGTGATGACCAGACCGAGACCCGTCAGCAGACTGAACGGCGTGAGCCAGCCGAAGGCGTCGCCCGCATAGCCGCCGTCGATCACGGGAATGCCTTGCAGGAACGCGCCCAGCACGATGCCCTGGAAGAACGTCGCGCCCGCCGAGCCGCCGATGAACGCCAGATCCCACAGATGTTTCGTGCGCTTGGCCTTGGCGCGAATTTCAAACGATACGCCGCGAAAGATCAGGCATACCAGCATGAAGATCAGCGGCAGATAGAGCGCCGACAGCACGGTCGAATAGACCACCGGAAACACCGCGAACAACGCGGCACCCCCGAGCACCAGCCAGGTTTCGTTGCCGTCCCATACGGGCGCGACGGTGTTCATCATCAGGTCGCGTTCCTTCTCGTCGGGGAAGAACGGGAAGACGATGCCGATGCCCAGATCGAAGCCGTCCAGCACCACGTACATGAATAGGCCCAGCGCGATGATCGCGGCCCACGCTACGGTTACGTCCATTTTCTTTCTCTTCGGCGGTGAAGTTAGGCGGCGTCGATCATCTGATCGGCGGCGGACAGCGGTCGGCGCGCGGTCTGGTTCGGCGTGGGTTCAGGCATGCCGTGCGGCGTCTGTCCCGGCAGTGCTGGACCCGAGCGCATCAGCTTGAGCATGTAGTAGATGCCGGTGCCGAACACGAGGAAGTAGACGCCCACGAACGCCATCAGCGAGATGCCGACCTGCTGCGTGGTGAGCGGCGACACCGCCTGCGAGGTGCGCATCACGCCGTACACCACCCACGGCTGACGGCCGGCTTCCGTGGTGACCCAACCTGCCAGCAGCGTAATGAAGCCGGTCGGGCCCATTGCCACGGCGACCCGCTGAAACCACTTCGCTTCGAACAGCCGTTCGCGGCGGCGCAGTGTCCATGCGGCGAGAGACATCAGGATCATCAGCACGCCGAGCCCGGCCATGATGCGAAAGCTCCAGAACACCACCGTCGAGTTCGGCCGGTCTTGCGGCGGGAATTCCTTCAGGCCACGAATCTCGCCGTCCCAGCTATGCGTGAGGATCAGGCTGCCAAGGTGCGGAATCGACACGGCATAACGCGTGGTCTCCGCTTGCATATCAGGAATGCCGAACAGATTCAGCGCCGTGCCGCCTTTCTCGGTTTCCCACAGTCCTTCGATCGCGGCGATCTTGGCGGGCTGATACTTGCGCGTGTTCAGACCGTGCTGATCGCCGACGAATGCCTGGATCGGCGTAAGGATCAGCAGCAGCCAGAGCGCCATCGAGAACATCTTCTTGACGGCCGGATCGCGCCGGCCGCGCAGCAGATGCCACGCGCCCACCGCCGACACCACCAGCCCCGCGACGATGAAGGCCGCCAGCGCCATATGCGCGAGCCGGTACGGGAACGACGGATTGAAAATGATCTTGAACCAGTCGAGCGGCACGACGTGGCCGTTCACGACTTCAAAGCCTTGCGGCGTTTGCATCCAGCTATTGGACGCGAGAATCCAGAAGGTCGAGATCAGCGTGCCGATCGCCACCATCAGCGTGGCGCCGAAGTGGGCGCGCGCACTCACGCGCTGCCAGCCGAACAGCATGATGCCGAGGAAGCCCGCTTCGAGGAAGAACGCGGTCATGACCTCGTACATCAGCAGCGGTCCGGTAATCGGCCCGGCGAAACTGGAGAAGCCCGACCAGTTAGTGCCGAACTGATAACTCATCACGACGCCGGAAACCACGCCCATCCCGAAGGCGACTGCGAAGATCTTCGACCAGAACAGGCAAAGATCTTTGTAGTATGTCTTGCCGGTTTTCAGCCAGCGCCATTCGAGGACGGCGATGAAGCTGGCGAGGCCGATGCTGAGCGCCGGAAAAACAATGTGAAACGAGACGGTGAACGCAAACTGAATGCGGGCGAGATCGAATGCCGATAGAGCGGAGGTCATGAGCGTGAAGTGCTTTTTATGTGCGTCGTGCCCGAAGGTGGACTACGCGCGTCGACCGCTGTCGGTGCGCACTGCGATGGGCAGATGGCGCAAGAGTAGAGGAACGAGGATTTTTTTGCTGCGGTGCGAGGTGCGTCAAAAAACCGCGTTGTTGTGCGGCTGTTTTCGATTTTGAGACGGCAACGCCTTGATAGGTATCAAGTTTTCCTGAGTATGCCTTTGAGTGTTTTTTCCCGGCCGGCCGCGCAGCTGCGGCAATAGACCGCGCTGCCGCATCGCGGTCTCGACTTCTGTGCCGACGCGTGGCGGGTCAAGTCCCCGCCACGCCAGCTACGCAATCGAGATAAACAGTTGCTTGCCACACGCCGCCGCATATCAGCGCAGCGTATCGACAGAAGGTGAGCCGGTTAGCTAGCCAACCAGCTAGTTTGCTTCTACCATGCAAGCAGCTAATGAGCGGTTCATATTGGCTTGCCGCAGGCCCGAAACGGGCGAGCTTCGCGTCGTCATCTGGGTCTTCATCCCTGATAGTTATTTCGAATAGCACGTGAACTGATTCGGTTCTTCGTGAGTCCGTCATCAAAGTGTGTTGCAGACCGTGCCATGCTTGAATAAGCGCTTCATCGCGCATCGACCGGTCACTTTTCTCCAATGTTCTGCCTGAATGCGCGTCGAGTTCGTCATGGCATTCGCTGTTAGCGGTTTTCGTCGGGCGGCACTGTTTGTGTCGCCCGAATGGTTTGAGAGGCACGCTTCATCCACCTGCCGGCAACGGCAGACTTCATCCAAAGGAGTCAGCAGATGAGCACGATCACCACGAAAGACGGTACGGAAATTTTCTACAAAGACTGGGGCAAGGGCCGCCCGGTTGTGTTCTCACACGGCTGGCCATTGTCCGCGGATGCGTGGGATGCGCAGATGCTGTTCCTCGGCAACAAAGGGTTTCGCGTGATCGCGCACGACCGGCGCGGTCATGGCCGTTCGGCGCAGACCTGGGACGGCAACGACATGGATACCTACGCCGACGATCTCGCGGCGCTGATCGAGCACCTCGACCTGCAGGACGCGACCCTGGTCGGGCATTCGACCGGCGGTGGCGAAGTCGCGCATTACATCGGCCGCCACGGTACGAAACGCGTGGCGAAGGCTGTGCTGATCGGCGCGGTGCCGCCGCTGATGCTCAAGACAGAGAGCAATCCCGAAGGCACGCCGATCGACGTGTTCGACGGTATTCGCAAGGGTGTCGAGGCGGATCGTTCGCAGTTTTTCAAGGACCTGGCGCTGCCGTTTTACGGTTACAACCGTCCGAACGCGAAGGTGTCGCAAGGCGTGATCGATTCGTTCTGGGCGCAAGGCATGGTCGGCTCGATCAAGGGCTTGTACGACTGCATCAAGCAGTTCTCCGAAGTCGACTACACGGAAGACCTGAAGAAGATCGACGTGCCGACGCTGGTCCTGCATGGCGACGACGACCAGATCGTGCCAATCGACGCCGCCGGCCGCAAGACGGCGAAGATCGTGAAGAACGCCACGCTCAAGGTCTACCCGGGCGGCGCGCATGGCATGTGCACGGTCGAGGCGGACAAGGTGAATGGCGATCTGCTGGAATTCATCGGCTCGTAAGCGCGTTGACGTAACGCGCGCGGCTTGCGTGTGGCGATTGCCATGCGCAGGCCGTGCTGCTTGCCATGCAGCATGGCTGAATCAGTCAGACGGTTGACGCAGCCGATGCGTGCCCCGCTCGACGCAATGCCGGGCGAACCACCAGCCGGTGGAATGGCGCGATGGCGAAAACATCGATCGATGTCTAAGCACCGTTGAGCAACCGGATAGATCCGGTGAGGTCTCGGGTTTGCCTTCAATTTGCGCAATTACGTTGTATGACATCACATAATAATAGATGACATATACGTCTGTTTATTAAAGACAATTTCCCCGTAGGTGAGAGTGAATACGGGTAATTGCCTAGTTGAAATCGCCCTCGCGTTGATGGATAGTACGTTATCGTACAACTAGACGACCCATCTTGGTCCATTGCCGCTACGGCTTAACTGCGAGTCGTCCTCCGGCTCTCATCGCGCGCGGCGCTGTAAAGGAACCCCTATGAAGAAGATTGCCCTGAGTGGAGCCGGCGGCCAGCTCGGCTCGGTAGTACGTGCGGCGTTGATCGCACGCGGGACCCCCTTGCGTTCCGCCGCGGGATCCAGGGCCCTGGTGCCGCTGGTGGAAGGCGAGGACGTGATGCACGGTGACCTGCGCGATCCCGCCGTCGTCGATCGTCTGCTGGAGGGCGTCGACGTGCTGATTCATTTCGCGGGTACGAGCGTCGAGCGGCCTCTGCCTGAAATCATCGACAACAATCTGCGCGCACTGGTTGAGGTGTACGAAGGCGCGCGCCGGCAAGGCGTTCGGCGCGTGGTGTTCGCGAGCTCCAACCATGCGATCGGCATGTATCCGGTCACCGAGCATCTCGATCTCGACTGTGCGCTGCGCCCGGACGGTTTCTACGGCCTGAGCAAGGTATGGGGCGAAGCACTCGCGCGCATGTATTGGGATAAGCATGGCATCGAGAGTATTTGCGTGCGGATCGGCAGTTGCCTTGAACGGCCCACCGAGCAGCGGCACCTGAGCACCTGGTTCGGTCATCGCGACCTGCTGCATTTCCTCGACCGCTGTGTCGAAGCAGAGGACGTCGGCTTCATCACCGTGTGGGGTGTGTCGGCCAATAAGCGTAGCTGGTGGGACAACAGCGGTGCCGAGCGTCTGGGTTATCAGCCAACGCAGGACGCCGAAGTCTACGCCGAGGACATTCTGACGCGGCCGAATCCGCTCGATGCCTTGGGTCAGCGTTACCAGGGCGGCAGCTTCGTCGGCATCGACTACTCGCGCGACGATGCCGCGGGCAGCGACACCCCGGGCCGGCCCGTCTGAGCGGTCAAGGAATACGAGGAGACGTAGTCATGAAAATCAAGGGCATCCGCTGGTGGATGGTCAGTCTGGTCGCGGCCGGGCTCATCATCAATTATCTCGCGCGCAATACGTTGTCGGTGGCGGCGCCGACGCTGATGAAGGACCTCGACATCACGACCGTGCAGTATTCGCACGTCGTGGTGGCCTGGCAGCTTTGCTATGCGTTTATGCAGCCGGTCGCGGGCTACGTGCTCGACACCGTCGGCACCAAGATCGGCTTTGCGGCGTTCGCGCTGGCCTGGTCGCTGGCGTGTGCCGCGGCGGCATGGTCGACGGGCTGGCGCAGCCTCGCGTTCTTTCGCGGCGTGCTCGGTATCGCCGAAGCGGCGGGCATCCCGGCCGGCGTCAAGGCGACGAGCGAGTGGTTCCCGGCCAAAGAGCGTTCCGTCGCGATCGGCTGGTTCAATATCGGTTCGTCCATCGGCGCGCTGCTGGCGCCGCCGCTGGTCGTTTGGGCGTTGCTGCACGGTCAATGGCAATGGGCTTTCCTGATCGTCGGCGTGGCGGGGATTGTCTGGAGCGCGCTGTGGATGCTGTTGTACAAGCATCCGCAGAAACAGAAGCTGTTGAGCGACGCCGAGCGCGATTACATCCTCAGCGGGCAGGAGGCAAAGCACAGCGAAGCCGGCGCGGTCAAACGCAGTTGGGCCGCCATGCTCGGCAGCCGCGACTTCTGGGCCATCGGCATTCCGCGGATTCTTTCCGAGCCGGCCTGGCAGACCTTCAACGCGTGGATCCCGCTGTACATGATGACCGAGCGTCACATGAACCTGAAGGAAGTCGCGCTGTACGCGTGGATGCCTTTTCTGGCGGCGGATATCGGCTGTGTGCTCGGTGGCTACCTCAGCCCGCTGTTTCATAAGTACGCGAAGGTCTCGCTGTTCACGTCGCGCAAGATGGTCTTTGTGGTCGGCGCGCTCTGCATGATCGGGCCCGCCTGCGTCGGGCTGGTGGCGAGTCCTTACGCGGCCGTCGCGCTGCTGTGCGTCGGCGGCTTTGCTCACCAGACCTTGTCGGGTGCGCTGTACGCGATCACTTCCGACATGTTCGGCAAGAACGAAGTCGCCACCGCCACCGGCATGGGCGGCATGGCGGGTTATCTCGGCGCGGCGGCGTTCACGGCGCTATTCGGCGTGCTGGTCACGCAGATCGGCTACAGCCCGTTGTTTGTGGTGCTGGCGGTGTTCGACATCATCGCGGCCGCCGTGGTGTGTCTGCTCGCGCGAAGCACTGACAAAGCGCCGGATCCGCGCTGGGCGGCGCCGGGTGCGGTCGCAAAATAAGCTGTGGTCTGATCCGGCAGCGAAGCGCGTCGGGTAGTGAAAATGGCGGTGTCCACTCGGGCACCGCCATTTTTTTGACTCGCAATCACGGACGCAGGTTGCCCCGCGCCCGTGCGCACCAACGTCAGCCCGTCAGCTTCGCGGTGTACGTGGTGCCGGCGATCACGACGTTGTTCAGCGTGATGCCGTTCACGTTGTTCACGAAGAACGGCCCAGGCGTGCTCGTCGTCGCTGGTCCCGTGCAGATCGGCGTGCCCAGGTTGCAGTCCGAGATCGTCACGCCGGTAATCGGCTGCACCGTAGGCACGGGTAGCGGACCGTTGTAGTCCACCGCCACCGGACCCTGCGCGACGATTGCCTGGAAGCACGAACCCGACGTCGCTGGGAAACCCGAAGTCAGCGCGTAGCTCACCGCCCCCGACGTGTTGGTCGCATTCACGTTCGAGATGTTGACGTTGTTGATCGTCGCAGGGTTCCAGCGCACGGCGTCGCCCGAGGGGCTGTAATCGCAGTCGAACGTGATCAGCCCGCCCTGGCCGGTAGACGGATTGGCCGTGAGACCGACGGTGCCCGTACCGGGGACCGAACCCGGTACGCTCGAGCCCAGCGCGCCGCCACCGTATTTGCCCGTCAGGTTCACGCCATTGGGCAGCGTCACGCCAGTGATCCACACGTTGTTGATGAACCCGCCACGATTCATGTTGGTCTTGAAGCGGAGCGCGATGTTCAGCGGATTGGTTGCCCAATTCGCGTTTTCCATTGTCAGATTGCGCGCGTAGACGTTTTGCACGCCCGCACTCATTTCGCTGCCGATCGTGAGCCCGCCGTGACCGCTCTGCATCGTGCAGTTCTGCACTACGATGTTCTGCATCGGGCCGTATTCCGTGTCGAGGCACTTGCCGGACTTGATCGCGATGCAGTCGTCGCCGGTATTGAACTGGACGTTCTGCACCAGCACGTAATTACACGCATCCGGGTCGAAGCCGTCGTTGTTCGGGCCGATGCTGTCCGCAAACACGCCGTCGATCACCACGTTCGTACAATCGGTCGGGTGATGCTGCCAGAACGGTGTGTTCTGGGTGTGGTAATTCTGCAGCAGCACGTTGGTGCAGCCGATGAGTTCGACCATGCACGGACGCAGAAAGTGACCGAGGCCAAACACGCGATCCGCGACCGGCACTCCGAGTTCCGAGAGTGCCGGTAGATAGTTCTGGTCCTGATTCCAGCCCGAAACGGTGAGGAGATTCATCAGCGTCGTCGTCGTGCCGTCCTGATTCTTGAACGACACGTTGGCTTGCGGATTCGTGACCTGGGCCGCGGGCAGACTCGTCAAGGCGGTGTTGGCCAGGTAGGAGCCGGAATTGGCCGGGTAGGCGAGGGTGCCTGTGTTCGGGTCGGCTTGCGAAACCGGCGCCGCCCCCGAAGCCGGTTTCACGTAACCGTACGCGTTACTCGTGCCTTTGAAGGTCCACCAGCATGACGTTGGCGGCTTGGTGCTCAACTGCATCGGCGTCATCGCCTGGCCGTTCAGAACGCACGTGTTGTCGTCGGCGGTGAGCGCGATGTTGGTCTGCTGGTACGCGTAGATCGGCGAGCCGAAGTTCAGACAGTCGTTCGCCTGCCAGCGCGTCCAGTACAGATTGCCGTTCGCCGTCGGGTACGTGCCATTCTTCGCGTAGTCGGCCGGGTTCGGGCTGAAATAGATCGTGCAACCGGAACTCAAATGGAAATTTACGTTGCTCAGGAGCACGATCGGGCCGCCGCAATACCAATTGCCGGCAGGCACCACGACGCGGCCGCCGCCCGCCGAGTGCGCGGCCTGAATCGCGGCATTGAACGCGGAGCACGAGTCGTACGCCGTGTCCGTCATATCCCACGGCACCATGATGTTCGAGCCCGGGCTTTGCGGCGACGTCGCGGCCTGCGAGCCTGTCACCCATGGAATCGTGCCACCGGGCCACGCGCTTGCCTGGATCAGGGCGGACGCCGGCAGTGTCCGTGCGCCGTAGCTCGTCGTCTGAAAATCAGCTGCCGGAAACGTCGAAGGGGTAATGCCTGCGAGCTTGTTGATGATGGCCGTCGCCTGGCCGGCCGGTCCCCAGATCGGGTCAGCGGCTGTGACCGGTTTAGTCGGCGCTGGCGGCGTGGAGCCTAAAGAGCCGCTGCTACCGCCGCAACCTGGCAAGGTCCCCAACAGGGTAGCGCCGGCGGACGTTCCCGCGAACACGATAAACGCTCTGCGGTGAGGTGAATTCGGTTCGCCCCGGCTGCGGATTCGCGATGCCTGCTCGCCGTTGTTTTTATCTTTGATTGCCACGGATGTCTCCTTGCCCTTTGCGGGCGTTGTGATTGATCGTTAGTGCTCTTGAGCGTTAGATGGGCCATGGATTCCGTAATCCGTCGCTCGAACAGGCGGCGAATTGAATCAGTCGCCATAGCCATCAGTCATCCTTAATATTTGTAATAAAACTTTATTCGCGAGTGTGATCCTTTATCGTAGTGATTCGTGCGAACGCCGAACGCGAACGCGAACGCGAACGCGAACGCGAACGCCGAACGCCGAACGCCGAACGCCGAACGCCGAACGCGCACGCGCACCGCTCCGCCTTCTCTATCTGCATAGAGCAAGCGGAACGGCGCCGCGGATCAGACTGCGCTTAAGTGGTCGACTGGCCGATTTCGTGATTGGCGAGTATTTCGAGCGCACGCACCATGGCAGAGTGATCCCATGCCTTGCCGCCATGCGCCACGCAGGCGTTGAAGAGCGCCTGGCAAGTGGCCGTATTCGGCAAGGAAACGCCGAGCGCCTGCGCCGTCGAAAGCGCGAGATTCAGATCCTTCTGGTGAAGCTCGATCCGGAAGCCTGGATCGAAACTGCGTTTCGTCATCCGTTCACCGTGCACTTCGAGAATGCGCGATGACGCAAAACCGCCCATCAGCGCTTCGCGCACGCGCGCTGGATCGACGCCGGCTTTGGAGGCGAGCAGCAACGCTTCGCCGACCGCCTCGATCGTCGCCGCGACGATCACCTGGTTGGCGACCTTGCACACCTGGCCGGCGCCGACCGCGCCGATCAGCGTGACGTTCTTGCCCATCATGTCGAACAGCGGCTTGACGCGCTCGAAGGTCGCGGTTTCGCCGCCCACCATGATGGTCAGCGAGCCGGCCTTGGCGCCGACCTCGCCACCCGAAACCGGTGCATCCAGATAGTCCGCGCCGTGCTCACGCACGCGGGCCGCGAACTCGCGCGTGGCCATCGGCGAAATCGAGCTCATGTCGACCACGGTTTGTCCCGGACGCAACGCGTCGGCGAGGCCTTGTTCGCCAAACAGCACGCGTTCGACGTCCGGCGTATCCGGCACCATGATGAAGATCACGTCGGCATGCGCGGCCACCGCGGCCGGGCTGTCGCACGCGATCGCGCCGGCCTGGGTGAGGTCGTCGGGCACGCCGCTGCGCGTAAACGCCGCGAGCGCGACGCCGTTCTTGAGAAGGTTGGCGGCCATGGGCTTGCCCATGATGCCGAGTCCGATAAAGCCTGCTTTTTGCATGGAATCCTCCGAAGATGTCATGGCGGCCGTGTTTACTTCCGGTCCGCCTGTTTCTGCATGAAGTGTTTCTGAACCGCCTGCGCGCCGGCTTTCAACAGCCCCATGTCCGCACAGACCGCGATGACGCGGCAGCCCATGGAGAGATAGCGCTCCGCGTCGGCCTGCACGGTGGCGAGAATGCCGCTCGGCTTGCCGGCGGCCTCGGCGCGCTCGAACACGCGCGCAATCGCCTGTTGTACGTCGGGATGACCGAGGTTGCCGAGGTGGCCGTAGGAAGCCGCGAGATCGGACGGACCGACGAACACGGCGTCGATGCCGTCCACGGCAAGAATCTCGTCGATATTGTCGACGGCCTTGCGGCTTTCGATCTGAACGATGACGCAGACGTTGTCGTTGGCGATGTCGAAGTAGTCGGAGACCGTGGCATATCGATTGCCCCGGTGGCTCACCGACACGCCGCGGATGCCCTGCGGCGGGTAGCGCGTCGCGGCGACGGCGCGGGCCGCGTCGTCGGCGCTCTCGATGAACGGCACCAGAAAATTCGAGAAGCCACTATCGAGGAGCCGCTTGATGAACACGCTGTCGTTGGCGGGCGGGCGCACCACCGGCGCGCTCGGGCTGTCCTTGAGCGCTATCAATTGGGGGATCAGCGTCAGAACGTCGTTCGGGGCGTGTTCGGCATCCAGCAGCATCCAGTCGAAGCCGACCACGCCGAGCAGTTCGGTAGCAATCGGACTGGCGAGCGAAACCCAGCAGCCGATCAGGGTTTCGCCGCCGCAGACGGCACGGCGAAAGCTATTGGGTAAAGACTGATAAGGCGTGGCGGCTGTCATGGGGATGTCTCCTGGAACTGGGTTATCCGGGCAAGCTGCGGTTGCTAAACTGGTTGTTATAGGTCGTCGTACATCTAGACTCCAGCGTAGCATCGGCTCCGTGGGTTGTAACGGCCACGTAAACCCGAATTCCTCTTGGAGTATGGGTTTCAGGTTGCACGAGGACCTCGCGATGTTGTAGGATGACCTATATCTGAGACGTCCATTCAAGGAAAGCGAAATGTCTATTACCGGCGAAATGCTGATCGGTCGCAAAGCGGTGCGCGGCGAGGAAAAACCATTGCGTGCGTTCAATCCCGCCACGGGATCCGACATCGCCGAGCCGGTGTTCGGCAGTGGCTCGGTGGCGCACGTCGAGCTCGCGTGCGACCTCGCCCGGAAAGCGTTCGACCCGTATCGCGCGCTGCCGCTCACGGTGCGCGCCGAGTTTCTCGAGCGTATCGCGGACGGCATCACGGCGCTCGGCGACGCGCTGATCCAACGCGCGCACGAAGAGTCCGGCCTGCCGAAGGCGCGCCTCGAAGGCGAGCGCGGCCGTACGACAGGGCAGCTCAAACTGTTCGCGCAAGTCGTACGCGCGGGCCAATGGCTCACGGCAACGCTCGATTCGCCGTTGCCCGAGCGCAAGCCGCTGCCGCGTTCCGACCTGCGGATGCAGAAGATTCCGCTGGGGCCGGTCGCGGTGTTCGGCGCCAGCAATTTCCCGCTCGCGTTTTCGGTGGCCGGCGGCGACACCGCTGCGGCGCTCGCGGCGGGCTGCCCGGTGGTGGTGAAGGCGCATCGCGCGCATCTGGGCACCTCGGAAATGGTCGGCCGTGCAATTCAGCAGGCCGCGCAGGAAATGGACCTGCCGGAAGGCGTGTTCTCGATGATCGTCGGCGCCGGCAATTCGGTCGGTGAAGCACTGGTCGCGCATCCGGCGATCAAGGCGGTCGGTTTCACGGGTTCGCGCGCAGGCGGCACGTCGCTGATGCGCGTGGCGGCCGCCCGTGCCGAACCGATTCCAGTGTATGCGGAAATGAGCAGCATCAACCCGGTGTTCCTCCTGTCGAATGCGCTGTCGCAACGCGGCGAGAGCATCGCGCGCGGCTTCGTCGATTCGCTGGTGCTCGGCGCGGGACAGTTCTGTACCAACCCGGGGCTCGCGATCGCGGTCGACAGCGACGCACTCAACGGCTTCGTTGCAACGGCGTCCGAAGCGCTGAGCGGCAAGCCGGCCCAGACCATGCTGACCGCCGGCATCCACGCCGCCTATGAAGACGGCGAGGGCAAACTGGCGGCGACGAGAGGCGTCGAAACCGTGGCGCAAGGCGTTGGCGCGACGGGCCCCACGCAAGCGCGCGCGGCGTTGTTCGTGACCGATGCGCAGACCTTCCTGACCACGCCGGCGCTGGAGGACGAAGTGTTCGGGCCTGCCTCGACCATCGTGCGTTGCAAGGACGAGCAGGAAATGCTCGCGGTTGCCGAGCACTTTGACGGTCAGCTGACCGCGACGGTGCAGATGGACAGCGCGGATCTGGCGGCGGCGAGGAAGCTGGTGCCGATCCTCGAGCGCAAGGCCGGGCGAATTCTGGTCAATGGTTTTCCGACCGGCGTCGAGGTTTCGCACGCGATGGTGCACGGCGGCCCGTTCCCGGCCACCTCCGATAGCCGGGCGACGTCCGTGGGCACGACCTCGATCGAGCGGTTCCTGCGTCCGGTGTGCTATCAGGATTTCCCGGCCGATCTGCTGCCGCAGGCGCTGGCGGACAGCAATCCGCTGGACCTGTGGCGTCGTCGTGATGGTGAGATCACGCGCAGCTAAGGGACGCATGAGTGGTGCTTGAGCGGCGCGCAAGTGGGCGCCGCGTGAAATAAAAAATGGCCGGGATATCCCGGCCATTTTTGCGTCCAGCGTGATGAATCAGTGGCTACCCAGCGCCAGGAATCAGCGATTCACTTCAGGCGCCAGCTATTCGCCGCTAGCCATTCACTTCAGCAGCTTCGTTCGCGCGCCGCAGCCGCTCGCGGCTATTGGACAGGTGCATGCGCATCGCCGCGCGCGCGCCTTCCGCGTCGTGCCGCGTGATCGCCTCGAGAATGCTTTCGTGCTCCAGATTGACGAGCGACAGATACGCGTCGGGCTCCGCATGCGCGATCCCCGCCGAATCGAGCCGGTTGCGCGGAATCAGTGCGCTGCCCATTTGCGTGAGGATGTCGACGAAATAGCGGTTGCCCGTTGCTCGCGCGACGGAGATATGGAACTGCAGGTCGGCATCGACGCTATCGAGGCCGTTGTGGCGAGTGGCTTCGATCGCGTCGAGCGCGGTGCGCATGCGCGCGAGGTCGTCCGGTTTGGCCCGTTGAGCCGCGAGACCCGCGCATTCCGTTTCGAGGCTGATGCGCAGCTCGAGGATCGACAGCACGTCGCGCAAGGTGGTGGCGGGCACCATGTCGATACCGAGCTTTTCACGCTGCGGTTCCAGCACGAAACTGCCGATGCCGTGGCGCGTCTCGATGATCTTGCCCGCCTGCAGGCGCGAAATCGCCTCGCGGATGACGGTGCGGCTCACGCTCAGCGTGACCATCAGCTGCGATTCGGTCGGCAGTTTGTCGCCTGGTTTCAAGGCGTTAGTCGCAATCTGATCGGTAACGTAGCTGACGACAAACTCGGCAAGATTGCGCGCGCGTCGTGGCGGTACCGCGGATGCTAGTGGTGTGGCCATCGAAAACGCCCCTTAAATCAGATAGTTGCAGATACTTCCTGCGATTCATTATACCGTCGTCTGACGACTGATTATATAAACGCCAAATCATTTTCGGCATCGGCGCGAGCCCTGGCTTCGATGCCCGGTTGCAAGCGCCTGACAGACCGGCAGCGTGGTTTCACCGGTGGGCCGGGGAAGTACGATAACTGCCCGTTAAACAACCTCTTTAACTGCCCTTTGGTTAGCTTTGGCGCAGTTCGACCCGCTTGATGTCTTTCACGATCACGAGGTAGCTGAACACCGTCAACAGCGCATTCAGGCCGACGAAAACCAGCGCGCCGTTGAACGAGCCGGTCTTCGCGACGAGGTAGCCGATCACGATAGGCGTCACGATGCCGGCGACATTGCCGAACATATTGAAGATGGCGCCCGACAAACCGAGCGCCTCCTTCGGCGACGTATCCGCCACGACGGCCCAGCCGAGCGCCCCGATGCCTTTGCCGAAGAACGCGAGCGACATCAGCGCGACCACGATCCAGTCGGTCGACACGTAATTGCAGCCGATGATGCACACCGACAGCAACATGCCGCCGACAATCGGCACCTTGCGCGCAAGGGTGAGCGAGTGGCCGCGCCGGATCATCCCATCGGACAAAACGCCGCCGAGCACGCCGCCGGAGAATCCGCAAATCGCCGGCAGCGAGGCCACCAGGCCCGCTTGCAGAATCGTCATGCCGCGCGCCTGCACGAGGTAGATCGGAAACCAGGTCAGGAAGAAATAGGTCAGCACGTTGATGCAGTACTGCGCGAGATAGACGCCGAGCAGCATGCGGTTGCCCAGCAGTTGACGCACCAGCGACCAGCCGCCGGCGCTGGCGATGTCTTCAGCCGGTGTGGCTTGCTTGTGCCCGTTCACCACGCCGCCGCCCTGTTCGATGTAATCGAGTTCGGCGCGCGAGACACGTGGATGATCGGCGGGATTCTTCATCACCTTCAGCCAGGTGAGGGCGAGCAGCAGGCCGGCCACGCCCATCACGAGGTAAACCATGTGCCAGCCGAATGCATGCGTGAGCCATGCCATCAGCGGTGTGAAAATGACCGCCGCGAAGTATTGCGCGGCATTGAAAATAGCGGACGCGGTACCGCGTTCGTTGGTGGGAAACCAGCTGGCGACGACCTTGGCATTGGCTGGAAACGCTGGCGACTCGGCCGCGCCCATCGCGAAGCGCAGCACGAACAGCGCGGCGACGGCGGCGCCCGCGCTGCCCAGCAGACCGATCGAGCTTTGCAGCAGCGTAAACAGCGACCACAGGAAAATGCTCGCCGCGTAGACGCGGCGCGCGCCGAAACGGTCGAGCAGCCAGCCCGCCGGCAGTTGCGACAGAACGTAGGCCCAGCTGAACGCCGAGAAGATGTAGCCCATCCGGATCGCGTCGAGGCCGAATTCGGCGCGCATCGCGGAGCCGGTTACCGAGAGCGTGGCGCGGTCCGCGTAATTGAACGTCGTGATCAGAAAGATCAGCAGCAGAATCGCGTAGCGGACATTAGTGCGCTTCGCGGCGTGAGCGGGGCTCGCGGTGCGGCTCATTTCCATCGTCATCTCCTGAATTTTTATGCACGCGCCCTAAAAAAACGCCCGGCGACGTTGCCGTCCCGGGCGCTCCTTGCGGTGCCGTGTACGCGACTCAGGCGCGTCCCGGCGCGGCCAGGCTCGCACCGCTTGGCGCCGTGTGCTGCATTACTGCGGGCCGAGCGTCTTGATGAGCGCGTCGAGCTTAGCCATTTCTTCTTCGGTCAGATCGGTCAGCGGCGCGCGCACCGGACCCGCGCTGTGGCCGACCAGCTTCGCGCCGGCCTTGACGATGCTGACCGCGTAGCCCGCGCGACGGTTGCGGATCGCCAGATACGGCAGGAAGAATTCGTCGATCAGCTTGCCGACGGTGGCGTGGTCGTCCGCGGCAATCGCGCGGTAGAAGTCCATCGCGGTCTTCGGAATGAAGTTGAACACCGCCGACGAATACACCGGCACGCCCAGCGCCTTGTAGGCCGCGGCATAGACTTCTGCGGTCGGCAGGCCGCCGAGGTACGAGAAACGGTCGCCGAGGCGGCGGCGGATCGTCACCATGTTCTCGATCTCGCCCACGCCGTCCTTGAAACCGATCAGGTTCGGGCAACGTTCGGCCAGCCCTTCGAGCATGTCCGCGTTAAGCTTGGAATTCGCGCGGTTGTAGATGATCACGCCCATGTTCGGCACGGACTTGCAGACTTCTTCAGCGTGAGCCGCGATGCCTTCCTGGCAGGCTTCGGTCAGGTAGTGCGGCATCAGCAGGATGCCGTTCGCGCCGTGACGCTCGGCTTCCTGTGCATACGCGATCGCCACGCGGGTCGGGCCGCCGGCGCCGGCGAGAATCGGCACCTTGCCCTTGCAGACTTCAGTCGCCGTGCGCACGACGTTCGAGTAGTCATCATGCGTGAGCGAGAAGAATTCGCCCGTGCCGCCGGCCACGAACAGTGCCGAAGCACCATAAGGCGCGAGCCATTCGAGGCGCTCGGCATAAGTATCGGCGCGGAAGTCGCCTTGTTCGTCGAAGTCGGTAACGGGGAAGGACAGAAGGCCTTCCGAAACGATCTGCTTCAGTTCCTGCGGTGTCGTCATGATGAGTATCCAGGGGCGGCAATAGAGTGGAATTTGTAGAAATGGAGATTTCTTATACGTCATCGTACAACAACAAATTGACTAACTCAACGGTGTTTTCGCGGCATAATGCACGCTATAGGGTAAATACGGAACGTCTGGCCGCTGTCCCATGTTGTAGGATGACGTATGAATGATTGGCGAACCAGGCCTGAAACCGCCATAAGGATCGATGTAATGGAACAATCCCCCCTCTATATTCGCGTTCACCCCAATGACAATGTCGCGATCGTCGTCAACGACGGCGGTCTGGGTGAGGGCGCCGTATTTCCCGATGGCCTCGCGTTGCGCGAGCGTGTCCCGCAGGGGCACAAGGTCGCGTTGGCCGATCTTGCGCAAGGCGATGAGGTCATCCGCTATAACGTGGTGATCGGGTACGCGCTCAAGGCCTTGCCGAAGGGCAGCTGGATCAACGAGCACGTGATCCGCATGCCGAGTCCGCCTGGACTGGAAGATCTGCCGATCGCCACCATCAAGGCGCCGGAGATGCCCCCGCTGGAAGGTTTCACGTTCGAGGGCTACCGCAACGCAGACGGCTCGGTGGGTTCGCGCAACATTCTGGCCATCACGACCACGGTGCAGTGTGTGGCCGATGTGGTTCAGCATGCGGTCACGCGCATCAAGGCCGAACTGCTGCCGAACTATCCCAACGTCGACGACGTGGTGAGCCTCGGCCACACCTATGGCTGCGGCGTCGCGATCGACGCGCCCGACGCGATGGTGCCGATCCGCACGGTACGCAACATCAGCCTGAATCCGAATTTCGGCGGCGAAGTGATGATGGTCAGCCTCGGTTGCGAGAAGCTGCAGCCTGAACGTCTGATGCCGCCGGGCACGATTCCGATTGCCGCGGCTGCGAATGTCGCCGAAGTCGCCGACATCGGCGACGTCGAGGCCGATATGAACGGCGATGTGGTGGTGCTTCAGGACGACTCGCACGTCGGCTTCCAGTCGATGATCGAATCGATCATGAGAATGGCCGACGGCCATCTGAAGCGGCTGAATAACCGCCGTCGCGAAACCTGCCCGGCCTCCGATCTGGTGATCGGCGTGCAATGCGGCGGCAGCGACGCGTTTTCCGGGCTGACCGCGAATCCCGCGGTGGGCTTCGCCACCGACTTACTGGTGCGCGCCGGTGCCACGGTCATGTTCTCCGAAGTCACCGAAGTGCGCGACGGCGTCGATCAATTGACGGCGCGCGCGGCCAACGCGGAGGTGGCTGCCGCGATCATCCGCGAGATGCAGTGGTACGACGATTATCTGAAGCGCGGCGGCGCCGACCGCAGCGCCAACACCACGCCTGGCAACAAGAAGGGCGGCTTGTCCAACATCGTTGAAAAGGCGATGGGCTCGATCATCAAGTCGGGCAACTCGGCGATCTCCGGCGTGCTGTCGCCGGGCGAAAAGGTCAAGCAGAAGGGCCTGATTTACGCGGCCACGCCGGCCAGCGATTTCATCTGCGGCACCCTGCAAGTCGCCGCGGGCATCAATCTGCATGTGTTCACCACGGGCCGCGGCACGCCGTACAGCCTCGCGGAAGTGCCCGTCATCAAGGTTGCGACGCGCTCCGATCTCGCGCGCCGCTGGCACGATCTGATGGACATCAACGCCGGTACCATTGCAACCGGCGCGGCGACGATCGAAGACGTGGGTTGGGAGCTGTTCCGCCTGATGCTCGACGTCGCAAGCGGACGTAAAGAGACCTGCGCGGAGAAACTCAAACTCCACAACGCATTGACGCTGTTCAATCCGGCGCCGGTGACCTGATAGTGCGGGTGGTGCCGCTTGTGGCTGCTGCTTGTGGCTGCCTTTGGCTGCGAGTAGCTGATATTCATCACGAAAAGACAGAGACATGACTGATTCGAACCCTGACCGCGCGGCACAGAAACCCTTCCGCCGTCTTCTGCTCACCGGCGCTGCCGGCAATCTCGGCCAGCAGTTGCGCGGTGCGCTCGCCGCGTGGGCCGATGTCGTACGCATCAGCGATATCGCGCCGCTGGGCGAGCTGGCGGCGCACGAAGAAGCCGCGATCGTGAATCTCGCAGATGAAGCCGCGGTTCACGGGTTGCTCGAGGGCGTCGATGCGGTGGTCCATCTCGGCGGCATTTCCATCGAGGCGCCGTTCGAAGATCTGCTCGAGGCGAATATTCGCGGCCTGTACAACCTCTATTCGGCCGCGCAGAAGCAGGGCGTCAAGCGCATCGTCTACGCGAGCTCGAATCATGCCGTGGGTTTTCATCCGACCACCTCGGTGCTCGATATCGATGCGCCGCTGCGCCCCGACAGCCTGTACGGCGTGACAAAGTGCTTCGGCGAATCGCTGTCGCGCTATTACTTCGACCGCTTCGGTCTCGAGACGGTGTGCTTGCGGATCGGCTCGTCGTTCGAGCAACCGAAGAATCCGCGCATGCTCGTCACCTATCTGAGCTTTCGCGACTTCATCGAACTGGTGCGCTGCTCGCTGTTCACCAACCGGGTCGGCCACGCGATCGTCTATGGCGTGTCGGATAACCGGACCAAATGGGTGGATAACACCAAGGCTGCGTTCCTCGGCTTTCGTCCGCAAGACAGTTCGGTCGAGTTCGAGCATCTCTTTCCCGTCACGGCGCCTACCGCCGAGCTCGACGACCCGACGCAGCATTTCCAGGGCGGTCCCTTTGTGCTGGCCGGGCCGATGGAGCCGAAGCGATGAGCGCGGCGGCGCACCCGCCCGTGGAGCGTGTCGAGGCGGCGGGGCAGGCGCCCGCGTCGGTCGGCGAGAGCCCGGTATGGCGTGCGGCGGAACAGGCGCTCTACTGGGTGGATATTCCGGCGCAGAAGATCGTGCGCCTGCGGCTCGGTTCGGGCGAGCGGTCTGAATGGGTATTGCCGGAGAAAGTGGCCTGCTTCGCGTTCGATCGTCGCGGCATGGTGTTGGCGGGCTGTGAGACCGGACTGTTTGCGGTCTCGCTGACTGAAGATGCATCTAAGGGTGCATCCAATCGTGAGCCGCTGGCCGTGACCGGCAGGAAGCTTGCCGCGCCAGTGTTCCCGTTTGCCGACATGCGTTTTAACGACGGCCGTTGCGACCGCCAGGGACGCTTCTGGTCCGGCACGATGGTGCAGGACATGGCGGCGGCGAATCCCGCCGGCGCGCTTTATCGCTTCGATGAGCACGGCGTCTTGTCGCAGCCGGTCGTCGATGCGTTGATCACGCAAAACGGTCTGGCGTGGTCGCCCGATGGGACCACGATGTATCTGTCGGACTCGCATCCGCTGCGCCGGCAAATCTGGGCATTCGACTACGACATCGAAACGGGCGAGCCGAGCAATCGGCGCGTGTTCGCTGATCTGCATGATTACATCGGGCGTCCCGACGGTGCCGCGGTGGACGCGGACGGCTGCTACTGGATCTGCGCGAACGACGCGGGCCGGCTGCTTCGCTTTACGCCGCAAGGCAAGCTCGACCGGCAGATTGCCGTGCCGGCCGTGAAGCCGGCGATGTGCGCGTTCGGCGGCGACAATCTGGATACGCTATTCGTGACGTCGATTCGTCCCGCGACTGGCGCCACCGAACATGACGGTCATCTGTTTGCGGTTCGCCCGGGCGTGAGTGGTCTGCCCGAGCCGGAATACGCTGGCAAACTCTGATAAGCGAAGTGCATGAGACCGGCGTCGGCGTATTAGTGCGTCGGCGCCGAACAGTTGTTGTCATTTATTCATCACTCGTCGTACAACATAGTGGCAAAAATGCCACTTTCCGGTCATGCCCCTCTCCACGAAAAATATAATCCCGGGAGGGGGTGACTGCGCTCAAGTGCCCATCTGGCATGGCTTTTACGCCTGATTTCAATCCGGAAACTCTTACGTCAAACGCACTCTCGTGCGGGTAAATACCGGCTGTACAACTCAAACCGTGTTTTATAGACTTCATATGTCGTCGTACAACATATGAGCCCAAACAAATTGCTTTCGAGATAGCTTGGGTGGTTGGATATAGAGGGCAGTGTGCTCTGCGCGCATGACTCACGCGCGCGGAGGTCCTGCCGATGCAGTCGAAGTAAAGAAGTCGAGTTGTCTGACAGGAGTGCTGAGCATCTGTGCCGGGGACGTCAAACAGGCCAGCACGGCAAGGCGCCCGCTACCCGCAAGGGCGGCGCGCGAGGAGCCGGGAGACGCACCAAAACCATGTCGCATCCGCGTGCGGCCCTCCGCAACGATTGGATGATCTAATTTCAAGGAATGTCACGATGAAAAACAAGTTTGCCTCTTCCCGTGTTTCGATGATCGTCGCAGCCTCCGTGCTGGCGTTCAGCACCGTCTCGGCCCACGCGCGCGTATTCCGCGTCTCGGACGTGCATGGCGACACCTATCCGACCAACATGGCCGTGAAGTACATGGGTGAAGAGATCAACAAGGCAACCGGTGGCAAGGATTCCGTGAAGGTCTTCGGCAACAGCGCGCTGGGTTCCGAAAACGACACCATCGACCAGGTGCGCATCGGCGCGCTGGACATGGCACGCGCAAACGGTGCTGCGTTCAACGAGATCGTTCCTGAATCGATGATTCCGTCGCTGCCGTTCCTGTTTCGCGACATCGACCATTTCCGCAAGGTGATGTACGGCCCGGAAGGCCAGAAGATTCTCGACGCCTTCAAGGCGAAGGGCATGATCGCGTTGACGTTCTATGAGAGCGGCGCGCGTTCGATGTACGCCAAACGGGCCATTCATTCGCCCGCTGATATGAAGGGCCTGAAGGTGCGTGTGCAGCCTTCGGATCTGATGGTCGATGAAATCAAGGCAATGGGCGGTACGCCGACGCCGATGCCGTTCGCCGAGGTCTATACGGGCCTGAAGACCGGCCTCGTGGACGGCGCGGAAAACAATCTGCCGTCGTACGAAGAAACCAAGCACTTCGAAGTCGCGCAGGTCTATTCCGAAACCCAGCATTCGATGACGCCGGAAGTTCTGGTGTTCTCCAAGAAGGTGTGGGACACGCTGACGCCGCAAGAGCAGGAAATCATCAAGAAGGCGGCAGCTGATTCGGTGCCTTACTACCAGAAGCTGTGGACCGCACGCGAGAACGACGCGGCGAAAACGGTCACCAAGGGCGGCGCGACTATCGTCGCCGCGTCGCAGATCGATCGTCCGGCTTTCGTGAAGGCGATGCAGCCGGTCTGGGCGAAGTACGAGAAGACCCCGCAAATGAAGCAGCTCGTCGACGAAATCCAGGCAGTCAAATAAGTTCAGCGGTAACGCGGTGGAGAAAGGCCTTACAGCTAGCTGCTGCAGGTTTTTCCCGCCGCGCGGTTTCCTGAACCGGAAACGGTTAGCAGGATTCCTGAAGATCAAATATAAGTTCGCTGTATGCAAGGATGGGGTCAATGAGATTCATGAAGCGCCCAAATGATGTTCTCTTCCGCTTGCTCGTTGTCGTGGCGTCGGTGAGTCTCGCCACGCTGTGCCTGTTGGTGATTTATGGCGTCGTGATGCGCTATGTCTTCAGCGACGCACCGGATTTCGTCGAGCCCATTGCTCTTTTGCTGGTGATTGTGATTGCCATGTTCGGCGCCGCGCTCAAGGTTCGCGAGGGCGGCCATATCGGGCTTGACTCGCTAGTCAAAAAATTGCCGCCGAAAGGGCAAATGATCGCCCACGCCTTCCAGCATCTGTGCCTGATCGTGCTGGCGGTGGCGATTTTCTTCGGCTGCTGGCAGATGGCGGAGACGACGATGGAGGACAAGATCCCGATCCTGGGCCTTCCGGAAGCGCTTCGTTATTTGATTCCGATTATTGCCAGTGCCTGTATCGCGCTGTTCTCGTTCGAGAACCTGCTGGGGCTTTTCGCACAGAAACAAAAATAGAAGAATCATGGAACTTGCCATCCTCTCCGTTAGTTTTCTCGTTTTCCTCGTATTCGGGGTTCCTGTTTCGTTCGCGTTGGGACTCTCGTGTGTCCTGACCTATCTGTATGAAGGCTTGCCGGCGGCTACCGCCATGCAGTCGATGATTTCGGGCATGAACGCGTTTTCGTTCCTCGCGGTGCCGTTCTTCATCTTCTCCGGCGAACTGATGCTGCACGGTGGCATTGCCGACCGCATCCTGCGTTTCGCCCAGGCCACGGTGGGCCATTTCCGCGGTGGGCTCGGCATGGCCAACGTGGTTGCGTGCACGCTGTTCGGCGGTGTGTCCGGTTCGCCGACAGCAGATACGTCCGCCATGGGTGGCGTCGTCATTCCGCTGATGAAGCGCGAAGGCTACAGCGCGGCCTATGCGGTCAACGTGACGACCCATTCGTCGCTGGCGGGCGCGCTGATGCCCACGTCGACGAACATGATCATCTACGCGTTCGCGGCCCAAGGCATCACCGGCACGTTGAACGGTCATCAGATGAGCGGCGTGTCGATCGGCGATCTGTTGTTTTCCGGTCTCTTGCCGGTTCTGTGGGTGATGGGTTTCGTACTCATTGCTGCGTACTGGCAAGCCGTCAAGAATGGCTATCCGCGTCGTGCCGACGGCTCGAGCGAATTGCAGCGCTTCCCCGGCTGGATGGCAGTGGCTCGCACGTTCCTCGGCGCATTGCCCGGCTTGATGGTGATCGCGATCATTCTGGTTTGCGTGGCCAAAGGCATTGCCACCGCGACGGAAGCGGCGGCCATTGCCGTGGCTTACTCGCTGGTGTTGACCATCGTCGTCTATCGCACGATGACGCTGAAGAAGCTCTCGCATGCGTTGTCCAAGGCGGCTAAGACCACCGGCGTGGTGCTGCTGCTGATCGGCGTGTCGAACATGCTGCGTTTCCAGATGGCTTATCTGGAGATCCCCGACGCCATCGAACACATGCTGGACGGTGCAACAAGCCTGCCGTGGCTGATGTTGCTTTACATCAACATCATCCAGATCTTCCTCGGTACGTTTGTCGACATGGCGGCGCACATTCTGATCACCACGCCGTTGTTCCTGCCCATGGCGATGCATGCCGGCGTCGGTCCGGTGCAGTTCGGCATCATGATTTTGTTGAACTGCGCATTGGGTCTCGTGCATCCGCCGATCGGTTCGGTGCAGTTCATCGGTTGTGCGATCGGCAATGTGTCGATAGGTGAAACCACCAAGGTGGCGTGGCCGTATTACCTGGCTATCTTCAGCGCCATCAATATCGTGACGTACGTACCCATGTTTTCGACGTGGTTGCCGAGCCTGATCAATGGCCACCCAGTGTTTTGAACACCTTATTAATAGTCCACGCCGGTGAGACACTGCCTGGCATGAAGAATAAATTTTTTACAGAGGAGCAAAAATGAAAAAGGCAATCGCAACCTCGGCCCTTGGGTTGGTCGCCCTCGGCGCGCACGCGCAAACCAGCGTGACGTTGTACGGTATCGTCGATACGGGGATCGGCTATCAAAGCAGCTCGACGTCGCTCGGTTCGACCACGGGCGGCCGTTCGGCCGTCAAGATGGTCAACGGCATCTGGGCGGGCAGCCGCTTCGGCCTGAAGGGCAGCGAGGACCTGGGCGGCGGCACAAAGGCGATCTTCCAGTTGGAAGAAGGCTTTAACAGTGCAACCGGCGCGCAGGGCGTGAACGGTCTGGCGTTCAACCGTCAGGCTTATGTCGGTGTGGCCAATTCCACCTACGGTACGTTGACGGCCGGCCGTCAGTACACCTCGTACTACACGCTGCTGTCGCCCTATAGCCCGACCACGTGGCTGACCGGCGCCTACGGCGCACACCCGGGCGATCTCGATTCGATGGATACGCTCTACCGCGCCAATAACTCGCTGGTGTACACGTCGCCGAACATGTACGGCCTGACGGTGAGCGGTTCGTACTCGCTGGGTGGCGTAGCGGGCAGCACCAATGCGGGTTCGACGTGGAGCGCCGCGGTTCAGTATCTGAATGGTCCGTTCGGCATTGCAGCAGGCTTCCAGCGTATCAACAACTCGACGCCTGGCGGCGGTGCATGGGGCGCTGACTCCACGACGTCGAATGCGGGTGCGCAGGCAGGTGTGTCGGGCATCAATAACGGCTATCAGACGGCGCAGGCGCAGCAGCGTGTTGCGGTGACGGGCGGCTACGCGTTCAGCTCGCAATGGGATGTCTCGTTCTCGTACTCGAACGTGCAATACATTCCGGGTGTGAACTCGAAGTTCTTGAGCCAGGCGACCTTCAACACGGGCGGTGCGGTTCTGCACTTCAAGCCGCTGACGGCGCTGGATCTGGCTGCGGGTTATAGCTACACGCGCGCCACGGAATCGAACGGTATTTCGAGCGCGGCGACCTATCAGCAGTTCAACCTCTCGCAGTACTACAGCCTGTCCAAGCGCACGGGTCTGTACGCGCTGGAAGCGTATCAGCGTGCGGGCGGCCAGACGATCGGAACGAACGGCCGGAGCATCATCGACGCAACGGCCGATATCGGCGACGGCCAGAATGGCGCGCCGTCCTCGTCACGCAGCCAGGTTGCGGTGGGTGTGGGCATCATCCACAAGTTCTAATTGTGTAGCGAAGCGGCGGTGTCACGAGACACCGCCGCGGCGACGCGTTTCAGATACGCGTCGCTTTGCCTGGAAGTACTCGCTGCGCGCGCAACGCGCGCAGCATTTCGGCGATGTGCGAGCTTCGAGCATCGCACGCAGCATTCTCCGCGGCGCGTGTTATTGAGCGTCGCACGCGTTGGCCTGACCAACGCGCTCAGCCGCATCAGCACTCACGCATCCGCTTCGGACCACAAGCGCCCCCCTGTTGCCCAATTTTCGCGTTTGACGTCGGTGAGAATAATGTCTACCGAGTTCGGCTCGACGCCGAGCGATTCGCAGGTCGCCTTGGTGATGGCTTCGACGAACTGGCGTTTCTGTTCCAGCGAGCGGCCTTCGAAGAGTTCGATATGAAACGTAGGCATTGCGTAACTCCGTGATGAATGGCGTTGAAGAAAGACGTGACAAAGCGAATTGAATTTTAATCGCGGTAGGTGCGATCGAGCCGGTCGAGCTTGCGCAGCAAAGCGGGCCATTCGAGCGCGCCTTCGATGGCGCCGCCGTCGACCAGTTGGTCGGCGGTGCGTGCGGCTACCACATCGTTGGGCACGACGAGCGCGTTGCCGCATGCTTGCGCCTGCAACTGGATTTCGCAGGCCTTGATCAGCGTCGCCATCAATACATAGGCTTCCGCGACGGTGCGGCCTGCGGTGAGCGTGCCGTGATTGCGCAACAGCATGGCCGGTTTGTCGCCGAGATGCGCGACGAGGCGTTCGCCCTCGGTCGGCGTGAACGCGAGACCTTCGTATTCGTGATACGCGAGGTGCCCGTAAAAGCGCAGCGCGTGTTGCGACGCCGGCAGCAAGCCCGCCGGTTGAGCGGAAACCGCCACACCCGCCGTATTGTGCAAGTGCATCACGCAGACGGCGTCGGCGCGGGCCGCATGCACGGCGGCGTGCAGCGCGAAACCGGTGGCGTTGACCGGATGCTCGCTCGTGCCGACGATGTTGCCTGCGATATCGATCTTCACCAGGTTCGACGCGCACACTTCGTCGAATGCGAGGCCGAACGGATTGATCAGAAAGTGGCCGGGTTCGCCAGGAACACTGGCCGAAATATGCGTGTAGATCAGATCGTCCCAGCCGTTGAGCGCCGCGAGGCGATAGGCGGCGGCCAGATCGACGCGGGTGTGCTGTTCGGCTTCGGATCTCGGCCCCGCCTCGGCGACGCGGCCGGCGGGCGCGTGGGTGAATGACATGTCCGTCTCCTGAGATTGCTGGGTGGGCTGACGCTGCGGCCTGAATGTGTGGGCATCAAACCGATGCCGGGTCTGCGAGCAGGACGCACGCCCGAATCTATTGCCTGAATCCGGGGCGCTAACGTGCTCGGCCGAGCGGCGCCGGCGACGTGACGGGCCGTTCGGCTTCGTCGGCGCGCTCCGTCGGTTCGACGACTGCCGCGCCGTGCATCAAGCGGCCGGTGAGCCACTGCATGCTCCAGGTCGCGAGTACGAACGGCGCAGTCATGGCCGGCCACGCATAATAAGTCGCGATCACTTGCAACACGACCGAAAGCGCAACACCGCCGAGCGTCGCCGCGATGCCGCGATCGGCCAGCGCGATCGCGGTCAGCGCGCCGTTGAATCCTAACAGGCCCGCGTCGAACGAGCTTGCACTCGCGCCGAGCAGCAGGTGCGCGGCGCTCGCCAGGCCCCCGCCGACGAACGCCCAGAGGGCCTGCCGCCGCGATGCTGCCGCAATCCCAATCAACACGAGCAAACCCGGTAGCGCGCCGGACGCAAAGCCGGTTTGCGCGAAACCGGCGAGTAAGCCCTCGCTCAGTTGCGCCACGCTGAGCGTGTGCAGGGCAGGCAAACTCGCTGCGTGAGTTCCGCTGGTCACGAGTGGAAGCCAAAGCCACGTGACGATCAGACAAGGGCTCGACAAACAGCCGAGCCCGTGCGCGCGCAGCCGGCGTGACCATGGCTCAAGCAACCACGCCGTGCCGGTCGCGGCCAGAATCGCCACGGCAGCGGCTGTCGCATTGTCGGCGATGAAGCTGAACGCGGCGAGACCGGCGAGCGCGCCGTTAAAGCCGTGCAGTCCATCGCGTGTGTCGTCGTCGCGATAGCCGGCCAATACCGCGCTCACGTTGGCCGCAACCGCGCCCATCAGCGCCGCGCAGGCGAGGCGCGGATCGCATAGCAGCCATGCGGCGAGCAGGCACGCGCCGGTCAACGCATTCGGCTGCAGCACGATCTGGCCCAGACTGCGCAGCAAGGTGCGCAAGGCAGCGGATGGTGCGTCGGTTGCGGCGGCGTGCATGGCTAAAGGCGGTGAATTCGATGTGACGCGACTTTGCCGCGTGCGAATCAGACGCTCGCGGCGGGTCAGGTTTCAGGTTGAGTGTGAATCGCGAGCATAGGCCACTCGCATCGCGCCGGGCATCGCGAGGCGTTGATAGTGGCTATTTGCGACACCGGCGCGTCATGGCCGATCCGTCGGCGAACCGAAAGTTTTCGCGCTACGATACGAATCCGGCGCGCGTGCCGTGCCGTTCAAACAAGGAGACAGGCTGATGCGTGAACTAAGATGGGCATCGGAAGAGGGTGACGGCTTCGAACATCTGGCGTTCGAGGCGCGCGAGGACGGCTTCGCGGTTGAGAGCGTCCTCGTCGGGCAGCGCTACGGCAAAGCCTATGGCCTGCACTACAAGGTACATTGCGATGCGCAATGGCGCACCACGTACGCATGGCTGAAGATCGTCGGCGGAGCGGAACTGGAGTTGCATGGCGACGGCGCCGGTCATTGGCACGATGGCCACGGCCTCGTGCTGAGCGCGATCGAAGGATGCCTCGATATCGATATCGCCGCCACGCCGTACACGAACACGTTGCCGATCCGCCGTTTGCAACTGGCCGAAGGCGAGCGTCAGCCGATTTCCGTGGCCTATATTTCGACGCCTGATTTGCAGGTTACGCGCGCCGAGCAGGCGTATTCGTGCATCGAATTGAATCGCGTGTATCGCTACGAGGGCATCTTCCGCAATTTCACCGCGAACCTCACGGTGGATGAAGACGGCCTCGTGATCGACTATCCGACGCTATTCACGCGCCTGCCGCGCGAGCGTTGAACGTCGAGGTGCCGGCACCGCCGCTGTCTGCCGGCGGCTGTGCACGGTGCCGCTCGACAAAGCGTTCGATGCCTGCCGCGATACGCTCGGGTTCGCGCAACACGACCCAATGCCCAGCGTCGATTTCAGTGCGGCTATACGCGCCGAGCCAGTCTTCGAGTCCAATGGAGAGCTCGGGCCCAACGTAGCGATCGCGCAGCGGCACGATGAACTGCACCGGCGCATGCGCATGGCGGGGGCGCGGGTGCAGCAATTTGTCGATGAAATTGGCGCGGTAGAGATTCAGGCCGTTGATCGCGTTGCGCGTTTGCGCCGGATCGCGTTCAGGGCGTACGCGTTCGGTCAGACGCAGCCATAGTGGCCACATGCGTGCGCCGCCCGCGCGCCATACCAGCTCGGGCAGCAGCGGCAGGTGAAAGAAGAAGATGTACCAGGATTTGAGCGTTTGCCGCAGGCCACTGCCGAACGGGCGCTTTGCTGCCTGAGGTGATGGATGTGCTTTGGGCTGTTCCGCACGATCAGCGCCGGAGCCGGAGCCGGAGCCGGAGTCAGAGTCAGGCCCAGCTCTACCGCCGCGTAACCCAAACGATACGTGATCGAGACACGCCCCGGAAATCGACGTGTACGACGCAATGCGGCCCTTGAACGCCGGATCGGTGACCGCTTCCCAGCTTTGAATCGACCCCCAGTCGTGGCCGACCAGATGAAACGGCCGCGCACCGCAGATTGCATCGGCGACGGCGGCGAGATCGGCCGCCAGACATTCGAGCCGGTATGCCGCGCGCGACGCAGGCGCGTCGGACGCACCCGCGCCACGCACGTCATAACTGATCACGCGGTAACGCGCGTCGAGCTGCGCGCGCACCGGTTCCCACACGGCAGCCGAATCAGGATAACCGTGCACCAGCACGATCGGCGGCGCGTCGCGCGGCCCGCTCACGTAGACCGCGAGCCGCACGTCGCCGGCCTCGACCGACAGCGTGTCGCGTATCACGCGGCCGCCTGCACGCCGCGCCGCGCCGCTTTACGTGCGCTCGGCGTGGCCGCGTTGGCGGCGTCGACCGCGGCGACGAGACCGTCGATGCGGGCCAACTGCGCGCGATTGTCGTGATCCCACGGATGGAAACCCGGCCGGAAGAAGCTCAGCCATTCACCGGCGATACGTGGAAACACACCGTGACGCGGGCCATACAGATACTTCACGACGCGCCACATGCCGCGGATGTGACCGCCGCGCTTGCGATCGGCGATGATCAAACGCAGGTGGTAGTCGAACACGATCAGCCAGAACGTCAGCGTGGTGGCGAGCATCGTGCCGGTGCGCAGCAGGTAGCGTCCGGGACCCGGTTTGAGCACCGCATTCCACACGTCGTACGAAACCGATTTGTGCTCGGTTTCTTCGAGCGCATGCCAGGTCCACATCTGCGTATAGCCTTCGACCGAGCCGCCAATCCGGGTGGCGTCTTCGAGCAGCAGGCCCGCGAGCATCGCCGTGTAATGTTCGAGGCAGACGGTGAGCGCGAGTTGATACGAGTGCGGCAGGATCTTGCGGCCGAAGTTGAGAATCGCCCATAGGCGCTTGTCGAGTTTATGCGCGGGCAAGCCGGCTTCCTGTAGCAGATCGTTGTATTCGACGTGCTCGCGCGTATGCATCGCTTCCTGGCCGATGAAGCCGAGCACCTGCTTTTTCAGCACGGGGTCGTCGATCTGGTCGCGGTAGTGGCGCACGCTGTCCATGAAGAAACGCTCGCCGGCTGGAAAGAGCAGCGAAAGCGCGTTGAAGAAGTGTGTCACATGTGAGCCCTGCACGTGCCAATCGGCGGCACGTTCGGGCGGCAAGTTGAAACGGAGGTCGCGGCGAACCGGCATCATGGCCTTTCTCCTTGTGATCCTTTATGTGCTGCGGGTTGTGCTGAGCGATTGGATTAGATGGCGAGCCATCTCGCGTTCCATGTCGGGCGGCGCATCACGCACGTCGGCCGTCCACTTGCGCGGCGCGGCGCGCGCGCTTTTCCGCAATGCGTTTCATGCGGCGCGTTTGCATCACCACCAGCGCCTGATAGGCCGCCGGCAAGGTCCGCGCTAACCAGTCGGCGGCGCGTGCGTCGCGGCCGATCAACACGCGCCGCCTGTTCTTGCGCACACCGTGCAGAATCACGCGTGCGGCTTCGTCGGCGGTGGTGATAAAAAACTTCTCGAAGTCGTCCTTGCCTTGCTGTTCGTTTTCCAGCATGAAGCCGACCATGTTCGACGAGATCCGGCTCGACTGCGCGATACCAGTGCGGATGCCGCCAGGATGCACACAGGTTGCCGACACGCCGCACTTCATCAGATCGAGTTCCTGGCGCAACGCTTCGGTAAAACCGCGCACGGCGAATTTGGTCGCGTTGTAGCCGCTCATGCCGGGCTGCGAGAAGAGGCCGAACACGCTCGACGTATTGACGATGTGGCCTTCACCCGAGCTCTTGAGATACGGCAGAAACGCCTTCGTACCGTGCACCACGCCCCAGAAATTGATGCCGACGATCCACTCCAGATCGGCGTACTCCATGCCTTCGATGGTGCTCGACAGCGCCACGCCCGCGTTGTTGAACACGAGGTTCACGCGCTGATGCTGTGCGGCCGTTTCGGCGGCCCAGTCGAACATCGCGGTGCGCTCTGACACGTCAAGCACGCGCGTAGTGATACGCAGCGGCGAGCCGACGATATGCGGCGACGCGGCCTCTGCGAGTTGCGCGGTTTCCGCGAGGCTCGTGGCATTGCGGTCGGCGAGCGCGAGGTGGCAGCCTTCGCGCGCCAGCTGAATGGCGAGCGAACGGCCCATGCCTGAGCCTGCGCCGGTGATCGCGGCTACCCGGTCGGTGAAGTTCTTCATTGGCTTATCTCCTGTCCTCTCTGAACGGTGCCTTGTCGTTATGCTTTTTTCAGGTTGCTTCGGCGGATGTCGCCGTCGTGGCATGTGCATCTGCAGGCTGCTGCGTGCCTCCGTGCCCGCTCAACGGCTGCGCAGCCGGCGCATACGCGAGGTAGTCACCCATGCTGAAGCTGCGGGTCGCCTGGCGGAATTTGTAGGCGAATCCCGGCCACAGCGTCGTGTTCCTGCCGGTCTTCGGATCGAGATACCAGCTCTTGCAGCCGCCCGTCGACCAGATCGCGCGGCCGAGTTTCTGCTGGATCTGTTCGTTGTAGGCGCGCTCGACTTGCGGGCGGACTTCGATCGCAGCGGCGCGTTCCGCGCTCATCGTCTTCAGCGCGCGCAGAATGTATTCGACCTGCGACTCGATCATGAACACCATCGAGTTATGACCGAGGCCGGTGTTCGGACCGACGATCATGAAGAAGTTCGGATAACCAGGCAGTGTCGTACCCAGATACGCATGCGCGCCGTCGCGCCATGTGTCGACGATATCGATGCCGCCACGGCCCCGTACCACGCCCGCCGGAAATGGATCGGCCACCTGAAAACCGGTGCCGAAGATCAGGCAATCGGCCGGATGACGGACGCCATCGGTTGTGATCACCGCGTCTGCTTCGACCCGGGCGATGCCGGTGGTGGTCACCGATACGTTCCGGCGCGACAGCGCCGGGAAGTAGTCGTTCGAGATCAGAATCCGCTTGCAGCCCATCGTGTAGTTCGGCGTGAGCGTGGCGCGCAATTGCGGATCGGGCACCTGGCGGCGCAGATGCCGCTGCGCGATTTTCTGCGCGGTCTTCATGAGCGAAGGGTGAACCGCGAAACCGAAGGCGCGTGATTCGAGCATGCAGTACAGCGCCGAACGCATGACCTTCTGCGTGAACGGCAGATGCCTGAAGAGCCATTGTTCGAGCGGCTTCACCGCGCGGTCGGCCTTCGGCATGATCCACGGCGGCGTGCGCTGGAACAGGTTCAGATGCGAGACGCGCGGCGCGATCTGCGGCACGAACTGAATCGCGCTCGCACCTGTGCCGATCACCGCAACGCGTTTGCCTTCGAGCGAATAGCTGTGGTCCCAGTGCTGCGAGTGGAACGCTTTACCCTTGAATGTCTCGATGCCGGGAATGTTCGGCATGGCGGCGCGCGACAGTCCGCCCATTGCCGAGATCAGCACGCGCGCCGACCATTGCTGGCCGTTCGCGAACGTCAGTTGCCAGCGGTGGCGGCTTTCGTCATAGATCGCGCTCGCCAGTTCATGGCCGAACCGCAGATGACGCTGAATGCCGAAGCGCTGCGTGCAGTCTTCCAGATAAGCGCGAATTTCCGGCTGACGCGCGAACATGCGGGTCCAGCGCGGATTCGGGGCAAACGAGAACGAGTAGACGTGCGATTGGACGTCGCAGGCGCAGCCGGGGTAGTGGTTGTCGCGCCAGGTACCGCCGACCGACGCGGCCTTCTCGGCGACGATGAAATCGGTCATGCCGGCTTGCCGCAGCCGGATCGCCATGCCGAGGCCCGCAAAGCCGGAGCCGATGATGGCGATATCGGTAACGATCGGCGCGCAGGCATCGGGCGCCGCGTCGTCGGGGGGCATCATGCGTGCGTTCATCCGATCCGTCTCCTTGTTGTTCGCTCTTAACTGTTACAGTGTTTGATGTAACAATAAAGACTGTCAACGGATGACGCAAGCGGTGGGTTAGACGGGAGACTCTATGGCGTGAAGACGCGGGTAGCCCAAGGCCCACGCGGCTACGGGCCCGCCGGGCAAGGCTTCCAGACTGATGGGGACGCGTGGATCTTTCCACAATGTGAAAAGTGCCGGGCGGATTCGCTTCGGAATCCGCCCGGCCTACAAGCTTTAAAGCGTTATTGCACCGAAGCCTGTCGCGCCGCGATCACGCGAGCGGGAGCGGATTCGTCCGCCTCGTTGCTTTGCACGATATGCAGTTCACGTGTCCGAACCGGCAAGCCGCATTGCGCATTGTTGAGCGTTTGACGAACCTGCCGGGCGAGGTCCCAGCGCATGTCCCAGAACGTGTCGATATTGGCCCACACGCGGATGTTCAGGATCACGGTGCTGTCGTCGAAACGGGCCACCATCACCTGCGGCGCGGGCGTTTGCAGCGCGCGCGGGTCGGCAACGGCCAGATCGCGCAGTGCGGCCAGCGCCTGGTCGACGTCGTCACGCACGGAGATTTCCACTTCCAGATCGAGGCGGCGGGTCGGATTGCGGTTGTAATTGCGGATTGAATTGCTCCACAGCGCACTGTTCGGCACGTATTCGCAAATGCCGTCGGATTTCGTGAGACGCGTGGTGAACAGGCTGATTTCCTCGACGGTGCCTGAGACGTTGCCTGTGCCGGCGTCGATCGAATCGCCCACCTTGAACGGCCGCAACAGCAAAAGCATGATGCCGGCCGCAATGTTTTGCATCGTGCCCTGCAACGCGAGGCCGATAGCGAGGCCGGCGGCGCCGAGCACGGCGACGATGCTCGCCGTCTGGATACCCAGTTGCGACAGCGCGCCGATGATGGAGACGATGCGAATGCTCCACAAGCAGGTGTCGCAAATGACCGGCCGCAGCGTGGCGTCCATGCGCGACTGGCTTGCGAGCAGCCGGTTGAGTGAGCGGGCGGCGCGGCGGGCGACCCACCAGCCCACCACCACGATCAATGCGGCCGCGCACAGGTGCATCGAAATCGTGGTGAGTGCGTCCCAAAGGAAGGTCCACCGGTTGGGGTGGATCTCAGCGAGTAGATTCTGCATGGCCTTGACGGTCCTGATTCTTGAGCGGCGCGAGTTTTTCGCCGCATGGTTGGTAGGAAGCCTGAATTCCGCGCGCCCGCGTAATGCGGGTGACGAGCAGGTATTCGGGACATGACGCAATTGAAGCGTGCGGAGAAGGGACCGCTTCGCAAAAGGAAAGTTCTACCGGTACACGTTTTTTGACAGATTGAATGTCCGGATGCGAAGGGCGGCGATAACGCTACGCCATGATTTGCTACGGATGGCGAACTAATCGGCCGTGCCGTGTGATTCAAACCGCCGACGTTTACTTTTCCGCAAGCCGGCCACCTGTATGTCTATTTTTCAGGTTTATGTTTCTTTGGCGCAGCGCGCTGCGCGGCTGTGCCTTCGGCCGGATGGCCCAGTTTCTTTTCCATGATCGCCGCGACCCGGTCGCCGAGATAATCGCCGGAGGCTTCTTCAAGCGCGCGGTTCATTTCGCTTTCGACCAGCACCATGGCGAGCGGCCGCACACGCCAGATCGCGTCAACCAAAGCGGGCACGTCGGCAGGCGGCGGCAACGCGTCGGCGTCGTAGCGGTCCAGTTGGCGAACCACCAGATCGACCAGCGCCTTGGCGACCGCATTGAAATGGGGTCTGGCGATGCCCACGGCGTCGAGCAGGTCGGCGAGGGGAATACCTTCCTTCGCGAGAGTGGCGCCGGCGGCCAACGCCGTGGGATTGCCCGATACGAACGAAAGGCCGTCGCGCTCCAGCAAACCGAGATCGACCGCTTTGCCGAGGGCGCTCGGCGAGGCTTTGTCGCCGAACATCTGCAGCAGTTCGATCAGCGAGAATTTTTTCGGCCGCTCGCGCGACCAGCGCCCGCCGATTGCGGTTTCAAGGCCGAGGATGGAACGCAGATCGTGGCCTTCGTCGACAGCCATGATCAGGTCCTGGATGTTCGCGAGCGTGTAGCCGCGCGTCAGCAGGTGGTTGATCAGCTTGAGGCGCGACACGTGCGTGTCGTCATACACGCCGACGCGGCCGCGCTTTTCCGGCGGCGCGAGCAGGCCGCGGTCCTGATAGGCGCGCACGTTGCGCACGGTGGTATCGGTGACGCGCGCGAGTTCGTCGACGGTGTATTCGTTGCGCGGCGTGTCGCTTGCCGCGGCGTTCGAGGCGCCGGGCGCGGGCGGAAAGGGGGGCGGCGTATTGGGCATGACCGGATTTTAACGCGCCGGTGAGAGCTGGGGCTTGCTTGACTGTTGGCAGGGCGGTGAGAGGCCGCTTCGCGGGAAGCCGCCTTCCTGACGCCTTCGAGACACGCGTCCCTTCAGTCGCGTCCTCGCGCCACATCGTCCGGTACGGATGAAGCGCCTGCGCCCAGGCTCCGCTGCATCAACGTGGTGTCGAGCCATCGGCCATGCTTGAAGCCGACCGCCTTCAACGTGCCGGTCAATTCGAAGCCCAACTGCGTATGCAGCGACAGCGAACCGCCGCTGCCGCCGTCGGCGATCACGGCGACCATCTGGCGCCACGGTCCGCTCTCGCAGCGTTCGATCAGGGCCTGCAATAGCACGCGCCCCAGGCCCCGCCCGCGATACGCGTCGCCGATGTAGATTGAATCTTCGATCGTGTTGCGATAGGCGGCGCGTGGCCGGTACGGCGTGGCGTAGCAATAGCCGGCGACTTCGCCGTCGATCTCGGCCACCATGTACGGCAGTCCGTGACCGCGCACCGAAGCGAGGCGCGTGCGCAGGTCGTCAACGGTAGGCGGGATTTCTTCGAACGAGGCGACGCCGGTCAGCACGTGGTGCGCATAGATCGCCTGGATCGCGGGCAGATCGGCTTCGGTGGCGTCGCGAACCAAGGGCGCGGACGGCGGGGTAATCGCTGAATCGGCCGAATGGGGAGCGGGGCGAGTGGTACTCATACGTGTTCCTGGCGTGGGCTGCGGATCTGATGACAGGTTTTACTATGCCCGCCGCGCGCGTGAATTTGAAGCGAGTCAAAAATCGCCGCGGTCCATAGGCAGGATCAGCGCAGCCATCGATGCCAGGCGCGCGCCACGCCTGGCATGGAACACATGCTACAACGCCGCATCCACGCCGATCGCTTCGACCGCCTTGCGCTGATAGCCTTCAGTCGCGAGCAACAAGCTGCGTGTGTACTCGTGCTCGACCTGTTGCGCGCGAATCTGCTCGATATCGCGTTGCTCGACGATTTCGCCGTTGCGCATCACCGCGACGCGCTGGCAAAGAAAGCCGACTACCGCGAGGTTGTGGCTGACCAGCACCATGGTCGGTTTGCGTTCGCGGTGCAGGCGCCGCAGCAGATTGAGGATTTCGGCTTGCACGGAGACGTCGAGCGCGGAAGTCGGTTCATCGAGCAACAACACGCGCGGTTCGACGATCAACGCGCGCGCAATCGCCACACGCTGGCGCTGGCCGCCGGAAAGCTGGTGCGGATAGCGAAAGCGGAACGCCGGGCCGAGCCCGACCTCGAGTAACGCTTGCGCGATCCGCTCTTCCTGCCGGTCGATCCCGTTGATGACAAGCGGCTCCCGCAGCGTCTGGTCGACGGTGAAACGCGGATGCAGCGACGCATACGGGTCCTGGAACACCATCTGGACGTCGCGTCTGAACGCGCGGTCGATCTTCGCGCCGAGCAGATGACTGCCCACCTGCATGCGTCCGCCCGCCAGCGGCACGAGGCCCGTCAATGCCCGCAGAATGGTCGACTTGCCCGAGCCCGATTCGCCGACGAGGCCGAATACCTCGCCTTCGTCCACATGAAAGCTGGCGTCCTTCACTGCGTCGAAAAAGCCGGTTTTTGTTTTGAAGCGGATCCGCGCTTCCTGTACGTCGATCATGCCGGCACTCCATGGGTGTCCGTGAGCCACGCGGGGTCGCGCCGGAGCACGGGCAATTCGTCCGGTGGGTTGACGAGCGGCGGATTGGCAGCCAGCAGGCCGCGCGTATAAGGATGTTGCGCATGGACCAGATCGCGCGCCGCACAGGTTTCGACCACACGTCCCGCATACATCACGACGACGCGGTCGCAGAACGACATGACGAGCGGCAGGTCGTGACTGATCAGGATCAGGCCGGTATCGTGCTTCGCGATCATTTCGTCGAGGATGGCGAGCACCTGTACCGAGACCAGCACGTCGAGCGCGCTCGTCGGTTCGTCGGCGACCAGCAGGCGCGGGCCTGACGACACCATCATCGCGATCATCACGCGCTGTCCCATGCCGCCGGATAGCTCGTGCGGCCAGGCGTCGGCAACCCGTTCAGGATTGCGGATATGCACCGCGGCGAGGGCGTCGACGATCTTCTCGCGCATCGCCTTGCGGCCCAGCTTCGGATCGTGCAACGCGAATGCTTCGCGCATCTGCTGCGCGACGGTCATCACCGGATTGAGCGAATACTTCGGGTCCTGCAGGATCATGCCCATTTGCTGCCCGCAAAGACGGCGACGTTTGCGAGGCGACATGGCGAGCAGATCCTGGCCCTCGAACCTGAGCGCCTTCGCCGTGCAATGCGCGGCGGGCGGCAGCAGGCCGAGCAGCGCGCGACCGGTCAGCGATTTGCCCGAACCCGATTCGCCGACAATGCCAAGCCGTTCGCCTTTGTTGACGCTCAGTGAAAGACCGCGCACGGCATCGCTCAGTTTGCCGTCGTGGCCGCGAAAAGCCACATGCAGGTCGTCGATTTCGCACAGCGGGTGGCTGGAAACGAGTGCCATTTTTTCAGCCTCCATGGCGGGGATCGAAGACGTCGCGCAGACCGTCGCCGAGCAGATTGAACGACAGGCTCACGAGCAGAATCGCAAAGCCGGGAATCGTCGCGACCCACCATGCGTCGAGCAGGACATTGCGGCCCGATGCCACCATGAAGCCCCATTCCGGACTGGGCGGTTGCGCGCCGAGGCCGAGAAAGCCGAGCCCGGCCACCGTCAGAATTATGCCGGCCATGTCGAGCGTCGCCCGCACGATCACGGACGACGAACACAGCGGCATCACATACCGCAGCAGCAAACGCAGGCGCGAAGCCCCTTGCAAACGCGCCACGTGCATGAAGTCGGCCTGCACGATGCGCAGCGTTTCGGCGCGCGCGAGCCGTGCATAAGCGGGCCACGCGGTAATCGAAATGGCGATCACCGCATTGATGACGCCCGGGCCGAGCGCGGCGGCGAAGGCCAGCGCCAGCACGATCTTGGGAAAGGCGAGCGCGATATCGGTGATGCGCATCAACACGTTATCGATCCAGCCGCCGAAGAAGCCGGCCGTGGTGCCCACCAGCAAACCGACCGGCACGACGATCACGACGACCAGGATCGCAATCGACAACGTCAGGCGCGAGCCGTAAATCAGACGCGAGAGAATATCGCGTCCGAGCTGATCGGTGCCGAGCCAATGCGATGCGGAGCCGGGCGGCAGCAAACGGTCCGCCAGCACCTGTTGTAACGGATCGTGCGGCGCGAACCACGGCCCGATCGCCGCGATGACAATCAGCAGCGCCAGAATCGCGAGGCCGAACACCGATAGCGGATTGCCGGTGAAGCGCCGCCAGCGCCGGTATGCGAGCCCGAGCGCGGCCTGTTTGCGCGAGCCCGGCGTGTCGCTCAGGAGCCAGTCTTTCCAGTGTCGGGGCGGGGCGTTCATCGGCCGATCCTGCAATGAATCGTGGGTGGAAGGGAGCACGGCTTCGATCTCCGGAGCATCAGCGGGCGCGCGGATCGAACACGCGGTACAGCGCGTCGGTCAGCAGGTTGAGGGCGATGAAGGTGATGCCGATCACGAGGGTGCTGCCGAGCACTGCGTTCATATCGGCATTGAGCAAGGCGCCGGTGAGGTAAGAACCGATGCCGGGCCACGCGAAGACGATTTCAGTGAGCACCGAGCCCTCTAGCAGATAGCTGTAGGCGAGCGCGATCACGGTAAGAAGCGGCACGGCGATATTGCCGAACGCATGCCGCCAGATCACGCGGCGCTCCGGCAAGCCTTTGGCACGCGCCGTGGTGATGTATTCCTGACTCAACTGGTCGAGCATGAAGGAGCGCGTCATACGGCTCAGATAGGCGACCGAGTAGTAACCGAGAATCGCTGCGGGCAATGCGATATGCGAGAGCGCGTTGAAAAACACGTCCCATTCGCCGGCGATCAGAGAGTCGATCAACAGGCTGCCGGTATGGGTGTCGACCATCCCGTCGAACACCGGATCGATGCGGCCCGGACCGGACACCCAATGCAGCTTCGCGTAAAACAGCAGCAAGCCCATCAGGCCGAGCCAGAAGACCGGCACCGAACTGCCGATGAGACCGACGAAGCGCGCGACATGATCGATCCAGCGGTTATGGCGGACCGCGGCGATCACGCCGAGCGGCACCCCCACCAGCACGCCGAGGATCGTGGATAGCGTGGCCAGCTCGAGCGTGGCGGGGAAGACGCGCTTGATATCGTCGACCACCGGATGCGCGGTCAACAGCGACATGCCGAGATTGCCGTGCACCACATCGCGTACATAGATCAGAAATTGCACCACGAGTGGCTTGTCGAGGCCGAGTTCGATGCGCATCGCGGCATAAGCCTGCGCGGAAGCGCGATCGCCGAGCACGGCCAGAACCGGATCGATCGGCACCTTGCGGCCGATGATGAAGGTCACCGCCAGCAGGCCGATAAATGTGATCAGCAGCGTAAGCACCCAGCGCAGCAGAAGCAGGGTTCCACGTACGCTGCCGTGACCGGCGGAGAGCGCGCGCACGCGCTCCAGCGTGGTGAGGGGTGTGATGGGAGTCGACATGGTTATCTTCCTTGCCTGAGGCGCGGCCACGACGCGACAATCGATCGCCGCAAAAACACCGCGCTTCAGGCTCTGGCGCTTACTGCTTCTTCAGATCACGATACGACACGAGGTCGTTGATCGGGCCGACCTCGAGACCGCTCACGCCCGGACGATACGCCACCTGCGCGACCTTCTCGAACATGATGACGAACGGCGACTTCGCCAGCACTTCCTTCTGCATTGCCTGATACATCTGCGCGCGTTTGGTGGTCGACGATTCGGCAAGCGCCGCGTTGGTTTCCTTCGTCAGCTCGGGAATGTCCCACGCGTTGCGCCAGGCGAGCATCTTGTAGCTCGAAGCGTCGCTATTGTCCGGATTCCACGTGAAGCCCTGCGCGTTGCTGTGTGGGTCGATATAGTCCGCGGACCATTCGCCGATATAGATATCGTGCTGACGGGCGCGATATTTGGCGAGCGTCTGTTTGTTGTCGCCCGGAATGATCTCGACCTTGATGTTGGCCTGCGCGAGATTGGCCTGTACCGCCTGCGCGATCTCGTTGTACGGATAGTCGTTACGCACGTCCATCTTCACCGTGAAGCCGTTGGCGAGTCCGGCCTTGGCGAGCAGGGCTTTGGCTTTGGCGACGTTCTGCTGATAGGGGTTCGCATTCAGCGCGCCAAGGAAGCCTTCCGGCAGGAAGGTCTCGTGCACCTTGTAGGTGGATCGAACGACGTGATCCTGAATGCCGTTGTAGTCGATCAGCCATTTCATCGCTTCCTGCACCTCGGGCCTGGCGAGGTTGGGGTTCTTCACGTTCAGGCCGAGGTACATCAGCGTGGCTTGCGGCACCGGCGTCACGCGGGCTTTGCCGCTTTTGCCGAGCGTGGCGAGGTCGTCGGGGCTCAGATCGCGCGCGACGTCGACGTCGCCATTTTCCAGCAGAAGACGCTGGCTCGACGCTTCCGGCACATGGCGCAACACGATGCGTTTCATCGCGAGCGGCAAGCGGTAGCCGTCGAAGCGTTGCAGCACGATGCTGTCGTTAGCCGTCCACTTGACGAGCTTGTAGGCGCCGGAGCCGGCCTCGTTGGTGCGCAGCCAGTCGTTGCCGAAGTCGTTGCCCTTCTGATGCGACATCAGCAGCTTCTGGTCGAGCACCGAAGCCGGCCAGGAACCCAGCACGTTGAGCACGAAGGTCGGCGCGTATTTCTGGTCCGTCGTGACGCTTACGGTCGTGTCGTCGACTTTCTTCACGCGCTGCAGCACGTTGTCTTTCGCCAGACCGATGCCCTGCAGCACCGCCGCCGGTCCTTTGTCGAGCAGCACGGTGCGCTGGATCGACCAGGCGACGTCGTCGGCCGTCAAAGGATTGCCCGAATGGAACTTGAGGCCCGGCCGGATCTTGAACGTGAAGGTGAGGCCGTCGGGGCTGACCGTCCACGATTGCGCGACGTCGCCGTTGAATTTCGACGGATCGCGCAAGTCGACACGCACGAGGCGGTCGTAGGTATTCGCCACATATTCTTCCGGCACGAGTTCGTAGACTTCGCCGGGATCGAGCGTGGTGAATTCATCGAGCAGCGTGGCCATGACGAACATGTCTTTCGGCGTAGCCGCCTGAGCGGGACCGCCCGCCACCGACAGCGCCAGGGCGGACGCGACGGCGGCCACCGCCAACGCATTGCGCAAAACCAGTTTCATACTCGCTCCGTGAGGAATGTGAACAGCCAGGGAAGAGGGACATTGCAAAGACGAATGGCTTACATCAGGCGCAGCGGACCGCTCTCGCTGTTGTCGATCAGCGGCAACACGCGCGAACCCGGCAGCTCGTAGTGCCACCATTCGCTCTTGATGTGCGTGAAGCCGGCGCCATGCATCACGCCGAGCAGCAGCGTGCGATTGCGTTGCACGTGCTCGGGCAAGCCGGGATGGAAGTGCTCGGATTCGATCGTCATGGCGTCGAAGCCCGTGCCCATGTCGAGTTCCTCGCCGTTCGCATCGACGAGTGTCAAGTCGAGCGCGGTGCCGCGGCTATGGTTCGAGCCGCGGCTGAGGTCGGCGACATAGGTTGGATCGGGCAGGAAATCCCACAGCACCTGCTGCGCTTGCGGCGGGCGGTAGGCGTCGAAAATACGCAGGCTCGTGCCGATGTTGCGCGCGAGTTGCACGGCCTGACGCAGCGCCGCTTCGGCGGGTTCCAGCAGCAGGCAGTGCGCCGCCTTGTAGATCGGCTTGCCGGTGAGATTGCGCGGCGTGGCGTACACGAGGTCGATGTCCACGCCGTGCGTGGCCGGCGTAATTTCGATGAGTCGGTGGTCGTTCATAGCGATGAGGTGAGGTTCAAAGATCGAACTGGTTGAGTTCGCCTTGCAGTTCGCGATTGCGGGCCACGCGATCGTCGAGCGTCGGTCCGAGCTGCTCGACGATCGCGCTGATCAGCAGGTTGAAGAGGCAGGTGAGCGGGGCGAGCGAGTCCCAGAACTGGCCGACGTCGGTCTTGACCTGCAGAAGGTCGCCCGCGAAGTCTCGCGCCCAGGGGCAATAGATATCGGTGACGAGCGCGAAGGGCAGGCCGCGGCGCGTGGCGGCCTCGCAATAGCGGCGCGCGATCATCGAGTAAGCGCGCGTGTCCGTGACGATCAGATACGGCGACGCGAACTCGGAGTTCAGCGAATCGACGTACGAACCCGACATGCCGTCGGAATAGAACACCCGCGGCCGGATGTATTCGAGGTAGCTATAAAACGCGTTGCTGATCCCGCGGGTCGATTGAATGCCGAGGATATAGACGGCGTCCGCGTTCGAAATGCGTTCGGCCACGTGCGCGAACATCGGCGATTGCGCGAGTTGATAGACGTGCTGGATCGCGCCGATTTCGAGTTCGAGCGAACGGGCGAGGGCGGGGCTGGGGGCGGGTGCGCCGGCCTGTGCGGCGTCGCCTTGCTCACTCGCCACGCGGCGGAACGCGTCGAGGCGATCCGTGATCATCCACGGGCGTTCCTGCGTGCCGCGCAGTTCGCGTTTAAGATCGTCGAGATTCCGATAGCCGACGCTGCGCAGGAACCGGCCTACCGAGATGCCGCTGGTGCCCGCCTGCTGCGCGATCTGGTCCGCGGTTTCGAGGCCCAGCCGATCGAGATTGGCGAGCAGATAGCTGGCAATCCGCTTGGCCGTGGGCGTCAATTCGGCGAAGCGGGCTTCGACAGTTTGGGCGAAGGCAGTCGGCATCGGGGCGCTGATCTGGTTAGTAACTTGTCATTTGTTCAAACAATGACACGTATCTAACAAAACCAATAAACTCAGCGCCAGCTTAAAAAAAATATCGGGAAGCTTGGTTCGATAGGATTTTGCTGAACAATGACTGCTATGCGGCTGGTCTTGCCGGCGCGGCCACCGGTCTCGTTCGCGAGAAGCGCCGCGCGCCAGCCACGCACCCCACTACTACGACAGTCACCAGAATCATCGCGGGCGGCACCTCCTCGTGCAACAGCAACCCGGCCAGCAGTAGGCCGAAGAACGGTTGCAGCAACTGCAACTGCCCGACCCCCGCGATGCCACCGAGCGCCAGTCCGCGATACCAGAACACGAAGCCGATCAGCATGCTGAAGAGCGACACGTACGCGAGCCCCCACAGCGCCGCGTGACTCACGCCTTCAAACGATGCGGGCCGTGTCCACCAGGCAAGCGGCAACATGACCGGCAGCGACAGCACCAGCGCCCACGAAATCACCTGCCAGCCGCCGAGGTGGCGCGACAGCCGTGCGCCCTCGGCATAACCCAGGCCGCAGACGATGATCGCCGCCAGCATCAACGCATCGCCGATCGGTGACGCATCGAGGCCATGGCGCAAGGCGAACGCGACCACCGCGCCGCTGCCGAGCGCCGAGAACAGCCAGAACGCCGGCTGCGGGCGCTCGCCGCCGCGCAGCACGCCGAAGATCGCGGTCGACAGTGGCAGGAGCCCGACGAACACCACGGCATGCGCGGCGTTCACGTGGCGCAGCGCAAGGGCGGTCAACAGCGGAAAGCCGACCACTACGCCGAGCGCGACCACGACGAGCGGGATGAGATCGCGCCGGGCGGGCCGCGCCTCGCGAAACACGAGCAGTAGCAGCAGCCCCAGCGTGCCTGCGATGGTCGCGCGGGCCACCGTCAGAAACACCGGATCGAGGCCTTGTACGGCGATGCGCGTGGCGGGCAGCGAGCCGCTGAATATCAATACGCCCACCATGCCGCTCACCCAGCCGTTCGTTGTCTTGTCCATCGAAAGAGTCCATGCACATTGAAATGGAACACATAGCATCCGCTTTCGGGATGCAAAGGGTAAGCTATGGATCAGTACAATTCACCCAAACTGTACCGAACAAGGAGCAGTACAGATGGCGGAAAGCGATAACAACCGGGCTGCCGCGGGCGCGCATACCGGCACGCGGGTCGGCACGGTGATGGACAGCCTGCGCGAGCGTATTGCGAGCCGTTCGCTGATGCCGGGCGCGCGCGTGCCGTCGATCCGCATGATGACCGAGACGCTCGGCGTGTCGAAGTCGACGGTAGTGGAAGGATACGACCGGCTGGTCGCGGAAGGCGTGATCGTGGCACGGCGCGGCTCCGGTTTTTTCGTGTCGGGCCATGCGCCGCCGCTCGCGCTCGCCGATCTGGGGCCGCGCCTCGATCGCGAGGTCGATCCGCTGTGGCTCACGCGGCAGTCGCTGGAGGCCGGTGCGAAGGTGTTCAAGCCGGGCTGCGGCTGGATGCCGCCTTCGTGGTTACCGGAAGATGGCGTGCGCCGCGCGCTGCGCGCCGTGGCGCGCGACCGCCAGGCGTCGCTGGCCGAATACGCGAGCCCGCTCGGTCTGCCCGCGCTGCGTCAGCAACTCGCGTGGCGGCTCGCACAGCACGGCGTCGAGGCGCCGCCCGAGCAGATCGTGCTGACCGACGGCGGCACGCATGCGCTCGATCTGGTCTGCCGTTTTCTGCTCGAACCCGGCGACACGGTCCTGATCGACGATCCCTGCTACTTCAACTTTCAGGCGCTGCTGCGCGCGCATCGCGCCCGCATCGTGGGGGTGCCTTATACCCCGTCCGGGCCTGATCTGGCGGCATTCGAGCGGGCGCTGATCGAGCATCGCCCGCGGCTCTACGTGACCAATTCCGCGGTTCACAATCCGACCGGCGCCACGCTCGCGCCGGCCATTGCGCATCGGCTGCTGAAACTGGCGGGCGAGCACAATCTGCTGATCGTCGAGGACGATATTTTCGCCGACTTCGAAGACGAGCCGGCGCCGCGGCTCGCGGCGTTCGACGGTCTCGCGCGAGTGGTTTCGATCGGCAGCTTTTCGAAGACCTTGTCCGCGGCCGTACGCTGCGGCTACATCGCGGCGCGCAGTGAATGGGTCGAACCGCTGGTCGATCTGAAGCTGGCCACCTCGTTCGGCAACGGGCAACTGGCCGCGAGCGTCGTGCATCGTTTGCTGGTGGACGGCACCTATCGGCGCCATCTGGAGTCGATGCGCGCGAAGCTGGCGGACGCCATGGGCGAGACGATCAGGCGGCTGGGCTATGCGGGTCTTGAAGTGTGGACGCGGCCACGCGCCGGCATTTTCGTGTGGGCGCGCCTGCCGGATGCACTCAACGCCGCCGATATCGCGCGTCACGCGTTAGCCGAAAGCGTGGTGTTCGCGCCGGGCAATGTGTTCAGCGCGTCGCGATCGGCGGCCGGCTTCCTGCGCTTTAACGTGTCGCAATGCAACCGGCCGAAGGTGTATGAAGCCTTGCAACGGGCGATGGAGGTGTCGGCCGCAGCGAGCGCGCGCTGAGCGTGTTTGAGCGCGCACTCGTGGTCAGACGCCATCACCTGACCTGATTACTTGCATAGCAACAGCAGACGTTCCTGATCCGTGCAGGATGAACGCGGTTTCTGCACGGCCTGCGCCGCCGTCGCGCTGAGCGCCGCGCTCTTGTTCGCCAGACACGCGCGCAAATGTTTCTCCACCGGGCCGTAGTATTTCCACCCGCGCACGAGCGTCGGCAGTTCCAGTTTCACCTGCTTCCATTTCGGATGCCCGTGCTCCTGCAGATTATCGAAGTTGGCGCACAGCGAGTCGGCAAAATGATTCAGATTGCCGACGGTATCGCGCAGACCGTAATCGTAAGTGACGAGAAAGGCCTTCACGGTTAGCGTGGGGACGTCTTCCTTGAGCCACGTCGGATAGCTGGTCGTGCGCAGCGTCGCGGGAAAATACGTCTGTTTGGCACGGACGGTTTCGGGCGCGTTGGGCTCCGCCCTCAGCGGGCGGATCTGTTGCAGCAGTTCGGGATTCATGTCGTTGAACAGTTTGGCCGGCTGCCCAACCACGATGATCGCCACATCCACCTTCTTGACGATCAACGCGGCCAGCGCGTCTTCGTTACTCAGGTGCTGGACGTTCTGCTCGGGAATCGACGTGCCAAACATCAGGTGATAGAGGGTCGTGGCCGATTGAGCCGTGCCGCTGCCGAGCAGGCCGACGCTAATGCTTTTGTCCTTGATGTCGGCGAAGGTTTTCATCGGCGAATCGGCGCGCACCACGACGTTAATTTCCTCGTCGTAGAGCGGCATGATGAGCCGTAGCGGCCGGATCGCCGTACCCGCATCGGCATTACCGGCGTTGGCCATGTCGATGTAGGCCTGATACACGTCGGACTGCACCAGCGCGAGTTTCACGCCCGGCTCGAAGCGCATGCGCTGCACGTTTTCAGCCGAGCCCTTCGAGGCCATCACTTCCAGGTCGATGCCCACGGGTTGCGCCACCCATTTCGACAGATCCTGCCCGAACTGGATATACGTGCCCCGTTCCGGACCGGTGACGATCTTGTAGTGCGCAGGCTCCGCGCCGGCCAACGAAGCCACGACCATCAGCAACAGCCCCAGCCATCCCGCCAGAAGTCTCTTCAGCATGGTCGATCCACCTATCGGTCAGAGTTGAACAGCCTGTCGCGGGCGGTGCGCTATGCACCGATGAGGCGGCTTGCCATCTCATGTTCAATGTGCCGCGCGTGGCATGTCCGTCTGTTGCCGCTCAGAGGGCACGCGAAACGTGAGGCATCGCGCGTGCCGTGATGCATGCAGTCAGTCAGGCAAAGCGATCGTGCGAACGGCTATGAAATTCGGTATCCAAACGATTTGTCGCCGGCCGGACTGTCGGTCGCGGCATGCGAGTTAAGTGGCGCCCAACCTGTTTCGCGAATCACGCGCGCGAGGATCGTCTTCGCCGTCTCGTTGCCGGTGTCGATCGTGAGCGCCTCACTGGCGTGCTGGCGTGCGCAACTCCACGACTGCTGCGCAACACACGTTTGCGCAGCCTGCAACGCGGCGTCGCGGCGCGCGGTGAGCGGCTTCAATTCCGTCAACAGGCTTTGCGCGTCGGCACTGCCGGGTTGCAGCGCTTGCGCCGCGCCCAGCGCCGCTTGTGCCGCGGACAGGTCGTTCGCGCGGAAGGCGAGGCGCGCCGCTTGCAGCGCTTGCGCGGCATCGCGGAACTGCGGCGCCGGTTTGACTACAGGCGCCGCGGCTAAGGGCAGTGCGATCGGGGAGGCTGGAATCGCGGGTGCGGCCTTGACGGGATTGGCGGCATTAACAGGATTGGCAGGATTGGCAGGACTGACGGGATTGACGGGATTCATGGAATTGGCCGGCACGACAACGGGCTTACCCACTGCAGCCTGCTTCGTCGATTGAGCCGGGGCGTATGGCGCAATTGTGCCGGTCGCCGTTCTCGCATCCTGGACGTTGCCGGGGCTCTGCTCGGTGTTGCCGCTCTGCGATTCCTGGTTGTCGCTGAATAGTGCATAGGCGACGTAGGCTAGCCCGATTGCGCCAATGGCCGCGATCGCGATCAGCACCCGGCGCAGCGTGAGCACGCCGCGCCTGCTGGAATCCGGTGGATCGGCGAGCGGGGGAATGGGCGCATCCGGTGACGCGAGCATCGGCGCTTGTATTGGAAGGTCGGGAGGAACAGCTTCGCCAGTGAACGCAGCTTGCGCGGCGAACTCGCTTTCTTCCGGCTGTGGCGGATCGAAGCTATTTTTCTGCGCCGTTTTGCTCGTGGCACTCGCGCGGCTGCCGGGAATCACCACGCGCTTGTGTGGACCGGTGTCGAGCGGATGCACCGCGCCACAATACGGGCAATAGTCGACTTGCCGGTATAGAGCACCGCCACAGCGTTTGCAGGGCGTCGGAAAACTATGGCCGATTAGTGTCTGGGTGGACATACAGTGGACCCACCTGTGGAAAACAATGCCGTTACGACATGTTCGAGATCGTGTTGAGGCAGGAGCAACGTCCGCGGAAATCACGATCCACATGCACTGGAGAGCCTTGGGACGCAAGTCCTCGCTTGCGGTGCCGCTGGTGTCAATATGTGGCGTTTCGGCAAGAACGTCAATCGACGTTCGTACCTACTTTATGTGCGCTAACGCACATAAAGTAGGTACGACGAAACACTGCATATGCCGGCAGAACGAACACGCGGGTAGTTTTTTTCATTCGGCCTGGGTTGCGATGGCGCGAACGGGAGAGCGGGCGCAGGAGTCTGCGTAACGACATAGCGGCGCTGAAAACAGAACGAGGCCGAAGCGCGTGGCGTTCGACCTCGTCAGCAGGCGCTTGCAGACAACGCGGATGGAAACGCTTGCAGACAACGTTTGCAGAAAACCGCTGGGGGAAAACATGATACGAAATCAGTGCTTGCGTAGCGGATGATCTTTAAGAAGCCACGCGAGTACGAAGGCCAGCACCACCACGCAAGCGGCCGACAGATACACCGTGTGCAACGCACCGGCGAATGCCTGAAGATAATCGTCGCGCAATGCTTGAGGCAACTGGTGGATTGCCGCCGGTCCGAGCGCGTGCGGCAATTCGGTGTCGGGTGGAATCAGTTTTTCGAGGCGCCCGGCGAGACCGTTGGAAAACACCGCACCAAAACCGGCTACGCCGATCGAGCCGCCGATCGAACGGAACAGCGTCGCGCCTGAAGTGGCCACGCCCATATGCTTGAACTCGACCGTATTCTGCACGGCGAGAATCAGCACCTGCATCACCATGCCAAGGCCGAAACCGAGAATGCCCATGTCGATATACATCACATGAATGGGCGTATCGATCTGCAGGCGTGCAAGCAGCAGCATGGCGACGGCCACGAGGAACGTGCCCGCGATCGGGAACATGCGGTACTTGCCGATCTTGCTGATGACACGGCCGGTCACCATCGACATGACGAACAGGCCGCCCATCATCGGCAACATCTGCATGCCGGCTTGCGTGGGCGTGGAGCCTTTGACCACCTGCAAATACAAAGGCAGAAAAGTGACCGAGCCGAACAGCGACACGCCGATGATGAAGCCAATCAGACTGCTCAGCAAAAACGTGCGCTGTTTGAAGAGTTCGAGCGGCATGATCGGCTCGACCGCGCTGCGTTCTTCGTGAATGAAGCCCCAGATCGCCACCAGCCCCATGCCGAGTGTGAACCACAGTTGCGGCGAGGACCACGGCAGGATCGTGCCGCCCTGGCTCGTGAACAGGATGATGCAGGTGAGCGCGCCGGCGAGAAACGCGGCGCCCATGTAGTCGATGGTGTGCTTGACATGCCGCACGTGCGGTTTGAACACCGCGCCGATCACCACCAGCGAAATGATGCCGAGCGGCAGGTTGATATAGAAAATCCAGCGCCATGACAGATGCTCGACGAGAAAGCCGCCGAGCAGCGGGCCGATTACCGTGGCGAGACCGAACACGCCGCCGAACACGCCCTGAAAGCGGCCACGTTCAGCGGGCGGAATCACGTCGGCGATCGCGGCCATCGTCACCACCAGCAGGCCGCCGCCGCCGAGCCCTTGCAGCGCGCGCAGCACGATCAGCTGGGTCATGTTCTGCGCGACGCCGCACAACGCGGAGCCGACGAGGAACACGATGATCGCCGTCTGCAGCACGATCTTGCGGCCGAACAGATCGCCGAACTTACCGTACAGCGGCACGACGATGGTCGAGCTGAGCAGGTAGGCGGTCACCACCCACGACAGGTTGTTGAGCCCGCCCAGTTCGCCGACGATGGTGGGCAGCGCAGTCGAGACAATGGTCTGATCCAGTGCGGCGAGCAGCATGACCAGCAGCAGTGCCGGAAACAGCAGGCGGATTGGCGGATGGTCGGCGGCCTGCCCGGCGGGCTGAGCATTGGGCTGCACGTCGGGCTTCATCAGTTCGGTGGGTTGAGTCGTTGTCGATTGGTCCATGACACCACGGCGTTGAAATTAATTAATTTGGAGATTAATATAGGCGACATCGTATCACTCGTCAAATCGAATGCAATGGCCAGGATTCCTTCGGATGAAAAGAAAGTGAAGAGCGCGCCGCGCAACCCAGTCGCGGCGGAGGCGCGAAAGCTTTCGAAGTCGGAGTCGGTCGCGGTGGGCGATTCCGCGAATGCTGTAAAGCCCGCACCTGCATCCGCAGCCGCACCTGCACCTGCACCTGCACCCACGCGACGTCCCGGCAGGCCTTCCGGCTCGGTGCGCGGCCCGGAGCAGCGCAGCCGCCTGCTGGATGCCGCGCTCGTCCTGTTCGCCCGGCAGGGGATCGTGGATACAACGCTCGGCGAGATTGCCCGCGAGGCGGGCTTCACGCCGGCGATGATGCATTACTACTTCAAGACGCGCGATCAACTACTCGACGTGCTGATCGACGAGCGTTTCGCGCCGCTGCGCTCGGCGCTCGGCGTGCCGTTTCAGGAAAATCCCGACGACCCGGTGACGGCCATCACGCAGCTTGCGCAGCGTCTCGTCCAGGTTGCGAGCGATCACCCGTGGTTTCCATCGCTGTGGGTGCGCGAAGTGATCAGCGACGGTGGTCTGCTGCGCCAGCGCATGCATGAACGGTTCGGCGACACGCATCAGAAAGCGTCGTTGGCCGCCATTGCGCGTTGGCAGAAGGAAGGGCGCCTGAATGCGGGGCTGGAGCCGTCTTTGGTGTTCGTCTCACTGCTAGGTCTGACGATTCTGCCGCTGGCCACGTCGAAGCTGTGGCGCAACGATCCTGTGCGGCGCAATATCGGCGGCGAGGAGATCGCCCGGCATGTAGTGGCCTTGCTGGTGCAGGGCATCGGCCCCAGCCCCAGCAAAGCGAGCTGATACGTCGGCTGCAGACCGGCTGACAAACCGGCCGACTCACATACGCTTATTTTTCTGCCGCCACGTCTCGTACTCAGCCTTGGTCTTTTCGTTCGGCGGATAAGTGCCGGGCAGCGCGGCGCCCTCACGGATACGCTCGGTGAGGAACACTTCGAGTTGCTCCTGCTCGACGGCGGCCTGGGCAACTTCGGCCGCCATTTTGCGTGGAACCACCACCACGCCGTCCGCGTCGCCCACGATCACGTCGCCGGGAAACACGGCTACTCCGCCGCAGCCGATCGGCACATTGATATCCACTGCATGATGCCGGATCAGATTTGGCGGCGCGCTGGCTCCGGCACAAAACACCGGTATGCCGAGCGCGGCGATCGTCGTGCTGTCCCGCACCGGGCCGTCGGACACCATGCCGGCCACGCCGCGCACCTGTAACCGTTGTGTGAGGATCGAGCCGAATGAGGCGCTGCCACGCTCGCCGCGGCAATCCTGCACGAGCACATGACCGGCTGGAATCGTCTCGACACATTTGCGTTGTGCGTACTCGGGATCGGCGAACAGTTCGAGCACGTCAATGTCTTCGCGCGAGGGGATATTGCGCAGCGTGAATGCCGGCCCAACCAGATTCGCGCCACCGTGTGCGGCGAGTGGCGCGACACCTTGCATAAATGTATTGCGCAAGCCGCGCTTGAACAGCTGGGTGGTCAGCGTGGCAGTGCTGACATGACGGAGTGCTTCGAGCGTGGCGGAGTCGAGATCGGACATGGTGTCGGGCGGCCTCAGGTTGTTGCTGTTGTGGGGAAGATGACGCTTGAGTGACGTGCTGTATTGCCGCGGCTGCGCGTAGCCGCGGCAATACAGCACACGATGATAGCGCCCCCGTGGATCGCGCGGCAGGCTCACGCAACCATGCGGATGCAGCGACCCCGGCGACGACCCGAGCGCGGCACGCATCGTGCTACCAAAGAGGGGGTGGACACGAACGCCCAGCATGAAACACAAGCGCGCAGGGCGTCGCAAAAGATCAAGAATGTCAGGGAAGATGCCGGGCGGACAAGGCGGTGCACATGGGTTTGCACCGGCCGCCCCGGCGAATCGGGTGTCGGCATCGGTCTGCCAGAACGGTGGCGCCGAGGGCCGGGTTTTCATTGGCGTGCAATTTTGGCGCGTTACTGTGCGCGCGCGTTGCGCTTAGGCCATGTTTTACAATCGCGGGCCTGGATGCAACTCGACGCATGAAATCGAGTCGGAACCATGGACAGCAATACCGCAGCCGCGCAAATCGGCGGCAAACAGCAGGACGATACGTTGGCCGCGCCTGTCGGCCTAACCGGTTTTTTAGAGCAACAACAGAACATGAACGGAGCATTGAGACTCGATCAGGCCACGATCGTGCTCGTCGAAGACGACCGGGACAGCCGGGAATCCCTGGCATTGTTACTCGAGGCGGAAGGGGCGCATGTCGTCGCAGTGGAGGATGCGGAAGAGGGGGTCGAAGCAGCGCTGCGGCTCTTACCTGATGCCGTGGTCTGTGACCTCGATTTGCCGGCCATGGATGGCTTCTATCTGATCCAGCGGCTGCGTGATCACGAGATTCGCGGTGACCACGTACCTTCGGTGGCGGTGGCGCTCACGGGCCATACCGACGACGCCTACCGCTTGCGCAGCATCGGCGAAGGCTTCCAGCATTTCATGACCAAGCCGGCGTTGCCCGAAGACCTCGTGACGCTATTGCACGACGCGATAGACGCCCGCGGGGCCGGTTGAACGGTTTGGCGGGCAATGGCAGTGTCTTTTCCCCGCGGTCTGGGCGCCAGACTTGCGCGGCCGAAACCGACCGCGATCAGCTGACAAGGCTGATCGCCGGCGCCATTGTCATTTGGTGGCTGCTGCCAAGGTTGCGGCGCTGGCGCTCGCTGCCTCCGCTGCCTGACAGGCGGCACATAAACCCTTCAATTCGATTTCATCGCTGGCGAGGCGGTAGCCCGCGTCTTCAATTTGCGCGACGAGTGCCTGGCGCAGCTTGGGTTGATGCAGTTCGGTGACGTTGCCGCATTGCTGACAGACCACCAGAATGCCATGCTGGCATTGCGTCAGGTCATGGCAGACGGTGAACGCATTGATCGATTCGATGCGGTGCACGAGCCCCGCCGACAACAGAAAGTCCAGTGCCCGGTAAACCGTGGGCGGCGCCGAGCCGGGATGGATCTGGCGCATGTCGTCGAGCAATGAATAGGCTTTGGTGGCGCGCCCGGAATTCAGCAACAACTCGAGCACTTTGCGGCGGATCGGCGTGAGTTTTTCGCCGCGTTCACGGCAATACTCTTCCGCGAGAGTCAGTGCGGCTTCCTGCGATCCACCGTTCTCAGCGTGCATGTGCCCCGGCTCATGATGATGAGCTGAGGCAGCGGGGGCGGCTTTATCGGCGGCGGTTGTGGACTTCGCGGCGGGCTTGGCGGTCTTCATGGGTCGATTATAAAGGCCATCGTGCTTCGCTGTGCCGGCCTGCTGTCCGCTTGCCCGACTCCCGCCTGCTTCCTGCCTGACAAGCCCGAGCGCCGCGGCCAGGCAAGAAGCGGCCGGATGGCCTACGTCAGCGGGAAATCGATGTATTTCTTGAAGCCCGAGCGCGTCGCAATCCGCGAATACCAGCGTTCCAGATTCGGCAGCGACGGACGTTCAACGTCGTCCAGCCCGAACCAGCGTTTCGCGTACGCGCCGATCACGATATCGGCGAGCGTGAACTTCTCGCCTTCGAGGAAGAAGCGGCCTTGCAGATGGTTGTCCAGCAGACGCCACAGCAACGTGACCGCGCTGAAATCGGCGGCGAGCCTGACGTCGTCGCGCTCCGCGGCGGGCGTGCGCACGAGGGCCCAGAACACCGGACGCTCGGTGGGTTGCAGCGTGGTCAGCGTCCAGTCGAGCCAACGGTCGATGCTGGCGCGCAGTTTCGGCTCCGACGGATACAAAAGGCTCGATTCACCGTATTGCAGCACCAGATAGCGCAGGATCGAGTTCGATTCCCACAGCACGAAGTCGTCGTCGACCAGCGTCGGGATTTTTCCGGTCGGATTCATGGCCAGATAATCCGGCTCGTTGTTGCGGCCGAATTGCAGGCCCGCGTCGATGCGCTCGTATGGCAGCACCAGTTCGTCGCAACACCACAAGACTTTCTGTACGTTGACCGAGTTGGCGCGGCCCCAGATCGTGATCATCCGGCAAATCCTTTTCTTGACATTGACAGTTGGTAAGCCGCGCACGGCGCGCGGCGTTCAGCCAGTAACGATACACGATGCGCATGGCTTGCGCGCCGCCGGTGTGCAACCGGCCGCGCGGGGTGGGCCGACGCATGGTTCAAGCGGCTTCCGATTCGCGCCCCCGAATAGCGGCCAACGCCGGCCAAAGCACCGGCCAAAGCATGCCGGCAACGCGCGGGCGTTGCGTACAATGGGCTCACCCGAATCCGACGAGGCACCGCATGGCCCGCATTGTTCCCGACGACTGGAAGAGCCTCGCCGCCACCGGCGCGGCGGCACGCGAACGCGAAACTCTCGCGCTGCTGGAAGAGGCGCTTCCCGATGGCTACACCGTCTATCACGGCGTGCACTGGACCCGCCTGAATCAGAACTTTTCGGTGTTCGGCGAGGCCGACTTCGTGATCGTCAGCCCGGCCGGGCGCGTGATGATCGTCGAACAGAAAACCGGCTTCCTGCGCGAAACGCCGAAGGGACTCGTCAAGGTCTATCTTCAGACGGAACGCAATGTGGCGATCGCGCTCGCGCATACCGTCGAAACGCTGCATCGGCGTTTCACCGCGGCGTTCGGCGCGGGCACGTATTTCATTGAAGAACTGCTGTATTGCCCGGACCACATCGTCAAGGACGCGGCGATTGCCGGCGTCGATCCGGCGCGGATCGTCGACGCGACGCGCAAGGGCCGGCTTGCCGCGATCATCCGCGAAGCCTTGCCGGCCGACGAACCGCGCCTTGCCTGCGCACCGAAAATTCACCACTTTCTCGCCGACGAACTCGCGCTCACGCCCGACGCCAGCGCGCTGGTGGGTCAGGCCGGCACGCTGGTCACGCGGCTGGCCGGCGGCCTCGCGAGCTGGGCGCGGCGGCTCGAGTTTTCGCCGTTCCGGCTGCGCGTGATCGGCACGGCCGGCTCCGGCAAGACGCAACTGGCGGTGCAGGTGATGAAAGACGCGGTGGCGCGCGGGCAACGGCCCTTGTACGTGTGTTTCAACCGGCCGCTCGCGGATCACATCGCGCGGGTCGCGCCGCCCGAGGCGAAGGTGGCGAACTATCACCAGCTCTGTGACTGGATCGCGCGCGACGCCGGCCGCGAGCCGGATTTCCAGTCCGGCGACGTCTTCGATCAGCTTGAAACGATTTTTGCGCAAACGCCGATCGATGCGCGCTGGCAATTCGACGTGCTGATCGTCGACGAAGGGCAGGATTTCCAGCAGCCGTGGGTGGCCGCCCTCGAGCGCCTGTTGCGGCCGGGCGCCGCATGGTGGTGGCTCGAAGACCCATTGCAGAATCTGTATATGCGTGAGCCGGTCGAATTGCCCGGCTGGACCACGCTGAAAGAGACCACCAACTATCGCAGCCCGCGCGACATTCTCGACTATGTACGCGACGTGGTCGGCGCTGCGGTGCCGGTCGCGGCGGGTCTTGCGTCGGGCAGTCCGTTTGACGGCTCCGATATTTCGCTCTCCGTCTATGACGAAACGAATGCCGCCGAGGGCAGCATCGAGGCGACCAAGCGGGCGATCACGCAGGCGTTGTCGCTCGGCTTTCGCAAACAGGATATTGCGGTGCTGTCGTTTCGCGGCCGCGAAGGTTCGGCGATGACGGCTCAGGATCATCTCGGCCCGCATCGCTTGCGCAGTTTTACGGGCAAGTACGATCTGTTCGGCAACCCGGAGTATCGCGAAGGCGACGTGCTGTTCGAGTCGATCTATCGCTTCAAGGGGCAGGCGGCGCCGTGCGTGATTCTCACCGAAGTCGACTTCGATACCTTCGACGAGCGTATCGCGCGCAAGCTGTTCGTCGGCGCCACGCGGGCGACCATGAAGCTGATCATCGTCGCTTCACAGCGGGCCGCGGAGCATTTGCATCTGCGCGACGGGAAAGAGCTCAGGGAAACCAGAGAGTTCAAAGAGGCGTAAGAAGCGTGGCCCTCACGTCCACGCCCGCGCGCCCACCAGCATCCCCGTTTGCGTGAGCGCGTCCCACCAGATCACGCGCAGCAGTGGCGCCTGCTGCGCGATCAGCAGCGCCTGCACCGGATCGCTCTCGACAAAATGCGTGACGCCGCCGCGCAACGCCGCAGCGGCCTTGTGAGCGGCGGCGCCGGCGGGACTTTCATCGTGCGTGCCGGGCGTGCGCATCACGAGGCGCATATGACCGAAGCCGTGCCGTGCGAGCCACGCTTCAGTGCGCGGGCGATCCAGTTCCGGCCGGCCGGTGATGATCGTGCGAACCCGTTGCATATCGATGCCGGGCAGCATCTCGAACGGCAGCAGCGCATCGCGTTCGGCGAGCGCCGCGGCCAGATCCTCGTCGTAGCGCGCGAGCGGCACGTCGGGTAGCAGAATGCCGTCGAGGTCGATCGCGTAGGTGGCGTATTCGTGGTCGTCGGCCATCGTGGGCGCCGCGCCCGACTCGACGCGCTGCCAGTCTTCACGATAGCGCTCGGTATAAGCCTGGCGCTCCCACGGAAACAGCGCGAAGTAACCCCGGGCGTCGATCGCGTAATCGGGTTGCATGCGGCTCAGATCGTCGACCGCGGCGGTCAGCGTCCTGACGTCGAGGCCATGCTGCTGAAGGAACGCGATGCAATCGGTCAGCGTAAAGCCGCGCCCCGCGATGTCTTCGCACAGCAGCACCTTCGAGCCCGCGGGCGGAATCGGCAGCGTCGAATCCCAGGCGGCGGTGCGCGTCTGACGGTCATAGCGCAGGAAGGCGACCGGCGTGCCGGCCGCATGCGAGACCATCAGCGCAAGCGGCGCGCCGCCACGCAGAATGCCGATCGCCAGCGTGAACCGCTCCGCCAGCAACGCGGGTTGCTGCGATTCGATCCAGCGATCGAGTTGTTCGTAAGTCAGGGGTAAAACCGGCTTGTTCATGACTCTGATGGCGTCGCGTTGCGCACGTGGAACAGCTGTCGGCTGGACGGAGAGCCGCACGCGGCGCAGCGTAGCGGCAGGCTCCCGTTTTTGAGGCAAAGAAATTTGGCGATATTATGCATGCGGTTCAAAGATCGCGCGTCGCAGTGACGCGCGTCACTGGAGCGGACGTTCCGTCAAGAACGACGCGGTAGCCGGAAACGGACTTGGCAGATTCGCCGGCAGGGCTGGATCTGCAGATGGGTCGACGCGACGGAGCCGCCCGCAAAAATAACAAACGATGGAAAAAACCAGGCAGATGAGCAAGGTGAGCACAGCGGTGGATGGCTGGACCGGCGGGAAGGCCACATGGTGGGGACTGGGGCTGATCCTCGCGCTCGCCGCGTGGAGCATGCAGGCCCAGGCGCAGGCAGACTCGTTGCCCTTATCGCTCGATGTGACGGGCAAAATCAGCAAGACCAACGACGCGGCGCACCGGTCATATCACTTCACCGAGGCACAACTGCTCGCGCTGCCGGTCCATTCGATTACGACCGCCACCACCTGGACCCCGCGTTCCACCTTCACAGGACCGCTGCTCGCGGATATCCTGAAGACAGTCGGCGCATCCGGCAGCGCAGTCGAGATCCATACGCTCGACGACTATACGTACACCATTCCGGTGTCGGACTGCGATCGCTACGGCGTGGTCGTTGCGTACAGCATGAACGGCCGGCGCCTGAAGATCAGCGACTTCGGGCCGCTGTTTCTTATCTATCCGCGCGACGCGTTCCCCGATGAACTCACGGGCGCGTTGGGCGATTCGAAATTCGTATGGCAGATCAAGGCACTCATCGTCAAATAACGCGCCGCCCCTGGCGTCGTGTTCTCTATGTGCTGATCTGGCTGACCGCGCTCGCGGCGCCGGCCGGCGCAATCGGCTATCTGTTGTACGCGAACCTGCTCAACCCGCGCGCCACCGAACAACTGACCGGTTCATACGACGGTTTCTATTGGGACGCCGCGCAGCTGCAGATCGCCTACGCGCGTTTCGAGAATCAGCTGCTGCTGTATCAGTCCGGCGTGGACGACGACTATCAGCGGCTCATGCTGCGCTACCAGTTGCTGCAATCGAAGCTGCATGTGATGGCCGGTTCGACACGCCGCTTGACCACGCAGATCGCTTTGCTGCAACGGCAGCTGGACGAAATCCAGGCGCTCGATCATCTGCTGGACGAAATTCAGCCCGAGGTCGACGCCTTGCCGAAGAACCGCAGCCGCGCCAATCGGATCGTCGCGGAGTTGCGTCAACATTGGAACGAGGTCAACGATCTCGCGTTGACCCGCCGTTTCGCCGACGTGGCCGACCGTGAGGCGATGAGCCGCGATTTCATCGACAAGCGCCGCATGCTGTTCGCGGGCGGCCTGTTGCTGCTGTTACTGTCGGCGGCCGCGACCACGCTGCTGGTGTTCAACGGCCGGCGCCGCACGCGCCTGATGCATCAGCAGCACGCGGCGCTCGAAGCCGAACACCAGGCGAGCCGCGCGGCGCGCGAGGCGAGCCTCGCGAAGGACGCGTTCCTCGGCATGATCAGCCACGAATTGCGCACGCCGTTGCACGCGATCGTGTCGTCGATCGAATTGCTGGGCTTCAACTATCACTCCGAGGCGGACCGCAAGGTGATCCAGCGGCTCGAAACCGCCGGGCGGCATCTGGAAGCCCAGATGAAAGACCTGACCGACTACGCGCGGCTCGGGGCCGGCAAGCTCGAGTTGCGGCACGAGCATTTCGAGGCGCGCGAACTGCTGGCGTCGATCGTCGACGAACATGCAATGTCAGCCGAGGCGCGCGGGCTTACGCTGGAAAGCGAGGCAAGCGGCGTGAGCGGGCTCGTCGATTCCGATCCACACCGGATTCGCCAGATCATCAACAACCTGGTCACCAACGCGATCCGTTATACCGAAGCCGGCACGGTGCGCGTACAACTCAGGCAGCGGCCGGCGCTGTTGATCTTCGTTGTCAGCGATACGGGGCCGGGCGTGCCGCATGCGCAGATTCCGCTGATCTTTCAGGAGTTCACGCAACTGGACGCGTCACGTACGCGCCGCTTCGAGGGCGCGGGGATGGGGCTCACGATCGTGCAGGGACTGGTCCGGCTGTTCGGTGGCACCGTCGAGGTGGCGAGCACGGTGGGCGAGGGCACCACCTTTACGGTGACGATCCCGGTCACGCCGGTCGCGGCAACCGAGCCGCCCGGCGTGGCGGCCCATGCCGAACCGGGCGGCGCGCGCCCGTGCGTGCTGATCGTCGACGACAACCGCCTGGTTCGCGAGTCGCTCGGTGAAATGATCGCGCACATGGATTTCGACGCGCATGCTGTCTCGAGCGCCGACGAAGCGCTCGCGTGGCTCGACGCGCATCGCTGTGACGTGGTGTTGCTCGATCTGCATATGCCGGATCGCGACGGTTATACGTTCCTCGCGGATTTCGCGGCACGTGGGGGACCGTCGTCGGGTGTGCCGGTGATCGTGGTGAGCGCGTACGCGCCGCAGGCGCATAGCGCGGGCCGTGCGGATGGGGGCGCGGCTGAAGCCGGCTTGCAGCCGTTTTTTGAAACCTTGTTAAAGCCAGTCCATTACGAGGAACTGCGCAGCGCGTTGCAGCGTGCTTTGGCTGTGCGGCACACGGCGTGATGCAAGGCGTGATGCGGCGTGTGATGAAGCGTGACGCGACGACCGGGGGCCGCGGATGGAGGAGGGCTCAACCTGAGCACACACCTTCAGACGCTTGCCTCGCCTCAGGGCCGGTTGAGGCGCTTGGACAGATCGGCGACCAGAATCGCCATGCGCGCGGGCTTTTCATAGCACGCGACGTCGTAATTGCGGATCACCTGGCTGATCTCCGATTCGCTGGCCTTGCCCGTCAGCAGTTCGCCGGTCAGCACGAAAATCGGCGCGTCCGGATTCTCCGATGCCCGCACGGCGCCGATCGCCGCCGCCGAGGTTTGCGAGCCGAACAGCCAGTCGATCACGATGCCGTCGAAGACCTGGGTTTGCAGTTGTTCGGCGAACGCCGCGAGGCCGTAGATCGCCACAGCCGCGAAACCGCTGCGTTCGAGATAGTCGCGCAGGTTGTCGGCCGACGCCTGGTCGTCGTCGACCACGGCAATGGTCGGCTTGTCGGTTTCAGCGCGGCGCGGATAGATCTCGATCTTGTGGACCTCGTACGCGCTTTGGTAAAGCGTGCCGTCGTGACGCGCCACGCGCCACTGGCCGAGCTTCGAGTACGCGACGAATTCCGGGCGGCTGCCCGGTTCGAGCGCGGCGCCGACCCATGCCGTGCAGGCCAGCTCGATCGCGCCGATGCTGAACACCGCTTCCTGGGCGATCGCGCCGACCATGCCCGGATCGAGCGACTGCGCGCCGAATAGCTGAGCGGCAGGTTCGCCGAACACCTCGGCCACCTTCTTGATCTGCGAGAGGGTCCACGGGCTGTTGCCGCGCAACTTGCGGTGTCCCTGCGAAAAACTCAGATCGAGGATGCGGCACAGCTCCGTGGTTTGCTGGCGTTTGCCGATGCCATGCCGGCTCATCAACTCGCGCACGCGCTCGGCCACTGCGATGGAGTCAGGTGAGTGTGTTTCGTTAGTCATACTGCGTGAAGATCCGCCTTCTTGAAGGGTGGCTGTGGAGAGTGCGATACCGCACGCGCGGTCCGGCCATGCCCATTGAATGGGCGTTGACGCGGCGACGCAGGGGACAGCAAATGTACCGTAAAAAGTATCGCGATTTGTGTTTTTGTATGACCGTGATCGGGTCTTTCAGTGCGCGGCGCGAGCGGACGGACTCGGCGATTTTTATGCATTTGGCATGAATTGCATTTTACCGATGAAACCGTACCGCATCGGCAGAGAATTATTCAGCGTCTCATGCTGCCTTATGTGGCTGCCTGCCTTATGCGGCTGACTACCTTATGTGGCTGACTACCTTATGTGGCTGACATCTTGTCGAGCCTGGCCGCCGAGCTTTTCAGACCTTTGAAGATCCGCTCGGCGACCTTGCCCGGAAACCGCTCGGGCAATTCGGACGAGACCCGCGCGATGACCTCGGGCGTCTGGTCGATCAGCCGCTGGATCAACGGCTCGGCGTTCGCGCCGTACGAGCACCTCAGCGCCATGGTGTTGAAGTGGCGCCGCTGCACGTCGCGAAAGGCGTCGTGTTTGCTGCGCGACCACATTGCCATGGCGAGCCTCGCCTTGTACCACGACCACTGGTTCGGCCCACTGCCTTCCACCGGCCAGATCGACATCACGTCGTAAAGCGGCGTTAGGCGGTACTGGCCGCCCGCCAGCAGGCGAATGCTGAAATTCTTGGCGTGGCCGTCCGGCGCGGCCAGCATCCAGAACAGGATCTGGCTTGCCAGCAGCGTTTCGATGTCCTGTTGCGCCGAGACCGATTGCTGAAGAATCCGCGCGAGGTCCAGCACGCCCGGACCGCCTTCGTTTTCATACTTGCGATGCGACGGCACGCCGTACACCTGGCAGAAGTCTTCCTGCGGCAGGCGCAGCAGCCAGTGCCCGCTCGAATGCAATTGCCGGTCGAAGCGCTCGACGCTTAGCACCCGCTGCTTGCCGAACGTCAGGATCTCGGTGTTAGCCACCGGCAGGCCATAGGCGCGCAGGATGCGCAGACACAGCCATTCGTTTTCGACCGAGGTGCTGAGGTCGGCGAGCTTGTTGCCGACGAGCCCCAGCGGCAACTTGAAAATATGCGTGGTGGGCGTGGCGCCATGCGGACGTTGCCACTTGCCGTCATGCCACAGCAGGGCGGTTTTCTCCTGCGCGCCGGCGAGCGAGATGCGGAAATCGTCCGCTTCATCGGATGCGCCGGCGGCGGGGTTGCTGACGGTGCGCGCCAGCATGGTTTCGATCTCGCTGTCGGAGAGCGGCGTACCTTCGATCCGTTCGACACCGGCCGGCGCGTCGTCGACGGCCAGCAATTGAACGGCGCCCACGCAATCGCGGCCGATGGCTTGCAGCAGGTCGAACGCGTCGAGGGTGTCGGTCTGGTAGCGCTGGGCGATGCGCTTTCTGATCGCCTCGCTGTCGGGTAGCAGGTTGTCGAAGTAGTTGAGCACCCGCGGTCCTTTGTGCGCCGCGTTGCTCGGCGCGAACGGCAGCGAGAGCGAAAGTGGCCGGCCCGCGGAGGAGACGACCCAGGCGGGGTCGTAGGCGAACTCCATGGGGCCGCGGGTGGGAAGGCGCCAGACGCCGACACGCTCGCCGTTGGCCCACACCGAAAGCGCCCGCGAATGCGTTTGGCGGCCCATGCTTACCACTCGATCAGAGGCGCCGGCTCAGGCACCGGCTGGTTTTTGTCGCGAACCTGCAGTTGCAGGCCGTAGGCGCCGCATAGCGCCAGCAGTTGTGTGAGGGTGAGGGCGGTGGCGTCGGTTTCCAGCGCCGAGATACGGCTCTGGCTGATGCCGATGCGCGCGGCGGCTTCGGCCTGGGTAAGGCCGGCCTGGCGCCGGCCGGCGGCGAGCAGCTGGGCCATCTGGTCTGGCGTGGCGACGAGGTGGATCATGACAGATTATCCGCGAGACGAATAAATGCACTTTATGCGTCTCGCAGGTATTTGTCAAATATTCGTGTGACGCATATTCGACAAATATCTGTCTGGCGAATAAAATACAAATATTCGTTTGGCAAATAATTTGCGCTTTCCTGTTTCCTGTCTGCCACGGCAAACGGCAAACGGCAAACGCCAAACGGCAAACGGCAAACGGCAAACGGCAAACGGCAAACGGCAAACGGCAAACGGCAAACGGCAAAACAGGCGCATTACGCCATTGCGGACGACCGGGCTGCCTGCGAAGATTACGCCCACACTTAAAACCCGCCAGCCCGATGACCACGACTTACCCGCTGCACGCGAGCTTCACTCTTGCCGACCAACCGTTCCCAAAACACGCCGACGTGGTGATCGCCGGCGCGGGCATCATGGGCTGCGCGGCCGCCTACTATCTCGCGCGGCGCGGCCTCTCGGTGGCGGTGCTCGATAAGTCGCGCATTGCCGGGCAGCAGTCGTCGCGGGCGTGGGGCTTCGTGCGCCAGCAGGGCCGTGAAGCCGCCGAAGTGCCGCTGATGATGGCCGGCATCCGCTTGTGGAAAGCACTCGAAAGCGAGCTGAATTTCGATCTCGAATGGCGTCAGGGCGGTTGCCTCTATGTGGCGACCGCCGAACCGGACTGGACCTCGTTCCAGCAATGGATGGACGTGGCGCGCCAACACGGGCTCGATACGCGCACGCTCGATCGCAAGCAGATCGACACGATCGTCACCGGCATGCAAGGCTCGGTCCTTGGCGGCCTCTACACCCCGAGCGACGGCCAGGCCGAACCACGCCGCGCCGCCGCCGCTTTCGCGGCGCGGGCAGCCGAAACCGGCGCGCTGTTTTTCGAAGGCTGCGGCGTGATCGGTGTCGAACGCGCAGGCGGCGCGATTGCCGGCGTGGTGAGCGAGCGCGGCACGATCCGGACGTCGCGCTTCATCTGCGCGGCCGGCGCCAGCAGCTGGCGTCTGCTCAAAACGCTCGGGCTCGAACTGCCGCAGCAAGCGGTGCGCGGCACCTGCATGCGCACCAATCCGCTGCCGCGCGTCACCGCGTCCACCTTCTGGGGCCACGGCCTCGGCGTGCGGCAACGCGCGAATGGCGCGATCAATCTCGCTGACGACATGCAAGTCGACGTCGATATGACGCTCGGCCATTTCCGCGCGCTCAAGTGGTTCCTGCCCGAACTGTGGAGCCAGCGCGAGAAGTTCAGTTTCCATCTGAACGGCGCGTGTCTGAACGATCTGCGGGAGCGCCTGCCAGGCGGGGTGCCAGAGAACGAACGCGTACTGCATCCGCGCGATCCGCATCCACAGCCGAACGTGAGCCATGCACCGCGCGCTTTGAAAAAACTGCGCACGCTATTTCCCGCGTTGAAGAACGCCCAGGTGGTGGAGTCGTGGGCCGGTCTGATCGACGTATTGCCCGACGGTATTCCGGTGATCGACGCGCCACCGCAAGTCAGCGGCCTGACCATTGCCACCGGTTTTTGCGGACACGGTTTCGCGATGGGACCGATCGTCGGCAAACTGCTCGCCGAGATGAACGACGGCGGCAAAGCTTCGCTCGATCTGTCGGCGTTCCGCTTGCAGCGTTTCTTCGACGGGACGATGCAACGTCCGCGCAGCATGCTGTGAAAACCCATGCGGTAAAAACCTCTTCCACCCACTCCGCTCGACTCATGAACCCACCGACGCTACGCCACACCGACGTGCCGTACTACACGCAATGGGGCAGCCCCGAATGGGTGCGCCACATCGTCGAACAACAGGGCGACCCGTGCGACGACCCAGCCTGGCAACGCAGCGGTTTCGCCGACCCGGAGCGTTACCGCTTCTGGGGCAAACGCCTGTGCGGTCTGACCTGCCTCGAATCCGCGCTCGACTACTGGCGCATCGAACATGCGCCGCGCGCCGCGCTGCTGGATGAAGCATTGCGGCACGGCGTGTACCGGTTGCGCGACGACGGTGGCGTCGACGGCTTGATCTATCGGCCGTTCGCGGATTGGATCGGCAGCGCATTCGGCATTCAGGTCGAGGTACTGCCTCAGGCGGCGCTCGAAGAGATCGCCATGCGCATCGACGGCGACACGCTGGTGATCGTCTCCGTGAGCCCCGAGATCCGCTATCCGGAGCGGCCGAACCAGCGCCAGGGTGGGCATCTGATCCTGCTGCACGGCCGCGATCGCGAGGGCGTATGGTTTCATAACCCGTCGGGTATCGCGCCTCACCAGGCGGATGTGTATTTGCCGCTCGCAACCATGGCGCGTTTCTACGCAGGGCGTGGCATGACGCTTACCCGCATCGCGCGCTAGCCGCGGCGGTCGGCACGCCGGATGGCGAGCGCAATGATCGGGCCCGTTTTCTGCTGAACAGGATGTCACCGACCTTTGCGATAGCGGACCCCGTCATGAATCGAATCCACGTCCTTGCCTCCAGCCTTGTCGTCAGCGTTGCAGCGCTGAGCGCAGCGACCGCGGCGAACGCGGCCTCCGAAGATGATCAGGCCAAGGCCTGTCGCGGCGACGCCATGCATTTCTGCTCCGCTGAGATTCCGAACAAGGAAAAAATCACCGCCTGCATGAAGCAGCACGTCGACGAACTCAGCCCGCCGTGCCGCGCGATGTTCAAGGGCGGCAAGAAAGGCGACGCCAAAGCCCAACCCGCTCCGCAGTGAAGGCGGCGGCGCGGCCGCCTGCTCCCGATCCGGCCCCACGGCGCACGAGGCGTCGTAGAATCGCTTGTTCTCGATTCCTGGAGCCGCCGCGTGTCTGATCAGCCCCACCCAGCACCGCAGCCACGCCCGCCACGCTTTCGCCTGCCGCGCCGGGCGCGCACCCCCTGGCAGGCGCCGCGCGCCCGCACGCTGTTCACGCGCCCCACGGCGTCGCCGCAGCGCATGCTGCTGCAGCGTATCTATCTCGTGCTCGGTCTCTGCGTGCTCGCCTTCGCCGTGCTCTATCTCGACCGCGACGGTCTGCGCGACGCCAATCGCAAGGTGCTCGGCATCGTCGACCTGATGTACTTCACGATGGTCACCGTCGCCACCGTCGGCTATGGCGACATCGTGCCGGTTACCGCCCGGGCGCGACTCATCGACGCCTTCTTCATCGTGCCGATCCGGATCGTGATCTGGTTCGTGTTTCTCGGCACCGCCTATCAGTTCGTCATTCAACGCGTCATCGAGGAATTCCGCATGAAACGCCTGCAAAAACAACTGCGCGATCACGTCGTGGTGTGCGGCTACGGCTTGAGCGGTTCGGTCGCGGTGCGCGAGCTGCTGGAAAGCGGCTTCACCGCGGAGTCGATCGTCGTCATCGATTCGCGGCAGGAGGCGCTCGAAGCGGCCACGGCCCTGGGCGTCGCGGGCCTGCTCGGCGATCCATCGCGCGAGGATCTGCTGCAGCAGGCGCAGGCGCGCCTCGCCCGCGCGGTCATCATCGCCGTCAGCGACGACGCCATCGCGATCCTGCTGACGTTGACCGTGCGCAGTGTCGCGCCGGACACGAAAATCGTCGTGCGGATCCAGGAGCAAACCTACCAGCGCCAGTTGCGTCAGGCCGGCGCGGACGTGATCGTTTCATCGACCAAGATCGGCGGCCTGTTGCTCGCCGACGCGGTGGACAGCAACTACATCGTGCCGTTCGTCAACGATCTGCTGTCGGCGCGCGGCCGCGTCAATCTGGTGGAGCGTCCGGCGACGGCGCTCGAAGTGGGCCGCTGGAGCAATGCGCTGCCGGGCGCGGTGGTCGTCGGGCTGATACGCGCGGGAAAGATGCTGTCGTTCTACGAAGACGAGCCGTGTCCGATCGAGCCGGGCGATCTGTTGATGGTGATCCAGTCGTCGCGTCACGCGAGTGACGCGTCCGGCGCTTAACTGACGGAACCGATGAACGACAGCGCCGCGCATGTGCACGGTTTTTGCAAGCAGGATCGTCGATGAACGCGATCCGTCGACTGATGGTTTTCTGGTGTGCTGACTTAAATGCATCATTTCGAAAGGACAGGAAAATCCCGCTTATGACCCGTTCGTCTCGCCCGCTCACACAGATTTTCGACGCCGCCGCTACCGCGCGGCTGATCCCGTATGCAACGCTCGTCGACGCGTTAAAGCGCGCGAGCATCGACTACGCGCAGCAACGCATCGTGAGTCCCGAGCGACTCGTCGTGCCGCTCAACGAGGGCGGCATCATGCTGTCGATGCCGGCCACCGCGCCCGATCTCGCGATCCACAAACTGGTCAACGTGTGCGCGAGCAACAAGCCGCGCGGCATCCCAACGATCCACGGCCAGGTGATGGCGTTCGACGCCGACACCGGCGAGACGCTCTTCATCCTCGACGGCCCGACGGTAACCGGGCGTCGCACGGCGGCGATGTCGATGCTCGGCATACACACGTTCGCGCCGGCCACGCCGCGTGAATTCCTGCTGATCGGCACCGGCACGCAGGCGGTGAATCATCTGGAAGCGATCGGCGAACTGTTCCCCGACGCGCGCGTGTGGGTGAAGGGCAGTGCGCCCGCACGGGCCGAAGCGTTTTGCGCCGCGCATCGTGCCGATGGCACACAAGGAACACCGGGCACCGGTGGCGCGCAGGGTGGCAAGGTGCGCGAACTGCAGCCGCTGGCCGACCCTGACGCGAACATTCCCGATTCGATCGACGTGGTGATCGCGCTGACCACCAGCAAGCAGGCCGTCTACAACGAAGCGGCGCGCCCGGACCGGCTCGTGATCGGCGTCGGTGCGTTCACGCCGGCCATGGTCGAGATCGGCGCGCGCACGATCGCAGGCAGCGCGCTATTCGTCGACGACGAAGCCGGCGCGCGGCATGAAGCCGGTGATTTCATCCAGGCGGGCGTCGATTGGACGCAGGTCGGCGGAATTGCCGCAGTGGTCGAAAAAACCGCTTCGTTGCCGCCGGGAAAGCCGATCGTTTTTAAAAGCGTCGGATGCGCGGCATGGGATCTGGCGGCCTGCCGCGTCGCGCGCGAAGCGTTGCGGGGAGGCTGATCGTGGACCGTTTGCGTCGCCTGGCGCGGCGGGATTCTTAGGTCCGGGTTGGCATCTTGCGCCAACCTGCGGCACATGTTGCCGTGCAAACAATCTCAAAACGTTGCACCATAGGCGTTTGCCAGAAAAAAGTGCCGGCCCGCCGGCGTTTTTTGCTCCTTGTCTTTTGACCTGACGCCTATCACGACGCTGCGACCGCGCTATGACGACCCAACACGCTTCTGCCACTCCCAAATTGCCGCTCGACATGATCATCTTCGGCGGCACCGGCGATCTGTCGTTCCGCAAGCTGCTGCCCGCGCTCTACATGGCGCATCTGCACTGCAATCTGCCGCCGGACACCCGCATTCTCACGATCGGCCGCAAACCGTGGTCGCGTGAGGAGTACATCAACGAATTCATGGAAGCGAAGGCGAAACCCTTCATCGAAAAGAAGGCGTTCGATGCCGCCGCCTGGGACAAATTCCTGGCGTTGTTCGAGTACGTGCGCATGGACGTCGATTCGGTCGAGGATTACCACCGTCTGAAAGAAGCGTCGCGCGACGGCGTGCGCCGCGTGTTCTATCTCGCGACCTCACCGGATCTGTTCACTAACATTTGCGACAACCTGTCGGCGGCCGGTCTGGTCGACGAGAATTCGCGTGTCGTGCTCGAGAAACCGCTGGGTCACGATCTGGCGTCCGCGCAGGAGATCAACACGGCGGTCGGCAAGCATTTCAGCGAAGCGCAGATCTACAGGATCGACCACTACCTCGGCAAGGAAACGGTGCAGAACCTGATGGTGCTGCGCTTTGGCAACGCGATTTTCGGCCCGCTATGGCAGGCGCCGTATATCAAGAGCGTGCAGATCACCGTGGCCGAAGAGGTCGGGGTGGGCAGCCGGGCCGGCTTCTACGATAAAACCGGCGCGCTGCGTGACATGGTGCAGAACCACTTGCTGCAGCTGCTGTGCATCGTCGCCATGGAGCCGCCGGTGTCGCTCGATCCGGATGCGGTGCGCGACGAGAAGCTCAAGGTGCTGCGCTCGCTGCGCCCCATGACGCCCGAGGATATCGCGCGCGATACCGTGCGCGGCCAGTACACGGCCGGCGCGGTAAACGGCGAGCCGGTGAAGGGCTACCTCGAGGAAGACAACGTACCGGCCGGCAGCCGCGCCGAGACTTTCGTCGCGTTGCGCGCGCATATCAACAACTGGCGCTGGGCCAACGTGCCGTTTTATCTGCGCACCGGCAAGCGGATGCAGAAGAAGGTATCGGAAATCGTGATCGAGTTTTCCGAATTGCCGTTCTCGATCATTCCGAGCGGTGGGCGCAATTACGGCAACCGTCTGGTGATCCAGTTGCAGCCGGAAGAGTCGATCCAGTTGCAAATGCTCGCGAAAGAACCGGGCAGTGGCATGCACATGCTGCCGGTGAATCTGAACCTGGACTTGCAGCAGGCCTTCACCGAGCGGCGCGCGGAAGCGTATGAGCGTTTGCTGATCGACGTGATTCGCGGACGCCTCACGCACTTCATGCGTCGCGACGAACTCGAAGCCGCATGGGCATGGGCCGAACCGATTCTCGAAGGCTGGAGCAAGTCGGGCGACAAGCCGCGTGCTTATACGGCAGGCACATTTGGACCGGCTGCGTCGACGGCGCTGATGGCGCGTGAAAACGCGGTGTGGGCGGAGGAATCGCAGTAAGCGGGTAGTCGAGCGTCGGCGCTACGTCGACGTTTCGAAGCGTTCGTCTCGCACATCTCGCACAAAAAAAGGCGGCCCGTTTTCGCGGGCCGCCTTTTTCATTATGGGCTTGCCGTTCTGATTTACGGCAGTGAGATCGTCAACGTGGCCGATTGCGGGCCAAGCTTGACCACCTGCGAATACGGTGCGAGCGTGCGCAACGTCTGATCGCGCAAATAGGTGTTCAGGCCAAGATAAGCCAGCAGTCCCACCAGCGCGAATACCGCCCCGATCGACCACAACGGCACCTCGCGCTTGAGCCGGTGCGCGACCTGATCGGGCAACGGCCAATGCGGCGCGAACGGGGCGCGCTTGCCTTTCATATGCGCGATTTCGTCGCCGATTCGCGCGGTCAGATAGGCGAGCTTCTCCGGTCCTTCGAGCAGATATTTGCCCTGGAAGCCGAGCAGCAGGCACATGTGGAACACTTCGAGCGACTGCAAACGCGCGGCGCCTTGCGCGCGGCATTCCTCGAGATACTGGAAGAACTTCTCGCCCGCCAGTTGTTCGCCGAACAGCACCAGTTGCAGCGGCCGGCGTTCCCATTCAGTGCGAATCCTGAATGTCGACGACAACACCGATTCGTCGATGGCGGCGCAGAACGCAAACTTGGACGCGTAGACGTCTTCCGCCGACGCATTGAGCTTTTTTGCTCCGCGCTCGAAGTCGCCGAGAAACTGCTGGATGCGCTGGCTGAATTCGTGCGAGTCGCCGGGCTCGCGGCCGTTCTTCAACAAGAACAGCATGAAGAAGCCGTCGTACAGCAGATCGAGCAGCGAGCGCACCTGGTAGCTCGGCTCGGTCATGGGGGCGGGCGTCGCGGCAGGCGTGCTGCCGCCAAACAGGGAGGGCGCGTAGCTCATGATGTGACGGCGATCAGTTCGAGTTGAAGATCGTTGATGCCCGACGGCGCGTAGATCATGGCCGATTGAGCCTGCAACATGCGGTCATACAATGCGCCGCGCGATTCGAAAGAGAAGTAGCACGCGCCCGGCCGCACCGGAATGGCGGGCGGCACTTGCGGCGTATAGACGAGCCGCACGCCCGGCATGGCCGAGAGCACCAGCTTGTCGACGTCGTCCGGCGCGCCGACCTTGAAGCGGGCGGGCACGGCTTCGACGAGTTCAGCGGTCGGCATGTCCGCGGAGACGGCAATGTAGAACAGGGTCTTGTCGTCGATCTTGCCCGAGTCGAGGCGGCCCGCATGGAACGACGGACGCACTTCTTCGAGCGCGATCGCGAAGTATCGCGTGGAGATCACGGTTTCGAGCAGATCGCGCAGGATCGTGTCAAGGCGCGCGAAGCCCGGGCCCGGATCGTCGTGCCGGTAAGCCGGCAGATCGGACAGCGCATAGCCCTTCGAGAACGTCATTAACTGCCCGGCCAGACGCAGCAACTCCTGGAACAGACGTTCCGGATGCAGCGCCGAATGCTGGTACAGATGCGCGAGCGACGCAAACGCGGCGCTCGCCGTATGCAGCAGCCAGAACGACGCGATGTCGCCGGAACGGAACTCGATGATGTTCTTGGTCGGCTCGCGGTGAAAGCCGTACAGCGCGTTGACCTTCGCCTGCAGCGCGTCGATCAGTTGACGCAGCCGTTGATGCAGGATCGGGGACGCGTCGATCGCGAGGCAGGGCGGCACGAATGTGTCGTCGATTTCAAAACCCGACGTGGCGGTGCGGCGCACGCGCACGAGCGGCACCGACAGCAACTGGTCGCGCGGTTCGCTGTGCGCAATCAGTTTGACGCGGGTCTTGAGAAACGTGATGTCGGCTTCGGCGGCGTCCGTGAAATGATCGGCCACTGGCGTTTGTTCGCTGACGTAACGCGACACGAAACCCGCGTTGCTGTCTTGCGAGTAGTTCGCGCCGGTTTCGCGCAGCGGATGCAGTGCAAGATAAAACGTGAATTCGTTGATGCCGTCGGGCAGCGTGTCGAGCGCGATCGGCGGCGGCAGGTCGTCGGCTTGTGGCGCGGAATAGAGCGCGCCATCGGGAAACACCAGCGAGAGCTCGCTCACGCGCAGCACATTGCTGCCGAGTGCGTCGCGGTCCAGACGTGCCGAACGCAGGCCCCAGTTGTACGGCTGAATCGCCTGGATCGATTCGAACAGGCGCGCCTCATGATAGGCGTCCTGACGCTGAAAATGCTGCGGCCTCAGAAACAGGCCTTCCCCCCAGAGCACTTTTGCGGAATAACTCATCTCAAACCTGTTATATGCGTTCAGCGTGTGACGAGGCCGGAGATAACCGATTCGAACGCCGAATTGTTAATTCTCTAAAAAATGTTAAATCGTATTTTGCCGGCATCTTTAACCGCAACTTACCGACGAAAGCATATTCAGCGGTTGGGCGGGCAATCCCTGTTCAGGTGGGATCACAGTGCCGTTGGTCACCGTCATTGCACAGTTATGCAGGCCGATCATTATGCCGGATTTCTCCGACTTCGCCGGGTCGAAAGCGAATTTCCAACGCTGCATGGCCGGATCGCGGAATAGCGCGACGATACCGAATGCCTGAGCTTCACGCGAGACTTTTTCGGTGACGATGTAACGTTGACCGGGAATCAGCGTAACTTCGCGCACGCCGAGCAGATCGCCGCCCAGTATGGTCTTTTCTTTGGCCGGATCGGTGAAGGCGTCGAATGGCGCCTGCTGGAATGAAGTGGGGTCTTTCAGCACATAAAGCCGCACGACCAGTGCCAATGGGCGTTTGTCATTGGCGGCATTCAGATTGGGCGCCGCGTACAACGTGAGGCCGACATTACGCGGCGGCTTTTGCGCGTCCGGTACGTCCGGCTTGCCGATGCCGCTCGCCTGCAAAACCGCGCTGGCAGCGGCTCCCAGCGCCGGCACAGCGGCCGCGCAGCCGCCCAGCAGCGCGCACGCCGCGGCGCTGGAAATCAATAGCGATGCATGGCGAACAAGACGCGAATTCATATACATCGACCGGCCTGGCGCCGTCCCCAGTCAAAACATCAATAACGAAATCAATCCGGCCAATTTGCAGCAACGCTATGCCGCGTAATGCCGCTTTATGCAAAGCGCATTGCTGTCCGGCGCAACCCTTTCTGCTGTCTGGTATGCGGAAATTTTTGCCGTTCTCTAGATTGCGGCAATTGAATCAGGAAACAATTTCTGCATGTTTCGTTTAAATGAACCTGATGCATTTTTTTTGTGCAATGCTTCTTCACACGAAAGTTGAATTATCGAAATTTGGCCTGTACTATACCCGCGCAGTTGAAGCAAAGCAAAACTCGGGTTTCTCCCTGAATTAAAAAAATCGCACGTCGGTGAAAAACGATGAATGAGCGTCTTTTAGTAAAACTATCTGGGGTTGTGTTGGCATGCGGCGTGATTGCCGGTTGCGCGACACAGGGCAACAACACAGCGGCCACACCGGAGGCTTTTAATAAGCAACTCGCGGACGCGGACACTGTCGCGAAGGGTGGCGATCAGGATCGCGCCATTGCGCTTTATCAGCAATTGTCAAAATCCGATCCAACACGTGAAGAACCGTGGTCGCGCATTGCGCAGATCCAGTTCACGCAGGGGCATTACGGTCAGGCCATCGTCGCCGCGCAGGAAGCCCTGCAGCGCGACCAGACCGATCGCCAGGCAAAGAGCGTGCTGGCTGTAGCAGGCCTGCGCGTGGCCACGCAATCGCTTGGCGAATTGCGCCAGGATGCGTCGCTCGCGGGCGACGCGAAGTCGGACGCGCAGGCGCTCGCCAAGCAGTTGCGCGACACGCTCGGCGAAGCCACGTTGTTCCCGCCCGATCCGAACGACAAGCCCGCGGTGAAGAAGAAACGCATCGTTCGCCACGTCGCCAAGGGCAAGGCCGCGGATACGCCGGATGTCACCACCAGCGCCGCCACGCCGGCCGCTCCGGCGGCGCCCGCCACACCGGCTGCGCCTGCAGCGCCAGCACCCGCCAAAGCCGCGCAAAGCGGCGGCGCGTCCGATCCGTTCAGCGCGCTGCGCTGATCCACACGCCTGATTCATCTGCATCCGGGAGCCGACGATGGCGAAGAAAGAAAGTATTCAAAAACGCTTGCAAAAAGTGCGGCCGCCCCGCGTTCAACTCACGTACGAAGTGGAGCGCGGCGATGCGATCGAGGTGAAGGAACTGCCGTTCGTCGTCGGTGTGGTTGCCGATCTGGCAGGGCAGTCCGAAGTCGAGCAGCCGAAGCTGCGCGATCGCAAGTTCGTCAACATCGACCGCGATAATTTCGACGACGTGATGAAAGCGATCGAGCCGCGCGCGGCGTTTCAGGTGGAAAACCGCCTGAGCGAGGCCGGTGGCAAATTCGCCGTCGACCTGCGCTTCAAGTCGATGGCCGATTTCAATCCGGACGAAGTGGTCGCGCAGATCGAGCCGCTGCGCCGTCTGCTCGAAGCGCGTTCGAAACTGGCCGACCTGCGCAACAAGCTGGCCGGCAACGACAAACTCGAAGATCTGCTGAGCGAAGTGCTCAACAACACGCAGCAATTGCAGACGCTGGCGAAAGACCAGGGCAACGCAGCAGACCAGCACGCCGGCGCGCTGGATCACGACAAGCAGGGCGAATAAGTACGTACGGGGTGTGAGATGAACCAGCAAACGGCAGCAGCCCAACTCGCCACCGCGCAGAGCGGCACGGAATCCACGTTGCTCGACGAAATCGTCGAGAAAAGCCGCGTGGCCAAATCAGAGTCCGAACACGCGCGCGCGAAAGACCTGATCGGCGAACTCGTACACCAGGTGCTCGACGGCACCGTGGTGGTCTCCGACAACCTGTCGGCCACCATCGACGCACGCGTCGCGGAACTCGACCGCCTGATCTCCGCGCAACTGAGCGCGGTGATGCACGCGCCGCAATTCCAGCGCATGGAAAGCACGTGGCGCGGTCTGGACTATCTGTGCAAGGAAAGCAATACCGGCTCGACGGTCAAGATCAAGGCGTTGCACGCGCCCAAGCGCGACCTCGTGCGCGACTTCAAGAACGCGATCGAATTCGATCAAAGCGCACTCTTCAAGAAGGTTTATGAAGAAGAGTTCGGCACTTTCGGTGGCGCGCCGTTCGGCACGATCATTGGCGACTTCGAGGTGACGCGTCAGCCTGAAGACGTGTACTTCATCGAACAGATGGCGCACGTCGCGGCCGCGGCGCATGCACCGTTCATCGCATCGGCGTCACCTGAACTGATGGGTCTCGAAACGTTTGCCGATCTCGGTAAGCCGCGCGATCTCGGCAAGGTGTTCGATACCGTCGAATACGCGAAGTGGAAGTCGTTTCGCGACTCCGAAGACTCGCGTTATGTCGGCCTGACGTTGCCGCGTTTTCTCGGCCGCCTGCCGTTCAATCCGAAAGACGGCGCCACGGCGGAAGGCTTCAACTTTGTTGAAGACGTGGACGGCACCGATCACAGCAAATACCTGTGGTGTAACGCAGCGTGGGCCTTCGCGGCTCGCCTGACGGCCGCGTTCGACGACTTCGGCTGGTGCGCGGCGATTCGCGGCGTGGAAGGCGGCGGTCTGGTGGAAGATCTGCCCACTCACACGTTCAAGACCGACGACGGCGAAGTCGCGCTGAAATGCCCGACCGAAATCGCGATTACCGATCGTCGAGAAAAGGAACTGAGCGACCTCGGTTTCATTCCGCTCGTGCACTGCAAGAACTCGGATTACGCGGCGTTTTTCGCCGCGCAATCGGTCCAGAAGCCCAAGAAATACAGCACTGATAGCGCGAATGCGAACGCCGTATTGTCCGCGCAACTGCAGTACATCTTCTCGGTGTCGCGCGTGGCGCACTATCTGAAGGCGATGATGCGCGACAAGATCGGCAGTTTCGCATCGGCACAGAACGTCGAAGTATTCCTGAATCGCTGGATCTCGCAGTACGTGCTGCTGGACGACAACGCGACCCAGGAGCAGAAAGCGCAGTTCCCGCTGCGCGAGGCATCGATACAGGTCTCGGAGATTCCGGGCAAGCCCGGTTCGTATCGCTCGGTCGCTTTCCTGCGCCCGCACTTTCAACTGGACGAGCTGTCGATCTCTTTGCGGCTTGTCGCTGACCTGCCGAAACCGGCAAATTCATAAACGAAGTCAGAAGACCCGTGCTGGCCGTACGGGTCGACTGTTAAAACCACCTCTTTGGGGAGTCGATGAGTTATGAAGGATATCTATTTAAAATTCGGCAATCCGGCGATCAAGGGCGAGTCCGCCGATAAAGATCATGCTGGCTGGATCGAAATCGATTCGTGGAGTCACTCGATCACGCAACCGCGTTCGGCAACGGCTTCAACGGCGGGTGGTCACACGGCCGAGCGTTGCGAGCACGCCGACATGCAGTTCACGAAAGACATCGACGTGGTCAGTCCGCTGCTTTATCAACACGCATCGGGCGGCACGACGTTCGACGAGGTGACGATCGACTTCATGCGTTCGGACGGCGAAGGCAATCGCATCAAGTACCTGGAAGTGAAGCTCAAGTACGTGATCATCTCGAGCGCCACGCCGAGCGTGGTGGGCGAAGGCCTGCCGACGGAACAATTCTCGCTGAAGTACGCTGCCGTGCAGTGGAAGTACACGCAGCAGAAGATTGGCGGCAACCAGGGCGGCAACGCGCAAGGCGCGTGGAGCCTGACGAAGAACGACAAGACGTACGCGGTCTGATGCCGGGGCGCACGCGGCGCGCGGCCTGACAAGGCTGGCGCACGCCGCGCGCAACTCGCGTCGAACTGCTTCTTCGGACGCTGATGAAACGCTTCGAACCCAGCTTTCTCGACAAGCTGTTCGACGACGAACCGCATCTGCCGGCTTCTCCGGCGATGCGGCAGTTGTCGTTGGACGAGTTGAAGGCCACCGTCGCGCGCGATGTCGAGGCGATCCTGAACACCCGGATCGCACTGACCGAGCACGAACTCGCTGCGCTGCCGGAATGTCAGCGCTCGGTGCTCACGTACGGGCTGAACGATTTTGCGGGCCTGAGCCTCGCGAGTCACTACGACCGCACGTTCATCTGCAAATCGATTCAACAGGCAATTGCACGGCATGAGCCGCGCTTACAGCAGGTGGCGGTCACGCTCGAATTGAGCGAACAATCCACCAACGCGCTGAACTTTGCGATTCAGGCGCTGCTGGTCGTGCATCCGGCGGAAGAACCGGTGAGTTTCGATGCGATGCTGCAGCCTTCCACGCTGCAATACTCGGTGACGCGCGCACGCGCAAAGCTTTAGTAACTGATTTTGACGGCTGGTTTTTAGTAACTGCGTTTCAGTATTTCGAGTACCGCTTTGCCGCCACCCTCAACGCGCAACGGGGGCGATAGATTGGGCGGAGAAGGAACAGGTCCGGGGATAGATCGATGGAAGAATTGCTGCCGTATTACGAGCGCGAATTAGCATTTCTGCGGCGCTATTCGCGCGATTTTGCCGAACGCTATCCGAAGATCGCGGCGCGCCTGGCAATGTCCGGCGAGCACTGCGAAGATCCGCACGTCGAGCGGATGATCGAATCGTTCGCGCTGTTGGGCGCGCGCATCAACAAAAAGCTCGATGACGATTACCCCGAATTCACCGAAGCGCTGCTGGAAGTGTTGTATCCGCACTATCTGCGGCCTTTTCCGTCGTGCTCGATCGCGCAGTTGGGCACCTCGGCCGCGTTCAGTCACCTGACCGAACCGGTGCTGATCGAGCGCAGCACCGAACTCAAGTCGCGGGCGATTCGCGGCGTGCAATGCCGTTTTCGCACCGCCTACGAGGTGACGCTGGCGCCGATCCGGATCTCGGAGGCGAAGTACACGTCGGTGGCGATGGCGCCGAGCGCGACCGTCCTGCCGGGCAACGCGACGGCGATCGTGTCGATCACGTTCGAATCGACGGCCGCGCAGCTCGATCTCTCCGCCTTGAAACTCGGCACATTGCGCGCGCACCTGCACGGCGAGCAATCGTTTATCGCGGCTTTGGCGGATTGCCTGTTCGTCAACGCAATGGCCTCTTATGTGGAAGCCGATCGTTGCGGCGTGTGGAAGCCATTGCGTGAATCGCCAGTCGTGCAAGCCGGATTCGACGAAGACGATGCGCTAATCGACTATCCGGCCAAATCGCATCCGGCGTACCGGTTGTTGACGGAGTACTTCGCGTTCCCCGAAAAATTCAACTTCACCGATTTCGATCTGGTGGCAATGACGCGCGCAAGCGGTCGCTGCCAGCGCCTGACGTTGCATGTCGTGCTGAAGGAAGTACGCAGCGATTCGCACGTCGCACGTCTGCTGGATTCGTTGTCCGCGCATCATTTCCGGTTGTTCTGCACGCCGGTGGTGAATCTGTTCGAACAGCACGGCGAGCCGATCCGCATCAGCCATCAGGCGATTTCGTATCCAGTGGTCGCCGAAGCGCGCCGCGCGTTCGCCTACGAGGTCTATTCGATCGACTCGGTCAAGCTCGTCCGGCAACAGGCGCATGAAGAATCGGTGATCGAATTCCGGCCATTCTATTCGCTGCATCACGGCGAAGCGGCACGTGCCGGGCACTACTGGTTCGCGCGGCGTAACGATTGGGTCGCGCAGAAAAGCCCGGGTTACGAGACCGAAATCTCGATCGTCGATATCGACTTCGAACCGGCCGCGCCGCAAACCGATACGCTGAGTCTCGATCTGACCTGTACCAATCGCGATTTGCCGGCGGGCCTCGCCGTGGGTCTCGAAGGCGGCGATCTATTTCTGGAAGGCGGCTCGTTGACCGGCAACATTACGATGCTGCGCCGGCCGACCCCGAGCGTGCGTTTCGAGCGCGGACGCGCCTCGCACTGGCGGTTGATATCGCATCTGGCGTTGAATCATGTGTCGCTCGCCAATAGCGGACTGTCGGCGCTCAAGGAAATGCTGGTGCTTTACGATTTGCGGCGCACGGCGGTGTCGGCGCGGCATATCGACGGCCTGGTCGGCATCGAGCAGCGCGCAGCGGTGCAATGGCTGCCGGGCAAACCGTTCGCGACCTTCGTGCGCGGCATCGAGATTCGTTTGACGATCGACGAAGAGCATTTTGTCGGCACGAGTCTCGCGTCGTTCGTGCGGGTGATCGACACGTTTTTCGGGCTGTACGTGCATCTGAACAGCTTTGTGCAACTGGTCGTCGTGTCGAAGCGCACCGGCGAGGAGATTCTGCGATGCAAACCGCGCAGCGGCGAGTCGATCCTGGCGTAGTCGAGCAGCTTCTCGACGAACCGCATCGCTTCGAATTTTTTCAGGCGGTGCGGATTCTCGAGAAGTGGTTCGCGCAGCAAGCGCCGTCGAGTAACGGACGTCCCGGCGAAATCGTCGCGCAGCGGATTGCCTTTCGCAATTCGTTGTCGATGTCGTTTCCCCCTAGCGAAATTCACAGCGCGCAGTCCTACGACGAGGAAGGCGCGGCGCTGAAAGAGAAGCCACAACGCACCGCCGCGCTCGAAGCGGGGTCGCTTCATAAGGTCGATATCACGCCGGCGTTCTTCGGTTTACTCGGCGGCCAGGGCGCATTGCCATTGCATTACACCGAGCAGATCGTCGCGCGCGAGCAGATCCAGCGCGATAGGGCCGCGCGCGAATTCTTCGACGTGTTTTCGAATCGCGCGACCGCTCTGTTTTACGCGGCATGGAAGAAATACAGGCTGCCGTTTCATTACGAACTGGATCGCGACGAACGTTATCTGCCGCTGTTGCTCGCGTTGGCGGGAGTAGCCGATGACGACACCCGCAACAGTCTGCAAAGCGGCGACGGCGCGCTATTCGACGAAGCAATCGCTGGTTATGCATTGGCCGCGCGGCACCGGCCGGTTTCGGCGGCCTACTTGCAGCGCACGCTGTCTGAGTACTTCAAGGTGCGGGTGCGCGTCGATCAGTTCGTCGGCAAATGGTACGACGTGCCGCGCGATCAATTGACCGTGCTCGGTGGTGTCAACGCGACGCTCGGCGCGACCGCGCTGGCCGGCGAGCGGGTCTGGCAGCGCGACATGCGCGCGCGGCTCGTGATCGGCCCGCTCGACAAGGCCGACTACGAAGCGTTTCTACCCGGCGCCGACCACGCCGTGGCGCTCGAACGCATGTTGACGTTGCTCGCCGGGGTGACGCTCGAATACGAGGTCGCACTGGTGCTGCGCCGCAAGGAAGTGGGGCCCAGCATGCTGAGCGGCGGCGCGCGCCTCGGCTGGGACGCATTTCTATGCACCAGGGAAGCCGACCATGACCGCGCGGACGCCCGCTACGAATTGCACGTGATTCACTGACCATAACGATAGACCAGGACCCGGATCGCACGACATGAGCACGTCCCTCAATACCCTGATCGCCAAACTGAATCCGACTTGCCGGCAGGCGGCTTTGCTCGCGGCGAACAACTGTCTCGCGCGCGGTCACTATGAGGTCGACCTCGAGCATCTGTTGCTGGCGCTGCTGGATGAAGCGGCGAGCGATGTCACCGTGGTGCTGCGCGCGAGCAGGATCGACGCGCATGCTTTGCGCGCGGATATCGAGCGCGAATTGCGGCGTCTGAAGACCGGCAATACGCGCACGCCGGTGTTCTCGATGCATCTGATTGACCTCCTTGAACAGGCGTGGCTGATTGCATCGCTCGATTCGCAGATTGGACGGATCCGTTCGGGGCATTTGCTGCTCGCGTTGCTGACGGCGCCGGAGCTCGCGCAGTTCGCCGAGCGCATGTCGCCGTTGCTGCGCGAAGTGCGCGTGACGGATCTGAAACACAAGTTCGACGAATTGACCGCGGGGTCGCGTGAAGTCGAGCGTAGCAATGCGGAAGAAGGCGCGGCGGAAAGCACCGGCGATGCACCGGCGGCAGATTCAACACCCGGCGCACCGTCGAAAACCCCCGCACTGGATACGTACACCAGCAATCTCACGCAGCGTGCGCGTGAAGGCAAGATCGATCCGGTGATCGGCCGCGAAGGCGAGATTCGCCAGACCATCGACATCCTGATGCGTCGCCGGCAGAACAATCCGATCATGACGGGCGAGGCGGGCGTCGGAAAAACGGCTGTGGTCGAAGGCCTCGCATTGCGCATTGCGGCCGACGACGTGCCGACGCCGCTGAAAGGCGTCGCATTGCATGTGCTCGATATGGGGCTATTGCAAGCAGGCGCGAGCGTCAAAGGCGAATTCGAGAATCGCCTGAAAAACGTGATCGACGAGGTGAAGAAGAGTCCGCATCCGATCATTCTGTTCATCGACGAAGCGCATACGATCATCGGCGCGGGCGGCCAGGCCGGGCAGAACGACGCGGCGAATCTGCTGAAGCCGGCCTTGGCGCGCGGCGAACTGCGCACCATCGCGGCGACCACGTGGAGCGAATACAAGAAGTACTTCGAGAAAGACGCGGCCTTGGCGCGGCGTTTCCAGGTCGTGAAGATCGAAGAGCCGGGCGAGACGCTCGCGGCGGCGATGTTGCGCGGCATGGCCGCGTTGATGGAACAGCACTTCAACGTCCGCGTGCTGGACGATGCAATCACCGAAGCGGTGCGTCTGTCGCATCGCTACATCAGTGGGCGTCAACTGCCGGACAAAGCGATCAGCGTGCTCGACACCGCCTGCGCGAAAGTTGCGCTCGCGCATAGCTCGACACCGGCCGCGATCGACGACACGAAGAAGCGGCTCGAACGTATCGACGCTGAAATCGCCGCGCTGGAACGCGAGGTGGCGAGCGGTGCGCTGCACGACGAGCGGCTCGCGGAACTGCGCGGCCTGCGCGAAGAAGACGTGAAAGATCTGGCCGTCGACGAAGCGCGCTACGACAAGGAGCGCGCCCTGGTGACGGAAATCATCGGCTTGCGTGCCGAGATCGATGCGGCGCGCGTGAGCAGCGCGGACGCCGAGCAGGCCGGCAAGGCGCAGCAGGCGCGCGAAACGCTTACCACGCGTGTTGCGGAACTGCACGCATTGCAAGGCGGCCAGCCAATGGTTCCCTTGCAGGTCGATGGCCACGTGGTCGCCGAAATCGTCGCTTCATGGACCGGCATTCCGCTCGGCCGCATGATCAAGGACGAAATCCAGACCGTGCTGAATCTGCAACCCCTGCTGGCGGCGCGCGTGATAGGGCAAGACCATGCACTCGATGCGATCGCGCAACGCGTGCGCACCGCCAGCGCGAATCTCGAAGACCCGAACAAACCCCGCGGCGTGTTCATGTTCGTCGGACCGTCGGGCGTCGGCAAGACCGAAACCGCGCTGGCGCTTGCCGACGTGCTGTACGGCGGCGAACGCAAGATGGTCACGATCAACATGAGCGAGTACCAGGAAGCGCACAGCGTGTCCGGCCTGAAGGGTTCGCCGCCGGGCTATGTCGGTTACGGCGAAGGTGGCGTGTTGACCGAAGCCGTGCGCCGCAATCCCTACTCCGTGGTGCTGCTCGACGAAGTTGAAAAGGCGCACCCTGATGTGCTGGAAATGTTCTTCCAGGTGTTCGACAAGGGCACGATGGACGACGCCGAAGGGCGCGAGATCGATTTCCGCAACACGCTGATCATTCTGACTTCCAACGTCGGCTCGCAGGCGGTGATGCAATCCTGCCTGAATAAGAACGCCGAAGAACTGCCGGATGCGGACGAACTCGCGGAGACCTTGCGCCCGCAACTATACAAGGCATTCAAACCGGCATTTCTCGGCCGCATGAAAGTGGTGCCGTACTACCCGATCTCCGACGAGGTGCTCGCCGAAATCATCGACCTGAAACTGGAGCGGATTCGCCGCCGCATCGAGTCGAATCACAAGGCGGTTTTCGAGTGGGAAGAATCGCTCGTCGATGCGGTGCTCGCGCGCTGCACCGAAGTGGATTCCGGTGCTCGCAATGTCGATCACATTCTGAACGGCACGCTATTGCCTGAAGTCGCGCAGCAGGTGCTCGAGCGCATTGCGAACGGCACCGCGATCGAACGCATCTCTGTGCGGGCGAGCGAAGCGGGTGAGTTCGAATACACGGTGGCGTGACGAGGTATGTGCCTGCTGCCGCCGAATTTTTTAAATGCCGAAGTACCGGATACCGATTGCTTTCTGTCATGCCGACTAATCTGAACACACTGCTGGCGCCGATCAGCGAAGCCTCGCCTTGTGGCGAAGATCTGCTGTTTTCAGCGGATTTCGACGCGATCCAGCACGCGCGCCGTTTTGAAGACCCATCGCTGGATCAGGGCGAATGGGTCACGGATATCAAGGAGGCCGACTGGCCCTTCGTGGTCGAACGCTCGTGCAGCCTGCTGCAGACGCAGACTAAAGATCTGCGCCTCGCTGTCTGGCTCACCGAGGCGCTTGCCATCGAAGAGGGCATGACAGGTCTCACGCAAGGTTATGCGCTGCTCAAAGGGCTGTGCGAACAGTACTGGGATCACGTGCATCCACTGCCGGAAGGCGACGATACCGAGTATCGCCTCGGCAATGTCGCGTGGTTGATCGGCCGCACCGGCGATCTGCTACGGGCCATGCCGCTCACATCGTCGCAAGGCAGTTCGTACAGCACGATCGATTGGGATGTGGCCACGCATGTTGCACAAGCGGTCAAGCGCGATCCGGATCACGCGGACGATATCGCGCGCGGCAAGCCCTCCGTCGAGCAGATCGAGGCGTCCAAACGCGCCACGCCGCCGGCGTTCTATTCGTCGCTGCTGGTCGATCTGAAAGCGTTCGAAGCCGCGATGCTGGCGCTCGAACAGCAACTGGACCAGCGTGCCGCCGATTCCGCACCGAGTTTCCGTCAGGCAAAGGATGCGTATGAGAGCGTCTACCGATTGGCGGAACGCTTCGCGCGCGAACTGGGTGTGAGCGCTGAGGCGTCGTCGCCGCCAAAGGCGCCGAAGCCGGAAGAGCACGAACGCGCCGAGCCCATCTTCAAGACCTCACCGCAACGCGAGGAACCCGTGTTGACGACCAGCGCGACCACGATCAGCCCGATTGCCGGAATCCAGAGCCGTGCGCAAGCCGTCGCGCAGTTGCGCGCGGTGGCCAGATTCTTTCGCAGCACCGAGCCGCACAATCCGGCTGCTTACCTTGCCGACAAGGCGGCCGAGTGCGCGGATATGCCTTTGCATCAATGGCTTTCCTCGGTGGTGAAGGACGACGGATCGCTTGCGCATATTCGCGAGTTGCTGGGCGTGAAGCCCGAGGACAACAGCTAGAACTTCGGTCGTGCAAAAAAAGCATGGCATCGAAAATCGGTGCCAGGCTTTTTTTAACCAAACGCTCGCGCTCAGGCAAACAACACCTCAAGACCCTGCACGAAACTCAATGCGCCGGTTACGTGCGCGTCCGTCGGTCGTATCGTTGGAAGCAATCGGTTGATCCGGACCGACGCCTGTGGTCGTCATCTGCTCGGGCGCAATGCCCTTGGCGACCAGATAACCCTTCACCGCATCCGCGCGCGCCTGACTCAGCGCGATATTCGAGGTGCGATTGCCCGAGTTGTCGGTGTGACCGATGATCGCCACCATCTTCGTCTGCATCTTCGACAACACTGCCGCCATTTGATCGAGAATCGCGCGGCCTTGCGGCGTGAGCGTGGCGCTTCCCGTCTCGAACTCGATCGTGCGATTCGCCAAAGTCTGATCGAGCAGGCCCTGTTCGGAGGCGCTCACGCGCAGGCCGTTCTTGATCGTATAGGTCGGATTCAGTGCATTGGCCATATCGCTCGCGAGCTGCTGGCGCTGCGATTCGTTGTGCACTTCGCCCTTCACGTCGATCTGCGTGCCATCGATCTTCAACTGGCCTTTGCTGATCTGCTTCAACTGCGGGCCGATCAGCTTCTGCACGTTGGCGGACCAGTTCGGCGGCGTTGCGACGTCGGCGACTTCGATCTGATCGACCACGTTTGCCGCGCCGTAGGTGTCGCGCAGACGCGCGAGCACCGCCGCCCTGGTCGCTTCATCCGGCACCTTGCCGCCCACGACGACCTGGCCCGGCGTGGCGTTGGCAGCCGGGGGTGCTGCGCTGACCGTGCCGGTACCGGCGCCCGTGGTGCCGCTGGCGAGCCCGGCTGTGCTCACTGCGGGGCCGGCATTGCCCGGTTGCGTCGACGAAGATGCGGGCAGAACCGTCGTGTGAATCGAAATGCCGCTATTGTCGACCGGTGTGACGCGTGCCGGGCCGTCGTTGTCGGCATGGGCGAGCGCGCTGATCAGAAGGCCAGCCAGCAGCGAAGCAATGCGCGTAGTTTGGCTCAACATCATGTCACGCTCCCGTGAATGCTTCGCGGAACGTGTCGATGCTGACACGCAACGACAGTTGCGGTTGGTCGAGATAGCTGACGAGCTTGCTGATGCCATGATCGTTTTGTGCGTGTTCGTCGATCCACTCGGGATCGTCGATATCGATGTTATGCGCCGCGTACGCCTGCGGATCGACCACGCTATGCAGCGTCCTCGCCGAGGCGCCGTTAAAGCCGATGATGAGCCGCTCGCGCTCGGCAATCGTGCCGATGAAAATCGCCAGTTCGAAATCGGCCTGCGCGACGAACGGGGCGATCAGTTCGAGCCAGAATGCGGCGACTAGCGAACGATAGAACGGATCGTTCGGCAGCGGCAGCGTCAACCCGCGTTCGAGATGCGACGAACCACTTTGCATCACCGGACGCAGCAGCGAACCGAGTGCCAGCATCGCCCCGCGCAAACGCACCGGATGGCCGCTCGCAAGCAGCATCTGTTCGAGGCCGGCGAGCGTCTGATGCTCGACAAAGTCGTTGAAGGTGCCGTCGTGCGGATTGCCCGGGCCGCCGCTTATTTCGATCGGCACCTGGGTTTCGCCAAGCGCTTGCAGCGCGCCCGCTGGCTCGCTCACGCCGAGCAGCGGCTTCATATGCGAGGCAATGCGCGACCACAGGCGCGCGAAGGCCAGCGGACTGTGCGCCAGAAACGTCAGCGGTTTTTCGACTTCCAGCGCGGTAGCGGCAAGAAACGGAAAGCGTCGCGACGATTGATCCTGGCTTGCCACCATATGCCCGGCAATCGCCAGCTTGCTGCGCGAACCGAGGAACGCGAAGTGCATCGGCTTGGCGTTTTCGTAGACGATCTTCCAGCGCGGATCCTCGGTGAGCAACTCCATGGCCTCGGCGATCCAGCGGTCGAGCGTGGCCAGCAACTGCGGGTTATGCGCGCTTTTGACGAAGTCGCCGCGCGACGGAATCTTGCCGAAATAGGCGATCTGCGCCTGCACGGTTTGCGTCATTGCGCACCCCCTGTATTCGAAACCGCGGTGGCGGCTAACGCCGGCCGTGCCGCTTGCGACGCCGGCGCGACAGCTGGCGTGGCGCCCGCTGTTCCTGTTGGTCCTGCTGGTGGTGTGGCACCCGCGGCCGTCGCGTTGACCGAATTGGCCGCCGCGCTCACGTCCGCCACCGACGACGGCAGCCGCAAGCCGCGCAGGCTTTGCTGTTGCGGCGCGTCGCTGCTGGCGCCGCCCGAAGCCTGCGACGTGCTGATGATGCGCATGCTGACCGCCACGGTGACATTGCCTTGCGTCCACGACAGATCGAAGGTGCCGTCCGGACGACGCTTGCGCTGCGCCGAGTTGATCAGCTTCTCCAGACCGTAGCGGCCCGGCTCGTTCACCAGTTGCAGCGTGCGGCCGTCGAAGGTCGTGGCACTCAGCGTGGCGCCCGGCGAGCCCGACGGATTCGGCCACACGAAGTTGGTCCACTGCGGCGGCGTATTGCGGTAACGCATCTGCTGGCCGTCGATCGCGAGCGTGTATTCCGTAGTGCCGCTGCTTGGCTGCGGCAGGATCTGGAACACGGTCTGCGGTTCGGACGAGCCTTGCGCTCCCGAAGTTGCGGCTCCTCCGGCAAGCGGCGCCACCCAGCGCGCGAACCCGCTGGTGAAGTCGGGCGTCAGCGCGAGACCCATATCTCCCCACGTGCGTGAAGTCAGCGTGTCGCCACGGCGTACTGCGAGCGGCCCGAGCGTGGTGCCGACGAATTTGGCGATCGCGCCGTCCGGCCCGAACACCTGGGCGATTTCGCCGGCGCCGGCTTCGACCTTGGCATCGCCGGCAAACGGATACTTGGTCGCGAGCGACCCCTGGAAGGTCTGATAGACCTGCGCGTTCCACACCTTGTTGACTTCGACGCTGGCCGGCTGGATCACCACCGCATACGCGGCCATCAGCGGACGCACCAGCAGTGGACGCAGTGCCTTGCGTTGCGAATCGGTGAGACCCGTCAGCATCTGTTCGTCGACGTATTTCAGCGAATCGGCCAACTCGGAGCCGCTGCCGTCGAGCGTCTGCTGCATGAGCTGACGCGCGCCCGGTCCCGGATCGCCCTGGTTCCTGATTACGTTAAAGCGCGTGCGGACCTTCGAGAGCGTGTCCATGTAGCCCTTCAACATCGAGCCATTGTCGCCGGAGACGACGATGCGCCCCAACGCCGAGAACTCCTGGCCGATCGGACCCATCGGCACCTCGGCCGGATTGCCGTTGATGTCGATGTTGGCGCTCAGCTGGCCGGTCGGCGCACGCGAGAACCATTGCTTGAACCAGCTCGTGACGCCGGTTTGCGCGCGCTTCAGGTTCGCATTGAAGAGCGACGGGTTGTCCCACGAAGTCTGGTCGTACGCGGTTTCGAGCACCTTGCGGATCGGCGAATCCTGCGGGTCGCCGAGGCGATTCATCGCATCCACGGCCTGGCTGAAGCTGCCGAAGCTCTGCACGGCAATGCCTTGCATGAACTTCTGCCAATGCATCGCGTACTCGGTCTTGTACATCGCCACGAGCGCCTTCTGGATCTGCTCGGGGCTGCCTTCCAAAGTCAGATCGTCATGCGCGGAGGTGTTGAGCACCCAGTCCTTCGCCTGCAATTCTTTGGTCGCGGCATCGCGAATCGCCGGCTGCACGTACTGGAACCAGGCTTCACGCGTGAAGGTGCCGGGGATCGCATAGCTGCCGGCCACCAGCGCCGTATTGTTTTCGCCGACGATGCGCGCGATCGTCATGGGCGCGAAGCGGGTCGACGCGCGCGCCTTGATTTCCTCATAGACGCGCTGACGGGCCGGCATGCCACGCACCACGCGGCGCAGGTTTTCACGGGTCTGGTCGACGAGGCCGAGGTTCTGGTCGATCATCGGCCAGTCGTTGTCGGACACGCGCGACAGATAGAAGGTGATCATGCGCTCGGCGCTGCGGATCATCTCGTCGCGGGGCATGTTGCCGCGATTCGTTTCGAGCCAGCCGCGCCAGAAGCGGGCCACCTGATCGGTCAGATGAGCCGTTTCCACATGACGTTTGTCGCTGAGCATCAGGTAGGTCTTGAGCGCGTTGTACGCGTCTTCGACATTGGTCGGCGACGCGTCGCTATACAGGCCACCCTGGCTGTTCGCCGCCATCGCGCTATGCGCCGATACGGGAATCGGGGTGGCCGCGTCCGGATTGCGGTTCAGCGGGGCCAGCTGGTCCGGGTGCGCGTTCACGTCTTTCAGGAACGAGGCGAGATTCTGCGAGACCGGGTCGAGCAGGATCTGGCGCACGCCGTTGTAATACTCGGTGAGCAGGTGCTGCTCGAGGCGGTCGCCCTGATACAGCCCGAGCGACACCGCGAGCGGCTTGTCGCGGCGGAACTGCTCGAGCTGGTCGATGCGGTCTTCGAGAATGTCCATGGCCTGCAAACGCGATTGCAGGTCGTTGCGGTTCTGCTGCAGGCGCACCACGTTGTCGAGGTCGGCCTTCACATTGTCGGTGAGCTGCTGATTGCCGATCGTCGACCACGTCCAGCCGCCTAGCGCCAGCGCCAGCACCGCGACGAAACCGAAGAACGTTGCATAACGCATGCGCGTCTTGGCGGGGCTGGCGAATTGCCTGACCGTTTGACGATCGGCGAAGATCACCTTGGAGAACAGGTCGCGCAGGAAGAAGCCGTTCTTCGAGAACGCGCTATGCGGCTTGGGCAGGCTCTCCGCGGAGAGGCTGAAGCGGTTGGCGATACGCGTGGCAGCGGCGCTATTGGTTTCGCCTTCCTGCAATGCGCTCGTGAAGTAGAAGCCGCGAAAGATCGGCTTGTGCTGGAACGGGTTCGCTTCAAACAACGTGGCGAGAAACGCGCGCAACGCGGGCTTGATGGTCGAGAATTCGAGCGGGAAGCTCAACTGACCCGGCGAAAGCTTGTTGCCGCGATTGATCGACATCTGCGCGACGCTGATTTCTTTCAGGCCGTCGTACAGTTCTTCAAAGTGCTCGTCAAAGAGGCCCACTACATCGCGCTTTTCGTCCGGCTCGTAGGGCAGGGTGGCGCCCCACACACGGTCATATTCGTGACGCTCGCTGCCGCTGAAAAATTCGGTGAAGCCCGTGATCAGGTCGGCCTTGGTGAACATCACATACACGGGCGCGAACACTTCGAGTTTCTCGGTGAGCTCCTGCACGCGCTGGCGCAGATTCTTGGCGAGGTTGATCGCGAACTCGGGCTTGCTGCTGGTCAACTCGGCAATGCTTGCCGTCACGATGATGCCGTTGATCGGTGCCTTCGGCCGGAAACGCTTGAGCAGGCCCAGGAAGCCGAGCCATTCAGTGCGGTCCTCTTCGTGCACGGAATAGCGGCCGGCGGTGTCGAGCAGAATGCCTTCAGTCGTGAAGAACCAGTCGCAATTGCGCGTGCCGCCAATGCCGTGAATCACCGCGCTGTTCTTGTCGGCGAAAGGAAACTGCAGCCCTGAATTCAGCACCGCGCTGCTTTTTCCCGCGGCGGGGTTGCCGATCACGATGTACCAGGGCAATTCATACAGCGCCGAGCCGCCGGACATCTGGCCGATCTTCGAGGTCTTGATCGTTTTCACCGCATCGACGAGGCGCGTGCGCAGGACATCGAGTTCGGCCTGGCGCGCGGGTGTCGGCGCGGGCTCGCTTTCGGTCTGCTTTTCGGCCTGTTGCTCGAGCATTTCGCCGAGCTTGTTGTTCGCGCGCCGCGCGCGCAGGCGGCGCACCGCCCAGACCAGCAGCCAGAGCACGATCACCGCGCCGAGCACGATGGCGGGCCACATCAGGTCGACCTGCAAGGTGTCGGCGCCGATGAACAAAACTGCCGCGAGCGCGAGCAGGCCGATGATCGAGAGCGTGCGTGTATGGGTCAACACGTTAAGAATGCGTCGCATAAGCCGGTCGGGTCTTGGTGATGTGTGTTGTGGCGCGTGTGTGGCAAACAGCGGGGCGCGAGTGCAGGCAAAGTCTGCCTGCACCGTGTTTGAAAAAATACGAAAGCATATTCAGGGAAAGGCGAATGCGGCCGAATTGTTAAATCCGCCATGGAATGCCGGCGCTATGGCGATTCGGCCAATGCCGTTATCCGTGGGGAATTGCCAACTTTTGCCCGAAATATTGATTGAACGCCCCATGCCAGCCTCTTTATGTGCCGCTTCGTCTTAATGTCCACGCCCCAGGACGAAGCCGGGTTTGTGATATTCAACGTGCCCGAGATCCATCATTTTCCAGCGACCACCCCACGTCAGGCCGACCTGTTCAGCCGTCTGTCCGTATAGTTGATAGCCTCGCATGGCCCAGGGGTCTTTTTCTGAAATGACGAGCTTGCCGTCGCGCAAAAACGCGTTGTCTGCGGCAAGACCGTATTGGTGATAGCTCTGAAATGCAGCGGCATTGGTGACGTTACCCCCCATTTGCGCAAGCCGGTTTTGCCGCTCCGGACTGCGATAACCTTCCAGCAATGCCATTTCATACCCGTATTGCTCGTGCATGATTTTGTACACGAGCAATAAACGCGTTCTGAAATCGGCGTCGAGCAAATTCCAGTCGCGGCTCGCGTCTTTCAGCGCGGGCCGGATCTGCTCCACTTCCTGCGTTGCAAATACCTCTGGCGGCAGCGGCGGCGGGGGCACGAGCTGTTCGCCATTCAATAACGCAGCAATTTTCTCGTCTGGTACTCGTGCAGTGTCATCGAATTGGAATAATTGCCGGCCGCGTAAAGCCAATGCCACCAATGGCGGCGTCGCAAGAATACCTGTCGTGGTTAAAATCAGCAAGCGCCGCTTTGCCAGTAACTTTTGCATATCGACTATTGTCGATTGCGAAATTTTTGCCGAATTAGCTAAATGACCTCGAGCTTTTGATGCACGTTGCGATGCCCCGCGCATAACGCGGCCATGAATGGCGAGTGCGGCGTCTAATAAGGAGGCGCGTACCGCCGGCAATAGCAGCATTGCTGCGATTACAACGGCGATGGCGAAATAGGCGAGAAGTACTACGGCAATCAAAGTCGACCCCGGAAATTGGAAACAATTGTATTTTGTAATGCTTGCTCTTAGAATCAGGCCTGCTCGGAGAGGAGCCGGAACGTATTATCACGGCGAAATAATCCAGGATTCAATGAGACAGTGAATGAGTGCGCCGGAAAGTTCGAATTCCAAAGCCCCGCCTAGCCTGTTATCCGATAAGGCTAAGGGCGCCGATGGCAATGGTTCGCGAATTCTCGCGAATCTGGAAGGCCGCGTCGCGCCGCCTGCTGACAAACCACGCCGGTCGAAAGTGCCGCTCGTGCTGGTCGCCTTGCTGGTGATCGCGGCGGGCGGTTGGGGCGCATGGCATATGCAGCAGCGCATGCAAACAGCGTCGATCGCATCGGTTGCGGCAGTCACGCCTGCTGGTGCCGGGAAAGCCGCTGTGCCGGCATCGGCCGCGAGCGGTGCGCCGCAGGTCACCGCGAAAGCGGAGCCGCCGGCTGCGGCATCGTCGCAAGCGGCCACGATCGTTGCCGACGACAGCGACAGCAAGGCCCCTGCGGCATCCGCAAGTGCGCCTGCGAGCGACGATGAAAGCCGCTTGTCGCGCGCGCTTGCCGATGGCGCTGAGCCGAGCAGCGCGTCCGTACCGGTTGCGTCGGCCACGGTCGCGCCGGCGGCAACGGCGCCTGCGGCAAAGCACGGCAAGAGCGCAACGGCTCTTGCCAGCAATGCGAAACACGAGACGTCGACCCACGGCAAGAAAGAAAGCACGATCGCAAGCAATCATCACGCGAGCGCGCCGGGCGCCGTCGCTCAAACGAAGAAATCGCGTGCGGCCGGCAATGCTTCGAAAGATGATTCGGATGCCGATCTATTGGCCGCGCTCGTGGCACGCACCAAACCGGCCGATGCAAAAGTGGCAGATGGCAACACGCCCACCAGGGTCAGCACGTCGGCGACGCCTGGGAACGCCAAGCTGGCCGAACGCGTGAAAGAGTGCGGGCAACGCGGCTTCTTTGAAGACCAGTTGTGCCGCTGGCGCGTGTGCGACGGACATTGGGGCAAGGATCCTGCCTGTCCGGGTTCGGCGCCGCAGGCTCGCCAGCCTTAGTTGAAACGGCGCGCGTCCTGGCGACGCACTATCGAATCAGGCATCCGGGACACGTTGACGCTGGCGTATCCGATGCATCCGTCGTTCGAGACGCAGACGGTAGGCGAGTGGCCGGATCGGCGTCAATGCTGGCAAATCGGCCGGTTACACCGGTTTGCCGCTGGTGGGTTTGCAGAAGGTGACGGTCGTCAAACGTTTCGACAACCCGAATTTTTTCAATGTCCACGTTGATCCGCTGACGCGTCCGGTGCTGGTGACGCTACCGAACTAACACTTCCGTGGTGCTGCGAGTCTGCATGAACCCGCCTCAGGCGGGATGCAGGCCGCGCAACAGTTGGCGGACTCGCGACATGTCCTGATCGACGTCTTCGGTCTGTTCGAACAATTCCGCGAGCCAGTCGACGAAGGCGCGCACGCGCGGGGACACGCGGCGGTTCTTCACATACGCGACCGAAACGGGCATCGGCACGGGTTTCCATTGCGGCAGTACTTCGCGCAGGAGTCCCGAATCGAGGTAGGGCTGCGCCGCGATCCGTGCGGGTTGAATCAGGCCGAGGCCTTGCAATCCGCAGGTGAGATAGGCCTGCTCGTCGCTGACTTTGACGAAGCCTTTTACCTTGACGTTTTGCGCTTCGCCGTCCACTTCGAAGTCGAAGTCGACTTCACGGCCGTTATGGGGCGACATGCAATTGACCGCGACGTGTCCGCGTAGATCGTCGAGATCGGCGGGCGTGCCGTGGCGGGCCAGGTAGGCGGGGCTTGCGCATGTCACGTGCTCGAGGGTGCCCAATTGCCGCGCGATGAGATTCGAATCTGGCAATTCGCCTAACTGGATACTGCAGTCGATGGCCTCCGAGACCAGGTCGACCGTGCGGTTGCTGATGCCGATGGCCAGATCGAGGTTCGGGTAGCGGGTGTGGAAGTCGTCGAGTGCCGGCAAGACGATCGCGCTCGCTACTGCGCCGGGCATTTCGATGCGCAGCCGGCCGGTCAGGTTATCCGTTGCATGGCGGAGGCTGGCTTCCATTTCGTCGATGTCGGCGAGGATTTGCGCACAGCGCTCGTAGTAGGCCGCGCCTTCTGGGGTAATGCTCAGGCGCCGCGTTGTACGGGTTAGGAGGGCGGTGCCTAGCAGGGCTTCCAGGTTCTGGACGATGGTTGTCGCTGTCGCCCGGGGGATGTCGAGGGACTCCGCTGCGCGGGTGAAACTGTTGGTGTCCACGATTCGGATGAATGTCCGCATTGCAGTTATTCTGTCGATCACGGTTTAGACTCCAATGGGTGTTAAAGGGGGTGTCTTGCGGGGCGCTTTTAGGTTGTATGCCTGCGGCGTTGGCCTTTCCTTGATCTGTTTGCCTGCGGGCGCTTGTTGGTTGTGTGCCTACGGTGTTGGCCTTTCCTTGAATTGTTATTGGTTTATTAGCGTCGCCCCTGTGCGGGGCGGGCACCTACTTTTCTTTGCCTGCCGCAAAGAAAAGTAGGCAAAAGAAAGCGGCTCACACCGCTAGCTCATAAGCGGGTCCCCTGGCTTGGAGGGGGTAGTGGTGCATCTGGAATCCGTGCTCTCGCACATTCGACGTGAGTGACACAGCAGTCATACTTCCGGCGGCGCTGCGCGCGCCGACGCGGTACTTCATAAAACCACGCGCCGTTTTTACGCTCGTCAGTACTTCATAAGCCGCTCGATGTATTCAATGCACACGGCGCTTTAAGAAGCAGCTAGCCGTTTTACGCCTCGCAGTAATTCACCAATTCGCTCGTTGCACTTGCCTCGACATTTCAGAAAGCAGCTAGCCGTTTTACGCCTGGCAATAGTTCACCAATTCGCTCGTTGTACTTGATCTCGGCGCTTCAGAAAGCGGTTAGCCGTTTTTACGCCTGGCAGTAGTTCGTCAAGCTGCCTGCAGCATTGGGTTGCCCACAGCACTTCAAAAGCCGGCTTGCCGTTTTCAGAGCCCAGTCGCACCGATATGCGGCTAGCTACGTTTAGCGTTGGTGGCAAATTCAAAACACTGGATCCGTTGGCATTTCGCCGAGGCGAAGCCGACGGCCCCCCAACCACGTCGAAACGAAGCCACGGGTTTGCATGTGAACCCTTCCGGCGAGCACGTAGTGCGAGGCGGGAAGCATGATTGCTTTGTCGCTAACGCGGAGTGTGCGGGGGCACGGATTCCAGATGCACCACTACCATGACTGCGCGGGGTACCCGCTTAAGAACTAGCGGTTTGAGCCGCTTTCTTTTGCCTACTTTTCTTTGCGGCAGGCAAAGAAAAGTAGGTGCCTGCCCCGCACAGGGGCGACGCTAATACACCAATAGCAGATCAAGGAAAGGCCAACGCCGTAGGCACACAGACAAAGCGCCCGCAGGCAAACAGATCAAGGAAAGGCCAACGCCGTAGGCACACAGACAAAGCGCCCGCAGGCAAACAGATCAAGGAAAGGCCAAACGCCGTAGGCAAACAGCGAAAGCAAGCCCCTGCCTGCAAGGCAACCCAAAACCCCCGGCTGCCTTGCAGGCAAAAAAATCACTTCCTCAAAGAATCGAGATCAACCACAAACCGATACTTCACATCACTCTTAAGCATCCGTTCATAAGCCTCATTAATCCCCTGCATCGGAATCACTTCAACGTCCGAAGTAATCCCATGCTCGCCACAAAAGTCGAGCATTTCCTGCGTCTCGGCAATCCCGCCAATCAGCGAACCCGCCAGACGGCGACGCTTCATGATCAGATTGAACACCTGCGGCGACGGATGATCGTGCTCCGGCGCACCCACCAGCGTCATCGTCCCATCGCGCCTGAGCAGATTCAGAAACGGATTCAAATCATGCGGCGCAGCCACGGTATTCACAATCAGATCGAAGCTGTTTGCATGCGCTTCCATTTCTTCAGCATTCTTCGAAATGACAACCTCATGCGCACCCAGTCGCTTCGCATCTTCAATCTTCGACGGCGACGTCGTAAACAGCACGACATGCGCGCCCATCGCGCGGGCCAACTTCACGCCCATGTGACCGAGGCCGCCAAGCCCGACGATCCCGACCTTCTTGCCAGGACCGGCGCCCCACGTGCGCAGCGGCGAATACGTCGTGATACCCGCGCACAGCAACGGCGCGACACCCGCCGGGTCGAGATTCTCCGGCACGCGCAGCGTGAATGCCTCATCCACCACCAGTTGCGTCGAATAACCGCCGTAGGTGATCTGACCATCAAGCCGGTCCACACCGTTGTACGTGCCGACAAAACCGTTTTCGCAATACTGCTCAAGATCTTCCTTGCAGCTCGCACACGTGCGGCACGAGTCGACGAGGCAGCCCACGCCCACCACGTCGCCTGCCTTGTACTTCGTCACGTCCGGGCCGACCGCCGTTACGCGGCCGACAATTTCATGGCCCGGCACCACCGGAAAAACCGTGTTCTTCCATTCGTTACGTGCCTGATGCAAGTCGGAATGGCACACGCCGCAAAACAGTACTTCCATTTGCACGTCGTGGGCGCGCAGTTCGCGTCGCTGGATTTCGAACGGGGCGAGCGGCGCGGTAGCGTCGGTCGCTGCATAGGCATAAGTCGTGCTCATGGGTAGCTCCAGCAAAGAGGGTGATGTCGCAAGGCGCCGACGATGGGCGACGCGTGTCGCCGATGCGGCCAAACCTTGTTATGAACCGGGATCACCGCGCAGGCGGTGGTCGACTTATTCACCGAAACAGTGAAGGGACGACCGAGCCCGGCGCAGCGCGGAAAAGATGATCCGGCAGGGTTCCCATAGTAGGAGCCGGGAGCGAAGCAGGGAATACCTGAATATCTTGAAGGTTTGCCTAAAACTCCTGGTGACGAGCGCAGTAGGTCGTTTGATGCTAAATTTCAAGCATTATTCTCTTGCACGTCACTATACCGTCATGTCAACCCGTTCTATTGAACCCGCCCCGGCCGAGCTCGACGCGCGCAATCGCGATCTGGTCGATGGCAATTCCGTCGAGCACAATCCGGCCGACTGCGACCGCGTCGACGGCGCCCCCGGCAATGGCACCCACGGCGATCCTGCCCAGCAGCGTCTCGTCGAATGGTTCGACGCGCTCGCGCCCAATCCGGGCATCACGCGCTCGAGCCTGGAAGGCGTCAATCTGCTGCGGGCCAATCAGCCGATGCCGCGCATGCCCGTGATGTACGAGCCGAGCATCGTGATCGTCTGCCAGGGTCGCAAACGCGGTTTTCTCGGCGATCAGGTGTTCCAGTACGACGCGCAACAATACCTGGTGCTGTCGGTGCCGCTGCCGTTCGAATGTGAAACCGAAGCGAGCGCGGAAGAGCCGTTCCTCGCGATCTCGGTGCGGGTCGATCTGACCATGGTGGCCGAGTTGCTGATGGCGCTGAACGAAACGCAAGGCACCACACAGCACGAACCGCTCGGCATCTATTCGACGCCGCTCGATCCGGCGTTGTCCAATGCCGTGCAGCGATTGATGGAAGCATTGGCTTCGCCGCTCGATGCGCGCATTCTCGCGCCTGGCGTGGTCCGCGAAATCTGTTATCGCGTGTTGACGGGCGAGCAGGGCGACGCGATTCGCGCGGCGCTCACGCATCAGAACCATTTCGGCCGCATCGCCAAAGCGCTCAGGCGCATCCACGCCGACTATCACGGAGAACTCGATGTCGATACGCTCGCCGCTGAAGCGGGAATGAGCCTCGCCGTTTTCCATGCGCAGTTCAAAGCCGTGACGGCCACCTCACCGATGCAATACGTGAAGACCACGCGTTTGCATCACGCGCGTTTGTTGATGGTGCAGGACGGCTTGAACGCGGGCGCGGCCGCGGCACGCGTCGGCTATGAAAGCGCGTCGCAATTCAGCCGTGAATTCAAGCGCCTGTTCGGCCTGAGCCCGGTCGATGAAGTCAAACGCATGCGCACCGTGTACGATGCGCCGCCACCGCGCATCGTCAAGCCGGTTGCCCGGTATGTGACCGCGGTATAAGCGTGCGTTCGCAGGAAGCGTCATAGCCCGCTAAACCAGTTGTACCCCTGGTCTTCCCAATAGCCACCAGGGTTCGTGTTGGTCACGAAGATCGCGGCGATGTGCTTGGGATTCTTGAAGCCGAGTTTGGTCGGCACGCGCAGCTTGAGCGGATAGCCGTATTTGGCCGGCAGCGGCGCGTCGCGGAAATCGAGTGTCAACTGGGTTTGCGGATGCAGCGCTGTCGCCATGTCGAGGCTCGAGTAATAGCGGTCCGCGCATTTGAAGCCGACATAGCGTGCGCTCAGATCGGCGCCGATTCGTTCGAGAAAAGTGCGAAACGGCACGCCTCGCCATTGCCCGATCGCGCTCCATCCTTCGATGCAGATGTGGCGCGTAATCTGTGAGGCCTGCGGTAAGGCGCGCAGTTGATCGAGATTCCACGTGCGCTTGTCGGACACCAATCCGGACACTTCCAGCTGATACGTGGAACCGTCGATATCCGGCGCATCGAACTCCGGATAGAACGCGTTGAACGGGAACGGGTCCGTGATTTCGCTTGCCGAATAGGTCGGCGCGAGTTTGTTGCGATCGAACAGCCATCCCTGCACGCGATCGTTCCAGCGTGACATGGCCCACAACACCTTGTCGACCGAATCGCCGTCCTGCATGTTGCAGCCCGAGAGCATCGCGAGCGCGCCGATCGAAAGCGATGAGCGCAGCAACAGGCGCCGTTGCAGGCGTTCGATTTGCGGTTTGTGGTCGGCGAGGATAATGCGCGTGTTGCGCGATTCGCGCGAGTCCGGGCGTTTTGATTCACTCATGCCTCGCTCCTTTTGTGCGCGGAGAGCCGGGCGCGGCCGGTCAGCATCGGCAACAGCGTGCGCGGCACCAGCAGCACCAGCGCGAGGTGCACGACGACGAAACCCACCACGCCCGCCATCGCCACGAAGTGCACGCGACGCGCGAAATCGAAGCCGCCGAACAGCGCGGTAAGCCACGAAAATTGCACCGGTTTCCAGATCGAAAGCCCCGACGCAACCAGCAGCACACCAAGGCACAAGACGAACAGATAAAGCGCGCGCTGCACCGCGTTATATTTGCCGGTATCGTGCGGCAACCTGAGTTGCATTGCCAATGCGGCATCGTGTAAGACATCGCGCGGATAGACCGGCAATAGCTTGCGACGGAAATGCCCACGCGCGATGCCATACGTCAGATATAACAGGCCATTCGCGCATAACAGCCACATCGCCGCGAAATGCCATGCAATCGAGCCGCCCAGCCAGCCGCCAACGGTCGCCCACACCGGGAATCTGAACGGAAAGAAGGGCGAAGCGTTATAGATCGCCCAGCCGCTCATCACCATGCAGACCATCGCGAATGCGTTGATCCAGTGCGTGATTCGTACGACGAGCGGGTGCACGACAAAACGCGCTTGCGGTTCGGACATGGTGGGAAGTGGCGACACAAGGAAAAAGTTGAAAGCCGCGTCATCAATTGACGCGGCGATTCGAACGGCTGAAGAAACGCCGTATTACATCGGCGGCGTTACACCATGCTCGCCTGCCGAAATGAAATTCGCGGCCATCGAGCCGTCGGCTTCCTTATGGGCGAACAGCACAACTTTCGCGCCCGGCACCAGCAGCGAACGGTCACCCGGTTCAAGCGCGACGATAGGCACGTCTTGCGGAATCACGACCTTCTTTTCGCCGTCCTTGTACTTGACGGTGATCGTGCGGCCGTTGCTGACCACGAGCGAGCCCACCGTGCCGTTAGTCATCGTGCTGTTCGAGCCAAGGTCCCACGGGCGATGACCGTCGCCGGAGCCGCGCATGCTGGCGGGGAACACGTGCACTTCGAGCGCCTTCAGCGTGCCGTCGGGCTGCGGGATCGCTGCGGTACCGACATAGCTGTCCGGCTTGATGTCGTTCACATTGGCGAGCGTGACGCCGCGAATCGGCGTGTCCTTGCTGAGCTTCACGTCAACGTCCTTGCCGTCGCGCGTGTGGACCTTGAGCAGGTCGCCCGAGAGCGAGGTCACCGTGCCGCGTACGCCGGTAGGTGCGGTACTCTGGGCCTGCGCGACGGATCCTGCGGCGAACAACGAGGCCGCGACGAGCACGGGGGCGACGAGGCTGCGCATCGCATTAGCGGAAACAATCTTCATGAGTCTGCTCTGGGTGGGTGGAGGATAGGGTCAGGTTAGGCGCGCGAGTGGCTCCGGCGAGTGACAGACGGATGACAAAAACGTCATGAACGGTGCGCCGCGGCCACGTAGAATGACCGGCATATCCAAGTCCATATCCATGGCCCACGCGCGCGGCGGCGCACGGGGCGGGAATCCAGGCATCATGAGCATCCTCGTCATCGAAGACGACCCGAAAACCGGCGACTACCTGAAGAAGGGGCTTCGCGAAAGCGGCTACGCGGTCGACCTCGCGCGCACCGGCACGGACGGCCTGCATATGGCGCTGGAACATGCGTACGACCTCGTGGTGCTGGACGTGATGCTGCCCGGCATCGACGGCTGGGAAATCATGCGTGCGCTGCGGGCGCGACGCGATTTGCCGGTCATTTTCCTGACCGCGCGCGATCAGGTCAGCGACCGCATTCGCGGCCTGGAACTCGGCGCCGACGATTACCTCGTCAAGCCGTTCTCGTTCACAGAGCTGGTGTTGCGGATCCGCACGCTGTTGCGCCGCGGCGTGATCCGTGAAAGTGATGTGTTCGAGATCGCCGACCTCAAGCTCGACGTCCTGCGGCGCAAGGTGACCCGCGAGGGCGTCGAGATTCCGCTGACCAACAAGGAATTCATGCTGCTGCATCTGCTGGTACGCCGGCAGGGTGAGGCGCTGTCGCGCACGCAGATCGCCTCGGAGGTGTGGGACATGAACTTCGACAGCGACACCAATGTGGTCGACGTGGCCATCAAACGGTTGCGCGCCAAGGTCGATCATCCGTTTGAAAAGAAGCTGATTCATACGGTGCGCAGCATCGGCTACACGTTCGGCGACGGTTCATGAAATTGTGGACCGAACGTTCGTTGACGGCTCGCACCACGGTGCTGTTCGCGACGATTGCGTGTGTCGTGATCGGCACCTTGGGTGCCTATTTCTATCACTCCGCTCAGGTGACCTTGCAGCGCCGCGCGGACCTGGTGCTCACCGGCCGCGTCGAGCATTTCAGCCGCATCGTGCACGATCTCTATTCGGTAAGCGAATTGAAGAGCCGGCCTTTGCTGTTCGAGAGCATGCTCGGCGCGGAGCAGGACGTGTTGCTGTTTCGCCGTCCAGGCGAAGCGCCGTTCATCGATGTAAATCCGGCGAACGTCGCGGTGCCTGAACTGCACGCCGGCACAGAAGACAGGTTGCCGACGCTCTCGGATATTCGCCAGACCCTGTTGCCGGACGGCGTTCCGGTTCATTGGGCGATCGCCGTCGTCAAGGCGCGCGAGGACGGCAGCGCAATCGAAGTGATCGCCGCGCATCCGATGACTCAGGAAGTACGGATGCTGGCCGCCTACCGCAATCGCATCTTACTGGCCACGCTGACCGGTATGCTGGCCGCCACGTTGCTCGCCTACTACGTGTTGCGGCACGCGTTTCGGCCGGTGCGGGAGATCGCCACGCGGGCGGCACAGATCAGTCCGGCGAGTTTGTCGGTGCGGCTCGACAGCGAAGCCGCGCCGGTTGAATTGCGTCAGCTGACACACGCCTTCAACGCAATGCTCGACCGTCTCGCCGATGGTTATCAACGCCTCTCGCAGTTCTCCGCCGATCTGGCGCATGAGATTCGCACCCCCGTGGGCGCGTTGATCGGCCAGACTCAGGTGACGCTCGCCAAGCCGCGCGAAACCGATGAATATCAGCAATTGCTCGAATCGAATCTCGAGGAACTGAGCCGTTTGAGCCACATTGCGGAGAACATTCTGTTTCTCGCGCATGCGGATCATGCGGCGTTATCCATCGACCGTGAGCCGGTCGATCTGCGTGGAGAACTCGTCAGGATCGCAGACTATTTCGAAGGTCCCGCCGACGAACGCGGCATGCGCTTTACCGTCGAGGCTCAAGGCGTGGCGTCGGTCAATCCGATGCTATGCCGGCGGGCGATCAACAACCTCGTCGTCAATGCGGTGCGATATGGTTCGGGCAATACGGTAGTGCGTCTGAGCGGCACGCAGGACGAACAGGGCGCGACGGTCGTGGTGGAAAACGACGGTGCGCCGATTCCTGGCGAGCAGCTGGACCGCCTGTTTGATCGTTTTTATCGCGGAGATGCCGCGCGTAGCGAGTTTACCGAATCGAGCGGGTTGGGACTCTCGATCGTCAAGGCGATCATGCATTTGCACGGCGGCACGGCGCGCGTGGTGTGTCCGGCGCCAGGCGTGGTGCGTTTCGAATTGCGTTTTCCGGGCGTTTAGCGGGCTGCCTGTACGGCCGCGGTCGTGGCCGGCTCATGGCAGCACACGCAGAGCTTGTTGCCGTCTGGATCGCGGAAGTACGCGCCGTAATAGTCCGCGTGATAGTGGGGACGCAGGCCCGGTGACCCCTCGCAGGCGCCGCCATGAACAAGCGCCGTAGCATGCGCGCGATCGACCGTGCCGCGGTCCGCGGCGAGGAGCGCTGACATCTGGCCGTTACCTACGGTGGCGGGTTGACCGTCGTAGGGCCTGGCGATCACGAACAGCGGCCGTGGTGCATCGGCCGCCATCCATGCCGCCCAGCATGCATCGTCATCACGGAACTTGAGCCGCAGCCCTAGCGTGTCCATGACCGCGCTATAGAAATCGAAAGAACGCTCGAAATCCGTAATGCCGACGAATACGTGGGAAAGCATGGATGTCGCTCCTTGTTTGCTCTGTAGTGCAATGGCCAGTGATTGTCACAGCGAAAGTAGTTGCTCAAGATAGTGCGCAACCCCATCCTGATGATTGGGCAATGCCTGAGGAAGATTTGGCAAATGACGTTGCAACTCGAGCATAGCATTGCCCATCAGCACGCCATGGCCCACCGAGCTCAAGAGTTCGAGGTCATTCATTGCATCTCCGAAGGCGATGGTTTGTGCCAAAGGGATGTGTTGACTGGCGAGGAAGCGTTTGACCGCTGTCATCTTGTTTTGACCGCGAGAGACGATATCAATCGTGAGCGGCGAAGATTTGCTTAATGCGGAGTCGACGCCGAAGCGCTCATGTAAGGTACCGAATGCGCTATCGATTTCAGCATCGGCGCCTTGTAGAAGAATTTTAAATGCCGCAATACTGTGCATCTCTCGCTCAGAGTGATAGTGACAGGTTAATCCTGAATTTGCGATATAGTCCGCGAAGTAGGGATTCTGCGTTACACAATGCCATCCACTGTGTGAAAAAAGCGTGACGTGCAAGGGAAGGCGTCGGATAAAGCGCAAGATTTCCTGGCTTACCGCAGGCGCTAGCGTCTGTTCCCACACGGGGAGCAGCAGTGGATCAGTTTTGATGAGGGCGCCATTGCAGGAAACGACAGTTGGCGTGAAGTCGATTTTTTCCAGAATTCGCCTGGCATCCGCATCGAGCCGCCCGGTGGCAATGACAATCGCCATATTGCGTCTATGCAGAAGCTCCAGGACCTTGATTGAACGGTCAGAAATATTTCCTTGATCATCGAGTAAGGTTCCGTCGAGATCGATAACTGCGGCGCGCCATGGTTCAGACGAATCTGTATGGAGCAAAGATTGTAGCGTCATTAATTCTCTCCGATGGGTCGATTGAATGCAGGATCAATTTTCGATGACCTGGCATTTCTTCTCCAAAGGCACTTGCGGGCGGACTGATGTCTCTATCATGCCATCCAGTATCCCGACAAAACGTGCTAAAAGACACGCTACCGTTTCTTCCGCTAGTTCACTGGCGTCGTAAAACAGGCGGAGTTGCAAACCATCCTTGTGCGGGAACAGGCAAAATACCGTTTGATGGTTGCTGCCGGAAACCACCTCCAGCAAATTGAAACGGAACGGCAGGTCGTTGTCGAGAGGTGCTTCAGGCATATTCTCGAACACGAACAAGCTGCCAAAAGGAGAGACAGGGAGCCAGTTCTGGTCGTATTGGTTCAGTTCATGGAAGGCAAATTGCTGGCGATCCCTCTGGGTACGGGAGATGTCCTCAAGCAAGTCGGACATGCTGCGCTGTCTAATTGCTGTTAAGCGCAATACCGGGCTGGCCACAAACAAGCCAACCAGATGCTCGGCGTTGTCGATTTCGGCCGGCCGTTCGCTCATTGTGGTTCCGATACAAATGTCGTCCTCGTCCAGTCTCTCCGAAAGTGCCAATATCCAGGCCAATTGGGTGAGTTGATTTGCAGTATAGCCGTGCAGTTTTGCAAACTTATACAAGGCATCATTCTGCATGGATGTCAATGCCGATTCCACATATCGCATACGGAACTTACATCGGCTATCAACCGTTTCTCCTGCGTCGCCAGGCAGTCGCTGATTGAGCTTTGCGCCTTGCAAGTATGGTTCCCAGAATGCACGCGCTCGCGTGCTATCGAAATTACGTTGCAGGAACGCCGAAAACGGCGCAAAACTACGAGGTTGCTGCGTCGGCGGAATGCCTTTTTGAAGCGCAACATAGGCCGCACTAACCTCCTTCATCATGGTGCCGAGGGACCATCCATCAAACAGAATATGGTTGAAGGTATGGATTAGTACATGGCGTTCGGTTTCCGCGCGAGCGATAAATAACCGGAATAGCGGGGGATGTTCAAAGTCAAACGGTTGATTACGCTGCTGCAGGATTGTGTGATGCAATGCATCGCGTTCGGCTTCGTCATCAAGCCCACTCCAATCGACAATCTGAAAAGGTAACGTAACCTGCTTGCAAATAAAGATATTCGGGTCGCCAGGAGAGGCGCCATCGCTAAACCCGGCTCGCAGGATGTCGTGCTGTGACACCACATGTGCCCATGCCCTGCCGAGAAGTTCCGGCTCGAGTTGCCCATTTAGTTCATGGACTATCTGGTCAATCTGAAAATCTGAATTGACACGATTGAAATACATCAATTCACGCTGACAGTGGGTCGCACGGTAAATGTTTTCAATGGCATGTTCTTTCTGTAGTCGATCAAGCTCGGTCAATGTGATCGCTGCATCGGGGAAATCACCTGGTGTAAACAGACTGTGTCCCAGTGCCGATCTGGCCGCGCACAGATCAATGATCTCCTTAAGTACCTCACAGAAGTCGTTCGCGAGTTTTTGTGCAACGTCATGACGCAGTCGACTCGTCAAAGACAGAAGCAGGCGTTGCTGAAAGACACCGCCGACGATATTGATAAGGTTGTTGTCGACGTTGAGCGTATCGACGTGGGCGCCGCAACCTTCGGTAGCGAGCTGCCAATGATCGGACGGCTCGCTGGATATAAATTGTCCCAGATAGTTGAAGCTGATCGGGGGCAGCTCATATGCCTTGAGTTCATTCTCTTCTGCGTTCCCGCTACGCGCATACCTAAGCGCACCAAAACCAATTCCTTTGTCCGGAATTGCTCGCAAGCTTTCCTTGATGTGTCGTACAGTGCTGGTCAATGTCTCCTTTACTGCCAGCTTGATTGGATATAAACAGGTAAACCAACCAACCGTACTCCGGATATCCAGACCCGGATCGATTTCTTCCCGCCCGTGACCTTCGAGCGTCAACCAACTCTCCGATTGACCGTGCCAGCGCTGCAATGCCACGCATAGCGCACTTAGCAGGAGATCGTTAATCTCGGTGTGAAACGCACCCGCTGTCTCCTTGAGCATGCGGGTCGTCTGTGCCACGTCAAGCAGGATCGGCGTTTGATGATACTCATCAATAATGTCATCACGTAGCCGATAGTCCGGTTGGTTGGCAATCTGCTTCTGCCACCAGGAAATCTGGCTTGCGTGTTGTCTCGCGTAGTCCTCGACAGCAGCGACCCATTGCCGATAACTACTGCCTTTATTGCCGAGGCATTCTCCATGGCATAGCGCTTTCACGTCATTGAGAAGAATGCGCCAGGAAACAGCATCTATGATTAGATGGTGGGCCGCGAACCAGAGTTCGCACGCGTTGTCCTCCAGTCCGTCGATGTAGGCCACGCGCCACAATGGACCATGAAAAATATCGAAGTCACATTGCAGTGCAGTCAACTGCGCGTGGCGTTGTGCTTCGCTCATCCGCGCGAGATTCAAGTGTTCAATTCCGGCGAATGTCGTCGCTGAATCCGGCAGGTATTCCTGCTGCGGTCCTTCAGGCGTATCTACAAAACGGCAGCGCAGCATGTCGTGACGTAGCGATATCGTTGAAAACACGGAACGGATCTGTTCGACAGTAATTGAGTCGGGCAGCGTCAGACGGAACGCCTGATTGAAATAGTTGGGCCGTGGTAGTTGATTGGCAAAGAACCAGGCTTGTACAGGCAAAAGTCCAAAACGCCCTGTCAACGCTCCTTGTTCTCCAACTGGCAGGGGCTTGGCCTCATGGTTTTCCAGCCACGCCGCCAACTGCGCAACAGTCGGAGCGGCAAGCACATCCTTTACCTGCAAACAATGCCCCGCACGGCGCAGACGCGACACCAGGCTGATGCATACGATTGAATCTCCCCCGAGCCGAAAGAAGTGGTCGTGGATGCCTATGCGGTCTAATCCCAGCACTTCTTGCCAGTGAATACAGAGAGCGGTTTGTAGGGCGGTTTCCGGCGCGTGGTATCGACGGCCATCCAGCCATTCCGGTTCCGGTAAAGCCGCACGCTCCAGCTTGCCGTTTGATGTTAGCGGAATCGCATCGATAAACGAAATAGTGCTGGGCAGCATGTAGGCCGGTAAAAGGCTCTCGAGAGCAACGAGTAAATCTTCTCGTTGCGGCCGACAGCCGGCTTGCGCCACAACATATGCCACGAGCGCCTTATGGCCGGCGTGTTCCAGGTCAATTACCACGGATTGCTTTACGCCATCTAACGTGTTAATCGAATTCTCGATTTCCCTTAGCTCAACACGATGGCCTCGAACCTTGATCTGACTATCAATACGACCGAGATATTCAATGTTTCCATTTGGAAGCCACCGGCCAAAATCTCCGGTTCGATAAAGGGTTGTATAACCGCGGCTGCGATCTTCGGTGGTCGAAAAAGGGTTGGGAATAAAGCTTTCCGCAGTAAGCGCTGGTTGGTTGAGATAGCCACGTGCCAAGCCGGCTCCAGCGATGTGTATTTCACCCACGACTCCCACAGGCTGAATTTGTCCAGTCCTCGACAGGATATAGACCTGACGCGTGTTGATCGGCCGACCTAGCGGAACGCCGGCTGACCAGCCCTGTGTATCGAGATCAAAGGTTGTAGTGAAAGTGGTGCTTTCCGTTGGACCGTACCCGTTCAGAATATGTCGTGGCCGGGTCGGACTTGCTAGCAGTTCCAGCATGATATCGCTGCTCAGCGCTTCGCCCCCGACAAGCAGCACTCTCAGGCTGGCGAACATGTCCGGCAGTTGTCGATAGAGGCTATCAAACAAAGCACGTGTCAGCCAAAGTATGCTCACTTTTTGCTGGGCTAATAAATGGGCGACGTCGGCAGCCATCAAACTTTGAGTCGCGGGAGGCAAAATCAGGGTAGCGCCGTTACATAGCGCCCCCCACACTTCAAACGTAGCCGCGTCAAAGCTGGGATTCGAGAGAAACAGGAATGTATCGGCGTTCGTAATTTCGACAAAGCTGTTATCGCGCACCAATGAAACTACCCCTCTGTGCGGAATCTCAACTCCTTTGGGCTGCCCGGTTGTACCGGACGTATACATGATGTAGGCAAGATCATCCGGATCATTGATTAGAGGAAGGTTTTGAGTTGAATGATCCAGTTCCTTCGAAACGCTCACCAAATCCGCTGAAAGGCGCGCCTCTATCATTATGTCCTGTAATTGTGCCTGCCATTGGTCTGATGTGATAATCAATGGTGGTTTGGAGTCGTCGATCATAAAGCGAATACGCGAGTTGGGATAGGCGGTCGAAAGAGGTACCCAGGCTGCACCGGCCTTTAGCACGCCCAGCATTGCGATGATAAAATCGAAGCCCCGTTCGAGATAAATGCCAACTGGTGTGTTTTCAGGAAGCTCATGCCCGTGCTTTCTTTCAAATTGCAGGCGCAACTCGCGGGCCAGTTGATTTGCCCTGGCATTCAGCGTCTCGTAACTCATGACGTCCAGTCCCATGCGCAAGGCCACGTTCGGTCCGCGGAGCTCTGCAACGTCTTGTACCAGTTTCTGAATGCTGGCTCGATGCGGATAAGCTGTTTCAGCAGGGTTTAGAGCGCGCAACTCGCATTGTTCCCTTTCATCAAGCAGAGGGAAATCGCCGATTGGTGTGTCAGGCTGCAGTAACAGCTGCCGCAAAAAAGTGCAGTAATGCCGGGAACAGGTTTCTATCTGGTCGAGGGAAAATACATCGTGTAGGTATCTGAGACGAAAATCGAATCGGTCCTCGTACTCGTGATACTCCAGCAAAATTGATGCGCCGCCTATGTCATCAAAATACCGCTGGTTGACTTCAGCGCTGCAATTGGCGAGTTGAATCGCATAATCGCGTAAATCCGTTTGCGCGAAACCCGCATCAAAAGATTCAATGCCGCAAGCTTGCGCAATCTGATGAGTGGGCAGCTCCGTATAACGAGCACCACAGGCGGAGCGGGCATCCCTAAAAAACTGCAAATTTCTCTGATACAGCTGGCGAAAGGAGCTTTTCTGTATATTGCACATTGGCAGCATGGCAACGTTAACGTGCGCTCCCATCGAAAAGTGATGACCCGCGGCGATTGAGACGGGAAAGCTGATCTGCGCTTTGTCGGTGTTGCCGTAGCGCGCGAGGAGCGCTCCCCAGGCACCGATAAACAGGTGGAACGGAGCAATATGCCGTAGCGGTTTATCCGGCCTCCATTTTTTTAGTTCGGCCTTGTTGAGGGAGAACATTACGGCGCCACTATTTCTGTCGGTGTCCTCAGGCCGCGTTAACTCGGGGAGCGTATTCGAGGGACTGAAATCACAGCTTCGCTGTTTCCAGAACGTTTCCGCACCTGCTACACGCAATTTGTCGCAATCACCTCGAATTTTCTCATTGATGGTCGAAATTTCCTGTACGGTCAACGATTTTGGATGAATGGATCGATTGTACCGTGCCTCCAGAAACTTGAATAAATGATTGCCTGAGATGCCGTCAACGATCAAATGATGCAGGACGATAATTAATTCATATTGTTCCGGTTGCTTTTCAAATATGCCAAATTTATACAAAGGTCCTAGTTCGATGTCGAAAGAGTGGTCGACGAATTTTTGCTGGTTCTCGAGGCCGCGGAAATACTGGAGTTCCCCTGGGTGATGATTTTTTATCCAGTATAACGTTCCCGCTTCCTCGAGCAGGTGACTATCGAATAGAACATGATCGGCAATGAAATCGTCAATCGCCGTTTTCAGTCTTGGAATATCCAGCTCCCCATGGATTGTTTGATCCACGACTACGTTATAGGCCCGGGAATCCGGGGCGATCTTGAACTCATTCCAGAAAATGGTAGAGTAGGGCGAGCATTTTATCTTGTGCATGAGATTTCCACGGGCCGAGAAGATTAATGAATCGGAAAAGAGAGTGAAATTAACGTCTGTCGACTCGCCCGATCCAAACGTGATCCTGGTCAAACGGTTGTATATCAGTCACGTAGCCTAATAGCATGCAGACCGACTTCTCATGTAAAACCGGGATGTTCTGGAGAATTTGAGGGGCGCGTTGCTCGTGAAGCAGAATGCGGCAATTTTTGCGAAATCTCGCGGCTACTCCAAGACTCCACTTAAAATGAAAATCTGTGGTGTCTGACACGTCGATAATTTCGGCATGAGTTTCCGTTATTCCGATAGTCAGATATTTATTTTCGTGATGCAGGTAGTGAATCTCGAGATATAACGGATGTTGGGAGAGATAATCGCTGGTTTTTTTGTCACGTTTCCGACCAAAATGATTGCGCCAGACCTCATCGGGAATTTCGTGCGCGTGCACATGTTCATAGGGTTGAATGGTTTGAGGTTGGCAGGTGACTTCTATGTAGCGAATAATTTGCGTGTTTGGCGTGAAATATCTGGAGAAGATTTTTTGATAAATTCTGGATTTTCGTTTGTCCGAAAAACACATAACAAGGTCCGCGTCATCGATATATGATTTGCGAAATAGATCAATCACCAGATTTCTCGATTTGCAGTGTTTATCGATGCCAAAGTCGCTAAGCAGATTGACTTTAAGTGCGTAATTATTAACGCGAAAATCATAACGTTTTGAATAAATGATCCCAAGGCAATCCTGATTTTTTTCAAAGCAAATGGCTCGATTATTTATAGACCCGTTGTCGAGCGGATCGTAAAAATTTTTCCATTTGAAATACTGTCTTCCACCCAGATCTCTTTCGAAAAAATTAGCAAGTAAATCGTAATCTGTCTCTTGTATCGCACGTCGAACAAACATAATTGTCTCCAGTGAAAAGCCGGTCGTTAATCAATTCAAATTGGCGGCCAGGCCACGGCGATTGTGGCGACAGTGGAAATCTTCCCGCCATGACTTATGTCGTCTGCGCGGCTGAGTGAAATCGATGGCTCGCAAGAGGCTTGTATGGGCGAGAAATTGGATGAGCACTTATGTTCATCGCTCAACGCCCTCAAGCCAGCTGTATTGATATCCAGTGAAAACGCAGCGAGACCGTTTTTTCCGGTCTGCGCCGGACCGATAGGCCGTAACACGAGTCCCAACCGACGATAGAGTCGATCCATGCTGGAGGGCGCGACACCTACTAATTGACGGATTCCCAGGCTTTGGGAGCGAATAAAGATGAAGCGAAGGAGTTCGCGAATTCCTGGGATACTGCAATCTACGCCGTTGTCGAAAGTAGTGAACCGGGATAGCTCCCACGTAAATGAATCGCTGATCAACGGAATGGAACACAGGTCGGGAAAAACTTCGGAAAGCAGATAGGGCCGCGTGGTAGGCAACAATCGAGCATAGCCGCAGATACTTCGACCCTTTGTATAGGCGATTACACAGACGGTATTGCCCCGGTCAAATTCGTCCCATTCCTCGATAGTGCCGGGACCGACTAACGGTAAGTCCCATTGCAACTGCTGGACGAATACCGTATGCCGGTATCGGCCAAGTTGCTGCCGTTCCCGAGGGCTCAGCTTGTCCATTGTGGTGAATACGATCTCTTCCATAGTCTGCTCGGTAGCTAAAGTAATCCGTAGGCAATGGCATAGGCTGCTGCACTGGCCTTGGACGGGGCGTTAAGTTTTCTCTTGCAATTTTTCAGATGAAAATTCACCGTATCGACCGAAATGTCGAGTGCATTTGAGATACCTTTGGCTGACTTTCCGTCGGCGGTCCAACGAAGAATTTCAATTTCACGCTGTGTCAGTCTGGCGTCGGTGGCGGTATTGCTCTGTTGATCGGCAATTCGACTGAAGCAGGACATTGACAATTGCCCGAGCGAGAGGAGAAAAGGCCGCAACGCCTTGATCTCACTGGCGCCTAGTGGCGTGCCTTGTCTTGCCAGCGAATAAACCCCGACCTGACCACGAGCGTCCCAGCAGGGTTGTGAAATGCCGATTGCAAGTCCCGCCGATTTGGCTTCGTCCCATAAGTGTTCTGCGTCGGCAAACAGCCGGTCGGCCCATATGACCGGGGTCAGGTCACCCGATTCGAGTTTCGCTATGGGATCTATTGTCAGATACTCCCTTTCTCGATATCTCGCCACCCATTGCTCAGGATAGGAGCTTTTGATAACGATATTTCTGGAGCAGAAAGGCACGCGATTTACGTAGCCGAACGCGCAATACGAAAATCCGAGATCCAGAGAGGCGCGCGACAGGATGGAAAACGCGCGGTCAGTTGCTTCGCAGGTTTGTAATTCGAGGAATAGATCGCTCCACCATTCAGATAGGTCTTGGGACATCACTGGACTCCGCTATGCAAGTTTGTTTATGGACTAGTCTTTATATAAGTAGTTCTCGCTCCATCGGGTATGTACTGTAATAAAAATGATGATCGACATCGCAGTCAGAAATTTCTGCTTATATCGTAAATCATAAACTCGGCCCACTTAGCCGAAAGGTGCCATTTCCTACCAATTTCTGGCTGTGACGTATAGGCGCATGGCGCCAATTATTCGGTCCCGCAGCGCGGAGATGAGTGCTCAAAAAAGATGAAAGAGCACCTATGGAGGATATTCCTATTTTTAGAATAATTTATTCAGACGGTGGCTCGAATCGTTCGAACGCCAAATCTCCCCCGGCATGATGATCCACTCAGTGAGCGGAAAATGGCCTGGCGATGTGACACACCACGTCTCGTGGTAAGCGGCCGGCAGTTGAACAATTCCAGGCATTCATGAATGCGCGGCGATCCTTTAGCAGTGCGGTTACTCTTCAACATCGTAATTAGAAAAACTACCAGTCACGGGAGTTGTTCGATAATTGGCTTTGTGTAATTGTTCGAGCTTCCGGATTGATGTTCATGAATCGAATAGCAATTGACAGTTTTTACTTTTACTTGATAAAAAGGAGCTTGCTGTGGCCCAATCGCTTTCAGATATGTGTGACTTTCCCGTTTTTGATCCCGCTAAGGACTGGATCACGCTGGAACAGAGTCATGCGAATGAGGGATTTAATCGAGCCTGTGCGTATGTGAAGAGTCGCGCAGCGGAAGATAACCTCTCGATGAGCTTCGCGGAAAAAAAATCACGACCCTATCCGGTTATGTCGGGTGTGTGCGCCCTCCATGCAGGAACGGAGGAAATTCTGGCGGCGAGAATTGGGTTAATTTTTAGCGCATTACAGAAGATTGTTTCTGCCTATCGCACGGACGCTAATCTTCAGGAATTTCTGGCAATTCCGAAGCAATTGAACCAATGGGTCAAGGAGGACGCGGCGCCATCCAACAACCAGGTCGACTTGTGCCGCTTCGATCTGATGGGACGCACGCTGTCGGAACTCAAAATCATTGAGTTCAACTGCAATGCGCCCGGGGGAATCGTGTACGCGGGCATGATCAACCGTTATTGGCGCGAGGCGCCATTTGCCTCCGCGCTGATCGAATCGTGGGGCGGCGGCGCGTCTACCTTCGAACAGAGCGACTGGGTTGCAACGTGGTTGTCAAAGCTTGCGCATCGGCGCGGCATGCGCGATATCGAAGGTATTGGACTATTGCATCCGGCGGAAGGAAACATCCTGGAATTGCCGCATCTTAAGAAGCGCATCGAAGCGTGCGGCCTTCGCTCGGTCATGCTGACGCCTGAGCAGATCAACCAGAGCGACGCTCACACGTTCCAGCTCGCCTATTTGAAGTATGGCGTGCAGCGCGCGATTCAGGACGTCGGACAATGGGGTCAGTTCTGCCGGAGCGTGGTGGAAGGCCGGCTCGTGATTCAGTCGTCGCTGGCGGGACGTTGGGTCGGTGACAACAAGTTGTGCGTCGCGGTCATGTCCGATTCACGCTTTTCCTATCTGTTCAACGACGCGGAGCGCGCGGCGATCCGCACCATCATTCCGACGAGCCGCAAGCTCGGCGACGGTATCAGTCAGCGGGAAGTGATTCAGTACAAAGACGACTTTGTTGTCAAGCATCCGTACGGAACGCGCGGCGTCTCGGTTTTCGTCGGGCGGGACTACGATCAGGTCGAGTGGGCGGAACTGATAGGCAAAACTTCGTCGCTCGGTCATGTGGTTCAGAAATATGTCGACTCAGACTTTGAGGTCGACGGCGAATCTTGCTTCAGGGATCTGGTGGTGATGATCGCGAGTGGCGCGATTGTCGGATACGGATCGCGAGTGAGCCGGGCGCGCAAAGTCAATATCGCGCAGGACGGTCGGAAGATGGCGGTATTGAGTTCGCTGCAGGTCACTCACTAATGAGACCAGCGGCAGTGCATTCAACTGTCATCCTACCTGTTTGAGCCGAGTCCCGATGTTCGGCTTATTTCAGCGCTGGATCGTACTTAAGGGGACACGGTTCGGCGCGCTCGCGTGTGGGGATTTCAGGCTGTTTACTTTCGGTAACAGCCTGTCGCTGGTCGGAACGTGGGTGCAGCGGATCGGTACAGGCTGGCTTGCGTGGGAGTCGAGTCATTCGAGTGCGTGGCTGGGCTTGCTGGCGTTCGCCGATCTTTTCCCCACTGTGCTCCTTGCACCGGTCGCCGGCGTGATCGCCGACCGGTGCGACAAACGCCGCGTGATTGTCTATTGTCAGTTCGTCGCAATGGGGACGGCTGTTTTGCAGGCCTGTCTGATTCTGAGCCATGCCAATTCGATGGCGTGGCTGCTGGCGGTGACGTTGGTGTCGGGCATTGCCAGTGCGCTGTGTCAGCCGGCGCGCCTCTCGTGGATCTCGACATTAGTGCCACCGCAAAGGCTCGCGTCCGCGGTCGCGATCAATTCCCTTTGCTTCAATCTGGCGCGCTTTGCCGGACCTGCCTTGGCCGGCGCCATGCTGCTGAAGCTCGATCCCTCGGCGTTGTTCCTGCTGAATGCGCTGAGCTATGCCATCTTCATCGTCATTATTTTTCGCATCGCGCCTGGGGTTTCGAAGTCGGTCGCCAAGGATCCGCCCTCGCATTGGTTACGCGGGATGACGGAGGGATTCCGCTACCTGGTGTCGGACGCCCCGTTACGGGAAACCTTCCTGATTCTGACCGCATCCGCCGTTTGCATTCGCGGGGTTCCGGACCTCGCACCGGCTATCGCGGGCGAATTGTTGCAGCGCGGCTCACAAGGTTTTGCGTCGCTCGTCGCCGCAGCGGGCCTGGGCGCCATCGCGGGCGGCGTGTGGTGCAGCGGGCGCGACACGGCCAAACCGTTAGCAAGATTGATCGAGCGTCAAGTATTGGCCGCTTCGCTCTGTACCCTTGCACTGGCACTCACGCACGACTTTCGCCTCGCGCTCGCGCTGTTCCTTGCGATGGGTTTCTCGATCGTCGTGACCGGGATCGGTGCACAAACGTTTATTCACCTGTCGGTTCCGCAGGAGTTGCGTGGGCGCGTGCTTGCGTTATACGGCGTGGTCTATCGTGGTGGGCCGGCACTCAGTGCACTGTGGCTCGGCGCGGGCGCGCCGTTTCTGGGGTTGCGCCTGGCGCTGGGCGTGGGTGCATTGCTGTGCATGGCGGCCTACTGTGTCATGGCGATTCGGGTTCGCGCGCGCGCTCGTCGCCAGGATCCGCCAGCGCAATGACCAGTATCTACAGCTTGAATCGGTGCGTGCCCGGGCAGATGAGGCGACGCCTGGTGCTGCCCGTACATCTCATCGCCTCTTTGCTGAGTGCTGCAACCGAAGCTCGCGCGGAGCGCGGCGTGACGCTTTACGGATTGATCGACACCGGTCTGAGCTACGTGACGAATGTGGCGACATCCGGCGGACATGCTTCTTTGTTCCGATACGCGGATGGCGTCGCTCAAGGCAATCGTTGGGGTTTGCGCGGACGGGAGCGTGTCGGCGACGGCGTCGACGCGGTTTTCGTACTGGAAAGCGCTTTCAGTACCCGCGGCGACGTTTCGTCAGCTGAAGGCGAGCTGTTCACACGCAAGGCTTATGTCGGGCTGTCGAAGCGCGCGATCGGCGAATTGACGTATGGTCGTCAAAACGCGTTGTCGGCTGCCTATGTGGGCGCTAATTACACGATGGGAAGCCAGTCCGCAGCGGGCAATTACGCTTACCACATCAACGATCTGGATCAGCTGGCGGCCGCTCGTATCAGCAACGCGTTCAAGTTTAGCAGCGCCAACTTTGCGGGGTTCGAGTTCGGCGGCATGGTTTCGTTTTCCGAAGAGACGGACCGCTCGAGCGGTTTGCCGGCCGACCGCACTCAAGGTGAGGCACAACGTGTGATATCGGGCGCCTACAGTATCGGCTTGAATTACACGGGCAAGTCGTTCGGCCTGGGCACCGCGTGCACGCGGATCGGTTTTCGGAGCGGGGCGACAGCACCCGTCAGCGTGACGGTGGCGAACGTGAAGGTGGGCGCGCTGCGTTATCTGGAAACCTGTGCGCTGGGCGGCCAAACCACCATAGGGGCCGTGCGCGTGTGGGCTAATGTCACGCGCACACGCCTGATGCCGACGTCCGGCGCTGGATCGACACTGGATAACAAGGAGGTGGGCGTCCGTTATGCGCTGACGTCAACGCTTGGCGGCGCGCTCGGCTATACGCGCTCGACACTGGCAGGCGGTGCCCGCGGCAGGTGGAATCAGTTCAACGTGGCGCTCGACTATGCTGTGTCGAAGCGTACCGATCTCTACGTGCTGGCGATCCGGCAAACGGCATCGGGAAATAACATCGTGGCGGGCGTGGACCTGCCGGTGCAGGCGGAAATCGGCTCCAGCCCTCGCGTGATCGGCAATTCGGGAAGTGGTGCCGATAGTCAGACCGCTTTGCGCATGGGACTGCGCCATCGTTTCTGAGCGGCCTGTCCCGGCTTGCAGCCTTCAACACGGCAGTGCGGTGGCGGAGCTGCGCCGTGGTAGCGAGTTCGCCACATTGCGACGGGCCTTGACGCAAACCGGTAATACCGATACCGGGATGAACGGGCAACTGGTTGCGGTTGCCCGCGACGGATACGATGAAACATCTGATCCTAACCGCCGGGAAAACCGCTATGAAACGTTTCCACATTGCGTTGGCCGTTGCCAGCCTCGAGGCTTCCATCGACGATTACAGCGACCGTCTCGGCCAGTCGCCCACCGCGGTCGTACCGGGCCGTTACGCGATGTGGCGCACCGGGCTGCTCAACTTTTCGATCAACGAGATGCCGGATAAGGGTGGCCAGCTTCGGCACGTCGGTTTCGAAGACGATTCGGTGGAAGGGTATTCGAGCAGCAAGGACGTGAACGGGCTCGAATGGGAGCTGTTTTCGGTGGAAGAGCAGGATCGCCGGATCGTCAGCACTTACGGTGAGGCGGTGCGGACCGATAAGGGTTGAGGCGCGTGTCTGCCGAGATGCGCCCCATGCCGACACGCGAACGCGCCAACGCGCTATAACGCGTCACAACGCCACCGTGCGCGGCATGCTCCGGCATCAGTCGCGCGAACCGTCCGCAGCCGGACGGTTCGCATAGTGCCCGCGCTTTTCCTCATACATCAGCAGATCAGCGCGTTGCACGCCGGCCTCGAGCCGGTCGCCGCGCTGACAGGTTGCCGCACCCATCGAAAAGCTCAGCAGCGAGCCCGGATAGAACTGGTTGTTCAGATCGACCAGTTGGCGGATCGCGTCGATCATCGCGGCGCCGCCGCGCTCGTCGGTGTCCGGCAGCAGGATGGCGAACTCGTCTCCGCCGATACGCGCCGCATGAAAAGGCGCGTCCGTCGCCTTGGCAAGTACTTCGCCGGCCCGCCGTAACAAGGCGTCCCCGGCCGCGTGGCCGAGCTGATCGTTCACGCGCTTGAGCCCGTTCAGATCGGCCATGATGATCGTCACCGGCCACGGACCCTTGCGTTCCAGCCGGTTCAGTTCATCCACATAGAACGAGCGGTTGCGCAGCTTGGTCAGCACGTCATGCTTGCCCAGGAACTCCAGGTAAGCTTCGGCCTTCTTGCGCGCCGTGATGTCGGTGAGGGCCACCAGCACCAGGTCCCAATTGCGTTCATGGCCCGGCAGCACGGAGAACTGCAGGTGCACGTGCACCTCGCTGCCTTCGAGCGAATAGTTGAGCACTTCGCGCTGCTGGAACAGCTTGCCGTCCCACAGATCGATCAATTGCTCGCGGAAATGCGGCCGCATGTCGTCGCGGAAGACTTCGGACAGGCGCGACAGCAGCATTTTTTTGTCTTTCGCCGCGAACATGGTGAGCGTGTGCTGGTTCACGTCAAGCACGTGAATTTCCTGCATGCAACGCTCGACAAACTCGGGATGCACGTCGGTGAACACCCGAAAATCGCTGATGCCGGCCGCGCGCGCCTCGTCGAGCAGACGTTTGACCTCGCTGAAATCTTCCACCCACAGCGACACGGGCGAATATTCGAACAGGCCGCGCACATACTGTTCGGCAAGCGTCACGCGATGCCGCGCGCCTTCGAGTTCGGTAATGTCTTCGACGGAGACGAGCACACGGTCCCAGTTGTCTTCATGGCCGGGCAGCACGGCGCCTTTGAGCAGTACGTCGAGGCGCCGCCCGCCGAGGGTGTAGTTGACCGTCTGACTCGTGAACTGGGTTTGCCCGGCCCACAATTGGCATAGCTCCTCGAGGTGGGTCTTGAGCATGTCGTCGCGGAACACGGAGGCGAGATTGCTGGTGAGCGCCTCGAAATCGGCGGCCTCGAATTGCGTCAACGTCTTCTGATTGACCTTGATGACGCGAATGCTGTGCGCGCATTCGGCGACCCGGCCCGGATCGTCGGCGAAGTGGGCGCGCAGATCTGTCACGCCTTGGGCCCGCCATGCGTTGAATAGCGCGCGCACACCGCTGAAGTCTTCGAGCCAGAGCGAGACAGGCGCGAGTTCGAACATTTCGGAATCGTCTCCCAAGGGGACTTCTTTCGGGGCGTCGTTGGCGGGCGCTGAGCCGCGCGGGAGGATGTCCAGCATGAGATTCCCGTGGTCGGAGTTCGGGCTATTTTAATGCGGCTTCGGGACGGCTCAAAAGAAAGACGCTTGACCGGTCCCGTTTGCACAGCCGTCCCGCCGCAGCTCGCACCGGCCTGTTCGCCCGATATCGCTTGCCAGCGGGGCTGCGGGAGGCTTGTTACACTCACGCGTCGTGCCTCCCGTCCGTCATCGCCCAAAGAAAAAACGCCCGCCATGAAGCCATCCCTGCTGGTTCTTATCCCCTTGAAAGATACAAGCCGCGCCGCTGTCGAGACCGCTTTCGACGTCGTCCATGCCGCCGATGCCACCCAGCGGAGCGCCGCGATCGCCGCGCATGGCGCGACGATCCGTGCCGTGCTGACCAGCGGGACGGTCGGGCTGAGCGCCGCTGAAATCGACCAGATGCCACAGCTCGAGTTTGTCAGCGCGCTCGGTGCCGGCTATGAAAACCTCGCCCTCGAGCACGCCCGCAAGCGCGGCATCGTCCTCGTCAACGGCTCGGGCACCAATGCCGATTGCGTGGCCGATCACGCATTCGCGTTGCTGCTCGCCGTGGTGCGCGACGTGCCGCAACTCGATCAGGACACCCGCAAGGGCGCCTGGCGCGAGTCGTTGCCGATGCGTCCGAACGTGTCCGGCAAGCGGCTCGGCATCGTTGGGCTCGGCAATATCGGCGAGAAGGTCGCGCGGCGGGGTGCCGGATTCGATATGGAAATCGGTTACCACAACCGCAAACCGCGGGAAGGCTCGCCGCTGCGCTATTTCGACAGCGTGGAGGGGCTCGCGCAGTGGTGCAATTTTCTCGTGGTAGTGACGCCCGGCGGCGCCGGCACGCGTCATCTGGTTGGCAAGGTGGTGCTGGACGCACTCGGACCGGACGGTTTCGTGGTCAACGTCTCGCGCGGCAGTGTGGTGGATACCGCTGCTTTAGCGGAAGCGCTTACGGCCGGCTCGATTGCCGGCGCGGGTCTGGACGTCTACGAAGGCGAGCCGCATCCGCCCGAAGCCTTGCTGGCGCTGCGCAACGTGGTCCTGACGCCGCACGTGGGCGGCCGCTCGCCGGAGGCGATCGCGGCCTCGGTCGACAATTTCCTCGCGAACGCCGAGCGCCATTTCGCCGGTGAGCCGGTATTGACGCCGATCTGAGCTCTTGTAGGCAAACTGAAACCATCAGCGCAGCGGATAGTTTCTCTAATAAATCGCGATTTCCCTTGTGGCCCCGTGGCGAATAGGATGGTCGGTATTGAACCAACCGCTTCGACACCACCGGAGCAGCGACGGAGATCCGCATGGAACACCACGCCCGCACCCAGGACGAACGGCTCGAGGTCAAGACCACTACCTGCTACATGTGCGCCTGCCGCTGCGGCATTCGCGTGCATTTGCGCGAAGGCGAGGTGCGCTATATCGACGGCAATCCGGAGCATCCGCTCAACCAGGGGGTGATCTGCGCCAAGGGCGCCTCGGGCATCATGAAGCAGTATTCGCCCGCGCGCCTGACCCAGCCATTGATGCGCAAGGCGGGCGCGGAGCGGGGCAGTGCACAATTCGAACCGGTGTCGTGGGAGGTTGCGTTCGACGTGCTCGAAAAACGCCTCGCCTCGATTCGCGCCACCGATCCCCGAAAATTCGCGCTGTTTACCGGCCGCGACCAGATGCAGGCGCTCACCGGCCTCTTCGCCAAACAGTTCGGTACGCCTAATTACGCGGCGCACGGCGGTTTCTGCTCGGCCAACATGGCGGCCGGCATGATCTATACGATTGGCGGCTCATTCTGGGAATTCGGCGGCCCCGATCTCGACAGCGCCAAACTTTTCTTCATGATCGGCACGGCGGAAGATCATCATTCGAATCCGCTCAAGATCGCTATTTCGAAGTTCAAGCGCGCGGGTGGGCGCTTCATCGCGATCAATCCGATCCGCACCGGCTACGCGGCGATTGCCGACGAATGGGTGCCAATCAAGCCCGGCACCGACGGCGCGCTGTTCATGGCGTTTCTGCACGAACTGATCGCGGCCAACGCGTGGGATCACGAGTTCGTGCAGCGCTATACGAACGCGGCGGAACTCGTCGATCTCGACGAGGGCAGCGAGAACTTCGGCCTGTTCGTGCGTGACCCTGACCAGTCTGTCGGCAATCCGCTCTTCCCTCAGAATCATCTCTGGTGGGATGCCGAAGCCGCGCGCGCCGTGCCGCATCATTCACCTGGCGTTACCCCCGCACTGGAGGGCCGCTATGCGCTGGAGGACGGCACGCCGGTCACGCCGTCGTTCGCGTTACTGCGTGAGCGCGTGGCGGACTGCACGCCCGAGTGGGCGGCTGAGATCACCGGGATTGCCGCGGACACGATTCGCCGCCTCGCGGGTGAAATGATCCAGACCAGCCGCGACCACCGGATCACGCTGCCGATCCGCTGGACCGACGCGTGGGGCGAGACCCACGAGACCGTCACCGGCAACCCGGTCGCGTTCCATGCCATGCGCGGGCTGGCCGCGCATTCCAACGGTTTCCAGTCGATCCGCGCGCTAGCGGTGCTGATGTCGCTGCTGGGCACGATCGACCGCCCCGGCGGCTTTCGACATAAGTCACCGTTTCCCCGCGCGGTGCCGCCATCGGCCAAACCGCCGAACAGCCCCGACGCCGTCAAGCCGAACACGCCGCTAGCAAGCGGCCCGCTCGGCTGGCCCGCCGCGCCCGAGGATCTGTTCATCGACGAACACGGCGGCCCGGTTCGCATCGACAAGGCTTTCTCGTGGGAATATCCGCTCGCCGTGCATGGCGTGATGCATAGCGTGATCACCAACGCGTGGCGCGGTGATCCGTATCCCATCGACACGTTGCTGATTTTCATGGCCAACATGGCGTGGAATTCGTCGATGAACACGATGAAAGTGCGCGAGATGCTGGCCGACAAGCACGCGAATGGCGAGTACAAGATTCCGTTTCTGGTGGTGTGCGATGCGTTCCAGTCGGAGATGACGGCGTTCGCCGATCTGATCCTGCCGGACACGACCTATCTCGAACGCCACGACGCGATGTCGATGCTCGACCGCCCGATCTCCGAATTCGACGGTCCGGTGGATTCCGTGCGTGTGCCGGTCGTGCCGCCGACGGGCGAGTGCAAGCCGTTCCAGGAAGTCCTGATCGAACTCGCTTCGCGGCTGAAGTTTCCCGCCTTCACCACCGCCGAAGGCAGGCGGCGTTTTCGCGACTATCCCGACTTCATCGTCAATCACACCACGACGCCGGATTCAGGCGTCGGCTTTCTGATCGGCTGGCGCGGCAAGGACGGCGACAAGGCGCTGGTGGGCGAGCCGAATCCGAACCAATGGGAGCAGTACGCAAAGAACAACTGCGTGTTCCATTACCGGTTGCCCGAGGCGATGCAATACATGCGCAACTGCAATGGGCCGTATCTCGACTGGGCGGTGGAAAAAGGCTTCCGCAAATTCAGCGAACCGATCCTGATCCAGCTGTACTCCGACGTCATGCAGAAGTTCAGGCTCGCCGCGCAAGGCCGCAGGAGCGGCAGACAGCCGCCCGATCATCTGCGGGCGCGGGTCGAGAAGTATTTCGATCCGTTGCCGTTCTGGTACGCGCCGCTCGAAAGCGATTCCACCGATCTCGCGCGCTTCCCGCTCGCCGCCGTGACGCAGCGGCCCATGGCGATGTATCACTCATGGGACTCGCAGAACGCGTGGCTGCGGCAGATTCATGGCGAGAACTATCTCTACATGAATCCGCTGATGGCGGCTGAAAACGGTATCGCCGACGGCAGCTGGATCTATGCCGAATCGCAATGGGGCCGGGTGCGCTGCATGGCGCGCTTTAGCGAGACCGTGGAGCCGGGAACGGTATGGACCTGGAACGCGATCGGCAAGGCTTCGGGCGCGTGGAATCTCGGCGCGGGGGCGAACGAATCCCAGCGCGGCTTCCTGCTCAATCACCTCATCACCGACGAGTTGCCCGGTCGCGACGAAGCGGCCGCACGCCTCTCGAATTCGGACCCGGTGACGGGCCAGGCCGCGTGGTACGACGTGCGGGTGCGGATCTTTCCGGCGGAGGCGGACGCGCGGCATACGCTGCCGCAGTTCGACGCGATGCCGGCGTTGCCCGGATCGAACGGGGTGATATCGCGGGTCGTCCAGACCTACTTCGCGGGACGCGGCGAATTCGCGGCGCGGCTGCGTGGTGCGGTGGGGCGTAAGTAGCAGGTCGTAAGCAACGGGACGTAAATGGCAGCAAGGAGCGATTCATGACTCAGATGGCATTGGTGATCGACCTGAACGTGTGCGTGGGATGCCAGGCTTGCGTGACGAGTTGCAAGGAGTGGAATACGTCGGGCGAGTCGGGCAGTCTCGCCGATCTGAACCCGTACGACGCCGATCCGTCCGGCACGTTCTTCAATCGCGTGCAGAGCTTCGAAGCCGGCAGCTACCCGAACGCCGAGACGATCCACTTTCCGAAGTCATGCCTGCACTGCGAGGACCCGCCGTGCGTGCCGGTTTGCCCGACCGGCGCGAGCTACAAGCGCAAGGAAGACGGCCTCGTGCTGGTCGACTTCGACAAATGCATCGGCTGCAAATACTGCGCGTGGGCGTGCCCGTACGGCGCGCGCGAACTCGACGAGTCGCGTAAGGAGATGACCAAATGCACGTTGTGCGTCGATCGCATTCACGATGAAAATCTCTCCGAGCGCGATCGTCAACCGGCGTGCGTGCTCGCGTGCCCGACTTCCGCGCGGCTGTTCGGCGATATCCACGATCCGGAGTCGGTGGTGTCGAAGGCGATCGAGGAACGCGGCGGTTATCAGTTGATGCCCGAATGGAACACGCGTCCGGCGAATCATTATTTGCCGCGCGCTACCACCTTGGCATCCGGCTGCGGCAGCGGTGCGTGCTCGTGCAAAGACGCGGGTGCGGCGCTGGAGACGCCTGAATCGCTCGACGCGCAACTCGAGCACGGCGAACTGCATCTTGCGTCGATGGCGACGCGGATCTAAAGGCATTGAAAGCATCTAAGGCATCTAAAGGACTTCACAATGAATCCCGCTTTTTCGGTGGTTTTTCTCACTACGCTGAGCGGCGCGGCGCAGGGTCTGTTGATCGCGCTCGTCGGCGTGGAGACAGCCGCGCATCTCGGGCTCGTCACGGCGCCCGCGGACGCGTTCTATGTCACCGGCGCGGGCTTGACGCTCGTGCTGGGTGGGCTCGGACTGATTGCCTCGTTCTTTCATCTGGGGCATCCGGAGCGCGCATGGCGTGCGATCGCGATGTGGCGGACCTCGTGGCTGTCGCGTGAATGTCTGTGCCTGCCGGCGTTTCTCGCCTGTGCGTTTTTCTACGGTGTCGCCCACTGGTTCGGCTCGCCTTGGGCGATGGCAATAGGGTGGCTCGGCGTGCTGGCGAGTGCCGTGCTGTTTGTCTGCACGGCGATGATCTACGCGTGCCTGCGTTTTCTGCAGGAATGGGCCACGCCGCTCACGCTGGTCAACTTCGTGCTGCTAGGCTGCGCGTCCGGATTGACATTGGCGACGGCGCTGACCGCGTGGTTCGCACCTTCGCTGACAGCAGGGCTTGCGATCTGCGCCTGCGTGCTGACACTCGCGGGTTGCGCGAGCCGCTCGGCATCGCTGGTGCGCAATGCGCGCCTGCGGCCGAAGTCGACCGTGCAGAGCGCGACCGGCATCAAGAATCCGAAGCTCGTGCAGGTCTCGCGCGGCTTTACCGCTGGCGCGTTCAACCTGCGCGAGTTCTTTCACGGCAAATCGGCGGCGACACTGCGCAGTGTCAAGTGGGGCTTTCTGGCGACGGCGTTTATTGTGCCTATTGTGTTGATCGCGCTAGGCGCGGGATCGCATTCGATCGGCGTGTCACTGACTTTGCTGGCGGCTGCGTGTCTCGTGCAGTATGCGGGGCTGGTTGCGGAGCGGTGGTTCTTCTTCGCCGAAGCCAGGCATCCGCAGAATCTGTATTACGCGCGAGTGGGGTGATGCATGCGGGGGCGCGACCGCCGGATTGAAGGCTGACCGCTTACTTCCGGCCGACACCGAAGTCAGATCCTCGAAGTATCTGAATAACCTGATCGAGCGAGACCACCGAAACATCAAGTCCTGGACGAAGGTCGTGACTGGCCTATCGCATACAACCTGGGGACCTTTTGTCTACTTCCTTGCTTGCAGTCTATCGGCAGGGCCTCGAGGTGAGGCCGTGAATGACGGCTGAAATACGATAAAAGGCAGCTGCAAGCTTGCGCCCTTCACTGTCACACGGCGCGCTGCGCTGGTGCTGCATTGCACTGTCGGTGGGATTCTCGAAAAGCCCTGACGCGTTTCTGGCTTAACGCAACGACGCCGGCCCAACGCCGTCACAGCCTCGTCTTCATTGCGTACCAAGACTGCCAATTTTGCATACAATTTATCATAATAATGTTGGCATGATCATTGCGTTGTGGATTCAACTTTCTTTTCAACTTCTCATTGCACCGAAGGGGTTGGCGATAGGACATTCACCACGTAGTAGAAGGAACGTCATGAAATTGCAGCGAAAAAAACGTCTATGGCTATTTATCCCTGCCATGCTGCTTGCCAGCGCAGCCCATGCCCAGAGCAGCGTCACGCTCTATGGGTTGATCGACGAGGGCCTTAACTTCACCAGTAACGCGCAGGGCCACAGCGCCTATCAAATGAAGAGCGGTGACTTTTACGGCAGTCGCTGGGGCGTGAAAGGCAGCGAAGATCTCGGTGATGGCTATCGGGCGATTTTCCAGCTGGAGAATGGGTTCAATGCCAGCAATGGGGCGCTTGGCCAGGATTCACGCGAATTCGGCCGCCAGGCATTTGTCGGCATCGCTTCCGACCGGTACGGCACGTTGACGCTCGGCCGCCAATACGATCCGACCTCGGACGGGAACAGCTTCGGCGCCCTCACGGCGGCTGGTAACTGGGGCGGGGATCTCGCGGCGCACCCGTTCGACAACGACAACGCGGATTGGGACTTCCGCGTGAACAATTCCGTCAAGTACGTGAGCCCTACTTACCGAGGGCTTACCGCCGAGGGCATGTATGCGTTCAGCAACGAGGCCGGCGGGTTCTCTAACAACAGCCTCTATGGCGGCAGCCTCAACTACCAGAATGGAGGGCTGACGGCGGCGGCATCGTATATGAAGATCAATCACCCCGGAGCGAACACGTCCGGTGCCGTGGTCGGCGATACCTTGTTCACGGGTTCTTCGGAACAGAACTACGGCGCCGGGATATCGTATAAATTCTCGAAGACGCTGCTGGCCTTCGTCTACTCGCATGTCGACGTGTACGACCCCACGGCCAACTCCTATTTCACGTCGAATACGGGCCCAGCCGGCGGTTCGTGGAACTCGTGGAAATTCGACAACTTCGAAATTAACGACCAGTACTTCTTTCGGCCGAACTTTTGGTTAGGCACCGCCTATACTTTCACGGACGCGCGACTGGCATCGAGCGTCGGGTCATTCAATCCCAAATGGCATCAGCTCACGCTGACACTCGACTACGATTTATCCAGCCAGACATCCGTTTATGTGCAAGGTGCATACCAGCACGTCGTCAGCGCACATACGGGTACGGACTTTGACTATGCGTCGAACGTGGCGGACGCGGGTATGTCGTCCAGTGAAAACCAGATGGTTTATCGCGTCGCGATAATGCACCGCTTCTGACCACCGCTTCTGACCACCATTTCTGACCACCATTTCTGACGGCCTGCGCTGCTGCGTCGCGCGGCGCAGGTCAGCTCTGGTGGCTGCGCCGGGAGAAACAATAATCGCGCCGTCCTCAAGTCCGACCGATGCCGTATCGGACTTGAGAGAAGCGCGTTACCTTATCGAAGCGATCGGGCTGCAACTTCCTGCTGCTTGCCGAGATGAGAAAAGCAGGACTCACGATCAACGACATCCAAATGCGTTAGCGGCTATAGCTTCGCCGTGTGAGGTTGCCAGTTGGCCTGCAGCGCCTGGGCGCGCGCGTAGACCTTCTCCATCTCTGCACGCAGCGGCGCGACCGATTCGTCCGCGAGGTCAAACTCCGCGCCAAGTGCCTCGTAAGCGCTATTGATCTCGCGCAGCAGCGCACCTTCATCGACGCGCGTAAGCCGTCCGTTCCGCATGACTGCCTCGCCCGCCACAAACACGCTGTCGATCGCGGCGCCGCGCTCGGCGTACACCAGTTGCCGCACTGGATCGGCTAACGGCGTGAAGCTGATCGCATCGGTCCGGTAGGCGACCAGGTCGGCGCGATAACCCGGCTCGATCGCGCCGAGCTGGCCGCCTAGTCCGAGCGCCGTCGCGCCGCCAATCGTCCCCGCATGCAGCGCCTCGGCCGCGGACAGCCATCGCGAATAGTCGTCGCCGCGTATTTTCGACACGGCCGCGGCGCTGCCCATTACGTTGAGCATGTTGACGGTGACCGTCGACGCACAGCCGTCCGAGCCGAGACTCACGTTGACCCCTGCGTCGAGCAGCGCACGCACCGGTTGCACACCGGAGCCGAGCATCAGATTGCTCCACGGATTGTGTTGCGCGCTCGCGCCGGATTGAGCAAGGCACGCGATCTCCGCGTCCGACAACCAGACCGCGTGGATGAGCGATGTTCCTGGACGCAGAAATCCCAGTTCGGCGAGGCGCATCACCATGGGCTTGCCATAGAAGGCTTGCGCCGTCACCACCTGCAAGCGTGTTTCCTGAACATGGATGATGACCGGCAGATCATGCGTGTCGGCGAATTCACGGCAACGAGCGAGAAATTCCGGCGTGCAGCGCTGCGGCGCCGAAGGCGCAATCAACATGCCCACCCGGTCATGCTGGGGATGGTGATGCGCCAACTCGCTTTCCAGCAGTGCGAAGAACGCATCGGGCGAAGGTCGCGGCTGCGCACGCAGCTGCGCGAGCAGGGCGGGCGGGAAAATGCTGTCGACTTCCGGGAAGTTATCGACAATCGCGCGATCCATCATCGAGAATCCGACCAGCGCGCGAATTCCCGCGTCCTCGTAGGCCTGGAAGATGGCTTCGACCGCGGCGGGGTCGATGATCTGACCGAGGCTCACGTCGTCGACGAGTGTGGTGGTGCCGCTGCGCAGCGATTCGAGCGCGCCGATCAGCGTTCGCAGATAGATCTGGCGCGGCGTCAGCTTGACCGGGCGCGGCGCGCGCACGTAGTGCATCCACAATTCGAGTGGCAGATTTTCGAGCCGTCCCTTGTGAAAATGCTCATGCGAATGTTGATGACCATTGATGAGCCCCGGCACCAGCAGGCAGTCGTCGAGCGGCATGCGTTCGCCGTCGGTCGCGCTGCCGCCCGGCACGATGGCGGCAATGCGTTCGCCTTCAATCACGACGTCGACGCGCCGCGGCTCGTAATGCTGTTCGGTGCCGTGTAATGCCCTGACGTTGGAAAGTATCTTGCGCACGGTTTCTGAAGAATCGAAGGAAGGGTGGACTGCGGCGGCTAGCGAAACTGCCGCGACAAGCCGGCGAGTCGCTCCATCAGCAACATGGAAATCAAGGTGGCGACGATCAGCACGCCCGAGGCCGCGGCCGCCCGCACGTCGAGGCTGTCTTCGATGATATGCCACAGGTGGATGGGCAGCACTTCGGATCGCGCGTCCGACAGGAACAGCGACAGCGCGACGTTATCGAACGAATTCATGAACGCAATGAACGCCCCCGACGCAATGCCCGGTACCAGCGCCGGCAGTACGACGCGGCGGAACGTGAACCAGCCGCCCGCGCCGAGGCATCTCGAGCTGTCGAGCAGCGCCGGATCGAGCTGCGCATAACTGGCCGAGGTCGTGTACAGCACATACGGTGCGCACAGCGCGATATGTCCGGCGAGCAGACTGTAGAACGAAAGGCCGGCGCTTTCGAGATTGAACAGGATCAGGATACCGAGCCCCAGCGCGAGCGACGGAATGGTCAGCGGCGCCATGAAAAACGAATCGAGCAGTCGCGCGGCGAACGTGCGGCGGCGCGCGAGCGTCACCGCCGCGGCGACCGCCAGCACGGTCGCGCAGACAGTCGCCGCGGCGGCCAGCTTCAGGCTCAACAGCAGGTCGTCGATAATCTCCGGCGAATCGAAGATCAGCGCTTCATACCAGCGCAATGACAGCCCCGGCGGCGGAAACTTCAGCGAGTAGCCCGACGTGAGCGATGTCACCAGGACGATCAACGTGGGCCCGATCAGCATCAACAGACCGATGCCTCCCAGTAATCCCAGCACCGCATTGAACGGCAGGCGGCCCGGTTGAGAGCGGCGCGCGGGCATGACCCCCAGCGCGGCAAGCGTGGATTTAGCCATGGACGAACCCTCTGGTCTTGCGGCCGAAATAGTTGAGCAAGGTCACGACGAGCAGCACGCTCACCAGCAGAATCACGGCAAGCGTCGCCGCAAACGGATAGTTCTGCGTCTGGATGGCCTGTTCGTAGATGTAGAACGGCATGTACATCAGCTGGCCGCCGCCCACCAGGGTTTGAACCACGAACGCGCTGACCGCGCCGGTAAACACCAGCAAGGTGCCGCTGAGCAAACCCGGCATCGCAAGCGGTACGGTGATCTTCCACCAGGTGCGCCAGCTGCTTGCCCCCAGCGCGTACGACGCCTCGGGCAAGCGCGTGTCGAGCGAGGTGAGGGTGGTGACGAGCGGCAACACCATCAACGGCAGCTCGATCTGCGCAAGCGAGAGGATCACCGCCAGCGGCGTGTACAGGAGCTTGACCGGCGGCCCCGCGTGTCCGAGCGCCATCAGCAGCGCGTTGACCAGCCCTTCATTGCCGAGAATCACGACCCACGCAAACGTGCGCACCACCGAACTGGTCAGAAGCGGCAGCAGGATCAGCACGATCAGCACGCGCCGCCAGCGCGGCGGGCTCACCACGTACAGATGCGCGACCGGATAACCGAGCACGATCGTCACCAGCGTGGTCGCCACGCCAAGCCAGAGTGTTTGCCAGAGGATGCCGCGGTTGTAACTGTCGCCAAAGAACACCATGTATTGGTGAATGCCGACATGCGTCATGGCTGTGTCGTTGTGCAGGCTGATCAGCGCGACAAGCAGGAGCGGCACGCCCACAAACGCGATGAAGAACAGGCCCAGTGGCAACACGAGCAGCCAGTCGCGCGGCATCCGGTGATTCGCGTTCATGATGCGTCAGACCTTGACCAGACGGTTGAAGCGGTCGATATATTCCGCGCGGCGCGGATTGATCCGTGCCCAATCAACCTGCACGAACGACGTCATGTCATTGGCGTTGTGAGCAATCGCGGCGAGCGCTGCACCGAACGGCACTTTTGTGTTGGTCGGCGCGACGTAGTAGGGCGCGCTCGTCATCTGTTGCTGCACTTCGACACTCAACGCGGTGTTGATATACGACGCGGCGAGATCCGCCACCCGGGTGTTCTTCACGATGTTCATCGTGCTGCGCACGATACCCCAGTTGCTGTCGGGGCGCGTGAGCGCAACCGGCACGCCCTTGGCCTTGAGCGACTCCACGTTATTGATGTAGTGGCACGCAATATCCACCTGACCTTGCTGGAACAGCGTGCCGAGCGCGCCAGGATTGGCGGCCACCGCACCGACGTTCGGCATCAGACGCCTGATGTAATCGAACGCCGGGTCCATGTGATCTTCGTCGCCGCCCAGCATCTTGGCAAGCGCCACCATCCATACGGTGCCTAGCGTGGAATCCAGACTCACGAGGCCGACGCGGCCCTTGAATTCCGGCTTGAGCAGATCGTTCCAGGATTTCGGCGTGGTCTTCACACGCTCCGTGTTGTACGCAATGCCGTAGACCTGCGCGGACACATAGGCGCCCAGACCTTTCGGGTCGATGAAGTGCGCGGGCAGATTCGCCAGATTCGGCACCCGGGCTGCCGGAATGGGTTCGAACACGCCTTGCGCGATGCCCTGCAGGTAGGGACCCTCGTCCATCATGACCACGTCGAACGGCGGGTTATTGCGCGCGGCCACCAGCTTGGTCAGCGTGTCGACCGCTTGCGAGGCGGTGAGCACGGCGCTCACGCCCGCGGCCTTGCGAAACGCGGGCAACAGGAGCTTGCGTTGCGACTCTTCCCACGCACCGGGAAACGTGGTGGCGGCGAGGGAGTCGGACGCGGCCATGGCAAGCGGGCTGCCAAGCGACAGGCCGACAGCCCCCGCTGCGCCCATCAGTTGCAGGAGCTTGCGGCGTTGGTGATCGATCAGCGACATAAAACCTCAGGATGGATAGTTGAAGAGGATGAACCGGCGATGCCGAAGCGGGTGGCGCGTTGAATCAGGACGATCGTGACCATGCGCTAAACACCTGCGGTACCGGGTTGGGGCGCCTTGAATGTCCGTACCCGTGCACCCGGCTTGAAATCGAGCGCGACGCGCAAGCCGGGGCGCAAACTGGCACCCTCGGCGCGCGGCACGGAAATCTTCACGGCGGGTCCGGCATCGGTCTGCAGATCGACCATTAGCGTGGGACCGATCGGCATCGCCAGTTGCACGGTAGCCAGCAACTGAGGCGCGCTGGCACCGGGCTGCGGCAACTGCCATGCCCATTGCTCGGGGCGAACCGCCAGCAGCGCCGCACCGGCATCGCGGCACGGGCCGGGGTGAGCCACGGCCAGCACGGCGCCATCGGCGAAGTTGGCGAGGCACTCGCTGCCGTGCACGCGCAAGGTGACCGGCAGCAGATTCGCCGTGCCGACGAAGGTGGCGACGAAGGGAGTGGCCGGCTGATCGTAGATCGCGACCGCCGAGTCGTATTGTTCGAGCCGCCCGCGATTGAGCACGGCGACCCGGTCGGCCATGCTCATGGCCTCTTCCTGATCGTGCGTCACCATCACGGTCGTGATATTCAGTTCGCGCTGGAGACGGCGGATTTCGATTTGCATATCGAGCCGCAGGTTTTTGTCGAGTGCCGCGAAAGGCTCGTCCAGCAGCAGGATGCGCGGCTCGACGGCAAGCGTGCGGGCCAGTGCCACGCGTTGTTGCTGACCGCCCGACAACTCGCGCGGATAGCGCTTCGCAAATGCTTGCATGCGTACCATTTCAAGCATCTGCATGGCCTTGTGAGCAGCATCACGACGCGCGGCGCCGTTGGCTTCCAGGCCGTAGGCGACGTTGGCGGCGACCGTCATGTGCGGAAACAGCGCATAGTTCTGGAAGACGATGCCCACGCCGCGTTGGCGCGGCGCGAGGCCGTCCACGCATTGGCCGCCGACACTTACTTCGCCCTCGGACTGCACCTGCAGACCGGCGAGGATGCGCAACAGGGTGCTCTTGCCACAGCCCGATGGGCCGAGCAATGCAACCAGCTCGCCTGGGGCAATTTCAAGCGTGACGTCTTCGATCACCGGCACGGCGCCGAAACGATGCCGGATGCCGCGCATCTGCACGGCGGCACCAGTTTGCGAGGCGCGTGCTTGCGAGGCCGCAAGGCCGGCGCTCGCGGCGCCGTGCTTCGACTGCGAATCGATCCTGTGCGCGGTGCTCATGCGCTAGCCCTCTTCCATAGTTGCGTGGCAGCGTGCTTTCCAGCCGCAATGACGGCATCGGCGTCGCAACGGGTGGGGATGCCGCCGTCCACTACGATCTCCCCGTCCACGATGACCATCTCGACATCACGCCCAAGTCCCGTGTGCACCAGCGTGCCCAACGGATTGGGGTGCGGAGTCAGATGCGCGCGCTGGAAATCGAAGATGGCGAGGTCGGCGAGCCAGCCTGTCTTGAGGCAGCCGAGTTCGTCGCCGAGGCCCATGGCGTGCGCGCCGTTGTGCGTCGCCATGGTGAGCGCATCGGCGGGTTGCCAGTCCGCGGCGACTTCGCCCAACTGGATGCGCGCGATGGCCAGCGCCCAGCGCATGACCTCGGTCATATCGGCGTGCATGTTGTCGGTGCCCAATGCAATGCGCGCGCCGGCGGCGCGCAGACGTGGCGTAGGCGCCATCGTGCCGCCGGTCGCGTTGCCCTTGGGGATGTGCGCCACCGTGATGCCGGCCCGGCCGACGCGTGCGATGTCGTCGTCGTCCAGATACAGGCAGTGCGCCGCCACAAGCCGTTCGGTGAGCAGCCCGACGTCGTCCAGCAACTGCGCGGGACTCTTGCCTGAACGTTTCTTTACGACGCTGACCTCGGTGCGGCTTTGCGCGAGGTGCGTCGTCACGCCGAGGTCATGCGTGCGTGCCGCCTCGGCGATCAGACGCAGAAAGTCGTCGGAGCAGGTATCAGGCGCATGAACCGCTAGTTGGACGCCCGTGCGTCCGTTGTGCTTGCGATTCCAGCGGCCGGCCAGCGTCAGTGCGTCGTTGAGCGTGCGCTCGCCGGTCGCGGTATGGTATTCCCAGCGTCCGTCCGCGACGCCGGAGAAGTCGACGTCGTGCAGGCGGCCGCATGAATACACTCGCAGGCCGAGCTCGGCCATGGCCTCCATGGTCAGATCGGCGTGGACGTAGCTGTCGTTGATCAGCGTCGAGCCGAACAGCATGGCTTCGAGCGCGCCGAGACGCGCCAGCGCGATCGCTTCGTCCGGACGCACGTCATGGCCGTGGGGAATCCCCGGCGTGTAGGCGGGCGCGAAGCCCAGGTCTTCGGCGACGCCGCGCACCATGGTCAGAATGGCGTGGGTATGGACGTTCACGTAGCCGGGTACGATGACGCGTCCGGCAAGCCGGCGCGTGGTCCGCGCGCGTGTCTGTACCGGCAGATCCTGCGCCCGCCCGACAAAGGCGAGCCGGTTGCCGCGAATGCCGATCGCCGCGTCGTGCAACAGCGGTTGAGCCGGGTCCATCGTCACGACGGTGGCGCCCAGCAGCAACAGGTCAAGGTCAAACTCGATAGGTAAGGCAGTCATCAGCCAGGTGGTCCGCTTCAGGTCAGGTATGCAGGTGTTGCAGGAAACGCCGCGTGCGCTCTTCGCGCGGACGGCCGAAAACATCGCCGGGGGTGCCTTGTTCGACGATGGCGCCGGCGTCCATGAAGACCACCCGATGCGCGACGTTCCGCGCGAAGCTCATTTCGTGGGTCACGACCATCATCGTCATCCGCGCCGTGGCGAGATCGCGCATCACGTCGAGTACTTCGTTGACAAGTTCCGGGTCGAGCGCCGAGGTCGGTTCGTCGAACAGGATCATCTCCGGTTCCATCGCGAGCGCGCGGGCGATCGCGACGCGTTGCTGCTGGCCGCCGGAGAGTTGCGCCGGCCGTTTGCCGAGGTGTTGCGCGAGATGGACTTTTTCCAATGCCAACTGGGCCCGAGCGCGAGCCGCGTCGCGCGAAAGCCCCAATACGCGCTGAGGGCCGGCGGCGACGTTATCCAGGGCACTCAGATGCGCGAACAGGTTGAAGCGCTGAAACACGAAGCCTATGCGGCTGCGCTGTCGCGCCAGGTCGGCTTCGGGCAGCGTGCGGCCTTGCTCCGATAGCCCGATACGCTCGCCGCCAAGGCGGATCGTGCCGCCGTCCGGTCGCTCCAGGAAGTTCAGGCAGCGCAGAAGGGTCGTCTTACCCGAACCCGACGGCCCGATCAGCACGACGGTCTCGCCGTGTTCGACCTGCAGCGAGACGGAGGGCAGAATGACCTTGTCGCCGAAGCGCTTGTGCAGGCCTTCTATGGACAACAGCGATGCAGCTGCGCCTGCATGCACGCGCGCGGCGGCGTCCATCGCGGGGGCTGCGGGCACGTCAGGGACGGTAACGGTGGAAGACATGCTGGAACCCGGGCTCATGAAATCAATATTGCGGCAGTCGTCGCTCGAGGTAGCGCGACAGCCACGCCAGCGCCGAGATCAACGCGTAGTAGTAGAGGGCGATCAGCAGGAAAATCTCGAACGGCGAGAAATACGTCGCAATGATTTCCTGCCCGGCGTGCGTGAGTTCATACACGGAGATGGCGGACAGCAGCGCCGAGCCCTTGATCAGCGAGATCAGTTCGTTCGTGAGCGGCGGCAAGATGCGCCGCCAGGCTTGCGGAAAGAGCACGTGCAGAACGATCTGAGCGTGCCGCATGCCGATGGATTGCGCGGCCTCAGTCTGGCCGCGATCGACGGACTGCATGCTGGCACGCACGATCTCGCAGATGAAGCCGCCCGCATTCAGGCTCAGCGCGATGACGCCGGCCCAGTACTCGTCGAAATTGATGCCGATGACCGGCAGCGCAAAGTAGACGAGAAAGATCTGCACCAGCAGCGGTGTGCCGCGCACGAAATCGACATAGGCCAGCACGGCGATGCGGACCGCCCTGAAGCGGCTGAGTGCGCCAAAGCCCAATACGAAGCCGAGCACGATGCCAATCGCGATCGCCGCGAGGCAGACCTTGAGCGTAGCGAGCAGGCCGACCGCGAGGATCGGCAACGCCATGACGATAATGCTCCAGTCCATGGACGCCGCGCTCTCAGGAAAGCGCCGGAATCGCGTCCGGCAAGTTCATGTCGAAGCCAAACCACTTCTGCTGCAGCGTATGCAGCGTGCCGTCGCTTCTGAACTGACGCAACTGCTGATCGATGAAGCCGATCAACGCGGTGTCGTCGGTGCGCGCCGCGATGCCCGCCCAGTTGTCCGCGCCGATGCCCTTGACGATGGCGTATTTGCCGGGCGCATTCTTGAGGACGAGTGAAAGCGTCGGCAAGGTGTTGAGCACGCCATCCACCTTGCCCTCTGCCAGGGCAATGTAAGCGGCAGGATGGTCGTCGAAGGTTTTCACGTCCTTGAAGCCCGCTCCGCCCGCTGCTTTCAGTTGCGCGTCGAGTTTGGGCTCCAGTATCTGGCCCGGTGAACCGAGCTTGAGCCCCAGCACCTTGCCGTTCATGCCGGCAATGCCGGTGACGCTCTTCTGATCCGCCGCGCGAATCAGCAGCGCCTGCGAAGCTTCCACGTACGGCACCGAGAAGTCCACGTGCTTTTCGCGCTCGACCGTATAGCTCAGGCTGCTCATCACCAGATCGAACTTCTTCGTGTAGAGAGACGGAATCACGCCCGACCACACCGTGTCGATGAACTGCGCCTTGACGCCGAGATTGCGGCAAAACGCGTTGGCCAGGTCGACGTCGTAGCCGATCATGGTGCCGCTCGCGTCGCGATAGGTCAGCGGCGGATAAGTCGCTTCGCAGCCGATGCGCAGCACGCCCGCCTTCTTGATGCCATCAAGCGTGAGCCCGGCGGCCATCGCAAAACGGGGCAAACCGATCGACACCAGGGCTGCGCCCGCGCCGGCACGTTGAAGGAATTGGCGACGGGAAAATCGTTCGGACATCAGGCTCTCCATGGAAATCACAATACGTACGAGATAAAACAGCGTGTGAAGCCCGCCGCGTCGCTCATGCGACTTCCCGGAACAGGCTGCCCCAGCCGCTGACGCGCGAGGTGTCGATGCCGCTCATCCGCAACGCCTTCCAGACGACTGTCGAGATGGTGTCGTACACGGGGATGCCGAGTTCGGCCTCGAGTTCTTCAGCGAGCGGCGCGCCGCGCAAGTTGGTGCAGAAAATCGTAATGGCGTCGGGTTTGCTCTTTGCGACTTCGCGCGCCATCTCACGCAGCGTGTCCGCGCTGACTTCCGAAAACGAAAAATTGTCCTGCTTGTTCAAATGACGTTCGGCGACACACTCAAAGCCCGCGCCGCCATACGTTGAGACGACTTTTGCCTGCACGTCGTCACGATACGGCGTCACAAGGCCGAAACGACGCACGCCCGTCGCGGCGAAAATCTCGTTGAGCGCGAGCACCGAGGTGCAGGCGGCGATACCGGTGCGTTCGGTAATGCTGCGGCACAGGCGTTCGTCCGCCTCAAACCCGAGCCAGGCTGACGACGTGCCGTTCCAGCCGATTACGTCGAGCTTCGCGTCGGCAAGCAGTACTGCGGCGTTGAGAATTTCCTCGTCGTTGAACTGGGCCAGCGCCTGTTCGGACAACGCGATTTCGGTCACCCGGAAGCGGCCGAAATGCGCGCTGACGTCCGGCAGGCCGGCGAGCATGGCCGATGTGACGGGTTCGAGAACGGTGTTGGAAGACGGGGTCAACATGCCAATCAAAGTGCGTTGCGTCATGATTTCCATATCAGGGGGTAGCTTCCGGCAGGCTGCGCCGGAAAGAGAGGCTTGATCGACGCTACTAACGCAAACTTTGTGCCAACATAATTTGAATGGTTTGTACGCAATACAATTATTATTGTATGCAATCGTATGGGTGGGTTAGATCGCGTGTGGACCTGCTTCCAAGCGCCTTCGCTGGAGCGAACGTCTCTATTTCAAGCTATAAACTGACGAATGACGCGAGTGCATAAAGTGGTGCGTGGGCGCACCAAACACGAATCTTCGGCACCAAACGCGGGTATGGTGCAGGCAAGGAGGTATTTTGAAAGGGGGGCCTGTCGCCCCACATCGGGAGCAACGCTGTGAGGTCCTGTATACAAATGAGTTACAATTTCCTTCGCCCGAACGAGAAGTTGATACGAAGGTTCCAGCGAACTTCTGTGTGCAAAAACGCTTCAGATTGTTCTATCATCGATTCACTTCTCAGTTGCGAGAAACACTTTGAGCCGAGCCTTCTCCATGCCAGCCAGTAAAGTTGCCGCACCCAAGACGCCGTATACGAACGAGGAAATTTACGGCCGTATTCAGAAGGCGGTGCTCGAGCATCGCCTTGCACCCGGCACAAAATTGATCGAAGAGCGGCTCGCGGAAGCCTCGGGTGTGAGCCGGACGAAAATCCGCGAAGTGCTCAACAAGCTTGCCCACGAGGGGGTGGTCGAGTTGGTGCCGAATCGCGGCGCCTTTATCGCCAGCCCGAGCGTCCAGCAGGCGCGAGACGTATTTGTTACGCGGCGTATGATCGAGCCGGAAATGGCCAGGCTGCTGAGCCGTACCGCGTCATCGGCGCAAGTGCGCGCGTTACGCAAGCACGTGCGGCAGGAGAGCGATGCGCGCAAACAGAATGATCGGCCCACCATCATCCGCTTGTCGGGTGAGTTCCATGTGCTGATCGCGGAGATGATCGGCAACGAGATTCTCTTACGGATGATGCGCGAACTCGCACCGTTGACGTGCCTCGTCATCACGCTTTACGACAAACCGAATGCGCCTGCGTGCCCGCATCACGAGCATAGCGATCTGATCGATGCAATCGAAGCGCACGACGGCGCCAAGGCGGCGGCCTGCATGCTGGAACATCTGGAGCATATCGAGGCGACGTTGAACTTCGATGAGGTGAAGGACGCCTCGTCGGATATCGAAGCGATCTTCTCCTGATCATCGCCCATCTTTACTGCGTTGCATCCGCCTCACGCAATGCATCCTCCACGCCTGCGGCGTGGTTAGCTGACGTTCACCCGCACGCGCCAACCTCGCCACACGCGGTACAGAAGTCGCAGCCATCCTTGCGGATCACCGCATTCGCGCCGCACGAGCCGCACTTGCGTCCAAGCATGGTATGCAGTCCTTGCGCACCGCCGGGTTGTAGCAGGGCGGCATCGTCAGTCGAGCCGGTGCCGCCAGGAGGCGGCCGGATGCCGAAATCCGCCGGCAATGCCGTTTCGGCTCTCATCTGCCCGCGCGGCAAACGCGCCAGCATGCGCGACGGCACCTGGTTGCCTTCGGCATCGAGAAAACCGCGCCGATGCAGAATCTGCTGGATCGCAAACGCGAGCGCCGCCACTTCGGAGTCATGCCAGCGCGGGGTGCGATGACCGTCAAGACGCTGCACTTCGCCGAGCCGCACCTGCCCACGATCCCACGACACCTTGCGCATGTCCTGCAAGTTACGCGCGACAAAACCGCCGCGTGCCGCAAGCGACAGCGAACGCATCGTCGCCGTGATCCATTGCTGCGACTCGTCGCGCTGACCGGTCGGAATGAAGAACTCGATGGGGCGTTCGATCGTGACGTCTTCACCGCCAAGCCGTCCCGTCACTTCGATAAACGACACTGCCACGTAAAGCGACTTCTTGCCGGCTTGCGTCAGATACTCGACCTTTTCGATGATCGCCGGCAGTTCTCCCTTGGGCCGATGATCGATCGCGATCCGCAGCGGATCCTGATCGGTCTCGGCCAGCGTGTCATCCGCTTGCGGCGGGCTCACGCTCAGCACCGCGCCGAGCGTTTCGTTCGGACGGTAGGTGGCGAGACCCTTGAGCCCGTTTTTCCACGCGTCGAAGTAGAGGCTTTCGAATGCTTCGAACGGATAGTCCGCCGGCACGTTCACCGTCTTCGAGATCGACGTGTCGACGTAAGGCTGCACGGCCGCCATCATGTCGAGGTGGTCGCGTGCCGACATTTCGAGTGCGCTGACGAAGTAGTCAGGCAGGTTTTTCACATCGCCGCCGAGCTCGCGATAAAGACGATACGCGTAGTCTTCGACATCGAACGATTCGCGGCCGCCGTCGGCCATCACCTTCTTGCGCGTGTAGGTCCATGAGAAAGCCGGCTCGATGCCGTTCGACGCGTTGTCGGCGAACGCGAGGCTGACGGTGCCGGTCGGCGCGATCGACAGCAAATGGCTGTTGCGGATGCCGTCGCTGCGGATTGCCTCCTTGATGTCGTCGGGCAGGCGCGAAGCGAACGTACCCGCTTCGAGATAACGCGCGGCGTCGAACAACTCAAACGCGCCGCGCTCGCGCGCCAGTTCCACCGATGCCCGATAGGCTTCGTCGCGCATCAGCCGGGCAATGCGTACCGCGAAGTCACGGCCTTGCTGCGAGTTGTAGCGCAGGCCGAGCATCACCAGCGCATCGCCGAGCCCAGTGAAACCCACGCCGATGCGGCGCTTGGCTCGCGACTCGTCATATTGCTGCTGCAGCGGCCAGAGCGTCACGTCGAGCACGTCGTCGAGAAAACGCACCTGGGTGCGGGTGCGTTTGGCGAGACCGTCCCAGTCGAACGAAGGCTTGCGGCCTTTCATTTGCGCGAACGGATCGAGCACGAAACGCGTGAGGTTCAACGGTCCGAGGTTGCAGCAGCCGTAGGCCGGCAGCGGTTGTTCACCGCACGGATTGGTAGCGCGGATGGTTTCGACCGCACGTAGATTGTTGTCCTCATTCATGCGCGAGATGAACACGATGCCGGGCTCGGCGACGTCATAGGTGGAGCGCATGATGCGATCCCAGATCTCGCGGGCGGGCCGTTCGCTATAGACCCACAGGCCGTCGTCGCGCTGCCGCACGTCGCCCGCCGCGCGCAATGCCGGCGACGGCTCGGCGCGATGCACGAGTTGCCACGGCTGATCTTCTTCGACGGCACGCATGAATTCGTCGGTCACGCCCACCGACACGTTGAAGTTGTTCCAGCGGCCCTTTGAATGTTTGGCCTCGATGAACTCGATCAGATCGGGGTGATTGCAGTCGAGCACGGCCATTTGCGCGCCGCGCCGCGAGCCGGCACTTTCGACGGTCCGGCACGAGGCGTCGAATACGTCCATATAACTGCACGGTCCGGACGCCGATGAACTGGTGGTATGAACGCGCGCGCCCTTGGGCCGGATCGCGGAGAAGTTGTAGCCGACGCCACCGCCGCGGCGCATGGTTTCGGCGGCCTGCAGCAACGCCACGTAAATGCCGGGAAGGCCCTGTTCGTCGACCCCTTGGATCGCGTCGCCGACCGGTTGCACGAAGCAGTTGATGAGCGTGGCGGCGATACCTGTGCCTGCCGCGCTCATGATGCGCCCGGCGCCCAGTGCGCCATGCCGGAGATTGTCGACAAAGCGCGCTTCCACCGACTCGCGCAGCGCTTCAGGTTCCGCCTGGGCGACGCCACGCGCGACGCGTTTGAACACGTCGTCGGCGGTTTGCTCGTCGCCTTTCGCGTATTTCTCGAGCAGAACGTCCAGCGAGAATTGTTGCGGTGCAACTAACTGGACGGAGGGAACCGCTGCGGCGCGGGTTTCGTGAGTGTCTTCTGCCATGGGTGTCGCCTCTCGTTTGCCGCGAGACGGGCTGCGGCGCGTTCGAATGGGATGCGGGGCATTCATTTGACGGTGCGCGTGTGGCAGGCATGGTGACCTGGCGCAACGTGGACCACCATAGCGCACGTGGCGAAGCGCTGCAATCGGGCGTTGGGGGATGAGGCCGTGGATTGGCCGTCCGCCAGTTGCAGTGGCCTTTCGCGCTACCTTTCTAAGGCGGCGAGGTGGAGTAAGGCGCCGGGCGCGTGACGCATCGGCTGAGAAAGGAGAGCGGCGGCAAGTCCGCGCAAACAGATCACAAGGGACGCCAGCAACGGCAGAACCCGTAACCGCACGGCAGCGAAGTGCCGTGCATACAAAAATCTTACGCTTCAGCGAGCTCGCATAGAACTTCAGCGCAAATCATCGCGGACGCGTTAGAAGGCGCTGGCCGTTCTGCCGGTTTGAACACCGCATCGCCGCGGCGAATCTTGCGCCGCGTGACAGCACAGGTGCCTGAGGTATGCGCCGAGCGCCGCCGCCAACGCTGCTCGCCATAGTGGCAACGCCCCGGTTCGACCCAGCGGATCACCAGTGTCGTGTCGGAGCGCTCGAGAATTTCGATGCGTACGCCATTGGTACCGTCTAGGGGGATGGACTCTAAGGTCATCATCGTCGGCTCCGTATTGTGGAGTGCCGAATGTAGTCCCGTGCGCGCTGGATAGCCATTGTGCAGCGGTTGAAACACTGTTCTCCAAACAGCAACAATGAAACTTGACATCCTCGCTTACCCGAAACGACGGGGCTTTGCGGGCCATATGCAAGGCGAGTTTACGATAGGGTGGATTTTTGCAACGCAGTGTTGTGCTCAGTGCGACGAGAATGCCGCCTGTAGAGGGCGCCGGTGCTTCCTTTAAGATGTGGTTATTGATGAGCGACCGTGCGATGCAAGTGTAGCGGCTTTGCATTTTTCTGGCCGGCACGCGCGCATATCCACACGACCCTAAGAGCCCACATGATTTCACGCCCCCCGGTAGCGCCCCCCGAATCACCGTCTCCGCCTGATCGCCTGAAGAAGCAGAAAACGGCCTTGCTCGTGCTGTACATCGCACTCGTGTTGCTGGCACTGTGGGTCGTGCGCGATTTCATTGCGGTGGCGGCCTGGGCCGGCGTCATTGCGATTGCGCTGTGGCCGCTTTTAAGAAAGTTGGAGGGCAACCGCTGGTTCACGGGCCGCACGACGCTGGTCGCCGCGGTGCTGACACTCGTGATCGCATTGCTGGTGGTGCTGCCAATCGGTATCGGCATTACCGAGGCGCTGCGCGAAGCGCATGATATGAACGAGTGGTTCAAGGCCGCCCAAGAAAACGGCATTCCGATGCCGGACATCATCGAGCGTTTGCCGGTTGGCGCGCAACAGATTTCGAGCTGGTGGCAGGCCAATCTGGCGCAGCCGCTGCGCGATTCGGCAGCCATGAAGGGCTTGCACAGCACGACCGTGATGACACTCGGCCGCCACTTCGGCGCGCGGGCTGTGCGCGCTGTGATGGTGTTCGCCTTCATGCTGGTCACGCTGTTCGTGATCTTTCAGGCCGGACCGCGTTTGTCCGGCTCGTTGATGAGAGGCGTGCGGCGCGCCTTCGGCGACGACGGCGCGCACCTGCTCGGGCGCATGGCCGCGGCGGTGCGCGGCACAGTGTCGGGGCTGGTGGTGGTCGGGCTCGGCGAGGGCGTGCTGATGGGTGTCGCCTATTTCGTGACCGGCTTGCCGCACGTCGCGCTGCTCGCGTTCATCACGGCGATCGCCGCGATGCTGCCGTTCTGCGCGCCGATCACGTTCGGCCTCGCGGCCTTATGGCTGTTCTCGCAAGGCGCGGTTGCCGCGGCCATCGGGCTGGCCGTGTTCGGCTCAGTCGTGGTGTTCGTCGCTGAACATTTCGTGCGGCCGGTGTTGATCGGTAACTCGACGCGTCTACCCTTCCTGCTCGTGCTTTTCGGCATTCTCGGCGGGGCCGAGACGTTCGGTTTGCTGGGCCTTTTCATCGGCCCCGCGCTCATGACCGTGCTGATGGTGCTGTGGACCGATCTGGTGCAATAGTTGCACGTTGCCCGGCGGTCCGAATCGCGCGTGATCTGGCAATTCGAGCCGCACCTGAACGAGCCTCACCTGAATTGTCGGCACGCGCGTTGCCGGCACGCTCCGTCCTGCGGATCCGGTGGTTTACTTTTCCTGATCGCGCGCGGGCTGTTTGACGCAACCCAACGTATATTTCAACGCGGCGGGCAGCAGCGCGCTCCAGACGTCCCAGGTATGGCCGCCGTCGATAATGCGCAGCGCCGCCGGATTCCCCGCCAGCCGAAGATGCGTATAAAGCGACGACGCATCAGCCTGGATCGCTAGATCGTCGTCGCCGGCGGCGATGAACATCGGCAGGCGGTATGGCCGGCTGATGTAGCGTTCCCATTGCGCCGGATAGTTAAGCGAATGCCAGACGTGCGGGTCGAACTGCCGCTCGCCGAACACGCCAACGCGCCGCGCCGCCGAAGCGAGCGGCGGTTCATTCGGGTAGATCGCGGGGCTTAGCAGCAGCGCGCCGCAAAACAGTTCCGGTTGCGTCATGGCGTAGCGCAACGCGCCGAAGCCGCCCATCGACACGCCGCCGATCATCCGCCCGCCACGTTGCGTCGCGACCGCATAGCGCGTTTCGATCTCGGGCATCAGATCGTGGAAGAACGCCGTCTCCATCTTCTCCTTGCGATCGACGTACCAGTCGGTACCGCCTTGCGGCATCACGATCGCGACCGGCGGCATCTCCTTGCGTTCGATCAGCTCGTCGGCGGTGGTTTGCAGATGGCCCTGCGTGAGCCAGTCGTTGGCGTCGCCGTTATTGCCGTGCAGGAGATAGAGCACTGGAATGCGTGCGGCGTCGTGGTGATAGCCGGTGGGCAGATAGATCGTGTAGGCCCAGTCGCGGCCGAGCGCCTCGGAGTGGAAGCTTCGGCTAATGACGGTGCTGGCGCTCGCCGGCGCGCCGACAGCAGCGCACAGCGCGAGGAGTACGGAATGTAGGAATAGACGCATGTCAGTGTAAGAGGCCGCCGCGCAGCTCGCGCGCGGCCGTCATGCTATCAGTATCGACGGTGGAAATCGGCAAGCGGCAGTGAGTCAAGCGGCAAAAATCCGCACTTGTGTCCGCAGGCTGCTCGCTGACTCAGGGCGCCGTTCCGAGCCGCAAGCTCCAAAGGCGCGTCAAGAACCGCTTGAGCGGCTCCGACGCTCTCGCGACGGCGAACAGCGCGCCGACCGCAAATGCATCCGCCACCAGCCCCAGGGGATAGTTCAGATAGCCGTCGGTCGCGTCATACAGCACCGAATCGATGACCAGCGAAATCACGGCGCCGGCGATAAAGCACAGCAGCCCCTGCCGGCCGATCATGCCGATCCACGGCATCCATTGAGCGAGCTTTCTTGCCCAGCCCAGCTGGATCAGGTTCGCGACGAGCCACGCAATCGCGAGAAAATTGACTGCGCGCAGGTACGAGAGGTTTTGCTTGAGGCTGCCATCGAGCGGCTCGCGTTCGATAAACAGCTTGTAATAGGCCGCGGCCGCCACCACGGCGAACGCCAGCACGGTGATCAGCCAGCCGAGACGGTGCGCGCTGAGCCGCTGATAAACCGGCTGGCAACGTGCCAGCACGCCGAGCACGAACAGCAGCTGCCAGGCAAACGGGTTGAAATCCCAGTGCATGTCCGGCGCGGCGGGCAGGTAGGCGTCGATAGCCGGTGCGCCCGCCCACAGCGCGACGCTGCCGGCCAGCAGCAGCCACGGCTTGCTGCGCGCGAGCGGCAGGATCATCGGCACGAGCAGCGCGAAGAACGCATACATCGGCAACACCGAAGCGAGATACGGCTGACGCCGGAATAGCAGGATGTCGCGCAGGGCGGCGACGGGGGCGGCCATCAGATCGTCGAGATCGGCGGTGGCGAGATTGGGGCCGTTGATACTGAACGCTGTCAGCACGGCGCTCACCAGCAGCATCAAACCGGCGGTGATGAGAAAGGCCCGATAGATTTCGAGCGAGCGCCGCAAGAAGCGGCTGCGCGCGCTCGCCTCGTTACGCCGTTCGGCAAGCGCCGCGTAGGCCGTGGCGGTGGCGAAGCCGCCGAGGAAGACGAAGACTTCGGCCGCATCGCACAGTGCATAGGCATGCAGCGTGACGCGCGACAGAATGCTGCCGCCGATGTGATCGACGACGATGACCAGGAGGACCAGCCCGCGAAAAAAATCGAGCTCGATCAAGCGGGGTTGCGACTTTTTTTGCATTGTGTGGCGCCAAAAGCAGCCCCATGCGACGGCGCGCTAGTCCAGCGCGGCAGGCGTCTCATGAGGCTTTTTGAAATGGGATCAGGTACTGCGGCGGGCTTGAAGAAGGCCAGTAAAAATGACCCGTTTGACGGCGCGGAGTTCCGCTGCAGCGCCGCAAAAGCTTTCGATTATATTTCTTTCCATGACAAAGCCGCGGCGGGCCGTGCTGGATCCAGCCGTCCGCCGGCGTCCGGGACAATCGCGCGCCAGCCGCTCGAACAGGCGGCGATTGCTTGCGTCGTGCCGGGGTCGGCGCAGGCCAGGCGACCGCCGGTTTAAGGGCGGCCGGCGCGGCATCGTTTACCTGAATAAGTACCGCGAAAGAAGAGGGCGCCGCACGCAGTGGAGATTTCGCAACGTTTTGAGATATGGACGCGACACCCGATGGACGGCGGCGTAACGGCATGTGAGGATTTCCTGAAGGGGCGTCGGGGTCGATAAACGCCTCCAGAAGCGTCAAAAGAAAGCGGTCGGATCGAGTTGTCCCATTACTCGAGTTCTGGGAGATCTTCATGAACAAGCAAGTGTTCGCGCTGGCTGTCTCCACCGCTTTGTCCGCCACCTCCTGTGCTATTTTCTGCGCGCCTGCGTATGCCCAGACGAGTGTGACGCTGTACGGCGTGCTCGATGAAGGCATCAACTACACCAACAACGTCGGCCGCGGCCATGTCTATGAACTTGCAAGCGGCGATGCGCAAGGCAGCCGCTGGGGTTTGAAAGGCGCCGAGGAACTCGGCGGCGGCCTGAAGGCGATCTTCCAGCTGGAAAACGGCTTCGACGTCAGCTCCGGGCGGCTTAACCAGGGCGGCCGGATGTTCGGGCGCCAGGCGTTCGTCGGTTTGAGCTCGGCGCCCTACGGCACGTTGACCTTCGGCCGTCAGTACGATTCGGTGGTCGACTATCTGGCGCAGACCACGGCCAATGGCAACTGGGCCGGTTCGCTGTTCTCCCACCCGTACGACAACGACAACACCGACAACACCTTCCGGCTCGACAACAGCGTCAAGTACACCAGCCCGTCGCTCTCGGGCTTCCAGTTTGGCGGCGTATACAGCTTCAGCAATGACACGGGCTTCGCCAACAATCGCGCGTACAGTTTCGGCGGCCAGTACACCTACGGCGGACTGCTGGTGGCCGCGGCGTATCTGCAGGCCGACAACCCCGGCAACGGCTCGAACGGCGCGATCACCGCAAACGACGCCAGCTTTATTGCCGCCCGCATGCGCGTGTTCGGCGGCGGCATCACATATACCTTCGGGCCGGCCACTGCCGGCTTCGTGTACACCAACTCGAACTATCTGGACCCGACCAGCAACGGTTATCTCGGCGTGACGCCGCTCGTCGCACCCGGTGTGTTGTTGAACTCCCTGAAATATCAGAACTTCGAGGTGAACGGCAAATACCAGATTTCGCCGATGCTGTTTGTCGGGGCCCAGTACGTGTACACGATGGAAACCTACGACGCCTCGAGCGGCGGCGTGAAACCGAAAATTCATTCGTTCGGCCTGATGGCGGACTACAACCTGTCCAAACGCACCGACGTGTACATCCAGGGTGAATATCAACAGGTGACCGGCGACGCCACCTATTCGATTCTGGACGATGCCTTCAATGTCGGCACCCAGTCGCCGTCATCGACGTCGAAGCAGGTCGTGGTGCGAGCGGCGATACGGCATAAGTTCTAGCGATGACTGGGCGCGCCGGTTGTGGACTGAATGATGACTGCGAGTTCGAGCGTCATTGAATGTCGCTTTCCCGGGTGACGGGAAATCAATTCATTACGTAATTCTGAATCAGAATGCCGATGATCACGCCAGCGGGAATGCCGAAGGTTCTGCCGCGAATGGTCGCGCTCAGATCTTCGTCGAGTACGAAGCGGCAGCGGCGTTCACGCCAGACGGTTTTATAGGCCAATGGCTTTGCATCGACGATAACGAGGGAAATGAGCGCGGTCACGATGACCTGTTCCAAAGCATGCAGCTTCGCCATGAACGGCGAAAATTCACCGGCATTGCACAGCAATACCATCACGACCGCAGCGATCAGGGCGCCGAAAAAGAAACCACCCATGAATCTGTTCGCTGAATTAAGAGAATCCACTTAAACCTCAAATCATCCACCGGCTTTATCGAGCCGGCGAAGTAAAAAATATACTGACGGAAATAGTTTTCACGCTTAAAGACTTGCCACGCTTTTACAGCGAGGCAGTCAGTCTCAAACGGGACCCGTAAGGATATTTTTTTGACCTTCTTCAACATATCGTCCCTTTCCCAGGCTTGTGTGGGATCAGTCCGAAATGCCTGGCTCGAGATCAGGCCGGTGACAATCAGGCCGGTGACGAAACAGCCGTAACGGCGGCAAGGCGCACGCCGCATAGGCGCCCATTGCCGTCACGACGATCCTGCCGGGCAACCGGCGCACTGCGAACCGATGCTTACGCGCCGAACAGATTCAACTTTGCGTATTGCAACAGCATGATCGTCTTGCCGTCGACGATCTCGCCACGCTCGACCATCGCCAATGCTTCTTCCACGGGCAGTTCGAGCACCTCGATATCTTCGCCTTCGTCGGCAATCCCGCCGCCCGCGCCGACCTTTGTCACCGCGTTGTATTCCGCCACAAAAAAATGCAGCTTTTCCGTCACTGAGCCGGGGCTCATGAAGGCTTCGAACACCTTGCGCACTTCGTGCACGCGGTAGCCGGTTTCCTCTTCCACTTCAGCGCGAATCCGTTCCTCAGGCGAGGCGGCCTCCAGCAGCCCCGCCGGCGCCTCGATCAGCATGCCGTGGTGGCCATTGACGAACGCCGGCAGGCGAAATTGCCGCGTCAGCACCACGGTGCGGCGGCGCGCGTCATACAGCAGCAGCGTCGCGCCGTTGCCGCGGTCATAGGTTTCGCGACTCTGGCGTTGCCAACTGCCGTCCGCACGCTGGTAGTCGAAGGTGGTTTTCTTCAGCACGTACCAGTCGTCCGATAGCACTTTCACGTCGACAATCCGCACCCGCCCGGCGATCTCGTTCATGGTTCGCATCCTGTTCTGTTGGGAAACGCGGTCGGCACCGCACGCAATTATGGTATCGTGCAATATCGTGCAAAAACAAGAAATTTCGTGCAAATCACCGGAACCCTCAAAGGACCGCCGTCGTGCTTACATCGCAAAGAAAACAGTTGATCGTCGAGGCGCTCAAGCGCGACGGCCAGGTGATCGCCAAGACCTTGAGCGTGGAATTCGACGTCTCCGAGGACACCATTCGGCGCGATTTGCGCGAGCTCGCTGCCGAGGGGCAGCTTCAGCGGGTACATGGCGGCGCGCTGCCCGCGTCGCCGGCGGCGGTGGACTTTGCCGGACGCGAGCGCATCGAATCGGCGTCGAAAGCGGCGATCGGCCGGGCGGCGGCCGGCCTGATCGGGCGCGGCCAGATTGCCTTCATCGACGGCGGAACGACTGCCGTGCAACTGGCGCGTCACCTGCCGCGCGACTTGCGGGCGACGATCGTGACGCACAGCCCGAGCATTGCTGTGGAACTGGCGGAGCATACGGCGCTCGAGATCATCATGATCGGCGGCCGCCTGTTCCACCATTCGATGGTCAACGTGGGCGCGGCCGCTATTGAAGCCCTCAGCCACATCCGCGCTGACCTCTACTTCATGGGCGTGACCGGCGTGCATCCGCAAGCGGGCCTGAGTACCGGCGATATGGAGGAGGCCTACGTGAAGCGCGCGTTCGCGGAGCATGCGGCTGAAACGGTGGTGCTGGCGTCGGCGGAAAAACTCAATGCGGCGTCGGCGTACAGGATTGCGGATGTGTCGGCGGCCAGCACGATCGTCGTCGAGCGGAACACGCCGGAGGCACTGACTGCCCCGTTCGAGGCATTGGGTATCACGATTTTGCGTGCGTAGTTTGCGATAAACCCGCCACCATGACGATTCATACCCGATCCGTTATTTGCGAGATAGCTGACAAAAAATGACGCACCCATTCGGGAATAGGCGAGATAATCCCGCCCCTTGCCCTCAGTAGGACTGGGGAAAAAGGCAACTCACGGTAGTTCAAGGTAGATCAGATCGACTGCGGCATAGCCGAAGTGATGGCCGCTGCACGTCGCCGTTACGCCCGGGCGCCCGCAAGCGCCCGCGGATCGAACACCTCCCTCGTGGTGACAGCCTCTGCGCGCTTGTGCATGCGCGATCGCGTGAGCAGCACACGGAGCGGGATGTTTTTCACGCGCTATCGACTGGCTTTGCGCCGTCGTCCTGCCCACGAGTTGCCACTGTGTTCACTAAAGGAGAAGTCCATGGGGAAACTCGACCTTTCGCGTCGTAGTTTTCTGAAGGCCAGCGTATTGGCGGGTGTGTCGGTGTATCTCGCGCCGATGGGCAGCCGCGCATTCGCTGCGTTGTTCGAAGAAAAAATCCTGACACCGGTTCAATGGGACTCGGCTAACGGCCAGGCGAAATTCCGCATCGACGGGATCGCGAAAGTGACCGGTTCCAAAGTGTTCGCGCGCGACATCCGCGCCGCCGACATGCCGCACTGGCCACAGCAGCAGTCGCACGCCTTCATTTTGCGCACGACGCAGGCCGACCGCAGCTATGAAGGCTTCGACCTGGCGCTGCTCGGCGATGATCTGAAACCCGACCGCGTGGTCACGGCTGACGATCTGACGCGCGATGGTCTAATCTTCCCGGCCTTCTACGGCGACGACATGCTGCTGCCGCCGGGCAAGACGCCCGCGTATCTCGGCCAGGCCGTGGCGATCCTGATCTATCACGACTTCGCGCGCTTCCGCTTCGCGAAGAACACGCTCAAGTTCCAGGATCAGATCATCCGTTACGGCGCGCAGACCGGGCCGCTCGAACGCGATCCGTGGGGCACGTTCCGCTTCGTGCGCGTCGGCGGCAAGACGCCCTATGACGACGACACGTTCTCCAGTCTGAAAGACGCGCCAGTGTTCCCGAGCACGATGCGCAAGCACCAGCCGGTGTGGCCCGACGGCGTCGAACACGGCAAGCTCGACGAGCAGGGCATGTTCCACGCCGGGCAGATCCAGCAGGAACTGGATCATCCGTCGGCGGACTGGCTGGTGATGGAGCGCGAGTACAACACGCAGTCGATCGACACGGCCGCGCTCGAACCCGATAACGCGAACTGCTGGTACGACGCGGCGACGCAATCGTTGCACATGGTCGTGCCGACCCAGGCGCCGCTGGAAGTCGTGGAAAGCGCGGCAGGGATGGTCGCGAAATGCGCGTTCCCGGTGAAGAACCTGTTTGTGCACCCGTGCTATACGGTCGGCTACGGTTCGAAGGACCACTTCAACGTGCCGTTCTACGGTCTCGTCTGCGCGATGTATGCGGATGACCGCCCGGTACGTCTGGCTAACGATCGCTACGAACAGTTCCAGACCTCCTTGAAACGCCACGCGTTCAGGATGAACTACCGGATCGCGGTCGACAGGAACACCGGCTTGCTGCAATCGTTCAAGGCCGCGATGGAAGCGGACGGCGGCGGACGTTGCAACTTTTCGCCGTCGGTGGCGATGGTGGGCGCGACGGCGGCGCAGTCGATCTACTACTTCCCGAAGAACGATCTGTCCGCGGTGGCAATTGCTTCGCGCGCGATCGACGCGGGCTCGGCACGCGGCTACGGCACGCTGCAAAGCATGGCCGCGACCGAGATGATGGTCGACGAAATCGCCGCGCAACTGAAGCTCGATCCGATCGACTTCCGCCTGAAAAACGCGCTGCGTTCGGGCATGAAGAACACCCAGGGCGCGGTGCCCGCCGGCGCGATTCGCGTCGACGAGGTGTTGCAGAAGGCGAAGGTTCATCCGCTGTGGACGAATCGCGCGAAACGCAAGACCGAGTTCGAAGCCGCGCATCCGGGCAAGCGCTACGGCGTCGGCTTTGCGTGTGTGCAGAAAGACTTCGGCACCGGCGCGGAAACCTCGTTCGCGAAGGTCGAGTTCAGCGCCGACGGCAAGATCAGCCTGCAACACACGGCCGCCGAAATCGGCACGGGCGTGTCGACCTCGCAGGCCATCGCGGTCGCGAAGTGGCTCGGCAAGCCAGCTACCGACGTGCATGTCGCGATCACCGATTGGCCCGATCTGCCGGTCGTCACGAGCGGCGATCCGTACCTGATGTCGCAAGCGGACCAGGACAAGCTGGCCGCGAATCCGCGTTGGTCGCCAGGTTATGCGTCGCCGTCGAGCGCGACGAACTCGGCGTTCTACTTCACGCACAGCACGCGCGAAGCCGCACGCGTGATCTTCGCGCACGGCTTGTGGCCGGCGGCGCAGGCGATCTGGCGCCAAGGCGACGGTGGCGGGCAGGCCGCGCCGCTGGTGGTGCGCATCGAAGAGGCGCGCTGGGTCGACGGCAAGCTGTCCGCGGCGGGCCTCGAAGCGCTGCCATTCGAACAGCTCGCGAAGAAAGCGCACGAGTTGGGTCTGGTAACCGGCGCGACTGTGCACGTGTTCAACCGCTGGCAATGGACCGAAGCGGACTTCGAGATCGACGGCAGCGTCGAACGTTTGCCGCTCGATGGTCTTTCAGTGCGCTACGGCGATAGCGCTTCGGCCGACAGGCAAAAACTGCAGACCACATCGAATCGCTACCGCGTGCTCGACCGTCAGCGCGTATTCATTCCGCCGGTGCAACGCAATAACGCCGCGGTCACGTACTACAGCGCGGTCGGCACGCTGGTCGAACTGTCGGTGCATGAAGCGAGCGGCAAGGTGGACCTGCTCGCGCATCACTCGATCATGGAATGCGGCAATCAGCTCTCGCCGCAACTCGTGTCGGGCCAACTGCAAGGCGGCCTTGCGATGGGTATCGGCCATGCCTTGCACGAGTATCTGCCGCTTTATGAGGACGGCCCCGGCAACGGCACGTGGAACTTCAATCGCTACCACTTGCCGCGCGCGACGGACGTCGCCGTCTGGACCCAGACCGGCGAAGTACTGCCGCCGCTGACCGAAACCGATCCGCCGAAGGGCATTGCCGAGGTGGTGATGATTCCGGTGGTCGGCGCAATCGTGAACGGTATCGCTCACGCGATCGATCATCGCTTTACCGATCTGCCGGTTACCCCGCAACGTATTCAGGAGGTGCTCGCATGACGACCCCCAATCAGATTTCCGCTCATGCTGCGAGTGGCGTGGTGAATGGCAACGTCGCCTCGGGTGTCGTGTCCGGTGCTTCGGAGGCCGCTGCGGCCAAGGTCGCCTCCGGCCCGGTCGCCTCGGGGGCTGTCCCCGCCAGCGCACCGGCTGCTGCTGTGGTCGAGCGTCCGTTGACGCATTTCCGCACGCTGCCGGTAACGGTCAAGGTGAACGGCGAGATCGTCGGCCCGACCGACGTGCCAGCCGGTCTGATGATGATCGACTTCCTGCACGAGTACCTGCATCTGACCGGCTCGCGCCTCGGCTGTGGCCAGGGCATCTGCCACGCGTGTGTCGTGATCGTCGACAAGCCGGACGGCACTAGCGAGGAAGTGCGCACCTGCATCACCGGCGCGAATTTCTTCCACGGCAAAACCGTTCGTACGATCGAAGGGCACGCCAGGCGCAACGAGGCGGGCGAGGTCGTCGAGCTGTCGCCGATCCAGCAGAAGTTTCTCGAACACTTCAGTTTTCAGTGTGGCTACTGCACGCCGGGTTTCGTCACTGCGGCGACTGTGCTGATCGAACGTCTGAAGCGTCAGCCGATCGCCAGGGACCAGGTCGAGCGCACCATCACGGAGGCGCTGAACGACCATATTTGCCGTTGCACGGGTTACGTGCGCTATTACGAAGCCGTGAAGGAAGTCGTGCTGACGACGCCCGGCCTCGTAAAGGAAGGCAGTCCCCGTGGGCGATTGGGGGGCGCCGAATGATGAGCCGTTCGATGAATTTGCGCCGCGTGTTGCTGCTGGTCGGCGCCGCGGCTTTACTGGGCGCTTGCGCCAAACACGACGACTCTGCTGTCGCGATGCAGGCTGCTGCAGCATTGGGACCGCAATCCACCGCGGCCGATCCGCTCGCGCGCGGACGTTATCTCGTCAAGGCCGCCGACTGTGCCGCCTGCCACACCACCTCCGACGGCGCACCGTTCGCCGGCGGCGTGAAGCTGGCCTCGCCGTTCGGCACCTTTTACGGCACCAACATCACGCCGGACAAGGACCACGGTATCGGCAACTGGAGCGCGGACGATCTGTACAAGGCGCTGCACGACGGCGTCACGCCGGACAAGCAGTTGTATCCGGCGATGCCGTATACGTCCTACCGCCAACTGTCGCGTGCGGACAGCGACGCGATCTACGCGTATCTGATGGCGCAGAAGCCCGCGGCGGTGGCGAACCACGAACCGGAGCTGTCGTTCCCGTTCAACCTGCGTTTTGGGGTGCGTTTCTGGGACTGGCTGTTCCTGACGGACACGTTGCCGGACGCATCGGAAGGGCAATCCCCCAAGGGGACTTCCTCCGGGGCGCCCCCCAAGGGGACTTCCTCCGGGGCGTCGGCGGAGTGGTATCGCGGACGCTATCTGGCAAGCGCGCTTGGCCATTGCGCCGAATGCCACACGCCGCGCGGCAAGTTCGGTCAGCTCGACGGTGCCAGGCCGATGACGGGCGCGGCGCTCGGCCGGATCGCCGCACCGGACATCACGCCGCATGGTTTGGCGTCGCGTGGCTGGACGGCCGCCGACTTGCAGACTTTTTTCGCCACGGGTATCGCGCCGCAAGGCTCGGCATTCGGCGAGATGTATCCGGTTGTGCATCTGAGCAGCCAGTACATGACGCATGACGATCTGCGCGCGATGTCGACGTATCTGCTCGGCGACCAGCCGCCGCCGGCGCAACCATTGCAACCGTCACAATCGGTCTCCGCCGATGCCGCGCAACTCGAGACAGGACGCAACGTCTATCTCGCGGTGTGTGCCGGCTGTCACGGGTTGGGTGGCGAAGGCAAGCCGCACGTCGCGATACCGATGCACGCTAATTCCACGCTGCGTCAAAGCGATGCGCACAATCTGATCGTGGCGATGCTCGACGGCATCGGCGCGCAGGATTTCCCGGGCCTCGAACGGATGCAGGACATGCCGGGTTTCGCCACGCAACTGAGCGACACGGAGCTCGCACAGCTCGCGAATTATCTACGCGCCACGTATGGCGGCCAGCCTGCCGACGTGACGGCCGATGCGGTGAAAGCGTTGCGCTGAACCTGCGCTGCGTTGAACGTCGAACATTGAGCGTTGAATGCTGAATGTCGGGCGGTAAGCGTTAAGCGTGATGTGAGAAGCAGCCGGTGCCCGTTATGAACCGACTCCGCGAAGTTGGACGCCCGTCCGACGATTTGCGGTGTTTTCATCGAGGCGCCGGCTTTTTTATGCGTGGGCCCGTGCCGCTTAACGCAAGTAAATCAACTCCGCGCCTCCAGCAACCCCTTCAGTTTGTTCAGATCGCGCTCGACCCACTGCGCGTCGGCGGCGAATTTCTCGTCGGTCATACCAGGTACGCGAAACAGGGTGAACTGCACGTCGCTACCGCTGCCGTTGGCGATCACCCGCAGCGGGATGTAGATCTCGTTGCCGTCGGGCAAGAGCACGTAATGGTCGAGTACGCCGTAGTTGTTAGGGGCGGAGAAGCGCACCGTCACGGCGCCTTCGCTGCCTTCGAACACCCACATCGGGCCTTCGTGGCGCAACGGTTTGCCGAGCCCCGATGCCCACGTCGGGAACGCGTCCGGTGGTGAAGTGAAAGCGTAGACATCGCGCCAGTCGCGCGCGATATGGACGGTGATGATTTGTGCTTGTGCAGGCGCGGTCATTGTGTCTCCCGTGAATGGCACGCAATGAACTCGCGCGCCGAGGCTTGCTCAAATGGTATCGCGCCGATGCCGTCCGGCGGCGCGACTTACGTTTCGCCGTAGACTAACTGATTCCCTTCACGGAGATTTCATGAGCAATCGCGCGACGCAGACGCTTCCTCATCATAGTTACGCTAATTCGCTGGGTGCACCTCTGGCCTGTGTACAAGGCACGATCAGCAAGGTGTTCCTCGCGCCGGAGTTTCACCATGCCGCCGAGCATCAGCAATTCGTCATCAAGATCGACAAGGTCTTGAAGTTCGAGGGCGGCACGCAGAACCTCGTCGGCACCGAAGTGTTCGTTGCGGTGCGTTTCGGCGACAGCGAGGGGCTCACGCAGCAAATCCCCGGCTTGCAGGTCGGACAACCAATCGAGGCGCAAGGCGAATACATCCCCGAAGCCAGCGCCTATCCCACCGCCGATAACAACAACCCCGTTCTGCCGGTGCTGCACTTCACACATCATCCGGTCGGCTTCGTGCTGTATCAAGGCAAGACCTACAGTTAGTGGGCGCCCGTGCTATCGAGCCAGGGCGGACAGCTAGACGCCTTCGTTTTATCGAGCGGGACGGGCATACGAGCGTCCGCTCGCCAGCACATTTTCCCTGCGCGTTCTTCGTCGCGGCGATTGGCCATTCAAGTTTTGGTGGCGCTCTGCCGTTAAAGCAAACGTTGTCGCCCGGTTCCCGGCGGCGCAGCCGTTTACGGGTATTTGCGACCGTGCGCATCGAGGCTCCAGGCCGACGCCGCGCATGAGGCGCGAACGGGCTGCAGCGGCTGATGCAGCCAGAGCGGCGGCCGCCGGATCTGCAAGGAGCCGCGGTTGTTCAAGGGCAGACAGCGCGGGACTGGTTGCATGCGCAACCAGTCCGCAATACGGCGCGTAAGCTTTGTATCAGATTGTGTGGAGCGGAGCGTTTTCTGCAAAACGCACTTTACAATTCCGCGTGAATTTTAATCAGCAATCTGGCCCTTTTCGCGGAGGATCGCCGGTTATCGGGTATTGAGTGCCTCGTGTCCGGCAACTGGAATCTGGCGTCCGGTAGTCGGAGATCCGGGTCTTCGGCGACGCGAAGGGTTGGTTTGAACGGCATGGCATGGGTGGGCGCCGCGCGAGGCTCCCTCGCTGTGTCGCGAACGAAAGCAGCGCTTCACGGAACGCGCGCATCGTAAGCGACAGGGCCGCACCCGGCTCGCCAATAAAAAAGCAGGAGTCGAACAATGGTGGGAAAGCGCTTCGACAGAACAATGATGGCCAGTCTGGCTGGCGTGTGGGTCGCGCTGGCGGTCAGCGGTTGTGCGAATGTGGGGCAGCAGGGCGCGCAGACCGGCGCGGCATCAGGAGCATCGGTTGCGTCCAGTGTGCCGGCGGTGGCGGCAGCGCCCGCCTCCGATGCGCTCGCAGGCACACAGGTCAAGCTAGCCGCTGACGAGGGCACGCCGCTTAAAAAAGCGCCGCCGCTGGTATATCGCGTCAAGCGTGGCGACACGTTGGCGCGCATCGCGCAGCATCATCATTGCAGCGTCAGGCAGTTGGAGGCGTGGAATGGCCTCAAGAGTTCGTCGCGGTTGAAGCTGGGGCAGGTGCTGCATGTCGCCTCGCCCGAAACGGTGCGGGCGGTTAATGCGGCCAATGCGGCGGCCAATGCGGCGGCCAAAGCAGCGGCGGTCGCTGCAAAGGCTGCGGCGGCGTCCGCGCCTGCTGCGCCGCTCGCAGCGCAGCAGGCGCCGGCGGCAACCGGCGCGCAGGCAACGCAATCCACCGCACAGGCAGCAGCGCAGGCAGCGACGCAATCCACCGCGCAGCCAACGACGCAATCAGCCCCACAACCCTCCGCGCCTAGCGCGGCCGAGGCGCGCGAAGTCGCGCAGCAGACTTCCCGGCACGCGAATGGGGTGTCGCTCGCATGGCCTGCCGGCGGCCGCGTGGTCGAGGCTTTCCAGCCGGGCGAAACGCGCGGCATCGAGATTGGCGGCAAGGTAGGCGATCCGGTGCGGGCCGCGGCTGACGGCAAGGTAATGTACGCAGGCACGGGCCTGAACGGCTACGGCAGTCTGATCATCGTCCAGCATAACAAGGACTTTCTGACCGCCTACTCGCATAACCGCAAACTGCTGGTCAAAATTGGCGACATTGTGCTGCAAGGCCAGCAGATCGCTGAGATGGGCGACGAAAACAACTCGCGCGTCTCTGTCGGATTCGAGTTGCGCCGCGACGGCAAGCCGATCGATCCGATGCCGTATTTGCCACAAGGCCGCGGCTAGATCCTCGGCCGCGCTCCCGGCAGGTCCGCGACCCGTGTCTCGGACAATTAAAAGAGCCGGCGATTTTTCGCCTCTCTACACAAGCAGCGAACCCGGCAAATCATTTGCCGGGTTCGCTGCTTTGTCACATGTGTCTGTCTGGGAGTGGCCGTGAGCAAACGCTGGGTTCGTTGCGATGGCATACCCACCTGTCCGGATCCGATGCTGAGCAAATCAGCTTGCGGCTGTGCGCCTTCTTCGATCGAGCCAGTGCATAGCGGTAAGCGTCGCGGAAAGTCTGCTTACCTTAGCGGGCGTCTCCAAAGCGCGCTGACCGGGTTTTTGCAGCGTTCCTGGCGAGCCTCCCGCAAAAGCTCACCTTTGACTCATCTTTGTTTTAGTCAGCAAAGCCAGGTAAATTGAAAAGAACGTTAATAACGGCATCGCCGGATTGATGCTGAGCGGCACAGGGACAACGCACTATTACGTATCGAGCATAAATCGCCTTAAAATAAGGCGTCTTTGCGTTGGCTGAGTTTGGAAAGCCTGGTAATCGTCGAGGGTGCGTCGATTTTTGATTTAACGAGACGACGCGCGATCGACCGAAATGCACGCATACCAATGGTGAGCGAATCCGGGAGCCGCAGGCACAACCATCACTGCGCGCCGTCCGGTGTCGCGCCAGGCGCGGCCGATCGCACGACGCCCTGCGGCCGCGTTCAACCCCAGCAACGTCCTCCACCTCACGCCAACGAAGCTGGCGCGTCACCGCACCGCCGCCTATTTCGCTTCAGTGCTGCGCAGCAGTTGGGAGACTTGGCCATGGTGATGCAGGATCGCCGGGTCGGCTTGCAGGAGCGGCAAGTAGCGCGGCAGGAACGCGTTATTGGGCTGGTCGGGAGAAAACAGGCCGGTGACCGCTTCAACTGCGGCGAGCCGATCGGCCGCCTCCGCTTCCTTGTCGTCGAGAATCTCGTCGACATTGGCGATGACTGTTGAGAGCGGCGTGAGCCAGCGGAACCCCGAGCCGTTGATGAGCACCTGCAGGAAGGCCGCCGGTGTCACGGGGCCGAATTCCTTTTCGTACACTGCGCGCTCGTGATCGAGAATTGATTTATGCAGCGCCAGTAGCGGTCTGCGAATGTCCGAGAGGAATTGACTGCATTGCTGGTCGTTCATCTTGCGGCTCCTTCGGATAGTCATGCCGGATCAGGCCGGGCGATCGGGTCAAGCCAGATCCATGCTACCAAAATCGTTCGAGGATGCATCAGTCAGAATGATGCGCGTACGCGAAGCACGTCAGGTCAAGCCAATCCGATAATGGTAACGCATTGATTTGAAATCCGTTTCACTTCCGGAAAGGGCGGCGGGCCGGATCTTTTCTTTGCATGCGAACGCCGCAGAGCTGCCGCGCCGCCGGCGAACTTCTCGATGCGCGACTACAATTTCCCGGGTCCCTCCAGCGCATTCGCGCTGCGCATCATCTACTGTACTCATTGAACTGCAGCTGCATTGCCGCATTGTGTATTAGCCCGGCTTGTCGAATAAACATGGCAAGTCTTTGCGTTTTGGTTCGACGTCTCTGTCTAAACAGCCTGACCAACAATAAACCCCACTCGGAGCCGCCCATGACAACGTTCAACATCAACGGCCAAACCCATACTGTCGACGCACCCCCCGACATGCCCATGTTGTGGGTCTTGCGCGATCTCGTCGGCTTGACCGGCACCAAGTTCGGTTGCGGCATTGCCCAATGCGGCGCGTGCACCGTCCATCTCGACGGCGTCGCGGTACGCTCGTGCGTGCTGCCGGCAGCGGCCGTCGGCGACAGGAAAATCACCACCATCGAAGCGGTCGGCAGCACGCCGGCGGGGCAGAAGGTGCAGCAGGCATGGCGTCAGCTGGACGTGGTGCAATGCGGCTACTGTCAGTCGGGGCAGGTGATGTCGGCGGCTTCGCTGATTGCGAGCAACCCCAATCCGACCGATGCGGATATCGACGCCGCCATGGCCGGCAACATCTGCCGCTGTGGGACGTACAACCGCATCCGCGCGGCGATCAAGCAAGCCGCGAAGGGAGCCTGACATGTCCCAGGGATTGCTCGATGCACAAAAAGACGCGCAGCCGTTAGCAGACGAAAGGAGCGGCAAAGACGGCAAGAGAGGCATCACACGCCGCACGTTCCTCAAGCTCAGCGTCACGGTCGGCGCGGCAACGGGCGGCGGCTTGCTGCTGGGCTTCAGCATGCCGGCCGTCAGCCAGGATCAGAAGGCCGGTAAATCGGTGATCGGTGGCGATGGGATTGAAGCGCCGCAAAACGGCGTATTCGCGCCGAACGCGTTCATCCAGATCGACACGGCGGGCAAGGTCACGCTCGTGATTCCGAAGGTCGAAATGGGTCAGGGCGTCTACACGTCGATCCCGATGCTGATCGCCGAAGAGCTCGAGGTGCCGCTCGACTCGGTCACGCTCGACCACGCGCCGCCGAACGAAAAGCTTTTCGGGGACCCCTTGCTCGGCGGCCAGCTCACCGGCGGCTCGACGTCGATCCGCTACGCGTGGGAGCCGATGCGCAAGGCAGGCGCAACCGCCCGCGTACTGCTTGTCAGCGCTGCCGCGCAGCAATGGCAGGTCGATCCGGCAAGCTGCCATGCGCAAGCCGGAGAGGTGATCCATGCCGCCAGCAATCGCAGCATTGGTTACGGACAGTTGGTGAACGCCGCGGCCAGCTTGCCCGCGCCGCAAAACGTCACGTTGAAAGACCCGAAGGATTTCAAGCTGATCGGCACCGCGGCAAAGCGCCTCGATTCGCCGGAGAAAGTCGACGGTACCGCGATGTTCGGACTGGACGTGCGCGTGCCCGACATGGTCTACGCGGCGATCGCGAATTGCCCGGTGTTCGGCGGCACGCTTGCCAGCGTCGACGATACCCACGCGAAGCAGATTCCCGGTGTGCGCCAGGTCGTCAAGCTCGATAACGCGGTCGCCGTGATCGGCGATCACACGTGGGCCGCCAAACGCGGTTTGCAGGCGCTGGATATCAAATGGAACGAAGGCGCGGGCGCGACGCTGGGCATGCAACAGATCGTCGACGATCTCGCCCAGGCATCGCAGCGTAATGGCGCGGTGGCGCGTAAGGACGGCGATGTCGGCACTGCGTTTTCAAACGCCAGGTCACGCATCGACGCCGTGTATCAGCAACCGTTCCTGGCCCACGCCACGATGGAACCGATCAACTGCACCGTGCATGTGCGGCCCGACGGCTGCGATGTCTGGCTCGGCTCGCAGGTGCCGACGCGGGTGGTGGACGCCGCGGTTGCCGTCACCGGTTTGCCCGCCGACAAGATTGTCGTGCACAACCATCTGATCGGCGGCGGTTTCGGCCGGCGGCTCGAGTTCGACATGGTCACCCAGGCGGTCAAGGTCGGCAAACAGGTATCGACGCCGGTGAAGGTGGTGTGGACGCGTGAAGAAGACATCCAGCACGACATGTACCGGCCGTACTACTACGACAAAATCTCCGCCGGTCTCGATGCGAACGGCAAGCCGATCGCGTGGCAGCATCGAATTGTCGGCTCGTCGATCCTCGCGCGTTTCGCACCGCCGGCGTTCAAGAACGGTCTCGACCCGGACGCCGTGGAAGTCGCCTCCGATCTGCCCTACGACTTGCCGAATCAACTGATCGATTACGTGCGCCAGGAACCGCACGCCGTTCCCACCGCGTTCTGGCGCGGCGTGGGACCGACGCGCAGCACCTTCGTGGTCGAGAGTTTCATCGACGAACTCGCCGCGCAGGCGAAAGTCGATCCGGTCAAATATCGCCGCGATCTGTTGGGCAAAACGCCGCGCGCGCTGAACGTGCTCAATACCGCCACGCAGGCGGCGAACTGGGGCAGCGCGGTGCCTACGGGCCAGGGGCGCGGGGTGTCGGTGATGCACGCGTTCGGCAGCTTCTTCGCGATCGTGGTCGACGTGGCGGTCGATCAGGGCGAGGTGGCCGTCAAACGGGTGGTGTGCGCGGTCGACTGCGGAATGGTGGTGAATCCCAACACGATCGAAGCGCAGGTGCAAGGCGGCATCATCTTCGGCATCACGGCGGCGCTCTATAGCCAGATCACGATCAAGGACGGCCGCGTCGAGCAGAACAACTTCACCGACTACCGGATGCTGCGGATCGATCAGACACCGCCGATCGAGGTGCATATCGTGAAGAGTAGCGAGGCGCCAGGCGGCATCGGCGAACCGGGCACGGCGGCGCTCGCGCCGGCGCTGACGAACGCGATTTATGCGGCCACCGGCAAGCGGCTGCGGCAATTGCCCGTCGGCAGCCAACTGCAAACCGCCTAACCGGAGCCCGATATGAAAAACACACTCAAGGGTTTGGGCGCGGCGCTGTGCGTGGCGTTGCCGGTGCTGACGCAAGCACCGGCTCAAGCGGCTCAAGCGGCACCAGCGGCGGATCAGGCACTGGTGCAACGCGGCGCGTATCTGGCGAAAGCCGGGGATTGCGTTGCCTGCCATACGGCGCCGAAAGGCAAGCCATTCGCCGGCGGCTTGCCGATGAACACGCCGATGGGCCAGATCTACACCACCAACATCACGCCCGACCAGCAAACCGGCATCGGCAGTTACACGGAAGAAGACTTTGCAAAAGCGATGCGTGAAGGCGTCGCAAAAGACGGTCACAACCTGTATCCCGCGATGCCATACCCGTCGTATGCGAAGGTCAACGACGACGACATGAAAGCGCTGTACGCGTACTTCATGAGCGGCGTCGCGCCGGTGCAGCAGGCGAACCGCGAAGCGGACATCAAATGGCCGTTGAACATGCGTTGGCCGTTGAAGTTCTGGAACATGGTATTCCTCGAGAAGGGCGTCTATCAGGACAAGCCGGGCAAGGATGTCGCGTGGAATCGTGGCGCCTATCTGATCCAGGGGCTGGGGCACTGCGGTTCGTGTCATACGCCGCGCGGCATCGCGTTCCAGGAGAAGGCGCTGGATGAAGGCGGCAGCGCGTTCCTGACTGGCGGCGTGCTCGACGGCTGGTTCGCGGCGAACCTGACGGGTGAGCACAACGTCGGTTTGGGTCGCTGGAACGATCAGGACCTGCAGGCATTCCTGAAGACCGGCGCGAATCGCCATGCATCGGCGTTCGGTTCGATGACCAGCGTGATCAACAACAGCACGCAGGGCATGAACGACACCGACATCGCGGCGATGTCCACGTACCTGAAGTCGCTACCACCGGCGGGCGGCAACGGGGCGCCTCCCTACACGTACGACCCGCAGGCGACGAAGGTGTCGCTGAACCGCCCCGCGAACGATGCCGGCGCGCGTGTTTACACGGCGTACTGCATGCACTGTCACGGTGTCGATGGACGCGGTTTTGCGCCGATGCTGGCGCCGTTGGCCGGTAATCCGAACGTGCTGGAGAAGGATCCGTCGTCGCTGATCAACGTGACGTTGAACGGCACGGAGGATCTGGTGATCGGCGGCATTCCCGCGCCGTATCCGATGCCGAAGTACGCGCCGGTGCTCAACGATCAGCAGATCGCCGATGTGCTGAGCTTCGTGCGGGCCGGGTGGAACAACGGTGGACCGACAGTCACGGCGGGTGAGGTGGCGAAGTTGCGGAAGTCGACCCAGGCGGCGAAGTAGTCGAATCGCTGCGGCAATAAAAAGCGGCAACCGGAGCGAAATGGTTGCCGCTTTTCCGCGAATGCCTGTGACGCTACCAGGCGATTTCGGAACAGTTCGGTGCAGCAAAGAACAGCCAACGGCAGGTCACCGATGCTGCCCGACCTTCTGCCGCTTTTCCAGCACGCGCGCATACCACGTCAACGGAAAACACATTGCGAAGTAAATCATCGCGACCATGCCGTAGATCGGGAACGGGCGGAACGCGGCATTGGTGATCATCGTGCCGGTCTTGGTCAACTCGGTGAAGCCGATGATCGACGCCAGCGCGGTGCTTTTCACCACCTGCACGAGAAAGCCGACCGTCGGCGCCACAGCGATCTTCAGCGCCTGTGGCCAGACGATATAGCGCAATTGCTGGCTGAACGTCATACCGAGACTCGCCCCCGCGGCCCATTGGCCGCGCGGCACGGCTTCCACGCAGCCGCGCCAGATATCCACCAGATAGGCGCTCGTATAAAGCGTCAACGTGACGGTCGCCGCCACCCAGGGCGAAACATCCACCCCCAGCAACGGCAGGCCGAAGAACGCCAGAAACAGTTGCATCAGCAATGGCGTGCCCTGAAACACTTCCACATACACAACGACGATCCGGCGCAGCCACGGGATCGGCGACACGCGCATCGCGAGCAGGATCAGCCCGACCACACCGCCGCCGACAAACGCGATCAGCGACAACAGCACCGTCCAGCGGGCGGCGAGCAAAAGATTGCGGGCGATGTCCCACAGCGTGAATTCGACCATGATCAACGCTCCGTCGGCAGAGTGCGGGCACCGCGCCACATCAGGCGGGTGCGCCAGTTACGCGAGGGGGTGTCGGCACCACGCGCCGCGCGGCCGGCAAACAGTCCGCGGCCAAACCGGTTCAACAATTGGCGCAACAGAATCGACAAGGCCAGATACGCTGCGGTGATGATCAGATAGCTCTCGAACGAGCGGAAGTTGCGCGACTGAATGAAGTTGGCCGCATAGGTCAGATCGGGCACCGAGATCTGCGAGACCACCGCCGAGCCGAGCATCACGATCAGCACCTGGCTCAACAGCGCGGGGAACACGTTGGCGAGCGCCTGCGGCAGCACGACGTAGCGGAACACTTGCCGTCCGTGCAGGCCGAGCGCTTGCGCTGCCTGCACCTGGCCGCGCGAAATCGAATCGATGCCGGCGCGCACGATTTCGATCGCATACGCGCCGAGATTGACGGTCATCGCCAGAATCGCGGCCTGCACCTCGTCGATATGAATGCCGAGGCTCGGCAAGCCGAAGAAGATGAAGAACAACTGGACGATGAACGGCGTATTGCGGATCAACTCGACGTAAGTCGCGACCACCCAGCGCGCCCACTTTGGCCCGGCCACCGCGATACTCGCGCCGCCAATCCCGACGAGACCGCCGAGCACGGTGGATACGGCGGTCAGCCCAAGCGTGACGGCGACGCCGCGCGCGAGCAGCCCCGCATAGAGGCCGAAGCCACTGAAATCGAACGCATAGGTCATGGTGTGGCGCTCATCATGAGGTCAAACTCCGCGCAACCGCCCCGCGGAAAGTCCCCTTTGGGGGCGCCCGAAAGAACGCCCCTTGAGGGGCGCTCCGAAGGACGTCCCCGAGGGAACCGGCTTGGTCAGTTCGCGCAATAAAGGTTCAGAGGTCGGCCGGCAGCGGCGCACGCAGCCATTTCTGCGAAATCGCGTTCATCGTGCCGTCCTTGCGGGCCTTGGCAATCGTGTCGTCGACTTTCTGCTTCAGACGCGGCTCGTTCTTGTTCAAACCGACGTGGTCCGGCGAGCTGAACAGCGAGAACTTCTGCTCCGGATCGTTCGCCGGATGACGCGCGAGAATGGTTGCGCCGACGTCGTTGCCGACTACCATCAACTGTACCTGACCAGAAAGAAACGCCGAAATAGCGCCGTTAGGATCGTCGAAACGTTTGATGGTCGCCGTGGGCGGGGCGATTTTGGTCACGCTCAGGTCTTCCAGCGTGCCGCGCGCGACCGAAATCGACTTGCCGGCGAGGTCGGCGGCGTTCTTCACGGGCAGCGCTTTCGGGCCGAAGACGGCGAGGTAGTAGGGCGCGTAAGGCTGCGAGAAGTCGATCACTTTTTCGCGCTCCGGCGTCTGGCCGACTGAAAGCAACATGTCGGCTTTGTGATCGGCGAGGTAGGCCATGCGGTTGTCGCCCGTCACTTGCACGAGTTCGACTTTCGCGTTCAACGCCTTGCCGATCAGATTGGCGACGTCGATGTCGTAGCCCATCGGCTTCATATCCGGGCCGATCGAGCCGAACGGCGGATAGTCCTCGAATACGCCGATGCGCACCGTGCCGGACTTCGCGATCGTGTCGAGCGCATCCGCCTTCGCGGCCGACGGAAACGCGCACAAGGCACCGAGGCCGGTGAAGGCGAGCGTCGCAGCGAGGGTGGCGACGACGCGGCGGGTGCTGTTGCGGGCAACTTGCGGTTGATTCATGGTCTTTCCTCTGTCGAAAACTCGGTATTGGAATGGGTGTCGGTGAGCGCAACGGTAAGCGCATCGGCGAGCGCTGCGCGGATTAACGAGCTTAACGAGCCGCCCGCGCGGCAATCAGTTTGCACGCGTGCGGTGGCAATTCCGCGAGTACCGGCATACCGAGCGTCAGGCCCGGCGTTTCCCTCGGGGTGGTCGCGGCGGTTAGCGTGAAGCCGGCGCAATCGATCGTCGCTTCGAGCGACGCCCCCACGTCGCGGATAAAAGTCACCGTGCCCGCGAGCCGGTTCGGCCCGGCATCCGCGGACGCCGACTTGACGCATACGTCCTCCGGCCGGATCAGCAGACGGATATCGCTAGTGGACTCCGGCACCCGCGCCGGTTGCGCAACGGCGATGCGCCGGCCGCCCGGCAGACTGACCCCGCCCGCGCCGTCGTAGGTGACCGGCAGGATGTTCCCAAGACCGATGAAATCAGCGACGAATTCGCTGACCGGATCGCGATAGATATCAAGCGGTTTGCCGACCTGCGCGATCCGGCCTTTCTCCATCACCACGATTTCGTCGGCCATCGTCATCGCTTCGCGTTGATCGTGCGTGACCATGATCGTCGTGATGCCCAGGCGCTGTTGCAGCAGCCGGATTTCGACCTGCATCGCTTCGCGCAGTTTGGCGTCGAGCGCGGAAAGCGGTTCGTCGAGCAGCAGCAGTTTCGGTTGTGACGCGATCGCGCGGGCAATCGCCACGCGTTGCCGCTGGCCGCCGGAGAGTTGCGTGACCGGCCGGTTCGCCATATGCGGCAACTGGATCAGCTCCAGCAATTCGGTGACGCGGCGCGCTTGCGCGTCTTTCGCGGTCTTGCGCAACCTGAGCGGATAGGCGATGTTTTGCGCGACCGTCATATGCGGAAACAGCGCGAGCGACTGAAACACCATGCCGAAGTCGCGCTGATTGGCGGGCAGATGCGTGATGTCGCGGCCGGCGAAATCGATGCTGCCCGAACTCGGCGTTTCCAGCCCGGCGATCATCCGCAGCAGCGTGGTCTTGCCGCAGCCGGACGGCCCGAGAAAGCACACCAGCTTGCCGTCGGGCACGCTCAGATCGACGCTGTCGACGGCATACGCCGCGTTGAAGCGCTTGGTCACGGCCTGCAAGGTCAGATGGGTCATCGAATGCTCCAGCAAGAAGGCGTCAGCGCAGCGCGAATTGAAACGTGGTCCAGGGTGGTCAAAGGGCCACGCCTTCGTCGCCGATCAGCTTTTCAAGCAGCCAGATCAGCGCGAAATCGATCGCGACGATGAATACGGCAAAACAGAACACGGTCGGATCGAGCGACGACACCGTGCGGCTGTAGAGCCACACCGGCAACGTCATCGTGTCGATGCCGTACAGAAAGAACGTCACCGTGAATTCGTTGAACGAGACGATGAACGCGAACAACATGCCGGCGAGAATGCCGGGGCGCATCAACGGCAGGATCACGTCGATCAGCGCGCGGGTCGGACTCGCGCCCATCACACAGGCGGCTTCCTCGAACTCGGGACCGATCGAGGCCACCGACGCCGCGCAATTTTTCACGGTGAACGGCAGCGCCAGGATCACATGCGCGATGATCAGGCGGAATACACCGAGTTCGACCGGCAGCACGTTGAACACCAGCAGCAGCGACAAGCCGAGCATCACCAGCGGATAGACGAGCGGCAACGCCACCAGCTGTTCGACCGCGGGTTTGCCGCGAAAACGGTAGCGGCTCAGTGCGTAGGCGGCCGGCACCGAGACGAGTGTGGCGATCACCATCGTCGAAAGCGCGACGATCAGGCTCGTGCTGAGCGCGGCGCCCATCGAGAGCGAGTCGCTCGCGTCCGGCGAGACGAAGCTGTGCCACGCCGCGCGATACCAATGCAGGCCGTAGGCGTGCGGTGGGAATTCAAGCGTGTCGGCGGCGCTGAATGACATGGTGATCATCGTCAGGATCGGCAGCGCGGCGAGGAACAGCACGATCGCGGCGAGCAGCGCGGTGGCCTTGCCGAGCTGACCAGGCATGGTCATCGGCAAGCGTGGTGAACGTGGTGAACCCGGTGGACGTGTCAGACGCGGCGTCTGGATTGGCGTGCTCATGCGTGAGGCTCCTCGGCGAGACGTTGCGTGCGGCGCACGAGCCGCTGCGACAGCGCCATCACAGTCAGCGTCGCGATCATCAAGACGACGCCCGATGCGGAAGCGGCGGGCCAGTTGAGCAAGGGCGCGACCTGGTCGTGGACCAGCACGGCGAGCATCGGCACGCGGCGTCCGCCCAGTAACAGGGGCACGGCGAAGGCGCTGGCGTTGTACGCGAACACCAGCAGGGCGCCGGACACGAGCCCCGGCATGGCGAGCGGCAGCAACACGTGACGCAGCGTTTGCCAACGCGTCGCGCCGAGCGTAGCCGCGGCTTCTTCATACGAGCTCGAGACCGCGCGCATGGCACTCGACAACGGCAGCACGGCGAGCGGGAACGCCGTCTGAATCAAACCGAGCAACACGCCGTGTTCGCGGTACAGCCACATCACCGGACGATCGACGAGGCCGCTGCCGAGCAGTGCGTGATTGAGCAGGCCGGCCGGACCGAGAATGATCAGCCAGCCATAACCTTGCAACAGTAGATTGACGAGCAAGGGCAGCAGCACGCCGGCCAGCAACAGCCGTCGCGCGAGCCGCGATTGGGTGCGCGCCATCGCCAGAGCGACGGGAATCGCCAGCAGCACGGCGCAGACCATGCTCTGGAAGGCGAGCTTCAACGTGAGCCACAACGACTTCAGAAAATAGCCGTCGAGGAGATCGGCGTAGTTCTGCAGCGTGAAGCCATGCCATTCGTTGCCTTGCGTGCCGAAGCTCATGCGCAGTACGACGAGCGCTGCCGCGCCGAGGATGGCGAGAAACAGCAGGATCGGCGAGAGCAGCAGCCAGGGACGCGCTTTCGTCATCATGGTGCCGGTGGGATCGGGCCATGCGTCGGCAGAGACGCCGCGCACGGCGGGGGCTGTGTCGGACACCGTTTCCAACGCCACCTCGGGCGCCGCGTCGGACGACGTTTTAGAAGCGGTGACCCGAGCAGCTTCCGCGGTCACTTCCGACGCCGCCGAGGCACGCCGCGAAAAGCGCGCGAGCATCGCGGTCACGCCGCGAAAATTTCGGTGTAGCGCTTGATCCACGCCGGCTGCACGACGGCAAGCGCCTTGTCGTCATGCAGGATCGCTTTCTCGGCGATCTGCTGCGGGCTCGGCACGAACGCGCGGCTCTCTGCCGGAATCACAGCTTTCGAATTGACCGGACCGTTCAACACATCGGCAGCCATGCGGCCTTGCACGCCGGCATCGAGCGAATGGTTGATGAAGGCATGGATCAGATCGCTGTCGGCCGGGTGCGATTTCGGAATCACCGTGAACATCAGTTGTGTGGCGAAGCCTTCCTTCATGCCGTAGGTCACGCCCATTTTGTATTCGGGCTTGCGGATCTGGTCCGGGAAAAAGGCCGGCGAATAGATGCCGCCTATATCGAGCGAACCCGTGCGGAACAGATCCGCGACCTGGTTCGGATTCTCGCCGAGCGTCATCACGTGGTCTTTCAGCTGCATCAGCTTCTTGAAACCTGGCTCGATGTTCTGTTGCGAGCCGCCGTTCATTTTCGCGGCAATGATCGCGAGGTCCACCGCTTCGGCCCATTCGGGCGGCGGCAGGAACAGGCGTCCGGCGTACTTCGGGTCCCATAGCGCTTCGTACGAAGACGGCGCCGACTTGACCGTCGAGGTGTTGTAGATCAACCCGTCCGACCACAGCAGATAGCCGACGCCGAAGCCATTCGCACCGGTGCGGTATTGCGGCGCGACGTCCTTCAGGTTCGGCAGCTTGTCGAGATCGGGCTTCATCAGCAGGCCCGCGTCGCCGAGACCCGCGGCGCCCACGCCGGCTAGCGTGATGACGTCGTAGGTCGGCCGATCGCCCGCGGCCTTGACCTTGGCGACCATGCCGGACGTGCCGTCGGCGCGATCGGCGATCACCTTGGCGCCGGTCTTCGCCGTGAAGGTGGCGGCGATGTTGCGCAACGCGGCAGCGCCGGTGTCGTCGGACCAGGTCAGCAGGCGCAGCGTCTTGCCGGAGAAGTTGTGCTCCTGTGCGCGCAGATTGATGAACGGCATCGGCAACGTGGACGCCGCGAGTGCCGCGCCGATCGTCTTGATGGCCTGCCTTCTACCCCGTTTGATTTCTTGCATGGCGCTCTCCAGTGTTGAACCCAACCTCGCGCTACGCCCGAAGCGTTGCGTGTTGATGCACTCTAGGGTTGTCAAAATCCTCCGCCAAACGAAATATGCGCATGGAGCGCATGAAGGAATCTCATGGGCTGACCGTCGCGGGATGCCAGCGGCGACTTTGCTGCAATCCGTGGGAACGCCGGGGTGGCGGCGTATCGGGGTTAACGTCCATGATTATTCAGCGCGGGCTTGCGTGACGGAGGTATGAGGAAAGCTCGGTTCTGGTGCGGTGCCCGGCGGCATCTGCCCTGAGTCGGTGCAAACAGGCGCTCTCAGCTGCAATTGACGGCGAGCGCATGAGCGAAATGCATGCAAATGGGTTCGCACACAACGCGTGCTGGAATTTCGGATCGCGTATGCTGTGGGCTCAGTGGGCGTTATCGCGCGCAACAGCGCACCCAACAGCGCACGCCCACGCAATGACTTTTCCTGATCCCGGACCGGACTCTTCATGCGACGTCTCCCGCCGCTCAATGCGCTGCAGATTTTCGAAACCGTCGCGCGGCATCGCAGCTTCACGCGCGCGGCCGACCACTTATGCCTGACGCAAGGCGCGGTAAGCCGGCAAATCATCGCGCTCGAGGACTACTACAAGTTTCCGCTCTTTAAACGCCACGCGAAAGGTCTGACGCTGACCGCCGAAGGCGAATTGCTGCTGCCGGCCGTGAAGGAGAGTTTCGCGCGCATCGAAGAGATATCGCTGCGCCTCACGCGTCAACGCACCGATCTCGCACTGAAAGTGCCGACCTGCGTGATGCGCTGGATGTTGCCGAAGATCATGCGCTTCCAGGCGGAGTATCCCGATCTGCACGTGCAGATCACCACGACCTGGCAGCACGACGTCGATTTCCAGCTCGAGCCGTTCGATGCGGCGATCATCTACGCCTCGTCACCGGGCGTGGACGTGCAGGCGGTGCCGTTATTCGAGGAGCGTCTGACGCCGGTGTGCGCGCCCGATCTGCTGAAAGACAAACCGCTGGACGAAATTGCGGATCTGGCGCGTCACACGCTGCTGCATCCCACCCGCGATCATCGCGACTGGAAGATGTGGCTCGCCAAGGTGACCGAAGTGGATGCCGCGAATGCGCAGATGATCGACGCCGAACACGGACCGAGCTTCGACACACTCGACATGGCCACCAACGCCGCGTTGCAGGGCTTCGGTGTTGCCATCAGCGACCTTGCCCTGATCGACGAAGATGTCACCGCCAAGCGCCTCGTGCGGCCGTTCGATACGGTGCTCAAGACCGGTTGGCGCTATTACTTCGTGTATCCGGATTCAGTCGCGCATCAGCAGAAGTTGAATCTGTTTCGCGACTGGATCGCGGAGCATTGGGAAGAGTAGGCGAGGCGCGCGTTATTCCTGCCTCGCTTTAAGGGCGACTCACCCTGACCGATGAACGTCGCATAGAAAAACCTTGGGCTCGCGGCGAGGGCCTTGTCCCCATCCTGTCTGGATAGCGCGCGGGCCTCGCGCCGATCGTCAAGGCGCGAAAGACAGAAACAGATACGCCGCGAACAGCGACAGATGCACGGCGCCTTGCAGGATTGTGGTCCGCCCGGTGCTGAGCGTGAGCGTTGCGACCACCAGCGTGAGCATGAGCAGCACGGTTTCCTTGCCGTCGATACCGAGCACCAGCGGCTGGCCCGTCCACAAGAACACCCCGGCGACGGTTGGAATCGTCAGCCCGATACTGGCGAGCGCCGAGCCGAGTGCGAGATTCATACTGTTTTGCAAGCGATCGGCGCGCGCCGCGCGCACGGCGGCGAGTCCTTCGGGCAGCAGCACCAGCGCGGCGATGATAATGCCGACCACGGCCGGCGGCGCGCCCGCGTTCTTGACGGCAGTTTCCACCACCGGCGACAGCACCTTCGCCAGCAATACTACGGCGACCAGGCACACCAGCAGCAAGGCGCCGGCCGCCAGCGCGAGGCCGTTGGTGGGCGGTGCGGCATGCACGTCTTCGTCAGGCACGTCGGCGAGAAAATAATCGCGATGCCGCACGGTCTGCACGAACACAAACACGCCATACAGCACCAGCGACGAAACCCCCGCGAACGCCAATTGCGACGACGACAGAATCGGGCCGGCTCTCGTGGTGGTGTAGTTCGGCATGACGAGCGTCAGCACGGATAAGGACGCGAGCACCGCCAGCGCGGCGGCCGCGCCTCGGCTCTGAAAGTCCTGCTCGCGATGCCGGATGCCGCCGACCAGCAGGCAGATGCCCACGATGCCGTTGCAGACGATCATCACCGCGGCGAATACCGTGTCGCGCGCGAGACCGGCTTTCTCGGGACCGGACGTCAACATCACCGACACGATCAGCGCGACCTCGATCACGGTGACGGCAATGGCCAGCACCAGCGTGCCGAACGGTTCGCCGACGCGATGCGCGACCACTTCCGCATGGTGCACCGCCGTGAACACCGCCGCGCACAGTGCGACGCCGATCAGTGCGAGTAGCAGCCCGTTGCCCGGCAGGGCATACGCCACCCCTAGCACGATCCAGGCGATGAAGGGCGCGGCGATGGTCCAGCGGGGCAAGACGGTCGCGGGTGAGGTCATTCAGGGCTTCCTTTTATCGCTTGTTCGGGTTGCTTGCATGAGACGGGCGCGGCCCGCGAGGACGGACGCAGACGAGGCTTCGAGCGAGTGCGAATGCTAATCCATCCTGTCAACAATGCGATCTAACACATTAAATTATAAAGGATAGTTCACTGCGAACCAGGTTTGGCCGGTATGCGGTGCAGCGTGTGCCGGATGCCGTGACCAAGCCGATCAGGCAACCGCCTGCTGTTCTGCGTCAGAGGGATCGACCGCGCAGATTGGCGTAGACGATGCGGCGCGTCCAGGCGTGAGTCAATGGCGACTTACGCGTGACTCAAGCGCGACTCAAGCGCGACTTACCATCGGTCGAGAATGCTGGAGCCGGTCGCTTTACGGAAACCAACCGGGGGTTCCAGTCCGGACACACCGCCTGATGGCGAGGCGATGCGTCCGGGGTCAGCTCTACTGGCTAATGCGGTTTACTGTCCGACCGGACGGATCGACAGTGCGTTCTTCACCGATGTCACACCCGCCACACCTTGCGCGGTCTGGGTTGCGAGGTCGATTTGCGGCTGCTCGGGCACCGTGCCGGCCAGCGTCACTGCGCCGCTACGCGCACGCACGGTGATGTTGGCGACGCTCAGGCCCTTGGTCTTCGACAGTGCAGTGCGCACCTTGCGTCCTAACGCACTGTCGGCTTTCTTGGTCGTCGCGGATCTAGGCCCCGCCGAAGTTGCCGTGGGAGCCGTTGCCGGCGCCGCATCGCTGCTCTGCGCGTACGCATTGACGGACGCCAGAACGATTAGCGCGCCGCCGATCATCTTGATTGCCTGGAATGCTTTCATTCAACTCTCTCCTATTGTCATGAATACACCAGTCCCCGGATGGGACCGCTGTACTGCACCAGCGGGTACTTCGGGATCAAATCTGAATGGAACGTTGCTGCGATTTCCTGCAATCTGGCGCTGATCAGGCGGGCCTAAGCACACGCATGCCGGCAAAGGCTGTCCTGCAGGCCGGAAACACACGATACTCCAATTAGTGCCATGGTGAATGCAGAGCTGACCGCAAATGAGGTTTTGGTACAACGCATGGGCCGATGAAAGCAGGCCGAGGGCGCTCCACCGCTTGATGACCAATCCAGACCGCATGCCGAATCAGCCGTTGCCCATCCTCCCATTGCTTCGTGACGATTTACCGCTCGACACAGTCGCGCTCGCGCGTTTCATGGTCGGCAAATACCTCGTGCACGATTTGCCCGAAGGCCGCGTCAACGGCCGAATTGTCGAAACCGAGGCCTATCCGGTCGGCGATTCGACCAGCCACGCATTTCAAGGCCGCCGCCCGTACAACGGTTCGATGTTTCTCGCGCCCGGCTACGCTTATGTGCGCCTCACGTACGGGCTGTCGTACATGCTGAATATGTCCGCGGAAGCGGAGGGGACGGGCGCCGGCATTCTGCTGCGTGCCATCGAGCCGCTGGAAGGCTTGCCCCTGATGGAAGCGCGGCGCCCCGGCGTGCCGCTGCGCGACCTCGCCCGCGGTCCCGGCCGGCTGACCATGGCATTGGGCATCGATCAGTCGTTCGACGGCCGCGATCTGTGCACCGGGCGTGATCTGTGGATCGGCGTGATCGAGACGGGGAACGTTCCGCTGGGCGTGACGACGCGGATTGGCTTGTCGCGCGAGATGCACGGGCCGTTGCGGTTTTTCGAACCCGGCAGCGCATTCGTCAGCGGGCCGCGGAAGCTGTTGCTGGCGCCGCCTTCCGGCAGGTCGTCAAATACGCAAAGTTGACTATCAGCGGTGGGCGCTTTCGGCAAAATCCACGCGAGGCGGGCGTATTTTCGAAACATCAGACACAAACGGTTACGATCCCGACAATTATTACGGTAAAGCTAGCACATCACTATATGCAAGCAGCAACTTTCGCCGCATTTTTGCGATTTGAACAATTATGTATCTCTAAATTAAGGGTTTTCCCTTGGTGATTGGGTGACTACACTGAAATCACTCGCTTCTCACATGGTGTGGCAAGCGAAGCAAAAAAACCAAGTCTGGAGGTTAGTCATGAAATCACTCATCAAGGCAATCGCTATTGCAGCCGTTCTCGCCGCTCCGGTCGCTTCGTTCGCTCAATCGAACGATCAGCCCGTGACCCGCGCCGAAGTCCGCAATCAATTGATTCAGCTGGAACAAGCCGGCTACAACCCGGGTGCGAGCAACGATCCGACCTATCCGGCTGACATTCAAGCCGCCGAAGCCCGTGTGCAGGCGCAAAACCCGGCCGTCGCGCAGACCCAGGAACCGGTCGCGAACACCAGTGGGTACGGTGGCGTGACGAGCGGTTCGTCGCAGTCGGGTGGCGTGGTCCAGCCGATGTCCGGCCCGAAGTCGGTTTATTTCGGTAACTAATTTGCTGGCTGCCGGCTGGTTCGCCGGCAGTCGGTCGAAACGGGGCGTGCGCAATCGCTAGAGCGCATGCCCCACGGCCATCGCGCGTCTAGCATTTGACGTGACGAGTGCGATGCGCGTTTATGCTGCGCGCATCAACAAAATTTGCGCTCTTCCGTCAGCGGTATGCGCAGCGGCATACGCCGTCAGCTAAGCCGGTCCGCTGCGCCGCGCATCGCGGCGGTCCACAATTCAGAACCTCCGCTGCCGCAAGGTAGCTTCGCCCAACCTTTTCAAGGATTGGGCTTTTTTTGCTCCATGTGTTTCGGTCGGCGGCGTGTGATGCGTGGCGTCGTGCTGATTCGGCTGCGACCTCAGGGCCGTTCGCCGTGGATGTAGAACTCCAGCTGCTGAATCGTGAATTGCTGCTCGGCGATGATGTTCTTCACCAGGTCGCCGATCGATACCATGCCCACCAGCCGGTCGTTTTCGATCACCGGCAAGTGACGCATGCGCCGCTCCGTCATCAAGGCCATGCAGTCGTCGGTGGTTTGGTCGGGACGCACGAAGCGCACGGCCTTGCTCATGATGTCGCGCACCGGCGTAGCCTTCGACGAACGGTCCATCAGCACGACTTTGCGCGCATAGTCGCGCTCCGTAATGATCCCGGCGATGCTGTCGCCGTCCGTCACGACCAGTGCGCCGATGCCTTTTTCAGCCATTAGCTTGATCGCTTCGTAGACGGAATCGTCGGCCCTCACTGTAAAGACCGTGGTGTTGTTCGGTTTCGTTTTAAGAAGTTGTGCAACGCTTGTCATGGAGCGGCTCCGTTTCGCAGTGCAGCACGCCGATGCGGCGCGCTGTCGTGAGGGACAGGCCATTCCAGTATAGGCGCGACGCGCGGCTGAAGTACTTCGGGAATACCTGTGGCGCGCCGCACGTTTAGTTTGGGTTAGTTCTGGAACGGGTACGCCGCCGCCATGCTTCCCGGGGTGCTGCGTGGACATCCGGGTGCTTTGCGCCGATTAGCGGTAAACTCGCAGTCCGTACCTCATCCCCGGTTTGATCGGGTTCATGTCAGCACCATTGTCCAACGCCATGCTCACGTCTCACGATCCGTCGCCTTGTGCGGACGGCGCAATCAACGGTGAATGCGTCGTCCTCGACGCTACCGCCACGCTTCCCACGCGCTACGGCACGTTCACTTCTTATGTGTTTCGCGTGGTCGAAAGCGGCGCCGAACATCTCGCGCTCGTGATGGGCGATGTCGCAAACCAGTCGTCCGTGTTGACGCGCCTGCACTCCGAGTGCCTGACCGGTGACGTGCTCGGCTCGTATCGCTGTGATTGCGGCGAACAACTGGATCTGGCGCTGCGCTATATCGCGGCCGAAGGCTGCGGCGTGCTGCTCTATCTGCGCGGCCATGAAGGGCGCGGCATTGGCCTGTCGAACAAGATTCGCGCGTATGCGCTGCAGGAGCAGGGCCGCGACACGGTTGAGGCCAATCTCGACCTTGGCTTGCCTGACGACTCGCGCGAATATGATTCGGCTGCGGGTATTCTGCGTACGCTGAAGGTCACGTCGGTGCGACTGATGAGCAACAATCCGGAGAAGTTCGATACGCTTTCCAAGCACGGCATTCCGGTATGCGAGCGTGTCGCGCTGGCGATTCCGATGCGCGAGGAAAATGAGCGTTATATCCGCACGAAACAATCGAAGTTTGGGCATTACTTCGATGAGAACGAATAATTGATGTGTGCGTGCGTGCCGGCTGCCGTTTGCGAAACGGTGGCTGGCGTTGGAGCGCTGATTTCAACGTTGCATTGGGTGTTGCGCCGCCGACTCGAGCCAACCCGAGCCAGCTTCCAGTGAGTCAGAACAAGCCAAAGTCGTCATTGCTGTCGGGGATCGCATTGAGCAGGTCCCGAAGCGTTCGCCACCCTGTCAGTCCCACAAGACTTGCCAGGATTGCTGCTATCCGGTAGCGGGCGTTCGTCGTCGCGCGCGTTCGCGCGGTGCGATGCGCCGCGATTTGCCGTGCTTCCATCGACGTGCGCAGTAATGGGCAGGTAGACATGCCGTTTCTCCTTTCACGAGTGCCGTTCGGCGCGAAGTTGCAGGCGAAGCTGTGGACGCCGCGGCCGTCGCCATAGCAGTTGCAATTCAACTTGCGGTCGCAGTCGAAGCGACGCTCGCCAGCATTACCGCAAATACATCCGCCAACGCGGTCGCACCGAAGCGCCGCTCGCTAATTTCCGTTTCGACGTCAATGCGGCCCGCGTTGTGCGCGTCGTACAGATCGGTGATGAGACGCGCGTGGTTCTCGCCGAGTCCCGCGCCCTGGAGCATGGCGGCCCACTCGCTACGCGGCACTTCGTGGGCCGTGATCGGTCGGTGCGTCAAGTCACCGAGCGTGCGTGCGACATCTAATGCGCTAACACGCTCTTCACCTTCGATGCTCACTACCCGCGGCGAAACCTTTGCCGGTCTGTCGTCGAGTAATAGTTCGGCGGCCAGCAGGCCGACATCCTGTGCGGCGACCGTCGGAAACAGCTTGCTCAACGGATGATGCAGACTCGGCAACACGCCTCTCGCGAGCGCGAGCGGCAGCACGCGCGCCCAGTTATGCATGTGTTCCGCGGCGCGCAGAAACGTCAACTGCGAGGCGATTGTCGCGAGTTGCGTTTCGAGGGCGTGAAACAGCGTGGTGATGCCGGTGCCGCTTGCGTGTTCCGCGCCGTAATCGGAGAGCGCGAGCAGGCGCTGCGGCGGGTTGGCGCGCAACGCGTTCGAGCTCACGTCGATCATGCGCCGCATCGTGGTTGCGGGGTCGGCATCGGCATGCAGCACCGGGCACAGTATCTGTACCGCGTACGCTCCCTCGATCGCGCGCGCGACCAGGACCGGGTCGAGCAGATTGGCAATGGCGATTTCGCAGCCGAGTTCCGCTAACGCTTCGCCTTGCTTCGCGTCGCGCACGACCGCGCGCACGTGACGACCTGCCCGGCGCAATGCCGCGGCGCTCACTCTGCCTACGTTACCTGCTGCTCCAAAGATGACGAACACGTTGGGCTCCTTGCCGTATCGGTGTGTCATCATCATAGGGACGCCGGGCGCGGGAAACGCGCGGGCACGGATCGTCGTGCGCAGATCTGGATGATTGTTTTCGTGTGCAATGCCTCGGCATGCATGTCGAGGCGGGGCGAACCAGGCAAAGTCACAAAAAACGCAGCACAATGCACCCACATTGGCCGCGATCCAGAGGAGAAAGCGATGAATGCCGTGACACCGATACCGCAACCGCACAGTGGTTCCCGCATCGCGTTGCGCTCCAGCAAGGCACTCGGCTGGCAGGGCTTTGGCGCGGAGCTGGTCACGGTGTCAGCCGGCCTGCACCGGATTCCGGCACTCGAGCATCATCGCGTGGGTGTGCATGTGGGGGCGCCGGTCAAGGCGCGTTGCATGTGCAACGAGCGTCGCTACTCGCGGATTCAGGCACATGGCGACGCCGATGTGATTCCGGCGGGTGTCGATGGGCAGTGGACCGATGAATCCGCCTGCACGATCTTCAGCGTGTGGATCGGCAAAGACTTCGCGCAAAGGACCATCGAACAGTTGGAGCTGAAGACGAGCGAAGCGCAGCTTCGTCCGCAGTTCCAGATGCGCGACCCGCGCTTTCAGCATCTGGCCTGGGCGTTACGCGCCGAACTCGAAGCAGATGATGCGTCGGATCCGCTCTACGCCGAGAGCCTATGTACGGCTATGATGGTGCGCCTGATCGGCAGCGCGCCAATGCTCGACAAACTCGAGAATAAACGCCGCATGCTTGCGCCGAAGGCCGCCGCTCGCGTGATCGAGTTTATCGAAGCGCACCTGGATCAGCGCCTCACGCTTGACGAACTTGCCGCGCATGCCGGATTGAGCGTGCCGCATTTCAAGGTGCTGTTTCGCGAGACGCTCGGTATGCCGGTACATCAGTATGTCGTGCAGCGGCGAGTGGAGCGGGCGAGAACACTTTTGCTTCAAGGCAGGTTGAGCGCGAGTCAGATCGCGCTGGAGACGGGCTTTGCGCATCAGAGTCATATGGCGCATTGGATGGCGCGCTTGCTTGGCGTTACGCCGCGGGAGTTAGTCAAGTCCGGCGCGAATCCCGGCCGCATTGTCGAACTCGATACCTTCAACGCGCGCCGCATTGCCCCACCGCGATAAACCTCAATAACGGGCCGTACTCGACTTCACCCATTCAAACGACGCGATGCGCGCCGCCTCGCGCGATCGCGGCAGCGGTTCGGCAAACTGAATCATCCCTCGCGGTGCGGCCTGGCGTGGCCTCTCAACCCGGAGCCGCGCCCGTCAACTGCGAATACACGTCATGCGACAGTTGCAGCAGCACCTTGCGATCGATCCCACCCGACACCGCATAGCCAAAGTCGCCGTCGACCCAGTAGAACACGTTCACCGGCCCGTCCTGATACAGCTTGAACGCGGTGGTATTCGAGTTCACCTTACGACGCGAAATGCACAGCGTCACACGTTCCCCATTCGGTCCGCGATACATGAACTGCGCGGTCGGTCCATCGGCGCCTGGCAACAGACGGCCGCCCGAAAGGTTAAAGCCGCTCTTCGAGAGCATCGGCGGATGCACATTGGTGCCGAGCCGGTCGGACAGCCATTGCACGAAATCCTGTTCGTGATCCGCGGTCATTGCAGCCGGACGGTCGACGGCGGGCATGTAGACGACATGCGCCACCGCAGCCTGCCGCGCAAACATTTCCGAACTGTCCGCACTGACCGGGCGCGTGTCCGAGTGACCGGCGACCGGCGCCACGACGTCCTGCCCCATGTGCGTGCCCACGCCGATGCCCACGCCCAGCACCAGCGCCGCCGCCATCCCGGCGAACTGCGGCCAGTTGGCGGCAACGCGCCAGCGGGGCTTACTCGCCAGAGGCGTCTGCAGACGTTTGGGCACAGGCTCGCTCAGCACGCGGTCATAGCGGTCATGGAACATGTTGTTCAGCGAGAAATAATCGCTGACACGGGTGGCCAACTCGGGGTTCTGTTCGAGCGCACGCTCCACCTCGACGCGTCGTTCGTCGGACAGCGTGCCGTCCACGTATGCGTGCAGATCTTCTTCGCCGATCGGCGTGTGTTGGTCGCTCATCGCACCACCTGTAATTTTGCACCGGGCTGCGTGCCCGCCATCAATGCCCGAAGCCGCTCGCGTCCGCGCGAAAGGCGCGACATCACGGTGCCGATCGGAATGTTCAGCGCGAGGGCGACGTCGGCGTAACTCATTTCCTCGAGGCCCACCAGCAGCACGACTTCGCGCTGCTCCATCGGCAGGCGTTGCAACGCGTAGTCGAGGTCGCGCATTTCCAGCGAACGGACCTGGTCGGACGGCACGGCAAATTCGCTTTCGTGGACGCTGTCGTCGTCGACCGCCACGTGGACGGCGCGCGCCGAAGCCTTGCGCGCCTGATTGGCGAATACGTTATGCATGATCGTGAACAGCCACGCTCGCAGGTCGGTGCCTGGCTGGAACAGGCCGGTGCGGCCCAGCGCGCGTTCGAGCGTGTCCTGCACCAGATCGTCGGCGAGATCGCGATTGTTGATCAGCGCTCGCGCATAGCGCCGCAAGCGCGGCACATGCTCCATCAACTCGTCACGGACATCCATTTTGTATCCCAATCGTGGGGCTTCTCGTGAGGCGCCGCGTGGGCGGTCGTCGATTGAACCACCACGCGCATTCGATATGCAAACACGCGTGGGCGCATTTTATTCCGTTGTTTTTTGGCGTGTTGCGAAAACCGGAACAAGGCTTACCGCATGGTCATGACGTCGGCGGCACGCATCAGACCGTGGGTGCGGGCGTCGCCGGCGACCACGAAGCGCTGCCGCTGCGCCGTCCACGTGAGCAGGCGAATCTCGCCGATGCGGCGGGCGGCCCACTGCGGCTGGGACGGCGCGAGCAATGCCAGGGTGGAAATCAGCACGACGGGCCGATTGTCCCCGTTCAGATAAACGAACTCGCTCGCGCGTTGGAACGGGCCGAGCGATAGAACCCTTTGATCGACGAGCCGTAGCCCAATCGCCGCGAGCTTGGGCGCGGATAGGTCGGTTCGCGTCGGCGACGCAGCGGAATACTGCGCGGTGTTGGTTTCTGCCAGGGCCATCACGGCGGCATTGTTGAGTGCCTGACGGGATACCTGGGTGGCGGCGAGCCAGCCACTCGCCGCGGCCAGCGCCATAACGAATATCGCCACGGTATTCAGTACCTTGCGCGGACGCCTCGCGGTCTTCAGCCGATTGAGCGCGCCGCGCCATCCTTGGGCACGGCTCGAAACGGGTTCGTCGGTGGTCTGAAACGCCTGCTGCATCTGCGTGTTCAACCTGCCGTAAAAGGCCACGCGACGCGCTTCCGCCGGATCCTTGCCGAGGTAGTCACGCAGGAATGTGGCGCGTTCCGGCGTCAGCGTGCCGTCCGCATAGGCCTGGATGTCGGCTTCGGAAAGTGGCGAGTCGGAGGGGGCGTCGGTTGAGGTCATGGTGTGAGCGTTTGTCGGATTTCAGCTATCGAGTGGCGAACACGTGCAGGTGCGGTTTATTCCGCGTCGAAATATGTTTTTTCGCACGCAGGAAAGCAGGAATAAAAGCCGCAAACCCCTGGTTTTGCCTCATGCGAACCCGCACAAAACTCACTGGAGTTCATCATGAAGAAGACCGCTTTTGCCGCATTGTCCGCTGTTGCTTTCGTCGCTTTAGCCGCTTCGTCGAGCGCTTTTTCTGAAGGCAAGACACGTGCTCAGGTGTACCAGGAATTGATCGAGGCGCAACAGAACGGCCTTAACTATGTGACCGATACGTCATACCCGGAGGTGAATCCGATCTTCGCACGCCAGGTCGAGCAGCACAAGGAAGCGCTTGCCGTTCAGGCGGCCGCCGCGAGCCGTGTCGCGAGTGGCAGCACGACAGGCAGCAGCAATTGAAGGGTTCGATAGCCGGCGCGCACGCGGAACGGACGCGCCGGATCTAGCATGGAATAGATCGCTGAATGGGGTGTTCGCGCAGCGGTGTTTCAGTCCGTTCGCGCGCATCCAGCATTGGACGATGGCGCCGCTGATCATCGTGATGCTGTTCATCGGCGTGGGCATGGTCGCAACGGTATCGCACGCGCATGACGCGCTGATCGCGATTCACAAGCCGCTCGGCATTGCGTTGCTGCTGTTGGTCCTCGTGCGGGCGAGCGTGCGCATCAAACGCGGCAGTCCGCCGTTACCCGGCGATATGCCAGCGTCGCAGCGCATCGCCGCCAAGGTCTCGCATTGGGTCCTTTATGCGTTGATGGCGGCGATGCCTTTGATCGGTTGGGCGATGCTGCCCGCAGCGGGATATCCGATCACGCTCTATGGGCCCCTGCATTTGCGGCCGATCGTCCCGCATGACAACGAACTCTTCGCGGTGCTGCGCGCACTGCACAGCTGGCTCGCGTTTGCGCTATTCGCCACGGTGCTGCTGCATCTCGCGGCGGCGCTGTTTCATGGCCTGATCCGCCGCGACGGCGTGTTTTCGAATATGGCGCGTGGCGGCCGTTAGCTCTTGACCCGTTCCGAACGCGGGTCATAAGGCGCCTTCAGATGCACGGTCGCCGGCAGCAGCTCGCCGGCGACGTCGATCATGTATTGACCGCTGGTCAGATACGCCACATCGGCAACGCCGTCCGGGTTGTTGATATAGCCCATCGCCACCGGACACCCTAGCGTGTGTCCGAACGCCGCCGAACTCACGAAGCCGACCGGTTTGCCGTCGCGCAGAATCGCTTCGCCGCCCCACAGCATGCGATCGGCGGCGCCGTCGGCGGTGAGCACGACCATCCGGCGGCGCGGCGGTTGGGCGCGCAGCTTCAGCAACGCATCACGGCCGCGGAACGGGATGTCCTTGTCGAGCTTGCAGGCAAATGACAGACCCGCTTCGAACGGATTCGTGTCCGGCGTCAGTTCGCGGCCCCATGCGCGATAGCCTTTCTCGATGCGCAGGGAGTCGATCGCGTAGTAGCCCGCGTTGACGAGGCCAAACGCCGTGCCCGCGGCGTGCAGCGTTTCGTATACGCCCACCGCGAATTCCACCGGCACGTACAGTTCCCAGCCGAGTTCGCCGACGTAGGTCAGGCGGGTGGCGCGCACCGTCGCGTAGCCGAGATCGACCTCGCGGCTTTGGCCGAACGCAAACGCCGCATTGCTCCAGTCCGCTTTCGACACGCTTTGCAGCAGCTCGCGTGAACGGGGGCCCATCACGGCGAGTACCGCGTATTGGCCGGTGACGTCGACCAGCGTGCAGTGTTTGTCGTGCGGAATCGCTTTTTCTATCGTGTCGAAATCGCGCGTGGTTTGTGCGGTGCCGGTGACGATCAGGTATTGATCGTCAGCGAGGCGCGTGAGCGTGAAATCCGATTCGTAGGTGCCGCGCTCGTTGAGCATGCCCGTATATACCGTAGTACCTGGCGGCACGGCTACGTCATTGGCGACGATGTCTTGCAGCACGCTTTGCGCATCGCGTCCCTTGACGAGGAATTTGGAGAACGACGTCATGTCGAATAGCGCGACGCCTTCGCGGCACGCGCGATGTTCAGCGCCGCTCCACGGCAGCCAGTTCTGCTGTCCGAACGCGTAGTCGATCTGAGCCTGTGCAGGCGTCGGCGCGAAAAAGTTGGCGCGCTCCCAGCCCATTTTGCTGCCGAAACACGCACCCTCGTCACGCAGCAGCGCATACAGCGGCGAGCGGCGAAACGGCCGTGCGCTGTCGAGTTCGCGATTCGGCCAGGGCATCGCATAGTGCAGCCCGAGCGTTTCCTTGACGCGATCGTGCAGCCACGTGTCGTTGCCGTTGAAGCGTGCAAAGCGGCGGATGTCGACCGGCCACAGGTCCATCGTGGGTTCGCCCGCGACGATCCACTCGGCGAGGGCCATGCCCGCGCCGCCCGCCGACGCGATCCCCATCGAATTGAAACCCGCGCCGATAAAAAAGCGCCGCAGCTCCGGCGCTTCGCCGAGCATGAAGTTGTTGTCCGGTGTGAACGATTCCGGCCCGTTATAGAACTGCTTGACCTGCGCTGTCTCGAGCGCGGGCACGCGTTGCAGTGCATTTTCCATCAGGATTTCGAACTGATCCCAATCGTCGGGCAGCAACTGGAATTCGAAATTGTCCGGGATGCCGTTCATGCCCCACGGCTTCGCGTTCGGCTCGAAGCCGCCCATCACGAGGCCGCCCACTTCTTCCTTGAAGTAAATGAAGCCGTCCGGATCGCGCATCACCGGCAGGTCCGGATGCACGCCGGCGATCCGCTCGGTGACGATGTAGTAGTGCTCGGCCGAGTGCAAGGGCACGGTCACGCCGCACAGGCGGCCGACCGCTTTGGCCCACTGACCCGCACAGTTGACGACGATCTCCGCGCCGATCGTGCCTTCTTCACCGTCCTTATTGCGCCATGCGAGGCCGCTGACTTCGCGTGCGCCGGTCGTGCCGTTTGTCTTGTCTTCGAGGGCGGTGCGCGTGTGAATCGCCGTGACGCGCGTGTTCTCGACGATACGTGCGCCGCGCGTGCGTGCGCCGCGAGCGAGGGCCTGGGTCAGATCGGTGGGATTTGCCTTGCCGTCGCCGGGCAGCCATACGGCGCCGAGCAGGTCGTCGGTGCGCATGACCGGCCATAGATCGCCGGCTTCCCGCGAACTGACCACGTCGCACGCCACGCCGTAGGCGCGCGCGACGGCGGCGGTGCGCTTGAGTTGCGTCATCCGCTCGGCCGTGCGAGCCACCGAGAGCGAACCGCATTGCTTCCAGCCGGTCGCGAGGCCGGTGTCGGCTTCGAGTTCGGCATAAAGCGCGGTGGAGTAGCGGATCAGCCTGGTCATGCTTTCCTGCGCGCGCAGTTGGCCGACGAGGCCGGCCGCGTGCCACGTCGTGCCGCAGGACAGTTGGCCCTGTTCGAGGAGCACCACATCGGTCCAACCCAGTTTGGTGAGGTGGTAGGCGACCGAACAGCCAATGATGCCGCCCCCAATGATGACGACGCGGGCGTGGGTGGGGATGTGTGTGGACATGTGTGGAAATTGGTTGAATTGGCGTCAGTAGATTGCAACAAAATTTGTCAAAAAGCAACGGTCGGGATTTCTTGGGACAAGTCGAAAGACGTGGTAGCCACGTGGCCAGTAAAGATGTGTGGATATGTGGGTTTGTATGGAAATGCGTTGAGATTTCTTGGCGAACTATGAGGGGTTTGCTAAACTGGGCGCCACCACCCCGGTTCCCGCCCTATGTTCTCCACTCAACGCCAAGCCGAAATCCTGCGGCTCGTGCGCAAGCAGCGCACCTGCACGATCACTGATCTGGCCGGTCGCTTCGAGGTTTCCGACGAGACCATCCGCCGCAACATCAAGCCGTTGATCGCCGATGGTCTGCTCATCAAGGTCCACGGCGGCATCATGCTGCCCGAGCGCCTCGACGAGCCGCCGTTCCAGCGGCGCATGGTGGCAAGCCGCGCGGGCAAGCAGGCGATCGGCGCGCGCATCGGCGAACTCGTGCGGGACGGCGATTCGCTGATCCTCGAGGGCGGCACAACCTGTCTGCATATCGCGCAGGCGCTTACGGCGCGTTCGCGGCTCACGGTGGTGACCAATTCCATCGAAGTGGCTCGCGTGCTGGCGCCGCGCAACGGCAATCGGGTGTTTATCGCCGGCGGCGAACTACGTGCCGACGACTCCGCCGCCTTCGGCGACAGCGTGCAGGCCTTTCTGCGCCAGTTCCACGTGCGCTACGCGATCGTCTCGGTCACCGCCGTCGACATGCAGGGCCGCTTCATGGACGCGTTGCCGGCCGACGTGGCGTTTTCGCTCGCCGCCTTCGCGCAGGCTGAGCGGCGAGTGGTCGCGGCGGATCATGCGAAATTCGGTCATAGCGCGCTGGTACACGCTTTCGGCCCAGACGCAGTCGATCTGCTGGTGACCGACGAGGCGCCGGCTCCCGCGCTGGCTCAAGTGTTTGCGGCGGCGGGGTTGGAAGTCAGTGTTGGAGCGCCTGTACGTGGCGATGCTGAAGCGGTTGACGCAAACGGTGCCGCCGACAATTCAGCGACTGGCTCTTCGCGGTAGGCTGTCCGGCCTCGGATAGCGTGTGGGGCTATCGGGCTTTGGGCCGGCCAAACCCAGCCAAACCCAGCCAAACCGAGCCAAACCAATCCAGCCATCAACTCCCCACCACCTCCAAACCCATCTCCACAGCCAATTGCGTCCAACGCGTAAAATGGCGGGTTACCACGGCAATCCACGTTGGACCGGAACTGCGCGGACAGGCGTCATTCGTCGCCCGGCGCGCTGCCTCTGGGTCCTCGGATAGCAGCCTCGCCGGCTTGAAAAGGAATGGACCCTGATGTCGTCAGTTTTCTTCGATCGGGAACGGATTACGGAATGGCTGGGTGAGCACACCCTCGCCAAGGCGCGCTCGGTTGGCGCAGTCACGAAGGTGGAGTGGCGCGGCGACACGCTCAGCGGCGATGTACAAGGTACGCAACGCCAACCCTACCGCACGCGAGTGCGATTTCGTACCGATGGCGGTTCACCTTGGGCGCAGGGCGACTGCAGTTGCCCTGTCGGCCGCAACTGCAAGCATGTTGCCGCGTTGCTGCTCGCCGAGCTCGCCTATCACGACGAGATGGACCACATCACCAACGTCGACATCGAGTCCGATGGGCATCCGTCTGTCAGTTACCCACAGACACGGTCGGCAAACACAGTGCAGTCGCCGTCCAGCGTGCGCCCCGAACTGGTCAGCTGGCTCGAGCGGTTTCGCGCGCGCGCCGAGGCCGCCGATGCGCTCGCCCAGAAGGCAGCCGCCGCGCGTACCCAAACGTTGGCCTACCTGCTGAACTGGTCCAACTTCCACATGCGTCATGAGGTCGTGTTGTACCGGGCGCGTTGCAAGCCGGACAGTACGATTGTCGAAGTCGACGAGCCGTGGGGCAATGTGGAAGCGGCCCTGCTCAAGCAACCCAAATTCGTCTCCGACGAAGACCTGTCGATCCTGCGCGGCCTGTGGCTGGGCCGTTCCCGCGAGGACTTCGGTCAGTTCATTCTGCGCGGGACGGGCGGCGCGGAAATGCTGCAAAAGCTGATCGCCACGGGACGCCTGTTCTTCGAGCTCAAACCGGCGCCCGGTCACGAGGGGCCGACTCCGCTATCGCGCGGCGCCGACCGGCCAGGGCGGATCGAATGGGAGCCGCTGGCGGACGAGCGCCTGCGGCCCGTGCTGTGCACCGAGCCGCGCGCCACCATGGTGCTGCCCACCGAGCCGATCTGGTACGTGGATGGCGTCGCGAATGAAGCGGGCATCGTCGAGTCGTCGTTGCCGTTCCAGCAGTTGCCCGATTACCTCGCCATGCCGCCGATCTCGCTCGCCGAAGCGCCGCTGGTCGCCTCGGTGCTGCGCGAGATCGCGCCCGATCTGCCCCTGCCGCCCACCCACGACACCTCCTCGATCCGCGTGATCGATGTCGATCCCGTGCCGGTGCTCACGCTCAACAGCCATGCGCTGCCGTCCGCCGTCAAGGCGGGGCAGCGCAAATCGGAGGCGGTTGAACTGGCCGGCGTCAGCTTCGACTACGACGGCGTCAGCATCAATGTCGACAGCAGCGTCACACTCGTGCCCGTGCCCGGCGGCGACGTCATCCATATCCGCCGACGCTACGAAGCCGAAAAGAAGCGCTTGCTCGAACTGCGCAAGACCGGGCTGCAGAAAGTCCCGACTAGCCGTGTGTACGCGTCGCGTCTTCTGCCTGACACGATGCTCGGCCTGCCCGATGCCGAATCCTGGTCCGCCTTCGTCAACGACGCCGTGCCTGAGCTCGTCAGCAAGGGCTGGCGCGTGACGATGGCGCCGGAGTTCCGCTACAACGTCATCGAGATCGACGCGATCGACGGCACCGCGCAGCAGGCGAGCGACGGCTGGTTCGATCTGGAGATGGGCATCCGCATCGGCGAACGCAATGTGCGGCTCGAGCCGCTGCTCGCCGACCTGTTCCGGCGCGACCGGCGCTGGCTTGGCGGCGCGCTCGAAGCCATCGCCGATCACGAGCCGATCGAACTGAAGACCGAGGAAAACAAGCGTCTGCGTCTGCGCGCCGACCGCCTGAAGCCGGTGGTGCGCGTGCTGGTCGACCTGTTCGACGCACTCGGCGGGGCGTTGGCCGACGGCGCGCCGCTGCGCGTGCCTTCCGTCGACGCGGGCCGGCTCGAAGCATTGAACAGCACGGGTCGCTGGCAATTCCAGGGCGACGATTCGATCCGCCAGTTGGCGCGACGTCTGCAGGCCGGTCCCGGTTTGCATGAGGTGCCGGTGCCGCGCGGCCTGAAGGCGGAGCTGCGCGCGTATCAGCAGCAGGGTCTGAACTGGATGCAGTTTCTGCGCGAGCACGATCTGGCCGGCGTGCTCGCCGACGACATGGGTCTCGGCAAGACCGTGCAGACGCTCGCGCACATTCTCGCGGAGAAAGAAGCCGGACGGCTCGACCGTCCTGCGCTGATCGTCGTGCCGACCACGCTCGTGCACAACTGGCGCGAGGAAGCACGGCGCTTCGCGCCCGAGCTGAAAGTCCTGGTATTGAACGGCCCGCAGCGCAAGGAGCGGTTCGAGCAGATCCGCGAGCACGAACTGATTCTCACGACTTATGCGCTGTTGTGGCGCGATCAGAAGGTGCTCGCCGAGCACGACTATCACCTGCTGATCCTCGACGAGGCGCAGTACGTCAAGAACGCCACCACCAAAGCCGCGCAGGCGATTCGCGGCTTGCGCGCACGGCATCGGCTGTGTTTGACGGGGACGCCGCTCGAGAATCACCTCGGCGAACTGTGGTCGCAGTTCGACTTTCTGTTGCCGGGCTTTCTCGGCAGCCAGAAAGATTTCACCAAACGCTGGCGTAATCCTATCGAGAAGAACGGCGACGGCGTGCGCCGCGCGCTGCTGGCGCGCCGCATCCGGCCGTTCATGCTGCGCCGTCGGAAGGACGAGGTGGCGAAGGAGTTGCCGGCCAAGACCACGATCGTCTGTTCGGTCGATCTGGAAGGCGCGCAACGCGATCTCTACGAAACGGTGCGTACGGCAATGCAGGAGCGGGTGCGTGCGGCGGTCAGTGCGCAGGGCCTCGCGCGCAGCCACATTATCGTGCTCGATGCGTTGCTGAAGCTGCGTCAGGTTTGCTGCGATCCGCGTCTCGTGCGGAAAATCAAGGTCGACGAGAACCCGGACGAGCCGGGCGAGAAACCAGCCGAAAAACGCGGCAAAGCGGGAAAAGCGGAGAAAGCGGAGAAAGCCGACAAAGCCGACAAAGCAGAGAAGAGCGTGCGCATCACACGTTCGGCCAAGCTCGATTTGCTGCTGTCCATGCTGCCGGAACTGATCGAGGAAGGACGGCGCGTGCTGCTGTTCTCGCAGTTCACCGGCATGTTGGCGCTGATTGCAGAGGCACTCGAAGAAGCCGCGATTCCCTATGTGATCCTGACCGGCGACACGGCGGACCGCGTCACGCCGGTCGAACGCTTCCAGCAAGGCGAGGTGCCATTGTTCCTGATCAGCCTGAAGGCTGGCGGCGTGGGCTTGAACCTGACCGCCGCCGACACGGTGATTCACTACGACCCGTGGTGGAATCCGGCCGCCGAGAATCAGGCGACCGACCGCGCGCATCGGCTGGGGCAGGACAAGCCGGTGTTCGTCTACAAGCTGATTGCCGCGGGCAGCATCGAGGAAAAGATTGTGGCGTTGCAGGAGCAGAAGGCGGGACTCGCCGACAGCATTCTCTCCGAAGACGCCGCCGGCGCCACCAAGTTCTCGGACGACGATCTCGACGCACTATTCGCGCCGATGCCCGAGATTGAAAGCGGGCGATAAGGGGCGAGGGCGACAGCTTCTCTGGAGCGTGGGTGACGCATCGTTGACGTCCCACGTCCCACGTGACGAATATACGGCGTGGATGTATGACGCTGTTTCAGGCGTGCGCTGCACGCGCCAGCACTTCGTCGACCCATTGGTTGATGCTCTTGCCGGCAGCGGCCGCTGCGATCCCGACCGCCGCGTGCACTTCGGGCCGAATGCGCAGCATTAACTTGCCGGATGCGGGCTTTTGCGGATCGCGTCCGGTTTTCGCGCAGTCTTCCAGGTAGTGATCGACCGCCTGATGAAAATCATCGGTTAGTTCAGTCACAGTTTCACCGTGGAAGCTGATCCGTTCTGAAACGCCGAGCACACGCCCGACAAAAATGTTCTCGCGCGCATCGAATTCAACTCGCGCGAAATAGCCTTTGTACGTCATCGAATTCATCACGGTTCGACTCCAAGTTCGGTCAACCACGCACGCAACTCTTCCACCTGATATTTCCGGGCCTTTTTGCCCGGATGCGGGCGATGCAGATATCTGCGGGTGCCGTGCAACTCGAACACCACCCGCGATCCGGCACCTTCTCGCACCTCTCCCTCGAGCGCCAGGACCAACGCTTCTATGTCCACGAATACGATGTCACCCAGAGTGGGCTTCTTAAATAAGGCGTGTAGCGTGCCAAGGTGTTTTGATTTCGTTGTTATGATAGCAAAAATTGATAGCATTGGTGGGGCACGTTGCGATCCGAACCTGTCGTGGGCTGCTCAAGCCTTCGCCGCGTTACGGGCGGTGGATCACTTCGCTCATCGTCAGCCCCCTCCGACACGCCCCCAAAAGCGCCGAGTTCCCTGATACCCCCGCTAATCTTCTGATTTCACCCAAACGATCTAACAATCCTTAAAGGATTTATTTTGAGACAGTTCCTATACTGACTCGCAAATTGTCAAATCGCCGTTACCCAAATGCGGGGCACGGCCACCTATGACAAAGGCAGACGGGGCCAATCACCGTGCGGGCGAGACCAACCGACCCGAATAGCGACCCACGAAGGTCGATTTCAATAGCCGGCGGAGTCAAAGAGAGTGGGGAAGTCCCATGAAATGACTCACAAAAGCCGAGCTGAACCGGAGAGCGGCATAATCGCGTCCGGGAAAAAGCAGGGCCGTTTTCGATTATGATGTTCTGCCCCCTCTGTAATCAGCGCGCTAAAGCAAAAAATACGCGCCAATTTAGAGACAGTGTGGCGGCAGGGCTGAACGGGGCGCGAGGCGAAGGACCATTAATCGAAAAAGAGTGCAGCCGAAGTTGAAAGCAGGAAGCTGGATCGCCGGTGCTAATGCCGTCATCCCAGCCATCCGCCGGCTCGCCGGCCTCCAGTTACGTAGAATGATGTCGCGTTGCGGGGTTTTATGAGAATTGCAGTCCTGGATGACGATTCGGCTCAAGCCGATCTTGTTTGCCAAACGCTGTCGGCGGCGGGTCACGTCTGCCATGCTTACGGCGCGGGCCGCGAACTGGTGCGGCAATTGCGTCGCCAGACCTTTGACCTGCTCGTGCTCGACTGGAACGTCCCCGACATGTCGGGTGAAGAGGTGCTGCGCTGGGTGCGCGAAAGCCTTTCCGAGCGCCTGCCGGTCCTGTTCATGACGAGCCGCGGCCGCGAAACCGATATCACCTCGATCCTCAACACCGGCGCGGACGATTATGTCGTCAAGCCGGTTTCCGCGGCGGTTCTGCTGGCGCGCGTCGGCTCGTTGCTGCGCCGGGCGTATCACCTGAAGCCGCCCGCGGCGAAAGAAGTGTTCGGCGAATTCGAATTCGATCTGGGTGCGAAGCACGTGGTGGTGCGTGGCGCGACCGTCGCCGTGACGCAGAAAGAGTTCGAGCTTGCGTTGCTGCTGTTCCAGCACCTGAGCCGGCCGTTATCGCGCGCGCATATTCTCGATGTGATCTGGAAGCAGGCGACCGATATCCCATCGCGCACGATGGACACGCACGTGTCGATGCTGCGCAGCAAGCTCGGCTTGCGTCCGGAGCAGGGTTATCGTCTGACGCCGATCTACGGCTATGGGTACCGGCTCGAGCGGATCGAGTCCGGCACGCCGCAGGTCGAGGCCCAAGAGCGCCCCGAAGCGGGGGATGCGTGACGGTTTTTTTCGATGCAGTAGCGCCTGACCGCGCAGGTTCGCCAGCTCGTCGCGCCGGTGCCGTGCTGGCGGCAGCCGGTCTGCTTGCGATGACGTGCTTCGCGCCGGTATCGGCGGAAGCGCAATCGTCCCGCGCGCCGAAGCCGCGCACCAGAACGTCGGCGCCCGCTTACGTTTCCTATGTGACCCACGAAGGCGACACGTTGTACGAAATCGCCGGTCGCTATCTGCGCGATGCCGGCGATTGGGCCGTGCTGAGCCGCCTGAATCATGTGCCCGCGCCGCGGCGCATGCCGGCTGGAATCGCGCTGCGTCTGCCGGCCGACAAACTCAGACAGGATCCCGAGTCGGCCCGCGTGATCGCGACCAGCGGTCCGGCCGAGCAGGCTTTTGGCGCGAATCCTTATACGCCCCTCGCGGCGGGCACGACGCTCGGCGAGGGCGACCGCATCCGCACCGGTCATAACGGCTTCGTCACGCTGGAGTTGCCCGACGGCTCGCATGTCACGATGTCGCAGGACGGCATGCTCGACATCGGCAAGCTGCGGCGCACCGCGCTGACCGGCGCGGGCGATCGCGTGCTCGATCTGCAGCATGGCGAAGTCGAGAGCCAGGTCACGCATGCCACCAGAAGGGACGACCGCTTCCAGATCCACTCGCCGTCGGTGGTAGCGGGGGTGCGCGGGACGCGCTTCAAGGTCGCCTACGACGGCGACGCGCGCACCACGGCCGTGGAAGTGCTGGACGGCGCGGTCGGCGTCGACCCGGCCGCGGCCGACGGCCACGCCGCTGCGCCGCCGCCGGGCGTGCCGCTGCAGGCGTCCGCGCAACTCGTCAAGGCACGCTTTGGTAATGTCACGCGGGCGGGCGGTGAAATTGGCGGCCCGGTGGCGTTGCTGGCCGCGCCGTCGCTCACTGAGCCGGCAAAAGTCCAGGACGGCAAGACGGTCGCTTTCGACCTCGTCCCCGCCGGGCGCGCCGTGGCCTACCGCGTGCAAATTGCGCGCGATGCCGATCAGCTCGACCTGATCCGCGATCTGCGGGTGAGTGCGCCGCATGCGGATTTCGGCGATCTGGCCGACGGCACGTACTTCGTGCGTATCGCCGCGATCGACGCGAACGGACTCGAAGGCCTGCCTCAGGTGTACGGTTTCGAGCGGCGCCAAGTTGGACTGACAGCGTCGGCGGGGCCGCGTGCCGGCAGCCGCGACTACGAGTTCCGCTGGTTCGTCAGCCGCTCCACGGTCGAGACGCGCTTTCGCTTCGTGCTGGCCACGACCGCCGACCTGCGCCATCCGCTGGTCGACCGGACCGATCTGACGGGCGGCCAACTCGTGGTGAGCGAGCTGCCGGCCGGCGTCTACTATTGGACGATCGTCGCCGAACAGTTCGAAAACGGCCGTTTCTATGCGACGAGCAGCGCGATCCGCTCGTTTACGTTGGCCCGCTGACGCTGGTAGGCTTGCCCGCGAACGCTGCCAGATTCACGGGCCGCACCAGCCAGCCGCCCGCTCCTTAGCTCTCAACCACGCCACGCTTTGCCGAACCCACACACGCGCCTGAGCCTCGATCCGCGCGCCCGCCTTGGACGGCGCGCCGGCCATCGCTTTCTGCTCGAATGGGTGGGCATCGGCTGCCTCGGCATCGTGGTGATTCTGCTCAGTTCGCTCGGCCGCCTGAGCGCAGGCGTCGACCATCTGGTCTACGACCGTTTTCTGAGTCTGCGCGCGCAACCGTTGCTGCACGACATCGTCGTGCTCGAAATCGACAACGCCAGCGTTGCGCAGCTAGGCCGCTGGCCGTGGCCGCGCAGCGTGCACGCGAAGTTGCTCGAGCAGATCGCGAAGGCGAAACCCGCCGCGGTGATCTACGACGTGCTGTTTACCGAGGCCAATCCGGAAGACGCGCAGCTCGCCCGCGCGATCGCGCTGAGTCCCACCTATCTGCCGCTGCTGCTGAGCGCACCGGACAGCACCGGCCAGCGTGCCGTGGTCGAACCCGTGGCGCTGCTCGCGCAGGCCGCGGCCGGGCTTGGGCATATCAACCTTGAAGTCGACAGCGACGGCATCGTGCGCAGCGTCGCGCGCTTCGAGGGCGACGCCGATTCGCGCTGGCCGCAGTTGATGGTGCCGGTCGCACAGGCCGTCGAGCGTGGCGCGTTGCAATTGAATGAGCGGCCGCACCGGCAGTCCTCCGGCGAGGCGGCGACGCAAGCCAGCACCGATGGCGAAGGCCGCTTCCTGATCCCCTTCGGGCTGAATGCGCAGGACTACACGAAGCTGAGTTTCGCCAGCGTGCTCGCGGGCGATGTCCCGGCCGACAAGCTGCGCGGACGCATCGTGCTGATCGGCGTGACCGCGTCCGGCTTGTACGACCGCTTTGCAACGCCGGTGTCCGGTGAGCTGGGGCCGCTGCCCGGCATCTATATTCACGCGAACGTGCTGGATACGCTGCTGACCGGTCGCGAGCTCGAGCCCGCCGAGCCATGGGTGCTGTTCGCGGCGTCCCTGTCGCCGCTCGCCGCGCTGCTCGCCGGCTTTCTGGTGCTGTCGCCGCGCCGCTCGCTGCTCCTGACCGTCGCGCTGGGCGTGCTCGCCGCGCTCGGCAGCGCGGTCTTGCTGTACGGCGCGCGACTATGGATGTCGCCGGTGCCGGCGATCTTCGGTCTGATCGTGGTGTATCCGATCTGGAACTGGCGGCGCCTCGAAATGACGATGGCCTATCTGCGCGAAGAGTTGCAGCGCCTCGCCGACGAACCGCATCTCCTGCCGGAGACACCGCAACGCCGCCGCGAGTTCGGCGGCGACGTGCTGGAGCAGCATATGGCGCTGATGGCGCAGGCCGCGCAGCGTGTGCAGGACATGAAGCGTTTCGTGTGGGACAGCCTCGACAGCATGCCCGAGCCGATCCTGGTCAGCGATGTCGAAGGTATCGTGCTGATCGCGAACCATGCCGCCAAGGCGCATTTCGCGCGCCTCGGGGCGTCGCTGCCGGAAGGCCGGCCGATGCGGGAGGTGCTGGGCGGACTGACGCTGGTGAAGACCATCGACAGCGGCACGGCGTCGGACGCTGAAAACAATCTGCTCGCGCATGCCCAGTGGCCGGCGCTGCTCGATCCCGCGCGCCGCGAGTTTGCCGCGCTGATGGCACAAGGCGTCGAGGTGCGCGACGCCCGCGCGCGCGATCATCTGCTGCGCTATGCGAATTGCACGAATGAGCAAGGCGAGACGACGGGCTGGATCGCGGGCCTCGTCGACGTATCCGCGTTGCACGCGGCCGAGCGTCAACGGGAAGATGCGTTGCGGCTGCTGTCGCACGACATGCGCTCGCCGCAGGCTTCGATTCTGGCGCTGGTGGAGATCGAGCGGGCGCGCAGCGAGCCGGTGCTCGCGCGTGGTTTGCTGGAGCGCATCGAGCGCTATGCGCAACGTGCGCTGACGCTCGCCGACGATTTCGTGCAACTCGCGCGCGCCGAATCGCAAACCTATGTGCTCGAACCGGTGAGCATGACCGAGCTGATGATCGATGCAAGCGACGAGGTCTGGCCGCAGGCCCACGCCAAGCGCATCACGCTGCAAACCGGGACGCACGCCACGGCCGCACCCGACGAGGGTCATTGGATCTGCGCCGACCGCTCGCTGATGACGCGCGCGCTCGTCAACATTCTGAACAACGCGGTCAAGTACAGCCCGCCGGACACGCGGATCACGTGCAGCCTGAAGAGTTCCGGCACGCCAGGCGGCGTTGTGCCGGCGGCCACGTCCGGCGCGGCGAAACGCGTATCGTGCACGATTCGCGATGAAGGCTACGGTATTCCCAAGGAGCAACAGGCGGGCCTGTTCGAACGCTTCCGGCGCTTTCACGAGACGGAGCGGCCCGAAGTGGGCGGCGCGGGATTGGGCATGGCATTCGTCAAGACTGTCGTGACGCGCCATGGCGGCGATGTCGAGGTGGTCAGCGCGCCGGGCGAGGGGACGGCTTTTACGATTTCCCTGCCGGCGCTCGACGAAGCGCAATCCGATGCCGCCACAACGGCCCGCTCATGATGGATGAACACACACCTTATCGAAGCGAGAAGCTGGTGAAAACAATCTTGATCTGTGCCGCGCTGGCTGCGGCGAGTCTGAGCGGATGCGCGGGCTTGAGCGCCGACGTGCACACGGCGAATCCTTCGGCCGCGCTGGGCGGGGAGCACACCTATGCGATTGCGCGCATGCCGTCGCAGGATGCCAGCGCGGATCATCCACAATTCGAGACCTTGTTGCGTGATGAGCTGGCGAGGGACGGCTTCATCGATAGCGCGGACAAGCCCACGCACTATTTACTTTCGGTTGCGTACGACACGCGGCCGGGCGGGGTTGGCGTCAACGTGAAGGACTGCGTGCCGGGTACGTGTGAACGCTCGCCCGAAGCGCCGTTTTCGCTGTTCGGCGGCCGCGTTTATCAGCACACACTGACGCTGCGATTTTTCGAGCGGTCGAGCGGACAGGAAGTCTACAAAGTGAGCGCGGCCAGCAGCGATCGCGATGCCGATCCGCTGCACGCGATGCCGGCGCTCGTGAAAAGCGCGCTGGCAAAGTTTCCGTTCGATGCACCACCCGACTGGCGCGTGAAACTGCGCAACGAGAAGACGGGCGGCTTGCCGGAAGTGGTGTCGATCAAGCCTCTGCAGCAATAAGCGCCCGCGTTATTCCGGCTATTCCGGCGCTTTGCCGTCTTCCGGCCAGCGGTTTTCGAACACGCACTCGGCGAGCGGCATGCGGCTTGCCCAGCGCTCGGTTTCCAGCATCGGCTCGCTGTAGAACTGATCGACATGGCCGAGACACAGAATCGCCACCGGCCGCGCGCCCTCGGGCATATGCAGTAGTGTACGAACCGCCTCGACGCCGAATAGCGACACCCAGCCCATTCCCAAACCCTCCGCGCGCGCGGCCAGCCACATGTTCTGGATCGCGCATGCCACCGAAGCCAGGTCCATCTCGGGCAAGGTGCGGCGCCCGAAGATATGCCGCTCGCGGCCGTCCATCAGCGCGATCACCAGCAGTTCGCCGCATTCCAGCATGCCTTCCACTTTCAGCTTCATGAATTCTTCGCGACGTTTGCCGAGTGCGTCGGCGGTCGCGAGGCGTTCGCTTTCGACGCTCGCATGCAAGGCCGTGCGCAAAGCCGGGTCGGTGATACGCGCGATGCGCCACGGTTGCATGAAGCCGACGCTCGGTGCGTGATGCGCCGCGTCGAGCAGGCGTTGCAACACGGCGGGATCGACCGGCTCGCGCACGAAATGGCGCATGTCGCGCCGTTCGTAAATCGCGCGGTAGACGGCTTCGCGCTCGGAATCGTTAAAAGGCTTCGCCATGGAACAGGGCGGCCGTGAAGGCCGGGTTGGAGGGCCAATAAGCATGCATATAGGTTGCCACGATCGAGCCGGCGCGGAATACGGCCTCGCCGGGGGCATCGCTATGTGGCCGGGTGGCTGAACGCAGCGGCGTGAGCGGCGTTGTCAGCTTCGAATAATGGAAGGTGTGGCCAGTCATGGGACCGTGCAGACTGTCGATCTGTTGCATGCCGAGCGAGGTAAAGCGCGGTTGCATCGTCGCATGGCCGGGTAGTAGGCCGAGCATCGGCGTGGTGGTGCCGTGCGTGTCGGTGAGCTGGTCGAGCAGGTAGAGCATGCCGCCGCATTCGGCAACGAGCGGTTTGCCCGCTGCGGCGTGCGCACGGATTGTCGCGGCACTGCGGGTGCTGGTTGCCAGCGCTGCCGCGTGTAGTTCGGGGTAGCCGCCCGGGAGATACAGCGCGTCCGCGTGCTCCGGCAGTGCTTCATCGGCGAGCGGTGAGAAATAGTCGACGTGCGCGCCAAGTGCCTCTAACAACGTGACATTGGCCGGATAGATGAACGAGAACGCGGCATCGCGTGCAACGGCGATGCGCTTGCCCTCCAGAAGATGCGGCAGCGCTTCGGGCATCGGCGCGCCGAATTCGACCGGCGGCGGCAATTCAGCCAGCGCGGTTTGCGCGAGCGCATCGGCGGCGCGCTCGAGGCGCGTGTCCAGATCGTCAATCTCGTCGGCCTGATGCAAGCCTAGATGGCGATCGGGCAACTCGATCTCGTCGGTGCCGGTGATGTAGCCGCACCAGCGAAGGTCCGGCGGCAACGCTTCTTCGAGCATTTGCGCGTGCCTTGACGAGCCGACGCGATTGGCGAGCACGCCGTAAAACGGCACTTGCGGCTTGAATTGCGCAAGGCCAAAGGCGACCGCGCCGAAGGTCTGCGCCATCGCTTTCGCCGAAATCACCGCGAGGACCGGCACCCCGAACGTGGTTGCCAGGTCGGCGCTGCTCGGCGTGCCGTCGAACAGACCCATCACGCCTTCGATCAGGATCAGGTCCGCTTCGGCCGCCGCTTGTGCGAGCAGGTTCCGGCAGGCCGACTCGCCCACCATCCACAGATCGAGCGACAGGACCGGCGCGCCGCTGGCACGCGCCAGAATCATCGGGTCGAGAAAGTCGGGGCCGGTCTTGAATACGCGCACGCGTCGCCCCAGCCGCCGGTGATAGCGCGCGAGACCCGCGGTGATCGTGGTCTTGCCTTGACCCGACGCCGGCGCGCTAATGAACAGGGCGGGGCACGTTCCGGCGGAAGTGCCTTGGGCAGGAGCCCCGCAGGCAGTTCCCTGGGGCGACTTCCCGTCGGACGTACGCTGGGGGGACGTGGACATCGCTCAGAACTCCACGCCGCGTTGCGCTTTCACGCCTTGCTCGCGATACGGGTGTTTGACGATGCGCATTTCGGTGACGAGGTCGGCGGCTTCGATCAGCGCGTCCGGCGCATGGCGGCCGGTCACCACCACGTGCAGCATCCGCGCCCGCGCATTCAGGACCGACAGTACTTCATCGAGCGGCAGGTATTCGTATTTCAACACCGTGTTCAGTTCGTCGAGAATCACCATCTGATAGTCGCCGCTTTCGATCATGCGGCGCGCCTCGTTCCAGCCTTTGCGCGCGGTGGCGATGTCGGCGTCGCGATTCTGCGTGTTCCAGGTGTAGCCGTCGCCCATCGTGACGAAGTCGCAATTGGCGATCGCCCCGAGGAAGTCGCGCTCTGAAGTATGCAGTGCGCCTTTGATGAATTGCACGACGCCTAGGCGCATGCCGTGCCCCAGCACGCGCACGGCCATGCCGAACGCGGCCGTGGTCTTGCCTTTACCGGTGCCGGTGTTGACGATCAGCAGACCTTTTTCGACGGTGGCGCTGGCCTGCTTTTTCTCGTGGCCTTCGCGCCGGCGCTCGGTCATGCGCTGATGCGATTCGGGATCGGTCTTCATGGAAGGTCCTGTGCGTGAGTGTCGGGGTTTGTCTGTTCGCGGGCGGGGTGGGCGGTGGTTGATGCTATCGCCATGGTGACGCCGTTGTGCGTGGTTTTGCGCGTGAGAAGGCGCGCCTGGACGGTGTTGGATGTAATCGGTGCATGGGGTGCGCCAGAGGTGCCGGCTGTACTGGACGCGTTGGCTGCATCAAATTCGGCCGCTGCAGCGAGTAACGCGCACGGCTCGCAGACGCCGTCCACGCCGAGATGCTCGCGTGCGGCCGCCGACGGATTGTCCACGGACATCGCCGCAATCTGCTCGCGGCTAAACAATTTCAGCGGCAACGTATGACGTGCGCAGAATTCGAGCAAACCGGCTTCGTGAGCTTTGATGTCGACCGAAGCGATTGCGCTGATTTCATCGAACGCATGCAAGCCGAGGGCGGCACGCACGGCCGCTTCGATCTGCTCAGCGGAGCTGTGCAAGCGACAACCGATGCCGACGGTGAGCGTTTTCATTGCGCGTCCGAAGGGTCCGAAGGGTCCGAAGCGTCCGTCGCTCCGGCAGCGTTCGCCATGTTTGCAGCGCCCGCCGCTTTCACCGCGTCCGCTTTCACAGCACCTGCATCCACAGCATCCGAATCCACCGCGTCCGCTTTCGCCGCACCCGCGTCCACCGCGTCCGCGTCCACCGCACCCGCATTCCCAGCATCCCGCGCCAAAGCCAGCGACGCCACCCCACCAATCACCACGACCGCCGGCGACCCTATCCCGGCGCGCGACACCGTCTCCGCGAACTCGCCGAGCCGTGCGAGCACGTGCCGTTGCTCGGGACGCGTGGCCGACTCGATCGCCGCACACGCCATATCGGCGCTCATGCCGGCCGCGAGCAACGCGCCGACGATCTCGTTCAGCCGCCGCATGCCCATGTAAATCACCAGCGTCATCCGTGTGGCGGCGAGCGCCGCCCAGTCCGGCTCACCGCTGCCGGCGCCGTGCCCGGTGACGAACACCACGCCTTGCGCGTGGTCGCGATGCGTGACCGGAATCCCGATCGCCGCGGGCGCCGCAATCCCGGCAGTGATGCCGTTGATCACGTCCACTTCGATACCCGCCGCATGCAACGCCTGCTGCTCCTCGCCGCCACGGCCGAACACAAACGGGTCGCCGCCTTTCAAACGCGCGACGCTGCGCCCGGCCTGCAGGTGCTCGAGCATCTGCGCGACGATGTCGGCCTGCGGCGTCGACGGATGCCCGCCACGTTTGCCGACATACACGACCAGCGCGTCGGCGCGCGCGAATTGCAGCACGTCGGGATTCACCAGATCGTCGACCAGGATCACATCGGCTTGCGCGAGAGCGCGGGTTGCCTTGAGCGTCATCAGTTCGACGTCGCCGGGCCCAGCGCCGATCAGCCAGGCGCGGCTCATCGCCGCGCGCATGGCGTACGCCACGTCGTGACAGGCGGGAACGGTCGAGGCTCGATGAGGCCGCAGGCGGCGGAAATTGAGGTCATGCGGTGCTACGGATTACGCGCGACGAAAAACGCCACTCGCCGCGTTTCCCGCAGGAAACGCCGACGACCGCGCCACATCGTGCTTCTGCGCCTTCACGTCCGTCCCTCGCGGATTCCGGCGGCCGGCAGCGTGAGATTCACTGCCTCCGCGTCTGGCCGGTATCCGGGCTGACGGCCTCATGCGTTTTGCCTTCCCGTCCGGATTCGTCAGACAGTGGCATCAAAAACGCATGCGCGATGCGAACGCACCGCAGGTCGCTTACCGTTGCGGGGACAGCACAGGTTGAGCGCGGCAAGCGCGGCCTGTTTCCCGTTTAACTGCACATGCGAACGCATGTGCGGGCACCAAACGCGCGCATACGATAGCACACGGCAGGCCGCGCCGGCACTGCGCAAAGGCCCTGCCAGCGCCCGCGTTTCCTTGACTGCACGGAGCTGCGCGCCTAAACTCGCACGCACTTTGGTGCTCGCATGCGCGCTCACGCGCATGCAGTTAAACGGGAAACAGGGTGCCCACCTGCAACGGATCGGGTCAACCTGTGCTGCCCCCGCAACGGTAAGCGAAAAGCGGTTCCAGGTTGTTGCCTGGCGCCGCGGAGCCGGCTTCAATGTCCACGCGCAAGGCCGCGTCGGCAGATGACCACTGGGCGAGAAACCACTCGCCCGGGAAGGTGAAGCGGCGCTTTCGCCAGCCCGGATACCGGCCAGACTACGAAGAACGTTCACCGCGGGGATGCGGTGGCGCGTTCATGACCTCTGCAGACAAAAACGCGTAGACGCGCCGGCGTGCACGTGCAACTCCTACGGATAGACCTCACGATGCAAACTCAAATGCGCAAGATCCCCGTTACGATCGTCACGGGCTTTCTCGGCAGCGGCAAAACCACGCTGCTGCGGCACATTCTTCAGCATGCGGGCGGCAAGCGCATCGCGGTGATCGTCAACGAGTTCGGCGAACTCGGCATCGACGGGGAAATCCTCAAGGGATGCGGGATCGGTTGCGATGAAAACGGCGTCGAGACCGAAGGGCAACTGTATGAACTCGCGAATGGCTGCCTGTGCTGCACCGTGCAGGAAGAGTTTTTCCCGGTGATGGAAAAGCTGGTGGAGCGCCGCGAGCAGATCGATCACGTGCTGATCGAAACCTCCGGTCTCGCGTTGCCGAAGCCACTGGTGCAGGCGTTCAACTGGCCGCAGATCAAGAATAGCTTTACTGTCGACGCGGTCGTCACCGTGGTTGACGGCCCGGCCGCGGCGAGCGGCCAGTTCGCCGACAATCCGGTCGCGGTGGATGCACAACGCAAGGCCGATCCAAATCTCGATCACGAATCGCCGCTGCACGAACTGTTCGAAGATCAATTGTCGGCGGCTGATCTGGTGATTCTGAACAAAACCGATCTGCTCGACGAATCGCATCAAGCTTCGGTCGAAGCGATCATCCGCGAAGAAATTCCGCCGCAAGTGAAGATCGTGCGCGCACAGATGGGCCAGCTCGATCTGCATACGTTGCTGGGCCTCGAAGCGGCCTCGGAGCAGACGATCCACCTGCGCCACGATCACCATGGTTCGGCGGATGACGCCGATCATCACCATGACGAATTCGATTCGGTGGTCGTCCACGCGAATGTTTCATCGCGCGAGGCAGTGATCGCGGCGTTGCAGGGTCTCGTCGAAAGCAACACGATCTACCGCGTGAAAGGATTCGCGGCATTGCCGGGGGCGGCAATGCGTCTGGTGATCCAAGGCGTGGGCCGTCGTTTCGATAGTTACTTCGACCGGCGCTGGCAGGCCGGAGAAGCGGGCGAGGGCCAGCAAAGCCGCTTCGTGCTGATTGGTGAAGACCTCGACCAGGCCGCGCTGCAACAGGCGTTCGACGCCGCCCTGGGCGCCGTGGCGAGCACCCAGCCGCAACAGGCGTAACTGCTCATGCATCTGCTGCGCACCACGCCGGGCGGTTTTGTCGACGATACGCAAGGCGTGATCCGTATCGATCAACAGCCCGCCGAGATCGTGGTGCTCAGTTCCGCCGATACCACGCTGTCGTTGCTCGCCAGCGTGGTGCCTCGTCTGGGCGAGGGCTTTCCGAGCATAAGGCTCGCGAACGTCACCTATTTGCGCCAGCCGGCTTCAGTCGATTTCTATGTCGAAGACGTGCTTCAGCACGCGCGTGTCGTGGTGGTCGATCATCTCGGCGGTGAGGCCTATTGGCCGTATGGCATCGAACAGGTGGTCGCGCTCGCCGAACGCAACCAGCAGACACTCGCGATGTTCTCCGGCGATTTGCAGGAAGATCCGAACCTGCTCGCGCGCAGCACTGCCGACGCCGAACTGTGTCATCAGCTATGGCGCTATCTGCGTGAAGGCGGCCCGCAGAATGCCGAGGCGTTCCTGCGTTTTATCGCCTACCGCTCGTTTGGTTGGGGGCGCGAACCTGCGCCGCCGCGCGCGTTGCCTGCCGCGACGCTCTACCATCCCGAACGCGATACGCCGACGACCTCCGACTGGCAGGCGCGCTGGCGTGAGAACGCGCCCGTTGCTGCGATTCTGTTCTACAAGGCGCATCTACAGGCGGCCAATACAGCAGTGTTCGACGCGCTGATCGAGGCGCTCGAAGCACAAGGCCTGAATCCGCTGCCAATCGCGATTACTTCGCTGAAAGATGCGATGAGCCGCGACGTCGTGCAGCAGTTGTGCGCGCAACATGATGTCGCACTGGTTTTGAATACGACGGCGTTCGCCGCCTCGGCCATCGACGATCCCGAGCCGCTTGCGCTCGCCGGCGACGCGCCGGTGCTGCAGGTGATCCTAAGCGGCGGCAATCGCGAGGATTGGGTCAAGGACAATCAGGGCCTCAACTCGCGCGATATCGCCATGCATATCGCGCTGCCGGAAATGGACGGCCGCATCATCACGCGGGCGATCAGCTTCAAGGGGCTCGCCTATCGTTGTCCGCACACCGAGGTCGATGTGGTCCGCTATCAACCGGACCTCGAGCGCGTCGGCTTTCTGGCCGAACTGAGCCGCCGCTGGTGCCGTCTGCGCAGGCTCGACAACGCGGACAAGAAGCTCGCGCTGATTCTCGCCAACTATCCGATGAGCGAAGGGCGCATCGGCAACGGAGTGGGGCTCGATACGCCGGCATCGGTCGTCGGCATTCTGTCGAGGTTGCGCGACGAAGGATATCGCCTGGCGGAGTTGCCCGCCGACGGCGACGCACTGTTGAAAAAGCTGACCGAAGGTGTGACCAACGATCCGGTCGTGCGTGATTTACGGCCCGCGTTGCAAAGCCTCGCGCTCGACGATTATCTCGTGTACTTCAACGCGTTGCCCGCTGAAGCGCGCCATGCGCTGACCGCACGCTGGGGTCCGCCTGAACAGGATCCCACGTTGCGGCGTGGCCGTTTCATGATTGCGGGCTGGCGCTGCGGGCATGCATTCGTTGGGATTCAACCGTCGCGTTCACGGCAGCAGGGCGATTACGCGAGCTATCACGATGCCGAACTCGTGCCGCCGCACGCGTATCTGGCTTTCTACTTCTGGCTGCGTCATCAGTTCTGTATCGACGCGGTCGTGCATGTGGGCAAGCACGGCAATCTCGAGTGGTTGCCGGGCAAGAGCGTTGCGTTGAGCGATGCCTGCTGGCCCGATCTGATCCTCGGGCCGATGCCGCATCTGTATCCGTTCATCGTCAACGATCCGGGCGAGGGTAGTCAGGCGAAGCGTCGAACGCAGGCCGTCATCATCGATCATCTGATGCCGCCGCTCACGCGCGCCGAAAGCTATGGGCCATTGCAGGACCTCGAACGCCAGGTCGACGAATACTATGAAGCGCTGATGGTCGATCCACGCCGTTCGAAGCTGTTGAGGCGCACGATTCTCGCGACCATCGTCGAGCATAAGCTGCATGAAGAACTGAGTCTCGCTGAACCGACCGGTCAGGACGATGAGGACGTGCTGCTGACGCGCGTCGATGCCTGGCTGTGCGAGTTGAAGGAGGCGCAGATTCGCGATGGTTTGCACACGTTCGGACAATCGCCGGAGGGTGTGCAGCGGCGCGATACGTTGCTTGCGCTGGGCCGCTTTCCGGTCGGCGATGGCCAGGGCGGCAAGGCCGGTTTGATCGATGCATTGGCGCGCGATCTGCGGATGGATCATCTGTTCGATCCGCTATCGGTGGATTGGTCGGCTGTGTGGGACGGTCCTCGTCCGGCGGTATTGCAGCGTGTGAGCGATGCGCCCTGGCGGCACTGTGGCGATGCGCGCGAGCGTCTGGAACTATTGGCGGCCTCGATGTTGCGCGATGTATGCGGCGATGAAACGCACAGCGCAGCGCTTCCTCCTGCCGGAGCCCTACCCCAGGCCGAACGTGTTATCGAACGCCTGCGCAATGATGTGCTGCCGCGGCTCGACGCCTGCGGTCCGCAGGAAATGTTGCATCTGAAGCGCGGTCTCGAAGGGCGTTTCGTGCCGCCGGGGCCGAGCGGTTCGCCGTCGCGTGGACGTCCCGACGTGCTGCCTACCGGCCGCAACTTCTATTCGGTCGATACGCGCGCAGTGCCGACTCAAGCGGCGTGGTCGCTCGGTTTGAAATCCGCGCAGCAGTTGATCGAACGGCATTTGCAGGAAAAAGGCGACTATCCGCGAGCAATTGGCCTCTCGGTATGGGGCACGGCGACCATGCGCACTGGCGGCGACGACATCGCTCAGGCACTCGCCTTACTCGGCGTGCGGCCGAAGTGGGCGCCGGGCAGTCACCGTGTGACCGACTTCGAAATCATGCCGATCGAAGCGTTCGACCGGCCACGTATCGACGTCACCTTGCGGGTGTCCGGCTTTTTCCGCGATGCCTTCGCCAACGTGATGCATTTGTTCGATGCCGCCGTGCAGGCCGTGGCCGAACTCGACGAGCCTGAAGATCTGAACCCGATCCGCGCGCGCGTGCTGCGTGAACGCGACGCACTGATAGCACGCGGCATGGACGCCTCCGAAGCGCGCAAGCGCGCCGGCTGGCGCGTATTCAGCGCGCGGCCCGGCGCTTATGGCGCGGGTCTGCAGGACATGATCGACTCGCAACAATGGGATACCGACGCCGATCTCGCGAATGCCTATCAGGCGTGGGGCGGTTATGCCTACACGCAGAAAAGCGCCGGCGAAGAAGCGCGCCACGCATTCGGCACGCGTCTCGCCGCGATGGATGTGGTGCTGCAGAACCAGGATAACCGCGAGCACGACCTGCTCGATTCGAACGACTACTATCAGTTCCAGGGCGGTATGGTCGCGGCGGTGCGGCATCTGGCGGGCCATCAGCCGCAGGTCTATCACGCGGACCACAGTAATCCGGCGGCACCGCGCGTGCGCACGTTGCATGAAGAAATCGCACGTGTGATCCGGTCTCGCGTGGTCAATCCGAAATGGATCGATGGCGTCAAGCGGCACGGCTATAAAGGCGCCGCTGAAATCGCCGCGACGGTCGACTATCTGTATGGCTACGATGCGACCGCGCGCGTGATCGCCGATCATCAGTACGCGCTCGTCACCGACGCCTATCTGAACGACGCCGATACGCGCGAATTCTTGCAGCGGCACAATCCGCACGCCATGCATTCGATCTGCGAGCGCCTGCTCGAGGCGATGCAGCGCGGTTTGTGGCAAGCGCCCGGCGATTATCGCGCGCAGGTCGAACAGCATCTGCTCGCGAGTGAACAGCAGATCGAAGGAAGGCAAACATGAACGCAGCGATTCAAACTCAGCGGCCGGCTTTTCCCTTTGCTGCGCTGATCGGGCAAGCGCCTTTGCAGCAGGCACTATTGCTGGCCGCGATCGATCCGGGGCTGGGTGGCGTACTGGTGAGTGGGCCGCGTGGCACCGCGAAATCGACCGCGGCGCGCGCGCTCGCCGAGTTGTTGCCGGAAGGGCAATTGGTGAATTTGCCGCTCGGCGCGAGTGAAGACCGCTTGATCGGCACGCTCGATATCGAAACCGTGTTGCGCGATGGCGCCGTGCGTTTTTCGCCGGGCCTGCTCGCGAAAGCGCATCGTGGCGTGCTGTATGTCGATGAAGTGAATCTGCTGCCCGATGCGCTCGTCGATGCGTTACTCGATGCGGCTGCCAGTGGCGTGAATACAGTCGAGCGCGATGGGGTCTCGCACAGTCACGACGCGAGCTTCGTGCTGATCGGCACGATGAATCCGGAAGAGGGTGAATTGCGGCCGCAACTGATCGACCGTTTTGGTTTGATGGTCGAGTTGCAGAACTGTTTCGAGCCGCGGGTGCGTCAGCAGATCGTCAAGGGACGTCTTGCGTTCGATCTTGATCCGCAGGGTTTTCGGGCGGGATATGCGCAGCAACAGGAAGCGTATGTCCAGCGGATTCGTGCTGCGCGTGAAGCGCTACCGCAACTCGACTTCGACGATGCCGTGCATGCGCATGTCAGTGCACTGTGCATCGATGCAGCGGTCGATGGGTTGCGCGCCGATCTCGTGATGTTGCGTGCAGCGCGGGCATTGGCGGCGCTGGAGCAGGCGGCTGTGGTGACGACCGGGCACGTCGAGCGAGTCGCTGAGGCGGCGCTGATGCATCGGCGCCACGATCGCGAGATGCGTGCAGAGGATGACGCACGTGAGCGCGAAGTGCCGCGGCAGACACCTGACGACGCGGATGCAAGCGCTTCGCAAGCTTCTCAGGATGCAGCGCCAGGCGCCGCTGCCGACGACAGCGATTGGGGTTATTTGCCACCGCAGCCCGCGGGCGTCGCGCAGGTCAAAGGCGTCATTGCGCTCAACGCAAAAAAACGCTGAGCCATCGGAAGGGTGCCGCCGCTGACTCGCGCAGCGGTTTTCGATGGCGGCAAGGTGCCGCGCCAGGTTCGCGCAGCCGTTTGCAAGGCGCCCGTGGCAGGCGCATTGCATGGCTGCCGACGCTCACGGCGATGCGTCAGGACACGCTGCGCGCCGAGCATTTGCGCTTCGTGCGCGAGGCGCCGCAAGGCGGTGTACTGCATTGCTTCGTGCTCGATTGTTCCGGTTCCATGCTTGGCGGGCAGCGGCTCGCACTTGCCAAGGGTTTGCTGATTGCGCTGTTCGATCGCGCAAGCGCCGCGCGTGCCGAGGCGGCGCTGGTGTGTTTTGGCGGCGCTGGCGCCGATCTGCGTTTCGGTCCCGCCGTGCCGCGCTGGTGGAACGAGCGGTGGCTCAGGCCGGTGGGTGGGGGCGGTGGGACGCCGCTAGCGTCCGGCGTGCGTCACGCCGCGCAGGTGCTGGAGCGCAGCGCCCGGCGCAAGCCCGCGCAGCAGCGTTGGCTGTGGATCTTGACGGACGGCCGCAGTGGCGATCAACCGGTGCGGCCGCTCCACGCGGACGAGGTGGTATTTGTCGACTTCGAGCGGGAGACGGTGCGGCTGGGCCGTTGCAGGACGCTTGCCGATGCATGGGGCGCGACGCTTTTGACGCCGGAAGAACTGATCGCCTGAGCGGCACGCGCGCCATGCGGCGCGGTGTCGTGCGCGTTTTTTGTGCGTGTATTTTTCGTGCGCTTATTTCAAACCGTTGGACCAGTACTGCACGTCGTCCTGGCGGTCGAATACGAAGACTTTCATCGCCATCTGTTGCGAAGCATCGAGTTGATCGAGTTCGAGGCCATGGATCGACGGCTCGTCGGGCCCACTGCCTTTTTGCACATTGCGGATGACCGCGGTGGTTTGGACCTCGGTTTGCAAGTTCGCCGATTTGACGCAGAAAGCGATGCGCAATCGTTCGCCGACTGCGCCCAGCGTCCACGAGGCGGTCAGCGACATGCCGAGTGCGCTGATGCTTTTGGCGAGACCCAGACCTTCATATGAATCGCCGGTTTCGCCGATGCCGAAGCGTACCGCAAGGTGTGCATGCACGCGAATCGACTTGCGTTCGCGCAGGCGGCGGATTGCGCCGGGTTTCGATAGCACGATGTAGTCGAGTGGGGCGCGGCAAACCGCTTCGACCGTGCAGACGAAGCGAAACACGGCATGGCTCGCGATGGCGACGATCTCGATGTTTTCGCCGAGGCGTAGCGGGAGGATGCGGCCGTCTTCCAGTGGCGGCGTCACGAAGAGCGCGTGGTTGGGCGCGAAGCCGATGATGCGGCATGGATGCATCGGGGCGCCGCTGCCTAGCTGGGAACGGATGCCTATTAGTGCACCTATTGTGAGGTGCATGTCCTTTAGGGTGAGTTTGCCGGAGGTGTCGGCGCGGTGGTCGGGTTCTGGCTGCGTGGCCGTGTCTAGCAAGTCGCCGCGGTGCGGGTGGAAATGGTCGAACAGGAATTGGCGCTCGGCCGGAGTCGCCAGGATAGCGCCGCGGGCGAAGAGAAGCGTGCCGTCGGCGTCTGCGATTGGCCACGGGAGGGGCGTGGCGACGGGGACTGCGCCCAGAGTCAGGGAGGATGATGGAGGGGGAGACGCCGCGGTTTGGGCGTCTGCTTTGGTTTCTGCTTTGGCTTCGGCTCGGTTTTCCATGGTCGACGGCTTAAATATGTGGCGGGATTACTTGTTTACGGCTGCGGGGGGAGGGGCTTTAGCGGTTTTTGGTTTTCTGTCTGTCTGTCTGTCTGTCTGTCTGTTTGTCTGTTTGTCTGTTTGTCTGTTTGTCTGTTTGTCTGTTTGTTTGGTGGTCTGTTGGTCTGTTGGTCTGCGGTGGTGGGTTGGCCATCGTTTTTTTTGTCTGCCCGATCGGCGCTTGTTCTCTAGGTCCGCCTACGGCGTTGGCCTTTCCTTGATCTGGATTTTTGGCCTCTCCTTGAATTGATATTGGTCTATTAGCGTCGCCCCTGTGCGGGGCAGCACTTACTTTCTTTGCCGCCGCAAAGAAAGATAAGCAAAGAAAGCGGCTCAACCCGCCAGCTCATAAGCGGGTCCCCCGCACAGTTACGGTAGTGGTGCATCTGGAATCAGTGCCCTCGCACATTCGACGTGAGTGACAAGGCCGTCATTCTTCCGGCGGCGCTTCGCGCGCCGAAAAGTACTTCATAAAACCCACGCCCTCGCGCACGCTTCTTCTCTGTCTCTGTCTCTGTCTCTATCCCCGTTCCCGTTCGCGTGACTTGCGGGCAGTTTTTACTATTCGCCTTCTATTCTTTCGTTTCATGCTTCCTTTGTCCTTTCCTGGCCTTCTGTGTATCGCCGCGTGAGATCGCTCGATCGTGGCTCTCGCTTGCAAAAAATTGCAATCGCTGTTATTGGCCGAAATTAACTCGGATGCCTAAGTATTTTTTCGATGCCATGAGCAAGCGCCGTTTCGGTGCCTCTCAACTTTTTGAAAATAATTGCACATGGGGGA